>NZ_POWM01000010.1:0-94600 GCF_002928365.1 Pantoea sp. ICBG 985
GATTATCGCATCATGACACACTGAGGCACTTTCCATCTCGGAGAAGATGGTGCATCCAGGAGGATTCGAACCTCCGACCGCTCGGTTCGTAGCCGAGTACTCTATCCAGCTGAGCTATGGATGCATTGAGAGATTTTCTTACGATGGACTAACTGAAATCAACCTGGGAATGATACAAAGAATGGTGCATCCAGGAGGATTATTCGGCTTGCGCCTCACCCTACGGGCCGTTGCTAAAGCAACGTTATCCTCCTTAGCACGTCCTGAACGATTATCGCATCATGACACACTGAGGCACTTTCCATCTCGGAGAAGATGGTGCATCCAGGAGGATTCGAACCTCCGACCGCTCGGTTCGTAGCCGAGTACTCTATCCAGCTGAGCTATGGATGCATTAAATGATTCTTGTACAACGCAGGGTGCTAACAACTCACCATGAAAGGAACTACTCGTTCACTCTTACTACTCTGAAGTAAATACCATATCCGAAGATGGTGCATCCAGGAGGATTCGAACCTCCGACCGCTCGGTTCGTAGCCGAGTACTCTATCCAGCTGAGCTATGGATGCATCGGAAAATGGCGGTGAGGCGGGGATTCGAACCCCGGATGCAGCTTTTGACCGCATACTCCCTTAGCAGGGGAGCGCCTTCAGCCTCTCGGCCACCTCACCTTACGCGTTCTTGCGAACCGTGCTTTTGAACTTTGTTTCCGCTCATCGGCACTGCGTGGCGCACATATTACTTTCCCGGACTTATAAGTCAAACAATTTTTCCCGACTTTTTACCGATTCAGGTTTGATTGCGCAAATGACGTGCAATCCGCATGTTTTGCCGACAAAAAGAGTGATTTATCAACAGTAAAAGCGTGCGGCAGCCGACATAATTCGCGTAAAAATCAGGAGAGCGTGAACGGATAAAAACAACGACGGGAGGAAGAGAAGCGGTAGCGCCTCGCCACATAGCGAGGCACTGAATACGTTATTGAGGTGTAATCTGTGTTTTTTCAGCCTGGATGCGCTGATAGATCTCTTCACGGTGAACCGACACTTCTTTTGGCGCGTTTACGCCTATGCGGACCTGGTTACCCTTAACACCCAGCACCGTTACAGTTACCTCATCACCAATCATGAGGGTTTCACCAACTCGACGAGTTAGAATAAGCATTCTTTGCTCCTTGAAAGATTAAAAGAGTCGGGCCTGTTCGGTCTCCCGGCCATATCCATCATATAACGCTGAACAATGCCTATGACAAATACACCATTGTGTTCTGCCATGCCAATACATTCTGCTGATAGTTAGTTTAGCCGAAATACACTACATCAACCGGACTTTGTCATTACCTGGTGCACACCGCGTTAAAAAGCGCCGAAACAGATGTTCCTGGCGCTCTTCACGATGCTTAATTTTATTTCGTTACAGCCGGTTACTCACCCACTCCGGCACGCCAGCCAGCGCGCCAGAAAGTGCCTGGGCGTCGGTTCCGCCAGCCTGCGCCAGGTCCGGACGCCCGCCGCCTTTACCGCCGACCTGCGCAGCCAGTTCGCCAATCAGCTCACCGGCCTTCAACCGATCGGTCAGATCTTTGGTGACGCCAGCAATCAGCGACACCTTACCTTCTGCAACGGTTGCCAGTACGATGACAGCAGAACCAAGCTGATTTTTCAGATCGTCCACCATCGTGCGCAGCATTTTTGGCTCGACATTGCTGAGTTCGCTTACCAGCAGTTTCGCGCCCTTCACCTCAACCGCTTTGCTACTCAGTGAAGCGCTTTCCTGCGCCGCTTGCTGATCGCGTAGCTGTTGCAGCTCTTTCTCCAGCGCACGCACGTTTTCAACCAGTCCGCGCACTTTCTCGTTCAGATTACTGTGGTTGGCTTTCACCACCTGAGCAATGTCGGTTAGCTGATCGCTCTGCGCATGCAGTTGTGCAATCGCCGCTTCACCGGTCACCGCTTCGATACGGCGAATACCCGCCGCCGTGCCGGCTTCGCCCTGAATGCGGAACAGGCCGATGTCACCGGTGCGGGCTGCGTGCGTACCGCCGCACAGCTCAATGGAGTATTCGCCCATGCTGACTACGCGCACACGCTGATCGTACTTCTCACCGAACAGCGCGGTGGCGCCCAGCGCTTTCGCCTCTTCCAGGTCCATCACGTTAGTAGTGATAGGCAGGTTGCGGCGAATCTGGGCGTTAACGATATCCTCAACCGCACGAATCTGCTGCGGCTTCATGGCTTCGCCGTGTGAGAAGTCAAAACGCAGGTACTTGTCGTTGTTGAGCGAGCCTTTCTGGCCAACGTGATCGCCCAGCACTTCGCGCAACGCTTCGTGCATCAGATGCGTCGCGGAGTGGTTAAGGATGATGCGCGAACGACGCACTTCATCGACCTGCGCCTGCAGGCGATCGCCCACCCGCAGCTGACCCTGGCGTAGCTTACCGATATGACCAAAGGCTTTGCCATATTTTTGCGTATCCTGCACGCTAAATTCAGCATTTTTCCCGGTCAGGGTGCCGGTATCACCCACCTGGCCGCCAGACTCACCGTAGAACGGGGTCTGCTCCAGAATCACCACCGCATCCTGCCCAGCTGTGACCTGCTCAACCTGCTGGCCGTCCACAAACAGCGCCTGCACCGTCGCCTCGAGCGAGAGGTGGTCGTAACCTTTGAATTGAGTCGGCGTATCAAAGCGGATAACCGTGTTGTAATCGGTACCGAAGCCGCTGGCTTCACGCGCACGCTGACGCTGCTGCTCCATCGCCGCTTCAAAGCCTGCTTCGTCAATCTTCAGATTGCGCTCACGGCATACGTCAGCAGTCAGGTCCGCCGGGAAGCCGAAGGTGTCATACAGACGGAAGACCGTTTCGCCGTCGAGGGTGTCGCCTTTCAGCTTCGCCAGCTCGTCGTCCAGCAGTGCCAGGCCGCGCTCCAGCGTTTTAGCAAACTGCTCTTCTTCATTTTTCAGGGCGTTCTCAACGTGCTTCTGCTGACGCTTGAGATCTTCACCTGCTGCGCCCATCACCTCGATCAGCGGAGCCACCAGTTTGTAGAAGAAGGCTTCTTTCGCGCCCAGCATGTTGCCATGACGCACCGCGCGACGAATGATGCGGCGCAGCACATAGCCACGGTTTTCATTCGACGGGATAACACCATCGGCAATCAGGAAGGCACATGAACGGATGTGGTCGGCGATCACGCGCAGTGATTTGTTGTTCAGATCGGTGGCGCCGGTTACCTGCGCCACCGCGTTAATCAGCTTCGCGAACAGATCGATTTCATAGTTGGAGTTCACATGCTGCAGTACCGCGGCGATACGCTCAAGGCCCATACCGGTATCCACCGACGGTTTCGGCAGTGGCTGCATGGTGCCGTCGGCCTGACGGTTGAACTGCATGAACACGATGTTCCAGATTTCGATATAGCGATCGCCATCCTCTTCCGGACTGCCCGGAGGGCCGCCCCAGATGTGGTCGCCGTGATCGTAGAAGATTTCGGTGCACGGACCGCAAGGGCCGGTGTCACCCATCTGCCAGAAGTTGTCAGAGGCGTAAGCACCGCCTTTATTATCGCCAATGCGGATAATACGTTCGCGCGGTACGCCGATATCATTGGCCCAGATTTCAAAGGCTTCGTCATCGGTTTCGTATACGGTTACCCACAGACGCTCTTTCGGCAGCTTAAACCACTGCTCGCCCGTTAGCAGTTCCCAGGCGTAGGCAATGGCTTCTTTCTTGAAGTAGTCGCCAAAGCTGAAGTTGCCCAGCATTTCAAAGAAGGTGTGGTGACGCGCGGTGTAGCCGACGTTTTCCAGGTCATTGTGCTTACCGCCGGCACGCACGCAGCGCTGCGACGTGGTGGCACGCGAATAATCGCGCTTGTCCTGACCAAGGAAAACGTCTTTAAATTGCACCATGCCGGCGTTAGTAAACAGCAACGTCGGATCGTTGTTTGGTACGAGGGAGCTGCTGGCTACAACCTGATGTCCCTTGCTATGAAAAAAGTCGAGAAACGCTTGACGGATCTCAGCAGTGCTCTTGCTCATAAAATTCCTGGAATCACGCTAACGAACGTTCCCTTTCGCTGGCAAACCGCATGCGCCCGGCCCGCCACTGACTGAGGAACAAAAAGTGGGAATAAGATAAATTTTCTTCAATGGGAAGTAAAATCCCATCGCCTTTCAGTCGTCAATATTTCTGAAAATCGCCTGAATGTCTTCCATCATAAAGCCTTTCGACATCAGAAAGCGCTGGACTTTGCTTTTTTCCGCCCAGCTTTGCGGCAGCGGTTCGCCGAATTTACGTTTAGCGACCTCGGCCGCGCACTGGCTCCAGTCAACCTCGCTATCGAACAGCGCCTGGTTGATTTCATCACGGTCGATGCCTTTTTGCTGCAGCTCCATGCGCACCCGCTGTGGACCATAGCCTTTGCGCGCGCGACTCTGAATAAAGCGTTCGGTAAAACGCTGGTCGTTGAGCCAGCCATTCTCCTGACACCAGTCGAGCACTTTCTCCAGCAGCGCTTCCGGTATCGGCTGGCTCTCCTGTTGCTGCAGCCAGGCCGCACGCTGATTGTTCAGCTGCAGTTTGCGTTTCAGCTCGTCGCGGCTATGGTCGCGCTGCGACAAAATACGCATGGCACGATCGAGTACCCGGGAAAAGGTTGGCTCCGGAGCCTGTGATGAGGTCGATGACATAGGATTACCTTGTTGTGACTGTTGCGCAGGGTAAAGCAAGAAGGCAGAGAGGAAAAGCACGGGCGGGAAAAAGCAAAACGGGAGCATTGCTGCTCCCGTGGGTATGGTTAAAAATCTTCGTTGGTTTCGCTGGCTTCTTCGTATTTATCAGCTGCGCTATCCGCTGTCGCCGCTTCCGCCGTTGCACCGGTCAGCAGCATGTCACGCAGCTTAACGTCGAGCTCATTGGCAATCGCCGGGTTCTCTTTGAGGAAGTTGGTGGCGTTCGCTTTACCCTGGCCGATTTTATCGCCGTTGTAGCTGTACCACGCACCGGCTTTTTCCACCAGTTTGTGCTTCACGCCGAGGTCAACCAGCTCGCCGAAGGTGTTGATGCCTTCACCGTACATGATCTGGAACTCAGCCTGCTTAAACGGTGCTGCCACTTTGTTCTTCACCACTTTAACGCGGGTTTCGCTCCCCACCACTTCATCGCCCTCTTTAATGGCGCCGATACGGCGGATATCCAGACGCACGGAGGCGTAGAACTTCAGGGCGTTACCACCGGTGGTGGTTTCCGGGTTACCGAACATCACACCAATCTTCATACGAATCTGGTTGATGAAGATCAGCAGCGTGTTGGACTGCTTGAGGTTACCCGCCAGCTTACGCATCGCCTGGCTCATCATACGCGCAGCCAGACCCATGTGCGAATCACCGATTTCACCTTCGATTTCCGCTTTCGGCGTCAGCGCCGCCACGGAGTCAACGATGATCACGTCTACCGCACCCGAACGGGCCAGCGCATCACAGATCTCCAGCGCCTGCTCACCGGTATCCGGCTGCGAACACAGCAGGTTATCAATGTCGACGCCCAGTTTCTTGGCGTATACCGGATCCAGCGCGTGCTCGGCATCGATAAAGGCACAGGTTTTGCCTTTACGCTGCGCAGCAGCAATGACCTGCAGGGTCAGCGTGGTTTTACCGGATGACTCAGGTCCGTAAATCTCAACGATACGGCCCATTGGCAGGCCACCCGCGCCCAGCGCGATGTCCAGCGACAGGGAGCCGGTAGAGATGGTTTCAACATCCATCGAGCGGTCTTCACCCAGGCGCATGATGGAGCCTTTACCAAATTGTTTCTCAATCTGGCCCAGCGCGGCAGCTAAAGCCTTCTGTTTGTTCTCGTCAATCGCCATTTCCACTCCTAATCATGCCGGGTGAGCGGGCACCGTGTATGCCTGCTCGTTCTGTTGCCGCTAATTATACTGTATAGTCATACAGTATCAAGTTTAATTTGTCAGAAATTCATCCAGCAGCGCCTGCAGCGCCCAGCTGACCGACTGACGCCGGACAGCATCACGATCGCCGGTAAACTGCTGGCGCTGCGCCAGCACGCGGCCCTCCGGACCCGCCAGCGCAAACCAGACGGTACCGACCGGCTTTTCAGCCGTGCCGCCATCTGGTCCGGCGATGCCGCTCACCGCAATACCGTAGCCAGCGCCGGCCGCGGCACAGGCGCCGGTCACCATTTCGCGTACCGTTTGCTCACTGACGGCACCGTGCTGCGCCAGCGTCGCCGCCTGCACGCCAACCATCTGCTGCTTGGCCTCATTGCTATAGGTAACGAAGCCACGCTCAAACCAGGCCGAACTGCCGCTGATGTCGGTAAATACCTTGGCAATCCAGCCGCCGGTACAGGACTCCGCCGCCGTCACCGTCGCCTGACGATGCCTGAGCTGTTCGCCAATACGGCGGCTGAGCTGCTGAAGTTGTTCGTCGTTCATCGCCTTCTCCTGTTGTGGCGCTTCACGTTAGCAGTAAATGGTGCGGCAACAAGCCCTTTTCAACCGCCGCCGTCGCATTTTGCGCGCTGCGTTCCGGTGAGGTCAGCGCGTTTTCACCGCCACCATAAATAAACGCGGGAAGGCCAGCAAAACCTGTCCATTACTACGCGTCGGGTAAGCGGGCAGCAGCGCCTGATGATAGTCATGTAAAAAGTCCGCCTGCTGCGCCTCATCCAGCGCGGCAAGGAACGGACGCAGCCCGGTGGCACGCAGCCAGCTGATAATCGCCTGCGCATCTGCCATCGGATGATAGTAAGTGGTGCGCCAGATATCGACCTGACAGCCTGCATCGCCTAATAAATCATAGTAGCGATCGCTGCTCAGCAGGCGTTTGCGCTCTGCCGCCTGAGGCGAAATATGCCCCTGCCAGCGTGAGCTGGCGGCCACCTCACGCATCAGACGATGCGACGGCTCCTGCAGGTTATCCGGCATTTGCACCGCCAGTGCACCGCCCGGTGCCAGCTGGTTTACCAGATGCGGCAACAAGGTTTCGTGGTCGGTCAGCCATTGCAGCGACGCGTTGGCATAAATGACCTGTTGCGGCTGCTCAGGCTGCCAGCTGCGGATATCGGCCTGACGAAAATCACAGTCCGGCAGGCGTTGCCGCGCCTGTTCCAGCATCGCCTCAGAGCTGTCGATGCCGGTGATGTGCGCCTGCGGCCAGGCCTGTGCCAGCAGTTCCGTGCTGTTGCCCGGGCCACATCCCAGGTCCGTAGCAAAGCGCACCTCGTTGACGGGAATACGCGCCAGCAACTCCTGTGCCGGACGCGTACGCTCAGATTCAAACTGACGATACAGCTGGGGATTCCAGTCTTGCATAGCAACGCTCCTGTCTGTGTGGAAGAGTCACACACTACCTGTTTTGCTGCGCGAGGCGCGAAGAGAAAAGTGCGGTTGCCGAAAAAGTGTGGATGGCGCAGTGGAGTCAGGTGCTGCAGGCTCAGGCGTAGTGATAGCGCGCACGGGCGCGGATGTCATTACTTCCGCATCCTGCGGGGGAAAGCAACAGGACGGCGCATCGCCGTCCTGCAATTAGTTCTTTTTCACAAACTCAGATTTGAGTTTCATCGGACCGAAGCCGTCGATTTTGCAATCGATATTGTGGTCACCTTCAACCAGACGGATGCTTTTCACTTTAGTGCCGATTTTCAGGATGGAAGAGCTGCCTTTCACCTTGAGATCTTTCACTACGGTTACGCTATCGCCATCTGCCAGCAGGTTACCGTTGGCATCGCGCACTACCAGCCCTTCGCTGCTGTCATCCGCGCTGGCGGACCAGATATGGCCGCAGGAGGGGCAGTTCAGGTTATCACCCTCCTGCCAGGTGTAATCTGCCTGGCAGGCCGGGCAGGCAGGTAAAGTCGTCATACATATTCCTCAGTAGTCGGTATGCGATGAAGAAGGCACCGCAAAAGGGGCGCCATCTTATACCCTCATACTTTATAAGGACAGTATTAAAGCATGTTGCCCTGACGCGCCTGGGCGACCGCCTGCCCCAGCTGCCACACCGCCATGGCATAGTGCGTGCTGTGGTTGTAGCGCGTGATCACGTAGAAATTAGGCAGACCGTACCAGTATTGATAGCTGGTGCCGAGATCCAGCCGCAGCAGGCTGACCTGGCTGTTGCCGTCCAGCGAACCCTGCGGTGCCAGACCGCTGGCTGCCAGCGTATTCACTGAATAAGAGGTTTTGAAACCGTTCTCCAGCGCCGGTGCCTGACCGCTGGCGGGCACGGCGACGTTTTCACCGGAACGCCAGCCGTGCGCTTTAAAGTAGTTGGCAACGCTGCCGATGGCATCCACCGGATCCCACAGATTGATATGGCCGTCGCCGTTAAAATCGACCGCATACTGCTTATAGGAGGACGGCATAAACTGGCCGTAGCCCATGGCACCGGCGAAAGAGCCACGCAGATCCAGCGGATCGTCCTGCTCGGTGCGCGCCATCAGCAGGAAGGTTTCCAGCTCGCTGCTGAAGTAAGCGGCACGGCGCGGATAGCTAAACGAGAGCGTCGCCAGCGCATCCAGCAGACGGGTTTTGCCCATCACCCGACCCCAGCGTGTTTCCACCCCGATAATCCCGACGATGATCTCCGGCGGTACGCCATACACCTGCTGGGCGCGCTGCAGCGCATCCTGATATTGATTCCAGAAGGCGACGCCGTTCTGCACGTTATCCGGGGTGATGAATTTATTGCGATAGCGAATCCACGCGCCGTTCGGCCCGCTCGGCGGCGTATAGCTCGGCGCCTGCTGATCCATCAGGCGCAGCACGTAATCCAGTCGCTTCGCCTGGCCAATGACCGCATGCAGCTGGTCGCGGTTGAAACCGTGCTTCGCCACCATCTGATCGATAAATTGTTCTGCCGCCGGATTACCGGCAAAGTCGCCAAACATCGGCTGAATGGCGTGAGAAGGTTCCAGTAAAAACCCCCCTTTCGGTGCAGGCACAACGGCGGATTGCTGCTGGGGGGCAGGCTTACTGCTGCAGGCAGCAAGCAAACAAATAAGCGGAAGAAGAGCAACCTTAAAACGCATCGGATATCCATAAGCCAGATGAAACACGAATGCTCATGGTAATCGTTCAACGAAGCGACTTACAGAGCAATGTCGTAAATTTACGCCCGTTGTGATTCTGCAGTTATGACCAGCCATATCTCTGCTCAGGTAATGAAAACGCCGCAGAGGTAAGGGGTGCACTGACCGAACTGACACTCACCTGTAGCGCGGCAGCGGCAGCGCCCGGCCGCGCTAAGCGCCGAATTTGCGTGCTGGCTCCACAGTTTTCCCCGCCGCGTAAAATTTGCTTTTTACCGCCTGTCGCAATTTGATATGGTCGCCAGCCAGAAACATCGGCTGGCGGATGAAGCGGGCTGCGCAAAAATGCTAACATCTGCCCTTTCGTTATCCGCCAGTGTGATAACCATCCATCCCCGGCTGCCCCTGTCCAGCCAGCGGAAATCAAAAGAGTGAATCCTGAGTGAGAATGAGATGAAAGGAGCAGAGCAAATGGACTTCAGTGGCCACACCCCCATGATGCAGCAGTACTTATAAACATCTATTAATATTCTGTTTTGTAAGTAAAAATTATAAAACTTTCTTTTTTAGGCTACATATAAAATACTTTTTAAGAAAAATTTTTACGGCAAAACTTAAAAGTTCCGTTTAACTTCCAGCACAAAGAGATAATCCAGCTTTCCACTCTTTAGCACCCTCAAACCTCTCATCGTTTGTTCCTTCCGAGAAATGTTAATTCCATATCTCAAAAATCCGCCTTGCAGAAAACAAAAAAAGGTTGAAAGCGATTGAAAAATGATCAATTTTTAACCAATTCATTTCTCAAGTAGTTTCATCAAGGCACTAAAATGATTGATAAAACTGATAAGATACATAAGGTTAGGGTTGCCCAGTATCTACGGATGTCTACTAATCTTCAGGAGTTTTCTTTAGATAACCAAGCACGATTCATAAAAAAATATGCTGATGAGCATAATATGGAAATCATACATACCTATGACGACGCAGGTAAGAGTGGTGTAACTACTACTGGAAGGCATGACTTTAATAAACTTGTTAATGATGTTCTAACAAAGATTATTAATATCGATGCAGTCCTTGTATACGATGTAAGTCGTTTTGGTCGATTCAAGGATCCTCAAGAAGGCATTTACTATAAATATCTTCTCAAAATGAACAATGTGAATGTCATTTATTGTGCCGAAAACCTCCCGGAAAATAGTGAAACTGAAACATTCATACTTTCTTCACTTATGTACGCAGCGGGAGCCTTAAGTAAAAACCTTTCGATAAAGGTATTTGCAGGACACGTAAACCTGGCGAAAAGAGGATACTATCAAGGAGGAAAACCCGGATATGGGCTTCAAAGAAAGTTACTTGATAATAATAATAAATCAAAGATGATACTCGCTCATGGTGAGAGAAAGAGCCTTCAAACAGACAGAATAGTTCTCGTTCCTGGAACAAAAAAAGAAATTGAGCTGATAAAAAAGATTTTCAATATGTTCATTTTTGACGGATTAAATGAGTATCTTATCGCTTCACGACTTAATCAGGAGGGGTATAGATTCAGCGATAAAACAGAATGGACACGTGGTCGAATTCACTCCATTCTTATTAATAGCAGATATACAGGAAAATACACATACAACCGAACATCACAAAAGTTAAAGACAAAAAAGGTCAGAAACCCTGAAGATGAATGGATTGAGTATAGTTACTTTTTTAAACCCATCATTTCAGAAGAAAAATTCAAATTAGCTAAGGAAATAATTGATAATCGTTCTATAAAAATGAGCAATGAAAAAATTCTTGATTGTTTGAGAAAAATCCTTTCCAAGCATGGAAAAATATCAGGTTTTATTATAGATGAGGAGGATGGTAGTCCATCAAGCAGTGTAATTGCAAATCGCTTTGGAGGTCTTCTAAATGCTTATAAATTAATAGATTATACTCCTGATCGAGATTATCAATACTTAGAGATAAACTCTTACCTACGAAAAAAACACGGTGATATTGTTAACAAAATACAAAATGAAATTATAAGTAGTGAAGTGAATATACTTGAAAATAAACTAATTTCAGTTAATAAAGCTTTAAGCTTCTCTATAGTGCTTTCACGATGTAAAAAAACAGGTTTAAACAAGCATAGATGGATAGTGCGATTGGACAGGAGTCTAAATCCAGAAATTAGCATCATTGCAAGAATGAACAGTCTCAACACAGAGCCTGTTGATTACTACATATTACCGTCATTAGATTTTTTTGAAAATGAATTAAAACTCAAAGATAACAATAACCTTTTGTTCGAAATGTATCGTTTTGATGATATCAAGCCATTCTTTAATATGCTATCAACTGATAATAAGGATGTAATATAAATGCGAGATCAAAATGTTCACATGGTTAAAATATCTTCTATTAAGGTGGTAATTCCTCGGTCGAGGAACAAATTTCGTCATGCAGAAATAACTGAAAGCATTGATGCCAGTGGACTAAGAAAACCCATAACGATTCGAAGGATCGTTGATAAAAAATACGATTTCGCTTTAATATGCGGTCAAGGTAGACTTGAGTCGTTGACTGCATTGGGTGAGGAGCTAATTCCCGCTTTTATATTGGATATAGACGAAAACCAGGCTTACATCATGAGTTTAGTCGAAAATATGGCCCGAGTAATTCCAAGAGCAGGGGAACAGTTTCAACGAATAAAAGAAATGACTCAGCAAGGATTAACTAATAAGGAGATATCAAGCTCTACCGGCCTATCTTTGCACTGGATTACAAGTCTAACCATGCTCATTAATAAAGGGGAAAATAAGTTACTTTCGGCTGTTGAGTCAGGATGCATACCAATATCATTTGCTGTTGAAATTGCAAGAGTAGACTTCGAGGGTGGTCAAGAACTATTGATAAAAGCTTTTGATGAAGGTTTAATAAAACATAAAGATGTTGGTAAGATTCGTGAAATACTCGATTCACGAGATGAAGGACTCAAGGGATTTATTAATAATAACTTTGGTGTTGCCAAGAAAAAGAAAAAAATGACCACTGATGAGTTACAACAACTTTATCAGGATAATATCTCCCAACATAAAAAAATCAAAAACAAAGCTGAATATGTGGAAATAAAACTATTAGTTGCAAGTCAGATATTCAAAGAGCTTACCAGTAATGAGAGTTTTTCTAAAATAGTAGCTGAAGAAAGTCTACAAGATGTTGTTAAAGTCATAGTTAGAAACACTACTAATTGAGGTGTAAAATGATCAAATACTGCTTCAATGACAAATCAGTAAGTTTTAAACTGGCTGATCTGACTTACACAAAAAAGCTTCCTGTAAATTTTCAAATCAGTAAAAAATTCGCCCAAATAAAAAGCACTATATTAGCCATCGGCTTAGTAGAACCAATACTTGTCTTCATTGATCAAACAGATAATTCTGTGAAAATCCTCGATGGCCACCTTAGGGTTGAGGCCCTTAAAGAGTTAGGTGAGGATAAAGTAAATTGCCTTATTTCGACAACATACGACACTTACACACCAAATAAAAAAGTTAACCGAATAACAATAATACAGATCCAACGAATGCTTAAAGAAGCTGTAAGAGTAGGAGTTCCTGTTGAAATGCTTTGCACCGCACTAAATATAAGTGTTGATTCTCTGAAATCTAACCTATCAGTCTTAAAGGGGATCTGCCCGGAAGTGATAGAGCTGTTTAACGATAAGGATATCCCGGTTAATACTTTTAGAACCTTAAAGAAAATGGTTCCTTTAAGACAGATAGAATGTGCGAACCTGATGGTAAAGTTTGAAAATTATTCAACCCTATTTTCGGAATCACTATATCACAGTTCCTCTCCTGAATACCTTATACAGCACCCCAAAAAGAAATCAGACTCAAAACTTGCGAACAGGAAAGCGATAGAACGACTTGAGAAAGAAATGGCTCAAGTTCATTTTGACACTCAAAAAATCAAAGAAACTTATGGTTCAAATAGCTTAAAACTAACAATTATCATTTCTCATATTAAGAAATTGCTTGAGAACCCAAAAGTTTTTCATTGGCTTCTGAGGAATAAAAGTGATTTCTTGAATGAACTGACAGAAATTTCCGACATTAACAAACTAACTTAAAGCTTGTTTTTTTGTGGTTTACATAACTTCCTTTTGTAAATATTAGGGTCTACATCTATTTTGCAGATCCTGACTTCGTAACCAAAATTGCTGATACTCTTGTGAAAGTTTTTTAAATTTATTTTTGAAAATAAAGGTAGATCTTCAGGCAGTTTTTTATTGGTAGCTATGGCGAAAACTAATTTATAATTTTTAGCATCAGGTCGTGTTATATGATCAGCTAATTTTATATGGTCAGGAAGCTTCTCATTAAGTTTCCCACGGAATTCTGAATCGCTTATAAAAAGCTCAGAACCGACAAATCCTTGTGAGAAAAGATGGCTCATACTTTGTGAACCACTATAATATTTCACATGAATAAAATCGGATGCATCTTTTATAAGGTCGCAAAATTCAATTTTGCTTTTCCCTCCACCATGATGAATGAATTTTTGATCCATATGTGTGAATGATTTGTCACCAAGACAAACATTGTTATTATAATCCTCCTCTCTTTTAAAGGAGTATAATGGAAACTTATCAGACTCCTCATAATGTAGAATTTTTTTCATCTCATCATCAATGGTTGTGACAAATTTTCTATCGGCCACATACCATATGGAGTCTCGCAAAATGTAGTTTTGATCACCTTCTTTTATTTCAGCATAAATGCATCTATACAAAGACCATTTCTTTATCGATTCATGATCTGCATTCAAAACATGCAGGTAATTTTTTTTAATATCGTCAATAGTTATCTCTATATTTTTACTGTCGAAAAAATCACATAATTGTTCTATTGCTAAATTTTCATGTGCAAACCGTTGTCTCTTCTCGAAGCAATAACCTATTTGATTTTCCCAATCCACAATTTCTGGCTCACCTAACCATATATCACTGAATTCTCTTTTTTTTATCAAATCAATCAAAAGTGAATCAAGTATTTCAACTTCGGCCTCATCAGCCTCTTTAATATTGTTAACCCATTCGAATTCTTCGGGAAGGGGTAATTGATAAATAGAGTCTATTTTTATTAATAACTCAGGGATCTTTTTTAAGTCAATGTCTGGCACAATTATAAAAGCGTCTTTCCCTGTTATTTTATTCCCTAAAAAATCTTCAGTGGAAGTGCCTGTGAGGGTCGTGAGAATATCCATTTCAGAATCTACTTTAAGATTATATATATCGACTTCTTTACTACTCTGATTCCGAGTTAGAAGATTGGTTTCGTTATGACTGCCTTTATCCAGGCTACGGATTTTTTTATGCTCAATACATTTAAGGGTTGTTTTCAATCCAAAACCTTTGACAATGCTACTATCATTGATTAAGTGATGACCAGTTCCAAACGGAATAAGATACCTTGAGTTATCAACCTCAACCACCAGTACTGCTCCAGTGCTACTATTCATTCCAAAAAAATCGGGCTTTATGTCTGTCTTTTAGCTTGTAAATAATGTTGTCCATTCAGGTAGCACTGGGTCAGAAATTTGCTTTGCAAAAAGGTATGCTCTTGCATCATCCATTTCAAATTCAATAGGTTTTTGAACTTTTTCCAAGTTCAAAACCTGATCAATATCATCTGTTACTTTTTTTGTTTTATAAATTGAAAGTTTTATCTTCATTATATTTATTCTCAATATCTATCGGGCCAGTATATTTAAGGAATTCAATAGCTGAGTGTCTAATGTTTCTCTTACGGGAGTGGGTAATCCATTTGCAACTCTATAATTCTTGATTGCTGTCCTTGTGGCTGGCCCCATGCTCCCGTCAATATTACCGTTGTAGAAACCTTTATCGAGTAAGGCGAACTGCACTCGCATGATTAACCGCTTACGTTTTTCAGTATCCGCAGTTAGCCCGTTACTCGCTCGATTGGCACCTGTGGTCCCTGCTGAGTTTGTTGTGGTTGTGTCATTTGAGCTAAGTGAACGGACAGAGGAGGAGGACGACGACGAACGAGTTCCTGAACTGGATGAGTCTGAGGTGCCTGGCGAGCTGTATGTTTTGGGATAGTAAGGAGTGCTTCCGCCATAGTAACCTCCGCCTGATGAGGAACGATGTGAGCTGTGGCTACGGTGAGAACTGTGACTTCTGTGTCCTGCAATGTAGAACGGCACTTCGGTGTTGAGCGGAGCTATCACCAAATCATGTTCGTTCAAAGTCATACCAGGTAAATCACTGGCACCAGTAGATGAATCACTTGCCCATACAGAGTTATTAAGAGCCAAAAATCCAGGAAGCAGAGCCGCGAAATTAAATTTTTTCATATTATTGGTCTCGGAGGTTGATGAAAACGGCCTTTTGATGAACTGAAATAACCAGCACAGGAAGACTTCTGAGTGCATTCATCACATTCTTTGGGATAGTAATTTTTCCAGTCAGAGATGGACTGTGTAGCAAAATCCCATGCCCTTTCAGGAAGGTGGCACAGTGGGTAATTGAAGATGGTAAAAGGGATACCTGACCTGTGTGCAGTGTCTATAGCCGAAAGGATTTTTTCACTGTAATTGTCGTGCTCAATGAAGATTGAGGACCAGTTCTTACGGGCCCACCCAATCGACTCCAGTCCCATCAGGGAGATCTGGTTAATGTTCGAGAACACACGACCAGCAAACTCAACGATGTCATCAAGCTCTGTATAGTTCGCCTGAGTAGGGATGACTCTTAGTTCTATGTTGATGCCTGAGTTACCGGCATTGATCAGTCCTCTGACTGTTTCATCAAAAGCTCCCTCGCTTCCGACCAGATAGTCGTGCACTGATGCTCTTGAAGAATAAAGAGGTATCCCAAACGTGATTTTGAGCTTATCGCTTCTTTCCTTCATCTGCTGGGTAAAGCTGACATCCGCAAACTTCCGTCCGTTGGTTAGAACATGCAGTGCTGTCTCAGGGGAATTTTCGATTATGAAGTCCAGAAAATGCAGGAAGTCTTCGCCATAGAGCAAAGGCTCTCCCCCGCTCACTCCCACTACTCCCTTCAGAGAGAAGGAAGCGATAGCGAGAGCTGACTGGTTGAGAAGCCAGTCATCGTTTCCAGCTTTAGGAGGCTGAGAACAAAACAGGCAACTGTTGTTGCACCTTTCAGTGACCAGGACAGTGTTATGGTTTGCTATACGGGACAGAATTACCCGGAGCATGTTGCCGTTGTTGACGATCCCAATGTCACCATCTTCAATGGAATCGAAAAGTTCCCGGCTCACAATCGAGTCTGCAAAATATGCAGGCAGTCTGGAATCGAGTTGTGTTGCAGTGACAAGCAAATTTGGTAGATAGAATTGAGGATTTTCGGGCTTGGATTTGCACAGGCGGTAGAAGCCTTGCTGAACTGGCAAGTCCGATGAAAACCGAAAAATATCGTTTCTCAGCACCTCAGACATAAGCCCACCTTTTGAGCATCTCAGCCATTGGTCCATCCTGAGAGATTTCATTCAGCAGGAAGCGGAACATCCCTTTGTGATACTGGCAGAAGGTTGACCGACTCTTGTCACCAACAGGTTCGCCATTAACACTGATGTTCTGACAAGGATCTGCTCCACAGAAAGGCTGATATGCGCAGGTGTTACAACCTGGCATGGCAAAGTTAAATGAAGATGAAAGAGCGGAACGGTAATATTCGTTGCTACTGAATGAGAGTGAAGCAAACTCTCCTGCACTGAAATCTGCTTCGGGATTTACTTTCTGGAGCATACGGCTTTCGTCGCTACCGTAAACCTTGCCGTCATAGTTAAACAAGATGCAGTTCAGCACGACTCCGCTTGGTGATTTCAGATCTGCATAACCACTGAAGCCCGGATTGAAAATTCGCTTTAGATGGATTGAAGCCGAATGCTCAACGACAGGTATACCCTTCTGGTTGTGAAGCAACACTTCCTGCATTAACTTTTTATAAAACTCAAAATATTCAGGCATTGAAAAAGTGAAACTCTGCTTCTGAGCAAACCCATAAGGACTTAATGGCCTGATAAACATGTCGGTTAGGCCAAGAGACAGATGAGCATCCACTATGGAAGCTGGCTCTTTTGTCAGCTCCTTAGTAACTGTGGTTACCGTAGCTACCCGGTTTGCTCCCAGCTCTTCTGTGATTTTCTGAATGCCTGTAACGGCTTTGTTGTGAGCCTGATAGTCGGTGAGGATGCGGTTTTTATTGTGGATGGCTTCATTACCATCAAGAGAAACTGAGAAAGTAATATTCCGTTCTTTCACCCATGAGAGAATGCCTTCATCCAGTATTGAGAGACTGGTGGCAATAACCATTTCGAAAGCATCACTACCTAATGAACTCTCGCATTCCTCATAAATTGCCCGAACGAGATCGAACCTGAGAAGCGGTTCTCCGCCCTGCACTTCAATCTTGTAAGGTGGAGCGCCCAGCTTCTTAATGGTGCTGACGATTTGCGGTATCAGTTCTGGATTGAGGTCATAACCATCAGCAGTAATCGATGCTCTGCTGACCTGGCAATACTTGCATGTGTGATCGCACCTGAGAGTCGGCACTATCATGAAGATTGGACGGACGGCCAGTTCATTCATCAGTCGTTTGGCAAATGCAGAACTTAGGGAGGCTTTTGAAACTGCCTGAGTAGCATCGTCTGAAATGAACAATCTGCTTTCAAGTAGTCGAGATGTTGTTTGTTCTGGAGGGAATTTGTTATCGGCAAGAAGATGCAGATCTTCGTCATCGACGAAGCTGTGAAAGCCAGCAAGGTTGCTGATGAAGACTTTGCCATTGCTCAGGCGGTCAAAGTTGAATGGCATCGTATTCATTCGGCAAGTCTCGAATCGATGCTCCTCAGAACATTGTCGATGATAGAAGTCCTGACATGGCCGGTATGAGACTGAAGCTTTTCCCTGAGTTTGTAGTCATTCAGCAGTCGTTCGAACTCGAACTCAACCTCGTCGTTCCAGTCTTCGAACGAGACGAGCCAGTGCTGATCGTCTTCATCCAACTTCCAGCGGGTGATAGAACTCATCCAGTAAAGGGTACTCCTCAACACCCATTCAGAATGCATTGTTTTTGATATGTTTTTTTGCATAACATTACCATCCAGAAAGTATCAAAGAAGAAATCTAAAAATTTTAGTTACCTTTTAAATAAGGCAATGAACCTCAAAAAAAACGACCATAAACAGACAAATCCAACAACCATCTGTTTTTACTGTATTTAATTTTTAAAGTTACAGAAAATTCTTATTCTGCAATGATAATCATCATGTTTTAAAATGTAAATTTGTTTTGAAAAGTTTTATGACACATGCCAATATGATTACATGAATTTATGGTTTGATTAAATTCCGCTCAATAAGAGTCGTTGGCTAAGCTATTGATTATAAATGCAATGATGAAGAATCAATCTAATGTCTGAGAAACCAGCGGAAGATGTATGGTCCACATGTCAACAGTCACTACATAATTCTGTGGTTATTGAGAAAAATGGCGAGATGTTCTAAAGTTGCCCTTAATGCTCAAGCAAAGCAGGTTAAGTTTTTCTGTGCAAATATGATGATTTTGCTTTAGGAATAATTGATAGCGAGCGATTTATCGAACATTATTGTTTTCAAGACTGGAGGTATATACAATAATTCCTCTCTAAAAATAGTCTGCCCCTGTTAAAAACTTTAAATCAAGGATTAATAATGAATATTACCGGACCATTCAGAATCATAGCGATCATAGATAATTCGTCGAAGAATTTTAATCAAAAGGAAAGTATATTTTTGATATTAGATACTTCTTCAGATAGTTTTTTGCCAAACTTTCACTTAAGTTATGGTTCGGCTTTCTTTGAATGTGAAGAAAAAAACAAACAGTCTGAAACTCAAATAAATAAAAAAGCTAATTCTGAAAACTTGGTAATTAATTTAACAACCAACCCAGATTTGGAAATTATTCCTAATGATGAAATCAATGATGAATTACATAGTTTGATTCTTATTGAGTTTCAAAAGCTCTTGCTTACTATTAATTTCCCCAAAAGTGATGAACTTTCAAATGGGAAAGAAAACAACGAAAATAAGCCTGGTAATTAATTATAGATATGCAGGATGTCGCAAATACTCTCGTCATCGAATCTTTTATACACATAGGTTATCTTTTTACCTATAAAATCTACAACTTTATCGTCTGGATAAAATAAATAATCTCTTTTCATTCCATCTAAGCCTTCTATCGAAACTTTATATTTTGAACAAACCCTATGATTTGGAAAGCTGACCAGAATTTTAGTTGCGGTCAAAACCACCCCAACAGACATCCAATTATCGGCATCACGACTAGCATTATTTATTTCCATTAAAACCTCCTATTTAATTAATTATAACTTTAATATCACGCTCTTTTAATTAGTCAAGTTAATTAACCAAGCAAGGGCTAACTGAGCGAAGCTCAGTTGCCTTGCTTTTTCTGCCCTTCGGTTGAAAAAGAAAGATCAAAGCCACCTCACAAGCAAAAGCCAAACCATTGACACTATTGATCTTTATGGTATTTATTACATATAGCATACGGATTTGCTATTAAGACTAAATATCAAAAGGAGTTAATATGGAAAAAATAAATATAATTTTCGATGATGAGTTTCCTTGTTCGTTTACCAATGATCCTATCGCAAAGAAGCTACCGCCTAATCGTCTTCGCAGATACTCTGTGACTGTCAGATTAAATGAGGTTGAGCTGAGCAAACTAAACCAGTTAAGAGGACAGCTAAGCAGGAGCTGTTGGCTGAGATCTTCAGCTCTCAAGCAATTGCCTCCCTCAGTTCCAGAGGTGAACAAAGAAGCCTGGCATCAACTGACGGCTTCTCTGCAAAAGTTGAATAACCTCACTTCATTTCTTATTCGTCGCGGATCAGATGTTCAGCCTTTGAGTAATGAAGTCGATACTCTCAGGCTGAAGCTATCTCATGTGAGAGATGCCCTGCTCTCACTCGATAAGTGATTTTCCGCTCGTGAAAGGAATGCAAAAAATCCGCAGGGGTAGGTGCTTCAGAGGTGTTGTCTCATATGCACTTGCCCCAGCATCTCATCACAAAACAGCTCCTGTAATAATCGGCGGTAACATGATTGGCTTATCTGTCGATGAGGTGACTGTTGAGTTCATGCGAACACAGAAGCTCCGCCCAGATGTGCAGAAACCTGTCTGGCACAACTCTCTTCGCCTTCCTGTAGGAGATTCAATCAGTAATGAGCAGTGGAAGCTTGTTGCTGACTACTATATGAAGCGAATGGGCTTCAGCGATACTCATCTCCGTTGCTATGTCCTGCATGATGACGAGGCCGGCCAGCACATACATATAATTGCTTCTCGCATCCGTATACCTGATGGCCAGCTCTACCTCGGCAGAAATGAGAACCTCATCAGCACCAGAATCATTCAAGAGCTTGAGCGGGATCATCAGCTCACACGAACAAAAGGTCCATCTCCTTCTTCAACACCCAAAGTCAGGAAAACTGACAGGAATGAAGAAATGATGGAAGCAAGGACAGGCAACAAAGCACCAAAGAAAATCATCCAGGAAGCAATTGAGGCGGTGCTCAGTCTCTATGGCACCATCACAATTGACGATTTTGTTTATGAACTCAGCAAGCTAAAGATAACAGCCAAAGCGAGCATTGCTTCAACGGGTAAAATGAATGGTTTCTCATTTGAGTATGCAGGAATCGCCTTCAAAGCCTCCCAGTTAGGTAAAGCCTACTCATGGTCGAGTCTGAGCCAGAAGGTTACCCTAACCCCTGCTGTCGAACCTCAGGTGTTAGCTGATACAGACTTGCCTGAGGAGGAGTTAGTAGCAGTGGAAAGACTGGCGAACATAGACGACGAGCCAATGTTCCACTCCCCTGCTATTCCACATATTGAGGAGCCGAATATCAAACAGAACGGCAGGGTTCGCTGGCTACTATGGGTGCCATACCTGAAGCAGATTATCCAAGCCTTGAAAGCAACGGGTCTGAGCATTCTCAAGCCGTCAATCAAGATGAAACCTATCCACTTCGTTACCCCCACCCAAAACCTTGGAGATAAAGAACCACTCGCAATCATCATGGAAAGCACCACTGGGAAAAAAAGATTTTCCATTTGATGCCTCTTAAACCTGCTAGTTATCAGTAGCTTAAAACTACACATTAAGTCAAATGCGCTATCTATTCTTATTAATAATCATATTGATAGGGAAAACCGATCGATCGTTTTTACAGATCAATTTCACTATCATGATAGTTTAGAGCTATCAAAAAGATCTGATCGATCGGTACAAATGATTTGCTAGAAACTCATTAATGGCCGTAATGTAACTTCAAACGAAGCGATATAGCTCACTGATTTATCGGCAAAATAAGCTGATGGATGCGTGCGCTCTGAATCCAACGAAACAATACTGGATGGTTCTATGACAACAATGACTGAAGTTAAGCAGCCTAATTTCCTAATGATGAAACGAGTATGGATTGCCATCGCTCTGCCAATTGTCATCTTCTACTTCTTGGGTATGAGAGGATTAGTGCAACTTGCTTTAATTTGGGTTTTTACAAGCATCATGCTCTTGATGTTTGCTTATAAAAAATTCCGAATTAAGAAGTGGAATGCCAGCACCAAGGACCATTTTGGCGAGCAGGACGGGATGTGGAGCCATGAATTTGGCCCTACTTCAATGAAACTCGACCAGCACAGAGGACTGATTCATCTCAAGGAAGAGAATAAACAAAAGACCTATCCCTTCTCAGCGGTCAAGGAGTGGCGATACAATTTGTCTACTACAAGACAAAGAACAGGCTTAAATAGAGAACTTGACCGCACACATGATTTTCGTGAATCAGGTTTTTACATCGCTGTAGATGATGTGCAAAACCCGGAGTGGCGAGTTATGTTTTTTCCACAGAAAGGCGACTTCAACTCACAAGAAGGTATCCGAGATACGGAACTACAACTTAAGCGATGGATGCACATTTTCGATAAAATCATCAATCGATAAATAAAATATCTAATAGAATCAATAAACTACATAAGGCCAGCATAAAGGCTGGTCTTTTTTTCTAAAAAAATACTAAAGAAAAGCTTACCCTATCCGATATGATGAATGTTTCTTATGAAAACATATCGAAATTTCCTTTTTCAAAGAAAAAAAGAACTAGCATTGACCCGAATACAATCCTCTTATATTAGTAAAATTAAGGAAGAAAAATGCCTGGAAAAATTTCTTTACCTCACAAATGCCCAAAATGTGGGATCAAAGCAAGTACTGAACAAGAGCTTATGAGCATTTTTGGTTACAGGACAAAAGATGGAGGAGTAACTAATCAAAGTCAGTGCAAGAAATGTAGATAGAAATTCTGCAAATAATTAAATCACCTCAACACCTTATCAGCAACATACTGATAATTAATCTTTAGAGAAAATATTTGGGTTCAAGTATTAATTTTTTCTCTAAATCATTTTAGGATAATGACATACTGATTTTAAATAGATAAAAGTAGCCCCTCCAAAAAACTGTTACAACACAAAGGAGATTGTAATGTCAAGATGTACAGCCCCATCTAAAGGTCATCGGACAGCGAGCGGTAGAGCATCCTGTCCAGCATGTAGTAGTAGCTATAGCACATACGGTTCACGATCATATTCTCCTAATCCTTACAGTAGTTCTCCTGCATCATCCACTAAAAGCAATAACAGAAGCGGAAACAGTTCTCGCCCTCGCTGGTCTAATAGCAATTCGTCTGTATCTTATACTTCGGCTCAAGTGCTTTCTTTGACACCAATAAGAGAAACAGTTGAAAAAAAAGCAGAAGTAATGCCTGACCTCCGCGACGTATTTTTATGCCATGCATGGGATGATCGACAAGGAGTAGCAAAAGAGCTTCATGATCTACTCGTTGATGCTGGTGTAAAAGTTTGGTTCAGTGAAAAAGACCTTGGTCTTGGAGTTCCAATGATGAGGGCTATTGATAAAGGTTTAGCAAATTCCCGAATAGGAATTGTATTGGTTACCCCGGCTCTTTTAAAGAGACTACCTAATGAAGGTGTTGCAGACAAAGAGTTATCAGCACTGCTTGCAGGTAATCAGCTTATCCCAATAGTGCACGATACCTCATACGAAGCATTGCGAAATGTTAGCCCATTATTGGCATCACGGAGCGGTCTTGATACTAATCAAGACTCTTTAACAATAGTAGCAATAAAAATCTCGGAGTTAGTTTCAGTATAAATATAATTAGATACACAATAATTTAAAATTTAGCAACTCCAGAGCAACAAGAAGAATCAAACACAAAATTATCAATTAACAAACTCTCTCTGGTAATGACATGAATAGATTAAATTTAAGACTACAAAACTGCTATGGTATTAAGAAACTAGAACATTTATTTCATTTCAATCAGGACGGAATAAATAACAGTTATGCGATCTATGCCCCGAATGGACTGATGAAAACCTCATTTACGAGAACTTTTGAAAAGTTAGCTAACAGCGAATTACCTTGCGAAGAAAGATTCCAAAGGCCAAGTCTCTGTGATATTAAAGTAGATAATGACTCTGTTACTCCGAACCATATTTATGTTCTAAAATCTGAAATTGATATCAACTCAGAAAGTTCATCAATAACGAACATTCTTGTTAACCCTGATGTAAAATCCCGATATGATAAAATAATTGTAGACTTAGAAGAACTAAAAAACAAAGTTTTGATATCATTAAATAAACAGTCAGGAGTTAAAAAGGCTGACATTGAAGCTACATTAAAAAAAGACTTTGAATCCAATTCATTTGTATCTTGTATTGCAACTGCATTATCATCTGACCAAAGACCATTCCTAAAAGAGTATAAATACTCTGTTTTATTTGATCAAAAAGCTGTTGAGATATTAAAAAGCCAAGATTTTATATCTAAAGCAAATGAGTTCAATGAGCGATATCAAGAGCTTTTTGAGCAAACAGGAACAATTTATCAAAAAGGCATTTTCAACCCTATAAAAGCAGAAAACTCATTTACTACATTAGATAAGCAAGGTTTTTTTGCAAGTGGACACAAAATTCATTTAAGAGGAGAGAGCAATTCAATTGATAAAAAAGGATTAGATGCTAAGCTTGAAGAAATACATGCAAAAATAGATGAAGATAAGATACTCAAAAGAATAAGAACTAGCCTGTCTAAGAACGCTCAAACTCAATCACTAATTGATTTCATTGAAAAACTTCCTGTAGAAGAATTTGATGCATTTCTGGAAAACATTAAACCTGAAAATTTAGATAGTTTTAAAAAGAAATTGTGGATCTTCTACATTAGTAGTAGCGAAGAGGCAGTGAATTTCCTAAAAAAATATGATGAAGAAAAGCCCGAATTAGAGCTTATTGAAAATGAAGCAAATGAGATAGCACCTCGTTGGCAGAATGCTGTAACACTTTTCAACGATAGGTTCGTTGATATGCCATTCACGCTATTTATAGAAAATCAACAACAAGCCTCTTTAGGTCAGGAAAATGCCAAGCTTAGATTTGCCTTCAAGGATGGAGAAGATATTTCCACATGCACTAGGGGAGAAATTAAAAATCTTAGCCAGGGAGAAAAACGCGCATTATATCTATTAAACTTCATATTTGATGTTGAATACAGAAAGCAGGAGAATTTAAAAACGTTATTTATTATTGATGATGTTGCTGATTCGTTTGATTATAAAAATAAACATGCAATAATACAGTATTTAGAAGACTTGAGCTTAAATGATAACTTTTACCAAATTATTTTAACTCATAACTTTGATTTTTTTCGTACATTAGCTAATAACTTTGTTCATCGTGAACGATGCTTGATGGCAAACAGAAATGCGACAGCATTAGCTTTAACAAAAGCGGAAGGAATTAAAAATTACTTTATTGGGAAATGGAAGGATAACATATTAAAAAATGAAAGCATCTTGTGTGCAACAATACCATTTACTCGAAACTTATTAGAATACACAAAAACCACATCTGATCCTGAGTATCTATTACTGACGAGTTTATTACATTGGAAAAGCGATACATTACAAATTACTATATCTGATTACTTTAAAATTTATAATTTAACTTTTAACACGACACACCCCATTACAGATGATCGAAAAATCATTGATATTCTTTTTTATAATGCTGATAGTATTTGTGCTAAGAATGAACATGATGGTCTTAACCTTGAAGACAAAGTTCTACTTTCAATAGCTATTAGATTAAAAACTGAAAGTTTTCTTACAGACCAGATTCGTTTACTTATAAATCAACCCGATTATTGGTGTCAAAAAGCAAATCAATTTGGTAATTTAGCCAAAGAGTTTAAAAATCTTGTTCCATCTCGAATTGAAAATAAAACAATTGAAAAAGTAAGTATAACAGTTAGTTCAAATATTCATTTAAATTCATTTATGTACGAACCAATTTTAGATTTGACTATTGAACACCTGATAAACTTATATAAGGAGGTTAAGAAATTAGGACGAGATTAATGCCTATGGTATGAATTTTTATTTAAGATTAAAACACAATTTGAAAATTGTGTTTTAATCTAACAAATGAAATCCCCACAATTAGAATAAAACTAGCTCATCAAAAACTTATCAAAAACTAATAAAAAGAGGCGCCTATTTTCTTTTATAGCATCAGAGGTCGATTGTTGATCAATAACACCAAATTCTCTGTATAAAAAAACCTCAAGTAATAATGCATATGCAAGATGAAATATGTAATAGCAATGAGCATAGGTTTTCATGGTTGCAACACTGCTTCTAAAAGGAGGAAATGTTGTGCCATGAAAGCGTTCGTTTCTAAATTGTGTCATTATTACTGATATAAGAAAATCGGCGACTTGCCTCTTATCTAATTCATAATTCACATTATTAATATTAATTTCTTCCCCAACAATTAGTTTCCTTATCAACATGCCTGCCTTTCTCTGAACACTTGCGGAATTGCCTTCCCAGTTAGAATTGTATTTTTCAATTATTGCAGTATATAAATCCTCCCCTAAGGATTTCTTGATTCTTTTCAAAAACATATCTGAATGATTTCCCAATGAAATACTATTGGTAATTATCCTTTTAGCAACATATTCACATGTCTGTAATGGGATAACCTCAGCAATTGAGTAAAATTCTTTGCACGTATTTTCGTTTTCAATCACATAACTTACAAAACAATCGAAGCGAGACATATTACTTTTAGAGTTTACTTCGTCCATTAAGCGAAAAAACTCGGCATCCAGAGTTTTCCAGATAGAGTCAAAGGATGCATCAGGCCTATAGGGCAACTGGTCAAGACTCTCAAGAAAATTACCCAGAAGCGAGTGAAAACCTTGGTCTGTTGAATCTTTTAATAGAGCAGGAGAAAAGACTTGCTTTAAATCAGCTTCCTCCATTTTTTCTCTAAGCATTAATTCAGAAGGAAATAAAAAAGAATTAGGCCATTCATTATTATATTTTACTCTTAAATTTTTCGTATCACCCATGAACTTTTCAACCTCTCATTTTTTTGAAATAGCTTAATTTTAATTATTTTACTATAAGTAGCATCCAAAATCCCGTATATATATTAAAATACCAAGTTAGGCTTTTCTGCTTAAGTATGGTCTAACTACGTTCACCAAAAGAGCACTAACTAAAATCAAGCTAAAACCAATTACTTGCTTGCTTGAGGGTTGTTCATTGAGGAATGTCGAAGCGATAATTACTGTTATAACGGGTGATAGCAGAGTCGCATAGCTTGCGAATTCTGCACTCTCGTTCTGAATGAGATAAAACCAGATGAAGTATACCAGTGCATTACCTACAATACCGAGATAGAGAACACAAAGAAGACACTCAGTATTAGTGAAAGCAGTGACAAGAGGTTGTAATAATGGACCTGATTGGAAGAAAGGATAAGTAATGGAAACCAGAATAGTTGAAACTAATATCTGCCAAAATAGCCTCGCCTTGAATGGAGTAACAGTCACTATCTTTTGAGAAACGACAGCTCCTATAGCCCAGAAAATGGCACTACACAGAATTACAATCTCACCCAACCCAACATGCACTTCTTTAAGTATCAAGAAGATCCCCGAAAAACAAAGAAGGAGTGAGAACAGGGAGAGTAAGTTCAGCTTTCTTGCTAAACCCATCAGGATAATCGAGGTAAAGCAAGGCATTGTGTAAACAAGGATTGTCGCATTCGTAACAGAGGTGAAGTGAAGTGCGATGCTATTGAGTGTTGGAACCAGGAAAACATTTGGCACCGCAATTATTGCGATTCTTAAAAATTCATCAAAGTTAAGGGTTTTAATGCTTTCACGGATACTTTTGTTGAATATCAAAAAAATAATACCACATGAAACAAGAGAACCAGCCATTCGGAATGCATAAGGCCCTATCACATTAATCGCAATTTTTGAAACAGGAAATGAAGTTCCCCATATTAAAGCCATTAACATCGTAAGCCATAAAGAACTTTTAGTCATTAATCTAAGCCTTCCCATACCTTGCTATTACAGACATTCGCCTGCTTTTCTGATTAGCTGTAACCATCGATACGAAATGAGGAACCTGTTTCTCTGATGTATCAAAAAGAAACAACTCAGCAAAACCTGGGGTCAATGTATCAACAACCTTCTTTCTATCCTGATCAAGTATATGTGTTAAACCACCAAAGTTCGGGTCCCAATTTTGAGTAATATTCAAGGCTACCCCGACATTGTTACCTGAATCCGTATGTGTGTTGAGAAAATGGCCTTTATCAAAACGATTGATATAGAAAAGGTCGGTATTTCCTATCCTCCTTCCGGTTAAGTTCGCAATCAGATCCTTAAACTCATCGGAATTACAAAAGTGATAAGCAATTGCTGAAGCTTCACTTAAAGCAACATTATCTTTCACTTCATTGGAGAGTCTTCTGAAGAAGAAACTGAATTTATTATCGCAAAAATCCGCAAAACATGAATTGAAACTCTTTTCAATCTCATCTGCCGGAGTTAAGAATGAGAGATCTTTTTGTTCTAAGGAATTTTTGTATATATAAGTCCATGAGTCCTCAGATGAATCTTGTGACGACTCCATAATCTCATAAATTTTTGAAGCGAATTGAGATTGTATGTTTTTGGTAAGATAACCTTTGTCGTTAAATGTAATACTATCAATGCTCATTTAAAAAATCTCTTCTTCGCGGGACTTGAAATCCTGCAATGAAAGAATGAATTTTTTTCCTACAAGGTGTGGTTTATCGTATCCAGTTATGGTTTTGACAACCTGATCGGTAACGATACCTGCCATGATTGATAGTGAGGGAGCACTTTGCCAGGCATTTACCTTTCTATCACCATCTATGAACGAGTGCTTCAGACGGGCTTCCTGAAACTTTCTAATGCCTGAATTGCTGTCGTAATACTTATCCTTAACAGAGTTCTTAACTTCATCGAATCCACTATGAACACCATCATTGAGGTAGATGGGACCAACAGAGATCTCTAAAGGATCACCACCCAGCTCAATAACAGGGATGGCTTTGTCTTTAGCTATGCTATGGATGATTTCTTCAGCAGTGTCCTTACGATAGTAACCCAGTGCTGCCCAAGCAAGGATGATGAAGGTGCTGTCACCAATGAGTTCTTCAAGTCTTGTTCTGTCGGGAGAAGCGAACTCAAAGAATGTCTCCACATTCACGTTTTCGTTATAGGCAAGGATCGTATCTTTGGCAGCATCAACTTTGTTCTTGCCTACATCATCTGTGCGATACAACACCTGCCGGTTGATGTTTGACAACTCGACATCATCCCCATCAATGAGTCTTAAGGTGCCTATACCTGACATAGCCAGTTGAAGTGCACACCATGTGCCCCATCCTCCCATCCCGAAGATGGCTACCTTACTTTGCTTTAGCCGTTCCTGATACACGAAAGGATGTTGGTTATCAGCATCAATCAGGGAGAACTGAAGGATTTGCCTGTTGTACCTTTCTACTTCCTCGCCAGACAGCACTTTTGAGAAGAAGGAGTTGTCCTGAAGGAGCTTCCTTTCCGCCAGGCCAGCAACCAATCCTTCCAGAAGTTCACTTTCAATCTGGACACCCTCACTAACCAGTTCTTTAAAAATCCGGGGAACTGTCCTTTTACCATCCATTTTGGCAAGAGCTGGTCTTACCCAGGAAGGAGGGTCATTGATGACCTGAGATACTCCTGGGATTTCTCCAATACAAATATCTCCATCATCTGCGAGGATGATGTGATGAGATTCTTTAATGAGGGGTTTAACATTCGTTAGTGACATGGTGTGCTCCAAAAAAAGTAAGGCCGCATACGAGATGCGGCCTTTGTCATACGTTATCAGCTAAGGACGATAACCTGACCTTTGGTATACATAGCATTTTCTTCAGTGATAGCAGAAATGCGCTGAGACAGAGTAGAGAACTTGATCATAGTGATACCCTCTTGCTTGTTCAGTTAGGTTTGTAAAGTTGTGTCTGTGTATCGATACCACTCCAATAAACAACATTAATGATTTACTCGTCAATAACCCTAGCGGTAAAAAGCCATACTCTTTGTTAATTTAAAATCTTAAAAGAACAATCCCCTATCTTTATAAGAAAACCCAGAGCTTAGATCATGCTAGTGATGTTTTTATCAGCATTTTATTGACATGTTCTTAAAAAGTGCAACTTGAAAAGCACTCATTAGTAACACTAAGAAATAGTTAGAATACTTACTTAGTTGGTAAGCTTATGACAGCACGGTTCAGGATTGAGGGTTGAGGGTTCAGGGTTCAGGGTTCAGGGTTGAGGGTTGAGCAGGAAGCAGGAAGCAGGAAGCAGGAAGCAGGACAAGTGAGTGAGGATCTGTAAATGCTTAAAAAAATGGCCTTTTTGACTGCCCTTTGAGAAAGTTGAAAAGCCATTGCTGAAGAAGTTATTAACTTGGGATTAAGTGATGAAAAGTTATTACAACCTCTTTTTCTTACAAGAAGTTGGGTTTTTAATTTCATAGGGAATCTCTTTTCTAAAACTTAGCTTCTGAGATCTGAATATAGCCTCAACTTCATACTCATTCCATATTATGTATTCAATAATGAACTTATAGAAATATAAAACACGATCAAGACTAATGTTCGAAGGTATTGAATAGAAGTTTGGACTAAGTAAAGCCGAACTCAAAATAGCAATAATATTGCTGGGCCCTCTTAGATAAGGATTTTCGTAATCTTGCTGATATTTAAAGAAGTAACCCACACAGAAAAGATAGGCATCTTTAACAACTTTATTTTTACTACATTGTGACTCATCGTATCGTATGATAAATCGATTAAGAAGAATCAAAAACCTTTGGTCAGGCAAATATCTTTGTAATTTATCCATAATAAGCATCCTTGCTAAGTTGTCATCCTTGACATGTTACTTATAACGCATATGAACTAAAAATCAATAGCTATACTATCGTCGAAACTTTTCAATAATAGCTTTCAAACCATTTAAAAATCCTCCGCGCGATTTGGGTTCTTCTGCCTCAGGCTCAGGCTCAGGCTCAGGCTCAGGCTCAGGCTCAGGCTCAGGCTCAGGCTCAGGCTCAGGCTCAGGCTCAGGCTCAGGCTCAGGCTCAGGCTCAGGCTCAGGCTCAGGCTCAGGCTCAGGCAGGAACGATGCTGAATTTAGATAGTCAGAGTCAACATAGCTAACATCATTAGCTTCAAAATCCGATATATTTGTCTCATTCGCAGTCAGTTCGTATAAGTTTGTTTGTGAGACAATCGAAATTTCATTACTCGTATTGAAAGTATCTTTAACATCATCGATGAAAGAAACATAAACCAATTTGAAATGATTTGTATGTAGCAACAGTGGTTCTTTATCATCAGGAAAACCAAAAAAGAAAACAGTTAGAAACTTATTAGCTTTTTTATAGGAATTTGTGTTTTTATCAAAAAGGGATTTCCTGTACCTCTCAGCTTTCTCTCTTTGCTTTTCATACTCTTTGAAGAAAACATCTTTCTGGCTTGAGTTCCAGTTTGATGCATCAACTTTAAGCTTAAAGGCTTCTTTTGTTCCTTTTTTGCGAGCAAGAAAAACAATCTCATACTCATCTGCATTAGGATCTAAAGTAAGATTAGATTGTAGTGCACCAAAATATATTGCGGGCTTAAAATACTTAACATCTGGTTTATATTTTAACTTCTGAAATGTCTCATTATAAGTCCTTTTTTCATAGGGCGGTATTGAAAGGAACTCGTTATTGTTAACTCCTGAAAGATAGTAATCAACTATTGGTTTAATACTTGAAGACGAAACAGGATGTTCTCTTACAACATCTTCTTCATCATTTACTTTTCTGGTCCTATTATCGTTTTTTTCTCTGTGAATCCTTTCGTCATTTTCCAGACGAAGGATTGAAATGAATGGAGCTGGAGGAGAGTTATGTGTTTTTTCATCATTAGAGTTGTTTCGGTTGCGTTTTTTTTCATCATGTATGCCACAACCTGACTTATGCTCGCCAGTATATTTGAAATACGATTGATTAACATTCTCGGATCTGTAACTGCAAGGTGTCGCTTTTATTCTGCACTTCAGATAGGGGCATAAAAATTCAGTTGTTCGAACATAAAAATCATCCATACCCCTAAGGTCATTACCATGCACAATATCATCAGTTGAACTATCCTTCGCTACCGTCAAAACTCATGCCCTCTTTAAATTGCCTTTAACAACATAATAACGAAATGACAACACGGTAATCAATAAAAGTTACTTAACTTTAAAGTGCAATATTACTCCTTAAAATTCAATTATTTACATCAATTAAATCTAATCTTCACTCCTTTCTCTATCAACTGACATTAAGGGTGCGTTGAGTTGGTGTTCTTTAATTCCATGTTTGTGAGCATTATATTGCCATATCACAAATTGCTGTTTTAAAACTCTGACTTCTTCTTTGAGAGATTCATTTTTCAACTGCAAATTTTTTATCTGCTGTGAAGCAATGTTGAGATTTGCAGGTCTCTTAACTTCAGATACTCCAGATTTTATGTTTTTCTTTTGAAGTTCAAAAGCTCTTACTATCTCTTTATGCTGACTAAGGGATTGTCTTGTCGGTCTCTTTCCCAGAAGCTCAGTAACAGAGTCACAAAGGTTTTCCCAGGTAAACTTACCCTGCTTTGAACCTTGCCAACCTGCAATACAATTTATAATTATTTGTAGATCTTTATTGGTTAGGTGTTTTGCCATTAATTTTCTCCTTGTTGTTTATAATAATACTGTCATCCTTTTTCATTTCTAAAACACGAGACAGGTGTGAAAAATCGTCCCCATGCGTTCTTACAAGCGAACCATCAGGCAGTTCGGGGTTTTCCATCAATGCAATTATCCCCTTCACTCTTTCAAGTGTCTTGGTTTGATGCTGATACCACTTGTCAGCTCCAAGTTCCTCTTCACTGATAGCTTCTTTAGCCTTATCAACGAGGTCTTCGGTCGTATCAAGTAAGGACCTGAGCCTTTCGAGTTTCTGCTTCTCCCCTTTGACACATACCTGCTCACTACAGTTGATACAATCAAAGTATTTGCTACAGGGAGCAAAAGCATAATCATGTACACAATATCCATACTCAGTAGCATGAACAGCACCATGCTCTAACTTATTTTTTAATTCATGAATAGTTGAAATTTCAAAGTTCTCATTCACATCACTATCGCAGGGAATTATGTTATTTTGATTAATCCCCAGAGCTTTCACTTTTTCAATCATTTCATCTTCAGTGATGTGGTTGTAAACTCTGTTCTGGGTAATGGACACTCTACCTGACCACTTTGCTATATCCAGTTCTCCGAGGCCCCCTCTTTGGGCGAGAGTGTTGAGTAAGTGTCTTGCTTGATGAGTTCTGAGAAATAATGGTTCATTATCCTCATCGTGATAACCATGCCTTTCAAAAAAATTCTTATGCTTACTGATTTTTGAATAGCCTAACTCTTTTGAGAAGAAGGTATTCGTTATCTTAAACAAATCATTACCAGTTTGACGTTTCATGCTGAGCTGATTGTTGAATAGAGCACAAAGAGCATTACTAAAGCGAACATCCTTTTCCTTATCAAACCAGATTTCTCCGCATCCTTCTTTTTTCATCTCCTCCTCAAATATCTTACTTCTTGCTCTTGAATTTTCAGATAACTTTAGCAATCTCTTAATTGCAAGTTTGGCAGTAGGAACCATAATTTCAGGTATCCACTTAATGTTTGCCCCAAAACCTTTCAATGAATAGAATCTCAGGCCATAGCATTCCTTTCCTTCACTGTTCTTCTCAACAATTTCACAATCAGCTCTAAGTGATAATATTTCAGTTATACGACTGGGTGCACACATCAGCAACGCAAACACTGAAGTAACAAACAGGTCTCTTTCGTGAAGGTCATAATCATGCATTGAAAAGATCTCACCAATTGCTCGTAATGCTCTTTCATTAGGCAGTTTCGCTAATCTGGCATTGTCTGCATTATCAGAGATTGAAAGCCTTGATTCAGGTGGTCTGATGTAACTACTCCACTTCATTAATCCACAATTAAGGAATTCTTTCTCATTCAGGAAAGCAACCAATCTCTCCATAAATTTACCACAACTATATGCAACTCCTTTAGTGTAGTTTTCGTTAATGTCTGACAAGCATTCATCGAGAATTACTGGATTTAGTGATTTTATGTCACCAGACCCAGTGAAGGCTAAAAGATTTTTTTCAATCAACCTAAGCACAATGGGAAAAGTTAGTTTATCGAACCCTCTAATATTAGAGCAAAAATTATATGCCACATATGATTTGCAAAACCCAATGTAAGAGTAATCAAGATCTTCTGCCTTACTGAACGAGTCCAACTTAACATTCTTTATCTTAAATTTAGAAAATTTAAATATTTTCTTCCAATGATTACTCTCCCATTTGTTATCAAATAGATTTCCACTTAGTTGTTCTTTGCAATTTTGAATAAATTCTTTAAGGTTTTTCTCTGCTAAGATTTCTGTTCTATTCCTAAAATTAATTATATCACTTTCATTCATATCTATTGCTCCTTTGTAATTTTAAAGTCTCACATTTTTTTACTACTTCTTCTACAGCCATTATTGTTCTGTCTAATGTTTTACTCATAGTTTCATCATTAGTATCAGTCATGATTCTTTCTCTTTTTTTTAATAAATAATCTCGTAGTTCTATATGTGGTGCATCAATAAATGGTCGAAAGTGATGGCAGGTATAACAAGGGACTGGAACATTAGCCTGACATGATTTACAACCACCGCATGCTCCAGTGACCTCCCCTGATGAATCCCTTATTGCTAATTCATTTTTCTTTATTGAATTATCACCCTGAATTTTACCTTGGAAAAAACCAGCATATTTTTGCATTTGGTTTCCCACTGCTTCATCAATTCTTGCAACATGATCAGCATTAAACTCAACATACACCCCCGTATATTGAGTTGTGGAGTGATCTAATAGTTCTGCAATGACTAATTCGCTGGCACCTTCTCTCGCAGCTCTTGTGCCAACCGTATAACGAAATCGTCGAGGGTTTACATTTAATCTTTCATAAGTTCTTTCCGAAATAATATTTTCTGTTTTAGCAATAAAAGTAAGTGTCTTATTTATCTTCACAGAGTATTCGTGAGCTTTATCCGATACAAATATTTCTCTCAGTTCGTTATTGATTTTGAAGCTTTCTAACTTTTGCATTGATATAAATAGCGGTAAATTTACAAGTTCTTTATCAGTTAGCTCTCTTTTAAGTGTGCTACGAGTTTTTTCGATGCTCAAATCACACTGCTTACGGAGTAAATCGTACAATTCTTTTGTCACCTGAAAGTTTTTAAAAGCTTCTCTGAATCCCAAGCCTTGCTTTATCCTTGGGATGCTAATAACATAAGAATAGCTGTTCTCATTTACTTTTAATCTTCTTATATCAGATACCTTCATCTGTGAAATCTGTAGTGGCCTTCTTCCAGTTGCGCTTATCAGCAAAGCCATTGCTAATTGAGTAATATCTATGTTTCCCTTATCATATGCTCTATAGCAAGCTTCAAGAAAAGATTGTAATTCGATATCAGTAAATGGGCCTTTAACTTGATCTCTTCTTCTTACGACTTCTCCTTTTTTATTGTCAGGGATTATCAATTTACACAAGAAATCATATGCATCTTCATCTATTCCAGAGTAGCCCAATTCATACCATTTTTTTATGAGTATCCTTACCGATGACATAATATTATTGTTCTTGCCATCAGATCCTCTAAACCTCACAAGGGAAAACTCATCAACTCGCTTTGGCTCTACCTTTACAATAAACCTCCTGAAATTATTATTTATTAATTTAACTGAAGCAGGACTTAACTCACAAGCCAGATATTTAAGCACCTTTAAGTATCCTTCCATTAATTCTCTATCAATTACATCCTTAACCATTTTAACATTTACCGTCACATTTCGGCTTAGCCTCCATGCCTCATCATTTAGAGAAAAGTAATAACCTTTCGTTTTAGCTTCATAAGCGCTCTCATTATCTTCACTAACAACATCTACTTTTAACATTAAACACCTCCTCTATTAATCATATCTTTCTGCATATTCAGAGCTAACTCTGCGGCCTTGTTTTCGGTGAATCTTCTGTTATAAGTAGAAGCAGTCCCCGAACCCTCTTTCCAGCCCATGAGTAAAGACCTCATTTGTTCTTGCTCATATTGATTTGGTGGACTCTCCATGCGGTCCATCTTTGAAGAAAATTCATAATTCCAGGTGTGTCTTAATTTATGCCCTGTCATTCTGGAAAGTTCCGGGCAAGAAATCCTTAGGGCATTAATGATTTTATGATATGCCTGAATAGATAATGGTTCTCCAAAGGTATTTCCCTTTTTATGACAAATAAAAAGATAACCATTATCCTTTTTCATTCTGTGCTTTCTTCTTTCGACTTTAATATAATTGGAAATTTCCTGACTTAAGTCATCAGATATAGACAACTTTCTACTTAATGTTTTAACGAGCGGTTGTTTAATCCTTGAGTCATGAGGATCATCAGCTCTTCTGTTTATAAAAATTGTCTGAGAACCTATATCAATATCTTCGATTTTGATGTTTAGTAGCTCTCCTGCCCTCAATCCCAAGTTATAAAGAATCAGTATCATTAGTCTATTTCGCCTTTGAACATCAGAATTAAATGGATTCATTTCTGAACCTATTTTCAAAATCTCAAACAAAATATTAATTTGATTTTGATTGAGGTTTCTATCTTTTGCTGAATCTTGGTTCCTGAATCTGATCTTAGGTCTATGACTTTTCAATTTCGCAATGAACTTTTCGATAAGCTTGTGATCTCTTTTATAACTCACTGTGAAAAAGTCACATAACCATTCAAGATATTTAATAATTGCTGTTAATCTGAAGTACTGAGTATTACTATTAACCTTGCACCCACTATCAAGACTTGCAACCTTCTCTTTTTTCATTCTCTTAGTTATAAATTCTTTTAGTCCATCAATCTCTTGAAGATTAAGAAACTCTGCTGCTCTGATCCTTGCCTCTATATCTATCTTCTTAAAATTTAAAAACCTGTAAAACAAAGCTATACTCGCTGAATGTAGCTCAATAGTTGAAATAGATTCGTTCTTCTTTCTTAATTCTGATGATATATATAAACATGGATAATAAAGTGGCACTTTTGAAACTTTATCAGTGATTATGCAACATCTCTCCCCTGTATCCATTATTATTGTATTAGTTACTATTCTATCCATATGTCTCCTTATTTTATTTACATTTTTTCAGTTCCAGTTTTGTCTAAAAAATCTTGCAAAATAGGTATATGTATAACCTACATAGAAAATGACCTATAAGTATCTTGCAAAGAAATTATTGTTTTTTACTTAAAAAAATCAGTAATATCAAGTGGATCTAAATTAATTATTGCATTTATGTATAAGGTAGATAGAAGGTTTTTTCTATTTACCTTATACCAAGCTTTAATTACACCAACCCTTGATATATCTGATATCACTAATATTTCTGTAAAGTATTTTGCAATATACTTGTTTAAAACCTATCTAAATCTTGCATTTTCTTTCTATAAACTTTTTGAATCATAATGGGTTTATCGAAATGTTCTTATCATATAGAATAGATTTGTCAACTAAGGCAGGTTATAATTTTGCAGGATATTTTTCATTCTTTAAAGGATGTAACCCATGACTTTTGAGGAATTCAAGAAACCCGCTATCAAATTCTTTGCTTCGGGTGCCTTTTTAACTCTTATTACCGTTGGATTTATATGGACTTATCTTGTCTTTTTAGGCAGAACAGATCTTTTCCTAAAAGCAGTTACTTTTGAAAGTTTATTTTCTTTTTCTGGTGCAATAATTCTTTTTAGCTTTTTTCTTTTTATGTTCCTGTTTTATTCTCCATCTTTTATGGGTTGCTTAGTTATAAAAAGAGAAGTGCCAAATATTTTAGGCTATGAACGTGTAAAGAGAACTCATTCAATAATATTACTTTTGAGTACATTGATATCTTTTACTTTATTGGTTTATTTGGCAGAGTTTACGGAAACTGAAATGAACCAATTTAATGTATTTAAGATAATACTATGCAGCACTTTTTTTCCAATAGTTTTTAGCTTGTTTTTTAATAAGAAATCGATAATTGAAAACTACAATATATCACATTCAAAAATAGACATTTTTAGATTAACTTCTCTCTTTGTAGGTAGAGCCTTTTTCATAGGGTTAGTATCTTGGATGTTTTGTTTCCCGTTCCCTGTCATTACTCAGAGTCTCAAGTTTGACAATACTGACTCGGAATTAATTCAAGTTCTCAAATATTACGGTTTAGGTATAGTGGTCCTAACCATCACATTGCTACCTGCTTTCTACTTTATTCACATTAAAAATTCGGTAAGTTATATAAAACAAAGCTTGACAACTTTTGGATTGGCTTTGCTTTTTCTGATAGCTCTATCTCTAATGCTTCCTGTTATTCCCACTTTAATTGTTAATTTCGCAGCAAGATTAGTTGGAATAAATGGCTTTGAAGTCATAAGACCAGCAATTTCAGTCGAAAATCGGCCCGCTGAAAAATTCAAAGATCAACAGTGGCATTTATCAACATCCAACGATGGGAGGTTTTATCTTTTTGATGGGGTTAAACTTTTCTCATTTGGTACATTAGAACTTTTATGCCCTCCCAATGTTTTAGATTCCTATAAAGCCACTCTGCATTACATCTTAGCTTCCAAAAGATATGATGAGGAGACTAGGAAAATGCTTCATAAAGAAACAAAAACTTGTCAGATATTTAACAGTGAAGACCTTCGCTATTAGTAAAAAAAGGTGCTTGAATAAAGCACCTTAATATTTTCGCTCAATGCTTTATATCCAAATTAGATAATATTTCATGTTTCTCTTGTTGTGAAGTTGATTCAAGAATAATGTATTGGATAGTCTCACGAAAAACACTGTGCCATATTTTTCTTTCTTCTGCATTTCTCCATTGCCTTGATAGAGCTTCTTCAACACTTATCCAAATTACCTCGCAAGTATGATTTTTTAGGCAATCTTTAAAAACTTTGTCTGGCAAAGTAAGAATTTGTCCAATTATCTCATTTTCATAGCTATCTACATAGAATGGCTTAGGTTCGACAAAATCTTTTAAAGAAGTGAAAGCTAATCCTCTTACATGAGCGGCCTGCATGGTGCTACTTACTCTATGTCCGTCTCGCCAAGCACGAAGATCACCAAGCAAATAATTCACCCGTTGGTTGCGAGCTTTGCTTTCAGAAGACTGATACTGCACATAGGGTGGACCATCCCCATTTTGGCGATAACGAGCAAGGGTTTTAACACTTACCCCTAAATACAATGCCGCTAAATCTACCCCAATGGTGGCATCATCTGGCATGTCACCAAACAAACTCCAGACCTCTGACATCTCTCTCAAGGTTTCAATAGCACTCATGCTTGCTTCCCAGAATATTCAGGTATTGGTGGGTATTTTGCTGAAGCCAGTAAATTATTATATAACCTTGGCGCAGTCATCAGTATATGTAGCTCAATCCGCTGTAGTGCCTCAAACACTCGGTTTTTGTCCGGTTCAGCATACCTCTCGGTAGGATCTGTTGTGTTACGGTGATTCAGAAGCTTCTTTACAACAGCATAGGAGCCAATCTCTTCAGCGATCCTGCCAAAGGTTCTTCTCAGGTCATGAGTGCCTAACTTAGCGATTCCGGCTTCTGCACATAGGTATTCCCTAAGTGTTTTACTATCACTATAGTGCCCGCTTTTGCTTCGAGGTGATCGTGCTGGAAACACCCATTTTCTGCGACTCGCTTTTACTTCCTTATCAAAAACGATATCCCTTCTTTGCTCTAACAAACATCTGACAGCATCACAGATGGGAAGCTCATGATTCGTCCTGTTCTTAGTATCAAAGAAGAAAATTTTCTTATTAGCCAAATCGACATAGCTCGTAGACTTTGCTTCTTCTGCCGATAGCTCCTCTCTCCAGCATAGAGAAGCCGTTTCTTCCTTCCTCGCACCAAGCAACACCGTTAGCAGGAGATAATCGCAACCAAGGCGGTTAAAGCTTCTCTTGTTGTTCAGTGCATCCAGAAACTTACCCAATGTATCTTTTGCTGAAAGCGGATTTCTCACACCTTTTGACTGATAGCTTTCTTCCAGTTCAGAGCGACTACGGTATTTCTTTTGCACTCTGAGCACAGTGAATGGGTTGTAAGTGAGAACAGGCAGTCGTTGCTGGCTTTGTGCATTCATCGCTTCTACATCGATAGAATGTTGAACTGCCACATTTGCCCATCTAAAAGTCTGCTCGGCCGTCGTTCTGGTTTTTGAGGCTATCTCATCAAACTTCTTAAGAATGAGGCTTCCTGTGAGGTCACGGACCCTATACCGCTCCCACTCTTTAAGCTTTTGTTCCGCTTTATCCAGCACCCGGATTGAATTTGGTTTTGCTGGTTTGCTTCGTCCTAAGAGGTGCTGACGATACTGAGCAAAAATCTCACTGAGGGTCAGCTCTGCGATATCAGCTTCTCGTTTAACTGCATTTGGGTTTCTTTTAGTAGATTTCATCGATTGTGCATAGGTTCTCGCAACTTCACGAGCCTGATCAATCGATGCAAAATCCGATACATTACCTATCGTCGCTCTGATTACCTGTGAAGGTGACTTGCCCTCTGAAGGACTTCTGTCCCCTCCTGAAACTCTTCTCTGGATGATATAGGTCTTCTTTGTTGCACTGATCTTTACACCAAAGCCTACGGGTGAATCACGGTGGCTGTCAGTGATAAGATACGGCTTACCAGAAATGTTAGGCACATACACAACTCGTCCGTCTGAATCTAACTCAGGTTTGGTTTCTATCGATAACTTATTGATAATTATTGATTGATTCAGAGTCATCTTCACTGTTGTTGCCTCATGTATACCAGAAGAGCCATGTTGTATTCTCGATAGTAGCTAGAATACATCTGGCATACAAATTTTCGGATTTAGATGGATTTATCAGGGTTTCAAATGGGGCCACTTGAGTACTTCTAAAGCCATAAAAATGAGTTAATTCAATATGAAAGAGTCTACAGACAAGGACTTTTCAACCCATACTCCGATGATGCAGCAATACCTGCGCCTGAAGGCCGATCATCCTGACATCCTGCTGTTTTATCGCATGGGCGATTTCTATGAGCTGTTCTACGACGATGCCAGACGCGCATCGCAGCTGCTGGAGATCTCGCTGACTAAGCGCGGTGCGTCCGCCGGTGAAACAATCCCGATGGCCGGCGTGCCCTATCATGCCGTTGAGGGCTATCTGGCGAAGCTGGTGCAGCTGGGCGAATCGGTGGCGATCTGCGAGCAGATTGGCGATCCGGCGCTGAGCAAAGGGCCGGTTGAGCGTAAAGTGGTGCGCATTGTAACGCCCGGCACCATCAGTGATGAAGCGTTACTGCAGGAGCGCCAGGATAACCTGCTGGCAGCCATCTTCCAGAGCCAGCGCGGTTTTGGCTATGCCACGCTGGATATCAGCTCCGGGCGTTTCCGCCTTAGCGAGCCGGGCGATGTCGAGACCATGGCGGCCGAACTGCAGCGCACCAATCCGGCAGAGCTACTTTATCCGGAAGATTTGCAGGCCATGACGCTGATCGATCAGCGCCGCGGGCTGCGGCGGCGTCCGCTGTGGGAATTCGAAATCGACACCGCACGTCAGCAGTTAAACCTGCAGTTTGGCACGCGCGATCTCAGCGGCTTTGGCGTCGAGCAGGCGCATCTGGCGCTGCGCGCGGCGGGCTGTCTGCTGCAGTATGTGAAAGATACGCAGCGCACCTCGCTGCCGCATATTCGCTCGCTGAGTATGGAGCGCCAGCAGGACAGCGTCATTATGGATGCGGCCACCCGGCGCAATCTGGAAATCACCCAGAATCTGGCGGGCGGCAGCGAAAATACGCTCGCGGCGGTGCTGGATAAAACCGTCACGCCGATGGGCAGCCGCATGCTGAAGCGCTGGCTGCATATGCCGCTGCGCGACGTGGCCACCATCACGCGCCGCCAGGAATCAATTGCCGAACTGCAGTCGCTGAGCGAAGAACTGCAACCGGTGCTGCGCCAGGTGGGCGATCTGGAGCGTATTCTGGCACGTCTGGCGCTGCGCACCGCGCGTCCGCGCGATCTGGCACGCATGCGTCATGCCTTCCAGCAATTACCAGAACTCAATACCCAGTTAGCGGGCGTGGCCGCGCCCCATCTCAACGCGCTGCGCGATCGGATGGGGGATTTCAGCGAACTGCGCGAACTGCTGGAAAGCGCCATTATTGAATCGCCGCCAGTGCTGGTGCGCGACGGTGGTGTTATCGCGCCCGGCTATAACGCCGAGCTGGACGAGTGGCGCGCGCTGGCCGACGGCGCCAGCGACTATCTTGACCGCCTGGAGATTCGCGAGCGCGAAAAACTGGGGCTGGATACTCTGAAGGTTGGCTTCAACGCTGTGCACGGCTATTACATTCAGGTCAGCCGCGGACAGAGCCATCTGGTGCCTATCCATTACGTCCGCCGCCAGACGCTGAAAAATGCTGAGCGCTATATCATTCCCGAACTGAAAGAGTACGAAGACAAGGTTCTCACGTCGAAAGGCAAAGCGCTGGCGCTGGAAAAGAGCCTGTATGACGAGCTGTTCGATCGCCTGCTGCCGCACCTCGAAGCGCTGCAGCAGAGCGCCGCGGCGCTGGCAGAACTGGACGTACTGGCCAACCTGGCCGAACGCGCCTGGACGCTCAACTATTGCCGCCCGGTGCTGCAGGAGAAAGCCGGGATTCGCATCACCGCCGGTCGCCATCCGGTGGTGGAACAGGTGCTGAAAGAGCCGTTCATTGCCAACCCGCTGTCGCTTTCGATGCAGCGTCGCATGCTGATCATTACCGGCCCCAACATGGGCGGTAAGAGTACTTATATGCGGCAGACGGCCCTGATTGCGCTGATGGCCTGGATCGGCAGCTATGTGCCGGCGGAAGAGACGGTGATCGGCCCCATTGATCGCATTTTTACCCGTGTCGGTGCCGCCGACGATCTCGCCTCCGGTCGCTCTACCTTTATGGTCGAGATGACCGAGACCGCCAACATTCTGCATAACGCCACCGAAAACAGCCTGGTGCTGATGGACGAAATCGGCCGCGGGACGTCCACTTATGATGGCCTGTCGCTCGCCTGGGCCTGTGCCGAAAGCCTGGCGAATCGCATCAAAGCCATGACGCTGTTTGCCACCCACTACTTCGAGCTCACGACCCTGCCGGAGAAAATGGAAGGCGTGGTGAATGTGCATCTTGATGCGGTGGAACACGGTGACACCATTGCCTTTATGCACAGCGTGCAGGATGGCGCCGCGAGCAAGAGCTACGGCCTGGCCGTGGCGGCGCTGGCCGGTGTGCCAAAAGAGGTGATTAAGCGTGCGCGCCACAAGCTAAAAGAGCTGGAAGCGCTGTCAGGCAGTTCTGCCGGCTCAACGGTGGAAGGCTCACAGCTGCCGCTGCTGGTGGCGGAAATCTCGCCGGCAGTAGAGGCGCTGGAAGCGCTCGATCCGGACAGCCTGACGCCCAAACAGGCGCTGGAGTGGATTTACCGTCTGAAAACCCTGATGTAATCAGTCACCGGCGCGTTCGCGGCGCGCCGGCCTGAATGACAGGCATAAAAAAACGGTGACCTTATGGTCACCGTTTTTATTGCCAGCTACGGCTTATTCGCGGAACAGTGCTTCGATATTCAGACCCTGCGTCTGCAGAATTTCGCGCAGACGACGCAGACCTTCAACCTGAATCTGACGGACACGCTCACGGGTTAAACCGATTTCGCGGCCCACATCTTCCAGCGTTGCCGCTTCATAGCCTAACAGGCCGAAACGACGTGCCAGCACTTCACGCTGCTTGGCATTGAGTTCAAACAACCACTTAACGATGCTCTGTTTCATATCATCGTCCTGCGTGGTGTCTTCCGGACCGTTGTCTTTCTCATCGGCCAGGATATCCAGCAGCGCTTTCTCGGAATCACCGCCTAACGGCGTATCAACCGACGTAATGCGCTCGTTGAGACGCAACATACGGCTTACGTCGTCAACTGGCTTGTCCAGCTGCTCGGCGATCTCTTCCGCACTCGGCTCATGGTCCAGCTTATGCGACAGTTCACGCGCGGTACGCAGGTAAACGTTCAGCTCTTTAACAATGTGAATCGGCAGACGAATAGTACGGGTTTGGTTCATGATAGCCCGTTCAATGGTCTGACGAATCCACCAGGTGGCATAAGTTGAGAAGCGGAACCCGCGTTCCGGGTCAAACTTCTCTACGGCGCGAATCAGGCCGAGATTCCCCTCTTCAATCAGATCCAGCAGCGCCAGACCACGATTGCTATAACGGCGGGCAATCTTTACCACCAGGCGTAAGTTACTTTCGATCATGCGACGACGAGAAGGAATGTCACCGCGTAATGCGCGACGGGCGAAGAACACCTCTTCTTCCGCCGTTAACAGTGGTGAATAACCAATCTCGCCGAGGTAAAGCTGCGTCGCATCCAGAACGCGTTGCGTCGCACCTTGTGACAGCAACTCTTCTTCAGCTACTTCATTATCACCAGGTTCGTTCTCAACGAGAGCCTTCTCATCAAAAACCTCAGCTCCGTTCTCCTCGAATTCCGCATCATCGTGTAACTCATTAACTTTCAGCGTATTCTGGCTCATAAGCGGCTCCTACCCGTGATCCAAGGGCAGAACACCTAAGGTTCTGCCGGATTATCGCTGCGGTAAATAACGCAACGGGTTTACGGATTTCCCCTTGTAACGAATTTCAAAGTGCAATCTTACTGAACTGGTTCCGGTGCTACCCATGGTAGCGATTTTTTGCCCCGCCTTAACTTCCTGTTGTTCCCGGACCAGCATGGTATCGTTGTGGGCGTAGGCACTCAGGTAATCATCGTTGTGTTTGATGATGATTAAATTACCGTACCCGCGGAGCGCGTTGCCTGCGTATACCACTCTTCCTGATGCAGTGGCGACGACAGGTTGTCCACGCGACCCGGCGATATCGATCCCTTTGTTTCCGCCTTCCGCAGCGGAGAAGTTATCGATGATCTTCCCATCAGTCGGCCAACGCCAGCTTCCCACTGGTGTTGTGCTATTAGTTGTGCTGCTAACTGTGGGCGGTGCGGTAACCGGAGCTGTGGTCGTTGCCACATTATTTGCCCCTTTCGACGGCAGCATTTTCCCGCCTGTCGAACCCGAATCATCAGAATACGTAATAACAGGTTGCTGTGCAACAGGGGTGGATTTAATTTGCGTCTGATTCGATGCCACCGGAACGCCGCCCTGCGTGGCATCCGCTGCGGTTATCGCGTTACCACCGGTGATGGTCTGACCGTTACCGTTACCCACCTGTAACGTCTGCCCGGCGCTCAGGCTGTAGGGCGCCGCGATATTATTGCGCTGTGCCAGATCGCGGAAATCATTGCCGGTAATCCAGGCAATATAGAACAGCGTATCGCCTCGCTTAACGGTGTAGGTTTCACCGCCGTAGCTGCCTTTAGGAATATTCCCATAATTGCGATTGTACACAATACGACCATTTTCAGTGGTCACATTATTATTGCCACTAACCATTCCACCCGCAGGCGCGGCTGATGGTGTACCACCGCTTAACATTCCACCACGCGGCATCGCCGGCACGGTGCTGTTCTGCGCGGCGATCATGCCGCCGCCTGTGGTGGGAGCAGCAGCCATACCGCTGTCGCCGCTGTTGCTGCCAATCTGGCTGATGGGGGCTTGTGTGTTGTCGCCAGAGCTACAGCCTGCCAGCCAAAAACCGACCAGTGAAAGTGCCGCCAGACGGCGTAATTGAAATACTGTGCTTCCCGTGCTCATTGATCCCCCGTGATGGCAATCCTGGATAAAACTGTGTGTCGACGTTGACCGCATGATTCACTGTCTGTGCCGTCAAAAACGCGCTTTCGCATTGATTAACAAGGATAGTAACAATATCAACTGCGCCATGCCATGTAACGATTGTGAAGAAATACGTAAGATGGCTTTATGCCAGATCGCCCTGAACCAGCGGCACAAAGCGCACCGGCTCAATCGTTTCTTCAATGATTTCACCACCCTGACGACGCAGGCGCTTAAGTACCTGCTGGTCCTCACCCACCGGCAGCACCATTTTGCCGCCTTCTCCCAGTTGCGCTATCAGCGCAGTCGGAATTTCTGGCGGTGCGGCAGTCACAATAATGGCATCAAACGGCCCCCGCGCGGCCCAGCCCTGCCAGCCGTCGCCGTGGCGTGTGGAAATGTTATGCAGATCGAGCTGCTTCAGGCGGCGTTTCGCCTGCCACTGCAGCCCTTTGATGCGTTCAACCGAGTAAACGTGATTAACCAGATGCGCGAGAATGGCGGTCTGATAACCCGAACCGGTGCCAATTTCCAGCACGCGCGAGGTCGGGTTCAGCTCCAGCAGCGCCGTCATGCGCGCCACCATATATGGCTGAGAAATGGTCTGGCCGTTGCCAATCGGCAGCGCCACATTTTCCCAGGCTTTATGTTCAAATGCCTCGTCAATAAAGCGTTCACGCGGGACATCAGCGATGGCTTTCAGCAGATGCTCATCGTGAATACCCTGCGTGCGCAGTTGGGCCAGAAGCGTTTCGATGCGCCGGTTTACCATGCCGGATTCACCTCAGCCTGGTACAGCCCGTCGCCTGCCCTCTTCCGCGCCACGCCGGCGCCAGGATCAACCTGTCGTAATGTCTTCACGCCAGGGAACACGCCAATGCCGGGAGTCTGAATTCCATCATCGTTGCTGAGCCGTATCCGCATCTGATTCTGACCTTTTTCATTAACCGGTCCACCGACCGCCGCGCCCGTTTTGCGCCTTCAGCGGCGCAAGCGGTCCTGCGCTGGCGGCACAAGGATGTTTGCATTCTAGCGGTGAGGCGCGGGAAGTGGTAGGCGTAAATCACGCAACCGTCGGCAGTTGTCGCAACAATAAGCAGTCAAACGCAATGGCAACCGGTAAAAAGCCCGGCGAAAAGCCGGGCTGATTTATCACCTCAGTGACGATCCGGTAAGCTCACCGCATACAGATACCAGGCCGAGTGCGGCAGCCAGCCTTCCGCCCAGCGCCAGTCGTCATCCTTCCGTGTGACCGCATAACCTTCGTCAAAGGCGATGCCGTCCGCAACCTGATTCGACGCGCCGGTGATGCCGTTGACGATACCGCCCGGCAGCGTGGTGTATTTCCACGAATTGAAGAACAGATAGCTGATGTGACGATAGCCGCTGCCGGTCAGCATGCTGACGTCGTACGGATTATGACCGAGGATCCAGTTGAGCTGATCCCAGGCATAACTCTGCAGCTGCTGCGTAAAGGCTTTATCGTCCGCGAACAGCGGCATCGCCTGACGGGCGGCGGCGGCCAGCGAGGCGATACGCGCGTTTTCGCCCTGCCACCACGGCGCAGCTTCGCTGTCGTGCGGGAAGAAGAAGCTGGTGCGCTTCACGCCGTCTTTCAGCTGAATCAGCTGGCGCGCATAGCCAAACGGGTTATTGCTCTCTTTGGTGACCGCCAGCTCAAAGCCCAGCGAGCGTTTTACCGTCTGGCGGATGTTCGCCTGCTGCGCCTGCGGCGCGATGCGCGCGTACTCCAGCAGCGCGATCGCCGGCAGACCGGCATCGGACGGATGGAAGAACGGGCGTTTTTCGCCGTCGGCACGCCAGTAGTCATGCCAGTTATCCAGCGACGTCAGTCGCGCCATCAGGCTCTCCGCGCGCTGCTGCGCCGCAGCCAGATACACCGCTTTTTGTGAGGCACGATACAGTTCGGTTGCCGCCAGCAGCGCGGTGTAATCATCCACGATGTTCTCTTTGCCGTCGTTCACCATGCGCAGGTTATTTTTCTGCAGGAAGGCAAAGGCATCCTCTGCGGTTTGCAGATACTGCTGCCGCGTGAAGTTGCCGTCATTCTCCATGGTGCTGGCCAGCGCCAGCGCGGCAATTGACATGCCGGCACCGGAGCGGAAACTGGCCTGCCACGCCAGCGGGCCGACCGCCTCCTCTTCAACAATGGTGGAATCTGACTCCTTCTCTTTGATCTGCGTGCGCCAGTTGGGATTGGCGATCACCCGGTCCTGAGCCAGCTTCTCTTTGCCCGGCGATGAGATCGCCTGGAAGAAGGATTCCCCCGGCCGCTTCATGCGCACCAGGAAATCGGCACCGTACAGCCCTTCGTCGAGCATGCGCCGGCGATACTCGTCAAAGTTCGGGTTATCACGCGCCCCGAGATTTTGATAACCGCGCAATAAACTCCACGCCACCAGCGGCGCCTGCTGCGGATTGAAATAAGAGGTCAGATTCTGGTGCGACAGGTGCACGCCGTAATCGCCGGTGGCATCATACCAGCCGCCATGGACGTCAACCGTACCGCTGCCGGTACCCGGTGGCAGCGGCAGTTTGCGGTCCGCCTTATCGAACAGGCCGGTGACGCGCTGGCTTTTGAAATAGGCAATCACATCGGACAGCGTATAGCGCTCGAGCAGATCGGCACCAATAATGAACGGCCCGGAGCGCACATCGCCGTCGCTGCTGGTGGTTTGCAGCACGTAGCGGCCCGGCGTTTGCCAGCCTGAGAAGTCGGCACGATAGAAGGTGCGATCGCCCCAGCCCGGCACGTCACCCTGCGGCTGCAGCTTGCCGCTCAGCACCGCTTTATTGGTCTCATTATCCAGCAGGGTAAATTTCACCGGCGGTTTAGCGCGCGAGTCGCCGGTCAGCTGCACGATGGCGTTTTTCGGCGCAGCAACATCGTAGCCGACCTGATTGATTAAAACGTGGGTTTCGGCGTGCGCCAGCCCGGCCAGTAACAGCGCTGCGGTCAGCGCGGAGAAGCGAATCCTCATGGTCATCATCCTTAGTGTCGTGAGTGATTGAACAGGCTAAAAGGGGCAATCATCATGAATTTGACGTCCTTTTCATCCTGGAAAACGTTGCCATAGCCGCCGCCCCAGCTGGGGTTATCGCTATGGTTGTTGTAGGCGGTGAGATGCAGCTTAAATACCGTGTCTTTGGCCCAGCCGGACTGCACCTGCCACACCAGATCGCCGTTGATGGCGGTTTCCGTCAGGCGCTGCTGCTGCGACCAGTCGCCGCCGCGCGCCGGTTTACCGTCCCAGCCCCAGGCGAACGAGCCACCGATGCTGACGCCCGGCCAGACGATGTCGCTGAGATCGATCATCAGGCCTGCAAACAGCGCTTTTTCGCCGTCGGCGTTGAAGTCAGAGCGCGAATCCCACCACATATCGATGCGGCCTGCGGAGTTGGGATAGATCGGCGTCATCGCCACGGTGTAGTAACCTTGTTTCCCCGGTGCGTGTACCGCGCTGCCCTCGAGCCGGAACTGGTAGCGATCCCACTGGTACGCCAGCGTCAGGCCCTGCTGCCAGGCAAATTCATCGTAAACATCATGGCGACCGGTACGATCCTGCGAGCCGTAGAACTGCCAGCTGACGCTGAACGGGTTATCCCACAGCGTGGTCTGACGCGCCGCTTTGGCGAAATATTTGTCGAGATAATGCGGAGATTCACCCCACGCCAGCTCCAGCGTGTTGCCGTTTTTGAAGTCATACTTCGCGCCCAGCGAGTGCAGATAAGGAATGCGTGTTTGCCGGTCGATTTCGCGAAACTCGTACATTTTGCGATACCACGGTGCTTTGTACTTGTTGGCGCCCATCCACGACAGCGACAGCGCGCCGGCAGCGCCATAGTCATAGACTGCCCCGACTTCCACGCCCTGGTAGGTGCCGGGCAGAAATCCCCATTGGGTGCCAAGCAGCGTCTGACCGCTCGGCTGGATATAACCGGCCCGCAGCCAGTAGTCGCCGGCTTTGAGTTTCAGCGCGGCACGGTAGAGATCCAGCCCGTTACGTTCGCCGACGCCACGGTCTTCCCACATCGAAGGCCCGTGACTGAAGCTGATCTCGTTGGGATGCGCCGGGCTGCCTTCAAACAGATCCCAGGTGGCGAAGGCCGCCACATCAATGCCCACGGTATCGGCCAGATAGCCGGACTGATAATCGAGCGCGCCGGTCAGCGTGCTATGATGCAGGTTGGTCTGATAGTGCTGATAGTGCGTGCTGTGCGGATCGAGATCTTTACGCTCACGGTGGCGCTGCCAGTAATAGACGGTGCCCTCCAGCGTGCTGTCTTCAACAAACCCTTCCGCCAGCGCCGGCGGTGCCGCGCCCAGCATCAGGGTGGCCAGCGGCAGCAGTGCTGCCTTGTTTCTCCTGGTGAATGTGTTCATGACCTTTCCTTAAGGTGCACGCGGCCCTGCGAAGCAGCCGCATGCGATTTCCCTGTTTTGGTGTTAACGAATCAGCGCATCAGGCGCCGGTTTTATTCACGCTGCGCAGCGTCCAGCGGCCGTAAATCAGCGTCAGAATGAATGGGGTGAGGAAAGCCACGGCAATTGCCGCCACTTCATAGATCATCTTCGACTCAGGGCCTTCGAACAGGCCAAGTTCAAACACGTTCAGCACCGGCAGGAAACTGTAGGTTTTCACCTGCAGCAGCCCGGTGATGCCACCGCCGAGCGCCGCGCCGATGCAGCCGAAGATAAACAGCATGCGGTACTTGAGATTGACGCCGTACAGCGCCGGTTCGGTGATGCCAAAGAACGCTGACAGCGACGCCGAGATTGCAATCTGCCGGTCGCGCAGGCTGCGGGCGATGAAGATCGCGCCGGTAACCGCGCCAAACTGCCCCATCACCGCCGACATAAACATCGCCATGATGGTGTCATAGCCCTGCACCTGAATATTGATCAGCGCCAGCGGGATGATGCCCCAGTGCACACCAAACACCACGAACAGCTGACCAATGCCCGCCAGCAGCGCGCCGGAGATCATCGGGCTGAGCTGATAGAGCCAGCTGTAGCCGCTGGCGATGCCGACGCCAACGTAATCTGCCAGCGGGCCAATCACCGTGAACACCACAAAACCGCAAATCAGCAGCGACAGGCACGGCACAAACACCAGCGCTGCCACCTCGGGGATCCACTGTTTCAGCCGGCGCTCAACCTTGCTCAGCAGCAGCACCGCCAGAATCGCCGGAATCACCGCGCCGCCGTAAATCTTCAGGCTGATGCTCAGGCCGAACAGCGCGAAGTGCGCCGGTAGATCCGGCTGGGTGAGCGGAAACACCATCGCCGCCGTCAGCGCCAGCGCGGTGAAACGGCTGGCACCGAAACGGTCTGCTGCGGTGACGGCAATAAACAGCGGCAGGAAGACAAACACGCCGCTGGCCAGCGCGTTGAACATGGCGAACAGCAGGTCATCGTCCGCCACCCAGCCCTGCGTCTGCAGCAGCACCATGATGCCTTTGATCACCCCGATGCCGGCCAGTACGCCAATGTAGGGCGTGAAGATAGCGCCGAGCGTGGCCAGCATTTTGCCCGCAACGCCGCGCTCGTCTTTGCCGGGCTTCACCGGTTCGGCCACCGGCGCTGCGCCCTGCTGCATCGCCTGATACAGCTGTTCGACCTGCGGCCCGACCACAATCTGCAGCTGTCCGGACGCGTTCACCACGCGGATGACGCCCGGCAGGCTACTGATAGCCGGCATATCGACACTGGCCAGATCGTTTATCGTCAGCCGCAGTCGCGTGGCGCAGTGTGAAATATGGCTGATATTATCGTCGCCGCCGACCTGTTCCCTGATGGCCTGCGCCAGCTTCACGTAATCGAGTTTCATTGTTGTTATCCTTATGGCTCGCGCCCGGCGTTAGTCGTAATCACCCGGTTTGGTTTTGCTCTTCATCGCCACGCCAAAATCAGTAAATATGCGCTGCGGCAGATTGTTGCCTTTGGCTTCAGCGATGTGATGCGCGAGGATCTGGAACGGAATCACCATCAGCAGCGGCGCTATCCATTCGCTGACCTCCACGCCGAGCGCCAGCGTGCGCGCATCATCGCTCTCCCCGAGACACAGACTCCAGACGTGCGGCGTCACGCGCTGCTCATACTGGCGCAGCAGCTGCAGGCGTTCGCGCACCGGCGCCTCGACATCGATAAAGAACAGCCGGTGCTGCGGATTGATTTCGAAATAGGGGCCGTGCATGAACGCTTCCAGTTCAATGCCCTGCGACGGCACGCGCACCGTTTCGCTGAATTTGGTCTCCATCTCTTTGATCACGCCAATCGCCGGACCAAAGCCAATCGAGATAAAGCGTGGCGCCGCAGTGAGATCGTCCTGCCAGCGCTGCCAGAAGCGCTCGGTGCGGGCGATGATGTCCGGAATCGCGTCGACGCCGCGCTGCAGTTGCGCCAGCGCCTGCTGCTCCTGCTCTGCGCTGAGGCGACCGCTGTGGCGCGCGCTGTGCACGCCAATCAGCATCAGCGTCAGGATCGTGGCGACATAGCCTTTAGTGACATAACCGACGCGCTCTTCGCCGTTCATGATGTCTACGGCGTGATCCACCGCCTGCGCCAGCGGACTGGTGATTTTGCTGGTGATGCCCCAGGTTGCCACGCCGTGCTGTTTTTTCAGCGCGTCGATCGCTGCCAGCGTCGAAGTGCTCTCGCCGCTCTGTGAAATCGCGATCACCAGATCGGTCGCCGGATCCCACTGCTCGTAGTGCTGAAAGTGAAACGGCTCCTGCACGCTGATGCGTACGCCGGTCAGTTGCTCAACGTAATATTTGGCGCTGAGCGCGGCGTTGATGCTGGAGCCGGTGGCCAGAATCAGCACTGTTTTCGCCTTGCCCAGCACCGGTAATCCCTGCGGATAGCACGCCAGCAGATGGCTCAGCACCTCGGGTTGCTGGTGGATGTAGGTCATCATGGTGGGTTTCATTACCGCTCCTTAAACTGTTTTCCCGCCAACCTGAAAACGTTTTCAGGTTGTGAGCCAACTTATTTAATGGCGCATATTAAGTCAACGTGAGGATCGTGAAATTGCGATCGCGCTAACAAAGCGCAACGAAAGCAGGCGGAACGTTTAAGGGGAGAAGATCAGGCGGATTCGCCGGGGATCAATACCGGCTTTAGCGGTGCGCTGCAGCGCGCGTGCGGGCTTAAGCTGCCGTCCAGCTGCGCCATCATCATGGTGATAATGTTTTGCCCCAGCTGCGGATTCTGGTGATCGACGCTGGTCAGGCGCGGGATAAAATACTCGCTGCCGGGGAAGCGCTCGCAGCTGATGACCGCGACCTGCTCAGGCACGTCAATGCCGCGATCGCGTAACGCGCGGATCGCGCCCATCGCCACGCGATCGTTGATTGCCACCAGCGCCTGCGGTTGCTCTGCCTGCTGCCACAGCGTATCAACCGCCTGATAGCCGTGTTCAGGATAGAAGTTATTCAGGCAGATCCAGCTGTCGCGCGGCGTAATGCCGGCCTGCCGCAGCGTGGCGTGGAAGTGACTGACGCGCTCGCGCGTCACCCACACTTTGCGCGAGCCGCCAATAAACGCGATATCGCGCAGGCCGCGCGCCAGCAGATGATTCACCGCCAGCCCGACGCAGTGCTGCTGGTCGCGCATCACGCACGGCCAGCGGCCAGCAGGATGCGGCTGCCCCACCACCACCACCGCCATTTTGTCCATCAGCGATTCCAGCAGCGTCAGGTAGCCGGATGGAATCGGCGCGTAGTCGCTGTGACCGCCGAGCACGATCACCCCATCGATCTGGCTATCGATAATCGACTGAAAAATCGCGCTTTCGTCATCGTCGTGCTGAGGGCTGCGGTTGGCCGACTGGGTATCGTACAGGGTGATTTTGTAACCGATGGCCAGACAGGCCTGCTGAATCTGCGCCACCAGCGTGACGAAGTAAGGGTTAGTGATGTCAGAGACGATCACCGCGAGCGTATAGCTCTGGCGCGATATCATGCCGCGCGCCATCAGGTTGGGGCTGAACTGATGCTCGGCGATCACCTGTTCCACCCGCGTGCGGGTTTTTTCCGACACCCACGCATGCTTGTTAAGCACGCGCGAGACGGTAGTGATCGACACACCGGCGAGTACGGCAATATCCTTGATGGTGAGATTTTTACTCATCGTCGCCGGGTTCGCTTATTCGTCGCCGAGCGGGGCCGCCGCGCCGTTGCTCAGCAGCTCACGCACTACGCTGGTGGCAAAACTGCCGGCCGGCAGCCAGAACTGCAGCTCGAGCGTGACGTCATCCCACCAGTTCCACTGTAGATCTTTCGGCACCACCAGCATGGCGCGCCGCGCTGCATCGACGCGTTCACGCTCCAGCAGGCCGAGCAGATCGGCCGCGCCCGCCAGCTGCTGCTGTTCAAACGCCAGCGTTTCGCCCTGAGTGCCCAGCTCGCCGCGCCCGGCCAGCGGCGCGGTAATGCGCAGTTCGTGGTTATCCACACGCTGCTGCAGCGCAGGTAACTCGTCCGTCTGGGCAACAAACCAGCTGCCGCGCCCGCTGAGCTGCAGCGCATCGCCGGGCTGCACGCGATCCAGCGCACCGTCACGCTGCAGACGCGCGCTGGTCAGCTGATTGAACAGCTGGCTGCGCGCCGCCGACAGCAAAATGCCTTTCATACTGCGGTCGCGTGGACGGAATTTCTCCTCTGCCCACAGGCGCGCCTGCGTCAGGTTATTGCCGCCGCGGCCAAAGCGCTGTTCGCCAAAGTAGTTGGGCACGCCCTGCTGCTGAATCTGCTGCAGCCGCGATTCCACCTGCGCGCGATCGGACACCTGACGTACCACCAGACGAAACGCATTGCCCGCCAGCGCGCCGGTGCGCAGTTTACGCTTGTGGCGAATCACCTGCAGGATCTCCACGCCTTCCTGCTGGAAGCCGGCAAGGTTGGGCATCGCCGTGCCCGGCACGCGGAAGCACAGCGTCTGCTCGGTGACCGCGTGGCGATCTTTCATGCCGGCATAGCTGAGATCGCGCTGATGCACGCCGAGGAATTTGGCGATCGCCTCAGCGACAAAACGCGTGTTGCAGCCAATTTTACGGATGCGCACCAGCAGCTGCTCGCCTTCGCCGTCATAGGGATAGCCGAGATCTTCAATCACCACGAAATCTTTGGGACTGGCTTTAATCATACCGGTGGCAGCGGGCACGCCGTGCAGGTAGAGCAGCTCACTCATGCCCGATCGGCCTTCACCAGCAGCGCCACGGCTTCGCAGGCAATGCCTTCACCGCGACCGGTGAAGCCCAGCTTCTCGGTGGTGGTGGCTTTGACGTTGACATCATCCATGTGGCAACCGAGATCTTCGGCGATGTTGACGCGCATCTGCGGCACGTGCGGCAGCATTTTCGGTGCCTGAGCGATGATGGTGACATCGACGTTGCCGATGCGGTAGCCCTTCTGCTGGATGCGACGCCAGGCTTCGCGCAGCAAACCGCGGCTGTCGGCGCCTTTGAATGCCGGATCGGTGTCCGGGAACAGTTTGCCGATGTCGCCCATCGCCACCGCGCCCAGCAGCGCGTCGGTCAGCGCATGCAGCGCCACATCGCCGTCGGAATGCGCAATAAAGCCCTGTTCGAAGGGAATACGCACCCCGCCAATCACCAGCGGGCCTTCGCCGCCAAACGCGTGCACGTCAAAACCGTGACCGATACGCATCATGCGTGCTCCTTTAACTGAATCTGAGTGAGATAGAAGGCCGCCAGCGCCAGATCTTCCGGCCGCGTTACCTTAATATTGTCGCTGCGTCCGCTGACCAGCTCAGGATGATAGCCGCAATACTCCAGCGCCGAGGCTTCATCAGTGATGGTCGCGCCTTCATTGAGCGCGCGCGTCAGGCAGGCGGTCAGCAGCGCATGCGGGAAAAACTGCGGCGTCAGCGCATGCCACAAATCATCGCGTTCGACGGTATGCGCAATGGCACCTTTGCCGGGCTCCGCGCGCTTCATGGTGTCGCGCACCGGTGCCGCCAGAATCGCGCCGACTTTGCTGTGCTCACGCACCGCCAGCAGACGCGCTAAATCATCGGGATGCAGACACGGCCGCGCCGCGTCGTGCACCAGCACCCAGGCGCTGTGGCGGATGGTCTGTAATCCGGCCAGCACCGATTCGGCGCGGGTTTCGCCGCCGGTGACGCGCAGTACGCGTGCATCCTGCGCCAGCGGCAGGCTATCGAACCAGCCGTCATCCGGGCTGACTGGCACCACCACCTGCTTTACCGCCGGATGCGCCAGCAGGCGCGCCACGCTGTGTTCGAGCAGGGTTAATGGACCGATAGTGAGATACTGCTTCGGACAGGCGGCCTGCATGCGGCTGCCGATACCGGCAGCCGGCACCACGGCAATCACATCCGCAGAGGAAGAGAGCTGATTCATGGTTTATCGTTGTTGGTTCTGCGCCGCTTGTTGCGCATTACGTTTGTTTTGGTCTGGCACCAGACGATAGAAAGTCTCGCCAGGCCTGATCATGCCCAGCTCGCTGCGTGCGCGTTCCTCAATCGCCTCTGAACCGCCATTGAGATCGTCAATTTCGGCAAACAGCTGATCGTTACGCGCTTTGAGTTTGGCGTTATTCGCCTGTTGTGACGCCACGTCTTCGCTGACGCGCGTGTAATCATGGATACCGTTCTTGCCCAGCCACAGGGAGTATTGCAACCATCCCAGCAGCACGAGCAGCAGTAACGTCAGTTTTCCCATCCCCGCCCCCTGAAAAACGGCTCAATCATCCCATAACTTGACGCCGGACTCCACTGCGGCAGCGAAAATGGCGCGCAAGCAGATTTATCTGGACAAATAATGACGGGGAAAGCACCGGACGGCAGGTAAAGTTTTGTAACCTGCCGATGCGTTTGCACATCAGCGCCGGATTACCAGCCGGAGAGAAAGGAGAACAGCAGCCAGAACAGGCACACCACCACCAGGGCGGTAATCAGGCCGCTCCACCACAGCCGGCCACGCAGCATCAGGCTGAGCACGATGCCAATCAGCACCGAAACCGGCAGCAGCGCGAGGAAAAAAGGCCAGGTGTAGAGAAAGAAAAACAGCGTGTTAGAGCCGTACAGCAGAAACGGGATGCCCAGCGCACACCAGTACGAGAGAAAGCCGATCACGCCGCCCGGCAGCGATGAGCGTGGCTCATCCGGGGTGCGTTCATCTTTGCGTGCCAGCATGGGGGTAACGTTCTGCATAGAGATCCTGTTGACGCTAAAGCGCGGCAAACCGTGAGATTTGCCGCTGTCGGTTCAGGATCTGATGATATCGTGGTGGCGCAGCAGGTCTAACAATTGGCCGGTCAGTTTTGTAACCAATTGTTCACCATCCAGCTGGATTTCCGGCGCGTCTGGCGCCTCGTAAACGCTGTCGATACCGGTGAAGTTACGTAGCTCGCCGGCACGGGCTTTTTTATACAAGCCTTTCGGATCGCGCGCTTCGCACACCGCCAGCGGCGTATCGACGAACACCTCGATAAACTGCCCGTCACCGAGCAGATCGCGCACCATCTGGCGCTCGGCACGGTGCGGCGAGATGAACGCCGTCAGCACCACCAGTCCGGCATCCACCATCAGTTTCGCCACTTCGCCCACGCGCCGGATATTCTCTTTGCGGTCTTCATCGCTGAAACCGAGATCGCGGCACAGGCCGTGACGCACATTGTCGCCGTCCAGCAGATAGGTGCTGACGCCCAGCCGGTGCAGCGCCTGCTCCAGCGCACCGGCCACGGTGGACTTACCCGAGCCAGAGAGCCCGGTAAACCACAGCACCACGCCACGATGGCCGTGCTGCTGTTCGCGTTCAGCGCGCGTGACCGGATGGTCATGCCACACCACGTTTTCGTCGTGCTGCGCCATTACTGACCGCCCAGCAGGTCGCGCGCGTTCCAGTGCGGGAAGTGACGGCGCACCAGCGCGTTCAGCTCCAGCTCGAAATCACTGTACTGGCCAGCCTGACTGCGCGCGGCGCTCAGCGGCTGATGGATCATGCCGGCACCGACGGTCACGTTGCTCAGGCGATCGATAAAGATCATGCCGCCGGTCACCGGGTTCTGCTGGTAAGCATCCAGCACCATCGGTTCATCAAACGTCACTTCTACCAGACCGATGCCGTTGAGCGGCAGGCTGTCGACCGCGCGTTTTTCCAGCGTATTGATCTCTACCTGATGGAGAATCTTTTCGATGCGGCCACGCGCTTTCTTGCCGGCAATTTTCACTTCATAGCTTTGTCCCGGCTGCAGCGGCTGCTCCGCCATCCACACCACGTCGACCGTCGCGGACTGCACCGCCTGCAAATCGGCTGCGGCATCCACCAGCAGATCGCCACGGCTGATGTCGATCTCATCGTTCAGTACCAGGGTAATCGCCTCACCGGCGGCCGCCTGCTGCAGGTCGCCATCAAAGGTGACGATACGCGCAACGCTGGATTCCACACCGGACGGCAGCACTTTCACCCGCTGGCCGACGCTGACCACGCCCGACGCCAGCGTACCGGCATAGCCGCGGAAGTCGAGGTTCGGCCGGTTAACATACTGCACCGGGAAGCGCATCGGCTGCGTGTCGACCACGCGCTTCAGCTCTACCGTCTCCAGCACGTCGAGCAGCGTCGGGCCGCTGTACCACGGCATGGTTACGCTCGGGGTGGCGACGTTATCGCCTTCCAGCGCCGACATCGGCACAAAGCGGATATCAAGATCGTCCGGCAGCTGCGCGGCAAAATCGAGGTAATCCTGTTTGATCTGCTCGAAGGTCTCCTGGCTGTACGCCACCAGATCCATCTTGTTGATCGCCACCACCAGATGTTTGATGCCCAGCAGCGTGGCAATAAAGCTGTGGCGACGGGTCTGATCCAGCACGCCTTTGCGCGCATCGATCAGCAGGATCGCCAGATCGCAGGTCGAGGCGCCGGTCGCCATGTTGCGGGTGTACTGCTCGTGCCCCGGCGTGTCGGCGATGATGAACTTGCGCTTCTCGGTGGAGAAATAGCGATAGGCCACATCGATAGTGATGCCCTGCTCGCGCTCGGCCTGCAGGCCATCAACCAGCAGCGCCAGATCGAGTTTCTCGCCCTGGGTGCCGTGGCGTTTGCTGTCGTTGTGCAGCGACGACAGCTGATCTTCATAAATCTGGCGCGTATCGTGCAGCAGACGGCCAATCAGCGTACTTTTGCCGTCGTCGACGCTGCCGCAGGTGAGGAAACGCAGCAGGCTTTTGTGTTGTTGCGCGGTCAGCCAGGCTTCAACGCCGCCCTGCTCGGCAATCTGTTGGGCAATAACGGTATTCATCGGCGTCTCCTTAGAAATAACCCTGACGTTTTTTCAGTTCCATCGAACCGGCCTGGTCGCGGTCAATCACGCGCCCCTGACGTTCACTGGTGGTGGAGACCAGCATCTCTTCAATGATTTCCGGCAGCGTCTGCGCCTCGGATTCCACCGCGCCGGTCAGCGGCCAGCAGCCGAGGGTACGGAAACGCACCATACGCTGCTTAATCACTTCTCCCGGCTGCAGGTTGATACGATCGTCATCAATCATCATCAGCATGCCGTCGCGCTCCAGTACCGGGCGCGGTGCCGCCAGGTACAGCGGCACGATTTCGATGTTTTCCAGGAAGATGTACTGCCAGATATCCAGCTCGGTCCAGTTGGAGAGCGGGAACACGCGGATGCTTTCGCCTTTGTTGATCTGGCCATTGTAGTTGTGCCACAGCTCCGGACGCTGGTTCTTCGGATCCCAGCGGTGGAAACGATCGCGGAACGAATAGATACGCTCTTTGGCGCGCGACTTCTCTTCGTCACGGCGTGCGCCACCGAACGCCGCATCAAAACCGTATTTGTTCAGCGCCTGCTTCAGGCCCTCGGTTTTCATGATGTCGGTATGTTTGGCGCTGCCGTGCACGAACGGGTTGATACCCATCGCCACGCCTTCCGGGTTACGGTGCACCAGCAGCTCTGCGCCCATCGCTTTCACGGTGCGATCGCGGAACTCGTACATTTCACGGAATTTCCAGCCGGTATCAACGTGCAGCAGCGGAAACGGCAGCGTGCCCGGATAGAAGGCTTTGCGCGCCAGATGCAGCATCACCGAGGAGTCTTTACCGATGGAGTACATCATCACCGGATTGCTGAACTCGGCCGCCACCTCGCGGATGATATGGATACTCTCTGCCTCCAGCTGGCGCAGATGAGTGAGACGATTTTGGTCCATAATTTTTCCTCAAGCCAAATTGACAACGGCGGACTCGCGAGCCCCCTGCTGTGCCGAATGTTGGAACCAGGCAAGTTGCCCGTGCAGATTCACCACTTCGCCGATCACTAACAGCGCTGGCGTCGGCGCGGCAGCTGCCAGCGCCTCGAGTTGTGCTAAGGTGCCGGTCAGCACCTGCTGATCCTGGCGCGTGCCGCGACCAATCACCGCCACTGGCGTTGACGGCGCGCGGCCGTGTTCGATCAGCCCGGCGGCAATTTCCGCCGCTTTCACCGTGCCCATGTAAATTGCCAGCGTCTGACGCGCGCGCGCCAGCGACGGCCAGTCGATACCGTCGCCGTCGGCGCGGCAGTGACCGGTGATAAACAGCACGCTCTGGGCATAATCGCGGTGGGTTAACGGAATACCGGCATACGCGGTAGCACCCGCGGCCGCGGTGATACCCGGCACCACCTGGAACGGAATGCCCGCCGCCTGCGCCGCCTGCAGCTCTTCGCCGCCGCGGCCAAAAATAAACGGATCGCCGCCTTTCAGGCGCACCACGCGCTTGCCCTGCTGCGCCAGCGTCACCAGCAGCTGATTGGTCTCTTCCTGCGGCACCGAATGGGCGCCGGCGCGTTTGCCGACGCAGATACGATCGGCATCGCGTCTTACCAGCTCCAGCACCTCGTCGCTGACCAGATGGTCATACAGCACCACATCGGCCAGCTGCATCACCTGCAGCCCGCGCAGCGTCAGCAGACCGCTGTCGCCCGGGCCGGCACCGACCAGTGTGATTTCACCCTGATTATCGGAGGTGTTTTCCAGTTCGCGATCGAGCGTGCGGCGCGCCTCGTTGACGTTACCCGCCGCCATCTGGCTGGCAAACAGACCATTAAAAGCCCGCTCCCAGAAGCGACGACGGTCAGACATTTTGTGGTAGCGCTGTTTGACTTTGTCGCGCCACTGACCGGCCACTTCGGCCATCTGCCCGAGATTGGCGGGCAGCAGCGCTTCGATTTTTTCACGCAGCAGACGCGCCAGCACCGGCGCGGTGCCGCTGGAGGAGATCGCCACCACCAGCGGTGAGCGGTCAACAATCGACGGGAAGATAAAGCTGCATTTCGGCTGGTCGTCGACCACATTCACCAGCTTGTGGCGCGCATTGGCGGCATCAAATACCTGCGCGTTGAGAGCGTTATCGTCGGTGGCGGCAATCACGAGGAAAACATCGTCCAGCTGCGCCGCGTCGAAGTGTTGAGCAATCCACTCGATGGCGTTAATGTCGCGCAGCGCCTGCAGTTCATGGCCGAGCTCGCGCGCGGCCACACGCACGTGCGCACCGGCACGCCGCAGCAGCTCAATTTTACGCGCAGCGATTTCGCCACCGCCGACCACCAGCACCGGACGGTTTTTGAGATCGGCAAAGAGAGGCAAGTAATCCACGTTAACCTTGTTAGTTTTACAATAAGTTAACGCGACTATACGTCCCCGCCTTCTGGCAGATGAAATTACGAATTAGCATGAGTAGTTACCAAATGGAATAACGCACCGGGATTGCTGATAACAATTTGTGCTTAACAAATGATATTGCTGGTGTTTCGGAGCGATACAAATTGTGCAGGCGGCGTCACAGTTTCATACTAACTCAGAATTTTTTTACCCTGACGGGATGTCAGAAAAGGACAACCACTATGTTTGCCACTCTCCGCCGCAGCGTGCTGGCCGCACTGATTGCCGGCGGTTTGCCTCTTTTGGCGCAGGCTGCAGCGAGCGCCCCTGGCCACTTTGCCGAACAGCAGCTGCGCCACATTGCCACCTATTTCCCGGGCCGCATGAGCGGCAGCCCCGCCGAGCTGATGACGGCAGATTATCTGCAGCAGCAGTTCACCCAGCTCGGTTATCAGAGCAATACCCGGCAGTTTAATACCAGCTATAACTGGCTGGAGAAACAGGGCATCACGCGCCGCCATAAAGTGACGGCGACCTCGGTGATCGCCGCACGCGCCGGCAGCGTGCCGCAGGAGATTCTGATCGTCACCCATCTGGATACCTGGACGCCGCTCAGCCAGCACGAGGCAGACAATAATCTCGGCGGCCTGCGTTTGCAGGGCGTGGACGATAACGCTTCCGGGCTGGGCGTGATGCTGGAGCTGGCGCAGGCGCTGAGTCAAACGCCGCTGCACTATGGCGTGCGCTTTGTGGCGCTGAGCGCAGGCGAAGCCGGTTTACACGGTATGGATGATTATCTGGCGCGCATGAGCGTGCAGGAGAAGAAAGATACGCTGCTGGTGATCGATCTGAATAGCCTGATCGTTGGCGATCGCCTCTACTTTAATAACGGCATGAATACACCAGCGGCGGTACGCAAGCAGACCAGCGCGCGCGCCCTGCAGATTGCGCACCGTTACGGCATCACGGCCGCCAGCCACGTGCTGACCGCACGCGACTACCCGGGCGTTAATCCGTTTGATAAAGCCGGGATTCCGCTGCTGGACGTTACCGCAGCCAACTGGGCGCTGGGCAATAAAGCCGGTGAGCAGCAGCGCGCGCGGTCACCTCACTTTCCGGAGGGTACGGTGCGCCACCAGACCGGGCGCGATAATCTGACTTACATCGACCACTGGCTGCCGGGGCGCATCCATCAGCGCACGCGCGACAGCGTACGCATTTTGCAGCCGCTGCTGACGGAGCTGGCTAATCCGACGTTGTAAGATCTTGCCGGTTTTTGCGGGTGCGCACCGATGCGCACTCGCAGCAAATGCGCCCGTCAGCCTTCGTGTAGCCCGCATTCGCGTTTGAGGCCGAAAAAGCGCGTCTCTTCCTCAGCCATCCCCGGCTCCCACTTGCGCGTGGTGTGCGTGTCGCCCACGGAGAGGTAACCTTCGTCCCACAGCGGATGGTACTTCAGCCCATGCTGCTTCAGATACTGGTGCACCTGACGGTTATCCCAGTCGATGATCGGCAGGATTTTGAACACGCCACGCTGCACGGCCAGTACCGGCAGGCTGGCACGGCTGCCGGACTGATCGCGGCGCAGGCCGGCAAACCAGGTCTGCGCACCCAGCGTTTGCAGCGCGCGGTTCATCGGCTCGACTTTGTTTAGCTGGTTGTACTGCTCGATCCCTTCAACGCCCTGCTCCCACAGCTTGCCGTAGCGCGCTTCCTGCCACGCCGGTGAGGTTTCGGCACGGAAGATCTGCAGATTCAGGTTCAGCTGCTGCGTCAGTTCATCAATGAAGCGGTAGGTCTCAGGGAACAGATAACCGGTATCGGTGAGGATCACCGGAATATCCGGGCGCTGCTGCGTGACCATGTGCAACAACACTGCCGCCTGAATACCAAAACTCGACGACAGCACAAAGGCGCCCGGCAGCTGCTCCAGCGCCCAGCTGACGCGCTGTTCGGCAGAGAGCTTTTCCAGCTGGACGTTGCTTTCCGCCAGCGCCATGATGCGATCGACTTTGCTGCCGCTGTTCAGGCTGGCGAGATCGGGTAGTGTCATACTGCCTCCGGGTCCCAGAAATCACGGGCGGGATCGACCACCGGCTGCACAATGCCCGCACGAATCACGAAGTCACCAAACCCTTCATCTGCCGTGCGCTCGCTGGCCCAGCGCGCCACCAGCTCATCGATGCTGGCGAGGATTTCGTTTTCCGTGATGTTTTCGCGGTACATGCGCGGGATGCGCGTGCCGATGCGATTACCACCAATATGCAGGTTGTAACGGCCCGGCGCTTTGCCCACCAGGCCCAGTTCGGCCAGCATGGCACGCCCGCAACCGTTCGGACAACCGGTAACGCGTAACACTATGTGCTCTTCGCCGACGCCGTGGCGGTGCATGATCTCCTCCACTTTGCTGACGAAAGACGGCAGGAAGCGTTCGGCTTCAGCCATCGCCAGCGGACAGGTCGGGAAGGCCACGCAGGCCATGGAGTTTTCACGCTGCGGCGTGACCGCTTCCATCAGGCCGTGCTCACGCGCAATGGCTTCAATCTGCGCTTTCTGCGCCTCCGGTACGCCGGCCACAATCAGGTTCTGATTGGCGGTCAGGCGGAAATCGCCCTGATGCACTTTGGCAATCTCCGCGATACCGCGCTTCAGCGGACGGCCCGGATAATCCAGCAGGCGACCGTTTTCGATAAACAGCGTCAGGTGCCATTTCTTGTCGATGCCCTTCACCCAGCCGATGCGATCGCCACGGGTGGTAAATTCGTATGGGCGAATCGGCTCGAAGGTCAGGCCGGCACGCTTCTCGACTTCGGCTTTAAAGGTCTCGACGCCAACGCGCTCCAGCGTGTATTTGGTTTTGGCATTTTTACGATCGGTACGGTTACCCCAGTCGCGCTGCGTGGTGACCACCGCCGCAGCCACATCAAGGATCTTCTCCACCGGCAGGTAACCAAACTCGCTGGCGGTGCGCGCGTAAGTGGCTTTGTTGCCGTGCTCAATCGACAAGCCGCCGCCGACCAGCAGGTTAAAGCCAATCAGCTTGCCGTTCTCCGCAATGGCGATGAAGTTCAGATCGTTCGCATGCAGGTCGACATCGTTATGCGGCGGTACCACCACGGTGGTTTTAAACTTACGTGGCAGATAGGTCTCACCGAGGATCGGCTCCTGATCGGTGGTGGCGACCTTCTCCTGATCCCACCAGATCTCGGCGTAGGCGCGCGTCTGCGGCAGCAGGTGCTCGGAAAGCTTTTTCGCCCACTCGTACGCTTCCTGATGCAGCTCTGACTCCACCGGGTTCGAGGTACACAGCACGTTACGGTTGACGTCGTTGGCGGTGGCCAGCGCGTCCAGTCCGACTTCATGCAGCATCTGGTGAGTCGGCTTAACGTTCTTCTTCAGAATGCCGTGAAACTGGAACGTCTGACGGTTGGTCAGGCGAATGCTGCCGTACAGCGTTTTGTCGGTGGCAAATTTATCAATCGCCAGCCACTGCGTTGGCGTAATGATGCCGCCCGGCAGACGGCAGCGCAGCATCATCGCATGACGCGGTTCCAGCTTCTGCGCGGCGCGCTCGGCACGGATGTCGCGGTCATCCTGCTGGTACATGCCGTGAAAACGGATCAGCAGGAAGTTATCGCCGGTAAAGCCGCCGGTCAGGCCATTGTCGAGATCTTCTAAAATGGTGCCGCGCAGGTAGTTGCTCTGCTTTTTCAGACGCTCGGCGTCGGAAAGTTTGCCTTCAACCACCAGCGGTCCAGGATGTTTTTCGCTCATTAGTAAACGTCTCGCTGATAACGGCGCTCAATGCGCAGCTCACTTAAAAATTCGTCAGCGGTTTCACGATCCATGCCGCCGTGTTCGACCACCACATCCAGTAATGCCTGTTCAACGTCTTTCGCCATGTGATTGGCGTCGCCGCAGACGTACAGGTGCGCGCCCTCTTCAATCCAGCGCCACACTTCCGCTCCTCTGGCGCGGATTTTATCCTGTACGTAAATCTTTTCGGCCTGATCGCGTGACCACGCCAGATCGATATGGGTCAGCAGACCGTCTTTAACGTATTTCTGCCACTCTACCTGATAGAGGAAATCTTCGGTGAAGTGCGGATTACCAAAGAACAGCCAGTTTTTACCGCTGGCACCGTCGTTTTCACGCTGCTGCATGAAGGCGCGGAACGGGGCAATGCCGGTGCCCGGGCCGATCATGATCACTGGCGCATCCGGATTGGCCGGCAGGCGGAAATTATCGTTATGCTCGATGAACACGCGGATTTCGCCATCTTCTTCCAGACGATCGGCCAGCCAGGTAGAAGCGCCGCCGCCGCGCTGACGGCCGTCAATTTCATAACGCACCGCGCCGACGGTGATATGCACTTCGGTTTCGCTCTCCGCCTGCGACGAGGCGATGGAGTAAAGCCGCGGCGTCAGCGGACGCAGCAGGCCAGTCAGCTGTCCGGCGTTCAGTTCGGTGGGCGCCTGGCGCACCATGTCGACAATCGGGAAACTCTGCGCGAAGCTTTGCAGCTTCGGCTTGTCGCCCGCCAGCGCCAGCAGCGCCTCGTTGCGCGACAGGGCCGCATACTGCTCGACGATCTGCGGCGTGTTGACCGTCAGTTCGAAATGTTTCTGCAGCGCCTCGGCCAGCGGCAGGGTTTCTCCGCGCACCTCGACCTGCTCATCGCCTTTCAGCCATACCAGCTGCAGCAGCTCCTGCACCAGTCCCGCATCGTTTTCATACCATACGCCGAGCGCATCGCCTGGCTGGTAACGCAGACCGGAATCCCCCAGATCGATTTCGATATGGCGCACGTCTTTATCTGAGTTGCGACCGGTAATTTTCTGGTTCAGGGCAAAGCTGGCGGTGAGCGGCGCTTCTTTGGTGTAAGGACTGCTGTCCACCTGGTTGACGCTGCCAGCCGCGCTGGCTGCCAGCTGCGCTGCCGGTTCCGCCGGCACGCGCGCTTTGAGAATATCGGTGAGCTGCAGACGCCAGGCGCTGGCCAGTTCGCTGTATTCAACATCGGCATCCACGCGATCCAGCAGGCGTTCGCCGCCCAGTTCAGCCAGACGCTGGTCGAAGTCTTTACCGGCCTGACTGAAAAATTCATAGGAGGTATCGCCAAGACCAAACACGGCAAAGGCGGTATCACTCAGCTTCGGCGCTTTCTTCGACAGCAGGAATTTATGCAGCGCCACCGCCTCTTCCGGCGGTTCGCCCTCGCCCTGCGTTGAGGTCACGATGACCAGCAGTTTTTCCTGACCGATCTGTTTGAATTTATAGTCGCCGGCATTCACCAGGTTGACGCTCAGTTTCGCCGCCAGCAAATCGTCACGCAGCTGCTCGGCCAGCCGGCGCGCATTGCCGGTTTGGGAGGCGGAGATCAGCGTAATGCCCGGCACCTCAGCGGCGACTGGCGCAGGCGCGGCAACGGTGCCCGGTGCCTGATTAACCATGCCCCAGAAGTAGCCAGAAAGCCATGCCAGCTGCGTTGGATTGAAATCGGTGGTCGCGGCCTGTAAGCGCGCAATTTGCTCCGGGGATAGCGGAAGCATCGCTGGGGGTGCCTGAGTCGTCATCGCGTTAAAAATTCCAGTGTCAGAAATCCGTACCGGGAAGCGGCGGAAGAGTGGGTAGGTTACCGGCCTGTATATTAACGATTAAATAAGGCTTCGACATAATAAATAACCAAAATGACTAAGTGGTTTTTTGGGTCAGACTAACCAGTAAAAGTGGTAAATAAAGTTGCCTTAATTCAATCAGTTAATTTACGGCGTAAACGGCAGATCGGCAGAAATGCCCTTTTCAGCGCTGGCGGGTGCGAAAAATCTGCTTTTCAGGTAGACTTCAGCGGTTTTTACGTCTGAGAGCCATTATGTCTACCACGCTGTTTAAAGAGTTCCAGTTTGAAGCGGCCCACCGCTTACCTCACGTGCCGGAAGGGCATAAATGCGGTCGTCTGCACGGCCATTCATTTCTGGTGCGACTGGAAATTACCGGTGAAGTGGATGCGCATACCGGTTGGGTAATGGATTTTGCCGAACTGAAGGCGGCGTTCAGGCCGATCTACGATCGCCTCGATCACCATTATCTCAACGATATTCCCGGTCTGGAGAACCCGACCAGCGAAGTGCTGGCGAAATGGATCTGGGATGAGATGAAGCCGATTCTGCCTGAGCTGAGTGCAGTGATGATCAAAGAGACCTGCACCGCAGGTTGCGTCTATCGCGGCTGACAGCCGCGGTAAAGGTCAGAAGGTCGCCATCAATGGCGACCCTGCGGTGCAGTGCGGTTTTACAGGGTGCGCATTGATGCGCATCGGGTACCATTGGCCAGGTCGCCATCAATGGCGACCCTGCGGTGCAGTGCGATTTACAGGGTGCGCATTGATGCGCATCGGGTACCATTGGCCAGGTCGCCATCAATGGCGAGCCTACGGTGTAATGAGTTTTACAGGGTGCGCATTGATGCGCACCAGCCACAATTGCGTTGATTTTGCCGGGTGCGCATTCGGTGAATCAGGCGATGTTCAGGTATTTGTGCGTCTGCATCGAAAGCCGCCAGTTGCGGGCAATGCAGGTTTCAATACACAGTCTGGTCGCCGCCTCGCCACGGCTGATGGGCTGCAGCGCCACAATGCGTTTTTTCTCATCCTGCAGGCCAGCCAGCAGCGCATCCAGCGCTTCCACATCCCGCTCGCGCGCCACCGGATGTTTGATCTCATCGGCACGCTGCAGCGCCTGCGGCAGCACATCGTAGCCACCCCGCATGTTCACCTTCGGCGACACCGTCACCCAGGTAGCAGCGGAACAGTGCACTTCATGCGTGCCGCTGGTTTCAATCTGACACTGAAAACCGGCCGCCTCCAGCGCTTCGGTCAGTGGACGTAAGTCAAAAATTGCCGGCTCACCGCCGGTGATCACCACATGGCGGGCGGTCCAGCCCTGACGCTGAATGCTCTCAATCAGCGTGGCCGCATCGGCGCTGCCCCAGGCATCGCTCTCCACGGTTTTGACCAGAATGTCCCCCAGCGACGTCTCCCGATCCGCCCGTGTTTCCCAGGTATGTTTGGTATCACACCAGCTACAGCCCACCGGACATCCTTGTAAGCGGATAAAGATGGCCGGCACGCCGGTGTAAAAACCTTCGCCCTGCAGCGTCTGGAACATTTCGTTAATCGGGTAGAACATTTTTTACTCACGTCAGAAATTCGAGGCGCAGATTATGGCAGATTTTGTGCGTCGCTTCACAGCTGCTTCGTGCCATAAAAAGCAAAAGCCCCGCACGAGGCGGGGCTTGATGTCAGGCGATGTGGCCGTTTAGCCACATCCGCAGGCGATTACGCCTGGCCTTTAACTTCTTTCAGACCGTTGAACGGCGCTTTGTCACCTAGTGCTTCTTCGATACGAATCAGCTGGTTGTACTTAGCAACGCGGTCAGAACGGCTCATAGAACCGGTTTTGATCTGGCCAGCGGCAGTACCGACCGCCAGGTCAGCGATGGTCGCGTCTTCAGTTTCGCCAGAGCGGTGAGAGATGACCGCGGTGTAGCCAGCGTCTTTCGCCATCTTGATCGCAGCCAGGGTTTCGGTCAGAGAACCGATCTGGTTGAATTTGATCAGGATAGAGTTAGCGATGCCTTTCTCGATGCCTTCTTTCAGGATTTTGGTGTTGGTCACGAACAGGTCGTCGCCCACCAGCTGAATTTTGTCGCCCAGCACTTTGGTCTGGTAAGCGAAGCCGTTCCAGTCAGACTCATCCAGACCGTCTTCGATAGAAACGATTGGGTACTGTTTGGTCAGGTCTTCCAGGAAGTGGGTGAACTCTTCAGAAGTGAAGGCTTTGTTGCCTTCGCCAGCCAGCACATATTTGCCGTCTTTGTAGAATTCAGATGCTGCGCAGTCCATCGCCAGGGTGATGTCTTTGCCCAGCTCGTAGCCTGCTGCTTTAACAGCTTCGGCGATAACGGCCAGCGCTTCGGCGTTTGAACCCAGGTTTGGCGCGTAGCCACCTTCGTCACCTACCGCGGTGTTCATGCCTTTGGCTTTCAGAACTTTAGCCAGGTGATGGAACACTTCAGAACCCATACGGATGGCTTCTTTCACGGTTTTCGCGCCAACCGGCTGAATCATGAACTCCTGGATATCAACGTTGTTATCCGCGTGCTCACCACCGTTGATGATGTTCATCATTGGCAGTGGCATAGAGTATTTGCCCGGGGTGCCGTTCAGTTCTGCAATGTGTGCGTACAGTGGCAGACCTTTAGAGGCTGCTGCTGCTTTCGCTGCTGCCAGAGAAACCGCCAGAATGGCGTTTGCACCGAAGTTGGATTTGTTGTCAGTACCGTCCAGCTCGATCATGATCTTATCGATGTTCGCCTGGTCTTTGGCATCTTTGCCTTTTACCGCGTCAGCGATTGGGCCGTTAACCGCAGCAACCGCTTTGGTTACGCCTTTGCCCAGGAAACGAGACTTATCACCGTCACGCAGCTCCAGTGCTTCGCGTGAACCGGTTGATGCACCTGATGGCGCAGCAGCCAGACCAACGAAACCGCCTTCCAGATGCACTTCTGCTTCTACAGTCGGGTTGCCACGGGAGTCGATGATTTCGCGACCGATGACTTTAACGATTTTGGACATTCGATTTTCCTCAGTACAAGTTAGTCAATCCTAAGACAAACAACGCGCGAAAAGTTCGCGCGCTGTTCGTTAAACTCTTACTTCGCTAAACGCTTCTGGTGCTCCTGCGCGGCTTTCACAAAGCCAGCGAACAGCGGATGACCATCACGCGGGGTCGACGTGAATTCCGGGTGGAACTGGCAGGCTACAAACCATGGATGATTCGGGATCTCGATGATCTCCACCAGTTGATCGTCGCCGGAACGGCCTGCAATGTGCAGACCCGCCGCTTCAATCTGCTTCAGCAGCAGATTGTTTACTTCGTAACGGTGGCGATGACGCTCAGTAATGACGTCAGAGCCGTACAGCTGGCGCACTTTGCTTTCCGGCGTCAGCTGGCACTGCTGGCTTCCCAGACGCATGGTGCCCCCCAGATCGCTCTGCTCGGTACGCTGTTCAACGTTACCGTTTTCATCGCGCCATTCGGTGATTAACGCAACCACCGGGTACTTACAGTCTGGCACAAATTCAGTGGAGTTGGCGCCTTCCATCCCGGCCACGTTGCGCGCGAATTCCATCAGCGCAATCTGCATGCCAAGGCAAATGCCGAGGTACGGAATGTTGTTTTCACGCGCGTATTGCGCGGTCAGCAATTTTCCTTCCACACCGCGGTAACCGAAGCCACCAGGAATCAGGATAGCATCAAGATCTTTCAGAATTTCGACGCCGCGCGTTTCCACATCCTGCGAATCGATCAGCTTGATGTTAACGGTGACGCGATTTTTCAGGCCGCCGTGCTTCAGCGCTTCAATCACGGATTTGTAGGCATCCGGCAGTTCGACATATTTGCCGACCATACCGATGGTGACTTCGCCGCCCGGATTGGCTTCTTCGTAAATCACCTGCTCCCACTCGGCCAGATTGGCTTCCGGCGCGCTCAGGTTAAAACGCTTGCAGATGTAATCATCCAGACCCTGCGATTTCAGCAGGCCCGGGATCTTGTAGATCGAATCAACGTCTTTCAGCGAGATAACCGCTTTTTCCGGCACGTTACAGAACAGGGCTATCTTCGCGCGCTCGTTAGCGGGCACCGCGCGGTCTGAACGGCAAATCAGCACGTCAGGCTGAATACCAATCGACAGCAGCTCTTTAACCGAGTGCTGAGTTGGCTTGGTTTTCACTTCACCCGCCGCCGCCATGTAAGGCACCAGCGTCAGGTGCATATACATGGTGTGTTCACGGCCAACATCGACCGCCATCTGACGAATCGCTTCCAGGAACGGCAGGGATTCGATATCGCCCACGGTTCCGCCGATTTCCACCAGCACGACGTCATGACCTTCGCCACCTTCAATGATGCGCTCTTTAATGGCGTTGGTGATGTGTGGGATAACCTGAATGGTCGCGCCCAGATAGTCGCCGCGACGCTCTTTGCGCAGCACTTCTGAGTAGATACGGCCGGTAGTAAAGTTGTTGCGGCGCGACATTTTGGTACGGATGAAGCGCTCGTAGTGACCTAAATCCAGATCGGTCTCGGCCCCGTCATCGGTGACGAACACTTCACCGTGCTGCGTAGGGCTCATGGTACCCGGATCGACGTTGATATACGGATCGAGTTTCATGATGGTCACATTCAGACCACGTGCTTCAAGGATGGCTGCGAGGGAGGCTGCGGCAATGCCTTTGCCCAGAGAGGAAACGACCCCGCCGGTCACAAAAATATAATTCGTTGTCATGCTGAACCTGAGAGTTTAGGTTTAAAGACGGTGGAATAACCAGGACGGGAAAACAGTATACCCGAAGTCGTCCGCAGCCACAATTGATGAATCACACCATCCTCCTCGCATTACAGCCTGTAACATAGCGGAGAGTGCCGGGTGAAATGTTGACGTACGTCACAAAGTTGCCGACTGGCTGAATCGAGTAAGCTCAGGCGGTGATTTTATGCGCAGCGCTGGAATAATCACCAGCGCTGCGCAGAGAGGCTGAATAAGGTTATTCGCCGGTTTTGACCTGCTGCCAGGCGGCTTCCATCTGCGCCAGCGTAGCCTGTTCCATGCTCAGCCCCTGGGCCTGAATAATATTCTCTACCTGACGGAAGCGGCGCTCGAACTTGTCGTTGGCCTTTTGCAGCGCGGTTTCCGCTTTGCTGCCAAGATGGCGTGACAGATTGACGGTGGCGAACAGCAGATCGCCAATCTCCTCTTCCAGCTTGTCGCTGTCCACCACCGCCTGCTGCGCTTCATGCATTACTTCGTCGATCTCTTCATGCACTTTATCCAGCACCGGCCCGAGGCTGTCCCAGTCGAAGCCTACGCTGTGACAGCGCTTCTGGATTTTATAGGCGCGCATCAGCGCCGGCAGCGCTTTAGGGATATCGTCCAGCACCGAGTGCTGCGACTTCTCCGCACGCTCGCGCTGCTTGATCGCCTCCCAGTTTTTCAGCACTTCGGCCGTGGAATCGACCTGGACTTCACCGAAGATGTGTGGATGGCGACGCTCCAGTTTGTCACTGATGGCGTTGCAGATGTCATCGAAGTTGAAACGCTGCTGTTCCTCGGCCATGCGGGCGTAGAACACCACCTGAAACAGCAGATCGCCCAGTTCGCCGCGCAGATCGTCAAAGTCTTCGCGCTGGATGGCGTCGATAACTTCATAGGTCTCTTCCAGCGTATACGGCGCGATAGAGGCGAAAGTCTGCTGGCGATCCCACGGGCAGCCGCGCACCGGATCGCGCAGGGTTTGCATGATGGTGAGCAGGCGGTTTAAAGCAGTCATGAAACTCCCCGGAACAACAAGATAAAAAGCCGCCATTAATGGCGACCCTGCAGGGTAATTACGCGGTTTTGCCCGGGTGCGCATTGCTGCGCACCGGTCTCAGCAGGGCTTAATGTAAGCGGCGCGCATCGATAATATCCGGCACCTGATTAAGGCGCGCCAGCACGCGACCCAGCACCTGCTGGTTATAAATCTCGATATCCATATCAATGGTGGCGAGCTGCTTTTTGGTGTCGCTGCGGCTGGACACGCCCAGCACGTTGACCTTTTCATTGGCCAGAATGGTGGTGATGTCGCGCAGCAGCCCGCTGCGATCGTTGGCCGTCACGCGTACCACCAGCGAATAACCGCTGGAGTAACTTTCGCCCCACACCGCATCGACAATCCGTTCCGGCGCATGCGAAATCAGTTCGCTGAGCTGATCGCAGTCGGCGCGGTGAATCGAAATGCCGCGCCCCTGGGTAATAAACCCGACAATATCATCGCCCGGAATCGGCTGGCAGCAGCGCGCAATGTGGTGCAGCAGATTGCCGACGCCCTCCACCACCACGCGGCCACTCTCTTTGCGCGCCGACGACGGCTGATGCGATTTTTGCGTCAGCTGACGCAGCGCCTCGCGATCTTCCTCTTCAGCGCTCGGCTTGTTGAGCTTCGCCTGCAGGAAGTTAACCATCTGGTTAAGACGGATATCCCCGCCGCCAATCATCGCCAGCAGCTCATCCTGCGAGCTGACGTTATAACGCGGCAGCAGCAGCTTCTCGGCTTCGCGCATGCTGATATCCAGCTGGCCCAGCTCGCTATCGAGAATCTGCCGGCCGGCCGCGATATTTTTGTCGCGATCCTGTTTACGGAACCAGGCATGAATTTTCGAGCGCCCGCGGCTGGTGGTGATATAGCCGAGGTTGGGGTTCAGCCAGTCGCGGCTCGGGTTCGGCTGCTTCTGGGTGATCACCTCAATCTGATCGCCCATCTGCAGCTGATAGGTAAAGGGCACGATACGGCCGCCGATTTTGGCACCGATGCAGCGATGACCAATATCACTGTGAATGTGGTAGGCAAAGTCGAGCGGCGTGGAACCGGCCGGCAAATCGACCACGTCGCCCTTCGGGGTAAACACGTACACGCGATCATCAAATACCTGGCTGCGCACCTCTTCCAGCATCTCGCCGGAATCCGCCATCTCTTCCTGCCAGGTAATCAGTTTACGCAGCCAGGCGATGCGCTCTTCGTGCCCTGCGGCACCGCGCACGTTGCTGGCCGTCGGTCCTTCTTTGTACTTCCAGTGTGCCGCGACGCCCAGTTCAGCGTCCTCGTGCATCTGGCGGGTACGGATCTGAATCTCGACCGTTTTGCCCTGCGGTCCCAGCACCACGGTATGAATCGACTGATAGCCGTTTGGCTTGGGATTGGCGACGTAATCGTCGAATTCGCTAGGCAGATGACGATACAGCGTGTGGACGGTACCGAGCGCGCCGTAGCAATCCTGCAGACGTTCAGCGACGATGCGCACTGCGCGCACGTCGAACAGCTCATCAAACGCCAGCGACTTCTTCTGCATTTTGCGCCAGATGCTGTAGATATGCTTGGGACGGCCGTAAACTTCCGCACGCACGCCCTCTTTTTGCATCTCTTTACGCAGGTTATCGACGAAGTTATCAATGTATTGTTCACGATCGATGCGGCGTTCGTGCAGCAGTTTGGCGATGCGTTTGTATTCGTCAGGATGCAGGTAGCGGAAGCAGTAATCTTCCAGCTCCCATTTGAGCTGGCCGATACCAAGACGGTTGGCCAGCGGCGCATAAATGTTGGTGCTCTCTTTCGCCGCCAGCACGCGCTCATCTTCCGGCGCATCTTTCATCTCGCGCAGATGGGCAATACGTTCTGCCAGCTTGATGACCACGCAGCGGAAATCTTCCACCATCGCCAGCAGCATGCGGCGCACGTTATCCACCTGCTCCGAGGCCATCGAGTCGTTGTGAATGGCTTTCAGCTGACGGATGGCATCCATATCGCGCACGCCGTGCACCAGCGAGACGATGCTTTTGCCAAAGGCCTTTTCCAGATCCTCTTCGCTCACCACGCCCGCATTGGCCAGCGGGAACAGCAGCGCGGCGCGCAGACTGTCGATGTCCATACTGAGCATGGTGAGAATTTCCACCATCTCAATACCGCGCCACAGCAGCAGAGCCTGATCTGGATGGTCGTGCGTTTCGGCTTCACAGTAGCGCCATGTTTCCGCCAGTCGTTCGCAGGATTGCGGATTACTGATACTCAAGCTGGCGATCCACTGGTCAAGGGCAAATTCCCCGGCCGTATTTAAATGCGCACTTCTAACCGCAACCATATCCTCTCCTGCCACAGCGACTTAAACATCGCTTATGTTTTGCTAAACAGCACCATGGATTCGAGATGGCTGGTATGAGGGAACATATCCAGCATCGCGACCCTTTCCAGATGGTAGCCCGCCGACAGTAATGTCTGACTGTCGCGGGCAAGTGTTGTCGGGTTACAGGAAACATAGACCACGCGTTGCGGCGCAAGTTTAACGATATGCGACATCACGCCCGCGGCCCCGGCACGCGCCGGATCCAGTAACACCTTATTAAATCCCTGCGCCGCCCAGGGCTGGCGCGAGACATCTTCCTCTAAATTGTGCTGGAAGAAGCAGACATTTCTGAGATTGTTAAGCTGAGCATTATACTCTGCCTGGCGCACTAATGCTGCAACGCCCTCCACACCCACCGCATTTTGTACGAACTTTCCTAGCGGCAATGTGAAGTTGCCCATGCCGCAGAACAGATCGAGCACCCGATCGTCCGGCTGCAGATCCAGCCAGGCAATCGCCTGTGCCACCATCTGCTGATTCACGCCATCGTTGACCTGAATGAAATCCTGCGGGCTAAAGGTTAGCTGCAAATCAAACGAGCGGTAGTAAGGCTGCTCCGCGCCGAGCGCCTGCAGCGCGTCACTGCCGTCCGCCAGCCAGATCATCAGCCGGTGCTCATGCGAAAAACGTTCCAGTTTTGTCCGGTCCGCAGCGGAGAGCGCATCAAGATGGCGCAGCACCATTAGCGGACCGTTATCCGCCAGCACCAGTTCCACATGCCCCAGCCGTTTCACTGCGTGCAGGCTGCTGAGACAGTGGTGCAGCGGCTGCAGCAGCGCCTCAAGCTCGGGCACCAAAACGGGGCATTGCGTCACATCAATCAGATCGTTACTGCCCGCCTGACGGAAGCCCATCTGCAGGCGCTGCTGCTTCGGCAGCCACTGCAAACCGAGACGCGCGCGCCGGCGATAGCCCCAGGGCGCAGCGCTGATGATCTCATCAACCTGCACCGGCAGCGCCGCTTCCTGACTCAGCATGCGGCCCAGCGCCCGCGCTTTGCTTTCCTGCTGCAGCGCCACGGACACGTGCTGCTGCTGGCAGCCGCCGCATACGCCGAAATGGATGCAGCGCGGTTGCTGGCGCTGCGGGCTCGGTTGTGTAATCTTTTTGGCTTTGCCGCGCGCAAACTGACGCTTATCTTCGGTCAGGATCACCTCGGCCTGTTCGCCGGGCAGCGCGCCGCTGACAAACAGCGTTTTACCGTTATGGCGCGCCACGCCCTGACCAAAGGGATCGAGCTCGTCAATGGTGACGCTGAGACGTTGCTTCGTCGTCACGCGCTGTTTTGCGGAGTAAAATTGCGCCATAGTATTGTGAATTCTCAGTTTTCATTAGGTGTGCAGCCGTACGCGGTTTTTGCACAGGGATAAAATGTCAGGAGTCGCCAGGCCACAATTATGACCAAATACAGCCTGCGGGCGCGAATGATGATTCTGATACTGGCGCCGACGCTGATGATTGGCCTGCTGCTCAGTACCTTCTTCGTGGTGCACCGCTACAACGAACTGCAGCACCAGGTGCGCGATGCCGGCGCTAACATTATCGAACCGCTGGCGGTGTCGAGCGAGTACGGCATGACGTGGCATAATCGTGATGCGATTCGCGAGCTGGTCAGCCTGCTGCATCGCCGTCATTCCGATATTGTCCGTGCCATTACGGTTTTCGACAACAACAATCACATCTACGTCAGCTCCAATAACAACCAGAACCTCGCGCTGCTGCAAAAAGCCGATATTTCCACGCTGGCGGATGGCGTGTCGGTGGAGCGACACGGCAACCTGATGGTGCTGCGCACGCCAATTATCTCTGAACGCTATTCGGTGGACGAACTGCCGGGTGAAGACGCCAAGCCGGCAGGCAATCCGCTGGGTTATGTGGCGATTGAGCTGGATCTGCAGTCGGTGCGGCTGGAGCAGTACAAAGAGGTGTTTGTCGCCACTCTGCTGCTGCTGTTTTGCCTGTGCATCGCCATGCTGTTTGCCTATCGACTGATGCGCGACGTCACCGGCCCGATTCGCAACATGGTTACCACCGTGGACCGCATCCGGCGTGGCCAGCTCGACAGCCGCGTGGATGGCTACATGCTGGGCGAGCTGAGCATCCTGAAAAACGGCATCAACGCCATGGCGATGTCGCTCACTGCCTACCATGAAGAGATGCAGCAGAACATCGATCAGGCAACCTACGATCTGCGCGAAACGCTGGAGCAGCTGGAGATTCAGAACGTCGAACTGGATCTGGCGAAAAAGCGCGCCCAGGAAGCGGCCCGCATCAAGTCAGAGTTCCTCGCCAATATGTCGCACGAGCTGCGCACGCCGCTCAATGGCGTCATTGGCTTTACCCGCCAGATGCTGAAAACCGGGCTGAGCACCAACCAGCGTGATTACATGAGCACCATTGAACGTTCGGCCAATAACCTGCTGAGCATCATTAACGACGTGCTCGATTTCTCCAAACTGGAAGCCGGTAAGCTGGTGCTGGAGTCGATCCCGTTCCCGCTGCGCGCCACGCTGGATGAAACGCTGGTGCTGCTGGCGCCGTCCGCGCATGAGAAAGGCCTCGAGATCACCGTGTGCCTGGAGAAACAGGTGCCGGATAATGTGATTGGCGATCCGCTGCGTCTGCAGCAAATTCTGATCAACCTGATTGGCAACGCCATCAAATTCACCGAGCGCGGCCACATTGATCTGCGCGTCGAGCTGCGTCATCTCAGCATCACACGGGCGGAACTGGAGATTCAGGTGCACGATACCGGCATCGGTATCTCTGAGCAGCAGCAGTCGCAGCTGTTCCAGGCATTTCGTCAGGCGGACGCCAGTATTTCGCGCCGTCACGGCGGTACCGGTCTTGGCCTGGTGATTACGCAGAAACTGGTACACGAAATGGGCGGTGAGATCGCCTTCCACAGCCGGCAGAATCAGGGCTCCACCTTCTGGGTACAGGTACATCTGGATCTCAATCCTAACGCACCGGCGATTCCACGCATGCTGGACGATCTGCACGCCACGCCGCTGGCTTATATCGAACCCCATCCGGCGGTGGCGAAAGCGGTTCAGGAGATGCTGAGCATTACGCCTCTGCAGGTGCAGCACTTTGCCAGCCTTGACGATCTGCCCGACGCCCATTTCCCGCTGCTGCTGATGGGGCTGCCGGTCAGCGATCCGCATCCGGCTACGCTGTCCGATGCGCTGATTGCCCGCCTGCGCGCACACGCCGACTCGGTGCTGCTGGCGCTGCCGAGCGAAATGATGCTGTTCGCTGACGATCTGCGCGCGCGCGGTATCGCCGGCTGCATTGCCAAACCGGTGTCGCTGACGCGATTGCTGCCGATGCTGCTCGATCTCAACATGCGTCACAGCGACGCCGCCCCGCGCGGCGTAAGACAGCCGCTGACGGTGATGGCGGTGGATGATAATCCGGCCAACCTGAAGCTGATCGGCGCATTGCTGGAGGAGCAGGTCCAGAACATCATTCTGTGCGACAACGCCAGTCAGGCGATTCACCAGGCGCGACAGCAGCGGCTGGACGTGATTCTGATGGATATTCAGATGCCAGACATCGACGGCATCCGCGCCAGCGAGATCATCCGCAGCCTGCCACAGCACGCCAGCACGCCGATTGTCGCGGTCACGGCGCATGCGCTGGATGGCGAACGTGAGCAGTTGATCGCCGCCGGCATGAATGACTATCTCGCCAAGCCGATTGATGAGGACAAGCTGAAGCAGCTGCTGCAGCGCTATGCGCCGGGCAGCGTGGCGAGCGCGGTGCGACAACCGGCGATCGCGCCCTCACTCGACTGGGCGCTGGCGCTGCGCCAGGCGGCGAATAAAGCCGAGCTGGCGCGCGATCTGCTGCAGATGCTGCTGGATTTTCTGCCGGAAGTGGAGCAGCGCGTGGCGCAATGTATGGCGCAGAATGACGTCGATGGGCTGCGCGAGATTATCCACAAGCTGCACGGCAGCGCCAGCTACAGCGGCGTGCCGCGGCTGAAACAGCTGTGTCAGCAGCTGGAGAAGAGTCTGCATCAGGAGAGCGATATCGCAGCGCTGGAACCAGAGCTGCTGGAGCTGAGCGACGAGATGGCGAATGTGGCGCGCGAAGCGCGTCAGGTGCTGGGCGTGGCGTAGTGAGGGTTGTGCGCTGGGCCCTCACCCTAACCCTCTCCCGGCGGGAGAGGGAACCGTCCGGTGCGATCCAGAGGAACAGCGCGAAATCCAAATCCGTGCACCATCAGCCCCCTCTCCCGCCTGCGGGAGAGGGCTGGGGTGAGGGCTAGGGTGAGGGGAAAACCGCACCGCCTCCCCCTACAACCCCTGCCCCACCTTGATCGTGGCAGCGACGTTCCTTGCCGTCAGGCGGACATTCTGCGCGGCATTGGCCAGCGCCTCTTCCAGCGAACAGATACCCGACAGCACGCTGTACACCGCGTCGATCCCGTGCTGATGCACCACACCGACATCCGCCGTCAGGCTGCCGGCAATACCGATCACCGGCTTATTGAACTGCTTCGCCACCTGCGCTACGCCAACCGGCACTTTGCCGTTGACTGACTGACTGTCGATGCGCCCTTCACCGGTAATCACCAGATCGGCATCCTGCACCTGCTGAGCCAGTCCCAGCGCTTCGGTGACAATCTCAATGCCGCGCCGCAGTTCCGCGTGGCAAAACGCATGCAGCGCCGCGCCCATGCCGCCGGCAGCGCCACCGCCGGCGATGTGCAGCACATCAATATCCAGGTCGCGCTGAATAATCGCGGCGTAATGGCCGAGCGCGGCATCCAGCTGCTGCACCAGCTGCGGCGTGGCCCCTTTCTGCGGGCCAAAAATCGCCGACGCCCCCTCTTCGCCAATCAGCGGATTGGTCACGTCACACGCCACTTCAATGCGGCACTGCAGCAGGCGCGGATCCAGATCGGCGATCTCAATCTTCGCCAGCTGCGGCAGTGCCCCGCCGCCGTAGCCAATCCCGCTGCCGTCGCTGTCCAGCAGCCGGGCACCGAGCGCCTGTACCATGCCGGCACCGCCGTCGTTAGTGGCGCTGCCGCCGATGCCGATGATGATGTGATCGACGCCGCGATCCAGCGCGTTTTTGATCAGTTCACCGGTACCGTAGGAGGTGGTGATCAGCGGATCGCGCTGTGCCGCAGGCACCAGCTCCAGCCCGCTGGCCGCCGCCATCTCAATAAAGGCGGTACGCGCATCACCGGATAATCCGTAAAACGCGTCGACCGGCTCGCCGAGCGGCCCGGTCACCGTCAGTCTGACGATGTTGCCCTGGGTTGCCGCCACCATTGCTTCAACCGTGCCTTCTCCGCCGTCGGCGACCGGTATTTTGACATAGTCAGCGGCGGGGAAAATTTCGCGAAATCCCGCTTCTATCGCGGTAGCCACTTCCAGGGCGGACAAACTCTCTTTGTATGAATCCGGTGCGATGACAATTTTCATAGGCAATCCGAGCGCGGTAGGTGACGGAAATCCGTCTGGCTAAGGCAGTACAGCGTCCGGCATCCGCAGACACCGGACGCGGGCACTACCGGGTGATCTCAACTTTGGCTAATTTTTCATAATAGCAAGCCAGCGCGCTATGATCGGACGTACCCTGCCCGTCGACTTTTAGCGCCTGCATCATCTCCATCACCGCCGCGGTCAGCGGCAGATGTGCACCAATGCCGTGTGAGGTATCAAGCGCATTGGCTAAATCCTTGATATGCAAATCGATACGGAAGCCAGGCTTAAAGTTGCGATCCAGCACCATGGGCGCTTTGGCATCCAGCACGGTGCTGCCCGCCAGACCGCCGCGAATCGCCTGGTAAACCAGTTCCGGATTGACGCCGGCTTTGGTGGCCAGCGACAGCGCTTCTGACATCGCGGCAATGTTGAGCGCCACAATCACCTGGTTGGCCAGTTTAGTGACGTTGCCCGCGCCGATATCACCGGTGTGCACCACCGAACCGGCCATCGCCTTAAGAACATCGTAGCACTGATCAAACAGCGCTTTATCGCCGCCGACCATCACCGACAGCGTGCCTTCAATTGCTTTTGGCTCACCGCCGCTCACCGGCGCATCCAGCATTCTGATGCCTTTTTCTGCCAGCGCATCATGCACTTCGCGGCTGGCCAGCGGCGCGATGGAGCTCATGTCGATCACCACCAGCCCCGGCTTCGCCCCTTCGATGATGCCGTTCTCGCCCAGACACACCTCTTTTACCTGCGGTGAGTTCGGCACCATGGTGATCACCACGTCTACCTGCGCGGCCAGCTCTTTCGGCGTTTTCGCCACGGTGGCACCCAGCTCCACCAGTTCGGCTTCGTTGCTGGCGTTATGGTCGCGCACCACCAGGGTATAACCGGCTTTCACCAGGTTTTTACTCATCGGTTTGCCCATGATGCCGAGGCCGATAAATCCAATTTTCATTGCCTTTCCCCTTCGTCAGTTACTGCTTAAATTTGTCGCACAGCGCCTGCGTGGCGTGGCGGAAAACACCCAAATCGCTGCCGACGGCAACAAAGCTGGCACCCCATTCGAGATAACGGCGTGCGTCAGCCTCCACCGGCGCCAGAATCCCGCTCGGCTTACCGGCGGCTTTGGCGCGCTCAAGGATGTAACGGATCACTTTCAGCACTTCCGGATGCGCCGGCTGGCCGAGATAGCCCAGCGCCGCTGACAGATCGCCCGGGCCGACAAAGATGCCGTCTACACCGTCAACCGCCGCGATGGCGTCAATGTTGTCCACCGCCTGCTGGGTTTCGATTTGCACCAGCACGGTGATGTTGTCATTGATGGTGGCGTTGTAGTCCGCCAGCGTGCCGTACATGTTGCTGCGATGCGAAACTGACACGCCGCGAATACCGGCTGGCGGATAGCGGGTCGATGCCACCGCGCGCGCCGCCTCTTCTGCGGTTTCCACAAACGGAATCAGGAAGTTATAGAAGCCAATATCCAGCAGACGCTTGATGATGATCGGCTCATTGCACGGCGGTCGCACCACCGGCGCGCTCGGGCTGCCTTTCAGCGCCATCAGCTGCGGAATAAAGGTGGTGATGTCGTTCGGCGCGTGTTCGCCGTCCAGCACCAGCCAGTCAAAGCCCGCCAGCCCCAGCACTTCCGTGGTGAGAGGATTGGCAAGGGCGCACCAGCTGCCAATCAGGGTTTCCCCTGCCAGCAAACGACGACGAAAAGGGTTGGGCCAGGCATTGCTCATGATCTTTACTCCTGTTATTTAGCACCGCCGCCCGCGGGCGGGCGGAATAAAATCAGCGCACCAGGCACGGACGCTTGTTATCAAATGTCCAGTTCGGCACGAGGAACTGCATCGCCTGCGCATCGTCGCGCGCGCCCAGTCCATGCTGCTGATACAGCGCATGGGCCTGCATCACCTGATCCATGTCCAGTTCGACACCGAGACCCGGCTTCTGCGGCACCTGCACCATGCCGCCCTTGATCTGCAACGGCTCTTTGGTCAGGCGCTGGTTGCCCTCCTGCCAGATCCAGTGGGTGTCGATGGCGGTAATGGCGCCCGGTGCGGCGGCGGCCACATGGGTGAACATCGCCAGCGAAACATCGAAATGGTTGTTGGAGTGCGAACCCCAGGTCAGGCCGAAGTCATGACACATCTGCGCCACGCGCACCGAGCCCTGCATGGTCCAGAAGTGCGGATCGGCCAGCGGAATATCGACCGACTGCAGCGACAGCGTGTGGCCCATCTGACGCCAGTCGGTGGCGATCATATTGGTGGCGGTAGGCAGACCGGTGGCGCGCCGGAACTCGGCCATCACTTCACGTCCGGAGTAACCCTGTTCAGCGCCGCACGGATCTTCTGCATAAGCCAGCACGCCTTTCAGCTGTTTACCGAGCAGGATGGCCTCATTCAGCGACCAGGCGCCGTTGGGATCGAGCGTCACGCGCGCCTGCGGGAAACGCTTCGCCAGTGCGGTTACTGCTTCGGCCTCTTCACCGCCGCGCAGTACGCCGCCTTTCAGTTTGAAATCGTTAAAGCCATATTTTTCGTAGGCGGCTTCTGCCAGGCGCACCACCGCGTCCGGCGTCAGCGCTTCCTCATGCCGCAGGCGATACCAGTCGCACGGATCATCGGTCTGGCTCTGATACGGCAGTGACGTTTTGCGGCGATCGCCGACGTAAAACAGGTAGCCGAGCATCTCGACGCGGTCACGCTGCTGTCCTTCGCCCAGCAGCGACGCCACGTTGACGCCAAGATGCTGGCCGAGCAGATCCAGCAGCGCCGCTTCGATGCCGGTCACCACGTGAATGGTGGTGCGCAGGTCAAAGGTCTGATTGCCGCGCCCGCTGGCATCGCGATCGGCAAAGGTAGTGCGCACCAGGGTAAGGATATTTTTGTACTCGCCGACGGTTTTTCCGGTCACCAGCGCCGCCGCGTCTTCCAGCGTCTGACGGATTTTCTCGCCGCCGGGGATCTCGCCCACGCCCGTGTGGCCGGCGTTATCTTTCACAATCACGATATTGCGGGTAAAAAACGGCGCGTGGGCACCGCTCAGATTCAGCAGCATGCTGTCGTAACCGGCCACCGGAATGACCTGCATTGATGTAATTTTCGGGGTGTGACTCATTTCCTGCTCCTTATGCATGGCGGCGTCCAAAAGCCGGACGCTTGCGGTCGAACGACCATCCGGGAACCAGATATTGCATTGCCGTGGCGTCATTACGTGCGCCTGCCGGCAGCGATTGATACAGGGCGTTAGCCTGGCGCAGGCGATCCCAGTCCAGCTCAACGCCGAGGCCGGGCTTGTCCGGCACGGCAATTTTGCCGTTGCGGATCTGCAGCGGCTCTTTAGTCAGACGCTGGTCGCCCTCCTGCCAAATCCAGTGGGTATCGATGGCGGTCGGTTTACCCGGTGCCGCTGCGCCGACGTGGGTAAACATCGCCAGCGAAATGTCGAAGTGATTATTGGAGTGGCAGCCCCAGGTCAGCCCCCACTCATCACACAGCTGCGCCACGCGTACCGCGCCGCTCAGCGTCCAGAAGTGCGGGTCGGCCAGCGGAATATCGACCGCGTTGAGCATCACCGCGTGGTTCATCTCCCGCCAGTTGGTGGCGATCATATTGGTGGCGACCGGCAGACCGGTGGCGCGGCGAAACTCGGCCATGACTTCGCGCCCGGAATATCCCTGCTCGGCACCGCACGGATCTTCGGCATAGGTCAGCACCTCGTGCAGGCCTTTGCACAGCGCGATGGCTTCATCCAGATGCCAGGCACCGTTGGGATCGACGGTGATGCGCGCGTCCGGGAAACGCTGCTTCAGTGCCACCGCCGAGGCAATCTCCTGCTCGCCCGGCAGCACGCCGCCTTTCAGTTTGAAATCTTTGAAGCCGTACCTGTCCTGCGCCGCTTCGGCTAAGCGCACCACCGCGTCTGGCGTCAGCGCCTCCTGATGGCGCAGGTGATACCAGTCGTGACCGGCCGCGTCGCCGCTCTGATACGGCAAATCAGTTTTACGCCGATCGCCAATGTAAAACAGGTAGCCCAGCACCGTGACCTCATCGCGCTGCTGACCCGGCCCCAGCAGTTCGGCCACTGGCACGCCGAGGCACTGGCCGAGCAGGTCGAGCAGCGCCGCTTCCAGCGCCGCCACCGCATTGACCCGCAGCTCAAACGTCCAGGCGCCGTTGCCGAAGGTATCGAAATCCGCCGACTGGTTACCTTTGTGCACCTGCTGCACCAGCCGGTTCATGCGCGCCACCTGCTGCCCTTTCACCTGCGGTATTGCCGCGACCAGCGTCTCATAGATGGTTTCACCGCCCGGCGCTTCGCCGACGCCGGTGTGGCCGGCGCTGTCGGTCAGCACCACGATATTGCGGGTGAAGCAGGCGCTGTGCGCGCCGCCGATGTTGAGCAGCATGCTGTCGTAACCCGCCACCGGAACCACCTGCATGTCGGTAATCACCGGGGAACTTTGCGTATTCATATTCGGTTCCTTATGACCGGGGTTTGAGTTCGACACGTTTGATATCGCCGGTTATCACCAGGAAGCTGAACGCCGCCACAAACGCATGGATGCCGACATAAATCAGCGCCCCTTCAAACGAACCGCTGGTGGCGATGATGTAACCAATGGCAATCGGCGTGACGATGCCAGAGAAGTTACCGAACATATTGAACAGACCGCCGCTCAGGCCGCTGATCTCTTTGGGTGCGGTATCGGCCATCACCGCCCAGCCCAGCGCGCCAATGCCTTTACCAAAGAACGCCAGCGCCATAAACAGCACCACTACCCATTCGGTTTCGGTGTAGTTACACATCACCATGCTGATGGAGAGCAGCATACCGATGACAATCGGGGTTTTACGCGCGATGTTTAGCGAGCCGGTTTTACGCATCAGATAATCTGAAATCACGCCGCCCAGCACGCCGCCGAGGAAGCCGCAGATGGCGGGAATCGAGGCGATCATGCCGGCTTTAAGAATCGACATGCCGCGCGCCTGCACCAGATACACCGGGAACCAGGTAATAAAGAAATAGGTCAGGGCGTTAACGCAGTACTGACCGAGATAGATCCCCCACATCATGCGGGTGGAGAGCAGTTGCTTAATTTGGAACCATTTCTCATCCCAGCTCACTTTACGCTCGGCTTTCTTCGCATCCATGTTGATCAGCGCACCGCCCTGCTCCATGTACTCCAGCTCGGCTTTGTTCACGCCAGGGTGATCGTTCGGGTCATGAATCACTTTCAGCCAGATAAAGCTGAGAATGATGCCCAGCCCGCCCATGAACCAGAACACGTGCGCCCAGCCCACCTCGGCCACCAGCCAGCCCATGATCGGTGCGAAAATCACCGTGGCGAAGTACTGGGCGGAGTTAAAGATGGCGACGGCGGTACCGCGCTCCTGCGCCGGGAACCAGGCAGCAACAATACGGCTGTTACCCGGGAAAGACGGCGCTTCCGCCAGTCCCACCATGAAGCGCAGCAGGAACAGCGACACCACAATGCCGAAGCCGCTAAAGATGTCGACAAAGCCCTGTAGCAGGGTAAACAGCGACCACAGGAAGATGCTCCAGAAATAGACGCGTTTGGAGCCGAAGCGGTCCAGCAGCCAGCCGCCAGGAATCTGACCAATAACGTACGCCCACGAGAAGGCGGAGAAGATGTAGCCGAGGCCGACGGAATCGAGACCGATCTCCTTCGACATCGCCGAACCGGCAATCGAAATGGTGGCCCGGTCACCGTAGTTGAACGAGGTGACGATAAATAACATCACCACAATCCAGTAACGGGCGTTGGTGCGCTTCTGCACCGCTGCCGCTGTCTGGCTGTAACTATTCATGATGCACTCCTGAAATATAGCGAACGCTACATTCACTCTGACTGCATACACATCGCGTTGGGTATCAGAATGATGTTGGGTTAAACACGGCGATTGTTGTTATGGCAAAACGATGATGCGTCGTGACGAATAACCAAACGTTGAAGAACGGCAATCAGTATAGGAACAGCATCGCCGCGAAACACTGGAGGAACGCCCGAGGATAATCCCCAATCCGGCACGATTTTCTGGCATTTGCCCATAACGCTGCGGCGTGGCTCACGGAACCCGCCATTCAGCCGCCAGATTGCTGCAAAAGCGAACAGCAAGCGTACGCTTTGTGAGGCTCTTCACTTGCGTTTGGTAAAACGAACCAAACTGCGCGCCGATCGCGGCACAAAGCCAGTCAGTTGCACAATGCGCGGGTGAATACCCCTGCTTATACTGAGGCTGGCAAATAACGATGATGTGACGGACGTGATTTCAACCGCACCGCTATGACCGGTGCGACGAACCGGAAGGTGAGCAATGAACCGACCTCTGACAGACAAACCGCGCTACATTAAAGTGCACGACGCCGATAACGTGGCGATAGTGGTCAACGATCAGGGATTGCCCGCAGGCAGCCGCTTTGATGACGGTCTGCAGCTGACTGAGCATGTGCCGCAGGGGCACAAAGTGGCACTGAGCGATATCGCCCTGCATGGCGACATCGTGCGTTACGGTGAAGTGATTGGCACAGCGCTGCGCCCGATTGCGCGTGGCAGCTGGATTGAGGAGTCACTGGTGGCGCTGCCCGCCGCCCCGCCGCTGGCCAGCCTGCCGCTGGCAACCAACGTGCCGCCGCCCCTGCCGCCGCTGGACGGCTACACCTTTGAAGGCTATCGCAACGCCGACGGCAGCGTCGGCACGCGCAATCTGCTCGGCATCACCACCAGCGTGCACTGCGTGGCGGGCGTGGTGGATTATGTGGTGCAGCTGATTGAGCGCGATTTGCTACCGCGCTATAGCAACGTCGATGGCGTGGTGGCGCTCAACCATTTATATGGCTGCGGCGTGGCGATCAACGCACCGGCGGCGGTGGTGCCGATTCGCACCATTCACAATCTTGCGCTGAATCCTAATTTTGGCGGCGAAGTGATGGTGGTGAGCCTCGGCTGCGAAAAATTACAGCCGGAGCGCCTGCTGACCGGTACACCGGACGTACAGGCCATTTCGCTGGATGAGCGCGATATCGTGCGCCTGCAGGATGAGCGTCACGTGGGCTTTGGCGCGATGGTCGATGAAATTCTGCAGGTGGCCGAGCGCCATCTGAAAAAACTCAACCAGCGTCAGCGCGAAACCTGCCCGGCGTCAGCGCTGGTGGTCGGCACCCAGTGCGGCGGCAGTGATGCGTTTTCCGGCGTGACGGCCAACCCGGCGGTTGGCTTTGCCTCGGATCTGCTGGTGCGCTGTGGTGCGACGGTGATGTTCTCGGAAGTGACCGAGGTACGCGATGCGATCCATCTGCTGACGCCGCGTGTGGTAAACGAAGCGGTGGGCAAACGGCTGCTGGAGGAGATGGCGTGGTACGACGATTATCTGAGCCAGGGGCAAACCGACCGCAGCGCGAATCCGTCGCCGGGCAATAAAAAAGGCGGCCTGGCCAATGTGGTAGAAAAAGCGCTGGGCTCAATTGCCAAATCCGGCCGCAGCCCGATTGTCGAAGTGCTGTCACCCGGACAGCGCCCGACGCAGCGCGGGCTGATTTACGCCGCCACGCCGGCCAGCGATTTTGTCTGTGGCACCCAGCAGATGGCTTCCGGCATTACGCTGCAGGTGTTCACCACCGGGCGCGGCACGCCTTACGGTCTGGCGGCAATTCCGGTGATCAAAATGGCGACGCGCAGCGCGCTGGCGAACCGCTGGCATGACCTGATGGACATCAATGCCGGCACCATCGCGACGGGTGAAGAGAGTATTGAACAGGTCGGCTGGCGGCTGTTCGAGCTGATTCTGGATATCGCCAGCGGACGTAAACAGACGTGGTCAGATCGCTGGGGAATACGTAACCAGCTGGCAGTATTCAATCCGGCACCGGTGACGTGATGTGCGCAAACCTGGCGGAAGAGGAAGCTGTTCGGGTGAACCATTAAGTTTCATCCCTGCAGCCCCCGCGCACAGGCTGTTCCCTCTCCCGCCAGCGGGAGAGGGTTAGGGTGAGGGCGTGAACCAGGCCAAACTACAACAACTTACCCCAGCTCTCCACCCACGGCGTGGTCACTGACTCGGGCTCCGGATTTTCCGTCGCATCCACCAGCAGCACCTCGCCAATACGCTGCGCCTGCTGCTCCTGCAGCGTGGCATCAAAAGTCTTTCCAGCCCCGCAGAAATGGTCGTAACTGCTGTCGCCTAAAGCGATCACGCCATAGCGCAGCTCAGGCTGATAGCCCAGTTCATCGCGCACCTGCACATACAGCCGCGCGATATTGTCCGGAAAATCGCCCTGCCCGGTGGTCGAGGTAACAATTAACGCGACCTCTTTGCTGTAAGCCTGCCAGTCGGCCAGTGAGGGATCTTCAAACACCTTCACCTCATGCCCCTGCGCTTCCAGCACCGGCTGCGCCTCTTCGGCAACCAGCAGCGCGTTGCCGTACACCGTACCTGTAAAAATGCCAATCTTTGCCATTTTGCCGCTCCTTTATTCTGTCGGCTTATCCTGGACTGCCTCAGCGGCAAACTCAACCCTCGGCACCTCGGGCAGTTGCTGCTGCCAGCCAAACGATTGCAGCATCTGCTGCCAGACGCGATCCAGCCCGGCGCGAATCACCAGCGGTTCGCCGGTCACCGGATGCGTTAGCGTCAGCGCACTGGCGTGTAGCATCAGTCGATCCATGCCAAAGTGGGCTGCGGCACCGCGGTTCTGCCGCAGATCGCCGTGCGAGCTGTCACCAATAATCGGATGACGCAGGTGCGCCATATGGCGTCGCAGCTGATGCTTGCGCCCGGTGTGCGGCGACAGCTCAACCAGCGTATAACGTGCGCTGGGGTACTTGCCGATAGTCACCGGCAGTTCTGCCTGCGCCAGCGCGCGATAATCGGTGACTGCCGGCTGCGGCGCGCGCGGTTCCGTGACAAACTTGTCGGCAATTTTATCCAGCTCTTCCACCAGCGGATAATCCAGCGTTGCGCTACCGTCCAGCCAGCCGCGCACCACTGCGTGATAGGTCTTCTGAATCTGATGCTGCTCAAACTGCTGCGCCAGCAGCCGCCCGATTTCGCTGGAGAGCCCCATCAACAGCACGCCAGACGTGGGCCGATCGAGGCGATGCGCGGTAAATACGTGCTGACCAATCTGATCGCGCACCGTCTGCATCACCACCACTTTCTCTTTGCGATCGAGCCAGCTGCGGTGCACCAGCCAGCCCGCCGGTTTATTTACCGCAACCAGCCATGCATCCTGATAAATGATCTCCAGCATCAGACGTCCGGCGGCGCAAACAGCGCATCAAGCTGGCTGAGCGTCAGCAGCAGCGCTGCATGGCCCGGCGTGGTGGGCGGCAGGGCCATCTCATAATAAGGTGTAACGGCGAAGTTTTGCGGCAGCGCGGCGCCGGCGTCAAGCAGCGCCTGCATGCGCGGCAGCAGGACCCACTGCAGCCATTCGAGCGGCTGCAGGGTATCGAGACAGAAAGGTTGCGTGCTATTAAAGGCTTCCGCCGCCGGGGCGTGCGTCTGCCAGTGGCCGTGTTCGCGCATCACCGCTTCGACCTGCTGCAGCCGCTGAATAATCAGGTGCGTCGACATACGCTACCTCCGCGTCAAAAAGGGGCGGCAAGCATATCATTAGTGGGTGCGCGCGCAAAAACGGCATAAAAAAAGGGAGCACTGTGATTACAGTGCTCCCGGTTCGTTTGCAGCATTCCCGCCACCGCTGTGCTCCCTGCTCATCCTTGACAACTGTTCCTGCGCTTTCCGTCGCCTGTCATCGTGACATTGGTCCTTAGCATCCTGGCCCGCCACATCCCGCGTGGCTCTCATTCTCCATCCTGGAGGTGTCCTTTACTCACTCCGGAGTGTCCTGCTTCATCCTGAAGCCTTCCCTGTGACGTAAACTCCGTTACGTTCCTGCCGCCTGGCTGACATTCTCCTGAACGTCTCTCAATCCGTGGCTTCCTGCCAGTGGTGACTATTCTGGCAGAAACCATCGCAATAACAAGTCAGTAAGCGCCGTTAAACGATTAAGCCATGTCTGTATTTTCGGATTGATGCCATAACTGCATGATTCACAATATTTTTACATTGCGGACTTCCGGAAGTCTGCGCAATGATCTGGCGATCTCGCACAACAGTTGTGAGAGATCTCTTACAAAGGCTGCGAGAAAAGTCTGCAACTCACGAACTAACCGGTTGTAAAGCATTAAGAAATGTCTGAATATCCACCGCCAGTTTCTGCCGTTTTTTCGTTCCCGGCTGCTCCACAATCACCTCACCGGTCAGATTACACACCGCGATAACATCCTGCTCCGAATCTGTAGTGGCGATAAACAGCGTCGGGCTCTGTTTCAGACGGCGCTTCATCACCAGATGACCAATCAGGTTCTCCTGCAGGCGGGTAAAATCGTCCTCGCTCCACACCTGCAGCAGCGTCAGCGGCTGCTGTGCAAACTGCGCGTGCATGTCGCCGGCAAATTGCGTGGTGTAGAACGTGGTGAGGTCCGGCTGCAGCTGAATATCCAGTGCGCGCTCAACGGCTGCCAGCGAGGCTGGCAGGGTAAAGTCCTGCGGCTGCCACAGGACACGCTCATCCAGTTCACTGATAATGCAGGGCGACGGCACGCCGTACAGCTCTGCGCTGGCGGGAAAATGGCCGTGCTGCTGCTGCCAGTGCGCTACATAACGGGCGGTAAAATCGCGCAGGGCCTCTGCGGTTTGCTGCATCATTCATCTTCTCGCTGGTGATCGGTTACACTGACTCCCTTTGATGGATTTTAGTGGTAACCGTTATGTCTTCTGAAAACCGGGATACGGCGCTGAGCGGCCTGACTTTGGGTAAGCCCACCGCGTATGTTGATCGCTACGATAACACGCTGCTGCAGGCGGTGCCGCGCAGCCTGAATCGCGAGCCGCTCGGGCTTTATCCCGATAACCTGCCGTTCCACGGCGCAGATATCTGGACGCTGTATGAACTCTCCTGGCTAAACAGCAAAGGCGTGCCGCAGGTCGCGGTCGGCGAAGTGGTGCTAAGCGCCGACAGCGTGAATCTGATCGAGTCCAAAAGCTTCAAACTCTATCTTAACAGCTTTAACCAGACGATTTTCGCCGACTGGGGCGCCGTACGGCAAACGCTGGAGCGCGATCTCAGCGCCTGCGCTAACGGCCAGGTCAGCGTGGCGCTGTTTCGTCTGAGCGAAGTGGAAGGTCAGCCGATCGGGCACTTCGCTGGCGATGTCATTGACGAGCAGGATATCACCATCAGCGATTACGGCTTTAACGCTGATTACCTCGCCAGCGCAACGGGCAGCGAAGTGGTTGAAGAGACGCTGGTCAGCCATCTGCTGAAATCGAACTGTCTGATCACCAATCAGCCGGACTGGGGCTCGGTGATGATTCGCTATCAGGGCCCGCGTATCGATCGCGAAGCGCTGCTGCGCTATCTGATTTCGTTCCGCCAGCACAATGAGTTTCACGAGCAGTGCGTCGAGCGTATTTTTAACGATATTCAGCGCTTTTGTCAGCCAGCAGCATTAACCGTCTACGCGCGCTACACGCGGCGCGGCGGGCTGGATATCAATCCGTGGCGCAGCAATGTCCCCTTCACGCCGGGCTACTCCCGCCTGGTGCGCCAGTAACAGATTGCGAGATGTCTCGCAGGCCGCCGCACGGATGCGCGGTTCCACTTGAGCATTCGCGGCCGACAACGGTACTCTGGTACAGGCGCGAGGGCGACAGCGTGCTTACCGAAGGATTTTCGTCACTGCGCTCAACGGGTTAAGCGCAGCGTCATCAGTCACGCATTTGCGTGTAAAGGAGTTCTCTTGATTACACATATCAGCCCGCTTGGCTCAATGGATCTGCTCTCCCAGCTGGAAGTCGACATGCTGAAGCGTACTGCCAGCAGCGATCTCTACCAGCTGTTTCGCAACTGCTCGCTGGCGGTACTCAACTCCGGCAGCCAGACCGACAGTAGCCACGAACTGCTTTCCCGCTTCGAAAACTTTGACATCAACGTGCTGCGCCGCGAGCGCGGCGTGAAACTGGAGCTGATCAACCCGCCGGAAGAGGCGTTTGTTGACGGCCGGATTATCCGTTCGCTGCAGGCGAACCTGTTTGCCGTACTGCGCGACATTCTGTTTGTTAACGGTCAGCTCTCGGCGGCGGATCGTTTACAAAATCAGGACGTCACCGACTCCGCGCACATCACCAATCAGGTGTTCTCTATTCTGCGCAACGCACGCGCGCTGCACGTGGGCGAATATCCCAACACTGTGGTGTGCTGGGGCGGTCACTCCATCAACGCGGTCGAATATCAATATTGCCGCAATGTCGGGACCCAGATGGGCCTGCGCGAACTGAACATCTGTACCGGCTGTGGTCCGGGCGTGATGGAAGCGCCGATGAAAGGGGCAGCGGTAGGCCATGCACAGCAGCGCTATCACGACAGCCGGTTTATCGGCCTGACCGAACCGTCGATCATCGCTGCGGAGCCACCTAACCCGCTGGTGAATGAACTGATCATCATGCCGGATATCGAAAAGCGTCTGGAAGCCTTTGTGCGCATCGCGCACGGCATCGTGATCTTCCCGGGCGGCGTCGGCACGGCAGAAGAGCTGTTGTATCTGCTGGGCATTCTGATGAATCCGCAGAACAGCGACCAGGTCCTGCCGCTGATCCTCACCGGGCCAAAAGAGAGCGCCGATTACTTCCGCGTGCTGGATGATTTCATCGTTAATACGCTGGGTGAAGCCGCGCGCCGGCATTACAAAATCATCATTGATGATGCTGCGGAAGTGGCGCGTCTGATGAAGAAAGCCATGCCGCAGGTGAAAGAGTACCGCCGCGAAACCGGCGATGCCTACAGCTTCAACTGGTCGATTCGCATTGCACCGGATCTGCAGGTGCCGTTCCTGCCGACCCACGAAAATATGGCCAACCTCAAGCTGTTCCCGAATCAGCCAGCGGAAAAACTGGCGGCGGATCTGCGGCGTGCCTTCTCGGGCATCGTGGCCGGTAACGTCAAAGAGATGGGGATCCGCGAAATCCGGGAAAAAGGTCCGTATCAGCTGCAAGGCGATGCCGATCTGATGCACCGCATGGACGAACTGCTGCAGGGCTTCGTCGCGCAGCAGCGCATGAAGCTGCCCGGCAGCGCTTACATCCCCTGCTACGAAATCATCAAATAACCCATCAGGAAGGCAGCCTGCGGGCTGCCGGTATCACTATGTCGCTTCATCTGCTTATTATCGACGCGCTCAATCTGATCCGCCGCCTGCATGCGGTGCAGGGTTCGCCCTGTCGTGAGGCCTGCGTGGCGGCGCTGCATCAGCTGCTGGGTCACACGCGGCCAACGCACGTGGTGGCGGTGTTTGACAGCCATGACCGACAGCCTGGCTGGCGTCATCAGTTATTGCCGGACTACAAAGCGGGTCGCCCGCCGATGCCGGATGATTTACAGCAGGAGATGGCCTCGCTGCAGGCGGCCTTTGAGGCCAGCGGTGTCAGATGCTGGGTTGCCGAACAGGATGAAGCGGACGATCTGGCCGCGACGCTGGCAGTGAAGATGGCCGACGCCGGTCATCAGGCCACCATCGTTTCCACCGATAAAGGTTACTGCCAGCTGCTGGCGCCGAGCATCCGCATCCGCGATTATTTTCAAAAGCGCTGGCTGGACGTGCCATTTATCGAACAGGAGTTCGGCGTCGCGCCGGCCCAGCTGGCGGATTACTGGGGCTTATGCGGTATCAGCAGCAGCAAAATTCCAGGCGTGCCCGGCATCGGGCCGAAAAGCGCACGGGAACTGCTGCTGCAGTTTGGTTCGCTCGAGGCGCTGTATCAGCAGCTGGATCAGGTACCTGAGAAGTGGCAGAAGAAGTTACGCGATCACCGCGCGATCGCGGAGGTGTGCCGACAGGTGTCAACGCTGAAGCGGGATTTGGTGTTGCAGGGGAATTTAAATACGCTGCGGTATCAGGGTCCGGCGCGTCATTGAGGTCGCCATGAATGGCGCCCCTTATATCCCGATCATTCTCCTCCGGGTATGATGATCCCCGACTGATCATCGGGAAGTTGCTGGTGAGATGGGGGCGCCCCCTGGGCATAAAGCCTGCTTCGTAGATTCATCCCCGG
>NZ_POWM01000011.1:0-56611 GCF_002928365.1 Pantoea sp. ICBG 985
TGCTTATGTGTGGACGATTTGCGCAGTACAGCAGCAGGGATGACTATTTTGAAGCGCTGGGGATTGGCCCGGAGGAATTAACCCGCGATCCGGAGCCAATTGGGCGGTACAACGTGGCGCCAGCCACTAAAGTTCTGTTACTCAGTGATCGTGACGGAGAGCTGAAGTTCGACCCAGTGTACTGGGGTTACGGGCCCGAATGGTGGGACAAACAACCACTCATCAATGCTCGCAGTGAAACTGCCGCATCAGGTCGCATGTTTAAACCGCTGTGGGAACACGGTCGGGCCGTCGTGCCTGCAGATGGCTGGTTTGAGTGGCAAAAAAGCGGTGCCGGTAAACAGCCATATTTCATTTACCACCGTGAGAGGCAGCCGCTGTTTTTCGCGGCCATCGGGAAACCCCCCTTTGATCGGGAACACGGCCGGGAGGGCTTTGTTATCGTCACCGCAGCCAGCAATCAGGGCATGGTAGACATACATGACCGCCGTCCACTGGTCCTGACTGCAGACGCGATCCGGGAATGGCTGAGTAATGACACTTCGCCGGCGCGTGCAGCCGAGATCGCACATGACAGCGCACTTCCTGAGTCCGCTTTTACCTGGCATCCAGTAACCACAAAGGTGGGCAACGTTCATAACCAGGGTCCGGAGCTTGTTCAGACAACTGACAGCAACTGATCTAACAGTCATTGCACTCGTCTGCAAATCACCCTGGAAGTGCTTTGCCGTTTGCGCCAGCCCACAACGCTCGCCGCAGTCACGACTGAGGCGTACCGCAGCAGCGCGAGGAACGAACAGTCGTGTCGAGGAAGCGTCATTTCACCGATGCCGGTATGGACTGCTTACGCACATTGCGCTTTTTATGCATTTCAACAAAACCAGCCCGGCCACAAAGCGCCGGGCTGTTACGGTATAACCGGAAACGCCTCTCCACGTCTGCCGGCCCTAACCTGAGCATAGTGGCGCTGCTCAGCATCAGCTAGGCCGACCGTCATAAAAATTTCCCGGCGGCTCAGTTAGATGGCTTCGCTTCTGCCCTAACCCGTTTCGCTCCCTCTTGCCAGATAATTCCGCCTCAATAATACTGTATGTATAAACAGTAAAATAACGGGAGGTATTTTATGCGCGATTTACTCAGCTCTTTCGCAGTCACACTGCAGCATGGCAAGGGCATCAGATCATGAACCCGGGCAGCTATACCGCCGGCCTGACGCTGCTCTGGCCACCCATTTTTACACCGAGGGTCAGGGTACCGCTTTATGCCGATCCGTGCGCCGCCGGCTTCCCCTCCCCTGCGCAGGATTACGTCGAGAAAGAACTCGATCTGAACGAGCTATGCATCCGCCGGCGCGCCTCAACTTTCTTCGTGCGCGCCAGCGGCAACAGCATGCGGGACCTGGGCCTCTGCGACGGCGACGTCATGGTGGTTGACCGCGCCGAGGAAGCCACTCACGGCGATATCGTGATTGCAGAGGTCAACGGCGAGTTTACGGTAAAGCGCCTGCAGCTGCAGCCCAGGCTCGCTCTATTGCCCATGAACCCGGCCTACCCGGTAATCTACCCGGAGGAACTGCAGCTGCTCGGCGTTGTTACCTGGTTCTTTAACAGCACCCGAGCCCGCCGGAGGTGATCATGCCCATGTTTGGCCTGGCCGACGTTAACTCCTTTTATGCCAGCTGCGAGGCTCTGTTCCGCCCAGACCTGCGAGGCAGGCCGGTGGTCGTGCTGAGTAACAACGACGGCTGCGTCATCGCACGCAGCGCCGGCGCCAAAAAACTCGGCATAAAAATGGGCGCCCCGTGGTTCCAGATAAAGGGGCAGGAATTTGCCGAGCGCGTGCATGTGTTCAGCTCAAACTATGCGCTTTACCACTCGTTATCGAACAGGGTCATGATGGCACTGGAGGAAATGACGCCGAAGGTTGAGCAGTACTCCATTGACGAGATGTTCCTCGATTTAACCGGCATCGATGGCTGCGAGGACTTTGAGCACTTCGGCCGGCGCCTGCGCGCGCACGTGCTGGCCACGACCGGCCTGACCGTCGGCGTGGGCATGGGGCCGACAAAAACCCTGGCAAAATCGGCGCAGTGGGCCAGCAAGGAGTGGCCGCAGTTCCGCGGGGTGCTGGCACTGACGCCGGATAATCCGAAGCGTACCGCGACGCTGCTGGAAAACCAGCCCGTAGAGGAGATATGGGGCGTTGGCCGGCGCATCGGCAAACGGCTCAACCTGATGGGCATTGAAAACGCCCTGCAGCTCTCACGCGCGCACCCTGCCCTCATCCGGAAAAACTTCAGCGTGGTGCTCGAGCGCACCGTGCGCGAGCTCAACGGGGAATCGTGCATTCCCCTCGAGGAGTTTGCGCCGGCGAAACAGCAGATCGTCTGCAGCCGCTCTTTTGGTGAGCGCATTACGACAAAAGTGGCCATGCAGGAAGCGCTGTGTCAGTACGCCACGCGTGCGGCGGAGAAGCTGAGAAATGAGCGCCAGTTCTGCCGGCGCATCAGCGTTTTTATCCGGACCTCGCCGCACGCGCAGGGAGAAGTCTTCTACGGCAACAGCGCCGGCGAGAATCTCACCCTACCCACGCAGGATACGCGCGACGTGATCGGGGTGGCCATGCGATCGCTCGACCGCATCTGGCTTGACGGGCGGCGCTACATGAAGGCCGGCATTATGCTCGATGACTTCACGCCCAACGGCGTCAGTCAGCTGAATCTGTTCGATGAGGATAAGCCGCGGGCGAACAGCGCGCAGCTGATGAAGGTGCTGGACGGCATTAATCAGTCCGGACTGGGGCACATGTGGTTTGCCCGTCAGGGTGTCAGCAATGAGTGGCAGATGAAACGCGAGATGCTTTCGCCAGCATGGACTACCAGGTGGGATGATATTCCTGTTGCACACGTCCGGTAAAAGTATCGATTTAAAGCGGATATATATAACCTTATTCATCTGCGCACAACGGGTATTCTGTCCATCCCCTCGCCAGTAAATTCCTTCCTGGTGTATCCAGACCGGATTGGTTAAAATGCATTCATCACCTGATGAGGTAGTCAAAATGAAAAATAACAACTTGCAGGATATAGAGCCATTCTCGCCTGAAAAACTGGTTAAGGATTTGGGAAAGCCTGAACTCGGCGGCAAAAAGTCCCCACTGACTCTAACCGCAAGACATTTGTCACCAGAAGAATTAGCCATGATCGCCAGCATTCTTGCGAATGAACCTCAGCCTGTCCTAGATGAAATGCAGCCGTTCAGCCAAGACGTTCTCGATCAGTTCCGACAGATGTACCGTTGAAGCCGCGCTGGCGTTTTTTTATGCCAACCCTCCTCTCTTAGCGCCAAAATGGACGTTCAGGTTATTCTGTCCAGTATCCCTTGAATACTATCCCCCTCTCCCCAATATATTTATCGCAATATTTTCCTAAAATTCCAATTAATGAACTACAACCTCATAGTAAGGACTGTTTATGTCGTGGACACAGAAGGTTTCATCAGGCTTTGGAGAGCAAGACTGCATTTTTGCTGTTCATCCCGAAGATGAGCAGAATGCGCAGGCAGCCATTACCGCAGCTAAAGATGCCGGTGCAAGCTTTGAAGATTTCGAGAAAGAAATGGTCTGGCATATCTATAAGCAAGTGACTGCACCGGGGATGCTTCAGGATCACATTGCAAAACAGGTTGCCACCGCTAAACAGATGTGGTGATACTGCAGGCCGCCAATTCGGCCCCTTATTTTCTTTTTTCACATCAAATTCCGACACTTTTCGGACACCCAGCCACTTTAGTCCAGTCATGCCGGCCTTACATGATCCGCTATTGATGCGCCTGATAACCCGAAGATTTGCAGGCATTTTTCCGCAATCAGTACTGTAAAAGTGCCGTGATACCGTGTCGCCCGGTGATTTTAATTTAACCGTTTGGCCGCTACCATTCAGTACTTTCACTGTTTTTATCTATATTTTTTCCGGAATCCATAAGAATACTTATTATCCCGGAGAATCTCGAAGCAAACCTATTAATTTCGGCTAAAAAACTCAATCACCGCCCATCTTCGCCGAAGTCCGCACTTTTGAATTAATGCCAGATGGATGTGCGAGCATTAAACCCCTCAATTTTATAGCTTTAAATCATTGTCGGCTATACGTAAACCCATATAGCGGCCAAATATTTACCATGAAACAAAATCCGGTATTCGGATGGATTTGGGGCCATCTGCCCGCCATATAACTTTATAAGCTGATACATATACATTTCCTTTTAATCAGTACTGTAAAAGTGCCGTGATACCGTGTCGCCCGGTCATTTTTATTTCACCGTTTGGCCGCTACCATTCTGTACTTTTCGCCATGCTGGCAGTTGTTTCACTGCAGCTACGCGACCAGCGCCTGAACTGCTGGCATTCCTCTGTAGCGATGTCCGCCTGTTGAAAGGAATAACGTATTACATACGTAATACGCACGTAGCTCAATAGATGATTTACATACAAGGATCAAGGGACTGAAGAGCTTAAAACAGGTATAAAAAAACCCGCCGGAGCGGGTTATGTTCAGCCAATTTTTCGCAATGATGAAGAGCCAGCCAGCATGCCTGACCGTTTCTCTAATCCGGGCCTGGACGTTAATTTTTTATGTTGCCTGGCTAAGGCATCGGTGTCCTCGATCATTTTTCGCAGAATTTCTGGCTTCAGGTTCTGCTTCTGCCCCGAATAGATAACCCGTATCAGAGACTGTAATTTGTTTTCATATTGTCTGTCCGCGGCCAGGTTTCGTTCGGATACCAGAATCTCAAACAACGCACGGTAAACCGGCTTCAGAACATCTACGGTCAGAGTATGGCTGGCCAGACCCGATTCAGTAGGCTTTAAAGGCCTGAAGAGCCAGAAGCTGTTTTTGCGTGTAGTGATGACGCTACCCATTTAGACCTCCTGAACTGCTGCACATTTACCTATTCTATCATGGCTGTTCATTAAATGCTCACTCCCCTATAGATGCTTGATGAGTACTTTGGCGCGATATTTATGGCCCCGCTTCTCACGAGAAAGATCCGCATTCGTTAACTCATATCCCGCCTCACGATAGCGCCATACCAAGTCTTTAGCTGGCTGGCTTACCATAACCGTGTGGGCTCCGTAGGAGCGGGCAAAGCTCTCAGCAATAATCAGCCCCAGCGAAATCATGTTGTCCTGCAGGGGGTGGTGAAAGGGGTTTGACTCTAGATAGCGCAGCGCAACGTTGACCCGTTTTCTGGAGAGTTTGGCCAGAAACAACCCGCAGAGTGTATCCCCACACCAGATACTGACATCCAGCTTGTCACGACGCTTGTTGCGCTGACGCAGCCAGTTAAAATCGATGTTGAAATGCAGCCGGTCACGGTGCTGGCGCCAGGCCGGGTGCACGACAGACCAGAGGTCGGGAGTGATCCTTTGCAGGCGGATGTCACTTACTGGCAACGTCACACCAAAGGCGCCATCAATCGCCACCATGGCCAGGTAAAGCGCTAACTCCCTTTTCTCACTGTGCTCCTTCAGTGTTCCCATCGCACAACCCCTCAAGCCCTATAATGAATTACCATTGTATTACATTTGAAATACCAATGCATTCATAAAACACTGTCCACTGTGGATTATTTTTATTTTACCGGGAGTAAGAAAGCCCGCATTCCGCGGGCTTGTTCAGAGCGATAAACCTGGAAGGCAATAGCTAAACGGCATTCTGTTGCGGCCGATATTCTATGTGCGGATACAGCGTCTCGTGGCATGTTCTGGGGTTTACCCAGACGCCGTAGGTTGACTGAACAAAGGCACCTGACGTGTTGCTTCCGGAACGCGGGATCACATCGTCAATCAGGTCCAGGTCGACGATGGTCAGATAGTGAAAATGCGGTGCATTCAGGTCGGCCTGTGAGAATTTCAGCAGGTCAGCGCGGTTAATGTTAATGGCAAGCTGCATCTGCGGGTCAAGCTCGCTGATGCGGACCAGCTGCCCGATGACGTCAGGCGTGAGCGGCTTTTCTGCCAGGCCTGCAATGCAGTGATATACGCTATCAGCCCTGCCCACATTCATGCCGGGAGTACCGGAAACTTTACCCTCAGCCACTGCGTTATCGTATGCCCTCTGGTGCTCAGTTATCTGCTGCTCCACGTCATGGTAAACCATATCGAACGTAGCACCCTCATTCAGTGAAAAGTATTTCGGATGACGGTAAAAGTTAGCTATGGTTTTCAGCACGAGGCCGCTGTCCTGGCCCACAATAAGCGTAATATTTGCCTTCTTGACGTTTGGCTTGCTGAATAAAAAAGACATGCCATCAGTGACGTGTATCGCCGTTTTTATCCAGCGGGGAGTACGTTTATCCCGCAGTTTTTTCGGGGCGATCGATTTCACCCATGCTGCGTCTTTATCCAAAAAGGTTTCAAAACCTTTAATGCTTTCCTCATACGGATCCTGATGCGGCTTGAGAGACTCGGAAGCATATGCTGCTGCCTGACGCATCTCATGGTAGCTGACGTAACCCCAGCTGACCGCCGTCATGTCCAGGAGCTTGCTGCGGGGAATGTCGACACCGTAGTTTTCTGAAATCAGGGAGCCCATAACGCTGCAGGAACGTTTAAAGCTGACGCCATCAGCGAAAATGTCGTTTTTTATGAGGAGAACAGAACGAGCCATAAATACCTCTGTAACGGATTTACAGGGCGGGATAAGTGAGAGTCGTTGCCAGACACAACCTGCCCGCGGTAACCGTTAAGCAAGTATTTAGTCGATTGAATGAGTGATTCAGGGGTAAATAAGCAGTCGCGCTGTGTCATCTGACACCTGGCCGGCAGTCGCTGATCAGTAACCTAGCACCGGACAGGAAAATCATGCAACAAAAATTTTTAACGCTGATAGGGCTCTGGGAAAGCTAATGAATGACACGAAGCATGCATATGTATTACAAATGTAATTACTCAGGAATACAGAAATAACGCTATTCCTTCTCTGCGGCGGGCTTTCTTGTAAACGCCTCTGTCAGCCGGCCTATCTGTGATGATGTATCGGCCTTGCGCTGATAAAGCTGCTGGACGAGTTGTTCGACGATGACGCTCGCATCTTCCAGATGTTGCTGCGTAATGTCCGGATTGCCATGGCTGCCGGCATTGCCAAAAAGCCTCAGCGCGTCCATGCCGGCGTGGTGCTCGCCAATCATCTCCTCAAAACGGGTAAGGCGCTCGTTCAGCCTCAACTCCCGGGGTTCCTTATCAGGACGTTCAAGCGTCCGGGGTACGCCGAGGTCGTCAATAAGCATCTCAACGAGAGAGCGGATGGCATTGGCTGCCGAAGAAAAGTGCCCTGTCAGAAGGGATGAAATTTCATTAAGCTGTCCGGAAACGCGCTCCGGGCACCCTGCCGGCACCGCGAAAAGGGGTAGTGGAGGCGTGAAGGCGCGGGCAGTGTAGGACTCAATATAAACCGTTCCCTCATCGGGGTCCTCGCACCCCTGAAATACTTCGCCGTCTCCGCTGATCGCCACCGTCTCTCCGCACCCTGTATGTGCGCACCTCAGCAGGCAGCTGAACACAATCTGATGCTGCTCGGGGTCCAGTTCCTGAAAGTGCCTGATGGTCCACGCGCTGATCCCACGGTTAAAGCTGTCTTTGACCATTTCCATGGTTGGATTCAGGCAGGCAGGGCACAACCACTCAGGACAATATGACGGGCCAAAGGATGTAAAGAGCGAGTCAGGCATACAGAGCAGTCTCCATGGAGTTTACCTTAATCATGAGTCTTGACAGGGCACGCCACTGATTAATGCATTACGCATGAAATTCAAATGTAATACATAAGTCATTCATTTCTTCATGAGCATGCCGACAAAATCCTGCGGGTCCAGGCTGAACCGAATCCCCAGCTGCGGCGCGACATCGAGCGCAAATATCTTAAGGTACTGCTCGGTGCTTTCATAGCGTTCGTGACCCATGTAGGTCTGCACGACCTTGGGCGGCACGTGGTTAAGAAACAGCTGCATGGCGAAGCTGTGCCGCAGCGTGCGGGGGCTGATGGGGGTAACGGCGAACGTAATACCGGCCGCATCCGCAGAATCAAGCCCCTGCCTTAGCCATTCCCACGCGGTCTTACGCGTTATATTGAAAAGCGGCGTGCGGCGGCCGGTGCGGAAGGTCGCCAGGTAGCGGCGGAGATCGCGGGCAAAGGTCGCATCGAGTATCGGCACCACGCGCGCCACCTTCTCGTCCTTTGCCGGCCGGCCGCGGCCGCGGCTTCGCTGCTTGAGCGTGCGCAGCCGGACGAACGGACGGGCGCCGTCCAGCTGCAGGTCCTCGGGCGTCACCATCAGCGCTTCGGTGATGCGGGCGCCGGTGTTCCACAGAAACGCAAACAGCATCCTGTGACGCTCGTTCTCAAAGCAGCTCAGCAGCACGGCCACCTCGGGCGCCAGCAGATATTTTGGCAGGTCGGGCTGCAGCAGGACCATCCCCCGGAGAGCCAGTGCAGTCTCCCACGACTGAACGGCAATACCCGTGGCGCCCGTTGACGGCATCAGCATGTCAGACATCTGTTATACATATGAAATACACCTGTATTACATCGCTCGGTATCAGTGCAGGGAACGATGCGTGTGAATAACATCGCGAAGGTATGACACCTGTATTTCAGATGTCATACAGGCAGGCTCCCCTGCCGGCCCTCACAAAGAGAGGCCGTTATCCGCTTCCGGCCCGGGTCCGGCATGCTGTTCGCGCCAGCACGCCAGCGCGGCTTCTCTCTCAGCCGGATAGTACTGCTCGCTCAGGTTTCCCTGCGCATCAAGCCAGACAATCAGGGTGCCGCCGTCCTCCCGCGCGATCGCCAGGACTCCGTGGTTTTTCAGGGTCAGACGCTGGGAAGGGGTCAGCCTCACGCCACCCGGGGTGACGGCGGGAACGTCTGCGAGGGGATCGGTCATTGTTGCTGCTCCTTATACATAGAGTAGGGCGCCGACAAATAAATGTACTACATGAGTAATACAGCGGCGCGCTGGGCGAATTCTTTCCGGTTTACCGGGGAAAACCCCGCCAGATTTTAAAATCCGTCATGCTGCCTTCTGACGCCTATTTTGCCCCCTGAACCAGTGGTGCGCCACCGGAATAAATCGCGGCGCAGAAAAGAGCAGGGTAACAAAACCCAGAGTATTTCGGTATCTGTTACCCGCTGAAAACGGGGTTACGCGGGTTATCGGGCGTCATAAATCCGCCGCGCGGGCGTGCAGGCCACGTGGCGCGGGGTCGTCAGCGAAAAAGCGGGCAGGGGAGGGGAGAGGTAACCGTATTGCTGTTTTGTTACCTCTAACGAAGACGTAAACTGCGAGCGGAGAGAGCAGAAGCGGTCACAATGGTGGTAAAGAGACGCGCAGGCAACCAGCAAATCGCCTCCTGCACACAAATCGATTGAGGGGCGGAGATGCCGGTCGAAAAACTGAAGTGTTTAGTCGAGGGTGAGAACGTCTCCAACATTAAGCTTAAATCTTTCTTCAGCCCTCAGATAGAGCCCAAATAATGCACCATCGTAGTCATTTGCTTCATCAATACTTTCCAGAAGTGCTGAATCATCAAGGCCGTGAATTTTATTATGGAGCAACGATACAGCATTACACCTTTCAGTGCGCTCGGTGACAATAAATTGCACACCATTAATTGTAACGCTTACAATATCATCCTCCTTAATATCAGAAAAATCAGGAACGATAATATTCGGCCTGAAAACCAAAGGATCGATATTCTCATACCCCGCGAACTTAGCCAGGCTGTTGAGTGCGCTCTTTGAAATGATATGTATTGGGCCGGTATCCATGAAGCTCTGACTGTAATTACCCGGATAATAAATCCGTGCCAGAACAACGTTCTCTTCGATGAGAGAGCTAATGTATTCAGATACCTGAATAGGCATGACGGAGACATCCACATCCCGCGACCATATGCGGATTCTATCAATACCGTTATCAGTAATATCGAAAATTCTTTCCTCCTGCCCGTATCTTACAGCCAGCATGTTTCCTTCAGGTACAATAGAAACATCAGCAATACGAATATTATCTCTCATTGAGATAAATTTATTGTCGCATTGACGATAAAGACAGAATTCCCGATCCCCGTCAATGCCGGAAGCACCACCTATTAGCGTGTCAGCTTTGATACCTGCCCCAGACTTAAGTGGGTAGCTGATTAACTGATCTATTTTAATCACGATAACGGTCTCGTATTGTAGTAAAACTCCTGAGAATCAAACTTCGAAGAATCTATGTCATAGGATGACTCGACGAGGTTGCGTCTGATTCTGGCACTAACCGTATAGAGGTCTGTTGCAGTTACAGAAGAATGGCCAATAATGACAAAGGCGCAGGATTTTGTTTCATCTCCGATTCGAAACTCATCAGAATCTACGTCTTTACTGCCTATCCATGCGACGGTATCTTTCTCTAATTTGTAGATGAGCTCGCCGGGATTTATTTTTTTCGTACGCGTGTCAAAAAGAGGAACGATCGTGTCTTCACTCGAGGACAGCATAATTTCAAGGTGCGCATCTTTTCTCGCGTTTGAAAAATCATGACCACCAATACCAAGCCCAAAGAAAAAAGCAGCTTCGTTATAGGCATCCACTACATTATTTATCGAGCGAAAGCCTCTGTTAGAGAAATTACTTCTTAGCTTTTCTCCCGCAGTAAAAAAATCACTTTTACCTGTCGTGGCAGAAATAATTTCACGCATTCCATTGTTAAATTTATCGGTATTAGCTGGTAGCGCACAAGATACAGTTTCAGTACATTTCCTCTTAAACTCATCGCGTGACGGAGACACAATAACGCCATGAACAAGAAGTAAAAGTGCATGCGTAACGCCGGCGGCAGCAGCTCGCTCATTGATAGAAAAATACATATCATCCCACCATGAAGTTTTTATAAAGCAAAATCACTCCGATCAAGACAAGAGCTGCACCAGAAACATAATTGAGTGCGATTGTCATTTTCTGATTGCGTTGTGACATTTTCGCCAGCAAACCACCGGTTAATCCGGCAGTCAAATCAACAGGTAAAGCAGTCGCTGGCACGATCAACGAAACTAGCAGCGCTTCTACCGGAGTATATCCGCCCGAAAGGATTAGCCCGGGGAGAATGGACAGATAGAACAGGATGGTTTTTGGATTCAGAAACTCTACAGACACGGCCTGAAGATATAGCCGCATCAGGCTGTTTTTTCTGGTTTGTCCTGCTTCATCAGCATTGACTCCTCCCGTATCTCTGGCTGATTTTATTGAATCGTAACCGAGATACAGTATGTAGACGCCACCTACGAGAGCGACAGCGTTTGCCACCATAGCGCTCTGTGCGACGATCGCAGTAACGCCCAGTCCCGCAAGAACAGCGTGAATCGAACTACCTGATGCGAGCCCAAGAGCGGAGACTGCTCCCGCAGCTTTCCCCTGGCTCATCCCTCTGGCGCTGACAAAAAGCAATGATGGGCCCGGGCTAAGATTAAGGAGTAATGCGGCTAGCGCAAATGCAAGAAGACTACTGTGTTCCATATTCAACCTATAACAAGTGAGGTAAGTGCTTTTGAATTGCAGGTGAGCATATGCATTTCCTTGATCATGCTATTCTCTGCCTGCGGTGATATTTCCATACTCGCTCCAGAGATGATTTTTTTTCTGCACTTCATACAAATACCTGCTCTGCACATATATTTTAACTCTATGCCATTATCCAGGGCATTATCCAAAACTGAACCTTCATCACCCGCAGAGAATCCATCATCCTTATGGGTAATAAGCATTTCATCAGGAAAATACTTTACAATAAAAGCCTTCTCTGATTTAACAATTGTCTCGTGGAAAACGATTTCTTTAAAACCCATATTGTGGGACTGGAGATACTTTATTTTAGGGAAAAGAAAGTCACCTGTAATGAGAAACTCTTTAAACCCGGTATATTTTAACGTTACTGAAAGAGCCATAAGTAAACCGTTCGCGTCCCACTTATCATCTGAATAAACTATATCACGCAGATAACAAAGATCGAAAAGGTTAACCAGCTCAAATTTCAGAACAAGTTGCTCGCCGTGTTTAAATAGTATTTCAAATACAGCACAATCCTTATCGTACTGATAAGGATCATGTCTTGATACTTCCATCTTTAATACTTCAGGCTTTTCGCCTGAAGTATTGATTGCACCCTTTATGAGCAACGAATTAGGGCTCATTGTTCAGCATGCCTCCGGTGCGGGGGATAGATATTACACGTAACTCTCAGCACCGCCCTGGCGGCGGACATCCAGAGAACAGCAGTGGAAACCACCGCCAACGGTTCTGCCGTGTCGGAATGACGCCGTTATAATTTCCATACCGCAGCGATCAAGTTGCTCAGCAAGTTTGTGCTGATTTTTCTCTACGATCACGGTTTTCTCATCAACTGAGAGTACGTTCATTGAAATCCACACCGATGCACGGGCCCAGTCAAAAGCATGACCAATATCAACCGGCTCATTGAAGAATACAAGCTCCCAGTTACGCAGTTGAGGAGGAATGTCAGCCACTGTCATTCGGGACGCATTCACAAGAGCAAGACCCGGACGCAGCAACTGCAGCGTTGTTCCAACATGATCGCTACAGATAGACATCGGGTGGAAATTAAATTTATCGCCGAAGGTCCTCTCGAGCCATTCAAAGCCGGCCCGGTTGCCACTGTTGCTGATATTGAAGAAAACGTCCTTTCCGCAGCGCAGTATATTGGCAGCATCAAAAAGAGGATCGTTCTCTGCGAGATACGGTACAGCACCGTCCCAGAGGTAGGTATCATCCGTCAGAACTGGTTTAGGTGCAGCAATCCACTTTTCACCTTTCGAGAAGTAGTCGCGCGCAATTTTTCTGAATGACTGACTTTCGAAATAACGGTTGCGCGAAGGCATAGGTGCTTCAATGAGGGTGTCTCCCAGCGCAAGAAGACAGTCTCGGGGCATTAGCGCGTGCGACTGCTGGGATTTCCAGTGCGGGCTGACGCACTCAGTATCCAGTTTGATTGCTTCTGGACGACGTACTGTAACGCCAAAGCGCTCAAGTACAGCGGTAAGCTCCTGAAAATCCTCCTCCATTTCGTGCTTTACCTTAGCAATAATGGATTCAGCATTTTTTTCCTGACGGAAATCATCCTGCAAATCAAAAAAATGCCGTGATGAAATATCCAGATCGGGAAGTGTCAGATTTTCAGGGCTGCCGAGGATAATTTCTTCAAGCTTTCCCCAGTCGCTATAGCTGTTGATAATGCTCATTTTGCGTCCTGTTGTTTAGTGAATCCAAGTGCGAATGATTGCCCGGTAGGCATGACTTCAAGAATGTTAACGTTTACATTCTGAGGAAGAGAAAAAGTCCAGAAGACGGTCTCAGCAATATTATCTGGAGTAAGGTACGTTTTATTTTCATACAGCGAATCTGCTTTTTTGATATCGCCTTTAAACCTAACCAGGGCAAACTCTGTTTTAGATAATCCAGGAGCTATACAGCTCACGCGAACGTTTGTACCCTCAAGGTCGGTCTTAAGATTCAGGCTGAAATTCTGAACAAATGATTTAGTTGCACCATAAACGTTGCTGCCCATATATGGATAGTTTGCAGCGACGGAACCTATATTAATGACATGCCCTTCGTTGCGAGCTATAAACCGATCAATTATCAATTTGGTTATATGAACAAGCCCGACAATATTCGTGTTAATCATGGTTTCCCAATCGTCGAAATCATTAACCTGAGAGGGACCAAAACCTAGTGATAAGCCGGCATTATTTATAAGGCCAGTGACATTGCTGAACTCTTTAGGTAAATTACCGAGAACCTCGTTAACAGAATCTTTATCAGTAATATCAACGACCGCTGGAAGCACACGCCCGGGAAATTGGTCGCTGAGCTGATGTAATTTATCAGAGCGACGCGCCAGAGCTATGACGTTGTAGCCTTCCTGCAAAAATCGGATGGCAATAGCTTCTCCGAAACCCGATGAGGCTCCAGTGATGATGACAGTTTCCATTTAATTACCTCAGATGAGTTTCAGTTCTTCTTACTAAACGGGCATGACCAACCAGAGGCTGTGGCATTACCTGCATATTGCCTGGCTTCGCTATCGTCTCCGAAATTACTCAGGTTAGGGTTAAGATCGCCCTGAATACTAATTTCACGTCGGCGTATTTCCTTCTGCATTTTTTCGAACATTCCAAGCGTTTTCAGATGGCGAAACTGCCGATGGGCATTGAAGACAAGCGCAGGAACAGGAGAGCGACGGCTCTGTCGAGATGATTGAGGATGTAGGCCAACAACAAAAAAAGGCTCGTTTACCAGTGAGAATCCGAATTGAGGAGAAACCGGGTCGGGAGAACATTCATCACTCCATGTGTACCCTGCTTCTCTGTCATAATCATGCATTTCTGCAAGGGTCTTCCATACAAAGGATTCAAATTCGGCTTCATCGCCAAACTGTTGGTCACTGAATGTAATAACGAAAGTGCTATTGGTCATGCTGATACTTTCGCGCAGAGAACAGAACTGGCGAAGACAACCGTAGGCGTCACCTAAAGTGAGTTTGCTGGCGTTGCTGCAATCTCTGTGTATCAGTGTTTCCATTGCTGCGGCAGTTTTGGCACCTATGCAGGCAAAACTTGCAGAGTCTACATACTCAAGAAATTCTTTTAGAACTACGGGGCTATTTGTAACTTCCATCAAATCCGATGACATAAGCCGTCCTGAATAGTAAGTCATTTTTACTGCATAAAAACCTATTACCATGGCTTATATAAGTCAATAACAGTTTATAAAAATTCAATTAACATAAACTAATAACATAAATTAATTGTTGTTTTTCAAACACTTATTTCCCATATAATTTTTTTGCATATAAAAAATGGTTAGCTTACGATTAATTTTCTTAACTAATCATTTAATTTGCAAGTATATGTATGCAAAGAATAACTGGTTAAGTAATGCTCATCTATCCAACACTGCAAATGCAATATTCATAATGGAATTGATGTCATTTGAGCAGCTGACGCATGACTCTATGAATATTCAAAGGGAACACCTGATAGGGGGAAGCGGGTAACGGTATGCCTGTTTTGTTACTTTCTGCGGATTGAATAAAAGCGCCGAAAAAGGACAGGTATAGGTTTCCCACGAACACCTTAAACAAACATGACTGATTAAGTTAATGACATCCCGCAGGATTCAAATGATTAACGTCTGCTGGATAACCTTCGGCCTGAAGTCTTCAATGACTTTTACCTAATCCGCAGGTTTATGCTGTATATTATTTATTCCCAGCATTAAATAAAGCCTGCTTATCAAAAATATTAGAGTGCAACTTAGTCAAAAACCGGATAATTAATTTTGTGCTTTTTCAATCGTTTTTATAAAGAAATTATTAGATTTAATCGACCCATCAGATAGGTCAATTTAATTAACGATGGTTTGGTTAATATATTTTAACTTTAACCACACCAGTCATAATCATTTCACATTAAGAGGTTTATATGGGTGCAAGCAGAAGTCTTACCTGGACAATTACGAACGCGGCAAAGTATTCCTGGACTCAGACACAATGTGAATTAAACCACGGTATCTGGGTGAAGAACCCGCCGAAAGTAATCCCTCCGGGCGGTCACGTTACGCTGCAGTCGGAGTCAAATGGTTTTATGACAGGATGCGAGGGAACTGTAAGCTACAACTCAGTCGTTGGGGATTTTGTATTTTATTTTGATAATCCTTATATTGGGAATGACAGTTATACGCTAACCGTCCCTGATGAATACGACCACTCATCAACTCAGACTACCGGAAACCAGTTTAAAATTGTATCACGTTGCTTTGAGCACCCACCTGAATAAATAGATTTGAGATGTTCTTTTTTGACGTTCTAAATCATACTTCAAATTCAAAGGTGTTATTATGGAATATACAAAAAGCAGTGGCGATTTTTTTGATGAGAACAAAAATTTTAAAGGTGAACTGCTCAAAGATATTAAAGTTAATTCTCAATTCAAAATCTGGGATAAAGGCAGTACAAGATATATTTTGGTAAAAGTACTGAGCGGTCATTTCGAAGGAAAATCAGGATACTTCCCTCTTAAAAAAATTGAAACAAAATAATAAAAGGCCGCAATAGCGGCCTTCCCTTTAATGTGTATAACTAAATTTTAATCAATACATTTAAAATAGATAACTTTCAGATATGCGCTAACCTGGCTACAGATATTCCTTCACCATCTTCACCAGCTTTTCCGGTCCCACCTGATTAGCAAGATGCAGTGCGGCACGCATAATGGTGGAATCTGTTATTGTTTTACTCGGCGCAAGATCCTGCACTGCTTCGGTAAGTTTTGAACACATCATTTTCTCTTCTGCGGTCAGTCGCACCGTCTTTGGTGTCTCACTTGTTGTTCTGTTGCGTTTGGTACGCACATTGCTCAGACGCGTGTCCTGATCTGCTTTAACGACCGCAGGCTTCTCAACCTCCGGGCGTTGTAGAATTTTTCCGGCCATTACTGTGTTCCTTCTTTCAGAGACATCATCTCTTTCGCCATTGATTTATAATCATTGATCACCAGCGCATTGCGGTCATAGAAATATACCGGTTTGAATATGACCTGCGCCTGTGCCACCTTTTCGTCGGTGCGGATGCGCGTTTTCAGCACGTGGTTCCGGAAGCGATCTATTCTTTCGAGCTCGCCTTGCAGGAAGTTATTCATAACCTTTTTGGTGCTGTTGTACTCGTTTCTAAACAGGCTGTAATGCGTGAACTCTTCTTCCTTAATCTCATCCAGATAATTCAGCACCGTCTGAGCACCCGTGACCGAGAATGAGCCACCGTCAATCGGAATGAGCACATGGTCCGCCATGTAAGCGGCGTTTGAAGCGGACAGGTTGAGTGCCGGAGAGCAGTCGATAAATATGAAGTCGAATTCGTCCATCACGGGCTTGAGATGCCTCATCAGGATTTTTTCACGATGCGGCCTCGCCATACAGTTTTCCATGACGCGTTCAAACGATGGGTCAGATGGGATCAGGAAGAGGTTAGGAATGTCCAGATCACCGTTCTTTGCAGGTATTATTGCTTCACGCACGTCAAACTTCTGGTTGTTGTACAGATCACAGACCGTATTGCCGTACAGGGCATACTCTTTCTTGCCGTTCGCCAACACTTCAGTGGCATTCGCCTGCTGATCGCCGTCCACAACCAGGACGCGCTTCCCTAGCAGAGCAAGCGCCACTGCCGTGTTTGTGGTGGAGGATGTCTTGCCCGGACCGCCCTTGTTACTCATTGCTGCGATAACAAACGCACCCTGCTTATCCCGATTTTCAGCCATATCCAGCTCCGCATGTGTAAGTCAAAAGTATTACATTTGTAATTAAATTACCCTTATTAACAGGATGGCGTCAACCTATTTAGAATACAAATGTATTACATGAGAAATACATTAAATGATATCACTATGTCTGTCTCACAGATAAGCTGAGCGGTTATCCCCCCAAGCAACAAGTATGTTATATCGCTCTTTGTGCCACTATAAGTGGTTGATTTAAAGAATCAATTAAGCTCCATCTTCCACTCATAGAATAGCTCCAGCGCAGACTTTCTTTAATCGACTTTCATTAGGCAGCACTCTATAACTTCCGAGTTTATTCATAAGCTGATTTTTTCATTATTTCCACAGCCTCACTGCCCGGCATAGAAAACTGCACACGGTGCCGCGCCGCGACGTCCAGCGCAAACACTCTGGTGTAAATCTCCGTCGACTTGATACTTTTGTGCCCGAGCAGGCTCTGCAGCGCCTTGAGCGGCGTGCCGGCGTACAGCATGTGCATGGCATAGCTGTGCCGGAAAGTGTGCAGGGTTACGGGAATGGAGAACGTCACGCCTTCTGTCGCCGCCTGGCTGACCGCTTCGTTCAGCCAGGTCCGCGCCGTCCGGTCGGTGATCTCCCGCAGCCGCACCCGTTCAGTCCGGCCAGCGATTTCGCTGCGACGCTCCAGCGGAATGCGCAGGGTGGCGATCATCATCTCAAGCTGGTTAACATACTGCGCGTCGGACAGCGGCACCAGGCGGTGGGTCACGGCCCCGGCGGGCAGACGTCCGGCGCGACGCTCCGCCTTTGCCTCGCGCTGCTTGAGCGTTGCCAGCTGCACTAAGGGGTACTGCTGGCGCAGCAGGAAGTCTACCCGCGTCAGCGCCAGCGCCTCGCTGATGCGCGCGCCGGTGTTCCACAGCGTGGTGAACAGCATCTTGCGACGCAGGTCGGGCATAAAGTGGAGCAGGGCGCTGACCTCCGGTGCCAGGAGGTATTTCGGCAGGTCGTCGACCAGCGCGGCCATCTGCCGCAGCGCCAGCGCGGCCGGGTAGTCGATGGCCACCGGCAGCTGTGCGCCCCCTGGCTGCGGGAACATGGCGGGCAGGTTAATTGTATTGATATTCAGCTCCCGGCGGATTCTCTGTGACAGTAGGACGTGGGCTCCCCCCGGGTTTGCACCGTGTAGGAAGGAAAATCCGTGATTTCTATATTACTGAATGGCGTAAAGATTTCTCCTGAAGGCAGACGCCGGCGGAATCCTTCCAGAACGGACTTTTCACCCGCAGGGCCGACGGACGGCATTGATACCGACATGCTGTCAGGAACGATGCGGGAATAGCTGCCTTTATCATCCATCCGCTCCAGCATTCTGAGCTTCAGCGTCAGGTCAGAACTGCTGCTTTTACCCGGAATGGTCCATGTCGATGAGACCTCATACACTGCGCTGTCCTGCTTCCTGTCAACCACGGTTCCCCGCATCTGCAGTACGGTCGGCTGGATCATTTTTCCGTCGCCCGGCAGATTCTTACTGCATACCATAACGGAGCCGGACGGATAGGCGGCGTTCAGGTGTATGACTTCATCCCGCGTCGCGGCAGGCGTGGCAGGCACCACTCCTGCAGACGCAATGACTCCGGTAAACAGCCCGGCAGCCACGCTTCTCCGGATCCCTGCCCGCGGACTGCTCACCCGGACGGTCAGTGGGTGACCAGCTGAACCCGTAACGCCGCTGACGATATCATCTGCCTTCATCATCGTTTTTTCTCCATTTCCTTTAAATCCCGCCATCCATACACCTGTGCTCCTGCTCTGTTGTGTTTTCCCGCCTGCCATCCGGAACCGGTATCTTCAGCGGGCGCGATCGCCGTCGCGGCTCAGCCCCGGGAGGGCGGCCTGCGCCAGTATCCTGTCACGGTGCGCGTCAAGCCGCTCCAGCCGGACGCCGGCGTCCCCGGCGTGCGTGATTTCCGGGCTGCCCGCGTCCCCCCTGAACCGCCGGCGCGGATGCATCCCCGGCAAAAGGCCGCCGTCGCCGCTGAGGGTGAAGATGACCCGCCCGCCGCCGGTGACGATCTCGCGCCGCACCTGCGCCGCCTGCCACGTGCTCCCGACGATCAGCGTTTCCCTGAGCCAGAGTTCCCGCAGCCGGAACACGCCCCGCGTGAGGGCGGCAATGTCCTCCATCATGTGACTGTCGATCAGATTCACTGTAATCAACCTTATTATTTCAACTGCAATAATCAATGCTACCTGTAAAACCCTATGTGATAGCCACCATTCATACAGTAAAGGTCAGACATATACCTCAGGTGATATTACCTCTCCGCAATTAACGGAAGGCGGCATCCGGTGGATCCGCTTTCTGCCGGATTGGCTGCTTTCACGGAAGCGTAGCACGCGCCGCCGGTAGGGAAAAGCGCCGTTTCCGCAGCCGCAGCAGCTCACCACTACCCATATGTAGTGCCTTGAGCAGCTAATACAGCCACTATATGTAGTGTTAGACGAGGAAACCGCCCCCCGCACCTGAAAGATCCGGTTCTACCTTTTTCCGGATCTCAGGAGAGGAAGAAAGCTATTGATGCTGATAATGCACCAATAATGGAGAATTGTTGTGAGTGGGGGATTATTGCCATGTAAGCAAAATTCAAGACTAACCAAGCCTGATACAGCAACAAAAAGGAAAGGGAAACTTTCTTAAGTTTTTTATTGAAAGCGGCCTTAAAGGCCGCATAGGATTTCCTAAATACAGTTTTACATAAGGAACATCGTATGACTGTATTTCTCATGGCCGTTGCCTATGGCCTCTTCAAAACTGGCTATCTCATTACCCTACTTGTTGGTGCCTATACAGGCTGGACCTTGTTCTGGAAGAACTATGACCGCCTGCCCCATATCTACCGCTCACAATGGCGATACCAGAGACGATTCATTCTCAAACGAATCTGGAAACGAGTAAGGACCGGTTAAACCGGTTCTTCCAGCAGCATCCCCAGCCCGGCCAGCCAGCACAGGCAGCACCAGGCGGTGAACAGCATCTGTGTCTGGCCGGATTTCCACTTGCGGATGGTACGTTCGTCCACATCCAGCCGGTTGGCCAGCTGGATATCTGTCAGCGGGATCAGCGCCCGGACCACCCTGATTTCAGTGGATGAAGGAGGCATCCAGCTCTCGCCCGAGCACAGCGTTTCAGGGTTAAATTTCTCAAGCTCAATCAGCTCCTGGATCTGACGGGCACTCTCTGCCTTCATATGCAATCACCTTTCTGGCTAAGATTGCGGCACAATCTGTACGCGATGGGCCAGCCGCCGCGCTTCTTCCACAGCCCTGAGTTCACTAGCTTTTACCATCATTTCTGTAGTTGGTTCAGGGAGTTTTTCAAAAGACTCTTTAAACCTCTTTGCAACAGACTGCAGGGAAACGCTGTCTGTTCTCGCTGTTTTAAGATTGGTGTAAACAAGTCGGGAAAGGGGTCTGGTCAGCTCCTTCTGTTCCATGTAGCGTTTGAAGGTCCAGAGATAAATATCAACCAGCTCCAGCCCGGCGCTTTTCGTGCCTGACTGAAAGACAAGCGGTTCAGCCGGCATGTTCTTCATGTCCATGACGGGCAGACCAGGCCCAAGTTCCCACGGCTGTTCGCGTATCTGGTAGTAAAATTCGTTCAGCTCCCGCTGGGTAGTGTTGAACTGCGACTGCTGGTCAACAATGATATCGGCTTTCCGGTTCGGAGCCCCCAGACGGGCGCAAATTCCGTGCAAAACTGACTGGAATCCGATCATGTTCGGCATAATCTGCAGCTTTTCTTTATTGGTTTTGCAGTTGTACCCCAGCTCATCGTAGTTGGTCATCGCCCAGGACAGGGCATCCGTAATGAGTTCAACTGAACGGGCATCACTCAGACTGTGAACGCGCTGAAGCAGCTCACCACAAACCTCACTGAATAATGAGGAAGAACGTTCATCATGAGCCTCGAGACGGGCACGCCATGCTTTTTCAGCCAGCTCATCATCAAACAGCATCGACAGATTCAACAGCAACGGATAGCGCAGCGGGGTCCAGTAGGCAGTCCAGGGCACAACCGGATTCAGTCCCTGGTCAAATACCTGATCGAAGAATGAAATAATGGCGTGATCCCGTTTAACCACCTGCCAGATATCAAACCGTATCCGGTGTTTCTTCTGCAGAACAAGCAGTGTATCGACCACATCATCAAGGCGGTACATGCCCAGTTCAGCGGCATGAAGACGTTTTACACCCAGTTTATTACGCAAACTGGCCAGTTCAGCTTCTGCAACCTTGTCCAGGTCATTGGGTGAAGACAGGACGCCATAAGAAAGTACCGGCTGGGTGCGGTCAAACAGATTCGGACCGGTATGACCGGTTTCATCCACATAAAAGTGCATTCAGAGATCCTTTTCCAGGCAGGAGGAAGGGGCATAATCCGGGTAAATCTAAAACCTTTCTGCAGCCAGCTGCAAGTGATCCGCTTAAGGCTTTAATGACCTCAATAATGGGTCCACGGCAATGAACAAACGGGCCAGATCACAGACCCGCTTTTTTACGGGTTACACCTGCCCGGGCTGCAGAAACTCGATTCTGGCAATCGCCGACCTGAACACAGATTTCCCTTCACAGTCTATGCCGAAAGTTGCGTTTCCGTCCGGCGGGAGGTCCCGGACTGATGTATAGGCATATGCCAGCGCCGTTTCAAGAACCCTTTTTCATAAACAATATCTGCCTCGAACCAGACAATACAGGGATGAAGCACGCTGAGATAATGCGGTTTAAGATCGTGGCCGTATTTCTCCTGGTAGGCATTACAGACATCCTCAACCAGCTCCGGCAGCCAGAGGTAATCATGCAGTCCATTTTCACTGGCGTTAAAATGCAACTCCCGGACCAAATGGCCATAAGGTCCCCAGTGCATTTTATCGCCGGTTCTGAGCTGAAACATCTCATCCGGGACGCCCCCCGGAACATCCCATTCCTGCAGGTGTTTACGGACCATCGCATTCGGGGCCAGGTCGAGCAGCATTTTCATGGCGAGTGATTCTGACTGATTTAGCGCCAATAACCCCGCAGGAAAAGTATTACCGGCGAAAGTCCGGGTGCCATGAAACCACAGTGCTCGGGTGAATGGACCCGGTTCGCCCAGTTCCGCACAGACGTACTCTCTCAGATATTGAGGTGCATCTACCAACAAGCGATGATTAAGTTCGTAGATACTTTCAAGATCGAGCGAAAGCAGCACATTTTCCAGCTTCGCGGGGGTAATGCCAAACCCGGCAGATAATGTCTGCAACACCTGAGACCGTGAGGAGCAATCGAGAGTCAACATAGTGTAAATCCCTTACAAATCTCCTGCGGCAACACCTTGCGCGCGGCGTCGGAATATATTGTCTAGCAGCAGGGCCGCGTAATATTTAAGGAAAGGCAAAAGTTCAGGGGCGCTGAAAATGGCGTAGGCATTCTCATCCTCCGGAGCATCCCTGAAAGCAATCAGATCTACAAGACGCTCATCGCTCACTGATACAACCTTGACGCTGAAATGAGCCACAGAATTTCTCATTCTAAGGATCAGAGTCCGCAGGGTCATCTCCGGACCGGGTAGTTGCGACTCCCGTAACCCCATGCTGGTTTTAAGCTGCTGCGTTAAACGATCCACTGGTAGGAACGAGAGCGCCCTCTCTTTCGGTAACACGATAAGACCCAGAAGACAATTCAGGGTCAACGTGTAGTTGTACTGCTCCCCGAATGGCTTGGCCTGTATCTCAATCATTTCGTTATATTGGTCGATAAGTGCCAGTGTTCGCTGAACAAAATCGGTCTCAAAATCCGAATAATTTCCCATTTAACCCTCCCGTTCCGGTTCGAAAAACCACTTTACCATCCGGTCAGCCTGACGTCTCAGGTACGGTATTTCCGGTTCTGCCTTTTTTCGGATCTAAGCGCAGAATAGAGGAAGAACTGTGAATGCTGCTTCATGACATGATGTCACTCTCACTTAATGCGTGCTTTTTTTCTTACGCCGATGCATTCTTTCTCAAATCCCACAGCATCCAGGAAAAAAGCATTATGCTAAGCCAGCTGACATTACGGTTTCCGAAAAAACTCATTGAAAGCCTGAAGTCCCGTGCCTCGGTTGAGGACACCTCGGTCAACGCCCTGACCGAACGGCTACTCGACGGCGCACTGAAGTCCACCTCTCCGGATGATGCCTTTTTTGCCCTGCAGGCCGATCCTGCCGGGACCCGGGAGGCGCTTTACCGCAAGGTTGTCCGCGGGGAAACGTTCGGCCGTCAGACGGTAAAACCCGCCGAGCTGCGCTGGCTGTTTGCACAGGCGCACGCGGCCTGCCAGACCGGCAGTGCCTTCATGAGCTGGCCGGTAATGGAAGCGCTTCTGGGCATCACCTTTGACGCACTGGTGTACGCCGGCGAAAACGGCATACCTGTTGATACCTACTACATTAACCGGGCCTTTGACCTGACGGGCGAAAACTACCGCAACGAAACGGACGCGTTCATGGCGGCCATGCCGCACGGCGTAGATACCACCTGGGCTGAGTTTCTGCTGCGACCGCTTTACTCCGGTGCCCTGAACCTGAAGGCCTTTCCCGACGAAGCGATCGCCCGCATCTGTACGCCGGCGCGCCTGAAAGCTGTTTTCCCGCTGGTCATCCGGGCGCAGCAGCCGGATCCGCAGAGTATGAAGGCCTGGGCGGCGGTGACCGGGCTGGTCACGGACGACGTTTGCCTGATCGCTGAGGTGGCTGACGTCATCCTGCGTGCGGAGGTGCGCGGAAACCGGCTGCCGCAGCTGCCCGGGCAGGCCTGGCTGGCGCCGCAGTTCAGCCTGTTCGTGACCGCAGGCCGGGTGTCGCTGGCGCTGGGATGGGACGTGTTCAGCGCGCTGGTCCGCTATATGCAGGCCCGTGCCTGGCAGGGAAGCACGGACGCGTGGAGCGCCCGCGACAGCCTGATATCGCTGTATATCCCGCGCGGTGAAGGAGAGAAGGTGATCCTGGGGCTGGACGGCATCCACATCGCCATGACACAGGAGGAGTACCTGCAGCTGGAGGCGGCGCTCCTTGACGCGGTGGCGGATGCTGAGGCGGCGCCGGTGCTGGCCGAATTGCGTGCGCTTTACGGGGATCTTTGAGATGAAGCCAGACTTTTATTTCAGCCAGAGCGGCCCGATTAACAGCGTCGAAGATGACCGGTTTGGCTTTGGGGCTGTTGCAGACGGTCTGGCAGAAAGCCTTCTGGGCATTAAGGGCGATGAAGGCATGGTAATAGGTCTTGAGGGCCGGTGGGGAGCAGGCAAAACCAGCCTTCTCAATCTCCTGCTTTCGCGCCTGGAACGCAGCCGTCCCGCTGATATGCATGTTCTGTCCTTTTCTCCCTGGCTCAGCGGGGGCGGCAGTCTTGCTGAAGCGCTGCTCCTGCCGGTCGCCGATATCATCCGCCGGAAGGAAGAGCTGCAAGAACCTGCAGCACAGGGATTGTGCCAAATCACGTACAGAAAATTCCGGCAGGCGTGGCGGTGGCTTTCCCGTAAGCGAAATGAAGGCGCGACGCTGGACGTACTGAACTATCTTCAGCAGACGTCGGGCCGTCTTGCACCAATTGCGGATTTTGCAGGTAACTTCGTTCCAGGCTTCTCTCTGGCATCTAAGGGCATGGATGCACTTGCAAGAATAGACCTCAGCGCCCGCACTGAAACGGCGGCCAAACTGAGAGAAGACATCGAATCCCGACTTAAGAGGCTCGGACTGACTTTTATTATCGTCATTGATGACCTTGATCGGCTGGAGCCGTCTCAGGCCGTCGAGGTCCTGCGGCTGGTGCGATCGGTGGCGGACTTTTCCCGTTTTCGCTACGTAATGTGCTATGACCGTGACGTACTGGCTCATGCTGTTGAACGCGGGCTGAACGTTGCTGATGGCCGCGTTTATCTGCAGAAAATTGTGCCGATTACATTTACCCTGCCGAGACCTGAAACATTTAAGCTACGCGGTCACTTTCTCAGCGAAGCGCTTCAGGTATATAAAGACGTCAACGGGCAAAATGCCGATCCTGAGCTTGTTAGCGAGCTGAGTCATGTCGCTGACATTTACGGCGAACCCCTGACCACCCCGCGCGAAGTTACTCAGGCCATAAATTCTCTTCGCTTCCTCTACCCGGGCATGCGTGATTACGTCTGCTTCCCCGACCTGTGCCTGCTGCAGCTGCTCAGGGTGGTTAACCCTGACCTGTACGCCTGGGTTGAACATTACCTCACTGAGAGAGCCATAGTGGAGTCAAAGGATGGCAGGCTCAGCGAGGGGGAACAGCAGGAAATGTCCGCATCACTGTCACGAGCTCTGACACGTTTCACCACGCATGCCGCACGTTCGCCCTGGGCGCTGGGGGAATGGGTGCCAGGCATCCACGGGGATCAGGAAGCCGGCGCTGTCACATTTGCGAAAGAGAACCCACGCAAGAACGAGGCCGCCAGCGCGCAGCGTCGCCTGTCCAGTCCGGTATACTGGCGCTATTACTTTGCCTTTTCGGCGCCGGGAAACGTGCTCTCGGATGCTGAGATTGCGGAAATCATCCGGCTGGCCAGGGAAGACCGTAACGGGCTCAGGCAGCGTCTGCTGGAAAGCCTGTCAGCCAACGGTGTTACCTCCCGCACCTGGTTTGAGCACATACTTACGCGCCTGACACCCTCGATCACGCTCATGGCTGGCCAGCATGCCCGTAGAGGGCTGCTGGATTTTTTGTTCAACCATGCCGATAGCGTGCTGGATTATTATCGATCCCGCAGCCTGAGCCTATTTTTTCGTCAGCAAGATCTGGGAATACAGATATTCGCTTCCCAACTTATCAGGCAGATGCTCAGGGAAGACCGTTCCGATACGCTGAGGGATCTAAATGACTTTATAAAATTGACACACGCCGTAGAGTGGGCTGCTAGCTACATGCGCGACTTACTCTGGCTGCACGGCGCCGCCGGTGACAGGCCGGGAAGCGAGGAAGAAAAACTTTTTTCTGCAGATGAGATGGATGCGTTACGTCAGTCGATGACTGAAAGAATGGCGAAGCCTGACGTCCGGACGCGCGTTCTGAATATGAAAGGAGCACGCAGCTATCTCTGGGCATGGCGGGATATTGCCGGGGTCGAAACAATCAGGAGTTGGGTGAACGAAGCATGCCAGGAAGATGCCTCTTTTTTGCATATGCTGCTATGCCTGCGTACCGCTGTCAGCAGCAGTAACAGGGGTGAATACTTACGGCTTGATCTCGCTGTCGCCGAAAAGCTGACTGAGCAGACCGGCCATTTTAGGTCCCGTCTCGACGCTATCAGCGACAGGAACCAACACGCGCTGTCCCCTTTACTGGATAAAGTGCGTGAAGCTATTGATAATAATGACGATATGTAATCCATCATGCCACGCTGACGACTAAGGATAAGAATGGAAATGAGCAATAAATACGGTATACCACAGCATTTATTCAAATGCTGGCAGCCTGAAGATGAATCCTGGAGCATGACCCCGGCCACCTATGCGAGTCGTTTCATTCAGAAAATGGAAAAAAGGTACGGTATGCGCGATCGCAACTGGACCTATGTCGGGGTGGACTTCCATGATGAAGGTCCGAGGATCTGGTTCCCGGGCAACAGGGAAACTCCACCGCGCGGACATATTGCTATCAGCCTGAGCGTAGAAGCATATTCAGATCGGCAGGAAATGGTTTACCAGCTGGCGCATGAATGTGTCCATCTGCTTGCGCCCGTTGTCGGAGATGGAGCACCGGTTATTGAAGAAGGGCTGGCGACAGTGTTTTCTGAAGATATGATTGAATTCTGGTGTAATAACACCAACAAACAGGCATACACCGTCGTTCAGAAATACAGGGAAGCGGCGTCCAGAGTGCGTGATCTGCTCCGCCTAGAGCCGGAGGCGATTAAAAAGCTTCGTGCCGTACAGCCAGATTTTTATCGTATGACAAACGATACCTTTGAAAGGGCCGCACTTGAAAAGGTGCCGCCGTCGCTGATTGATGAGCTGCTGAGTAAATTTAAAGAAAAGTGATTCTTCGAGATTTGAGGCAGAGATCTATTAAGAAAAGGCCTGGCGCCAAATCAGGCCGCTGCTATGAGGAGAGCGCAAAAATACATGAAATAATCCTGTTATGTATGTCAGTTCATCGTGGAAATGGTGGCATTTCCATGCTGGCAGTAGCCTCCCAATACCACCAATTACCCTGACCAAACTCCGAATCATAATGACCGATTTTCTCGTGCTTACGCAGCAGGTACTCAGGGGTATTCATGCCAAAGACTTCCATTGGTAGCCCATCTACGCCCGGAACGTCTTTTAGAACGAAATCCGGAAATACGTCTTCCTCACCGTCGTAGCGCAAGGGTTTAATGAAGGCGCGCTTTTCCTGCCACAGCTTTTCTTCAACTTCACCTTCATAGCGGGAATCCAGCGGAATAAAGCGTGGACTCACCGTCATCAGCGCCGCGTCGATAATTCTGCAAGTAATGCGTGGAACATTGCGGCCATCCTTACGGACAAAAGTGGTTTCCGGCGGCTCAGCTTCGCAAATAACAATCACTTTGGCACCACGGCGCCAGTCGGCCAGCTCACGTGAAAAACTTCGTGAAAGGCGCTCCCTGACATCTTGCGGTAGGGTTAGCACAGGGAATCCAGCAAACAGCCCCAGCGGAAGGGTGTGCTGCAGCCGTTCGTCAGCAGCAACACTCCAGGCAGCCAGCTGCGAGATGACGATGAGCCGGCGTGATCCGCTGCTGGCTACCTTAGTAATCTGCCGGTTCAGCTCAGCCTGCTGTGAATCCTTCATGGCCATCAGCATCAGAGACTGATGCAGTGGGAGCCGACCTATTCTGATTCTCGAGGCCGTTTCGCTTAGTCGCCAGCTGATCCAGCCGGGATAGCGTTTTTTACGATCAAAAGCCGGATGCCAGACGTTAATGCCGGATTGCTCCCAGAGCAGGTGCAGGAGCCCCAACAGACGCATTGATGGCTGACGTCGGCGTTTTCCCAAAGCTGTGCTCACAGAAATCCCATGCTGGCTTTGTTCTACCGGATCTTTCTTCTGCAGACCTGTAGGAAGACGCACTATAAGCTGACCATCCGGCGCTGCCTTCACAACATCAGAGGTGTATATTGCCGCTTGTCTTTCGTCTGGCCACACTGAATAAAAGCGACAGTCCGACGCGTGTTCGTGCCCTGAGAATGCCCACGAGGCTAGGCAACACTGATCCGTTTTTTGTGAGAGGCGTACGTTAAGGCGTCGTGAGTTCGTATCCACTTCCGGAGCTTTACAAAGACAAGTAATGACCGTAGTGGCTTTATTATCGCGAGCATGCTTTAGCCAGCGCTGCCATTGTTCCGGATTATCAGTCCGCAAACTTGCGGAGCACTCCTGCGTCCCTCGAAGACCAGCAAACCTCACCGGATATACTTTCTTTGCTGTCATGAATTTCGCAACCTTAGCAGAGTCGTCACGCTTATAACCCAAACTTACACACCACAAAAAATGACGTCAACAATGAGATGGTTACGTTTGAAAAGGAGGCAAAACACAGCTTATAGGGGTTTTCGTTATAACCAAATCATCGCCTTCAAGCATCAATTACCAGCCATAATTCACTGTAATCAGCACCAGATATGGTTGCCTAGTTTGGTAATAGCTGCGTTTATCCACATATCCACTGAATAGATCAATTCTTTTAGATCATATAGAGAACAAGTAAAGATCAATAGAGATCACCACCCCTTTAAGCTATTGAATCGTATGTGGAAAAAAGGGATCTCGGCGGTCACTTTCATAATAAAAGAGGTTACTTTCATAATAAAGGCGTTTACTTTCATAACCTAAGCGGTTACTTTCATAACCCGAAGGCGGTTACTTTCATAAACTGAGTAGTAAATACCCATACGGTGTGGATAAATGGAAAAAGACACTGAAAACATAGAGATAGAGAACCCATTTTCAGTTATCAAAAGAGATTCAAACACAGTTTATGAACTGACACCGAATAGTAATAAGTCGGTGCAACCCGTGGCACTTCTTCGTCTCAGCGTGTTTACGCCGGTAGCCCCTAAAGAGAAAGGGAAACGTGATTTCCTAATTGATGCATCCGACGAATTGTCGAGTCTAGAGGTGGCAAGGCAGGAGGGGTATACCGACATAAAAATTCAGGGGGCTAAGCTCAGCATGTCCACTGATTTCAAAACATGGATCGGTGTTATTTCTGCTTTTTCAAAATATGGCTATAACAGCGAAAAAATCACGCTGCCTTTCTCGGAGTTTGCCCGAATGTGCGGCCTTAAACCCACCGATATCAACGGCCGTGCACGTGCACGTCTGCACGATTCTCTGTTTAATCTCTCAAGTGTAACTCTCTCATTTCGTGGAAAAGGCGTTAAAAAGTCGCTGGTAACGCACCTGGTTCAGCGCGCAGTTCTCAACTATGAAACTGATCAGGTGGAGATTGTCGGTGATAGTAGTCTGTGGGAACTGTATCGGTATGATCACAAGGTATTACTTGGACTGAAAGCACTTTCAGAACTGTCGCGCAAAGAAGCTGCACAGTCGCTTTATGTTTATCTGGAGAGTATGCCTGCAGGTACCCTGTACATTTCAATGAAGCGCTTTCGTGAGCGTCTGGCGCTCGAGTCTCAAATCAAAGATCAGAACGCTATCATCAGACGTGCATTGGCCGATCTTGTCAGAATCGGCTATCTCGATTATACAGAATATAAAAAAGGTCGAGAAATCATGTTCTTAATAAACAGTCGTTCTCCAAAACTGCAGGCTTTAGGGCGAACTGCACAAAAATAGCGGTTACTTTCATAACATGCCAGTCAAGGTAGGGTACTTTCATAAGGCGAGACCTTAAGGGGTGGGTGCTTTCATAAACAAAGGTCCCTTAAGGCAGAGCTTTTCACAAGAATGGGGTCTGTGAGTTAGGTAACACCCGGCAAAGAGGCGAACAACGGTTTTTTAGGAGGCTCAATGTTATGAAAGTAACCTCTTACGGAAGAGGTATTATGAAAGTGACCACCTTATTATGAAAGTGAACGCCTTTAGAAAGCGAGCCTCTAAGTCTTATGAAAGTGACCGCCATCAAAAAAAGAGCCTGAGCCAGTGTTGTACCTGCGTATTCTCTGATGTGTAGCTCGCTTCAAGCAGAGAGTGACTCACTTTCGTCTTTGACGTTGCCCATGCTGACACAGCCAGATGAGTTGTCTGCAAAAAACGAAGCCCCGAGTTTTTCAGCCGCATTCAGCATACCTATCGCCAGGTCTCTTAGCGCTTTATCTTCATCTGCGAAATTTATCAGTGATAATTCTGAGACGATAGCCTTTTTAGTAATACGCAAGCCTTTAGCGGCGGCCATCAAGACTGCACGGCCGAGCAAATCACTCGCTATGCTCACTACCTTTTCTTTTTCTTCCATGCGGATCATACACCTTCATATTGGGGGGTAAATTCTCCCCGAAAGCGGCAGAGGATAATATGCATCCAGATCAAAAATCCCATCAGAATTTGAAGGCAGGCGAGCAGTGCGCAGACTGCCCCTGAATGTCGCGTAAGCGGCATGGAGGCGCCATAAAACGCTAAGGACGGAACAGGTGCCAGCTGGCGCCGTAAGCCCGGCGTAGCCGGTTACAGGGCTTATGGTGGCGAAAAACCAACCCTTCCCTGACCGACGCCGTTTAAGCAGCGGCCAGTCAGGCGCACTTAAGTCAGACGGTCGGAGACGAAAGAAAGAACCCGCGGTGTTACTTACAGCCACTCGATTCTATAGTTACAACACCCATTTATCAGCCACTGCAGTTCCGGCCCTCCGGGCCGGGCGGCGGCGGCTGGTCAGTGGGGGCAACCGGGCTTCAGGTACGGCGCGGGTCTGGGTTGAGAGGGGCGTGAGGTTTCAGGCCGGCACCGTATCTTTCTATGGCGAATCTATGTTTGTTGTAACTACTTTATGATTTCGGGGCCCGCGTCAGCGGGAGGTGCTTCAGATTCTGAGCGGCGCGGCCGTCTCTGGCCGCTGCAAGCGAAGGCCTTATTTATCCTCGCAGAATGCCGGCATGAACACCTTATTTATCTTTTCTGATTAATTCTTTATGACGTAAGTCAGGAATATTTTGCGGGTAAGTGATTCATCAACTGCGGCTAATAGTAACTTTCCGATTGCGGATAATTGTGTATAAAAAAATCGAGACGGCCGCGGTGGCCGGTTAAGGTCCGGTGACGGAGGTAATGGCAGCAGAATTTCACGCAAATACGGGGAAAGCGAGCGTAACACAAACAGATTTACCGCCAGTCAAGGCGGTAAAGTCATGGGGAATAACGTCAGTGCACGACGTCAGGTAGGGCGGGGTCGTAGCCGAGGCCGAGCTCCAGCTGGTTCAGGTTCTGCCAGACCAGGCGATCAAAGGTTTCAGCATCGGTGTTCATCAACTCATGATTGGGCATCGTCCTGATAAGCCAGCTGGCCATCGCACTCCGCCGCTCGTCGAGCGGAAGCTTGCCCAGCCTTTTACGGCGCTTTTCCTTAACGGCTTTTTCGCGACGGCTCAGCAGCGTGGCCATACGCATCTTCTCATACCAGCGCTGGCGCGCAGCGCGCACCGATTCGTGCGTGCCCGGCTCGATGATCCCCTCAGCTTCCGCTTCCAGACGCTGGTTGCGCTGTACGTAAAGCTTGTCCATGTTAACGCCGCACAGCTGCCAGAAGCGATCGGTAAGTACGATATGGCGGGGCATCCAGAATTTCTCAACCGGGTCCCACTCCAGAGAAGGCATCTCAAGCAGCCCGTATCGCGCCAGTTCCGGGAACAGCCGCGACAGCCGGCACGGTTCTACACGGGTCGCCGGAATGACGTTGCCGGCATCATCTTTGGGGCTCAGTTCGGCGGCCAGTCTGCCAACGTTCACGGTAACAACCCAGGTGGCCATATCGGCACGCTGAACCAGCAACGGTATAATGGCGTCGATCAGCGCCCGGCGCTCCGGCCGGAAATCCCGTGCACGTCCTGCAGCCCTGCGCAGCCTGACAAAGTATGGATTGCGGGAGAGGCGCTGCCGCAGGCGAAGCTGGCCTGTCACCCTGTCTTTCACTACCAGCCTGCGCATGGCGTGGCCAAACTCGCCCGGCAATGGGCGATAGCTGTCTGGTGCAAACCATACAGGTTCGGGGCACTTGCAGATGACGGAATGATCGCCGCGGCGTCGCCTGTCAGTCGTGGAGGTCGGGTCGTCTAACCCGATTAAAATCTGGTCATTCACCCTGTCCCGAACTTATGGCGGGCAGGGGTTGTCTTATGAATGGCATGCGTTATAATCCTTCACAGGCGCAGCGCCTGCTTTTGGACCCCCTGATTCTGATTCTTCCGCCAAGTTGAGCTCAGATTCGGGGGGTTTTTGCATTCAGAGCCCGGTAAAACCCGCGCTCCGTACCCTGGACGTTTTTACGGATACGTCCCATCCGGTTCTAATCTGCCCGTTCCGTGCATGTCCGGCCACAGGTTATGTAAATCCTTTCCATCACCACCACAGTATCCGGATAAGGATTGAAGATGATCGCCGCCCAGCGATTTTTGGAAAGAATACCCACCTGAAGCGTCCAGATCCAGTACAGATTACTCGCAGCTCAACTCATCTGCATAAAAAAAATACACACTGCTATGAATAATCAGCAACAATTTCATTTACCAGGCGAACTAAAGTCAAATCAGCAGTTTATCGTGGTGGGTTTATCTGATTCCTTGTCCGGAAGTAACACAAAAATGAACGGATAATTTCAGGGCCAATTTCTGCACGGATTTGCATTTCTGACGACGGGCAGGGCAATCAGGCTGAGGCGTACCGCAGCATCGCGAGGAACGAACAGCCTGAAGGACATGCCTGTCAAGAATAAAGGTTCTGGTATTATAGCCGATACCCATTGGCGCTGCCGGCAGTAAAACCATTCTGATAATGCCGGCACCGCTGGTTGCCCGGTTCTGCACCGGGCTTTTTTATCTGCAAGCCGCGCGACCGATAGCTTGCTGCAGTACCTCCCCGCTGACTATGCCGTGTATCACTGTGGCATTTTTCGACGGTTCTGATTGAATAGGTGGTTAGCAATAAAAAAGGTATTATTATGTCATTCCCCATTCTAGGCGAAATGAAAATACTTATAGGAAAATATAAAGATACAATATTTTCCGCTAAAAGGAGATTCAATGAATATGTATGTTTACGCCGTCATCCCTCTGATTGTTATACTTAGCATTGGCCTGCCCTTTACAGCATATCTAACGCTACAAGTTCTAAGTTCATTTGATGCGAGGTCATTATTCGTTACGCTACTGAATTTTATAGTGTATGGAGTTTTAGCTTGGTTCGCCGTTGAATTCAAAGTGATTGAAAATGCACTGGCTACTATCTTGACCTTATCAGCCGCACTGCTGTCCCGTGCGGTGGGTTTGTCTGAAAGCTACAGAGAGTATAAGCATCTGATAAAAAATTCCGAATCCGGTACCGGTGATGTTAAAAGCTTAGTATCTCGTTTTTTTGAAATCGCACCAGATATAGTACTGGTTGTCCTCCTGCTCGTTATCGCCAGAGATATCAGTGAAAAGTATAAAATTGGCAACGCCGAAAAATTTATTATTTATGCAATCGAATATCTGTATGTCGCCGTACTCTTTTCATACATAGGAATAGGGGATAAGAAAAATGAAATAATTAAAAACCGAAATAAGGATAAACGGTTTAACTGACCGGAAATATAATCCATTCCTATCCTGATATTGTCGCCACTGCGGGTTGCCCGGTTCTGCACCGGGTTTTTTCATCTGCCAGCCGCGCGATTAATTGCCTGCTGCAGTACGTCCTCGCTGACTACGCCGGGTATCACTGTGGTGTTCTGAGCAGTGGCGTTTTCCGCCGGCATAATGATAATGCCCGGCGTTCCAGTCAGTCCCAGCATTTCAGCTAGCGCATCGTTGCTTTCAATCATCTGATCGGAAGCGGCACTGTCATCGCCAGAGGCAGCACCTGCACCGACTGCAGTAGCAACCTTCTCAATGTCTTCTGCCGTAAGCTTGCCTTCGTTATGGCCGGTCCGGTAAATCCCGTTGTGGTAAGCAGTGTAAGCTTCCTCGCCCAGCTTCCGATAAATTCCCAGCCCGCGATGAGAGGCCAGCCGCCCGTGCCAGACGGGTGATAGCGTCAGCATCAGGAACTCCTCAGAAGTTAGGTTTAAAGCCGGTGGCCACGTTAAGAAAGCGCTTCGCCAGGTCATCCTGCGTCATAAAACCGTAGGCGAGCGGGCGGAAGCTTTTTGACTTCGGGTCGACCAGGAACAGCGCCGGGAAGTGGGTAATGCCCATGCGCGCGCTTTGTCCCGCGTCCTGACGGCTGTCAGGCACCTGCGGCGACACCGTGCCGTCCACGCTCACCGGTATCAGCGAGACGTGACGCAGGCGGGCAAAGTCCGCCACCACGCCCGCCATCTGCGCGTCTATCGGGTCCCCGCCCCGGTAGAAGTAGAACAGGCCATACTGCCCGGCGAGTTCGCTGATAGCCTGCGTCTGCTCCTCCTGATCGCGTGCCTGCTGCAGCGGCGCGGTGCTGTTGTAGTGCGGGTGTTCCAGGTTGTAATCGAGATCCGGATGGTCAAGCTGCGCCACCGCGAACGACTGGCTGAACATCGAGGCCCGGTCGGTCCAGAACTTCTGCCAGCGCAGGAAGGTAGCCGTATTCTCCGCCGACGGATGCAGGATGGCGTTGTTCAGCGCCTCCTTCGTGTAGCCTTTCAGCACGTCAGCCTGCTCGCTGGGTGACAGCCGGCTGAAGTCCGGCACCTGCGGCGCGGGCTGAGGCTTCAGCGCAGGGGGATCGGGTTTTTTCTTCGGCTCGTTGTACCAGTGCCAGCCGGTGAACGGCTCTGCGGGCGTCACGACCGCATCAGCTGACGGTGCATCGTCCGCGAGAGCCTGACAGGCGCCCGCCATCAGCAGGCAGGCAAGCACTATCTGCTTCATTTTTTTCCTCCGGTCTGCGCCTGCACCTGCGCGGCGATGCGATCTTTCGCCTGCTTTACCATCGTGGCGGAGTCAGGAATTTTCTGGTTGGCCATGAGGTCACTGTAGAAATCCTGGAAGTTAATCAGGTCGAAGTTGATGGCCTGCAGCTCGGGCACCGTGATCCCGCGGCAGTTGGGGGAGTCACCGCTGCCGAAGCTCACGTGCAGCTGGTCGCGGCGCCCCTGCTCCTGAATGATACGGGCAAGCTTTCCGCCGAATACGCAGTAGGCCTGCTTCTTCTGTACGCATACGCCGAGCACCGCCCGGTTGCAGGCCTCACCGACCAGCACCGTGACCTTTTTGGCTTTCGCCTTGCCGATGGCCATCTCATCGCTGTTGCAGTTGGCAAGCCCGGCGCTGTTGCCCCAGCCGGTGTCGACACAGCAGTTGGAAAAGCCCGCCATTGCCTTGCGGCAATAGAGAGCCTGACCGGTGAACGCCTTCACGTTTACCTGATCGGCTTTGACGTCATCGCCGGCCGAGGCCAGGCCGGCAAGCTTCGCCACCGCGGTATCAAAGCCGCTGTCGCCGGCGCCATCGGTTCCGCTGCAGTCACCGGTACGGCAGAAGTACTGACCGCCGCACAGCAGCCCTTCTGAGCTGTAGGTGGTCTGGCACTGGTAAGTGTCCTGCTCGTGCAGGCAGGTGCCGCCTTCTTTCTGAGTACAGCTGCGGGCTGAGACCGTGCAGTTTTTGTTGGCCATCAGCGTGCTGCAGTTGCCGGTTGAGCTGACCGGCACGATATAGGCGTCCGAGTACTGCCAGCAGGAGGCGCTCTGCGTGTAGTCTTTACCGTTCTGATTTACCGTCCGGCTCCCGCCCGGGTCGGTACACACCGTGCCTGCCGTGCCGGTAGCCTTTGATTTATCGAAGCCGCAGGACTCGCTCCACACAACAGTTGAGGTAGTCGTGTCGCGCTCGGCCTGTAGTGGGAATATGACCTGGAAAACGTAATTGCCATTGCTGACAGCCCTGATCAGCCCATCACGGCCGGTATCATAGTGACCGTCAGTGTTGTAACGCAGGTACAGAGAAACCGTCTGACCTTTCGTAACGCGCTGTGGCGATATCGCTGCGTCACCGTTACGGTTTGGTTTAGCCCTGTCCGTCTGAAAATCCAGCGCCTTAATTGAATACCACAGGCGATCTCCGGATTCCCCGTGGTAGCTGGGGCTTCTGGGGTAGGTAAAAGCCCAGGTTCCGCTGCTTACAACTCCATCATCCGGCACCGTAAAGTCGTAACGCACCCAGTAATTATCAAGGATTACCGCCGTTGAATTGGCCGCATTGAGAACTAACTGAGTGTTGTAAGACTCACGTGATCCTGTGACCTGAATGCTTCCGGTCCGTGCACACGTCTGCACCTGTGCCACATCCCGGTCGCAGCTGTAGTTTTCAAACACCGACTTTGACACCACTTTGGTGGTGCACTGCTGGTTCGTGCCGTCCACGATGGAGCCGCTGTTCGCCTCGGCGTTTTTGCCGTTCTGGATAAAGTCGGCGTTCGGGTCGATGGTCACCGCCGGGTTCTTCGTGGACGAGTCGGATATTGCCTGCCCGGCCTCGTTCTGGCTGAGTTCGGTCTGGCCCTTGTCGCTGATGCCGCCATCTCCGCCCTGCACCCCGCCGTAGTAGCCGCTTTGCGATGGGCTTGACGTGTAGCCCGGGATAACTGACGCCGGGTCTGTGCCTTTTGCTGCCGATGTTCCCTGGCCTTTGTTCGAGCCGGCATACCCCGCACCGGCGTTATAAGCATCGCTGACATCGTCAGCACGGGCCCCGGCGACTGAGAACAGCAGCAGGATGAGTAGCAGTCGCTTCATTGCGCGCCCTCCGCACTCTTTAGCAGCTGCGCCGCCGTGGCTGAACAGTCACCGCGCTGCCTGACCTCCTCCAGAGCCTGCTGCACCGGCAGGCTGCCGTACAGCACGTCAAATTTGCCAACGCATGTCACAACCAGTGCAGGCACCGCTTTAATGCCGTACTGCTGAAACAGGGTCGGGTCAATCTGCACGCCCGCCTGCCTGTCCTTCTTCGACAGTTCAAACATCTTCTCTGCGGTCTGGCGAAAGTCGTTGTTCAGCAGCCCGCGCAGGGTTGCCGGAATGCCGAAGCGGCGTGCATCAGAGAGCATCGGCAGCAGCCCCTCTTCCGGAATGCCCATGCTCACGAAATACACCGCGCGCGGGGTCTGACGGGTAGCGCTGTTCTGATCCGCCTGTCCGGCGGCTATCTCATTCTGCATCTGCGCAACCCGCCCCTGTTGCACGTCCGGCAGGGTGATGTTCATACCCTGCAGCTGACTTTTAAACAGCGCCAGATCGCGCTGCTGCTGTTTCATATACGCCATATCGTCGCCGGCAATCGCTGGCTGATCAGCTGCGCCCGCATCCGCGCAAAGCAGAATGGCGCTGAAGGTCAGCGCCGTAATGAGTAAGGTTTTCATGGTCATTCCTTTACAGGTATACGCAGTTGCGCTTTCGCCACATCAGGTAGCCGAAGTTTTTCTTTGATGCGGGCGTGTTGTGCGTGCTGCCCCACAGTTGCGTGGTCGTGCCGAACGGGTGGCAGTCCGAAGGTTCGGGGTACATGTTCACCATCTGATACCGCCATCGGGACTTGGGGATGATCGGGGACGGATATTCGTAGCACACCGCCGTGTCGGCCCCGACCGTCTCCATGACCAGCCCCTCGCGATGCAGCTTGAACGCCATGCGTTCGCTGACCAGCAGCGAAGCCTCCAGCGGAGAAAACTCGTTGCTGGTATAGCCCGTGAACGGATACATCGAGCCCTGTGCGCCGGCGCACCAGAACAGCGGGTCCAGCGGCATGCCCGCGGTAGAAGCGATTGAGTCAGCCGCGCAGGCGCCCTGCGCCAGCAGGTTACTGAAGAGCGCCACTTCCGGATTCAGGATCATGGCAAGCGTGCTGTCGTTCCAAAGCGGGTCCACTTCAGACAAGTAGGCAATGTCCATATCACCGGTCTGCATGCAGCCTTCACTGGTAATAATGTTCAGCCAGAAAATCAGCGGATACTTGTACCAGTGCACGTGATAGAAGCTCCCGGGCGAGGGCGAATCACTCTGTCCGCCACGCCCGGTGCCGGTTCGCCCCAAATCAATTTTAAAACCACCCATGTTCACCATGACGCCGGGCTCACGAGTGACGTCCGTCATGGCCAGCGGCTCCCAGAAGCCGATGGCCAGCCCCAGCCGGTAAAAAATGCCGTACGGGCAAAGCTGGATGGGCGAGGCGGGATTGGGTGTATCAGGATGCGCGCCGGATGCCAGCTGAATGCTGCCGAGCGTCATGGGAAACAGGCACTTCCAGCAGACGTCGCTGATCGGATTCACCCAGCGGCCGTCGCCGGCGTTGCTGGTTGCCGCCATCACCGGCTTTGCCATAATGCCCGCTGTCAGCAGGCACAGTATGAGGAAAAAGCGCTTCATGCGTCCTGTGCCTCCGCCTTTCGCCGCAGCCAGACGCACACCGGGCCTTCATCCGTATCGTGGATGCTGCCGGTAAACCAGCCCGGACCCGGGGGGCCGGAAGGCTGCCACTGACTGCAGTTACCGGTTTTCCGGAAAACATCCATCATCCATTCTGGCACGTCGTTTTCCATCCAGGTCGTTGCCGACCGCAGATTATGTTCATCAAGCCAGGCTTCAAATTCACCAGGCTGCGGATAATCATTGCCGCCTGCCGGCAGGAAAAAAGCAGGATGCGTCCAGCCGCCCCAGCGATCGCGCACGACCGGCTGAGCCGATATTTCAGCGGGGTGTGTCATAAGAGGAAATTCCGTGGTTGCGGCAGCCGGGCTGCCGGGGTCAGACGTTAAACAGGCCTGCCTGCGGGGTGCAGGCTGAGGCGTACCGCAGCGCACGCGAGGAACGAACAGCCTGCGCAACGCGGGGAGGAAAGGGTTACCGGTTTTCAGTAATACGGGACCGCCGCAAATGTGCGGAAGGCCCAGCCGCTGTCGTCATCATGCTTAACCCCGTCTGAGTCTCCTCTCTCCAGCCTGTCTGCTACTTCCAGCAAATAAAGTGAAAGCGTCTCTGCGGAGGTATGTCGGATGCCCTGCAGCAGGATGGCCACGCGTTCCAGACTATCTGGCATCCGGACGTATTTAAATCCGCGCCGCCACGCCCCCGGGCGGGTTTTGCTGCCGTGTCCGTCGATAAAAATTGACGGTTCCGTTTCGGTGATTCTTGAAGCGATGTGCCACATCAGGTCTGGCGGAACCCCCGCCTCAGTGAGGCAGTCACAGCTGAAATTCACGGCGCCGTTCTTTGAAAGCTCTCCAGCTGCTGCGCGCAGCGCTGCCGAAATACCGACTGTGAGCGAGCCCGGCGGGCCACACCACATCAGGCTTATCTGCGTCAGTGGCCACGCATGACGGAACCACCTGTCGGTTACGCCGAGGCGCTGCAGCATCGCGTGATAATCCTGTTCGACGTTTCCCAGGTCATTCCGGCGCAGGGGCTGTTCTTCAGGAGGAACCTCTTCACGACCACGCGAACTTTCAAGAAGAAAGTTAACAAGGTTAATTAACCCTCCCCCTGCCAGCACACCTATCAGGGACAAAACACCTATTTCGGTTTGCGTCATATTCCGCTCCTCACTTCGTTACCGCATCGTCAGGTAGCTGGTCCACCCCACGCCTGGTGACATACCAGCCGGCCGCCTCTGCTCCCCGCTGGCACCAGTCCGCCCAGCTGCCCGCGTGGCCGTCCTCCGCTGCCTGCAGCTGCAAATCTTCCAGCGCCGCCTCACTCCGCAGCGGCGTAATGTGTCGCGAACGCGCTTTCACAATGTCCCCACCCGCACGGGCCCGCACAGCGTGCGGTAACGCCACTTTTGCCTGTGCATCGGTGCCGAAGGTGTAACCTTCCGCCTCAATGGAGGCCGCGAAAGCGGCCAGTAACTGCTGCCAGTAAACGGTTTGCTCATGCGCAAGCGCACGTGCAGCCATCGCCGGGCTGCCAAACGGCGCAACTGCCTGAGCAGAGTATATGTTGTGCTGGCGCCGTAACTCTCTGCGGGTCTTTCGGCGATTTTCACGCTCTACTTTCATTGCTGCCAGTCCCTCATGAACCGTATAACAAACAAGAAAACATGTGAGACCTAGTATCAGAGATGCCAGAATTTTCAGTATTAACACCAAATCACCATCTCCCATTTGTCCGTTAAGCTCTCCAATCATTTCAGCGCCACCTCCTCCACCTTCAGCATCCTGTCCGCGCGCGTGATGCGCACCGGCGTGTGCTCAAAGCCGAATTTTGTTGTTAACGTACCGTACTGGTCGAAGTACACCGGCTCATCCAGCGCGATGCTGCTATCGTGCACGTTACCGTTAACCAGAATGACCTTATAGTTCTGCTGTCCTGCGAGCTGCGGCTTCAGCCACGCCATCTGCTGTGGGTTATCGCCGTCGATGAAATACAGCGTCTCACTGAAGGCGACCTTATCCAGCGGGTTGACCTTGTCTCCCGCCCGGGCGATGACGTTGCCGCGCATGTCCCGGATGGTTTCCCGCACCGTGAAGGTCGGGTCATACAGGAATGCCCTGTCCGTTTTCGCTGGCGTCAGGCCGGCCACCGGCGCGGGCCTGACGGCGTGGGCCTTCACCCGCGCCTCGGCCTCGTGCTGCAGCCGGTCCAGCTCACCGCTGTCTTTCATTCCCTGCAGGCGCTGGCCGATAAAGGCCAGCAGGTCGGGCTCGGCAATGGGAAACAGGTGGCCGATGGTGCCGAGCTCTTTCGACTGCGCGGACCAGATAACCGCTGTGGCGAGCAGAGCAGCCGCTGTGGTGAGCCGCTTCATGGCGTCGCCTGCATCTGGCGGGCGATATCGGCCTGAATCGCCGGCGTAATGTCGGTGACGCCGGCCACCACCGCGCCCTTCACCAGGATGACGCCGCCGTGCGCGGCCTGCCAGTCCGACAGGCTCGCGTCCAGCGCAGAGCCGAAGCGCTTCGTGAGCGCCGCCAGTCTCTCCTTATCCAGCGCAGACTGCGCGGTCTGCTGGCGGAAGGTGTCGATGGTGCCTTTCATGTCAAACACCACGTAGTCGGGCTGTACGGCCTGCGCAACCAGCGCGCTGACGCCGGCGCTGAGCGTGATGACCAGCGCGGCAAACGCGGCCAGCCGGACGCTACGACGGTGCAGCAGGCCGGAAACGCGCTTCACGGTTACGTCCTCACGCAATGGCTGCGCGTCCGGCGTTTCGCCCGCCACAGCGGATAAGGCATGGATATCTTCCTGCATCGTTGATTCCTCTTTTTATACGGGGGGCAGGCCGGCCCAGCGCTCCAGCTCCTGCATCTCGGCCTGATACATGTGCGGCTCGCAGGCCAGCAGGTACGCGGCTTCCTCGCTGGTTGCGCCGGCCTTCTGCGCCTCTGTCATGTACTGGTAGTCCTCCCCGCGGGTGCTGAACATGGCGCGCGTGACCGGGTCAACGAAGACGCGGTGGAACGAGCTGTTCTCGCCCGTGGAGATCATGACCGAGCTGAAGCCGGTATCGCGCGCCGGCTGGAAGCCGCGGATAACCTGCGTTTCCACCTCGCTGAACTGATCCGGGTTGGCGTTGAGGTAGGTTTTGAACGCTTTGGCGTCCTGCAGCAGCGTGACTTTAGTACCGGAGCAGTCCCACGCGGCGGCGGCGGCGGGCGGTGCCGCCTGGTCTTTGGTGCCCGTGAAGTCCTTGATGCCCTGCGTGATGGTGATGAACGCGCCGCGGTGACGGCGCACCGTGCGGTAGCCGGTTTCGATAAAGCGTGCCGCATGCGGGTTGGAGCCGCTGAACAGTCGCCAGGCCTCGTCAATGATGGCCACCTTCTTGAGGCTGCGCGGCGAGTGGTACATCTTTTCCTGAATCGCCAGGATCAGCGAGTACAGGATGGCGGACAGCAGGTGCGGCTGGTTTTCCAGGCTCAGCAGCTCCAGCACCGCAAAGCGGGTATCGCCGTCGAGCGTCGGGTTATCCGAGTTAAAGTAATCGCCGTTCGCCCCCCACGTGCACCAGCGGTCCAGCAGCAGTACCAGCTCGTTGATGCGGTTCATAATGGTGGGCTGTTCGCCGTACGCCTCCCTGACTTCCGCAGACGTCATGTAGTGCACCACATCATCGATGCGCGCCCGGTTCTGTTTCGCCTCATATGCCGCCACCACGCCTTTAAGCAGGATGGTTTCGCTGACCTTATCCAGCGGCTCGTTGGGGCTGGCCAGCACGGTGAGTAACCCCTGAATGCCCTCCGCCGACTCTTTAATGTCCCGCACGTTGGCAAACGGGTTAAAGCGCAGCGTCGCGCCGTCCAGATACGAACCGCCCGCCTGCCGGCAGAAGTTTTTATAGCTGCCCCCCATATCGATAACCCAGCCGAAGCCGCCAGCGTTCAGCACCTGTCGCAGAATCTCCTGAATAAAAAAGCTCTTGCCCGCGCCGGTGGTGCCGGTCACCGCAATGTTAAAGTTGGTGGCACCGTTGCTCTCGCTGAACATGTCAAAAAAGGCCAGCGCGTTGCGGTAGGTCGGCAGCGGGCTGCCGGATGCCGCCATCTGGCGCTCGGCCACTACCGGCATCAGGTTCACGGCATTAAAGCTCTTGCAGCGCAGCGTGGCGTTCATGTGCTTCATGTCGTCCCACAGCCCCTCCTGCATCAGGAACGGCAGCGAGGTCAGCCAGTTGCGCAGCTGCTGATAGCGGGGTGCGGACATCTCCAGGTCATTTTTGCGGAACACGTTGATGGCCGAGAGCTCACAGCGCTGCTGCCCGCTGTCGCTGTCGGGCGTAAACAGCGTGAGGTTAAGGTTGAAGCTGCACATGGCAATTTCGTTGCTGGCAAGCCCCATGCGCAGGTCGCGCCACTCCTCGTAGGTGCGCTGCGTGTTGGGGAACAGCTTGCCGTAGGAGGAGTTGGCCTTCTTGCCCATGTCCTGCTCCTTACGGAACGCCTCGTTCTGGCTGCTGACCTGTTCTTCCACGCAAACAGTCCAGCTCAGGATAAACGGACACCCGTTGAGTTGCCGGGGCCGCGGTCTTGACGTTTTGCGGGGAACTGCTGCTTTCTCCCCAGGTTGTATCCTTCACCCGTTTGAGAGCCGTTCGCCGCAAAGGGCGTAACGGGCACGGGCCGGTGCAGCTGTCCGGGCGCGAGCGGAAAAATTTTTGGCCCGACAAAAAATTTTCCGGCGAGAGGCTTCAGCCGTCCCTGGACAGCCAGGCGGTTTGTGCTTGTCTCAGCCCAGGCGAAAGGACTCAGACGGGCGAACACAACCCCTGCGGAAAGCGGGAACCCGCCGCAACGGCGTGGCGCGCGGGCGCGAAACGGCGTTGCCCCTTACATCCCGCCGTGTGTGCTGGCGGGATGCGCGGAGCGCCGGAGACGGCGCGACTGAGCGGCGCAGCCGGAACGGCTGCTGCAGGCGAAAGGTGTTGCGTCAGGATGGAAACCCGCTGGACCGGAACCGGAACGGGGCCGGTCCCGGGCAGAGACGGCGCGCCGGCTCTGTGCGAAGCATGACAGCCGACAGGACGCCCGGGGTAAAAGACCTTTACCTGATAAACTGCGGCGGACTGAGAAAGGTGTTGTGAAACGCCTTTCTTTATTGAATATTAATGCTGACAAAAAGCATATTAATTCACTAAAGAGAGGTCCGGCATGTCAGTCACCTGTCCTGTTGCTGCTCAGTTTGAGGCGTACAATGCGCATGATATCGACGCTTTCATGGCCTGCTTTGCTGACGATTTTAAGGGCTACCGTATGCCTGCTGAATCGCCCTCAACACAGGGAAAACCAGCACTGCGTGATTTCTACATCAACAACCGTTTCAACAATCCCGCACTTAGAGCGGAACTGATTTCCAGAACGGTGCTGGGGAATAAAGTGTTTGATCATGAATTTATTCACGGCCTGTCACCCTCTCCGCTTGAAAGCATTGCCGTTTTTGAAATCAACGATGGCCTCATCTCAACGGCCTGGTTCTATTTTCCCTGATCTTCTGCACGCTGCCGGAATAAGCAGAAAGGCAGGAAGCGCGCCGCCAGGCGTGTCTTCTGCCTTTCTCCCGCCGCAGGCGCAGGGTTTTGGGCGGACTGACAGGCGGCCGTAACCGCCTGAACGTTGCTGATTATCCCCTGCCGTCCTGCTTAATGAAGCGGCCGCCGATGTAGACGGCACACTGGCAGGTCATGAAATGGCAGATTTCATCCACGACTTCCTCCGTCCTGAGTTCTCTCAGTCCACTGCTGCGGCGGTGCTCGTTAATCAGCGCCCTGTACTGGCGAAGAATGTCGCGGGTTTGCGGTGACAGTTTCATTTTTCTCCTTTACGGCAGGGCCAGCCCTGCCGAAATCATCAGTTACTGAACACAAAACCGTCATGCAGTATCAGACCACTGCTGAACAGGTCACGCGCATACGCTTCGTAGTCGAAATAAGACCGCAGCGGCTCCGGGACGTCATTTAGCAGGCCATGTTCTTCGACATACTCGTAAGCATAATCTTCCTCGGTTTTCGCCTCTCCCAGGTACGCGTCGTCAAACGCGTCGAAATCACACACGCCCGAATAGTCCGCCCATGCAATAAATGCGGCTTCTCTCCCCTCTTCTTTGGCCTGCTTCCAGGCGGCGATGAAGTCCCAGTCAATATGAGATTCCGACACGAACTGTGACGGGATCCCCTCCCAGTCCTGAAACATGAATTCAGGATCGTCTTCTGAGGCATGAAGGTCGCGGCAGGCTTCATGAAACTCGTCCTTCTCCTCAAAGTCCGTGAGATCGAACCACTTCCCGAAAATGCTGCCGCAGTTATATTTGTGATAAGTCCCGACGTATACCGCTGGCCCGTTAAAAGTCATAAGCAATCCTCCGCAGTCAAAGTTGTCTCAGATCCGGCCTGTGCCGTGCCTGAATGACAGCCCGACGAAGAGACGCAGTGGTCAAGCGGGACGAGGAGGCCGCAGCGCAAGCGAGCGGAGCCGTGATTACGCACGGCGCTGACGCGAAAACTGAGCGGAAGCGCGACGGAAGTAAGCGCGGCAGAGGGAGTGCGAACGGGCGAAGGAGGCGCGCTTGACCACAAGGCGATCGGGCTACAGTGAAGGCACGGCACTGGCCGCAGGCCGCACGGGCCGGGTTTTGTGCCTTTCCCCGCCTACTGGCGGATAAAAGCGGCGCGCAGCAACATCGTAATACTTCGTTGTCCACAACCGGCGTGCATATCCCGGCCGGAACCCTGTGGATAAAACCCTGGCGACGGCGGTAACAGTGAAACAAAAAAGAGTGGTTGAAATATAACCGCTTGTTGATCAGTTCAAGTGGCTACGTATCAGTGCAGTGCGCCGGTAAAAATCGATGAGCTGATAATCAATGACCCCAATCAGTATTCTTCATTCGCTGGGCCGGAGTCGCCGCGCATGAATATGGGCATCATTCTGCTCTTCAACGTATGAGGTCCCTCCTTTGGAGTCGTGAGCGTCATACAGCCGGGCGATCAGCTAGGCAGGACCAGCACCAGGTTCCTTTGTCTTAACAGACGCCCGGATGCAGCAGGGCAGGATCATTATCCCACTATATTGGACAAGCCACATGCCGGGTGTCTGTAAAATATCCTGTCTTTCTTACCATGTAACATTACGTACTGCCGGTTTACAATTGATGTCGCGATTCATTCACTAATAGGAAGATATGATGAAAACGGGACTTCTTTCACTGGGCCTACTGACCGCTGTACTGCTTACCGGCTGTAAGCGTCACGTTTATACCGTCTTCCATTTCTTCCCGTGTTTCCTACCATGGACACTTTCGCGAACATGGACACTACCGTGGACAGAAACACGCCTTACACCAGTCGACCCTGGATCATTACTGCACTCAGCCTGCGGTTTAACGACGCCCTGACCTACCGTGAAATCGCTGAGCAACTGAAAGTCAGCACTTCCGCTACGCATAAAATGTTCAAGCGTTTTCGCCGTACGGGTATTAACTGGCCGCTGCCCGAGGACTACACGCCTGAACGGCTTGAGGAGGAGCTCTACGCCTTCAATCTGGAAACGAACCTGCCCGTAAAAAAGCGGCGTCCGGACTGGCCGCTGGAGTTCAAAATCCGTATGGCAGAGTTGAGCCTGCAGCCGGACGCCTGCGTGGCAAAGCTGGCCCGGGAGCATGGGGTCAATGACAATCTGGTATTTAACTGGCGCAACCTGCACCGTCAGGGCCTGCTGGATCCTGCCACGCGCGCCGGGATGATACCCGTCACGGTTGAGCCTTTTCCTGTTCCGGTCAGGCAGAACGGCGGCACACCGGATTCGCCCCCCGTTATCAGCTGTAAGCTGACGCTGCCTGGCGGCACCCTGAGCCTGACCGGCCCCGTGACACCGGAGCTGCTGCGGGCGCTGGTCAGTGCAATCCGTGTGAGTGAGGTATGATTAGCTTTCCGGCAGGCGCACGCATCTGGCTGGTTGCCGGCGTGACGGACATGCGCTGCAGCTTCAACGGTCTGGCCGCAAAGGTGCAGAACACGCTGCGTGCCGACCCTTTCAGCGGCCACCTGTTCATCTTCCGGGGCCGGCGCGGCGATATGGTTAAGGTCCTCTGGGCAGACCCCGATGGTCTTTGTCTTTTTACGAAGCGCCTTGAGCGGGGGCGTTTCGTCTGGCCGGTGAACCGGGACGGCAGGGTGCACCTGACGCAGGCCCAGCTGGCCATGCTGCTGGAAGGCATTAACTGGAAGCATCCGCAGCGGATAAATCCTCCTGGCCTGCGCATCTGAACCGGCGTAATGTGAGCGCATGGAACGCTCACTTTCTGCAGAAAATGCCCGCCTCAGGGCGCTGCTGGACACACAGCAGCGAAGCCTTGAGCAGATGGCCGAAAACAACCGCCTCCTGTCACAACGGGTGGCGGCGTACGCCAGCGAAATCAGCCGGCTGAAAGCGCTGGTCGCGAAGCTGCAGCGGATGCAGTTCGGCAAAAGCTCCGAAAAGCTGCGGGAGAAAACGCAGCGTCAGGTGCGTCAGGCAGAGGAGCACATCAGCGCCCTGCAGGAGGAGATGGCAGAGGTCCTGGGTGAACAGCATGACCCGGTACTTCCGCCGCCGCTGCGCCAGTCTTCCGCCCGCAAACCGTTGCCGGCCTCGCTTCACCGTGAAATCCGCATGCTGCCACCGACAGAAACCGCCTGTCCGGCCTGCGGCGGCGAGCTCAGCGCGCTGGGCTGCGACGTGTCGGAACAGCTGGAGCTCATCAGCAGCGCCTTTAAGGTCATCGAGACGCAGCGGCCGAAGCTGGCCTGCTGCCGCTGTGACCACATCGTTCAGGCCCCCATGCCGTCAAAACCCATAGAGCGCAGCTACGCGGGCCCCGGGCTGCTGGCGCGCATCGTCACGGCGAAGTTCGCGGAGCACACGCCTCACTATCGTCAGTCGGAGATATACCGCCGTCAGGGCGTGGAGCTGAGTCGTGCCACGCTGGGGCGCTGGTCCGGCGCGGTGAGCGAACTGCTGGAGCCACTGTATAAGCTGCTGCGTCAGTACGTGCTGATGCCGGGTAAGGTGCACACCGACGATATCCCGGTGCCGGTTCAGGAGCCGGGCAGCGGCAAAACCCGGACTGCCCGGCTGTGGGTGTACGTACGGGATGACCGCAACGCCGGTTCGCAGCTGCCGGCGGCGGTCTGGTTCGCTTACTCGCCGGACCGTAAGGGCGTTCATCCACAGCAGCATCTCGCCAGGTACAGCGGCATCCTGCAGGCGGATGCCTACGGGGGCTACAACGCCCTGTACAAAGACGACCGCATCACGGAAGCGGCCTGCATGGCCCACGCCCGGCGGAAAATCCACGACGTTCATGCCCGCACGCCGACCGGTATCACCACCGAAGCGCTCAGGCGCATCGGCGAACTGTATGCCATCGAGACGGAGATACGCGGAAGCCCGGCAGAGGAACGGCTGGCGGTCCGGAAAGCGCAGACCGTGCCGCTGATGCAGTCGCTGTACGACTGGATACAGGTTCAGATGACGGAGCTGTCGCGCCACTCCGATACGGCAAAGGCGTTCGCCTACCTGCTGAAGCAGTGGGACGCGCTGAACCTGTACTGCAGCAATGGCTGGGCGGAAATCGACAACAACATCGCGGAAAACGCGCTGCGGTGCGTCGCCCTGGGCCGGAAGAACTGGCTGTTCGCCGGTTCAGACGCAGGTGGGGAGCGGGCAGCGGTTCTGTACTCGCTGATCGGCACCTGCCGGCTGAACGGCGTGGAGCCGGAGGCGTGGCTGCGTTACGTCATCGGCCACATCCAGGACTGGCCGGTGAACCGGCTGCGCGATCTGCTGCCCTGGAAAGCTGACCTGCTGCCCGCGACGGGATGATATCTCAGAACCGGTAGCTTACCTGCAGCGAGCCCTGACTGTCGCGGTAGCCACCGCCTCCGGCCTGCTGCGTGAACACCAGGGCGCCCGACAGGCTCCTCGACAGACGCCCCTCCACACCCGTTTTCAGCTCGGCCACGTTCCGGCTACCCCGCACATCATCCGTTTCTTCATTCATGCGCACGCCGTACACCTGTGTGTTGTGCAGCCAGTTCACCTCCACGAACGGCTGGAACTCGCGCACGGTCTGCTGGTCCAGCCGGCTTTTCCCGTTCAGGTAGGTTCTGAGTCCCAGGCGGGTGGTGACCCCGTCGTTTCCCGTCCCCTGCACGCGGGTGCCGCCCGCCTCGGTGTGGTCATCCGCCCGGATGCCGGACCAGACAGCCTGCGCGTGCGGTTCAAGGAACAGGCGGTTCTCCGTTCCGCTGCGGCTCTGCCAGCGTCCCGCCAGCCAGGCATAGCCGCCCTCCAGCGACGCCTTTATTCCCTGACTGTTGTAGCGCTCCACAGGCAGCATATCCCCTGAGACCTCGTTGCGGAACCAGTTGTACTGCGCCCACGTCTCGGCCCATGCGCCGGTTTTGGCCTCTGCGTTCTGGTACCACGTGCCGTACACCCCTGCACTGTATCCGCTCACGCTGCCCTTTGCGTCCCGGCCGGTCAGGCCGTTGTGTGAGCCGCTGTCCGCCCGGCCGTAGCCGCCCATAAGGCCGGCGTGAAGCGCGTCCGTGCCGTTTGTGGAGCCCTGAATAATATCCCCGCCCAGCTGCAGCACATAACGGTCAGTCTGCGTGCGGTTCTGGCCGTCCGCCATGGACGCGCGCCCGTGGCTGCCCAGATTACGCATCCACAGGCTGGTCGTACGGGCCTCCCCCGTTACCGGGTCGCTGTAGCGCGTTTCCCCGCTGCGGTCCCGCATTGACAGGTCAAACAGGGTATTCGCCGCCTGAAGGTTAGCCGTGTAGGCCGACGCCTCGGGGCGATACATGCGGACTGGCTCAGGTGAAGGCCCGGGAGAAGGTGTGGGGTCAGGGACTGATGCGAAGGCAGTGCTGGTCAGGTACCAGCCCGCCGTGTCGGTACCCGAAACGTTTCCTTTGCGCAGCCTGTAGTCGTAGGCACCGGCCACCACGCGGTTACCCAGCGAGAACACGGCGTCAGAGCGCCCGCCCACGCTGATGAGCTGGATACCGTCCAGCGTCTGCGCGCCGCCGCCGTTCTCGTTGGTCACGAAAAGCGTGCTGGCACCGCTTGTGTTGCCGGTCACCACGAGGCGGTCAGTCAGGGAGTCATCGCCGCCCAGCACGCTGCCGAGCGATACCGAGCTGCCGGGCAGTCCGGTATAATCACCGTTAACCGTCAGGGTGTTGCCCGCGCTGGCCGGGGTGGGATTCAGCACGAGGCTTCCGCGGTTGGTCAGGCTGGCATTAATGACTGAGGAGGCGTTTTTTTCCGTACTGAAGAGCAGTGTGCCGTTCTGTGACAGGGCACCGTCAAGGATACTGCCGCTTTCCAGGGTCAGGGTGCCGTTATTTACCGTGCCGTTAGCGGCGGACCAGCGGGCAGATGGTGAGAGCGTCAGTGAACTGCCGGACGTGACGGTAATATTGTCCACGCTTGCGTTATTCGTGGCGGTGAACGCTGCGGACGAGTTTCCATCCCCCACGAACACTGCAGAGCCCGCCTGACCGGTTAATGCGCCGTTAATAACCGCTCTGGTCCCACTGATATAAATCGCTGAGTTGCCAAGGTAAACAGAGCCATCAAGCAATCCTGAGTTGTGAATACCGCCGCTAATGTTGCCTGAATTGTATACAGACCAGTTTCCCCCTCTGATTGTGCCGCTGTTTACAATCTGAGAGATGTTACCGGCATTGCTTATACCCGTGTCTGCCCCCTGAATGATTCCACCAGACTCATTGAGGATACTGCCAATCGTTCCTTCGTTGAGAATACCATTGCCGACGGAGCCCGTAATGGTGCCCGTATTGTCAATTTTACCTATCCGGTTGGTTATTCCACTCGTTGTAAGGTTAGTAATACCTGTCGCAGCTTTGATTTTCCCGTTATTAAAAACCGCGTCAATTGATGAAAGGTTATAAAGGGCGGTGGTGTAATTGTCGTTTCCGGTCAGATCGCTGTTGAGGGCCATATTGGTGATCAGGGAATCATTCTGCAGTGTGCCGCTGTTTGTAAAATCCCCAATAAACCCTGAAACGTTATAAACGGCGGCAATACCTGTCCCTCCGGTCACGGATATAAGTCCGTCATTAATAAAGTCATCAATGTGAGTTTCGTTTGACACCCCAGGCCCGTTACTGGCTATGCGTATACCCGTGTAAGCAGAAGTGATGGTGCCACCATTACCAAACACTTCCAGATTGTTGTCCGGAATATAGACCGCGACGCCACCCACGCCCTCACGGGTAACATCAACAGAAGCTCCCTGAGCCACCGAGAAAAAACCCAGTGACGGCGAAACCGTACATTCTTCGGTTTCCTGACTGGTGACGGTCTGTGAATCTTCATCGGCAACCGAGTCACAGACACTGGCTGCCACTGATGAAAATGAAAGTAAATTTAAACTCATCAGGCTGACGGTCCACAATACGTGCTTTTTTTCATGAATCATTTTGAACCCCGTTCAGGAAAAAACTTCATAAATACTGGCGTGAAATAAGCGAAGTCTGGTTTCATCAATACATATATATGATGCTTTAAAGATTCCGGCTCAAATGACTTTTCCCTTTAAGACTGGCTGCTTTCGGAGGCTCTTTTTAGCAAGAGGCTCCTGGTGATTTTTTTCCCTAACTGTACCGAGGGTATTTCAACCAGCCTGAACATCACTGACGCTATTCCCGTGCTTATGACGACTGACAGTATAAATACTGCCGGGTTACCGTTTTGCATCGCCGATGAAGGTAAAGCGTTTTTGATAAAAAGCATCACCGGGTAATGAACCAGGTACAGTGAGTAAGAAATATCACCCAGAAATGACAGCGCGCGAATGTTTACGGTTTTTATATGGCAGCTCAGCGCAATGACCGAAGCCATAATTACCAGCGCCGGCCAGAAGCCGCCGCTCATGCCGAAAACCTGCGGCCCGGTGATGGTGACAAAAGTAATGGCTAAAGCGAGAGCACCCCACGCCACTGCCCGGATAACGCGGGAGTCACTGATTTTGTTATTCACCATCAGTTCTGCCAGAAACATACCCGCAATGAATTCAAAAACAATCGTGTTACTGCCAATTTTAATCCAGCCCTGCCACCAGTCCGAGACAACCATTTCAGGTGATACCTGAGAGGAGAAGCTGAAACTGCCGTTATAAAAGAGCTGAAATCCCACCATGGCAGTCATAAAAATCAGCGCACAGAGACAGCTGCGGTAGCGATAACTGAGACGCATGGAAAGGGCAAAAACGGCGTAGAACATGACTTCATAGGACAGGGTCCAGGGTGGCCCCAGCGGACTGAAACCAAACGTCGGCCCCGGTCTGGTGTAATCCTGAAGGCAGAAATAAAGCACACATGACATCTGGCCGATGGTCCGTTCAGGATAAACAAAGACAAGTGAGGCGAGCCAGACCAGAAAGAGGGGAGGCCATATGCGGAAAAAACGCTTAATTAAAAATGTACTGGCTTCCTCCGGTGCCTGGCGGGTGATGAACGTCATAATGAAACCACTGACGATGAAAAAAACATCCACGCCCAGGGCTCCGGGAATGTGATTTGCCCAGTAATCCCCCAGAAAGGCAGCGTTATGGGCAATGACTACAAGCAAGGCCGCCAGTCCGCGTACGTACTGAATAGTCAGAATTTTCACGGTTATTTTGCGCTCTGTTCAGTTGGAAATAATTCATAATTACTTAATTTATCAGCATCCCTTTTACCACACCAGATACCAACCGGAACTAAAATGAGCGCAGGGCACAGCGGGTTATACGGCAGAATCACCTCCCTGACAAATCCACAATGACTTTCAGTATCGGCTGTTGGCCGGCACTGAACACTGGCTGTCACGGTTACCACCGTTAGGAAAATACTTTTTTAGGTACCACTCATCAGTACCATTTTTAAGATGAGTAATGCCAAAATTTCGCGTGAGGTATGTTATTTTAACCAAGCGGTGAATCCCCCTAAGCGGAGGGGCTGAGCCACAAAAAGGCTGAAAGCCTTGGCCAATAAGCGGGTCAGGTTGTGGCTTTTCCTGACTCACCGGGAGGCACCCGGCACCGCTCAGTTTTCTACAGGAAATCTGATGGATGTAAACAAACGGACGTGAATCCCCCTCAGCGGCGGGGCCAAGTCAGATACAAACATAATCATCCTGGCAATGAGCAGAAACGGCAGGTCAGGTTCTGGCTTTTCTGACCTATCGGGAGGCACCCGACACGTCCGGGACAGTTGCAGTTTTCAGCAGACAAAAGGGCTGCGGCTTTAGCCGCAGCCCTTTTTATTTATGCTGAATCCAGAGATGAGCTACACATCAGAAAGACAACCTCCATTCCGGATGGTTGGGGTTATTACGCCCATCCGGTGTCTTTCAGGCCCTGATTTTCCGGTAGGCAGGGTGAGTATTCACCCCCCACAAACCGGCCAGCGCACTGACAACAGCCCCCGCCAGAAGAGCGATGAATGACCACAGAGCGATTTTTGCAGCCGCGCTGGCGGCTTCGTCAGCTTTCTCTTTTGCCTGCTTTTTGAATTCCGCGTACTGCGCCTTCGCATCGTTCAGATTACTCTGGAGCCGGGCCATACGGTCGCTTACCTCCTGAACGGTTTTGTCACGCGCCTGAATGAAGTTATCGACGGCCCTGTCCGCTTCTTCCGGTGACAGACGGGTATTTTCTGCCAGCGCTTTTTTCACCTCATTCCTGTCGACACCTTTGCTGACTGCATCCGCCCGTGACTTCAGTTTACCGCTCAGCGTATCAATAATGGCGTCACTGTTGCCCGGGTTAACAGCCAAATCTTTGACCGAATCTGCAATATCACTCCCCGCTGCCTGAAGCTGGGACTGCAGAAATTCCGGCTGAAGTTCTTTAATGTTGCTCCTGCGCAGCGCATCAAGTACCTGTTTGTCCGCCTGCGGGGCTGTGAGCTGCGTGTTCAGTCCGAGCCTGTCAGCAACATTCTGAGCGATATCGGCTGTTGCGCCCGATGCTTTTCCTGCGGCACTGCCCAGTCCACTCACAGCAGAACCCGTAGCAGATGCTGCTGCGCCAACGGCGCTTCCCGCCATGTGCAGAATGCCGCCAGCGGCGGCGAAGCCCAGCACGGAAGCAACAAGCAGGGATGTGGCCCATGAGAGAAATCCATGGATGGTTCCATCCGCGCCCGCCAGCCTGCCGGCCACAAAACCGCCGCAGGCCAGACTCAGCACTATCGAGATAACTGACCAGATAATAACAGCCTTGTCAGCACCGTTAATGACATCGTCAGACTGAGGTGAAAGCATTGAAAAACCAAGGCTTGACCCAAGCGTGGTCAGCAGCAGGGACACTGCCATTACCGTTACCACGCCCGCAATGATGCTGCCCCACGAGACGCTTCTGTTCAGTTCCGCTTCTTTTACAAGTTCCATTGTAATCTCCATTTAAAAGCTATTAAAAAGACGGGATTAATCCACGCCCAGATTAATCTTAGTAAAAATATGAGGCACTCAAAGCCGATTAGACGAAACAAGCATCACCTGTGCTGTCAGAGTGAAGTGGGCCGAACCGATAAAGCGCAAGACGGTGCAGGTGAGACGCTTACTACCGGCTGTGATGCGGGCGCTAAAAGTCTTGAGTGGTATAAAGAGCATGATAAAGAGCGCGCTGCTAAATATGAGGAATGCAGAAAAGCTACCGATCCGCGCGGCACAGAAGACTGTCGTAACGCCATTGATGCCACAGTCCTCGGCGGCTCCTTCACAAAAAGCCCGGTAAAGAGTTGGTAGGAACCCGACAAGCCGCCGTCAGGCGGTTTTTACGACCTTTTCGGGACACATTGTTTTCTGACACTCATATATTCAGCTGACGCCGGACATCGTCCGCTACGAGAAAATAGCAGACGTAAATATTATAGGATTAGTATCAAACTCAACACTTTTACTTCATAATTTCTTATATAGACTTAAAGTGACTAACAATTCTTGAGATCGTCAACCATCTGCTGGTTATTCAGGCTGTATTTGATAACCTTTTGAATTACCATATCCAAATAAGCATTAACAATGTCTATATTTTTTAACGATGAGAGTTCTTTGTTAAAGTCAAAGCTATTTCCGTGCGCAATGTTGCTTCTGAGTTTATATAGTTTTTTCCATAAAGTGTCATAACCTAAACCATTAAAAAGGTTTTGATGGCTAACCTGACCACTCCTATTTAATATAAATTGAGTTTTAAAAATTAACTGATTAGTAATGGACTCCCCATCACTTCTTCCATTAGTAAGCAACGCCTCTAAAGTAGAAAAATAAGATAAAGTAAGTAAGTTACTCTGCTGGGGTATGTTATCAGTTTCATGGAACAGCTGTAATATACCTCTGTAGCGACTATTCTCATCAAGATTTTTTATTAAGATGAATATATCTTTGAATTCAGTTAGTTGTTCATTACTAAACTCAACCCTATCTTGATGGCTCCCTATAGTCATCAGCGTCAAGTCACTGTATGATGAAAGGCCTCGGGCTAAGTATGAACTTTCTGTTTCATCAGAATAAATAGTCTGCATGGTAAATCGAAGTTTGGGGGTAGTTAATGCTCCTGCATACATTATTTCACTGATATGCTTATTGAAGTTTCGAAACTTTAACAGATATATTTCACTCTTGTCCGCGTGCTCCCACCTTGTGCTTTTTTGACCTTCATTATCAATTTCAACTTTTTCAGATCCAAATGGAATGAACATCCTTGAGAAATAACCTGCATCTTTAAGGTTTTCATCAAATAAATCCAATTCAAATGATTTTGGTGACTCAATGGAATAATCATCATTAATTCGAAATGGTAGTATGTCTTTTGGAATGGAAGCATTGGTCGATATTACATGGAAGCCGCCATCATACATTTGATATTTCCTTTTCTTAAATTAATATTGCCAGCAAACTTATATTTTAAATTAACACAACCTGTTGTTAGTTACATCTGCTATTGGCAAAAAACGGACTGATGCTTTACCGTTCGCTCACATTTGGTAATACACCTATCCTGACAAACTGCCATCTTGCAGCTGGCTGGACACTACATCTTGTTATGATTGCAGTTGGCAGTGCTACTATATGTGGTACCGGACAGGGCGATACATCTTCCCACGGGGAGTTGTTCTGCACCCGCCCCGTCCGGCCCGTTTGGTAATACTTCGGTGAGTACGGGTTTCCCCGAACCGGATTCTGCGCCAGCAAAGTTTTGATTCTTGCTATTACACTGAGCTCAGAGTGGCGTGGTTCAGCCCGAAAATGACACCTTTGCCATCAAGCCAGTCTCCGATTTTCGCTCAATGAAGCAGCTATTTCTCAGGTTCCTTCTGATAAACAGGATCGCTGCCTCGCGGGAACTTCAGCGCTTCTTTCCTGTAGAATTCCAGGCGCTCCCGGAAGTATTCACGCATTTCTTCTGGCTGCTGCCGCTCAACTTCGCCGGGGATTACCGTCAGGTTCATGCGTTCTTTCCAGGCCACGCCTGACGCAGCTAAATCCACATTAACTCTGTCGCGCTCTTCCCGGGTCCGGGCTGCAAGGTTATATGACATGATGATTCCTCCGGATAACAGTATACCGCCTATGCTGAATAGCAGGAG
>NZ_POWM01000012.1:0-31201 GCF_002928365.1 Pantoea sp. ICBG 985
GCGGTGGTCCCACCTGACCCCATGCCGAACTCAGAAGTGAAACGCCGTAGCGCCGATGGTAGTGTGGGGCCTCCCCATGCGAGAGTAGGGAACTGCCAGGCATCAAACCAGTAAAAAAGCCCCGGACTCTCGTCCGGGGCTTTTTTACGTCCGTACTCCGGCAAATTTCCCGCTAAAAACGCGAAAACTCCCCACTGTAAAACCGTGCAATCGGGTAAACTACGGCCAGATTAATCAGTAAAGGCCGTAACATGTCCAGCCCTCAGACTTCCCTGAAAGCGTTCAACACACTGGGTCTTGCAATCGCGGCTGAAAAGCTTGTTGTTGCGGATAGCGCAGAAGCCATTTCCTCTGCCTGGCACGCCAGCCAGCAAAATAATCAGCCGTTTATGGTGCTTGGCGAGGGCAGTAACGTCCTGTTCCTCGAAGATTTTGCCGGCTGCGTGGTGATAAACGCGATTAAAGGCATCACCCTGGAAGAGCACGACGAAGCCTGGCATCTGCACGTTGGTGCTGGCGAAAACTGGCATCAGTTGGTTGAGCACACTCTAAAGAAAGGCCTCACCGGGCTGGAAAATCTGGCGCTGATTCCAGGCGTGACGGGATCGGCACCCATCCAGAATATTGGCGCTTACGGTGTTGAATTTAAAGATATTTGCCAGTACGTCGAGGTGTTACACCTGCCGGATAGCACAGTCACGCGTCTGCACCGTGATGAGTGCCAGTTTGGCTATCGCGACAGCATCTTCAAACACGCGATGAAGCATGACTATGTGATTGTGGCCGTCGGGCTGCGTCTGGCGAAGCAGTGGAAACCGGTGCTGAGCTATGGCGATCTGGCGAAGCTCAATCCCGCCACCGTATGCGCGTGGGACGTATTCAATGCGGTGTGCCATATGCGGCAAAGTAAGCTGCCCGATCCGCGCGTAACAGGCAATGTAGGCAGTTTCTTTAAAAACCCCCTGATTTCCGCTCAGCAGGCAGAGGTATTGCTCACGCACTATCCTGCTATGCCGCACTATCCACAGCACAGTGGTGAGGTCAAGCTGGCCGCGGGCTGGCTGATCGATCAGTGTGCGTTGAAAGGCTACCGTTTTGGCGGCGCTGCGGTGCATCGTCAGCAGGCACTGGTACTGATCAATGAAGACAATGCCACACCGCAGGATATTGTCGCCCTGGCACATCATGTGCGTCAGGAGGTGGGGAAAAAATTTGCCGTGTGGCTGGAGCCAGAAGTACGTTTCATTGGCGCGCAGGGCGAGCGTAACGCCGTCGAGGTGATTTCATGAAAGATCATAGCGTTCCATTAAAACTGGTCGCCCTGCTGGCCGATGGCGAATTTCACTCTGGTGAACAACTGGGTGAAGCGCTCGGTATGAGCCGCGCTGCCGTGAATAAACATATTCAGACGCTGAAAAGCTGGGGCCTGGATGTCTACACCGTGACAGGGAAAGGCTACAGCCTGCCAGCGCCCATTCAGCTGCTGAATGAAGAGGCGATCCTGGCGCATCTGCATCAGGCAGATCTGGCGGTGATTCCGGTTATTGACTCCACGAATCAGTATTTACTCGATCGCATGGACCAGCTGAACTCCGGCTATGCATGCATCGCGGAATATCAACAGGCCGGGCGCGGCCGGCGCGGACGGAAATGGTTCTCGCCGTTTGGCGCCAATCTCTACATGTCCATGTACTGGCGACTGGAGCAGGGGCCAGCTGCGGCAATGGGCCTGAGTCTGGTGATTGGTATCGTGATGGCAGAGGTTATCCAGTCGCTGGGCGCGGCAGACGTCCGCGTTAAGTGGCCAAATGACCTCTATCTGCAGGATCGTAAACTGGCGGGTATTCTGGTTGAGCTCACCGGTAAAACCGGCGATGCGGCGCAAATTGTGATGGGCGCGGGGATCAACCTGGTGATGCGGGGCGAAGGCACGGCGGAAATCAATCAGGGTTGGATCAATCTGCAGGAAGCCGGCATTGAGATCAATCGTAACGAACTCGCCGCCAGGTTGATAAACCGTCTGCGTGAAGCTTTACCGCTGTTTGAACGCGATGGGCTGGCGCCGTTTGTCGGCCGCTGGGAAGCGCTGGATAACTTTATCCATCGTCCGGTGAAACTGCTGATTGGCGATCGTGAAGTGCATGGCATTGCGCGCGGAATTGATAAGCAGGGCGGTTTATTGCTGGAACAGGATGGTGAGATTAAATCCTGGGTCGGTGGGGAAATCTCATTACGTCCCGCTAATTAACACAGTAAACAGTAATGCATTAAGCGCCCTGATAAAGCAGGGCGTTTTTAATACTATTTCCGTAACCGCACGCTTTGCACGGCATGATCCGCAGACTTGGTCATGATCAGGCTGGCCCGCTCACGTGTAGGTAAGATGTTTTCTTTTAAATTCAGCCAGTTAATCTCTTTCCATAACCCACGTGCAATACTCTCTGCTTCCTCTTCAGGCAGCTGAGAATAGTGGTGGAAATAAGAGTCCGGATCGCTGAAGGCACCTTCGCGGAATTTAAGAAAGCGATTAACGTACCAGCGCTCTAATAAATTTTCTGGCGCATCAACATATATTGAAAAGTCGACGAAATCTGAGACAAATACATGATGCGGATCGTGCGGATAATCCATACCGCTCTGCAGGACGTTCAGCCCTTCCAGAATCAGGATGTCCGGCTGCTGCACCACCTTATCGCCATCCGGGATGACATCGTAAATCAGGTGTGAATACACCGGTGCGGTGACCTGACTGGCGCCCGATTTCAAATCCGATACGAACTTCACCAGTCGATGCATATCATACGACTGCGGGAAGCCTTTCTTTTTCATCAGGCCGCGCTCTTTCAGCACCGCATTAGGGTGCAAAAAGCCATCGGTGGTGATGAGTTCCACCTTACGGTGTTCGGGCCAGCGGCTAAGCAGCGCCTGTAGCACGCGGGCGGTGGTGCTTTTACCGACGGCGACACTGCCGGCAATACTGATAATGTAAGGGATCTTCTGGCCATTGGTGCCAAGGAACTGCTCCAGCACCGCCTGACGGCGCAGATTTGAACTGATATAGAAGTTCAGCAGACGTGATAGCGGCAGATAGATCTCGGCAACTTCTTCCAGCGAAAGATCTTCATTGATACCGCGCAGCCGTTCAATTTCACTGGCGGCCAGCGTCATCGGTACAGAATCTCTCAGCGCAGCCCATTGCTGGCGATCAAACTGCAGGTAGGGCGTCGTCAGTGGCGTCGTTTTTTTACTCATAAGCATGCATCTGACCGCAAATTCTGGCTCATCAACACCTTGCAGCAACAGGCATACAGCGATGTGTCGAACTCAGTTGTACGTCACAGGGGTAATTTAACGAGAACAATGGGCAGGAGGGTAACACCAGTGTGACTTTAAAAAGAAGTAAAATGATAAACCTGAGCACGCTTTCGTAAGCAGGCCCGCATTTTTATGATCACAGTATGAGGCTAACGCAGTATCAAAGAATAATCAGGCTGTGGGCTGGCGGAAAAACACACCATGTTTGCTGCTTTTTGCTGCGCTGGCGGGGCGTTTTGCGAGGTTTTGCACAAATAGTAAGCGGTAGTGCAAATTTAGCAATTTTTTTGTTGCATCCTGAACCCGGTCTTCCTAGAATGCGCGTCACTTGATGCCGGCTTAGCTCAGTTGGTAGAGCAACTGACTTGTAATCAGTAGGTCACCAGTTCGATTCCGGTAGCCGGCACCATCAAGTAGGTGGGATTCCCGAGCGGCCAAAGGGAGCAGACTGTAAATCTGCCGTCACAGACTTCGAAGGTTCGAATCCTTCTCCCACCACCATCTCAACCTCTCGGTTGAGCGTCAGATAAAGGCTTATCTGATGGGTGAGTTCAACTCTCTCACCTTCGAATTCAGATTGCGCAGTAGCGTGATCACCGTCAGTCGGAAACTCTGACTGGCTCGAATAATAGAAGGTCTTCTTTTATTATTCATAAGCTACAGAAAGAACAGGTAGCCGAGTTCCAGGATGCGGGCATCGTATAATGGCTATTACCTCAGCCTTCCAAGCTGATGATGCGGGTTCGATTCCCGCTGCCCGCTCCAGATGTGCTGATATGGCTCAGTTGGTAGAGCGCACCCTTGGTAAGGGTGAGGTCCCCAGTTCGACTCTGGGTATCAGCACCACTTCCTTTATCTCTCTCCTGATTCTCTCTCTGTAAAACTAACATCAGGTTTTGCCTGGTTAATGTGACGATATCTTTGATATATCCGTGTCTTAGAGGGACAAGCGATGGCTAAAGAGCAATTTCAACGTAACAAACTGCACGTAAACGTGGGCACCATCGGTCACGTCGACCACGGTAAAACCACTCTGACTGCGGCAATCACCACCGTTCTGGCTAAAACCTACGGCGGCCAGGCGCGTGCATTCGATCAGATCGATAACGCGCCAGAAGAGAAGGCTCGTGGTATCACCATCAACACCTCTCACGTTGAATATGAAACCCCGACCCGTCACTACGCACACGTTGACTGCCCAGGCCACGCCGACTATGTGAAAAACATGATCACCGGTGCTGCGCAGATGGACGGCGCGATCCTGGTTGTTGCGGCGACTGATGGCCCAATGCCTCAGACCCGTGAGCACATCCTGCTGGGTCGTCAGGTTGGCGTTCCTTACATCATCGTGTTCCTGAACAAGTGCGACATGGTTGATGACGAAGAGCTGCTGGAACTGGTTGAGATGGAAGTGCGTGACCTGCTGTCTGCTTACGACTTCCCTGGCGACGATACCCCAATCGTACGCGGTTCTGCGCTGAAAGCGCTGGAAGGCGACGCTGAGTGGGAAGCGAAAATCGTTGAGCTGGCTACGCACCTGGATAACTACATCCCGGATCCAGTCCGTGCTATCGACCTGCCGTTCCTGCTGCCAATCGAAGACGTATTCTCAATCTCTGGCCGTGGTACCGTTGTTACCGGTCGTGTTGAGCGCGGCATCGTGAAAGTGGGCGACGAAGTAGAAATCGTAGGTATCAAAGCGACTGCCAAGTCTACCTGTACCGGTGTTGAAATGTTCCGCAAACTGCTGGACCAGGGTCAGGCAGGCGAGAACTGTGGTGTTCTGCTGCGCGGTATCAAGCGTGAAGAGATCCAGCGTGGTCAGGTTCTGGCTAAGCCAGGTACCATCAAGCCACACACCCAGTTCGAGTCAGAAGTTTACGTTCTGTCTAAAGACGAAGGCGGCCGTCATACTCCGTTCTTCAAAGGCTACCGTCCACAGTTCTACTTCCGTACCACTGACGTAACCGGTTCAGTAGAGCTGCCAGAAGGCGTTGAGATGGTAATGCCAGGCGACAACATCAAAATGGTTGTTACCCTGATCCATCCAATCGCAATGGACGAAGGTCTGCGCTTCGCAATCCGCGAAGGCGGCCGTACCGTTGGCGCGGGCGTTGTTGCTAAAGTTATCGCGTAATAGCGATAATATTTGACGCAATGCACACGGAAAGGGCATCATTTGATGCCCTTTTTGTACGCTGTTAACCAGAACCTGGCTCATCAGTGATTTTCGATCATAATCATTGCTGAGACAGGCTCTGTATTACGGCGCTGGATACCGAGTTATGCCCAAAAGCGCATTCGGTTTGGATGCCTCGCTCTGCGGGGCAGAATAGTTTCTGAATTATTGTGGCAGGTTGGTTTATGAGTGCGAATACCGAAGCTCAAGGGAGCGGGCGCGGCCTGGAAGCGGTAAAGTGGGTAGTTGTGATCGCATTGCTGCTGGTAGCAATCGTCGGTAACTACCTGTATCGCGATGTGACACTGCCTTTACGCGCGCTGGCTGTCGTGGTGTTGATCGCTGCGGCGGGCGGCATTGCGTTGCTGACTACCAAAGGTAAAGCAACCGTGGCTTTTGCACGTGAAGCAAGAACCGAAATGCGTAAGGTCATCTGGCCAACTCGCCAGGAAACATTGCACACCACGTTAATCGTTGCCGCGGTCACTGCCGTGATGTCACTGATTTTGTGGGGGCTGGATGGTATTCTGGTCCGTCTGGTATCGTTTATCACTGGCCTGAGGTTCTGAGATGTCTGAAGCTCCAAAAAAACGCTGGTACGTCGTTCAGGCGTTTTCCGGTTTTGAAGCCCGCGTAGCCAAGTCGCTGCAAGAGCATATCAAACTGCACAACATGGAAGAACTGTTTGGCGAAGTCATGGTGCCGACTGAAGAAGTCGTGGAAATCCGTGGCGGCCAGCGTCGCAAAAGCGAACGCAAATTCTTCCCTGGTTACGTACTGGTCCAGATGGTGATGAATGACGCCAGCTGGCACTTAGTGCGCAGTGTACCGCGTGTAATGGGCTTCATTGGTGGTACCTCTGACCGTCCGGCACCGATCAGTGATAAAGAAGTGGATGCGATCATGAACCGCCTGCAGCAGGTGGGTGACAAGCCGCGTCCGAAAACGCTGTTCGAGCCAGGCGAGATGGTGCGTGTCAACGACGGCCCGTTTGCCGACTTCAACGGTGTGGTCGAAGAAGTGGATTACGAGAAGAGCCGCCTGAAGGTTTCTGTTTCTATCTTCGGCCGTGCAACGCCGGTAGAACTCGACTTTGCTCAGGTGGAGAAAGGCTAAGCCTTTTGTTCACTTTTTAGCTCTTGCGGAAGGCGCGAAATTTACCTATAATTTCGCGCCTTTTGTTTTTATGCGCTGGCAACAGCGTGTAAATCGTTATCACGGGGAGCCTGTTCGCCAGGCGCTATACCCAATAGAGGAAATATCATGGCCAAGAAAGTACAAGCCTACGTCAAGCTGCAGGTTGCAGCTGGTATGGCTAACCCGAGCCCACCAGTTGGTCCGGCTCTGGGTCAGCAGGGTGTTAACATCATGGAATTCTGTAAAGCGTTCAACGCCAAAACAGAATCACTGGAAAAGGGTCTGCCGACTCCAGTAGTTATCACCGTATACAGCGACCGTTCTTTCACCTTCGTTACCAAAACGCCTCCGGCTGCCGTTCTGCTGAAAAAAGCAGCAGGCATCAAGTCTGGTTCTGGTAAGCCGAACAAAGATAAAGTCGGTAAAGTAACTCGTGCTCAGGTACGTGAAATCGCAGAAACCAAAGCTGCGGACATGACTGGTGCTGACGTAGAAGCGATGACTCGCTCTATCGAAGGTACTGCTCGTTCCATGGGCCTGGTAGTGGAGGACTAAGAAATGGCTAAGCTGACCAAGCGCATGCGCGTGATCCGTGACAAAGTTGATGCGACTAAACAGTATGACATCAACGAAGCTGTTGCTCTGCTGAAAGAACTGGCTACCGCTAAATTCGTAGAGAGCGTGGACGTTGCTGTTAACCTCGGCATCGATGCACGTAAATCTGACCAGAACGTACGCGGCGCGACCGTTCTGCCACACGGTACTGGTCGTTCAGTACGTGTTGCCGTCTTTACCCAGGGCGCAAACGCTGAAGCTGCTAAAGCAGCTGGCGCTGAGCTGGTAGGTATGGAAGACCTGGCTGATCAGATCAAGAAAGGCGAAATGAACTTTGACGTTGTTATTGCTTCTCCGGATGCAATGCGCGTTGTTGGCCAGCTGGGCCAGGTTCTGGGCCCACGTGGTCTGATGCCAAACCCGAAAGTTGGTACCGTAACTCCTAACGTTGCTGAAGCTGTGAAAAACGCTAAAGCGGGTCAGGTTCGTTACCGTAACGACAAAAACGGCATCATCCACACCACCATCGGTAAAGTGGACTTCGATGCTGACAAACTGAAAGAAAACCTGGAATCTCTGCTGGTTGCGCTGAAAAAAGCTAAACCTGCTCAGGCGAAAGGCGTGTACATCAAGAAAGTCAGCATTTCTACCACCATGGGTGCCGGCGTTGCCGTTGACCAGGCTGGTCTGAACGCAGCAGCAAACTAATTGCTGCTTGTAACGGGCGAAAAATTCATCTAGAATCTTACGCCCGTTGTTCTGGTTGATCCGTCAATTCAGAACCCAAATTCATAGTCGCGGAGTGCACAGGTCTAAACACCTTGTCATTCAGCGACTAAGGTTGGAGCCAGGCCTGATCCTGGCCTCCGTCCAAGACCGCAGGAGCAGAACCTCTTCGGAAGTGATGCTTAATATCCTGCGTAGACGGTGACAGAACCAAAAAGAATTTTTTCTTCACTGGATTCTGCTCACCGTGTAACGCGCTTACGGCCTTCGGGTGTGTAAGTGAAGTGAGTTCCGGGAAATTTTCCCGGTCAAATCCAGGAGCAAAGCTAATGGCATTAAATCTTCAAGGCAAACAAGCAATTGTTGCTGAAGTTAGCGAAGTAGCCAAAGGCGCGCTTTCAGCGGTTGTTGCGGATTCCCGTGGCGTTACCGTTGATAAAATGACTGAACTGCGTAAAGCAGGTCGTGAAGCTGGCGTCTACATGCGTGTTGTTCGTAACACCCTGCTGCGCCGCGTCGTTGAAGGTACTCCATTCGAGTGCCTGAAAGACACGTTTGTTGGTCCGACCCTGATTGCATACTCTATGGAACACCCGGGCGCTGCTGCTCGTCTGTTCAAAGAGTTCGCGAAAGCGAATGCAAACTTTGAGGTCAAAGCTGCAGCCTTTGAAGGTGAGCTGATCCCGGCGGCACAAATTGACCGTCTGGCAACGCTGCCGACTTACGAAGAAGCACTGGCACGTCTGATGTCGACCATGAAAGAAGCTGCTGCTGGCAAGCTGGTCCGCACTCTGGCTGCTGTTCGCGACGCGAAAGAAGCGGCTTAAGGCCAGATTCTTTTTCTTCGTACTTGCTAACGTATAAACTTTTACTGATTCTTAGGAACAATTGTCATGTCTATCACTAAAGATCAAATCCTGGAAGCCGTTGCAGCTATGTCCGTAATGGAAGTAGTTGAGCTGGTTTCTGCTATGGAAGAAAAATTCGGCGTTTCTGCTGCTGCTGCTGTAGCTGTTGCTGCTGGCCCGGCTGAAGCTGTTGAAGAGAAAACTGAATTCGACGTTATCCTGAAAGCTGCTGGCGCGAACAAAGTTGCTGTAATCAAAGCCGTTCGTGGCGCAACTGGTCTGGGCCTGAAAGAAGCTAAAGACCTGGTTGAAGCTGCTCCAGCTGCAATCAAAGAAGGCATCAGCAAAGACGACGCAGCTGCACTTGAAGCTGCTCTGAAAGAAGCTGGCGCTGAAGTTGAAGTTAAGTAAGACAACCCTCGGGTTGCAGTCTGCGTAAACAGACTGATGGCTGGTGACTTTTTGGTCACCAGCCTTTTTGCGCTACAGGGGAATGATGGCGTTTCGCACTGTTTGTCCATTGTTCCTCTTCAATATCTTTTTCTATCGACGACTTAATATACCGCTTTCCTGTGAGGGTTCCCTGCCTGCGCAACGGCGATGAAATGATTTAAGAGTGATAGAAAGATGTATTGCATGGGGTGCCGCGCATCGCATGAAAAACAAAATAGTGTTGCATGAACTGTCCCTTCAGGACGGACAGCGTGGGTCGACTTGTCAGCTAGCTGAGGAACCCTATGGTTTACTCCTATACCGAGAAAAAACGTATTCGTAAGGATTTTGGTAAACGTCCACAAGTACTGGATGTGCCTTATCTCCTTTCTATCCAGCTTGACTCGTTCCAGAAGTTTATCGAGCAAGATCCAGAAGGCCAGTACGGTCTGGAAGCAGCCTTCCGTTCCGTGTTCCCAATCGCGAGCTACAGCGGCAACTCTGAGTTGCAGTATGTCAGCTACCGTCTGGGTGAGCCGGTGTTTGACGTGACAGAATGTCAGATCCGTGGCGTGACGTATTCCGCACCGCTGCGCGTTAAACTGCGTCTGGTGATCTACGAGCGCGAAGCGCCGGAAGGCACCGTCAAAGACATCAAAGAACAAGAAGTGTACATGGGCGAAATTCCGCTCATGACCGACAACGGTACCTTTGTCATCAACGGTACTGAGCGTGTTATCGTTTCTCAGCTGCATCGTAGTCCTGGCGTATTCTTTGACAGCGATAAGGGTAAAACGCACTCTTCCGGTAAAGTGCTGTATAACGCACGTATTATCCCTTACCGCGGTTCATGGCTCGACTTTGAGTTTGACCCGAAAGACAACCTGTTCGTCCGTATTGACCGTCGTCGTAAGCTGCCGGCCAGTATCATCCTGCGCGCGCTGGATTACACCACTGAGCAGATTCTTGATCTGTTCTTCGAAAAAGTGGTGTTTGAAATCCGCGACAACAAGCTGCAGATGGAACTGGTGCCTGAGCGCCTGCGTGGTGAAACCGCCTCCTTCGATATCGAAGCCAACGGCACGGTCTACGTTGAGAAAGGTCGTCGCATCACTGCGCGCCACATCCGTCAGCTGGAAAAAGACAACATTCAGCACATCGAAGTGCCGGTCGAGTACATCGCGGGCAAAGTGGTCGCGAAAGATTACATCGATCTGAACACCGGTGAGCTGATCGTGCCGGCGAACATGGAGCTGTCACTGGATCTGCTGGCGAAACTGAGCCAGTCCGGTCACAAGCGCATCGAAACCCTGTTCACCAACGACCTGGATCACGGCCCGTACATTTCTGAGACGCTGCGCGTTGACCCAACCAACGACCGCCTGAGCGCGCTGGTTGAGATTTACCGCATGATGCGTCCTGGCGAGCCGCCAACGCGTGAAGCCGCAGAAAACCTGTTCGAGAACCTGTTCTTCTCTGAAGATCGTTACGATCTGTCGGCCGTTGGCCGCATGAAGTTCAACCGTTCTCTGCTGCGTGACGAGATCGAAGGTTCCGGTATCCTGAGCAAAGACGACATCATCGAAGTGATGAAGAAGCTCATCGGTATCCGTAACGGTATTGGCGAAGTGGATGATATCGACCACCTCGGCAACCGTCGTATCCGTTCGGTCGGCGAAATGGCGGAAAACCAGTTCCGCGTTGGCCTGGTGCGTGTAGAGCGCGCTGTGAAAGAGCGTCTGTCTCTGGGCGACCTCGACACGCTGATGCCACAGGACATGATCAACGCCAAGCCAATTTCGGCCGCGGTGAAAGAGTTCTTTGGTTCCAGCCAGCTGTCCCAGTTTATGGACCAGAACAACCCGCTGTCTGAGATTACGCACAAACGTCGTATCTCTGCTCTGGGCCCAGGCGGTCTGACCCGTGAACGCGCCGGCTTCGAAGTGCGTGACGTACACCCGACTCACTACGGTCGCGTATGTCCAATCGAAACCCCGGAAGGTCCGAACATCGGTCTGATCAACTCACTCTCTGTTTACGCGCAGACTAACGAATACGGCTTCCTCGAAACGCCGTACCGCCGCGTGGTTGACGGTAAAGTGAGTGATGAAATTCATTACCTCTCTGCTATCGAAGAGGGTAACTACGTTATCGCTCAGGCGAATACCAACCTCGCCGATGACGGCAGCTTTGTTGACGATCTCGTCACGTGCCGTAGCAAAGGTGAATCGAGCCTGTTCAGCCGCGATCAGGTTGACTACATGGACGTTTCCACCCAGCAGGTGGTTTCTGTCGGTGCGTCACTGATCCCGTTCCTGGAGCACGATGATGCTAACCGCGCCCTGATGGGTGCGAACATGCAACGTCAGGCTGTACCTACCCTGCGTGCTGACAAGCCGCTGGTTGGTACCGGTATGGAACGTGCTGTTGCAGTCGACTCCGGTGTAACTGCTGTCGCGAAACGTGGTGGTACCGTGCAGTACGTCGATGCGTCACGTATCGTTATCAAAGTTAACGAAGACGAGATGTATCCGGGCGAAGCAGGTATCGACATCTACAACCTGACCAAGTACACCCGTTCTAACCAGAACACCTGCATCAACCAGATGCCGTGTGTTTCTCTGGGTGAACCTATCGAACGTGGCGACGTGCTGGCTGACGGCCCGTCTACCGACCTCGGTGAGCTGGCGCTGGGTCAGAACATGCGTGTGGCGTTCATGCCATGGAACGGTTACAACTTCGAAGACTCCATCCTCGTTTCTGAGCGTGTTGTACAGGAAGACCGTTTCACCACCATCCACATTCAGGAACTGGCTTGCGTGTCGCGTGACACCAAACTGGGGCCGGAAGAGATCACCGCTGACATCCCGAACGTGGGTGAAGCTGCGCTCTCCAAACTGGATGAATCCGGCATCGTGTATATCGGTGCGGAAGTGACCGGTGGCGACATTCTGGTAGGCAAGGTGACGCCGAAAGGTGAAACCCAGCTGACGCCAGAAGAGAAACTGCTGCGTGCGATCTTCGGTGAAAAAGCCTCTGACGTGAAAGACTCGTCACTGCGCGTGCCAAACGGCGTTTCCGGTACGGTTATCGACGTACAGGTCTTCACCCGCGATGGCGTGGAAAAAGACAAGCGCGCGCTGGAAATCGAAGAGATGCAGCTGAAGCAGGCGAAAAAAGACCTGTCTGAAGAACTGCAGATCCTCGAAGCGGGCCTGTTCAGCCGTATCCAGGCCGTCCTGATTTCAGGTGGCGTGGAAGCGGAGAAACTGGACAAGCTGCCACGTGAGCGCTGGCTGGAACTCGGTCTGACCGACGAAGAGAAGCAGAACGCGCTGGAGCAGCTGGCTGAGCAGTATGACGAGCTGAAGCACGAGTTTGAGAAGAAACTCGAAGCGAAGCGTCGCAAGATCACCCAGGGCGACGATCTGGCACCGGGCGTGCTGAAAATCGTCAAGGTGTATCTGGCCGTTAAGCGTCAGATTCAGCCTGGTGACAAAATGGCGGGGCGTCACGGTAACAAAGGTGTTATCTCGAAGATCAACCCAATCGAAGACATGCCATACGATGAGAACGGTACGCCGGTCGACATCGTACTGAACCCGCTGGGCGTACCATCGCGTATGAACATCGGTCAGATTCTGGAAACCCACCTGGGTATGGCGGCGAAAGGCATTGGTGAGAAGATCAATGCGATGCTGAAGAAGCAGGAAGAAGTCGCCAAACTGCGTGAGTTTATCCAGCGTGCTTACGATCTGGGCACCGATGTGCGTCAGAAAGTTGACCTGAACACCTTCTCGGACGACGAAGTGCTGCGTCTGGCAGAGAACCTGAAAAAAGGTATGCCAATCGCGACGCCAGTGTTCGACGGTGCGAAAGAGAGCGAAATCAAAGAGCTGCTGCAGCTCGGCGGTCTGCCTTCTTCCGGTCAGATCACCCTGTTCGACGGCCGTACCGGTGAGCAGTTTGAGCGTCAGGTAACCGTAGGTTACATGTACATGCTGAAACTGAACCACCTGGTCGACGACAAGATGCACGCCCGTTCTACCGGCTCTTACAGCCTGGTTACGCAGCAGCCGCTGGGTGGTAAGGCGCAGTTCGGTGGTCAGCGCTTCGGTGAGATGGAAGTGTGGGCACTGGAAGCATACGGTGCCGCGTATACCCTGCAGGAAATGCTTACCGTTAAGTCTGATGACGTCAACGGCCGTACCAAGATGTATAAAAACATCGTTGACGGCAACCATCAGATGGAACCGGGCATGCCGGAATCCTTCAACGTACTGTTGAAAGAGATTCGCTCGCTGGGTATCAACATCGAGCTGGAAGACGAGTAAGCACTCGCAAGTACTGGTTATGGGACGCGCCTGGCGCGTCCCTGAGAGTTCCACTCCGACGGGAGCTAATCCGTGAAAGACTTACTTAAGTTTCTGAAAGCGCAAACTAAAACCGAAGAGTTTGATGCGATCAAAATTGCGCTGGCCTCGCCAGACATGATCCGTTCCTGGTCTTTCGGTGAAGTTAAAAAGCCGGAAACCATTAACTACCGTACCTTCAAGCCGGAGCGTGACGGTCTTTTCTGTGCCCGTATTTTCGGACCGGTAAAAGATTACGAATGCCTGTGCGGTAAGTACAAGCGTCTGAAACACCGTGGCGTGATCTGTGAGAAGTGTGGCGTTGAAGTCACGCAGACCAAAGTGCGTCGTGAGCGTATGGGCCACATCGAGCTGGCTTCGCCGACCGCGCACATCTGGTTCCTGAAATCACTGCCGTCCCGCATCGGTTTGCTGCTGGATATGCCGCTGCGTGATATCGAGCGCGTACTGTACTTCGAATCTTATGTAGTGGTCGAAGGCGGCATGACCAACCTGGAAAAACGTCAGATTCTGACCGAAGAGCAGTACCTTGACGCGCTGGAAGAGTTCGGTGACGAATTCGACGCGAAGATGGGTGCGGAAGCTATCCAGGCGCTGCTGAAAAATATGGATCTGGAGCAGGAGTGCGAGCAGCTGCGTGAAGAGCTGAACGAAACCAACTCTGAGACCAAACGTAAAAAGCTGACCAAGCGTATCAAGCTGCTGGAAGCGTTCGTGCAGTCTGGCAACAAGCCAGAGTGGATGATCCTGACCGTTCTGCCGGTGCTGCCGCCAGATCTGCGTCCGCTGGTACCGCTGGACGGCGGTCGTTTCGCTACGTCGGATCTGAACGATCTGTATCGTCGCGTGATCAACCGTAACAACCGTCTGAAGCGTCTGCTGGATCTGGCTGCGCCAGATATCATCGTACGTAACGAAAAACGTATGCTGCAGGAAGCGGTAGATGCCCTGCTGGATAACGGCCGTCGCGGTCGTGCCATCACCGGCTCTAACAAACGTCCTCTGAAATCTTTGGCCGACATGATCAAAGGTAAGCAGGGTCGTTTCCGTCAGAACCTGCTGGGTAAACGTGTTGACTACTCCGGTCGTTCGGTTATCACCGTAGGTCCATACCTGCGTCTGCATCAGTGCGGTCTGCCGAAGAAAATGGCACTGGAGCTGTTCAAACCGTTCATCTACGGCAAGCTGGAACTGCGTGGCCTCGCGACCACCATTAAAGCGGCCAAGAAAATGGTTGAGCGCGAAGAAGCGGTCGTCTGGGATATCCTGGATGAAGTGATTCGCGAACACCCGGTACTGCTGAACCGTGCACCAACCCTGCACCGTCTGGGTATCCAGGCGTTTGAACCGGTACTGATCGAAGGTAAAGCGATCCAGCTGCACCCGCTGGTGTGTGCGGCGTATAACGCCGACTTCGATGGTGACCAGATGGCTGTTCACGTACCGCTGACGCTGGAAGCCCAGCTGGAAGCGCGTGCGCTGATGATGTCTACCAACAACATTCTGTCTCCAGCGAACGGCGAGCCAATCATCGTTCCTTCACAGGACGTTGTTCTGGGTCTGTACTACATGACCCGTGACAAAGTGAACGCCAAAGGCGAAGGCATGGTACTGACCGGCCCGAAAGAAGCTGAGCGTGTTTACCGCGCTGGCCAGGCCGAGCTGCATGCACGCGTTAAAGTGCGTATCACTGAATACAGCAAAAATGAGCAGGAAGAACTCGTTGCGAAAACCAGCCTGATCGACACCACCATTGGTCGTGCGATCCTGTGGATGATCGTACCGAAAGGTCTGCCTTACTCCATCGTCAACCAGGCGCTGGGTAAGAAAGCGATCTCTAAGATGCTGAACACCTGTTACCGCATCCTGGGCCTGAAGCCGACCGTTATCTTTGCTGACCAGACCATGTACACCGGCTTTGCCTATGCAGCCCGTTCAGGTGCCTCAGTCGGTATCGACGACATGGTGATTCCTGCCAAGAAAGCAGAAATCATTGCAGAAGCTGAAGCGGAAGTGGCCGAGATTCAGGAGCAGTTCCAGTCTGGTCTGGTTACCGCGGGCGAACGTTACAACAAAGTCATCGATATCTGGGCTGCGGCTAACGAACGCGTATCCAAAGCGATGATGGATAACCTGCAGACCGAAACCGTGATCAACCGTCACGGCGAAGAAGAGCAGCAGGTTTCGTTCAACAGCATCTACATGATGGCCGACTCCGGTGCGCGTGGTTCTGCGGCACAGATTCGTCAGCTGGCAGGTATGCGTGGTCTGATGGCGAAGCCAGATGGCTCCATCATCGAGACGCCGATCACCGCGAACTTCCGTGAAGGTCTGAACGTACTCCAGTACTTCATCTCGACCCACGGTGCGCGTAAAGGTCTGGCCGATACCGCACTGAAAACGGCGAACTCCGGTTACCTGACCCGTCGTCTGGTTGACGTGGCGCAGGACCTGGTGGTCACCGAAGACGACTGTGGCACATTCGAAGGCATCATGATGACTCCGGTCATCGAAGGTGGCGACGTTAAAGAGCCGCTGCGTGAGCGTGTACTGGGTCGTGTGACGGCAGAAGACGTGCTGAAGCCGGGCACTGCGGACATCCTGATCCCGCGTAACACCCTGATCGATGAGCACTGGTGTGACGTGGTTGAACTGAACTCCGTGGACGCAATTAAAGTGCGTTCCGTGGTGAGCTGTGAAACCGACTTCGGTGTGTGTGCACACTGCTACGGTCGCGATCTGGCACGTGGTCACATCATCAACAAAGGTGAGGCCATCGGCGTTATCGCAGCACAGTCCATCGGTGAGCCGGGTACCCAGCTGACCATGCGTACCTTCCACATCGGTGGTGCGGCATCGCGTGCGGCAGCTGAATCCAGCATTCAGGTGAAGAACAAAGGTACTATCAAGCTGACCAACGCCAAGTCAGTAACCAACTCCTCCGGGAAACTGGTTATCGTCTCGCGTAACGTTGAGCTGAAGATGATCGACGAGTTCGGTCGTACCAAAGAGAGCTATAAAGTGCCTTACGGTGCGGTCATGGCGAAAGGTGATGGCGAGCAGGTTGCCGCGGGCGAAACCGTTGCAAACTGGGATCCACACACCATGCCGGTTATCACCGAAGTGGGCGGTTTCATCCGCTTCACCGACATGATCGACGGTCAGACCATTACCCGTCAGACTGACGACCTCACCGGTCTGTCATCGCTGGTGGTACTGGATTCTGCAGAGCGTACTGCGGGCGGTAAAGACCTGCGTCCGGCACTGAAAATCGTTGATGCCAACGGCAACGACGTACTGATCCCGGGCACCGACATGCCGGCACAGTACTTCCTGCCAGGTAAAGCGATTGTGCAGCTGGAAGATGGCGTGAAGATCAGCTCGGGTGATACCCTGGCGCGTGTTCCGCAGGAATCTGGCGGTACCAAGGACATCACCGGTGGTCTGCCACGCGTTGCCGACCTGTTCGAAGCGCGTCGTCCGAAAGAGCCAGCTATCCTGGCGGAGATCAGCGGTATCATCTCCTTCGGTAAAGAGACCAAAGGCAAGCGTCGTCTGGTGATCACCCCGGTTGACGGTAGCGATCCGTATGAAGAGATGATTCCGAAATGGCGTCAGCTCAACGTATTCGAAGGTGAGCGTGTAGAACGTGGTGACGTCGTATCCGACGGCCCAGAGTCTCCGCACGACATCCTGCGTCTGCGTGGCGTCCATGCTGTGACCCGTTACATCACTAACGAAGTGCAGGAAGTTTACCGCCTGCAGGGCGTTAAGATTAACGATAAACACATCGAGGTCATCGTGCGTCAGATGCTGCGTAAAGCAACCATCATGAACGCGGGTAGCTCGGAGTTCCTGGAAGGCGAGCAGGCGGAAGTCTCTCGTATCAAGATCTCCAACCGCGATCTGGAAGCGAACGGCAAAATCGGCGCGACGTACATGCGTGACCTGCTGGGTATCACCAAAGCCTCGCTGGCAACCGAATCGTTCATCTCTGCGGCATCGTTCCAGGAGACCACCCGTGTCCTGACCGAAGCAGCGGTAGCAGGCAAGCGCGACGAACTGCGCGGCCTGAAAGAGAACGTTATCGTGGGTCGTCTGATCCCGGCCGGTACCGGTTATGCTTACCACCAGGATCGTATGCGTCGCCGTCAGGCAGGTGAAGCACCGGTTGCACCGCAGGTGACTGCGGATGAAGCCTCTGCCAGCCTCGCTGAGCTGCTGAACGCCGGTCTGGGCGGTAGCGACGACGAATAATCGTCTGCTCTGCTGACCATGAAAAAACCCTGCCTCGGCAGGGTTTTTTTTCGTCTGAAATCCGCGTTATTTCTGATTGATATCCTGACGCGTCAGCCCGATGTCACGCAGCTGCGCATCACTCAGGTGCGAAAGAATCTCCCGCGTTTCCCGTCTGGCCTGCCAGCGTTTGATTGCGCGCACGCCGCCACGAAAGATGTCGAGTAAGGTCACGCTGAACGGTTTTGCCGCCCGGTTCTGATCGAATTCCATAATCCCAGCCCTCAGTATGATGTCTGAACGACATTTTCCCTCTGATGGCGAATGCAATACAGATTCAAAAATCTCTTATCTTTAACATACAGATTGCGCCCGTACCGATCTGAATGGTAGAAATAGGCGTCATCTGTACTGTTTTTTATTACCGTTAACGCAGCGAGGCACACAATGACGCGCTATCAACATCTGGCCTGTCTGCTTTCAGACCGTATTGAGCAGGGGCTGTATCGCAGCGGCGAACGCTTGCCCTCGGTGCGTACGCTCAGCATTGAGCACGGCGTCAGCATCAGCACCGTGCAGCAGGCTTATCATCTGCTGGAAGAGAAGCAGCTTATCGTGCCGCAGCCGCGTTCCGGCTATTTTGTCGCCACCCGTAAAGCCACGCCGCCGGTTCCTGCGATGACCCGCCCCGTACAGCGTCCGGTTGAGATCACCCAGTGGGAATCGGTACTGGAGCTGCTGAGCAGCCGCATTAATGGCGACGTGCTGCAGCTGGGCAGCGGCATGCCGGACCTGACCCAGCCGACACTCAAGCCGCTGTGGAAAATCATGGGCCGCATGGCGCAGAAGCAGGATATTGATCAGCTCAACTATGACAGCCTGCTCGGCGTGGCAGCGCTGCGCGAGCAAATTGCGCGGCTGACAATTGACAGCGGCTGTCAGCTAACGGCGGAAGAAATTGTCATCACCACCGGTTGCCATGAAGCGCTGTCGGTGTCGATTCGCGCCGTGTGCGAGCCAGGCGATATCATTGCCGTCGAGTCGCCGGCGTTTCACGGCACCATGCAGACGCTGCGCGGTCTGGGCATCCGCGCCATTGAAATCCCTACCGATGCGGTCAGCGGGATCAGTCTTGAGGCGCTGGAGCTGGCGTTTGAGCAGTGGCCAATCAAAGCGGTAGTGGTGGTACCCAACTGCAATAATCCGCTCGGATTTATCATGCCGGAAACGCGTAAGCGCGCGCTGCTGACGCTGGCGCAGCGCTTTGACGCGGCGATCATTGAAGATGATGTTTACGGCGAGCTGGCGTGGGAGTATCCGCGTCCGATCACCATCAAATCGCTGGATATGGATGGCCGCGTGCTGCTGTGCAGTTCGTTTTCCAAAACCCTGGCACCCGGCTTGCGTGTGGGCTGGGTCGCGCCGGGACGCTATCGCGATCGCGTACTGCACATGAAATATATTGGCACCGGTTCGACGGCAACGCAGCCGCAGTATGCGGTCGCGGAGTTTATTCGTCAGGGCCATTACCTGCCGCATTTGCGCCGCATGCGCCAGGTGTATCAGCGTAACTATGAGACGTTCAGCTGCTGGGTGCGCCACTATTTTCCCTGCGGTATTTGCGTTTCGCGGCCGCAGGGCAGTTTCCTGATGTGGATTGAACTGCCGGAAGCCTTTGATGCGGTGCGGCTGAATGCGGAGTTGCGGGAGCTGAAAATCCAGGTGGCGGTCGGTTCGCTGTTTTCGGCGGCGGGTAAATATCGCAACTGTCTGCGCCTCAATTATGGTCTGCCAATGAATGAGCAAACCGAGCAGGCGATTGCCAGCCTCGGCGCAGCTGTGGAGCGTGCCATGCAGGCCTGCAGTGCGGAAACGCGCCATATCACCTCCCTGACAGAATAACGGTGGAAAGGCAGGGCCGGACAGAGAGTCGGGGAAGCCAGCCCTGGCCCGCTGCAAGCGACAGCGGGCAGGCTCACTTTAGCGATTGTCCCCGGTCGCGCCAGCCCTGACTGCTGCCGTTTGCGCGCCGTATTCGCGGATTTTTAGCGCCGTTGCAGTCAGTTACAACGCTTTTGCGACATGCTCTGGGGATTCTACCAGCGCCAGCAGCTGGCGGGTGGCCGCCTGCCAGTCTTCCGCCTGGGTAATCGCGCTGACCACGGCAATGCTGCCGACACCGGTCGCCAGTACCTCCGGCACGCGTGCCAGCGAAATGCCGCCAATCGCCACGGTGGGGATATGCTGCAGCCGCGCCAGATGGCGCTTCAGCTCGGCTATGCCCTGTGGCGCAGAGGGCATCTCTTTGGTTTGTGTCGGAAAGATGTGGCCGAGCGCAATATAGGACGGACGCAGCGCCAGCGCGCGATCCAGCTCGGCGTCATCGTGTGTCGACAGACCCAGGCGTAAGCCGGCGTGGCGGATAGCGTCCAGGTCGGCCACATCCAGATCCTCCTGACCAAGATGCACACCATAAGCGTTGTACTTAATCGCTAAGCGCCAGTAATCGTTGATAAACAGCCGCGCACCGTACTGTTTGCCCAGGGCGATGGCATCGCGTACTGCGGCTTCAATCTGGCGATCCTCGCCATCTTTAATGCGCAACTGCAGGGTGCGCACGCCGGCTGCCAGCAGGCGTTCAATCCACAACACGCTGTCGACAACCGGATAGAGCCCCAGTTTTGGCGCGGTGGCAGGGAAGGCTTCAGTCATCATTTTTCCTCTTTCAGGGCATCGGCGGCGTGATACAGCTCGCCGCCACGGCTACGGAAGGCATCGGACATTTGCGCCATGCCCAGCGCTATCGGCTGGGCTTCAGCCTGCTGGCGGGCGGCAAATTCGCGCACTTCCTGGGTGATTTTCATTGAACAGAATTTGGGGCCGCACATGGAACAGAAGTGGGCCACTTTGCCGGATTCCTGCGGCAGGGTTTCGTCGTGATAGGCCCGCGCGGTATGCGGATCGAGCGCCAGATTAAACTGATCTTCCCAGCGGAACTCGAAGCGAGCTTTCGACATGGCGTTGTCGCGGATCTGCGCGCCGGGATGGCCTTTAGCCAGATCGGCTGCGTGCGCCGCGATCTTGTAGGTAATCAGCCCCTGCTTAACATCCTCTTTATTCGGCAGGCCAAGGTGCTCTTTCGGCGTGACGTAGCACAGCATCGCGCAGCCAAACCAGCCGATCATGGCGGCGCCAATCCCGGAGGTGAAATGATCGTAGCCCGGCGCGATATCGGTCGTCAGCGGGCCCAGCGTATAAAACGGCGCTTCATGGCAGTGTTCCAGCTGCTCGGTCATATTGCGGCGGATCATCTGCATCGGCACGTGACCGGGGCCTTCAATCATGACCTGCACATCATATTGCCAGGCGATTTGCGTCAGCTCGCCTAAGGTACGCAGTTCGGCAAACTGGGCTTCGTCGTTGGCGTCCTGAATCGAGCCGGGACGTAAACCATCACCGAGCGACAGCGCGACATCATAGGCGGCGCAGATTTCACAGATTTCGCGGAAATGCTGGTAGAGGAAGTTTTCCTGATGATGTGACAGGCACCACTTCGCCATGATGGAGCCGCCGCGCGACACGATGCCGGTCAGCCGTTGTGCGGTCATCGGCACATAGCGCAGCAGCACGCCCGCGTGAATGGTGAAGTAATCAACGCCCTGCTCAGCCTGTTCCAGCAGGGTATCGCGGAAAATGTCCCAGTTAAGATCCTCTGCAATACCGTTGACCTTTTCCAGCGCCTGATAGATTGGCACCGTGCCGATCGGCACCGGACTGTTGCGCAAAATCCACTCGCGCGTTTCATGGATATAGCGGCCGGTCGACAGATCCATCACGGTATCTGCCCCCCAGCGCGTGGCCCACACCAGTTTTTCCACTTCCTCTTCAATCGACGAACTTACCGCCGAGTTGCCGATGTTGGCGTTAACCTTTACCAGAAAATTGCGGCCGATAATCATCGGCTCTGATTCGGGGTGATTGATGTTGGCAGGAATGATGGCGCGGCCGCTGGCCACTTCGGCGCGCACGAATTCGGCGCTGATATTCTCCGGCAGCTGCGCGCCAAAGCCGTGGCCGGCGTGCTGCTGCAACAGCGTTGCACTGCGGATACGCTCACGGCCCATGTTTTCGCGCAGCGCGATGAACTCCATCTCCGGCGTGATGATGCCCTGACGCGCATAGTGCAACTGCGTGACGCGGCGACCCGCTTTGGCCCGGCGCGGCAGCGGCAGGTGTTCAAAACGCAGATGATCCAGCCCGTCATCTGCCAGCCGCTGCTGACTGTAGCTTGAGCTGAGTGCGCTGATGGTTTCGCTGTCGTTGCGTTCGGCGATCCAGCCGGCGCGTAATTTTGCCAGACCCTGATGCACATTAATGGTCGCGTGGGGATCGCCATAGGCACCGGCAGTGTCATACACCGGCACCGGTTCATTTTCTGCGTATTGCGGATGATCTTTGCTGCCGCCGGTGTGCGTCGGGCTGAGCTGAATTTCGCGCATCGGGACGCGGATATCCGCGCGGCTGCCGCTGATCCAGATACGTTTTGAGTTAGGGAAGGCGGTTCCCTGGAGCGAATCGATAAATTTTTGCGCCTGCGCGCGTTGTTCACGACGTGAGGTTTTAGCATCAGACATAGCAAGTTTCCTGAAAACAAGGGGAAGCTGCTTGTCCGGAGTCCGGAAGGAGTAACAGAAACGGTGCGGGCGCCTGACTGCACCGTGCTGATCACATCTACTCTTGTTCCCTTCGCAGGTACTAACCTGATCAGGTTCCGCGGATCCCGAATTAACGGTCTCAGCCCCTAAGGGCACTCCGACAAGTTTACGTTTTACGCGATAAGCGACTTTACTGACTGCTGCACGCTGCGCTTATATCGCAAAGTTTGATTGTGGATTGTCGTTTAAAAAGACAATAAAAAAGCCCATTCAGCATAAAAGGGCTTTTCCTGAATAACAAGTCTTTTACAACTGCAGCGGTTCAGGCCGGACGAGCAATGGTGCTGTCATTGGCCACCGGCGGGCGCGCCAGCTGGTTATCCCAGGCGAGCTGAATCAGTTTGTCTTCCAGCGTAAAGCGTGACTCCAGCGCTTCGCCCACTTCTGACAGCGCCTGCTGGAAATCCACGCAGTTGTCGTCATTAATGGCCTGCTGCAGATGGCTGTCATACAGTTGCATCAGACGTTCAGTATTGCCTTCCAGCGCCGGATAGATCTGCGCCGCCGCAATCATCGGGCTGTCGCCGGACATCTCGCTGATGATGCGCTCGTAAACGCTGAAGTGGCCGGTAGAGAGATAGTCCACCAGACGATGGCAAAACGCATCCAGCGCCTGTTCATCCAGCGCGGTCAGCGCTTCTTTGTTCGGCTTCATGCCAATTAACTCGTAATAGGTGACGAGCAGTTGTCGACGGGCGCGCAACCATGAGTCGACTAATTCATTACCGCCACCTACACGCTCGGTCAGGTTATCTAACTGGGTAAGCATACGGGGCTCCAGGTGAGTTATAGTTGTTTATTACACACTTAACATCAGGATTTCAGCGTGCCATTTGACGCTAAGGACAACGATTAAGATGCAACGTGAGATCTCAAGCGTAGACGCTGGCTGGTGGATTGTCAGCTCCGCGCAGAAACTTTGGTTGCCGCAAGGCGAGTTGCCGCATGGCTTATCCGGCGAGTTTGGCCTGACCGGCAGCAGCGGCAAAGTGATTGGCGAGTGGCAGGGCGAAAACGTCTGGCTGGTATGCGAAGCGCGTCCGGACAATATGGCCTCGGTGCGCCAGCTGATTGACGAAGATGTCGGTCTGTTTCAGCTCGCCGGGCGCGGCGTGCAGCTGGCTGAGTTCTACCGTTCGCATCGCTGGTGCGGCTATTGCGGCCATGAAATGCAGCACAGCAAGCGCGAATTTGCCTGCCTGTGCAGCCACTGCCGCGAGCGCTACTATCCGCAAATCGCCCCCTGCATCATTGTGGCGATTCGTCGCGGTGAGGAGATCCTGCTGGCAAACCATGCGCGCCATCGCAACAGCATCTACACCGTGCTGGCCGGGTTTGTCGAAGTCGGCGAAACGCTGGAGCAGGCGGTGGCCCGCGAGGTGATGGAAGAGAGCAACGTGCGGGTAAAAAATGTGCGTTACGTGACCTCGCAGCCGTGGCCGTTCCCGCACTCGCTGATGATGGCGTTCATGGCGGAGTACGATGGCGGCGAGCTGCAGCACGATGGTAAAGAGCTGCTGGATGCTGGCTGGTATCGCTACGACGATCTGCCCCTGTTGCCGCCGCCGGGCACCGTGGCGCGCCGGCTGATTGAAGATACGGTTGCGCTGTGTCGCGCCAGCGCGGCGTGAAAATGCTACACTGCCGGCCTTAGCATGAGAGAGCCCATTATGAGTGAACTGAAGAACGATCGTTATCTGCGCGCCCTGTTACGCCAGCCGGTGGATATCACCCCGGTATGGATGATGCGACAAGCCGGGCGTTACCTGCCGGAATACAAAGCCACGCGCGCTGAAGCCGGTGATTTTATGTCGCTGTGTAAGAACGCGGAGCTGGCGTGCGAAGTTACCCTGCAGCCGCTGCGCCGCTATGCGCTGGATGCCGCGATCCTCTTCAGCGATATCCTGACCATTCCGGATGCGATGGGCCTGGGGCTCTACTTTGAGACCGGCGAAGGCCCGCGTTTCTCCCACCCCATCGCCTGCCGTGCCGATGTGGATAAACTACCGGTGCCGGATCCGGAGCAGGAGCTGGGTTACGTGATGAATGCGGTGCGCACCATCCGTCATAACCTCAAGGGCGAAGTGCCGCTGATCGGTTTCTCCGGCAGCCCGTGGACGCTGGCAACCTACATGGTAGAAGGCGGCAGCAGCAAGGCTTTCACCAAAATCAAGAAGATGATGTACGCCGAGCCGCAGACACTGCACGCGCTGCTGGATAAGCTGGCAGAGAGCGTGATCCTTTACCTCAACGCGCAGATTAAAGCGGGTGCGCAGTCGGTGATGGTGTTTGATACCTGGGGCGGCGTGCTGACCGGGCGCGACTATCGCGAGTTCTCGCTCTATTACATGCACAAAATCGTCGACAGCGTGCTGCATGAGAACGAAGGACGACGCGTGCCCATCACCCTGTTTACCAAGGGCGGCGGCCAGTGGCTGGAAGAGATGGCGGCCACCGGCTGTGATGCGCTGGGTCTTGACTGGACCACCGATATTGGCGAAGCGCGGCGCCGTGTGGGCGATAAAGTCGCGCTGCAGGGCAACATGGATCCGTCTATGCTGTATGCACCCCCTGCACGAATTGAGCAGGAAGTGGCAGGGATTCTGGAAGGCTTTGGCGCAGGCGAAGGCCACGTCTTCAACCTCGGTCACGGGATTCATCAGGATGTTCCGCCAGAGCACGCTGGCGCGTTTGTGGAGGCGGTGCATCGGCTATCACGACCATATCATCAGGGATAAGCATGGATTTAGCCGCACTACGACAGCAACAGGTACAGCTCGCCGCCAGCGTGGTGCGGCAGGATGATTTTGACGTACTGCCGCCGCGCTTCATTGGCGGCGCCGATGTCGGTTTTGAACAGGGCGGCGAGGTAACGCGCGCCGCCCTGGTGATCCTCGAATACCCTTCATTAACGCTGGTGGAGCATCGCATCGCGCGTGTCGCGACCACCATGCCTTACATCCCCGGTTTTCTCTCGTTTCGCGAAATTCCAGCCCTGCAGGCGGCGTGGCAGCAATTGTCGCAGCGGCCCGATCTGCTGTTCGTCGACGGCCATGGCATCTCTCATCCGCGCCGGCTGGGCGTTGCTGCGCATTTCGGCTCGCTGCTGGATGTGCCAACCATCGGCGTAGCGAAAAAGCGCCTGTGCGGCCGTTTCGCTGAGCTGGATGCGGCACCGGGCAGTCGTCAGCCGCTGATGGATAAAGGCGAGCAGATTGCCTGGGTGTGGCGCAGCAAGACGCGCTGCAATCCGCTGTTTGTCTCAACCGGCCACCGCGTCAGCCTCGATAGCGCACTGCACTGGGTTGAGGCCTGCATGGCTGGCTACCGCTTGCCGGAGCCAACGCGCTGGGCCGATGCCGTGGCATCTGGCCGTCCCGCTTTTGTGAAGTGGCAAAATGCGCGCTAACGCTGTTTGTGTGCGGCTTTTGCGGTACACTGCCGCCAGCTAATCTACCGAGAGTAAGTTTGATGTTACAGAACCCCGTCCATTTGCGTCTGGCGAAGCTGGAAAGCTGGCAGCACATGACCTTTATGGCCTGTCTGTGCGAGCGGATGTTCCCCAATTACTGGGCCTTCTGTCAGCAGACCGAGTTTGCCGATCCGCAGCTCTATCGCCGCATTCTCGACCTGGTGTGGGAAAGCCTGACGGTGAAGGATGCCAAAATCAATTTCGACAGCCAGCTGGAGAAACTGGAAGCGGCGATCCCAAACGGTGACGACTTTGACGTTTACGGCGTGCACCCGGCGATTGACGCCTGCGTGGCGCTGAGTGAACTGCTGCACGCGCAGCTGAGCGGTGAAACGCTGGAGCACGCCATCGAAGTCAGCCGCACGTCGATCACCACCGTGGCCATCCTCGAAATGACCCAGGCCGGTCGCGAAATGAGCGACGAAGAGCTGCGTGACAACCAGGCGGTAATTGACGAATGGGACCTGCAGTGGGAGATTTTTCGCCTGCTGGCAGAGTGCGAAGAACGGGACCTGGAGCTAATCAAAGGGCTACGTGCAGACCTGCGTGAAGCCGGAATCAGTAACATCGGTATAATTTTTCAGCAATAAGGCGAGAAAACGTGACTTCAGGCCCGAATTACCGCGCCTGGAGGCTTCACATCAGCCCCCTGTCTGGTCTACATTTGGGGGGCTGAAAATTGTGGCTATCGGTGCGTGCAGGCTGAAGAGTGCCAGAATATGGCTTTTCCCTCGCACTCGTTGCTTAGCAAGCGATAAATACACTTTAAGGATAACTTATGAACAAGACTCAACTGATTGATGTGATCGCAGAGAAAGCGGACCTGTCTAAAACCCAGGCTAAAGCTGCGCTGGAATCTACCCTGGCTGCGATCACTGAGTCTCTGAAAGAAGGTGATGCTGTACAACTGGTTGGTTTTGGTACTTTTAAAGTGAACCACCGCGCTGAGCGTACCGGTCGCAACCCGCAGACTGGCAAAGAGATCAAAATCGCTGCAGCTAACGTGCCAGCGTTCGTCTCTGGTAAAGCACTGAAAGACGCTGTTAAGTAAGTTTTCCGCATCGCGGTTTAGCTTTAAAAGAGGGGCGATTTCGCCCCTTTTTGTTACCGGGGCCTGCTATGCTGAACATCTCTCCTCAGCGCCTCTGCGCCATCCTCCTCGGGGTATTACTCACCGGCTGCAGTGCCACTCCCGATCTTCCGGCCTTCACCGCCAGCGGCTATCTTTCTGACCGTGGCACGGTGCGAATCTGGCGTAAAAACGGCGACCACGAAGCCGTCCATCTGCGTACTGTCTATACCCCTTTCAATGGCGATAGCCGGGAAACTACCGACTATATCTGGCAGGCGGATAAACTGCTGAGTGTGGAACGGCACATTACTGGCCAGCAGCCGGACGACGTAACCCTGCGTTTCGACCATCAGGGCAACCTCAATTTTATGCAGCGACAGCTCGCTGGCCGGCGTGAAGCCGTCAGCGCCGACAGCGTCGAGCTGTACCGGTTTGACGCGCAGCGCATGCTGGCGCAGAGCAATGCACTGCTGAGTGGTCGGGTACTGTTGCGGCAGGGGCACTGGCAGGGCGGTACGCAGGTTCGTGACTGTGAGGGGCAGCAGGTGAATGTGGCGTTCGATCGCGATACGCTGGCGACGCTGTATCGACAGCAGCAGGGGCAGCAACAGCCGATTACCCTGTCGTGGCTGGAAGCGCCAGAGGGGATTCAGCTGCTGCGTGCCACGCCGGAAGATGAGTGCCGCTGGCAGCCGAAAGAGGCTGATTTTTAGCGGCGACCAGCTGGCCGCCGCCGGGGGCTTACTTGCGGTTAATCGCGCGGTAACCAATATCATTACGGCAGAAGCTGCCGTTCCATGAGATGTGCTGCGCCAGCGCGTAGGCATTCTTCTGCGCTGCCGCCACATCTTCACCCAGCGCAGTCACGCACAGTACGCGACCGCCGCTGGTCACCACCAGATCATCTTTCAGGGTGGTGCCGGCATGGAATACCTTCCCGTCCGGTACGTCTTCCAGCGGCAGACCGTGGATCTGATCGCCCGTGTTGTAGTCGCCCGGATAACCGCCAGCGGCCAGTACCACGCCGAGTGACGGGCGCGGATCCCACTGTGACTGCTGCTGATCGAGCTTGCCGTCGACAGCGGCGAGGCACAGCGCGACCAGATCCGACTGCAGGCGCAGCATGATTGGCTGCGTTTCCGGATCGCCGAAGCGGCAGTTGAATTCGATCACCTTCGGCTGACCGGCTTTGTCGATCATCAGACCGGCATACAGGAAACCGGTGTAGGTGTTACCTTCCGCTTTCATGCCGTTGACGGTTGGCCAGATGATCTGATCCATCACGCGCTGGTGGATCTCATCGGTCACTACCGGTGCCGGTGAGTAAGCGCCCATGCCACCGGTGTTCGGGCCGGTGTCGCCGTCGCCAACACGTTTGTGATCCTGGCTGGTGGCCATTGGCAGGACATTATCGCCGTCCACCATCACGATGAAGCTGGCTTCTTCACCATCAAGAAACTCTTCGATGACGATGCGGTGACCTGCGTCGCCAAATGCATTGCCGGCCAGCATGTCCTGCACCGCCGCTTCCGCTTCGGCCAGCGTCATGGCGACGATGACGCCTTTACCCGCGGCCAGACCGTCCGCTTTGATGACGATCGGCGCGCCTTTCTCACGCAGGTAAGCCAGCGCGGGTTCCACCTCGGTGAAGTTCTGGTATTCCGCCGTCGGGATCTGCTGGCGGGCAAGGAAATCTTTGGTGAAGGCTTTTGAGCCCTCCAGCTGCGCGGCCGCCTGCGTCGGGCCAAAGATTTTCAGGCCGGCAGCGCGAAACGCATCGACTACGCCAATCACCAGCGGCGCTTCCGGCCCGACGATGGTCAGGTCGATGTTTTCCTGCTGCGCAAACGCCAGCAGTGCCGGAATATCGGTGGCGCTGATGGCCACGTTCTGCAGGGCCGGCTCCAGCGCGGTACCGGCGTTGCCTGGCGCAACAAATACGGTTTCTGCCAGCGGCGACTGTGCTGCTTTCCACGCCAGCGCGTGTTCACGTCCACCATTACCAATCACTAAAATTTTCATCGTTACGGCTCCAGGCTATTAATGGCGGAAATGACGCATGTCGGTGAAGATCATCGCGATGCCATGCTCGTCGGCGGCAGCAATCACTTCATCATCACGGATGGAACCGCCTGGCTGGATCACACAGGTGATGCCCACTGCTGCTGCGGCATCAATGCCATCGCGGAACGGGAAGAAGGCGTCGGAAGCCATGGCGGAACCCTTCACCTCCAGTCCTTCGTCAGCGGCTTTGATGCCGGCAATTTTGGCAGAGTAAACGCGGCTCATCTGGCCCGCGCCAATACCGATCGTCATGTTGTCGCGTGCATACACAATGGCGTTGGATTTAACGAATTTCGCCACTTTCCAGCAGAACAACGCGTCACGCAGTTCCTGTTCGGTCGGCTGACGTTGGCTGACAACGCGCAGCTGGCTGGCATCGACCATACCGAGATCGCGATCCTGAACCAGCAGGCCACCGTTGACGCGTTTGAAGTCGAGACCGGCCACGCGGCTCTGCCACTGACCGCACACCAGAACGCGGACGTTCTGTTTGGCTGCGGTCACGCGCAGTGCCGCTTCACTGGCCGATGGCGCAATAATGACTTCCACGAACTGACGGCTGATGATCGCCTGCGCGGTCGCTTCATCCAGCTCACGGTTAAAGGCGATGATGCCGCCGAACGCCGAGGTCGGATCGGTTTTATAAGCGCGCTCGTAGGCGGCAAGAATTGAATCGCCTGCGGCGACGCCGCATGGGTTAGCGTGCTTGACGATAACGCAGGCTGGCTCGCTGAACTCTTTGACGCACTCCAGTGCCGCATCGGTATCGGCAATATTGTTGTAGGACAGCGCCTTGCCCTGCAGCTGCTGTGCGGTGGCGACCGACGCTTCGCTGACATGCTCTTCAATATAGAAAGCAGCGTCCTGATGGCTGTTCTCGCCGTAACGCATATCCTGCTTTTTAATAAAGTTGAGGTTCAGGGTGCGCGGGAAGCGGCCAGCCGGCGCGGTGCTTTCGCCGTGATAGGCCGGTACCAGGCTGCCAAAGTAGTTGGCAATCATGCTGTCGTAAGCGGCGGTGTGTTCAAAGGCTTTGATGGCCAGATCGAAACGGGTTTCCAGCGTCAGGGAGTTTTCGTTGGCATTGAGCTCCGCGATGATCGCGTCGTAGTCACTGCTCTTCACCACGATCGCCACGTCTTTGTGGTTCTTGGCTGCCGAGCGCACCATGGTGGGGCCGCCGATATCAATGTTCTCAACGGCATCTTCCAGGCTGCAGTCGGCTTTCGCCACGGTCTGGGCAAAGGGATAAAGGTTAACGACCACCATGTCGATAGGATTGATGGCGTGCTCGGCCATGATGGCATCATCGGTGCCGCGACGGCCCAGAATGCCACCGTGCACTTTGGGGTGCAGCGTTTTGACGCGTCCATCCATCATTTCCGGGAAACCGGTGTAGTCAGAAACTTCCGTGACGGGCAGGCCGGCATCTGCCAGCAGGCGTGCGGTGCCACCTGTGGAGAGCAGCTCAACACCACGATGGGAGAGGGCCTGAGCAAATTCGAGGATACCGGCTTTGTCAGAGACACTGAGCAGAGCGCGGCGTACAGGACGACGTTGTTGCATGGTGGTTTTATCCCTTGGCTTTGTTTCGCGTAAATAAGAGCGTTACATCAGGCTTAACTTTCTCTCTCTATATATAGAAGAGAACATTTACCTCAGGTAACGCCCCAAAAGGGGCATCCTTGACGTCGCGGGGCATTGTAGCGAAAACGTTTGCGCGATGCTCGCCTAAATTTATTACCGGCTGCAGATGTGGATAACTTTGTGTGTAACCGGGTATAAGGCGGGGTTTTGCTGTGGAATGCAGCGAACGATTGTTTTTATTGAATTTAGCGGTTGCGCGTGCCGAACAACTCCCTATAATGCGCCTCCATCGACACGGCACAACGACTTACGGAATGCGGTGTAGACAGGAAGCTTCGTTAAGAACTTCCGCCGGAGAAAAATGCTGAAAAAAGTGTTTGACTCTGAAGGAGGAAAGCGTAATATACGCCACCTCGCGACAGCAGGCCGAACGCCGCGTCGCACCGCTCTTTAACAATTTATCAGACAATCTGTGTGGGCACTCGCAGGA
>NZ_POWM01000013.1:0-29150 GCF_002928365.1 Pantoea sp. ICBG 985
TTTTGGAAAATATTGTCTGAGCAGCCTGTTCGTATTTTCATTTGGGCCACGCTGCCAGAGAGATTGAGGATCTCAGAAATAAATTTTAATGTCTTTATCTACGGTAAACTAGGGGGGCTGGTCATTTCAGCGCCCGATCCTATGTGTGGCACGTCAGAATTTAATCATGTTGACGGAGTGAACAAAATATTTATTTTACCCTGGTAATGGCCCGCCTTCAGGCTGCTGTACCTGACAGGCCGGACTTCCACGCTGACTACCGAAGGCACGCACGGAACGGTACCCTGAATACCGTCAGGAAGCTGAATGTACTTCACCCGCGACTGCGCCGCGCCGCCTTTCTGCATATTGTTCCAGTAAAAAGGTTCGCGGTTGGCGACGGCCTGCGGCTTGCCGGACGGATCGGTCACGCTGACGCTGTAGCTGATTTCACCTGCGCCATTTTCCCTGCGCATAGCAAAATCCTTACCGGCACTGCCACTGCTTTCGTCAGAAAACAGCAGCATGTAGCGCGAGTCAGACAGCCCGGCCCCGTCATAAAGACACATGTCAAGGCTGGCACTGCCTGCCGCCATATCACCAGAAGACATAATCTGAACGGGCAGCACGGCGTGAGAAGTGTTCTGCTGCGGGAAAAACACTGCCGGTGGCGTTTCTCCAATGTAAACCGACAACGGGGTACGTGCATAAATCGTGGCAGTGCTATAGTTTAAAGGTACATAAAGATCGGGTAATGAAGTCAGTAAAACGGCCTGTCCGGCGTGGGATAACGCTTTAGCAGGGTCATTGATAACCACATCAGCAAGTTTTGTCCGCGGAATCTGAACAGCAAAAGAAAAGTAGTACTTACCGTTGATTATTTTCGTATGGTGCGTTGCAAAAGCTTTAAGTCCGTTAATAATGACATAGCCTATGCTGTAGTTGCAGCTTGTTTCTGTTGCGCTTCCAGTGAACCTTAGAAAACCAATACTGTTATCATCCGCCAAAGGTTTACAACCGGGCGCTCCGCCCCCCATATTTTTCATCTCCGAATAAACATATGTATCAATGGGTGGATCTGATTCAACAGATCCAACAGTCCTCCATACTGTAAGGCTCTGCTGTTTAATATAGATCGTCCCCAGCAGTTGCCCCCTCTTGATGCCTGAAACAGGCACGTCCGTTCTGACATATTCGTATTCATAACCTTCTGCAGCGTCGGCAAGTGCGCGGGCGCTGTACATTAATAGTGCCACAACGGACATCAGCACAAGCGCAGCGCCAAAAGGAAACTGCCACACAGGGCGCATAACAATAGAATCATTCATATAACAGCCTCGTAAAGGATGCAGAAACGGATAGCATCAATTGTCAGGAAATAATGCGATAAAGATTTTAACGATAAATATGGTCGAATTAATCATCCGCATCGGAAAAACAGAATTTCTTTGCACGTTTTTTGTTAAAACACTAACCGATTTCCCTACTGCCATCTGTATTGTTCAAGAACAAAAAAGCATGCTCTGCAGTAAAATTTTTATGTAAAAACGATTAATCGCATTCACGATTTGAATGAAGCATACATATTTCCTGCCGGACATGGCCGCCTTGCGGACTGTCGTTCTGACCCGGGCTAAATCAGGAGGCTTCAGGACAGTGAGCCGCTTTAAGGTTACACCGGCCGTCATGCGTTACTTTCGTTCAGGTTCGCATGAGAAGGATGAGGTTAAGAAGCAGGGGGCGCACGCACTCAACAAAAAGGTGTGCCTGCAGGTATCAGAACATCGCCGGCGCCGTGTGGAAGCGGTTAGGCAGGGATGGTAACCGGCACCCGTGCAGCCTCCTGATTCAGGCGACCTGCAATGAAGATGCTGTCAGTGCCCCGGATAGCCGGCGCAGTCCGGTGATAAAACTATTCAGCAAATACGATTAAGCGCATTTTACTTTACGCCCGGCTGTTGTGGCGGCATGGCGCAGGTGAGCCTGTGCAACAATTGACTGAGGAGCAGATTACGCCGAATTGTTCTGCAAACAGGCTGCGTTTTACCGACCTGGCCGAGAACTTTAGTCAGGTAAGAGCACTGATAACTGGTGAGGTGCGGCCATCTTATGCGCGGGCGGAAAAGGAGAGTATCCAGCTTTTTCTGACTGGCAGTGCCGGATTACTGCATCCGGTGACGAACGAAATGTATACGCCTTATCCGGCGCTGACTGCGGCGGTAAGCGTTACATCCAGACCGTATTGGCGTTTAAGATCAGATAACACCGGGTTTCCCGGGCAGCAGATCGCGCAGCCAGTCCAGTAGATTCATGATCGGTTTACGTGACGGACCGCGCTTTAATTTTTTTAGCTTCAACCGCAGGGGGCGTCGGCGGCCTGTCAGCCGGTCGTCCTGCAGGCTGCACCAGCCCACCTTTCAGCCTCGCGCAGGTCCGAAAACCAGGCGCTGCCGTCGTCGTGGCGGCCTAGGCACTCCCTGAGCTTAAGCCGGATGTAGTCCAGTTCCGGGATACCCGGGGTTGTCGCCGCAGAAGCAGAGTATAAATGCCCGCAGCATGCTGCATTCGGTGAAGCTGTACCGTCCCAGCCTGGCGGCCAGGTCCGTTGTACTGAACGGGCGCACGGCCCGTCCGATATCCGTGTTTTCCCTCAATAGCGTCACTGTTTTTTCCCGTCATGCCGTCAGGGGCCGTACGGTGGCACCCCCTGACGGTCGTTAAAAAGGTCAGGCTGATGCGTTACGGATTGTATACGCCGCCCGTAACGCTGATGACGTAGCTGCCCGCTTTGGGCAGTTTTGTTAATACAGTTCTAACGGAATAACCAAAGTTATTGACATTTTCCTTACTGAACATGTAAATCCCATCTGATATGTTGATATAATCAGTGGCTGATGATGTGGGATATACTAGATATTCCAGTTTGTAGTCAGCGTCGTTTTCATGGCCTGTCGCATACGTTACAAAACTATAATTACCAGGTCCGGTGGTGTTTAAGGCAAGGTGCGCCGTTTCCCCGGTCTCCTTAATTTTCAGGTTACCGTTTGCAATCGCAAACTGGCCCATGCCCGAAGCCCCCCCCTTCAGTCCTTCCACAGGTATCAGGGTGTTTTCCAGCGTGATCTGCTGGTTCAGCCTCAGGGTGGCGGTGGCGGTGGTCTTGTTGACGATGCTGCCCGTAGTCACCGGACTCGCCACGGCCATCTGGCTGAAACAGCCGGCGGCGACAAGGGCGGTCAGTAAACGCATTTTCATGGTATTTTCCTCTGGTTTAGTATTTCCGTGCCGGCAGGATTGCCGGCCTCAGTTTGTTGTGGCCGCGATGAAAGCTGTACGGCGCACACGTCCCCCGGCTCTTCGCGTTAATTCAGATAAATCACTCAGCTGCGGCCTCGAACTGGCGGCTCTCGCCTCCAAAGTCGTTAATGACGCTCCACTTCACGGCACCAGCCGCGCCCGCTGGCAGCGGCAACGTTAAGCTCCCCTGAGGAGAGACATAAGTCAGGTTACCGACCTCTTTTCCCCCCACGCTCACCGCCTTCAAGTTCATGTAAAATGGTGTCGGGTTACTGACCCTTAACACCTTACCCATTCGCGCCCAGGTGAGTGCGCCAGCCGCCTCTTCCGGACTGCCCTTCAGGCCGGACGGCCTGAAAATCAGCTTGTCACACATGCTGATGGCCATGTTCACGGTCATTGACACCCCGGTTGCGTGACCGGACGCGTCGCCCGAAGGCGGCAGCGCCTTCACGCACAACCAGTACAGGCTCTCCTGCGTCTGCGGAAGGCTGCTCCCGGTGCGGATAATGCGCAGCCGGCTCTGCTGGTTCGCTTCAAGGCGGAACAGCGGCGGCGTGACCAGGAAGGGGGCCGGCGTTTTGTGGTCCTCGCCGGTCACCGAGGACTGGACCAGCATGGGGCGATCCTGCGGGTTTGACACCGAAAGCTGCGCGCCGGCCGCACCTTCCGGGTAGATGACCCGGGTGGCCCCGAGCATCACGCGGAAGGTGTTCTGGCTCGTTGCTGGCTGGCTTCCGGCTATATGGGGCGTGGGCAACTTGAAATCATCATGCCGGAATGGAATATACCTGACCTCCCGGTCTGGCTTATCTGGCGGCAGCGCCCCCGAAAGACCAGGATTTTCACCGATTTTTGCAATTATATTGAGGAACGCTGGAATACGCGGCCGCAGCTGATTGCTGATGACCACGCGGCGCCTCTGCTGCAGCCCGATTTTCTTGCGCGGCACGACACCGGAAAAACCGTAACCGCACAGTGCTCATCGCCCAGCGCTGTACGAAGGGCGCCATGTGATTTGCCCTGAAACAGCCGCCGGCTGACGTAGCGCTGATATCCATGCCCGGGTGCCGGTATGAAGCCGGATATAATCTATGAACATGATAATGATACCTGCCTGGCATTTGATTTTTATCCTGAGGTTTTAAGCGGCACCTGCGTAAAGGGTGTGGGAAACTACGGTTCCACCACCTGCCCCGGGCTCAGAGCCTACCTGAACGTGAAAAAACCGCCTGGACCAGCAGACCGTGCGTGATCCAGCCGTTCGTGGAGATGAACTGGCTGCATAATACAGAAGCATAAGGCGTGCGTATTAACTGTGAAACCGACAGCACTTCAGGCCTTCTGAATGTTGCAGAGCTCAATACGATGGGGGAGAGGCGCCTGTCGCAGAGCCTGACGGGAAGCATTGTTTTCACGCAGAAGGCCGGAAATGAAAGCTACCGGGACAGCTTGGCGGCGCTTCAGCTGAGCTACCGATTCTGAGGGAAGACAAATCGGAGGTGCATGCCCGGCCGACTGAGTTACTAGTCTCAAATCTTGCACGCTAGCAGATTGTGCTGTCGGTTAGCCACTACGTAAGGGCCATGCCAGCTGGCTATATCTGCAGCGGGTGGCCCCATCAGATATGGTACTAAACTGGATATTCAGACAGGCCGAGATGCTCCTATTGCGCAGGTGACAGTCAAATTTCATGCGCAGCAGTTTTTTAATTTCACTCAGCAGCGTTCTCAGTCTTGCCATGGCGACATTTCTCCGGAAAATGAGTTATCAGTAAGATGTGTTGTTCATTGTTTTACAAGTGAAAAGCGCGAGATTCCGACAGATGGCCATATTTTGCAGGAACAAACCGGAATATGTGGTCGAATTAAATCGAAAAATGCGATCACGCTACATCGGAATCAACGAACGGTTTGGGCCAGAATACGTACAACATCAGCTATGTGTATCTATGAAACTTAACTTCGCTATTTTTTTCGCCAATTTTCTATAAATTTTTCCTGACAGGAGTACAAAATGATTCATGAAAAAAAGCATGCAATATGGACCTTTAGCCTGATGAGTTTGAATTTACTGTCATTTTCATCTGTGGCAGCCAGCATGTGTGCTTCAGTTGGCGATAATGAAGCTCAGACCGTTACCAGTCAGGAAACCGAAGAATGTACTGTCTCTCCGTCACTTGGTTTTTTTTCTGTGGCAGAAGGCGCATCTGTTGACGTCACCCGTGAAGGCAGTGGTTTCGTTGCGGTTTCCATTCTTGATAATAACCTTGAGCGTTTTAGCAACGACGGAACGATAGCTTCTGCATACACTGGTGTTCGCATAGCCAGTAATGGACCGGGTTCAGAAAATGAAACTCATATAGACGACTTTATTAATACCGGATTGATATCCGTCAGCGGTGGCTCAGGTATTGCCGCGGTGTATAATATCTCAGGATTTATTGGTGATTTTACAAATAGTGGAACGTTGCAAAATGACTCCGTGAACACCAGCATGGCACTGAACAGCGACCTGACCGGTAAAGACAATTACACCACCGCCCTTTATAATCTATCATCCATTGATTCGGTGCTTAACAGTGGGGTAATCAGGGCTGCGACTGGCATTACCAATCTTACAACGAGTGGAATAACCAACCGGATAGGTAATATTGACAACGCGGGCACCATTACGGGCACCGTCGGCAATGGCATTCTCAACGAAGGAACGGTCGGCAGCATCATAAACAAATCTGGCGGAATAATTGAGGGAGCAGACACGGGCATTAGCAATGCCGGAAATCTCTCTCAGATTAATAACAGCGGTACCATTAAGGGGGGGAGCTGGTCTGTATTTAACTCCGGCATCATACGTGACGGAATTCATAACGCCGGTTTACTTGATGGCCCGGTTTATCTCGGGCACTCTTCACTGTTTATCAGTGGATCCAGTGCGACTGTCAACGGTTCAGTAACCGGCCTGACGGGTTCTTCTCTGTCCGTGGGGGATGAAAGCATGATCGCGACCTTCACCGCCACGAATAACGTCAGTGTGGACAGCATTACCGTCAGTTCCGGCAGTACACTGACTCTCACACCGTCGGCCCGCTGGACTGCCGTTAACGGTACGGTAAATAACGGCATTCTGACCCTGCAAAGCGGCAGCATCCTTGACGGAGCGCTGTCTCAGAACGGCACGCTGATTTTTAGTGCTGAAAAAATGGCCTCCGCCACCATAAATGCCAGCCTCACCAACCGCGGCAGCCTTGTGCTGAACCCGACCCCGACCAGCGCGGGTAACACGCTGACCGTCAACGGTGACTATACCGGACTGCCAGGCAGTTCAGTGTCGCTTGGTAGCGTGCTGACCGGTGATGACTCGCTGACCGACCGTCTGGTGGTAACCGGAAACACGAGCGGCGCCAGCACCCTCTTCGTGACCAACGAGAACGGCGGCGGCGCTCAGACGCTAGACGGTATTAAGCTCATTAGCGTGGGCGGGCGCTCTGATGCCGTGTTCTCGTTGGGTAACCGTGTGGTGGCCGGTGCCTACGACTACAGCCTGCGCAAAGGAAATGTTTCGGGAACCGAACCGGCGGGCTGGTACCTGACCAGTTTTGCCTCCGCACCGTCACCTGAACCATCACCTGAACCGTCACCTGAACCGTCACCTGAACCGTCACCTGCACCTGCACCACCACCTGCACCTGCACCTGCCCGCATGTACCGTCCAGAGGCGGCGGCCTACACGGCTAACCTTCAGGCTGCGAATACCCTGTTTGATCTGTCAATGCGTGATCGCAGCGGGGAAACGCGCTATACCGACCCGGTAACGGGGTCAGTCCGTACGACCAGCATGTGGATACGTAATCTGGGTGGACACAGGCACGCGTCCATGACGGACGGGCAGAACCGTACGCAGACTAACCGCTACGTACTGCAACTGGGAGGGGATATTATTCAGGGGTCAATCAATGGCACAGATGCAGTTCACGTCGGCCTTATGGGCGGCTACGGCCGGGCGGACAGTAGTTCGCATAGCAGCCTGACGGGACATGATGCGAAAGGCAGCGTGAGTGGATACAGCGCAGGGGTATATGGCACTTGGTACCAGAACGCACAGGTCAAGACCGGCGCATGGGCTGAGGCATGGACGCAGTACAACTGGTTCAAAAACGAGGTGTCAGGTGACATGCTGCCTGCGGAGCGTTATAACAGCCGCGGGCTGAAAGCTTCTCTGGAAGGCGGATACGCGTGGCAGATTAAAAGCTGGCAAAGTGGCACCGGCATGGAAAACCGACTTTTCCTTGAGCCGCACGTGCAGGTCGTCTGGTCCGGCATCAGCACTGATGACCACACAGAGGCTGGCGGCACCCATGTGCAGGGTGCGGGAAACGACGGTGTCACCACCCGCCTCGGTTTCAGATCCTACCTGAACGGGAAAAGCCGGCAGGACCAGCAGACCGTGCGCGAATTCCAGCCGTTCGTGGAAGCGAACTGGCTGCATAATACAAAAGTGTACGGCGTGCGCATGAATGGAGAAACGGATAATGTGCGGGGGAGCCGGAATATCGGGGAGCTTAAAACGGGCGTCGAGGGACGTCTTTCGCAAAGCCTGACGGGAACAGTAGTGTTCACGCAGCAGGCAGGTGGCGGTGGCTATCGCGATAGCCAGGGCTCGCTGCAGGTTAGCTACCGGTTCTAAGACTTCACACCATGGCGGGCGGCAGGTTGGCTTTTCATGGCAGTAATTCGCATAATCTGACCGGAACGGGTATCACCTGCAGCGCATGGCGGAGTCTGGCAGGCCATAACCGTGCAGGTTGCGCCAGTTAAATACCAAGTTGTCGTTAACGCCGTGTTCCCGAGCCAGTTCTGCCACACAGGCACCCGGCTGCTGGCTCAGCTCCGCCATGCGGATTTTGAACTCCAGAGGCCAGCCCGGGCGGCGTTTTTAGGGGGCACTTTGGTTATCGAAAATTATTGTACGTTAAGGTTGTTTTTTGACCTTTCTACTTTAGCGGGCCTCAGCCGACGAAACTTACCGGAAGCCGGTATCCGGTTGCTTTTCCAGATATAATCGCCTGTCAGATTGATGTGCTCCCAGCCTAACGGCGACAAATGCGACAGTAGTTGTTCGTTGATCTTTAGTCCCTTACGCTTCAGGGCATCGATCGCCCTTTCCATATACACAGTATTCCACAGCGAGATCGCAGCCATCAGGAGCGTCAGTCCACTGGCGCGATAGCTCTGATTTTCCGGCTTCCTGCCCCTGATTTCTCCCTGCCGGTAGCTTTGTTGAATAAATCGAACTTTTTGCCGTAATCAGGATCAGATCACCACATTCTCGATCCTGTAGCGGTATCCCGTGGCAAAACAAACGTTCAAAATCACCAACTGGAACGTCTACAACAAAGCCCTCGTCAATCGGGGCTCACTGACATTCTGGCTTGATGAGTCGGCCATTCAGGCCTGGTATGACGAACCCAAAACCTCTTCACGTGGTCGTCCGCAACGTTATTCCGAGCTGGCCATTTCCACCGTTCTGATGCTCAAACGCGTCTTTCGCCTCACGCTGCGCGCTGTGCAGGGATTCATCGATTCCATTTTTATCCTGATGAAGCTCCCGCTCCGTTGCCCGGATTATTCCTGGGTCAGCAGGCGGGCTAAGTCCGTCAGCATCCCTTTCAAAAGCCCCACACGCGGTGAAATTGCCCACCTGGTTATCGACTCCACCGGCTTAAAAGTTTTCGGTGAGGGTGAGTGGAAGGTGAAAAAACACGGTAAGGAAAAGCGCCGTGTCTGGCGGAAGCTGCGCCAGGTGTCAACAACGGGTAAAAAGTGATCCACTAACCGTCACCACCAACGGTTTAATATTGATCCACCTTGTTTACTCAGGATTAGCTTCCGCTATAATCCCGGCCTTTCGTTTCGGCTTCAGTCGATAGCTCTCTCCTTTTATCTGGACTACGTGTGAGTGATGTAAGATCCGATCCAGCATCGCCGATGTCAGGGCCGCATCACCTGCGAACGTCTGGTCCCACTGCCCGAACGGCAGATTGGAGGTCAGGATCATCGCGCTCTTCTCGTAACGTTTGGCTATGACCTGGAAGAACAGCTTGGCTTCCTCCTGACTGAACGGCAGATAACCTATTTCATCGATGATAAGCAGCTTCGGGGCCATGACACCGCGATTGAGTGTCGTTTTGTAACGCCCCTGACGCTGGGAAGTCGACAGCTGTAACAGCAGGTCCGCTGCTGTTGTGAAGCGAACCTTGATGCCCGCCCGTACTGCTTCGTAGCCCATGGCTATCGCCAGATGTGTTTTTCCCACGCCCGAGGGGCCCAGTAACACGATGTTTTCGTTACGTTCGATGAAGCTCAGGGAGCGCAGCGACTGGATTTGCTTCTGAGGAGCGCCGGTGGCGAAGGTGAAGTCGTACTCCTCGAACGTCTTCACCGCCGGGAAGGCTGCCATCCGTGTGTACATCGCCTGTTTACGCTGATGCCGGGCCAGTTTCTCCTCATGTAACAGGTGCTCCAGGAAGTCCATGTAGCTCCATTCCTGATCCACCGCCTGTTGCGACAGCGCCGGCGCTGCGCCGATAAGACTGTCCGGCTGCAGCTGTTCGGCAAGCACCATCAGCCGTTGATGTTGCAGTTCAACCATCATGCGGCTCCTCTGCAGAACGTATCATAGATGGAGAGTGGGTGATGCAGTGGCTGCCTGTCGAAGGTCATCAGGCTTTCATCAACCTGCACGTCATACTGCTTTTTCTCCGGTGGCAGTGCCAGCATGGATTGCTGTTCCTCCACCCAGCGATCGCAGGGGCGGGACTGGATAGTTTCATGCTTCCGCTGGTTGGCCACATCGTACAGCCCGCGCAGGCCGTAACGGTTTGCGGTTTCAACATCGACGGAGATCCCCATCGGACGCAGGCGCGTCATTAACGGGATATAGAAGCTGTTTCGGGTGTACTGCACCATCCGCTCCACCTTGCCTTTAGTCTGCGCCCTGAAGGGACGGCACAGGCGGGGAGAGAAGCCCATCTCTTTGCCGAACTGCCACAGGGAAGGATGGAACCGATGCTGCCCGGTCTGGTAAGCATCACGCTGTAGCACCACCGTTTTCATATTGTCGTACAGGACTTCCTCCGGTACACCACCGAAGAAGCTGAACGCATTGCGGTGACAGGCTTCCAGCGTGTCGTAGCGCATGTTGTCAGTGAACTCGATGTAAAGCATTCTGCTGTATCCCAGAACAGCGACGAACACATGCAGGGGGGACTTGCCGTTTCGCATGGTCCCCCAGTCAACCTGCATCTGCCGTCCGGGCTCGGTTTCGAAGCGAACGACCGGTTCTTCCTGTGCTGGCAGGGTCTGTTTGCGGATGAACTCTCTCAGGATAGTAAGCCCTCCACGATAGCCCAGCTCCATGATTTCCCTGGCAATAACGGTCGCCGGGATTTTGTAGGGATGCGCATCGCTGATCCGCTTAGAGATGTAATCACGGTATTCATCGAGCAGTGACGATGGTGCCGGGCGTGGTGAATACTGCGGCTTTTCAGATTTGGCTTTCAGGTGGCTGCGGACAGTATTGCGCGAAATACCCAGCTCCCTGGCAATGGCCCGGATACTCATTCCCCGCTTGTGCAGGACTTTAATTTCCATACGAATCTCAAAAGTGATCATAAGCTCCCCTGTATTCAGAGGAGCAGATTAACCCCTGGATCAATTTTCAACCGCTGGGGTGGATCAGTTTTGCACCGTTGGTAACAACATTTGATAAAAGAGCTATACCTACATCACTAATTCAACTACAGGCACAACAAAGTTTCAACCATATGCTGCTACATCTAACTCAAAGTATGTTGATTCAAATACGTCCTATGACGTTAAATTTTATTATTACATCCCACAATCTGCACTATCTGAATTATCTTCCGGTATCTTGAAGGCCACACTTAAGCAAAACCTGATGCAATGGGTGCCCTTCAGTCTTCTTAAGGACTTGGACGGCCGATATCACATTGCGTGTCACAGATACGGGATCCCAGACCATCTTCTTTCCGGCCTTTCCGGGCGGGGCGCCACACGTAGATCTGAACCTCAGTAACCGGCCTGCAGGTAGTGACTCGACCGCCAGCGGCACCGCAAACCTGGATATGTGCCTCTACGATGGCGGCATCACAGCTAACAATATCGCCATAACGTTCAGTGGTGAAAATAAATCCGCGCCAGGGCGTAAGTCCGGTGGCTTTTCCGTCTACCGGGACGGGGGGAGCGTGGAAAAGGCCCAGAATCGTATCGACTACACCGTTCAGGTACTGAACCCATTAAGCGGTCGAGCCGAAAACATCACAAACGGCTCGCGGATTGGCTGGGTGGGGTGGGGTGGGCCGCTGGCGAATTTAACCGACGGCAGATAATCATTCCGGATGTTTCCGGTTATCAGTGGTGCGTTTATGCGCCCATCACGCAGAAAACACCCTTCTTCATTCTTGCTGACAAAGCGGCCGGACATTATACGGGTACGCTGAGGGTGCCCTATGTCCCGACCACGTCAGGATGATCAGAATCCACGATTTCTGTCGTTATAGATTAGGGTGTGAACGAAAGCGGGAGATCCTGAATTCACAGATTGTAAGAGCTGCGCGCGTCACAAAAGAATATGGCTTTGTCTCTCAGATAATCCGGACTGTGACAATACGCCAGCTGAGCAAAAAATTGCTGAGAAGCGCGGGACAAATTCCTTAATAATCACAGATCCCGGTTGTTCCACTTCTCAGTTATAAAATTGATGAAATCTTTGAAAAGGGGCGAGTAAAACTTTCTCTGACGCCATACCAGATAAACGGGTACAGGTGGGATCGTCCAGTCATCCAGCACCGTTAAAACCTGAGGAAATGCCTGCCTATTACGGGAGAGAAAACCTGATGAGATGAGTGATATTCCTCTCTCCTGAAGCATCAGGTTAAACGTTCCAAGAAGGCTGTCAGTTAAAAAACCGGAGTGACTGGTTTTATCAAATGAAAAGGTCTCGCCTTCTTTTACCAGCGTCAGCGTCCCGGACAATCCATGATGATAAAGATGAAAAAAACGGTGTTTAAGAAGGTCACGGGGATGTTCAGGATTGCCATGCCGCCTGACATACTCTTTAGTCGCGCAGAGCGAGAGTTTCAGGGGGCTTAACTCACGATGAATTAAGTCTTCGCTTTCAATCAGCCCGCTTTTTAAAACAAGATGGTCGAATGCCGATGATTTCTTTGTAAACTGACTACTCTCTCGGGATTCAAGGAAAACTATTGCACCTTCATGCTTTTCAGCGTATTCATCCAGCCAGTGATTAGCCAGAAATTCACAAACCATGGCAGGCGCAGTGAGCCGGATTGCCCCCTCAATAACACCCGAGGGATTCCTCAGATTGTGGACGAGATCAGTCATCATTTCAATGATAACCTTGGCCTTATCGTAGGCCATCATTCCGGCCTCGGTGAGCTCAATATTACGGGTGTCACGGTTAAGCAAATGGGCATTTACTCCCTCTTCGAGCCTCGATATTTGCTTACTGACCGAGGATACGCTTATGTTCAGTTGCCGGGCAGCCACCGAAAAACTGCCCGTTTCTACAACCTTCACAAAAACCTTCCATTCATTAAGTTTTCCACTAGTTCTCATTGTTTCTTTTCCGGATATCGTTTAGCGCTTTTACTAATTGTAGCATGGAAATAGTGAAGTAGTTTTTTAATACGCACCACATTTTCTACTGCTCTCGTATCTTTTATGTGGTTCACTGAAAAAAACGAAAAGAAAATCGCTTTGTTTTAAAATGAAAACCTCCGGAGGAGTTGATTGTTATACCATAATGATTTAATTAACAAGGCACGAGATGAGAATGAGAATCAACAATCCCGAAATCATAGTACTATGGTATGTATATAGGGGCGATGGAATTGAGAGAATCAGCGAAATGACAGGCTATTCGCACTGCAGAATAATAACGCACCTTAGAAACCTGAAAAATAAAACCGCAAGCACATCCCTTAGCGCTTTAAAGCAGTGGTTCACTCAAAATACTGGCAAGTACCAGCAGACACTGGCGTCGCGCGTTATACTAAAAAAACACGGTATAAATCGTAAAATCAACGAAATATCTGACAATCGATTTGTTTAGCACATTTCGTCATTGTATTTAATATAATCATTTATTTTCCTAATCGGAAAATCTGTTTGTTGCTTCTGCAAATTGATATGATCATATTAATCAATAAAATGTTCTTCATACATCGTCTAAGGAGACATTAGTTAATGCGATTTTATCTGAAAGATTTTTGTATCTTCATCAATGTAGCTGAGACCGGAAGTCTCTCTCAGACCGCAGCAATAATGGGTCTCAGTATTTCGTCCGTCAGCAAGAGGCTCGCTCGACTTGAAGATCATTTACAGACCACACTCTTTGAAAGAAACACGCGCGGCGTGCGTCTTTCACCATTAGGGAAAGAGGCTTACATTAAATCAAAGGAAATTACTAATGCCTTCTCTTCCTTCATTGATGATATACGGGGTTCAAAAGTATTATGGCTGAATGTTCAGGTTGAAAAGTCCATCAGGACAATTCCATTTATAGACTGGGTATACGATTACGCCAGCGCTTCGACTGAGGCCCGGGTGAAATACAAATCAACCCTTTCTGTCCGAAGTCAGCCTCTGAACATCAATGATCTGGTCATTAGTCCGGTCAAGTCATCATGGCCTCTGGCAATTCACAGGAAACTTGAACCAGTAAAAAGAAAGATATTTGCAAGCTCAGGATATTCAGGCGATGTTTCTCAGCTATCCCTTGATTCATCGAAGGTTATCTTTTACTCAGAAGATGAGGAAGAGCAACCCTTAATTTTTAACCAACAGAATGGTGAAGAAGCCAGGTTATCGCCTGTAATGATAACAGATGATATTTCTCAGATTATCAGCCTTTCAGGAGCGAAAGATATCATCATAGTCGGTCTCCCCTCTTATCTTTCAAAAAAATATGAGGACCAGGGGCTGATACATGAAATCATGCCCGAATGGTCGGCAAAAAGCCGACAGTATTATTTAATCTGGAAGAACAGAAAATATTATAATGATGAGTTCAGTAATTTCCTTGATTTTCTGGAGTCAAAGTTTTCTGATTTCATCCTGAATTAAGAGTCATTAAAGGGGGATATTTTATGGTCTATTACTGAGCGATTTTTCAGTAACATCAATGTCAAAACCCTGCGCAAAAAATATTTTAAAATCTTTCATAAATCCATTTTTTGTTGCATCAGATGCCTGTTGAGGGTTCAGGCCGGGATAAAGCGGTCAGTCCCTCAGGCTCGTGCTCTTTAAATTTTTTCAGACAAGATAACCCCTTAATACTCTTATTTATCCATAATATCATCGGGTTACCTTGCACGTGATTTTTATTTTACTCCTAAAATACGAATATCGTAGATCATGATTCCATCAGGGGGGATTCCTGGCGGAAGCTGATCTTTTCCATAGGCAAGCCGTGCCGGAACGACCAAACGCAGCGCGCCTTCATTTTTAATGAAACGCAGCGCATGCTGAAATAAGACAGGATATTGTTTCAGTTTCAGGGTAATCGCCTGTTTGTCGGCTACCATGTCATTTATTACCTGGCCTCCTGCGATGCTTTCCCGCATCACGGTAGTGATTGCGCTATCAGGACCCAGTTTTTCTCCCGTTCCCTGATTCATTATCTCATACCAGAACCCATGATTATCTTTTTTAACATCCTTCCGCTGCAGAAACGATTGAAGAAATTTTTCACCTTCAGTTGTTATGTTTTTATCGCTCCTGGCTTCAGCATCGTTGTCCTGATCCACTGTCACACGGTAAATCAGGCTGGCTCCGGGCGGAATGTTAGGCACTAAACCGTCATCACCGTATGCAAGTTCAGGTGGAACAAAAAAGGTTGCAGTTCCATGCCGGCCCAGTCGGGCTATAACGTTACGAAATAAAGATGGAAACTCTGCCAGTTCTTTTCGCACCATGTTTTCATCTTCAATAACCCCGCCTCCCGCGAGGCTGGTGATGACTTTTACCCTGATGTCTAGGTCGGGATTCAGTTGCTGCCTGTCGGAGGAATCAATTTTAAACCAGTATCCCTGGGCATCCTTTTTCACCCCGGCATTCCGGCGAAAGGCATCCAGCGCTTTTTTTCCGGCTTCCGCCTGCATCTTTATCATGTCCTCACGTGCTGACTGCACTTTTTTGCCAAGGCTGGTCTGAGCACTGAGAAGCGCTTCAGAAGTAAACCTGATATTGTTTTTTAAGGCATCAGTCACGCCATTATAAAATGACGCCATGTGCGTTTGTACGCCCAGCATCCTGTTCATGTTAATGGCGTTCAGTGCTTCCAGACCGAGTGCTGCGCCGGCCGCATAGTCCCCGTCAGGCGCTTCCTGCTTGTCATTATCCTGAAGGTCATTTATCAGACCAGGATGCGCGGTCTTGATAAGTGGGCTGGCGGGATAACTCCCTTTCTTTTCATCGTGTAGAACGGCTTTGTCATTTGCGACTAAGTCCCCCCCCGCCTCAGAGCTCCTCTGAGCAGTCATACCGGGTTCGCTCCTTTCCTCAGAGGCACCCTTCTTTCCGTTTTCAGCCACAGGCTGCCTTTCCGGAGATAGGCTGTGGGCAGCTGATGAATTACGCAGCGCTGTCAGCTCAGCATTTGCTATATCTGCCTGAAGAGCTTTTACTTTGTTTTCCACTCTGAGACTGCCGTTTTCTTTACGCACTATCCCGGCCTCTGTTCGTGCGCGTGCGGCTTCAGCCCGCACATCATCAACCAGATTCTTCAGGGCGTTGTATCGCTTTTCTAATAGCTCATTGGCCAGACCAGACTTTTTAAGATCCTCCCTCAACTGAGAATCGATGGTGCTTTCTGCCGGAGATGCAGGCTCCTGTTGCGGGGGGTGCGGATGCATCAGTATCTCAACCAGTCTCTTTTTCAGACTGTCCCTTTCACTGGCAATCGCGGCACAATCTTCTGCAGTAGATTGTGCTTTAACCGGATTCACGTTCGACAAATCTGGCTTATCGGCATGGCAGCTCAGATGCGGTGAAATTTTTCCACTCCGCTTTTGCTGGGGGGGCGTGGGAATGTTTACCGGGGCGGTATGTTTCGCCGGTTGCTCTTGCTGCTCAGCAGTGGCGTAATGCGCATCAAGCCACTGCTGAGCAAATAACAGCACCTGAGGCGGTCTGTCAGCCAGCACGCCCGTCGCAGGTATTAACAGTGTCACGACCAGTGCTGGCCTGCTAAGTAAAAGGCTCCTGTTAAATTGTTTCACTAGCGATCCTCGCCCTTATCGGACAGCGCGTTGAGTAAGCGCCAAGAAATATCTGCGCATAATCTGGACGTACGATATTGGTAAAGTGCATCAACGGCCGCGACGGTTAACGGATCAGCCTGAGATCGTACATTGCCATACTGGCTGGCCGTGGTCATTAACTTAGCAAATAGAATTGTCTGGCGGTGGTAATCATCCGGACTCACTACCTTAAGTGCCTGTAATTCGCTTTCACAACGTTTAAGCATGGCATCCTCAAGCCCCGCTTTATCACGCAGGTGAGCGGACTTAGTGCTTTCACTGTCGGTTTTCGTATTGCTGGTCTGAGTTGCAGAGTCCGCTGGCGTGCTGTGATCACGAGCGGATTCGTGCCGGAAGGCCATACACCCTGTCAGCGTCAGGGCCATTAAAATTATGCCTAGCACAGGTGGAATATAATGGCATAACTGAGCACCTGCATTAGAAAATATGGATTTTCTCATTTTATTGTTACCCTCAGCGAAGATAAATCAGAAAGGAAAGTGGTAATGACAGGAACAGACATTCCCGCAATATTTAAATTAATAATCAGTCGATAAATCTTTAAAGAAAGTATCGTATGATCGCCTCCCCCCCCCCGAAGTTAAAAGCTTATGCGGAAAATTTCTTAACTTAAGCTTTTAATCAGGAGAGCGATTTTGTGAACACTTGCACTGCTATTCCAGTTCGTCACTGACCTCAAATACAGGTACCAATGAGGTCTGTTTAAGATCTCAGCCGAATCAGATTTTCTGATTGTCAAAGCTGAAAACCTGCAACGATTGAAACTGTGTCTGAATTTTTCTATTACTGCCGGGGACGGTACTGTCATCAGTTCACTGAAGCTGTTTCATTATTTTCTTTTCTGATACCTGCCGTCATCAACTGCGCCTGTTTCCTTTCAGCTGTCGGGAGGCTGGCAAATGAAATATTTCTACATTTAACGTTACCTACCCAGCTCACAACATCACGCTGCTCTTTTACTGTGACGGGACACTGCAGATACTCATCCCCTCTCATGACGTAAAGTGTTTTGAGGGGATGCGTACTTTCCAGTGAGAAACCGCCTTTACCTAGGGGACTCCATGACATCACGTTTAAGGGGATAACGTCATCGAGTGGTTGATTGGCGGCGTCCACCATTCTGCCAAGCCACGTATAGCGGCTGACTACGCTGACGTTATTGTTAACAATTTTCCCTGGCATCATAAACAGGGTTTTAGAACCCGCACCTTTACTGATCTCGCTGCTGGCGCCATGTTCTGTTTCTGAGGATTCACTTATATTGACAGTCGTCTGCTGATAGCCTGGAACGGTGAAGAATGCCCGACTGTTTCCACGTATATCCGCCTGACCACCGGAGCTGACGCTAACTTTTGCGCGCGATAATTTATCGTCGTCTTCTGATTCAATCCCGAAGGTTACGGCAGAAGCAGGCATGCCATCACCCCATCGTCCCCAGAAGAAACCCTGCCGGTCAATGGCAAATGATGAACTGTAGCTGCCGCTGATGCCCGGAGAATGAATACTTCTTCGCTGATCATAGGCATCACTGACGGTCAGTGAACCATTGCCATATTGCCCCCCCATGCGGCGGTAAGCCAGCGCATCAATACTGTCGGTGTTAATGCCGTTTACTGACGCCCCCATCTCATCGTCACCAGCAGCGCTACTGAAGCGACTATAACTGGCACCATAACCCAGTTTCCGTTCGCCGTTACGGCTGCTGTTCAAGCTAGTATTTAACGAAGTGCTGGATGTGTCGCTTGCGTGAGAAACAGTGAAGGAGATGTAACCCCCTCTGTCTGATTTTTCATAGCTGGTATCTCTGCGTAAGAAGGCGTTCAGACTGGTTCCAATTGTATACCCGTTCCAGTTGAAAACTTTGCTGAGGCCGGTCTGCCATGCCCGGCTTCGGGAACGGGTCATATAAACGGACTCCCAGGGTGCGCCATCACCGAATCCTGGATCCGTATTCTGAAGCTGACTGCGGTAAGCGTAATGTCCCTCATTAAAGCTGTCCACGTATCCCAGAGTAGCATTCCAGCCATAGACCGGAACGGCCAGCAAGATATTACTGCTGACATAACAACCGCTACTGCTGTATCGGTGGTCAGATTGAGTGTTACATCCCGGTGACGACATCGCCGAACGATAGTAGCTGAGTGAAAAACCATCGTTATAGCTTACCTGCTGTATATTGCCGGACGATCCGTCACTGCCATGCAGATAGCTGACCCGCGCAGCCAGAGTCCCATCCAGAGGGCCACTGTCGAATCCATGACTCCAGTCCAGCGCTCCCTGAACATAATTAACGTTGTTAAGTACCGTTGCGCCGGCAGTGAGCGACAGGCTTTTCGTTAGCGGGATCCGGGCACCACCCACAATAACCTGCCGGTTATCATTCGTTCTGATACCGGTATCTGCCGAAAGTTTGCCGGCCTGTATAAACCACTGGAATGAGTTTTCCTCAGAAAAACCTAGGCTGCTAAAAGGAACATCCTGCGTCCTGATAAGGTGGTTGTTTTCATAAATTTTCAGCGTCACCGTGTAACTGCCGGAAGGGAAGTTACGGGTATCCAGTTTCTGCACACCGGTATTGAGATAAAACGATCCCAGAAATCTGTCGCTGCGGTAAGCATCTACACGGGAGTTACCGGACAGGAACACCGTTAAAGGCGTGCCACTCGGCATTTTTTCACGATTCAACCATGCCTGTGTAGACCCGATTCGAAGGCCGACAATTTTTCCTGTCTGAAGTTGGCCCAGATTGATATTCCCTCCCGCAGAGCTGAATATGTCCCGGGAATCCATCTGGCCAGCCTGAAGATAAATTTTCTTCCACATATCATGCCTGATGTAAGCATTATTGACAGTTATCCTGGAGTTGCTATCAGTACGGTAACGCTGACCGTTATAATTCCAGTCCACGTTTGCATAAGAGCTTTCTCCAAGCCCCATCGTACCGTTTCCCTGCAGAGATAAAGACTGATAGTCTTTATCGCCTACAAAACTCAAATTCTGCTGATGAATAAAGCCACTATGACTTTCTGGCGCATTACGGAAGAAAATATCCTCTTTTTTCTGCTCAGGCGTGAACCGCTCGGGCAGAAATAAATTCACCTCATCATTTTTTTCATCATAAATAATGGCGATTGTTTTTGTATTAATATATCCGCACCCACCGCCATTAGTTACTGAACATGAAAGGGCATCGTTACGTTTTAACGGTCCCGATAAACCTGATGAGAGGATCGTTGTAAGCGCTATATCATGACCGTATTTCCTTTCTACATCTCTGATAAGCGCGTCAGGTGCCAGAAACCTTATGGTCTCGAGACTCACACTGGCCTCATATAGTCCCAGTACATCACCATAAAGGCTGACGCTGACCTGCTGATCCTGCCCTTTAACCAAGGACTCGAATCCCGGCGGCACCTGAAGAGTAGCCGCAGCCTGATAATTAACAATCACGCAACCAAGAAGTATGTAACAGCAAGATTTTCTTGCTTTCATTATGCAGATAACCAAGAGTGAAGGAAATGAAGGCGGGATCCCCGCCTTCATACATGATTTATTAAAATTCAGCCACCGGGCGTGGCAGGGGTGGCGTTATTTTTAGTGGTGGCCTGTGAAACAACCAGGCTGACTTTTCCGCTAAATTTACCTGTAACATTTACTTTCTGTTGTGAAGCTTGCTTGATGACTAAAGTAAGCGGAACGGAACCATTAGCAACCGAGTCGGAGGGGAAAAGATCCTTATACTCATAGAGCGTATCTGTAAGCCCCAATGGCTTATCACCCAGACTTACTGAGAGCGGGATAGGGTTGGCACCCGCAGCATCGGTGAGTTGGGCTGTAGTTGCGAGTCTGACGTTCATATCACGGTCAGAGTTGCTCCAGATTTTGACATCTGCTTTATATGGGTCCAGCCCGGTTTGCGGGTTATAATTCATGTCTACAGGCTTAGCCGTTAAAGAATCACCGTTGGCAAGGGTAATGCCTGCGGTTGGATCGATAGTGGCCTGTACCGTAATATCCGCCTGGTAAGCCTGAGAAGCTGCTGAAGCCAGCAGGGCTGACAAAAAAATAAGCTTAAACTTATGTTTCATAGTGTAGTTCCTTAACATCTAATTTACCCTTTAAAAGGGTGATGACTATCCGTTAATCAAATTAAGCGGAATTTCTTTTTTTTCTCCATTTGGGATACCGAGAAACCTTACTTTATAAGAAGATCCTGGTTTGTATTTAAATGGAAAAATCTTCACATGCGTATCCGGATAAACTGATGCTCCGGATGCTTTCCATACACACCCCCCCCCCGAAGAGCACTCGCCAATTTCTTTTATTTTTATACGACTGGTGCCGTTATTGAAAACAAGACCAGACTTAGGGCTAAATCCCAGGCTAAATACTGTCTGCCGGGGCAATACGTGCACTAGCGCCCCCCATACAATATTAACACCAACTTCAGCACTGGCTTTACTCTGGGGTTTATTGTCATCTGCTGAGTTAAATTCTTCAGCAGATACTTCCTGAATATAAACACGCCAGGTAGTTTCTTTTTCAGGCGGATTTAAGGTTACCATCCTTACTATCCGGCTCGAGCCTGGAGTGATCGCAAGCTTTAATGGCGTAATAATTAAACCACCATCATCAACACCATCAACGGCAACTTCTTTCTCCTGGGGAGTACCTGCGTTAATGATTTTTTTTTCAGTTATTTTAACAAAAGAAACTTTATCGGACTGCGACATGACTTCAATTTTAGTATTACCAGAACTACCCAGATTCACTTCAATCGGGTAGACGCTAATACCCGCGCTGGCGTAGCTGGATAACGCAAATGCATTAAAAACTATCAATCCTTTGCAAATCGACAAAAATTTCACTCTACTGCCTCCAACATCATAATTTAGGTAATGTGAGGCGGCGATATCCACGTAAGAAGCACAGCCTCAAAGTATACTTGCAAATTAAAAAGAAATAATAATATTGAGATTTATGTTAAAGTTAGTAAGTAAAAAAATTTTAAAATCCATATTTGAAAAAACTTGCGGCGTATAAATAAATATAAAGTCTGTGAAGTTTTTTCTGTTCTAAAAACAACTGCCGACAAGTCGGCAAGTCGGCAGCCTTTGCTAATTGAAACCCTGGTGAGGAACAGATATTAAGATAGAATTTTGAATACCTAATATATCTGTTTAATTATCAAACCATTTTACCTGTAAATCAGAATTCCAGATTGATAGCTGTGTTGTAAGCAGTACCTCTGAAGTTTTGGGTGTTGGTTGAAACGCCGGCTTTAACTGCCACGCGCTCATTAATACGATACCCACCTCCGATGGCCAGCGCCGTATCTGACTCGTAACCACCAAGCGAAAGAGAAGTATTGAAATTACCAATCCCGTAAGGCTGGAATAAGCCAGACAGCGCTGACTGAGATGCGAAGCCACGACTCATTTTCTTATCGAGTTTATCAATACGACGATCAATGCCGTTGAATCGGGAATCAACTTCGTTAAAACGTTGCAGAAAATAACCATTTCTCTGATTTTGTGCTGTAATCTGTTGATTTAACCTGAGTTCATTATCGTCTACACGGCTGGACGTAATTTTCCCTGAACTGAGCGCATCCTGCGAAACGCTCAATGCATTCCCAGCATTTATGTTCGCATTATCAGCTGTACTCACTGCTGATGCTGCCTGACTGGATGCGCCTTTCGCAGTGCTTACCGCGCTCATGGCATCTGCCGAAGCGCTGTAGGCCGTACTTACGGCATCACTGGCGCTTTTGGCTGCGTTATTAGCAACGGTATTAGCGTTATTAGCAACCGTACTCGCGTTATTAGCAACCGTACTCGCGTTATTAGCAACCGTACTCGCGTTATTAGCAACCGTACTCGCGTTATTAGCAACCGTACTCGCGTTATTAGCGGTGCTTGTAGCATTGATAGCTGTAGCAGTGGCGTTATTCGCTATGTTGTTCGCATTATTTGCGATATTGATGGCATCATCAACTGTCGCTGCACAAGCAAAATGAGTTATATCTGATGACATTAATACAATAAGAGATAAAGAAAGCATCCTGCGGCATATCATTTTGTAACAAACCTGGCGTTAATTGGATTTCCTAAAATTTTATCCAAAATCAGCAAGATCTGCATTGTCTTTTTTGGAAAAACAGAATTTACAGCCTGATTATGCAACCATTCATCAGGAACCACCGGCTTTTTCACATATTCTTAAAAAATTTCACCTCCTGTGCTTTTCTAGCATTAAATTGAATATATCATTGATAATACCCACCTAACCATCACTTCCATAATCACTTTTCTGTATGGTTTTTGAATTAGACATTAATTCTGAACATCAAATGTCCAGAGCTGGCGTATAAAAGAAAGCATGTCTGCCTCATCTCTTTACTTCTGCATTGCATAACTTAATCCAATGAGCAAGATAAGCAATCATCTTAAGCAAAAAATGAATGATATTTCTTTTTGCCGTATTTAACTGGCCATTATTCCTATACCACCTTCTGAGTAAATCACATTTTCCATAAAGGCAGTTGTCCGTAAGGGTGTTGATGGGTATTATTGCCTCACACCTGAAGTTGTTAGTCTACCCAGTTGTGTTTGTGTTGTGTTGTGTTTGTATCAATCCTGTGTTCACGTTTTCCCGCACGCAAGTGCGGTTTTATTTGGATAAATCACTCCATCTGACAATAATTTACTCTTAGCCAGGAAAGCTTATCCCTTTCCCGCGGAATCATTCCACTCGTTCAACCCGACCCTTATTACATAAAAATTTTCATATGAATAAAAGGGTAAATGAAGAAGCTCTAAAAGTTAAATTCATTTTCATTTCGTCATATGGCCCTCCAGAGAAGGAAGCTCCGTGAAAATCTGCTTTGTTATACTATTACTCACATCCCTATGCTTGTCCGCATGCTCGCCCCATCATAATCAAAGCTATCGGGTTATTATGAACAGCGCTGCGGCAGAAAAGGTAAACGAAATTATAAAAGCTGATGTTATCACTTCTAAAAGCTCAGACCACGGGACTGTCATAAGTCGTGTATCCTCTGACTTCTTAAATACCCCCTATCAGTCTCAAACCTTAGTCGGCGGGCCTGATACTCCTGAAGCCCTTGTTGTTAATTTAAGGGGGATGGACTGCTTCACTCTTGCGGATTATGTTGAAGCCCTTAGCCGGAGCCACGACCATAAATCGTTTCTATATAATCTCAGGAATGTCCGTTACGCCGATGGTAACGTTGATTATCTCAGTCGCCGACACTTCTTCTCTGACTGGTTTGCAATTAAGCCATATAATGCTCGTGATATTACGCCCGAAATTAGTGCAAATTATATGACATCTGAAAAGATGCTCAACCGCAGGCCAGATGGAGGTGAATTCGTTTCAGGCCTGGGCATACATCCACGAGAAATTAATTATATTCCCGGACGTGCCATTAATCAGCAGGTACTGGATCGCCTCAGAAACGGAGATTACGTGGGAATCTATTCTACGCTTGAGGGACTGGATGTCACTCATGTGGGCATTGTGATACGTTATAATGGCCAAGTGTGGCTCAGAAATGCCTCTTCTCTGGCCATTAACCGAAGAGTTGTGGATTCACCGTTTCTCGAGTATACGCGTCTTAAACCGGGGATTGTTGTATTGCGCGCAGAATAACTAATCACTGAATCGCATTGTTACATACTGCAATTCGGTTCCGTAATGAGCTTAGCGTAAAACGGGGAAAGGGGACACGCTTTACCCCTGTACTTTCCTCTAAACCAATAGAAAAGAACCTTTTCTTTCGATTGGTTAACGCTTTTATCTGCCGCTGAGTACTTGCGCTGGATTGAGCTGGGTGGCGTGACGTGACGGGTACCAGCTGGCAATTAAACTCAAAATTATTGCGTCAGCCATAACGTAAATAACGTCTCGCCAGTGCACTTCAAAGGGAATAAAGTCTACAAAATAGACATTCCCGAAAAAAATTTATTGCCCGTACTGAATTCTATTCCTTGCGCAAGTGAAGCCGTTTTGAGCGAAATCAATACCCCTGCGACCATCCCGCAGACGCTGCCAGTAAAACTCGCGAATACGCCATACCAGATAAAGCTTGCACGGATTAGCTTGTCTCCGGCACCAAGTGTCTTCAGCACCGAGATATCGCTGCTTTTGTCTTTAACTGCCATCACCAAAGTAGAAGCAATAATGAAATTCGATACGCTCATGACTATAACCATAGCCAAATAGATAATTGTGCGGTTCATCTCTCATCTCTTCTCCGGCAGGTTAACCCGCCGCCTCCGGTTCAGCCGCCGTAGCAGGCCACGTTGTCAAAAATCCAGTCCGGCCCGATCGCGTCACGGTAACCGTGGCTTTGTTGAATAAATCAGATTCCGGGCGAGCGTCCCTGTAGCTGGTCGCATATTCAGGCAATACGCACGCTTTCCGGCATACCTGCCTTCGTCCTTTTGTTCAGTGCACGCACCATGGCCAGAGCCTCTGCGACCTGACCATCGTAATCACGCAGTGTCAGTTTTCCTCCGAACAGCTGTTTTACCCGATACATGGCCGTTTCCGCTATTGACCGTCGGTTGTATTCCGTTGTCCATTTCCACCGTGCATTGCTCCCGCTCAGGCGCTGATTCGCAACGGCACGGTTGCGGTCTGCGTATTCACCGGGCCAGTAACCCGCACCCTTTCGCGGCGGGATGAGGGCGCTGATTTTCTTACGGCGCAGTTCATCGTGACATAACCGGGTATCGTAAGCGCCATCGGCGGCGGCTGACCTGATTTTACGGTGGGTCTGCCGGATTAACCCGGGGAAGGCCTCTGGGTCTGTAACGTTGTTCAGCGATATGTCAGCACAGATGATTTCATGTGTTTTGCTGTCAACGGCCAGATGCAGCTTCCGCCAGATACGGCGGCGTTCTTTGCCGTGCTTTCTGACTTTCCACTCGCCTTCACCGAAGACCTTCAGCCCGGTGGAATCAATCACCAGGTGCGCGATTTCACCCCGGGTGGCGGTTTTAAAACTGACACTGACCGACTTTGCCCGCCTGCTGACACAGCTGTAATCCGGACAGCGCAGCGGAACGCCCATCAGGGTAAAAATGGAATCAATGAAGCCCTGTGCAGCCCGCAGGGTCAGCCGGAATACACGTTTAATCACCAGAACGGTAGTGATGGCAAGGTCAGAATAGCGCTGAGGTCTTCCGCGTGCTGAAGGCGGTGCTGTCTCATACCACGCCTTAATCACTTCGTCGTCCAGCCAGAAAGTCATGGAGCCGCGGTTGATAAGCGCTTTGCTATAGGTGTGCCAGTTGGTGATTCTGAATTTTTGCTTAGCCACGGGACTGCCTGCGTTGTCAGGGGATGCGGGCTCTGATCCTTCAGCTCAGCAAAAGTTCGATTTATTCAACAAAGCCGCCCCAGGCTCACCGTCCGTAGCGCGTTTTCTGGAGTTAACCCGGAACCATAGACAAGCCTGTCCGTTAAATGCCAATTTTCACTAAAAAACCGTTTTTATCACGTTTTCAATGTCTATTATGTTTATATATATCAGAAAGTTAACTAAATAACGCACGATCTCGTTCCATTGGCCCTCGCCCCCCTAATAGTGCATATCTTAACAACCGTACGCCTATCTGAGACCTTGCATGAGAGTTTCCAGCTCACAAGGCTCAGGCCTTATCAAACCGCTTGATTAGTAAAAATTCTTATCAATAGTTACTTATGCTTGGGAAAAAGAAAATCATAACGGCCCGAGTTATTTGACGATAAGTGCGTTTTTTTCAGGATAAGACCCTTATGACTATACGGCGATTAAACCACATTAAATTCACTCAATACATTCACTAACCTTTACTATTTATAGCCGCTTTTACCCCTTTCCTCAGTGTTACAAAGTTGTTGTTCCCTAAGCTTCGAGCCCGTTTATAATTTCAGAGTGGTAATAAAAAATAAGCCGTATAAAAAAATATTCTGAGGAGGGATGGTAAGCGTCGCATTTAGACCGTATTGACGTTCAGGCAGAGGTAAGGTCTACCTTCCATGGCAGCAGATCGCGGACCCGGTTCACCGGCCAGTCCTGGATATGGCCGATGACGTAACGCAGCCACGCCTCGGGTTCAACGCAGTTAAGCCGGCAGGTGCCGATCAGCGAGTACAGAACAGCCGCGCTTTCACCGCCCGTGTCTGAACCGGCGAACAGCCAGTTTTTCCGGCCCAGGGCTACACCACGCAGCGCGTTCTCCGCGATGTTGTTGTCTATCTCTGCCCAGCCGTTGCTGCAGTACAGGTTCAGCGCGTCCCACTGCTTCAGCAGGTACGCGAAAGCCTTCGCCGTATCAGAGTGGCGCGACAGCATCTTCATCTGAACCTGTATCCAGTCGTACAGCGACTGCATCAGCGGGACGGTCTGCGCTTTCCGGACCGCCAGCCTTTCATCTGCCGGGCTGCCGCGTATCTCCGCCTCGATGGCATACAGCTCACCGATTCGCTTCAGTGCTTCTGTTGTGATGTCGGTCGGGGTTCGGACGTGGACGTCGTGGATTTTCCGACGTGCGTGCGCCATGCAGGCCGCTTCCGTGATGCGCCCGTCTTCGTACAGGGCATTATAACCACCGTAAGCATCCGCCTGCAGGATACCGCTGTACCCGGCAAGGTGTTGCTGCGGATGCATTCCCTTACGGTCCGGTGAGTACACGAACCAGACCGCTGGCGGAAGCTGTGAACCCGCGTTGCGGTCATCCCGCACGTACACCCACAGCCGTGCCGTCCTGGTTTTGCCGCTGCCCGGTTCCTGCACCGGCACCGGGATATCGTCAGTATGCACCTTGCCCGGCATCAGCACATACTGACGCAGCAGCTCATACAGTGGATCCAGCAGTTCGCTGACCGCACCCGACCAGCGCCCCAGCGTGGCACGACTCAGCTCCACGCCCTGACGACGGTAGATTTCTGACTGCCGGTAGTGTGGTGTGTGCTCTGCGAACTTCGCGGTGACGATTCGGGCCAGCAGGCCGGGACCGGCTTAGCTGCGCTCTATGGGCTTTGAAGGCGTGGGGGCCTGAACGATGTGGTCACAACGGCAGCAGGCCAGTTTGGGCCGCTGCGTTTCGATAACCTTAAAGGTGCTGCTGATGAGCTCCAGCTGCTCTTACATGTCGCAGCCCAGTGCGCTGAGTTCTCCGCCGCATGCCGGGCAGGTGATGTCTGCCGGCAACAGCGTGCGGGTTTCGCGCTGGAGTGCGGTGGGGAGTGGTTTACGGGCGGAAGACTGGCGCAGCGGCTGTGGCAGTACCGGGTCATGCTGCTCGCCCAGCACCTCTGCCATCTCCTCCTGCAGGGCATCGATGCGCTCCTCCGCCTCGCGCACCTGGCGCTGCGTTTTCTCACGCAGCTTTTCGGAGCTTTTGCCGAACTGCATCCGCTGCAGCTTAGCGACCAGCGCCTTCAGTCGATTAATTTCGCTGGCGTACGCCGCCACCCGCTGTGAAAGCAGACGGTTATACTCCGCCATTTTGCGGATGGTGGTCTGCTGCTCCTGCAGCAGCGCCCTGAGCCGGGCGTTTTCATCAGGGGGGAGGTGTCCATGCCCCCATTTTACAGCAGGTTATATCCGCAGACCAGGACGTTCCGTCCGCTGCGGGTGCTTCCAGTTAATGCCTTCCAGCAACATGGACAGCTACGCCGGCGTCAGGTGGACTTTTCCGTCGCGGGTCACCGGCCAGACGAAGCGCCCGCGCTCCAGGCGTTTGGTGAACAGGCACAGGCCGTCCCGATCCGCCCACAGCACCTTTATCATGTCGCCGCGGCGACCACGGAAGATGAACAGGTGGCCGCTGAACGGGTCAGCACGAAGCGTATTCTGCACCTTTGATGCCAGACCGTTGAAGCCGTTACGCATGTCGGTCACGCCGGCAACCAGCCAGATGCGTGAGCCTGCGGGGGGAGATATCATCGGCTCCCTCCTTTCATTTCACGGATGAGCACCTGCAGCATTTCCGGCGTCAGTGTGCCTTTTAGCCTCACGGTACCGGAAGGAAGAACCAGTTCGCAGCACAGTGTTTCACCTGACGTATTTTCCGGTCCGGAGGCCGGAACGGCGACGGTTCTGTCCGGTTCGGCGGATAGCATGACAGGAAGCAGTGCCGGCTCACTGTTGTGTGGAAGCAACAGGCCTTTCCGATAAAGGCTGCGCCAGTTGAACAGCAGGTTATCGTTAATGCCGTTTTCGCGTGCCAGCTGGGCCACATTAAGGCCTGGCTGTAGTGATTTCTCGACCAGTGCGATTTTGAACGCTCGCGGGAAGTTTGGTCTGCGGATACGCTTTCTGACGATCGGTTTTGCGGTCATAACGGTAACCACAGGTGCTGGCGGTACGCTGAAGAGAGGGCGGTAAAGACACTCATCCAGTTTTTGTTCCGACATGGCGGAGGGCAAAGGCCATGAAAGCCCTGCTTTCCGGAAGCGAACAAAAAGATCGCAAACGGTCGTTTTTGGAATT
>NZ_POWM01000014.1:0-23751 GCF_002928365.1 Pantoea sp. ICBG 985
CCCAGACGGCGTCCGGCCTCGACCCGGGCTAAATTCTCGTCGAAGTGCAGATGCAGGGCTTCAAGTAGCCAGGTCCGGTGTTTCATACGCTAATGTCCATTATAAATGATGGACATTATTGTCACGGAGCCGGAGGGAAACGGACAGACGGTCTATATGAGACGCTTACGATTATGATGCAGCAGAGCTGAAACATAATCCCGCGAACAGTTAGAGCCAAATGCCGGGTTCGGCAAAATTCCTATTATTTCTAACCATGTATCAATACGCGCTCCCGGTTTATAATTGTTGTCGCGATTCACTTACCAAAAGGAAAATATGATGAAAAAGGGACTACTTTTACTTGGCCTGCTGACCGCCGTACTGCTTACCGGTTGCGATGCGGGCGCTAAAAGTCTTGAGTGGTATAAAGCGCACGATAAAGAGCGGACCGCTAAATATGAGGAATGCAGGAAAGCTTCCGATCCGCGCGGCACAGAAGACTGTCGCAACGCTATTGATGCCACAGTCCTCGGAGGCTCCTTCACAAAAAGTCCGGAAAAGAGTTGGTAGGAGCCCGGCAGACCGCCACCAGACTTTTTTTCGCCCTTTTCGAGACAGTCTGGTTTTCCGACATTCATGAATTAAACTGACGCAGGGTTGTGTCCGCTATTAGCGATGAGCAGAATTAGGCGGATAATCTATGAGATGATTAGTGAGTTAATGGTGATGTACTATAACTAATCATCACGGCGGTTACGTTCATATCCTCTGCGTCCTCTCATCGCCTGTTCGTTGTTGAGCGCAATATAGCGCTCAAATCGGCCACTAAGTTGCGTAAGTTTGCGTGGCAAATCTTTGGTGACAAAGGCTTCCGGGATATCAAAGTCATCCAGATGCCCTACCAGAAACTGGTGCACTTTTTCCAATACGTCTAACAATGTAATGTTGTTACTTTGCTGCTTCTCTAACAACGGTCCCTGCCAGATGTGCCAGAATGCTTGCTGACGAAGACAATTTTCACTGCCCGCCAGTTGCCAGAGTTCCATAAACATTTTCCGAGCAATCTTAAACGGCTCACCATCAAACGCCTCGATAAGAAAGTAGTAACATGGAATTTTAAGCGCGTTGATTCTGGCGATCTCAATTTCAGGATCACGACGCAAATCAATGAGGTTACTGAATCGTGAGCGCATACAGGCTATGGGATTTAACACCCTGACTTTTTCGTTCATTTCCGGGATATCTGGGCCGGTTGCTTCCACATAAAACGGGGTGGTATGGAGGTAAAGCTTGCTCCCCAGAAAATCAGAGCGTTCAAAGCCTCCAGGATGGTCGATAATATCCACTACATTTGGCTCGTCAGGCGCATCCGGCACAGCAAACAAACGATTATCATCTCGTTTAATATCATGAGTGTCCTGATCGATAAGCATGAATTTAGCTAGAGATGGTGGTTGACCGTCCTTGTTTTCCCACGCCTTTACGTTGAGCGTTTCAGCTATGGCTGCAATATCGTCTCTTCGGGCGCTGTAGTCGCAGTCCACAGAGGTAGTAAGACGCTCATCAGGCAACTTGTCGCCGTATTGAGCATGATAATAGGATATCCAGTATTGAACGGCTTGGCCGCCCACAGTGATCACCGCATGCTTGAACTGATCTGCGTTGCAGATCAGTTGCTGATTTAGCAGGTACACCTGCTCGTAAGGGGGGATAACATTTTGAATAGACATAAAAAAACCATCAGTGGATGATGGTTTATTTTGCAACAAAGTTCATTGTCAGGCAAAAGCGATCTTATGGGCAAACTTGTTGCTGGCTGACTTGCTGAATCGACTTTTGACTGCAGGTTGGTACCCAGCACGACCAAGCGCAACCTGCACTGCTACAGCATTGTAGCGTTTATGCTGCTTCTGTTTAGCTTGTGCGGGAGTCATAATCTAGTACCTGAAGGTAGTTATATAAAAATGAGTTGCAGTAAATATACGTCACGAATCTTCGTTACGCAATAGTATACTATTAATGCAACCATTGAGTACTTTCAGAGTACAAAGTAAGTAGTAAACTCTTGGATAAGAGTATAGATATCCTTGTTTGCCAGATACTCATATATCATTTCCAAGAAACTCTACTACCCTTAAGTCTTTGAAATAAAAATTTATTTTCTCGCAGTAAAAGAGTAGGAAAGTCTGCCATCATTGTACAAACTTGGCGAAACCACTTGAAACCCCGCTCATGGCACAAAGTGGATTAATGCTTTTCAGTTCACTCACATTCGATAAAACCCCTTTCCTTACAAGCTACTGCTCTGCAGCAGGCAGGGCACTACATCATCTTGTAATGACTGCAGCTGACAGTGCTACCATATGTTGTTCCGGACGGGGCGATACATCTTCCCTCGGGCGTTGTTCTGCACCCGCCCCGTCCGGCCCGTTAGGTTATACTTCGATGAGTGCGGGTTTCCCCGTACCGGATTCTGCGCCAGCAAAGTTTTGATTTTTGCTATTACACTGAGCTCAGAGTGGCGTAGTTCAGGCCCAAAAATGACACCTCTGTCTTCAAGCCAGTCTCCGATTTTCGCTCAATGAAGCAGCTATTTCTCAGGTTCCTTCTGATAAACAGGATCGCTGCCTCGCGGGAACTTCAGCGCTTCTTGCCGGTAAAATTTCAGGCGCTCCCGGAAGTATTCACGCATTTCTTCTGGCTACTGCCGCTCAACTTCTGCAGGTATTACCGGCTGGTTCAGTCGCTCTTTGTAGGCCACGCCTGACGCAGCTAAATCCACATTAACTCTGTCGCGCTCTTCCCGGGTCCGGGCTGCAAGGTTATATGACATGATGATTCCTCCGGATAACAGTATACCGCCTATGCTGAATAGCAGGAGGTGCTTATGTGTGGACGATTTGCGCAGTACAGCAGCAGGGATGACTATTTTGAAGCGCTGGGGATTGGCCCGGAGGAATTAACCCGCGATCCGGAGCCAATTGGGCGGTACAACGTGGCGCCAGCCACAAAAGTTCTGTTACTCAGTGAGCGTGACGGAGAGCTGAAGTTCGATCCGGTGTACTGGGGCTACGGGCCCGAATGGTGGGATAAACAACCACTCATCAATGCCCGCAGTGAAACTGCCGCATCAGGTCGCATGTTTAAACCGCTGTGGGAACACGGCCGGGCCATCGTGCCTGCAGATGGCTGGTTTGAGTGGCAAAGAAACGGTGCCGGAAAACAGCCATATTTCATTTACCACCGTGAGAGGCAGCCGCTGTTTTTCGCGGCCATCGGGAACCCCCCCATTGATAGGGAACACGGCCGGGAGGGCTTTGTTATCGTCACCGCAGCCAGCAATCAGGGCATGGTAGACATACATGACCGCCGTCCACTGGTCCTGACTGCAGACGCGGTCCGGGAATGGCTGAGTAATGACACTTCGCCGGCGCGTGCAGCTGAGATCGCACATGACAGCGCACTTCCTGAGTCCGCTTTTACCTGGCATCCGGTCACCACAAAGGTGGGCAACGTTCATAACCAGGGTCCGGAGCTTGTTCAGACAACTGACAGCAACTGATCTAACAGTCATTGCACTCGTCTGCAAATCACCCTGGAAGTGCTTTGCTGTTTGCGCCAGCCCCCAACGCTCGCCGCAGTCACGGCTGAGGCGTACCGCAGCAGCGCGAGGAACGAACAGTCGTGTCGAGGAAGCGTCATTCCACCGATGCCGGTATTGACTGCTTACGCACAATGCGCTTTTTATGCATTTCAACAAAACCAGCCCGGCCACAGAGCGCCGGGCTGTTACGGTATAACCGGAAACGCCTCTCCACGTCTGCCGGCCCTGACCTGAGCATAGTGGCGCTGCTCAGCATCAGCCAGGCCGACCTTCATAAAAATTTTCCGGCAGGTCAGTCAGATGGCTTCGCTTCTGCGCCAACCCGTTTCGCTCCCTCTTGCCAGACAATTCTGCCTCAATAACACTGTATGTATAAACAGCAAAATAACGGGAGGAATTTTATGCGCGATTTACTCAGCTCTTTCGCAGTCACACTGAAGCATGGCAAGGGCATCAGATTATGAACTCGGTCAGCTGTACCGCCGGCCTGACGCTCCTCTGGCCCCCCATTTTTACGCCCCGGGTCCGGGTACCGCTTTATGCCGATCCTTGCGCCGCCGGCTTTCCCTCCCCTGCGCAGGATTACGTCGAGAAAGAGCTCGATCTGAATGAACTGTGTATCCGCCGGCGTGCATCAACCTTCTTCGTGCGCGCCAGCGGCAACAGCATGCGGGACCTGGGCCTCTGTGACGGCGACGTCATGGTGGTTGACCGCGCCGAGCAAGCGGCTCACGGCGATATCGTAATTGCCGAGGTCAACGGCGAGTTTACGGTAAAGCGCCTGCAGCTGCAGCCCAGGCTCGCTCTGTTGCCCATGAACCCGTCCTACCCGGTGATCTACCCGGAGGAGCTGCAGCTGCTTGGCGTTGTTACCTGGTTCTTTAACAGCACCCGTGCCCGCCGGAGGTGGTCATGCCCATGTTTGGCCTGGCCGACGTTAACTCCTTTTACGCCAGCTGCGAGGCGCTGTTCCGCCCAGACCTGCGCGGCAGGCCGGTGGTCGTGCTGAGTAACAACGACGGCTGCGTCATCGCACGCAGCGCCGGCGCCAAAAAACTCGGCATAAAAATGGGCGCCCCGTGGTTCCAGATAAAGGGGCAGGAATTTGCCGAGTGTGTGCATGTGTTCAGCTCAAATTATGCGCTTTATCATAGCCTTAGCCAGAGAGTAATGACTGTGCTTGAAGAGATCACGCCCCGCGTCGAGCAATATTCCATTGACGAAATGTTCCTGGACCTGACCGGCATCGATGGCTGCGAGGACTATGAGCACTTCGGCCGGCGCCTGCGCGCGCACGTGCTGGCCACTACAGGCCTGACCGTCGGCGTGGGTATGGGGCCGACCAAAACCCTGGCAAAATCGGCGCAGTGGGCCAGCAAGGAGTGGCCGCAATTCCGGGGAGTGCTGGCGCTGACGCCGGGCAATCCGAAGCGCACCGCAACGCTGCTGGAAAACCAGCCCGTTGAAGAGATATGGGGCGTTGGCCGGCGCATCGGCAAAAGACTCAACCTGATGGGTATCGAAAATGCTCTGCAGCTGGCGCGCGCGCACCCTGCCCTCATCCGAAAGAACTTCAGCGTGGTGCTTGAGCGCACCGTTCGCGAGCTCAACGGTGAATCGTGCATTCCCCTTGAGGAGTTTGCGCCGGCGAAACAGCAGATCGTCTGCAGCCGCTCCTTTGGGGAGCGCATTACGACAAAAGTGGCCATGCAGGAAGCGCTGTGTCAGTACGCTACCCGGGCGGCGGAAAAACTGCGAAAAGAGCGCCAGTTCTGCCGGCGCATCAGCGTTTTTATCCGGACCTCGCCGCATGCGCAGGGAGAAGTCTTTTACGGCAACAGCGCCGGCGAAAACCTCACCATACCCACGCAGGATACGCGGGACGTGATCGGGGTGGCTATGCGATCGCTCAACCGCATCTGGCTTGACGGGCGGCGCTGCATGAAGGCCGGCATAATGCTCGATGACTTCACGCCCAACGGCGTCAGTCAGCTGAACCTGTTCGATGAGGATACGCCGCGGGCGAACAGCGCGCAGCTGATGAAGGTGCTTGACGGTATCAACCAGTCCGGTCTTGGCAACTTGTGGTTTGCACGTCAGGGAGTGAATACGGAATGGAAAATGAAGCGGGAAATGCTATCCCCGGCGTGGACAACGCGCTGGAGCGACATCCCCGTAGCGCGCGTTGAATAGCCAGGCGCAGGCAGCTGAAGCTGGACCTGATGCCTGCCGTCAACCTGCCCTCTCAGGAAAACCGATGCCAGAATTCATCCACAATATACAGAGGCTTGCCGGGTTTCTTACCGCGGAAATAACTACCGCGTGGCAACTTGTCACCACTTGAAAGCTGACGAATCCAGTCTTCAAAAGCAGGGCAACGCCGGCGGTACCTCCCCTTAAACATGTCGGCTGACTGACTATACTCATGCAGGTTTACTCCATACCCGCGCGCCTGCTGCAATAGACCCTGTATTCCCATCTTTGTGCCCTTTTTTTTGCTGTATTCTTCAGCGTGAGCTGTTTTTCTTCCAGGTATCATTGGCCATGAATGCCGCACGCGACACGCAAGCGCCCCACAGCAGCTGCAGGCCGATTTTTATCAACTCGCTGGCGTGCGGCAGGAAGAAGAGCGGCACGATAAATACCGCACTCAGCAGGAATCCCCATTCAGCAGCACTTTTTTTGTCTTTTCCATCGAGCTTTCTAAGCCCCATAAATCCCAAAATTAAATTGATCAGTCTGTTCATTGTGACCTTCAGATTCAGTGCCCCCAACATCTTCTCAAATGGCTTGCAACTTTATAGCCAGCAGATTAATCAGGGGATCGCTTTTATTCGTTCTCTTTAAGCCAGTCATCAACAAGGAAGTTGATTACGTCTGTTATAGAAGTACCTTTTCTGGCGCAAGCAGCCTTGAATCTTAGGTGCTTTTCCTCATCAAAATTGACGTTTACACGCTTAGCTTTTCCAGTCACAACTGGAGTGGTGACAACATTTTTAAGATCCCTGTTTTCACCAAAAGTCATTTTCTTATTACTGCTGCTATGAGCCTTTTCAAGCGCCATGTGACTCTCCACGGAAAAATTTCACTGAGTATCTGAGTATCTGAGTATCTGAGTATCTGAGCATCGAAAGCTTTAGTCAAATGAGTAATTGAGCACATGAGTATCATTAACACTCATATGTGTAAATACTCAATCACTCAACACTACTAACTATCTCTTTTGTAAGGATTTCTATTTCACCCTTCGCTGCACCATCATTGGATTCAAACACACTGTCGCCATCGAGGATTGATTTCACATACACCTGTCGCTGAGTTATTGCAGTGCGAAAACATTTAACGCCTGTATCCTTAATGCTTTCTTTAAGAACATTGAGCATGGTTGCCTGCTCAATTTTTCGAGTGATCAGGAAACGGGCTTCAACTTTCCGGCTGTATGCTTGCGCTTCAAGCACCGTAACTACACTGCCAGCTGCAGAGAAATCTAAAGGACTTGGGGTAACAGGAATTATGACAAGATCGCTGACCATCACGGCAGCGGAGGTGATTACGGAAAGCGAACCAGCACCGTCGACGATAACGTAATCATACTCAGCAAGATCTTTGCGGATTCCGTAGACATCTTTTTCTGAGGCAGCTGTATATACATCGAATACTGCTTTGTCAGACTTACTCCAGTTTGTCAGACTCATCTGTGGGTCTGTATCAACTACAGCAATATTGTACCCGCTTCTGGCCATAGCAGTGCTGACATTGATAACAGCAGTCGTCTTACCAGAACCACCTTTTGGGTTCAGAAAAGAAATAACCTTCATGTTAGATAATCCCTACGTTAAAACTCAAATGAAGCTGTGAGTAAATGAGTATAGAGACTTAAAGCGCATGAATAAAGATATTTTACACATTAACTCAAAAACACAAATGAGTACACACTCAAAAAAAACATTCCTATGTTATTGATAAAAAAGAAGTATGGCAACCTCATTCTACTCACTTGAGTAAAAACACATATGAGAGTTTACTCAAATGATATTTTGAAGATGCAGGGCGAGTATCATCTCAAGCTGGTTAACGCACTGCGCGCCGGACATCTGCACCTGGCGGTGGGGCACCACGCCGGCAGGCAGGCGTCCTGCGCGGAGATCCGCCTTTACCTCGCGCTGCTTGAGCGTGGCCAGCTGCACAAACGGGTACGGCTGGCGCAGCAGAAAGTCTCCCCGGGTGAGCGCCAGCGCCTCGATGATGCGCGCGCCGGTGTTCCACAGCGTGGTGAACAGCATCTTGCGGCGCAGATCTGGCATGAGTGGAGCAGGGCGCTGACCTCCGGCGCCAGCAGGTACTTCGGAAGGTCGTCGACCAGCGCGGCCGGGTAGTCTTTGGCCACCGGCAGGTGTGCGGGCGGTGTGGTGTTCCCGTAAGAGATGAGGCCGGTCACATCGCAGACATCCTGTTTAACGTTGTGGCCATGTTTATGACTCCTTTAACTGACTCTGAACATTTTCCCAGAAAAGCTTTGTCTGGATGAGGTGCGCGACCTGAGTTTGATGGTGTTTACGCCACAGCAGCCACAGTAAGTCTCCTGCCGAACTAGGGCCGCGAAGAAGCTGAGCGTTTGGCATGCCACAAACTTTACGAAGGCGCGTAGCCAGTATGAGCGCGCGAAGTCCGAGACGCGTCGCCTGATACTGCCGGGTAAAAAAACCTTCCGTGGGCTCCAGCGGATCGTCAAATTCGAAGGCGCTATGAATAATCCGCTTTGCTTCTTCCTGCTGAATAAACAGCTCGCGTAACTGGTAAATCAGACGCTGGGGCAGGGACCGCCAGTCTCCGCTGACCTCTGTAAAATCAAATGACGGGAAGTCTGTTTCGGCATACCAGCCCCCCTGCTGTTCATCAGGTTTCCCTGCATCTGATGCGACAGGAACGCAGCCCTCACTGAACCTTTCCAGTAAAAAGACCAGCTCGGTGGCGATGAAGTACCGCTCCCGGTTCAGCTTTTCTTCTGATGCCCGCTTTTCACGACGTGTAATAAATATATGCGACAGCCACTGGCTGCACAGCGCGCCTGCAATACCGGCGCCCGCGCTGATAACCGGCACCCAAACCGAAATCCCGCCATCCATACCCCTGTGCTCCTGCTCTGTTGTGTTTTCCCGCCTGCCATCCGGAACCGGCAGGTTCAGCGGGCGCGATCGCCGTCGCGGCTCAGCCCCGGGAGGGCGGCCTGCGCCAGCATCCTGTCGCGGTGCGCGTCAAGCCGCTCCAGCCGGACGCCGGCATCCCCGGCGTGCATGATTTCGGGGCTGCCCGCGTCCCCCTGAACCGCCGGCGCGGATGCAACCCCGGCACAAGGCCGCCGTCGCCGCTAAGGGTACAGATCACCCGCCCGCCGCCGGTGACGATCTCGCGCCGCACCTGCGCCGCCTGCCACGTTCCTCCGGCGATCCGCGTTTCCCTGAGCCAGAGTTCGCGCAGCCGGTACACGCCCCGCGTGAGGGCAGCAATGTCGTCCATCGTGTGACTGTCGATCAGATTCACTGCAACCCACCTTATAATTTCTGATGCAAAAATTAACGGTAATGGCAAAACCCTCTGTGATAGTTACCCTGCATTCAGTAAAGGCCGGAAACATACCACAGGTGATATTACCAACCTGCAATTAACGTAAGGCGGCATCCGGTGGATCCGCTTTCTGCCTGATTTACGGCTTTAGCGGGAGCATAGCATGCGCCGCCGGGGAGAGAAGTTCCGGTTCTAACTGCTCATTTAAATACGGGGACTAATAGTCCCCGTGTAGGCGGAAGTATCAGCTAGTTCCAGAAAGGATCATTGTCCCAACCTTTTGGGAAACCAGTATCAGACATATAGAGTTGAGCTGCATGACTGCCAGAAAAAAGGTTTAGGATTTCAGCCTTAAGATTAATATCACTGATACCTAGAGATTTAATCATTTTGCGCAAAACACATACCGTAAGATAAGGGCGGTATTGATGAGCTTCAGTGATAGTGATTTCAGCACCTATTTGACTCGGAACCGCAAGTTTTGCGTTCCACAATCGGCTGTGATGCGCACACCTATTCCGTACGTCACGGAGGCGGCGAACCCAGTTGGTTAGAATCTTAAAATCATTAGCACCGAACTCTTTAGCAAGGTTATCAAGCAGAGCATTGTTCGGAGCAGGCAGTTGACGAAAATAGCTGTGGTCTATAGCGTCAATATGTAACCGGTGCCTTTCTTTGTATAAAAATATCTGTCGTCCAGATACCAGAAGGGATTATTTGAATAAGCAGATAGTGCGTGATCAAGCCTACTCCTGAGTTTAACCTCTAGACGAGCAATGATGCCAAATAGCAATACACGAAGCTTCTCGTCAAAACGGTACAGCTCTACTCCATACTCAAAATATTCATCCTTCCTGTAATGCTTTCCACCGGGACTTACTGGATCTAATAAAGGATGAAGGTAGATTTTGAAATGATAGTAACTTATCAAACTGAGGGTATTTTCAGCCTCAGCCTCATCTAAAAATTCTAGTTTCTTAGCCTTAAGGTCATTAATAAGATCTGCCGGAGTACGATAAGGCTTGCTGTATAGGGTTGTTGGCATGCAGCATCATCCCTGAGTAGGCAAAAAAAAAGCCCACTAACTTCCCCTAAGGGTTGTTGCAGGCATCATTGACTCTAATACTACTCTTGCTGACGAATACGTCAACCTCATTTAATCAAAAATGATCAATTTGTCTCCTAGCAGGACATCACCATGACTAAGCCATTAACATCGAGAAACCATACAAATCATAGGTGTATGTCAATCAATACATTGGCCAGTCAGGTACGCGATGCCAACGAAGGGGGGGGTGATATGGTTAAATGCAAAAAGATCGCCAATTAAATAATTGCGCACTATTTGATAGCTCTAAATGTAATGGATGGCGCAGATATCCTAATCTGATCAATTAGGCACCCAAAAAACCATAACCAACGAAATCATAACGATATAAACTATATTTTAGACGCTAACACCATGCAAAAAACAAGGTTATTTTTAAAAAGGACATTTTGAATAGCCAATAAAGACATAGCCAATTTAAACCGCATATTGCTATTATTGTCCTGTTAAAACCAACAGGACAATTTAAGTATACTCAAAATGACCAGTGCAAGACCTGAAAAAAAAGGGTGATGTATGCCGGTGACAAAAACGAAAACTTTTTCGGGCAGGGTGGAACGCGTTGTACATGTGGCCACTGTTAATGACGTTAACCTGATGCTGTATGACGTTCTGCTTGCGGAAGAGCCGGAATGGTTGCGCATCTGCACTACCGAGGTTGAGCATGCAGAGAAAATTGCGTTTCTCAGCCCAGACGCTCACATTGAAATCAGTGTACGGGGCGACATAAATATCCAGGGGACGACGTACAGAGAATTTCACTCCCTCCGCTCATGCGCACTGTGAGCGACTTGCCTGAAGACAACGGCGACCGGGAAGCGCTCAGGGATTATTTACGTTAAGAGGAGGGACCGCTGAACCTATGCAGATTGCACGTATTTATCTTCGCGTCAGTACGGATGAACAGGAACTGACCCGGCAGAACAGCATTATTGAAGATGCCCGTGGCAGGGGTTTTTATGTCGCCGGCGTCTATAAAGAGAAGGCTTCAGGTGCCAGAGCTGACCGCCCTGAACTTCAGCGCATGATTGCCGACCTGCAGCCCGGAGAGGTGGTTGTGGCCGAAAAGATTGACCGCATCAGTCGTCTTCCCCTTACAGAGGCTGAGAAACTGATTGGCTCGATTAAGGCTAAAGGAGCGAAACTGGCTATACCCGGCATCGTGGACCTGTCCGAGCTGGCCGTCAGCCAGGACGGCGTGGCCAGAATCGTACTTGAGTCCGTTCAGGACATGCTGCTTAAGGTCGCCCTTCAGACCGCACGGGACGACTACGAGACCCGTCGTGAAAGGCAACGGCAGGGCGTTGAACTGGCGAAGGCTTCAGGTAAGTATAAAGGGCGCAGGCCGGAACCCAAAACGCATGAGCGCATCATTGCGCTTCGCGAGTCCGGTATGACGATTGCGCGTACAGCAACTCTCGCAGGGTGCAGCATAAGTCAGGTCAAACGGATATGGGCCATTCATAAAGAAAATTCTGCTGAATCCAAAGGAGCTGAGAATAAATGACACCAGAAATCGGGGTTTGATGCTCAGTGGAACGAAAACTCACGTTAAGGGCTTTTGTAATACTATGCATGGGAACAGTTTCGAACATTAAAACCCACTCACGATTGGGCTCGCTTAAACCAGGTTGTATAGCTGAGAGGATACAGACATGATCATCTTACTGGGCAGTGCGTTTGTGGCCATGTTGCTGCTGTGCATTTATATGATGAGGAAAATCAGGCAACAGTCTTTCAGGATAAACCAGCTGGAGTCCGCGATTAGGGGGGGAAGTACCGGGAAAAAGATACCTTATGAATCGTTATCGCTTCTGGACAGTCTGAGAAGACAGGCAAAGCAGTGGAACAGTTCAGAAGACAATCCCGAACTGTTAACAGTACGTCCTGCCTTTATCGAATGCCTTGATGATTACCTTACCGGCATTTTCAGCGCAGTACCTGAACTGAACGGCCGTAATGAGATAGCGCCTGCAATTGAGTCCCGTCCGCTTTATACCTCACTGAATATGACTCATTCTGTGATGGTATGGTTTGAACCACATCCCGTCAGCTTCCCCGTGGCCAGTCGTGAACAGTCAGAGCGTATTGCAGCTGCCCTGAATGCTAAAGGAATTGAGGCAAGATGGACAACCAGAGAAACAACGATGTGACCGTTCTGTAAAGTTGCTCTTTGTCTGATCTGATATACATTTCCGCAGCGAGGCTCACCGGGGAGGAAGTGCGGGCATTTCAGAATGCTCAGTAGCGTTCCAGTACCACCAGTTTCCCTTACCGTATTCCGCATCGTAATAGGCCGTCTTCTGCTGCCTGCGCAGCTGATACTCCGGCGTGTTCATGCCGAAGACTTCCACCGGCAGCGCATCCACGCCGGGTACGTCCTTAAGCACGAAATCCGGGAATACATCATCCTCACCGTCGTAGCGCAGCGGCTTAATGAAGGCACGTTTTTCCTGCCACAGCCGGTCTTCGACCATTCCCTCATAGCCTGAATCCAGCGGAATGAAGCGGGGGCTGACCGTCATCAGCGCCACGTCGATAACGGTACTGCAGCTGGACGGCCGGTTGCGCCCGTCTACGTGCCTGAATGTCGTTTCTGGCGGCTCCGTTTCCACGATGACCACGACCTTCATGCCCCGGCGCCAGTCGCCCAGCTCGCGGCAAAAGCTCCTCTCCAGGCGCAGGCGCACGTCCTCCGGCAGCACCAGGTCAGGGAAACCGAAAAACAGCCCCAGCGGCAGCGTGGTCTGCAGCCGCTCATCGGCCGCGTCGCTCCAGGCGGCCAGCTGCGAGATCAGGATGAGGCGACGTGCGCCCCTGCCGGCGTCCTTCGCAATCTGGCGGTTCTGCGCGACCTGCGGCGAATCCTTCATGGCCATCAGCATCAGCGACTGCTGCAGCGGGATCCGGCCGATGTGGATGCGCGCTGCAGTCTCATTCAGGCGCCAGCTCACCCAGCCCGGCGAGCGTTTCTTTTTATCGAATGCAGGATGCCAGACGTTGATGCCGGACTGTTCCCAGAGCAGGTGGAGCAGCCCCAGCAGGCGCATCGAGGGCTGCCGGCGCCGCCTCCCCGGTCCGGCACCGGCCGGAGGCGCATCACGGGTTTTATCAGGAACGTCTTTCTTCTGCAGGCCGGTGGGCAGACGGACCACAAGCCGGCCATCCGCCGCCGCTTTGACCACGTCAGGGGCATAGATGGCAGCCTGTCGCTCATCAGGCCAGACGGAGTAAAAGCGGCAGTCTGGCGCGTGTTCGTGCCCGGAGAAAGCCCATGAGGCGAGCCAGCACTGGTCTGTTTTCTGTGAAAGATGCACTTTCAGGCGCCGGCGCTGCGCCTCTTCCTCCGGGGGATGGCACAGGCAGGTGACCACCGTGGTGGCCTTGTTGTCACGCGCGTGCTTCAGCCAGCGCTGCCACTGCTCCGGCTCAGCGCTACGGAAATCCGCACCGCATTCCCGCGAGCCCCGCAGCCCGGTGAACCGGACCCGATACGTTTTCTTTGCCGCCATCACAAACCCCTTTCCGTAAAGAACGCTGAATATGCGACCTGCGTGATTTTAATTCAGGCCGGCTGCCGGGCAGATTACCGGTGAGGATTCATTCCACAACCGGTTAAATTCAGCCTGATACTGCCGGGCAATATCAGGTTCGTCTTTAATCACCATCGCGTTCTCCGCATTTCTTTTTTCAGCAGAAGACGTGTAATTAAATGAGCCGGTTTCCACCGCACTGCCGTCGGCCACAATAAACTTGTTGTGCATGATGCTGTACATGCCGTTAAGGCGCACGTCCACGCCAGCGCACGCGAGCTGGCTGACAAGAGACCAGCGGTCCCGGCTTTTCTTTTCATCGGCGACCAGCCGGACCTTAACGCCCCGCGCAACGGCCGCTGACAGCGCCTGTGCCACCGGCCGGCTGGTGAAATCATAGGCCGCCACGTCGGCGCTCTGACGCGCGCTGCCGGTGAACTGCAGTATCAGATCCAGCGCCGAGCCCCCGGGCGAAAAGCCGGCCGTTACGGAGGCCTCCGCCCCGTGAATAACGGGAAGGGTCAGTAATGCCGTCATGATTAAAGCCTGTTTTTTCATTATCCTTCACCGCCATAAAATAATGTTAAAATATTTTAACACCTGAAAGCCATTAATATAAACATGTTAATATGAATATATTATAAATATAAAATCAGAGCTGAAGATATTCCGTAATCTGACGATAACAGTTACGTGTCAGGGAGCAGATAATATGAATGAATTTCACGAATTAAATATCATGACGTCACGCGGCGATATCCACGGCGCCTTTTCGCTCATCCGCAGCTGGAGCGAAAACGTCGCCCGGAAAATCATGAAAAAAGCGGGCTACCCTGTGACGCCGCACACGGGCCGCGCGTTCTGGACGTGGGTGCAGGAGACCCTGATCCGGGCGGCCCGCGAGCGGCGCTGCGGCTACCGGGCGCGCGCTGAACGCCGGGCACCGGTGCGTCGCTGGCGGCAGCAGGCCGCGGAAGACTATGATGCCTGGGCGCAGATGATGGCGTCAGACGCCGCGCCGCAGGCTGCCCCGGAGGGAAATATAGCGCCCCCCGATGTTGCTCCTGAAAAATGCGTCGCCATCCGCGGCCGCGCAGAAGGCCTGATACACCTTTGCCGGCACCGCGAGCCAGCGCCGGCACGCGCCGTTCCGGCACTCCAGCTCCGGCACGCCGGTGGTCGGATCGTAGCCCGCGCTGCGAAACAGCTGAGACGTCACTTCATGCCTGTTCATGGTGTGGCTCCTGTCAGGGCCATCGCTCACGTGGCCGCCGTCCGAAAAAGCGGGGTGCCGCCGGTCAGCGCCCCGTTCAGGGAGTAAAATCAGACGATTTATTATTCAGATTACGTGGGTGTTGTTACCGGCCGCCCGCCGTGAAACCTGAGCTGGCGCGCAGGTTCACTGTAGTCTGAGAAGTTCGTCAGCTTTCCGTCCTGCCTTCACGCTGCACTGAATCCGTCCGCGAGGAGAAGATGCTGATGTTCATCAGAACCTCCGGCCGCCTCGCGTCGCCAGCCCGAACGCTGCAGCAGCTTATCCAGCGCGGCCAGGTCGCCGGTGATGCGCGCGTCCAGGGGGCTGTGCTGCCGTCCGCGTTCGTCAAAGCCGTTATCCAGTGCGCTGCGCCGGAGGTAAATACCGGAAACTGACGGGCTGAGCCGCAGCTGGCGGCGGCCGCTCCATTCGTTTTCTGACAGCACCATATAAATCCAGCCGGTGAGCTTCACGGCGTGCAGGGCGTGCTGGAGCCGGAACAGGTCGTTCTGCGCCTGCAGGTTGCCGTTGCCGGCGCGCCACAGGTAGTCGAGCTTGCCGGGCAGGTCGGCGCGCAGGCCCTTCTCCCGGCCCTCTTTCAGCAGCCAGCTGATGTCGCTCGCCAGCGCCCGGGGAAAGCGACGCTGCTTTTCGGCGGTGGCCAGCCAGCGGGTCAGAAACAGGTTGTCCTGTGCAGGTGAAGTCACGATCCCGTCGCGGCGGGCGGTATGCAGCGCAATCAGGCCGCACCACGCCAGGTGACTGACGTTCACGTTGTCGTTATTCATAAGCCGCGTCCTTCATGCCGGACCACATGAAAAAATGGCCCTGAAATACGGCATTTTATGACATCATCAGGCCTGAGAAAACCCGGCGGAGCCGGAAGGAGGTTCAGCAGCACGGCCTGACTTTATCCGGCTGGCTCCGCAGATTTTCAGTCCCGCAAATCAGGGCGGGAGCAGGCGTAATGAGAGCGGTCCTGGTATCCGGAATCCTCCGCGGCAGTTTACGATTTGTTGAGCATCAGCCCCCATTTGAGGACTGACGGGCAGTGTGCAGCCCGCCCTCTATGCCGCGTCAGCGGCATATGTAAGTGCCTTTACTCATTGTTTAAAATCAGAAAAAACATCGTCAGTGATTTGCGCAGTAAACCGAATACCTCTTGGCAGCTCAATATTTACACTCTTTTCAGAGTTAAGCTGAACAGTCACTGGAGGAACCGGAACTGATTCAATGACGTCGCCTACCAGTTTGCCGTTCACATATCTTTGGGTATCGTAATAGTTGATTTCCCCGGAGATTTCTGCTTTGTAACCCTCATTATTTTTAACAAGATCGATATAAAGAGTGGTCGCGTTAAATTTTCTTTCCAGCGCATCGTGGAATTGTTTACCCGGAAGAGGCAACAACGGATAGAGGCGGATGTGACGGATTTTATCCTCCTTAATGTAGCTAAGTACCGGATCTGTATATCCTGCTTTTCCGGAAACAGGAGACTGCATTTCCGTTTTCAGATAGAGGGGAGCAGAAGATTGCGGTTTTGTTGCACAGCCTGTCAAAAGAACAGCTGCAGCCAGAGTTAAGCTGGTTAATAGTTTCATTTTATTCCTGTTTCTATGTGGGATCTGTTCAGTATATCGGCTGAATTATGCGTGGCTTGATACCATTTATAACGAGGATTTTGATAGAAGCAGGCAAGCAGTGCGCAGCCGGCCCCTGAATGCCGCATGAGCGGCATGGAGGCGTCAGAAAGAATTCAGGACGGCGCTGATGCCATCGGGCGCAGTGAGCCGGAGCCGGTTACAGCGCCACAGAATAAACTGGCCCTGATATTCGGTATTTCAGGACGTCATCAGCCCTCAGAGAGCCCAGTCGCCGCCATCGCGGTGCCTCTCCACGACCTCCTGGTCAGGATAGATTTCCAGCGTCTCGATCGCACTCAGCATGGCCGTTTCCATCTCCGGCGACCATGCCTGCGTTCTGGCCAGTTCTCCGCGGATAAAGCCGGCAATCCGCAGCCGCGTGGTTTCAAGACCGTCGCCGGCCATGGCCATGACGACGGCGCCGATCATGGTGTAAACCCTCTCCAGCTCCCCGTGCTGCTGTTGAGTCATCTGCATCGCACTTACCTCTCAGACGTAGCCGGACGGGCGAGCAGTGCGCAGCCCGTCCTGTGAATGCCGCGTGAGCGGCATGGAGGCGCCAGAAACCGTTCAGGACTGCTCAGATGCCAGCTGGCGCCGTTAGCCCGGCAGAGCCGGTTACAGGGCCGATGGTGGCGAAAGCCCAACCCCGCCCTGATCGACGCCGTTTAAGCAGCGGCCTGTCAGCAGCTTATCAGTCAGATGGTCGGAGACGAAAGAAAGATACCGCGGGCCTCCGGCCATAAAGCAGCTCAGACTCTGTAGTTACAGCATCCATTTATCAGCCACTGCAGTTCCGGCCCTCCGGGCCGGGCGGCCGGGGCTGGTCAGTGGGGGCAACCGGGCTTCAGGTACGGCGCGGGTCCGGCCTGAGAGGGGCTGGATGGTTCAGAACTGGCTGATTACAGTGAATTCTTTGTCTGTTGTAACTAACTGCTCAGAAGGGGCCCGCGTCAGCGGGAGGTGCTTCAAATTCTGAGCGGCGCGGACGTTTACGGCCGCTGTAAGCGAAGGCCTTATTTATTTCCGCAGAATGCCGGCATGAACACCTTATTTATCTTTTCTGATTAATTCTTTCTGACGTAAGTCAGGAATGTTTTGCGGGTAATTTCAGATCTGTTTGCAGGTAAGTCACGCTTTACGATTGCGGGTAAGTGTGGATAAAAAATTCCGCGACCGGAGAGCAGCGCGAATGAGGGATATTTTGCGGGAAAACGGATGCCGCGGCGGGCCGGAAATGCGCGATTTTATCTGCGGCACAAACGCCTTTACCGCCAGTTAAGGCGGTAAAATTCGCAGGTGTTCGTCAGTGGACGACGTCGGGCGGGGCCGGCTCGTAGCCGAGGCCGAGCTCCAGCTGGTTCAGGTTCTGCCACACCAGGCGGTCAAAGGCCTCCGCGTCGGTGTTCATCAGCTCGTGGTTCGGCAGCGTCCGGATAAGCCAGCTGGCCATCGCCGTACGGCGCTCGTCGAGCGGAAGTTTGCCCAGCTTTTTGCGGCGCTTCTCTTTCACGGCCTTTTCACGCCGCTTCAGCAGCGTGGCCATGCGCATGTTCTCATACCAGCGCTGGCGGGCGGCGCGCACCGATTCATGCGTACCCGGTTCGATAATGCCCTCCGCTTCAGCTACAAGGCGCTCGTTACGCTGGACATACAGCTTATCCATATTGACGCCGCACAGCTGCCAGAAACGATCGGTGAGCACGATATGGCGCGGCATCCAGAATTTCTCAACCGGGTCCCACTCAAGCGAAGGCATCTCCAGCAGCCCGTATCGCGCCAGCTCCGGAAAAAGGCGCGACAGCCGGCACGGCTCGACCCGGGTGCCGGGTATGACGTCGCCGTTATCATCTTTCGGGCTGAGCTCTTCTGCGAGACTGCCAACGTTAACGGTGACTACCCAGGTGGCTATATCAGCGCGCTGTATCAGCAATGGAATGATCGCGTCAATCAGCGCGCGGCGCTCCGGCCGGAAGTCGCGCTCGCGGCCGGCCGCGTGGCGCAGCCTGACGAAATACGGATTGCGTGAGATCCGCTGGCGCAGGCGCAGCTGGCCGGTGGCCCGGTCTTTCACGACGAGCCGGCGCATGGCGTGGCCGAACTCACCCGGCAGCGGTCGATAGTTCTGCGGCGCGAACCAGACGGGCTCAGGACATTTGCAGGTGACGGCGTGATCGCCGCGATGGCGCCCGTCAGGTCTGGAGGTCGGGTCGTTTAACCCGATTAAAATCTGGTCATTCACCCTGTCCTGAACTTATGGCGGACAGGGGTTGTCTTATGAACTGCATGCGTTATAATCCTTTGCAGGCGCAGCGCCTGCTTTTGGACCCCCTGATTCTGAATCTTCCGCCAAGTTGATTAAGCAGAGTCAGGGGGTTTTTGCATTCAGAGCCCGGTAAATGCCGCGCTCCGTACCCTGGACGTTTTAACGGATACGTCCCATCCGGTTCAATTCTGCCCGCGCCGCGCATGTCCGGCCACAGGTTTTCGCACATCCCCGTCATCAACCACCACAGTATTCGACAAGGATCTAAAAAGGATCGCCTCCCGGCGAATTCTGAAAAGAATACCCATCTCAACCGGTTAAATCCAGCACAGATTGCACATAGCACGAATCGTATGGATAAAAAAAGTTCACCGATAAATTTTACCGTGACCGTCATCACAACTGCGGTTGTGGCTTAACGCAGTTCTGCGCCTGGCGGGACGCTGAAACGACTGAGAGCACGGGGGACGGGTAATTTTTCATTATTCAGCGGAACGATCGCGGACGATCGCCATTCAGGCGACGGGCAGGGCGTTCAGGCTGAGGCGTACCGCAGCGGCGCGAGGAACGAACAGCCTGAACGACGTGGCCGTCAGGGGGTAAAGGTTCTGGCGGGATGGCCGATACGCGCGCAGGCGAAGACGCTTCACTGAAAAGCCGCGACGTGGCAGCGCTGGATACGCGCCAGCGCAAGCAGGATATCAGTCAGTATGGCGCAGACGAAATGGCACCGTTACGCACCCGGCAGGAACCGCCCGCCTCACCAGAGCTGGCTGTGAATACGTCTGGCAGAGTCCCTGAAGCAGGCACTGAGGCGACGTTAAAATCCGCAGTCCGGGAGCAGGAGGAGCCGATCGCTAAGCCGGAAACCGCAGACGGACGGGCCCGTCTGCGCGATCGCTGGCAGCGGCAGATGGACGACGTCGGTTTTGATCTTCAGGGCGTCATGAATGAAGCCCGCGAGCGTGAAAAATCCCGGCCTGATGCCGGTGAGGTGCAGGACGCGCCAGTGCAGGCGATGGAGGCGGTCCGCACCGCCATTTCCGTGCTGAGCGACAACAAAACGCGGTTTACCTATGGGGACATCCTGCTGACCGCACACAACGCCGGTGAGCTGCAGAACAGCATTCCGGACCTGCGCAGGGCGCTGGATCAGGCGATTCATGACAACCTGCTCGTGCCTCTCGACGGTGATAAGGGTGTATTTACCTCGCACATTCACCTGCTGGATGAGCTGTCGGTGCAGTCGCTGGCGGCGGATATTCTGAAAGAGAACAGGGTGGTCAGTTTCAGCCTCACCGGCAGTCCGGTTCCCGGGCACCTTGAGCACGTGGCCCGGGCGCCCGCCGTTATCATCAGCGCACCGGCCTCAGTCGGCCGTCTGCGTGCGGTAACAGAAGAACTGGTGACAATGTCACGTGAACAGGGGCGCGAGGTCAGTGTACTGACCAGTTCAGCCGAGCGCGCACTCAGCTTTGCCAAATCACCGGCGCTCAAAGACCGGCTTTCCACTTCCCGTCCAGCTCCGTCACGTTGGCCACCACTGCGTGAGTATGGATCTGCGGGTCGAGGTTACGCGAAGTGTCGTGCGTGAACAGCGCAGCGACCATTTTCCCGGTTGGCGTGATGCGCGTGACGCCGTCCTTCGTATCGCGCGCGCTCACCATCTGTTCCATGATGGCCAGCGTTTCTTTCACCGCATCGTGGTGCGCCTCCAGCAGGCGTTTATCGCCGCCGGCGAGGATCAGCATTGAGACGCTCTTGGGTGCCGAGAAGGTAAAGTCATGACCGGGGCGGTGCACGTGTGCACCCTGAACGTCCTTACCCAGTACCACACCGTTGGGGAGGCTGCCGTGCAGAATTCCGGTGAAAGTATCGAGATCGACCGGGCCTTCCAGCCCCAGCTCGCGCGCGCCTTCCCCCAGCCACTGGGTGGGCATGTCGTCCATAAAGTAGTAGTTATCCTTGCTGCTGTAGTAGCCGGCAGCGTCGGCGGCAGAGGCCACCGGAGCAACGGTCATCATCGTTCATACCCTCCCGGGTCCAGGCTGTCACTCATCTCCTGGTACGCCGCGTAGTCGTCGCGGTGTCGCAGGATGTTTTTTTCGTCGTCGGCCATACGCTCGTTGGCGTCGCCGTGCTGTGCGGCGCGCTCCTCCTCACGTTGCTGTTCGGTTTTACGCGGGCTGATGTGCCGCACGGTCAGCCGGCCCCCGTCGTCTTTTTCCATCTGCATGTGCAGTTCGGGGGCTTCACCCGCGGGGGCTTCGCTGTCGGTTCCTGCATTACCTGATGTGCTGTTCTGGAGCCTTCTCATCCTCTCCAGTGGAGAAAGCGGCGAACCCGCCTCTTTCCTGGCCGGTGCCGGCGTAGGAACAACCCTGATGGTTTTCGACGGTGCTGTGGCGGTACCGCCCTCCGGAACAATGGCAGGTGTGGATGATTCAGCCGGAACCGTAGTGACGCGCGGAACTACTTCGCGGCGCGGGAACGGTCGCACGTTAGAAGACCCTGACGATGCGCTTATGTCGGGGGCAGGCGTAGCGGGAACAGCAGGCTGGCCCGGTGCGACAGACGGCTTCCCCTCTCTCACGGTAGCCGGCTCCGGCGTCGTCACGGGGACGTCAGCTTCTGCCGGCGCGGCGGACGGCGAGGCAGCCGCAGGTTTAACCGGAGCGGGCGCGGAAGCGCGGTCCTCCCCTTCCAGCCACTCCTCTCCGGTCGGGAACGAAATGTCCGCCGCCCGGGCGCTGCGCTCGTTATTTTCGATGATGCGCTCGAGTTCGGGACTCAGCCGGTCACGGAAGTCGCGCTCCATCAGCGCCGGATGATATTTCTTCTGTTTGCGGTACTTCAGGCTCAGCTTCACCACCGGGTATTCGCCCGGCAGGCGTACGTAAAAGCGCAGGTTGGGCATCTTCATAATCTGGTCGTAGTCCACGATGGGCTCGTTGACCTTGTCCCTGCTGATGGAGATACCGTCCCGAATCTGGTCGAGGCCGTAGCTGTTCTGTTCGCGCGCCTCGCGCCGGCGCTGATGGCCCAGCTCCTCTTCCACCATTTTGGCCACCTCGGCGCTCGGCGAGCGGCCGTAGGCGCGGGTGTTGAGCAGGTCAAAGATGGCTTTGGCCATCTCGCGGCCGTAGATGTGCACCAGCTGCGGGATGTTCTGGATACCCAGCACGAAGCAGCCGCCGAACTTGCGCGCTTCGGCCAGCGTTTCGTTGAACTCCGGTATCTTCTGCAGGCTGGCAATCTCATCGCCGACGAACCACACGCGACGGTCGCTGTTCTCCCCCATGCTCTGCAGCAGCAGGGTGGCCAGCGACAGCCACATGGATATCAGCGGGCGCACTGCCTTGCGGTGGCGGGCTGTGGTGGAGATAAACAGCCAGCTGCTGTCGTACTGCGCGTCGGTCACCGATATACACGGCACACTGACAGGTCATGTAATGGCAGATTTCATCCACAACTTCTTCTGTCCTGAGTTCTCTCTGGCCACTGACTCGCCGGCGCTCGTTTATCAGGGCCTTATACTGGCGAAGAATGTCGCGGGTTTGCGGTGACAGTTTCATTTTATTCTCATTTACGGCAGGGCCAGCCCTGCCGAAATCATCAGTTACTGAACACAAAACCGTCATGCAATACCAGACTGCTGCTGAACAGGTCACGCGCATACGCTTCGTAGTCGAAATAAGACCGCAGCGGCTCCGGGACGTCATTCAGCAGGCCATGTTCTTCGACAAACTCGTAAGCATAATCTTCCTCGGTTTTCGCTTCTCCCCGGTACGCGTCGTCAAACGCGTCGAAATCACAAACGCCCGAATAGTCCGCCCATGCAATAAATGCGGCTTCTCTGCCCTCTTCTTTCGCCTGCTTCCAGGCGGCGATAAAGTCCCAGTCAATATGAGATTCCGACACGAACTGAGACGGGATACCCTCCCAGTCCTGAAACATGAATTCAGGATCGTCTTCTGAGGCATGGAGGTCGCGGCAGGCTTCATGAAACTCGTCCTTCTCCTCAAAGTTCGTGAGATCGAACCACTTCCCGAATATGCTGCCGCAGTTATATTTGTGATAAGTCCCGACGTATACCGCTGGTCCGTTAAAAGTCATAAGCAATCCTCCGCAGTCAAAGTTGTCTCAGTTCCGGCCTGTGCCGTGCCTGAATGACAGCCCGACGAAGAGACGCAGTGGTCAAGCGGGACGAGGAGGCCGCAGCGCCAGCGAGCGGAGCCGTGATTACGCACGGCGCTGACGCGAAAACTGAGCGGAAGCCCGACGGAAGTAAGCGCGGCAGAGGGAGTGCGAACGGGCGAAGGAGGCGCGCTTGACCACAAGGCGATCGGGCTACAGTGAAGGCACGGCACTGGCCGCAGACCGCACGGGCCGGGTTTTCTGCCTTTCCCCCGCCTACTGGCGGATAAAAGCGGCGCGCAGCAACATCGTAATACTTCGTTGTCCACAACCGGCGTGCATATCCCGGCCGGAACCCTGTGGATAAACCCCTGCCGACAGCGGTAGCAGTGAAACAAAAAATAATGGTTGAAATATAACCACTCGTTGGTTATTTCAGGTGGCTGCGTATCAGTGCAGCTCGCCGGCAAAGAGAAAATCAATCCCCCTAATCAGTATCCCTTCATTCGCTGGGCTGGCACCGATTATGAATAAGCGTCTCATATAGACCGTCTGTCCGTTTCCCTCCGGCTCCGTGACAATAATGTCCATCATTTATAATGGACATTAGCGTATGAAACACCGGACCTGGCTACTTGAAGCCCTGCATCTGCACTTC
>NZ_POWM01000015.1:0-20610 GCF_002928365.1 Pantoea sp. ICBG 985
GTCTGATAAATTGTTAAAGAGCGGTGCGACGCGGCGTTCGGCCTGCTGTCGCGAGGTGGCGTATATTACGCTTTCCTCCTTCAGAGTCAAACACTTTTTTCAGCGTTTTTCTCCGGCGGGGTGAATCGCTTCACGCCCTGCTGAGCCGTCTGCGTTGCCGCTTTGCCGTCTCAGTGGTGGCGCATTATAGGGACTTCGTTTCGCCTGACAAGCGCTAATTTGCAGTTTTTGCGCGACCGCTCACTTTCCAGGCAACACGTTGCAAAAACCAGCTGATTCTTGCGAAACAGCATAAAAAAACGGGCCCTGAGGCCCGTTTTTGTCACGTTGCGTTATTGACGCGCGACGATGGCATCGTCCTGCACATCCATTTCGATGGTTTTTCCCGGAACCAGCGCGCCAGATAAAATCTTCTGCGCCAGCGGGTTTTCAATCTGCTGCTGAATAGCCCGTTTCAATGGCCGCGCGCCGTAAACCGGATCGTAACCATTTTCGCCCAGCAGTTTCAGCGCCGCGTCGGAAATGTGCAGCTGGTAACCGCGCTCTTCCAGACGCTGATACAGCCGCTGCAGCTGAATCTGCGCAATCGAGGCAATATGTTTTTCGCCCAGCGGATGGAATACCACCACCTCATCAATACGGTTGATGAACTCCGGACGGAAATGGTGTCCGACGACCGTCATCACCACATCTTTCATTTCCGCGTAATCAAGCGCGCCGAAACGTTCCTGAATCAGATCCGAACCGAGGTTAGATGTCATGATCACCACGGTATTGCGGAAGTCCACGGTGCGCCCCTGACCATCGGTCAGACGCCCGTCATCCAGTACCTGCAGCAGAATGTTGAACACATCCGGATGCGCTTTTTCCACCTCATCCAGCAAAATCACCGAGTAAGGGCGACGACGCACCGCCTCTGTCAGGTAACCGCCCTCTTCATAACCGACGTAGCCTGGAGGTGCCCCGACCAGACGCGACACCGAATGTTTCTCCATGAATTCAGACATATCGATACGCACCATCGCGTCGTCGCTATCGAACAGGAAATTAGCCAGCGCCTTACACAGCTCGGTTTTACCTACACCGGTCGGTCCAAGGAACAGGAACGATCCGATTGGCCGGTTCGGGTCAGACAAACCGGCGCGGCTACGGCGAATGGCGTTCGATACCGCTTCAACCGCTTCGTCCTGGCCGATAACCCGGGCATGCAGCTCCTGCTCCATCCGCAACAGTTTATCGCGCTCGCCTTCCATCATGCGGGCCACCGGAATACCGGTCCAGCGCGCCAGCACATCGGCGATCTCGACATCCGTTACGCGGTTGCGTAACAGCTTCATGGTTTTACCTTCCGCCTGCGTGGCGCTTGCCAGCTGTTTTTCCAGCTCCGGAATTTTGCCGTACTGCAGTTCCGACATCTGGCCAAGGTCACCCACACGCCGTGCCTGCTCCATAGCCAGACGCGCCTGTTCCAGCTCAGCTTTGATGTTTTGCGTGCCGGTCAGCGAGGCTTTTTCCGCTTTCCACTCTTCTTCAAGCTCAGCATATTCGCGCTCTTTCTGATCCAGCTCGCTTTCCAGCATCTCCAGACGCTTAACGCTGGCGTCATCCGATTCTTTCTTCAGCGCCTGCTGCTCCAGTTTGAGCTGGATGATACGCCGTTCGAGACGATCGAGCGGTTCCGGCTTGGAGTCAATCTGCAAACGAATACTCGACGCCGCCTCATCAATCAGGTCGATGGCTTTATCCGGCAACTGGCGATCGGCAATATAGCGGTGCGACAACGTTGCCGCAGCCACAATCGCCGGATCGGTAATTTGCACATGGTGATGCAGCTCATAACGCTCTTTCAGGCCACGCAGAATGGCGATGGTGTCTTCCACGCTCGGTTCGGCGACGAACACTTTCTGGAAACGGCGCTCCAGCGCGGCATCTTTCTCAATGTACTGGCGATATTCATCCAGCGTGGTGGCACCCACGCAGTGCAGTTCACCGCGTGCCAGCGCCGGCTTCAGCATGTTGCCGGCATCCATCGCGCCGTCGGCTTTACCGGCGCCGACCATGGTATGCAGCTCATCGATAAACAGAATGACGTTGCCTTCCTGCTTGGCGAGGTCGTTCAGTACGCCTTTCAGGCGCTCTTCAAACTCGCCGCGATATTTCGCGCCAGCCACCAGCGCGCCCATATCCAGCGCCAGTACGCGCCGGCCTTTCAGCCCTTCCGGCACTTCGCCGTTAATGATGCGCTGCGCCAGCCCTTCAACGATGGCGGTTTTACCGACGCCCGGTTCACCGATAAGCACCGGGTTGTTTTTGGTACGGCGCTGCAATACCTGAATGGTGCGGCGAATCTCTTCGTCACGCCCGATAACCGGATCTAACTTGCCGAGCTCAGCGCGCTCCGTCAGATCGATGGTGTATTTTTTCAAAGCCTGGCGCTGATCTTCAGCCCCCTGATCGTTCACGTTTTCCCCTCCCCGCAGTTGCTCGATGGCCTTAGCGAGTTTGTCCGCCGTGGCACCGGCAGACTTCAGTAAGTCCGCCAGCGAGCCGCGCGATTCGAGGGCCGCCAGAACAAATAATTCAGATGAAATAAAGTTGTCGCCGCGCTTTTGCGCCAGCTTGTCGCACAGATTCAGTACCCGGACCAAATCCGCTGATGGCTGAACGTCGCCGTCGGTCCCTTCGACCTGTGGCAAACGATTGATGGCTTGTTCGATGCTGGTACGCAGGTTAGCGACATCCGCTCCCGCCGCGCTGAGCAGCGGACGCACCGATCCACCCTCCTGGTTGAGCAGCGCGCTCATCAGGTGCAGGGGTTCGATGAATTGATTATCGTGTCCCAGAGCAAGGGACTGTGCATCGGCCAGGGCCAACTGGAATTTGTTGGTAAGACGATCCAGACGCATGATTCCTCCCATTACAGGTCAAAATGCTACTGGAGATTAAATGAGGTCATCCCTCAAATTTTCAAGGTTAATGACCTGAGTTGTGAGCAAAAAATACGCTTACTGGATCGTCTTGCGGCGTAAGGTTATCTCAGCCAAATCAAAGTTGCCATACGCCCGGTGATTCCGTCGCGTCGGAAGGAGAAAAAATCGGCGCTTTCCTGATAGGTACAGCGCGTCTCAGCCGTGACAGATCGCACGCCAGCGGCCTGCAGACGCTGGGTTGCCAGCAGCCAGATATCGGCAAAATATTTCTCGCCGGCCGGGCGAAAAGCCGCATCGGCAGCGGCATCCTGCGCCAGGAACGCACTGCGCACCTCGGCCCCCACTTCAAATGCCTGCGGACCAATCGCCGGACCGAGCCAGGCATGAATCTCGCTCGCCGGGCAGTGAAACTGTGCCAGCGTTTGCTCCAGCACTCCATGACACAACCCGCGCCAGCCGGCATGTACCGCGGCAACTTCGCTGCCATCATGGCTGCAAAACAGCACCGGCAGGCAGTCGGCGGTCATCACTGCACACACCACGCCACTTTCCCGCGTTATCGCCGCATCGGCTCGCGGCAGGGACGCAGCCGCCGGCAGACGCGCCACCGTCTGGCCGTGCACCTGCTCCAGCCACTGCGGCATCGCCGGTAGCGCAAGTTGCTCTACCACGCGCTGACGATTGTGCATCACGCGATCCGCCTCGTCCCCGACGTGCGCGCCGAGGTTGAGGGAATCCCATGGCGCCGCGCTAACGCCGCCGTGCCGCGTGGTCGAATAAGCCTGAACGCGCGCCGGCGCCGGCCACTGCGGCACGATCCAGTCACTCATAGCCAGTCCAGCTGATCGCGGAACTCGTCGGTATCGGCTTTAAGTGCCTCAATCAGATCAACCATGTCCTGCGGCAGTGGCGCGTGCCACTCCATCTCAATCCCGGTGATCGGATGATAAAGACGCAGCATAGTGGCGTGCAGCGCCTGGCGGTCAAAACCGCGCAGCGTACTGATGAAAGCCTCAGAAGCGCCCTTTGGCGGACGCGGACGACCACCGTACAGCGGATCGCCCACCAACGGATGGTTAATGTGCGCCATGTGCACGCGAATCTGGTGAGTACGGCCGGTTTCCAGGCGCAAGCGTAAACGCGTATGGGCGCGGAAATGCTCCATGATGCGATAGTGCGTGGTGGCCGGTTTACCCATCGGATGCACCGCCATGTGGGTACGCTTGGTAGAGTGACGCGCCATCGGCTCGTTCACCGTACCGCCAGCGGTCATGGTGCCAATCGCCACCGCTTCATATTCGCGGGTGATTTCACGCAGCTGCAGCGTTTCAACCAGATGCGTCTGCGCCGGTACCGTTTTGGCCACTACCATCAGTCCGGTGGTGTCTTTATCCAGACGGTGCACGATGCCGGCGCGCGGCACGTCGGCAATCGCCGGATAGTGATAAAGCAGCGCATTCAGTACCGTGCCGTCCGGATTACCGGCGCCAGGGTGGACCACTAAGTCGCGCGGTTTGTTGATCACCAGGATGTGGTCATCTTCATAAACGATATCCAGCGGAATATTTTGCGCTTCCCAGCGCTGCTCCTCTTCGATCTCGGCATCAATCGCCACCCGCTCACCGCCGAGTACTTTCTCTTTCGGTTTATCGATGATGGTGCCGTTGACGCTGACCCGACGCTCAAGGATCCACTCTTTTATGCGGGAACGTGAATAATCAGGGAACAATTCCGCCAAAGTCTGATCTAAGCGTTGTCCAAGCTGTGCTTCGGACACCGTTGCGGTGAGTTGAACTTGTTGTGCCATATACAGCTTCTTCGTTAACGTTGGGTTTTCACGGCGATGCCGTTTAATATAATGTGCTATCGTACTGGTCATTACCGGGAGCTATACGGACAGCTTCCGCCATAACACTTTGAGGATAATCATTTCGTCATGACGCGTATGAAACATCTGGTGGCTGCTGCCACACTGAGCCTGAGCCTGGCACTGGTGGGCTGTTCCGGCTCATCGGACCCGGTCCCGGACAGCCCGCCGTCTGAAATTTACGCCACAGCGCAGCAAAAGCTGCAGGACGGTAACTTTAAAGCGGCGATTAAGCAACTGGAAGCGCTGGATAACCGTTATCCGTTTGGTCCTTACTCGCAGCAAGTGCAGCTGGATTTGATCTACGCGTACTACAAAAATGCCGATCTGCCACTGGCGCAAGCCGCCATTTCCCGCTTTATGCGCCTGAACCCGACGCACCCTAACATTGATTACGTGATCTATATGAAGGGCCTGACGGACATGGCACTGGATGATTCCGCGCTGCAGGGCTTCTTCGGGATCGATCGTTCCGACCGCGATCCTACCCATGCGCGTGATGCATTCCGTGACTTCTCTCAGCTACTGCGCGGCTATCCGAACAGCCAGTACGCGGCAGATGCGCAGAAACGTCTGACGTTCCTGAAAGATCGCCTGGCGAAGTATGAGCTCTCCGTGGCGCAATTCTATACCAAGCGCGGTGCCTATGTCGCCGTTGTTAATCGGGTTGAAGGTATGATGCGCGATTATCCGGACACCCAGGCCACGCGTGACGCGCTGCCGCTGATGGAAAATGCCTATCGCCAGCTGCAGCTGACGACGGAAGCTGACAAAGTTGCGAAAATCATTGCGGCGAATAGCGCGTCCTGATTTTCGTGCCATTAAAAAAGCAGCCGCTGTGGCTGCTTTTTTTTGGTCAGAAAACCGTCTGAAATGGTTTTTTCCGCTACGGTTAACTCATCAATCTTGCCCCTATCCCCGCTGTGCATCAAGCTTTTTTCGCCCTTTTCCCGGCCTTTCTCACAATTCGCTGGCATTGACAAAAAGTGACATTCCAATGTGATCCAGATCACACATTTTCCTGATTTGCGCGGTATGCTGGTCCTACCCAGACGGAAATGACAGAGAGGTTTAACTATGATTCTGAACATTACCAGCAAACAAATGGAAATCACTGCGGCAATCCGCAACCATGTCGAAGACCGTCTCGCCAAGCTGGAAAAATGGCAAACCCACCTGATAAATCCGCACATTGTGTTATCGAAAGAGCCGAAAGAATTTGTGGCCGATGCCACCATTAACACGCCAAACGGCACGCTGGTCGCCAGCGCGAAACACGATGATATGTATACGGCCATCAATGACCTGATCGCCAAGCTGGAGCGCCAGCTAAATAAAGCACAGCACAAGCCTGAAGCTCGGCGCGCCACCAGCAGTGTTAAAGATTTCACCCCTGCCGGGTAATTTATCGCTATTCAGCAACGCGCCTGCGGGCGCGTTTTTTATTGACAGCTTTTAAGCTGTGCGGTTACTCTCAGTTCACTTTATTGCCGGAATTGATCATGAAACTGCTGCCGTTCTTCTTCGCATTCTTTTTTACCTTCCCCTGATTGGGAGGCGATTCGTCGTGTGAAAATGAATGCGAAGACGAACAACAAAGCCTCCCAACCGGGAGGCTTTTTTATTGGACATTTTACAGGTGAGCCCTATGAATCCCGAGAATCCGCTGCTGGCGTTACGCGATAAGATCAGCGCCGTCGATGCCAGGCTGTTAACGCTGCTGGCTGAACGGCGCGCGCTGGCCGTTGAGGTAGCGCAGGCCAAGCTGGCCACCCACCGCCCGATTCGTGACGTCGAGCGCGAACGCGCCCTGCTGGAAAATCTCATCGCGCTGGGTAAAAAACATCAGCTGGATGCGCACTACATCACGCGCCTGTTCCAGTTAGTGATTGAGGATTCGGTGCTGACCCAGCAGGCGCTGCTGCAGAAAAACCTGAATCATCCACATGCGCATGCGCCGCGCATCGCCTTCCTCGGCCCAAAAGGCTCCTACTCGCACCTTGCCGCCCGTAAATACGCCACGCGCCACTTCGATTCGATGGTGGAAATGGGGTGTCTGAAATTCCACGACATCATTCAGCAGGTTGAAAGCGGTCAGGCGGATTACGCGGTAATGCCGATTGAGAACACCAGCTCCGGCTCGATCAATGACGTATACGATCTGCTGCAGCAAACGTCGCTGTCGATCGTCGGCGAGCTGACCATTCCTATCGAACACTGCGTGCTGGTTAGCGGTAATACCGATTTGCAGCAGATTGAAACCGTGTATAGCCATCCGCAGCCGTTCCAGCAGTGCAGCCAGTTCATCAACCGCTTCCCGCAGTGGAAAATCGAATACACCGAAAGCACGGCGGCGGCGATGGAGAAAGTAGCCGCGATGAACTCGCCGCACGTGGCCGCGCTGGGCAGCGAAGCCGGCGGTGAGCTGTATGGTCTGCAGGTGCTGGAGCGCAACCTGGCGAATCAGCAGCAGAATCATACCCGCTTCATTGTGCTCGCGCGTAAACCGATTGAAGTCTCCAGCCAGGTGCCGGCCAAAACCACGCTGATAATGGCGACGGGCCAGCAGGCCGGCGCGCTGGTTGAAGCACTGCTGGTGTTGCGTAATCACAATCTGATCATGAGCAAGCTGGAAAACCGGCCAATCAACGGTAACCCGTGGGAAGAGATGTTTTACATTGATGTGCAGGGCAATCTGCAGTCGGAGAACATGCAACAGGCGCTGGAAGAACTGCGCGCGCTCACGCGTTCACTGAAGGTATTAGGCTGTTATCCCGGTGAGAACGTGGTACCGGTAGAACCGCGTCTGTAAAACAAAAAGGCATCCTTGCGGATGCCTTAATCATTACTGGCGACTGTCGTTGGCGGAGCGCAGCATGCTGCGGCTCTCGACGAGGAAGCGTTTCGCGTAGTCGCCAAACCAGTGTTCCACGCGCTCAAAGCTGTTGATGAACGCCTGTTTATCGCCCTGCTCCAGCAGCGTGATGGCTTCACCAAAACGCTGATAGTAGCGTTTAATCAGCGCCAGATTACTTTCCGACGACATGATGATGTCGGCGTACAGCTGCGGGTCCTGCGCAAACAGCCGTCCTACCATCGCCAGTTCGAGGCGATAGATAGGCGAGGACAGCGCCAGCAGTTGATCCAGATTGACGTTCTCTTCCGCCAGATGCAAACCGTAAGCAAACGTGGCGAAGTGGCGCAGCGCCTGAATGAACGCCATGTTCTGATCGTGCTCAACAGCACTGATGCGGTGTAAGCGCGCGCCCCACACCTGAATCTGCTCCAGGAACCACTGATAGGCTTCCGGCTGACGGCCATCGCACCATACCACCACCTGCTTCGCCAGGCTGTCGCTGTCCGGACCGAACATCGGATGCAGTCCCAGTACCGGGCCGCTGTGCGCCGCCAGCATCGCCTGCAGCGGACGGTTCTTCACCGACGCCAGATCCACCAGAATGCAGTCATCAGGCAGCGCTGGCAGATCGGCAATAATCTGTTCGGTCAGATGGATCGGCACGCTGATGATCACCATGCCCGCATCGTGCAGCAGTTCATCCGCGCGCGGCCAGTCATCTTTATCAAGAATACGCACCTGATAGCCGGAGAGCGTCAGCATCTTCTCGAACAGACGTCCCATCTGACCGCCGCCGCCGACAATCACCACCGGACGCAGTTCAGGACACAGCGTTTTGAAGCCTTTGTCATTTTCATGCGCATAGGATTCACGCATCAGACGACGCAGTACATCTTCGATCAGGTCCGGCGACACGCCGAGCGCTTCCGCTTCCTGACGACGCGACGCCAGCATACTGGCCTCGCGCTCAGGCACATAAATCGGTAAACCGTAGCGGCTTTTGACTTCGCCGACTTCGGCCACCAGCGCCAGTCGTTTCGCCAGCAGCCCCAGCAGGGCTTTATCTACTTCATCAATTTGATCGCGCAGCGCGGTCAGTTCAGCCACCATGACTCATTACACCTCGTGTGACAGACGCGCCGACAGCACTCCCTGCAGATCCCGATGGATTTCACGCAGCAAAGTTTCAGTGGTTTCCCAGTTGATGCAGGCATCAGTGACGGAAACACCGTACTTCATCTCGCTACGCGGTTGCTCAGAAGACTGGTTGCCTTCGTGAATATTACTTTCCAGCATCAGGCCAATGATGGAGCGGTTTCCATCTTTAATCTGCGCGATAGCCGATTCGGCTACGCCAGGCTGACGGCGATAGTCTTTGTTAGAATTGCCATGGCTGCAATCTATCATTAAGGCCGGACGCAGTCCCGCTTTCAGCATCTCTTTTTCGCACTGCGCGACATCTTCCGGGCCGTAGTTTGGCGCTTTGCCGCCGCGCAGAATCACGTGACCGTCCGGGTTGCCCTGAGTTTGCAGCAGGCACACCTGACCGGCCTGGTTAATGCCGACAAAGCGGTGCGGCATCGCGGCGGCGCGCATGGCGTTGATCGCGGTGCCGAGGCTGCCATCGGTGCCGTTTTTAAAGCCTACCGGCATCGACAGGCCAGACGCCATTTCACGGTGCGTCTGCGATTCTGTGGTACGCGCTCCAATCGCCGACCAGCTAAACAGATCGCCGAGGTATTGCGGGCTATTTGGGTCGAGCGCTTCGGTGGCCAGCGGCAGACCCATCTCCACAAGATTGACCAGCAGCTGACGCGCAATGTGCAGGCCGGCTTCCATATCAAACGAGTTGTTCATGTAAGGATCGTTGATTAACCCTTTCCAGCCGACGGTGGTACGGGGTTTTTCAAAATAGACGCGCATAACGATATACAGCTGATCCTTCAACTGTGCAGAGAGTGTTTGTAACTGACGAGCGTAATCCAGTGCGGCTTCGGTATCGTGGATCGAGCAGGGACCGCACACCACCAGCAGACGCGGATCGCGACCCGCGATGATATCCGCGATGGTCTGGCGGGAAGCGGCAATTTGCGCTTCCTGCGCCGCAGTCAGCGGGAACTTCGCTTTCAGTTCCTGTGGCGTGATTAAAATCTGTTCGTCGGCGATATGCACATTGTTCAGCGCGTCTTTTTGCATGATGGCGATCCTTTTTCACTCGTTATGCGGTTTTACGATCCTCACTGAGGATGACGCTTACTTTACCACAGCATGTAAATCATGCAATCCATGCATGTACACTTTTATTACCACTCTCTTTTAAACTACAAAATAAAAGTTAATTAAAATATATAAATCATTAAGTTAACAACCTTAAAGCCTGTAAGTTCCATCAAACAAAAATGTAAAGTTATAATTACACCCATCTGACCAGGCCAGATGTTTTTTCCTTACGATATCGCTAACATGCTGTTATCCATTTGATTAATTCAGGATCGCTTTATGTCCATCCCTGAAGTCGCGCTGCGTCCTTTTATTCTGCAGGATGCCGAAGCATTTACGCATGCCGTTAATCAGTCTCTGAACAGCCTGCTGCCGTGGATGGTATGGGCACATGCGGATTACAGCGTTGATGAAGCCGTGAGCTGGATCAACTTCACCCATCTGCAGCGTCAAAAGGGTGAAGCTGAAGAGTTCGCGATTGTTGATGGCAACGATCGGTTGCTGGGCGGTGCTGGCTTACGTTATGCGCGTCAGCCCGGTGAGTTCAGTGCGCTGGGCTACTGGGTTCGCAGCGAGGCGCAGCAACAGGGCGTTGCCCGCCGGGCAGTGGCACAGCTGGTGAATCTGGCGTTCGCCCAGCCACACATAACTGTGCTGGAGATTCTTGCTGCAGAAGAGAATCACGCCAGCCGCGCCGTGGCCCTGCGCAGCGGCTTCTCGTTTGTGGATTACCGCTACGGGTTGATTGTGCTGGAGAGCGGGCCGGTCAACACGGCGATCTATCACCTCAGACGCCCATAAAAAAAGGGGCTGGCCTTATGGCCAACCCCTTGTTTGCTATTAACTTTGGGATGTCGCTTACGCGCCAAGACGCTCTTTGATACGAGCTGACTTACCGGTACGCTCACGCAGGTAGTACAGTTTGGCTTTACGCACAGCACCACGACGTTTGACAGTAATGCTGTCAATTACCGGAGAGTGAGTCTGGAAGACACGCTCAACGCCTTCGCCGTTAGAAATCTTGCGAACAGTGAATGCAGAGTGCAGACCGCGGTTACGAATAGCGATAACCACGCCCTCGAATGCCTGCAGACGTTTCTTAGAACCTTCAACGACCCATACTTTCACTTCCACGGAATCACCCGGACGGAAGGAAGGTACGTCCTGTTTCATCTGCTCTTGTTCAAGTTGCTTGATAATGTTGCTCATAATTAAATCTCTTATCCTGGGTAAACTGATAGTCAGGGAAGATTACTCTTCCACCTCATCGTTTTGTTGCTGCTGATGTTCCCGCTGGAACTCACTTAGCAACCTTGCTTGCTCTTCAGTCAGAGCCAGGTTTTCCAGAAGTTCAGGTCTTCTTAGCCAGGTACGGCCCAGCGACTGTTTCAGGCGCCAGCGGCGAATATCGGCATGGTTGCCCGACAGCAGAACTGGCGGAACCTCCATCCCCTCTAACACTTCAGGTCGGGTATAGTGCGGGCAATCCAGCAAACCTTCCGAGAACGAATCCTCATCGGCTGACGCCTGTTTCCCCAGCACGCCAGGAATAAACCGGGCGACCGAGTCAATTAACGTCATCGCTGGCAGCTCACCGCCACTGAGCACGTAATCACCGATTGACCATTCTTCATCAATCTCAGTGTGAATCACACGCTCATCTATCCCTTCATAACGACCGCAAACCAGAATTAACTTCTGGCTGGTCGCCAGTTCGCAAACGCCTTGCTGGTCAAGTTTGCGACCCTGAGGTGAAAGATAAATCACCTTAGCGCCTTCTCCCGCCGCCGCTTTCGCTGCGTGGATAGCATCCCGTAAGGGTTGCACCATCATCAACATACCCGGTCCGCCGCCGTAAGGACGATCGTCCACGGTACGGTGCCGGTCGTGCGTGAAGTCACGTGGACTCCAGCTCTCTATGTTGAGCAGGCCATTTTTTACTGCCCGGCCAGTTACCCCGTACTCGGTAATAGCGCGAAACATCTCAGGAAACAGGCTAATAACACCAATCCACATCGCGTTCGCCGTTACGTTACCGGATTGTCCGGAGATCAAAAACCAGGATCCCAGTCTACTTCAATGGTGCCAGTAGCGAGATCGACTTTCTTGATAACCTGTTCATCAAGAAACGGTATTAACCGCTCCTGTACACCGAATGCATCTTTCAGGTTTGCCTTTACGACGAGAACGTCGTTCGAGCCGGTCTCCATCAAATCAATGACTTTGCCCATCTCGTAGCCGTCGAGGTTTACCACTTTGCAACCCATCAGGTCTTTCCAGTAGTAATCGCCCTCTTCCAGCGCCGGCAGCTGCGTGGAGTCAACCGTAATTTCGCAATTGGTCAACTGTGCCGCAGCGTCCCGATCGTCAATGCCTTTGACTTTGATGATCAGGTCCTGATTGTGGTGCTTCCAACCCTCAAGCTCGACCTGCTGCCATTGACCGGCGCGCTGGATAAACCAGGGTTGATAGTCGAAGATGCTTTCAGCGTCTTCAGTGGAGGAAAACACTTTGAGCCAACCCCGAATTCCGTAAGCGGCACCCATTTTGCCCAGAATGATTGGGTTAACGGGAGGCTGTGCGGCAGGTTTACTGCTCATGCTCACCACCGTGACAGATTAAGCTGCTTTTTTTGCTTCTTTGATCAGCGCGTTAACGCGATCAGAAAGCGTTGCGCCCTGGCCAACCCAGTGCTCAATACGGTCCAGATCCAGACGCAGACCTTCAGCCTGACCAGAAGCGATCGGGTTGAAGAAACCTACGCGCTCGATGAAACGACCGTTGCGAGCATTGCGGCTGTCAGTGACGACGACCTGATAGAACGGACGCTTTTTAGCGCCGTGACGTGCCAAACGAATGGTTACCATAACATCCTCTTTAGTTAATAAAACAACCGGGCCCCATCGAGGAACGGGGCCCGGGTGCAATATAAAAAGCCCGAAAATTTTACTCATTTTGGCGCAAAAAGCAACCTGAGTGACTTAATTTTCTGGTTCGGGCTCTGTCGCCTTAGCGGCCGGGGAATCCTGGCGGCATCATACCTTTCATGCCACGCATCATTTTGGCCATGCCGCCCTTCTTCATTTTCTTCATCATGCGCTGCATATCATCAAACTGCTTCAGCAGCCGGTTGACGTCTTGCACCTGCATACCGGAACCGGTAGCGATACGGCGCTTGCGCGAACCTTTGATGATCTCTGGCTTCTCACGCTCTTTGCGCGTCATCGAATTGATGATGGCTTCCATGCGCACCAGCACTTTGTCATCCATCTGCGATTTAACGTTATCCGGCAGCTGACCCATGCCCGGCAGTTTGCCCATCAGGCTGGCCATGCCGCCCATGTTGCGCATCTGCTTAAGCTGCTCCAGGAAGTCGTTGAGATCAAAGCCGTCGCCGGTTTTCAGCTTCTTCGCCAGCTTTTCCGCCTGCTCGCGGTCAACTTTGCTCTCGATATCTTCAATCAGCGACAGCACGTCGCCCATGCCGAGAATGCGCGATGCGATACGGTCCGGATAGAACGCTTCCAGCGCATCGGTCTTCTCGCCCATCCCCATGAATTTAATCGGTTTGCCGGTGATGTGACGAATCGACAGCGCCGCACCGCCGCGCGCATCGCCGTCAACTTTGGTCAGGATCACACCGGTAAGCGGCAGCGCTTCGTTGAACGCTTTGGCGGTATTGGCGGCATCCTGACCAGTCATGGCATCGACAACAAACAGCGTTTCAACCGGATTGATCGCGGCATGCACCTGCTTGATCTCATCCATCATCGCTTCGTCAACGTGCAGACGACCGGCGGTATCCACCAGCAGCACATCGTAGAACTGCAGACGGGCTTCTTTCAGCGCGTTGTTAACGATATCCACCGGCTTCTGGCTGAGGTCGGACGGACAGAAATCCACACCGACCTGCTGCGCCAGGGTTTCCAGCTGTTTGATCGCCGCCGGGCGGTAGACGTCCGCAGACACCACCAGCACCTTTTTCTTGTGCTTTTCGCGCAGGAATTTACCGAGCTTACCGACGCTGGTGGTTTTACCGGCACCCTGCAGGCCCGCCATCAGCACCACGGCCGGCGGCTGAGCATTAAGGTTCAGCGCGTTATTTTCGGCCCCCATCGCCGCAACCAGTTCGTTGCGCACGATTTTGATAAACTCCTGACCCGGCGTCAGGCTTTTGTTTACATCCTGACCTACCGCGGCTTCTTTCACGCGGTTGATGAAATCGCGCACTACCGGCAGCGCAACGTCGGCCTCCAGCAGCGCCATACGCACTTCGCGCAGCGTATCTTTGATGTTGTCTTCGGTCAGCCTTCCGCGGCCACTGATATTGCGCAGGGTTTGCGACAAACGATCGGTTAAATTATCAAACATGCTCTCTCACTTAATAGCGTAGCGAGGCCGCCAGGGCGACACAATGCGGCGGATTATAACACGAAGCCAGGCCGATCTCTGCAATTGACCGTGAGATCGTTTGGAGCCTGCTGCCGCTGGCGCTATACTGCTTTTTTCCTTATCTGACCGACACCTGAAAGGATCTATGTTCGTTTTCGCGATCGTGGCGCTGTTCGCCTACTCTCTCAGTCTTGCATTGATCATTCCGAGCCTGCTGAAACGCAACAGCGGCTGGCGGCGTTTTGCCGTGCTATCCGCCTGCGTGGCGCTGATTGCCCATGCGGTAGCGCTGCAGCAACGCATATTTGCCGTCGATAATGGACAAAACCTTAGCCTGCTGAATATTGGTTCGCTGGTCAGTTTGCTGATCTGTGCCATCATGACTATCGTTGCGTCGCGCAATCGCGGCTGGCTGCTGCTGCCAATTGTTTACAGTTTTGCGCTGATCAATCTGGCCTTCGCCACCTTTGTGCCAAACGCCTTTATCACCCATCTTGAGACCACGCCAGGCATGATGGTGCACATCGGTCTGTCGCTGTTTGCCTATGCCACGCTGATCATCGCGGCGCTGTATGCGCTGCAGCTGGCGTGGATCGACTATCAGTTAAAGAACAAAAAGCTGACGTTCACCCAGGATATGCCGCCGCTGCTCAGCATTGAGCGTAAGATGTTCCATATCACGCAGATTGGCGTGGTATTGCTGACGCTGGTGTTGTGCACCGGCCTGTTCTTTATGAATAACCTGTTCAGCCCGGAAAACATTGATAAAGCGGTGCTGTCGATTATCGCCTGGTTTGTCTACATCGTGCTGCTGTGGGGCCACTATCATGAAGGCTGGCGCGGTCGCCGTGTGGTGTGGTTCAACTGCGGCGGTGCGCTGCTGCTGACCATGGCCTATTTCGGCAGCCGCGTTCTGCAGCACCTGCTCACCTCTCACTAAAGGAATTTTTGCGTTGGAACATGTTTCAACCACCACGCTCATTATCACGCTGATCATTATGGTGCTGGTCTCGGCCTACTTCTCGGGTTCAGAGACCGGCATGATGACGCTCAACCGCTACAAACTGCGCCACAAAGCCAAAAGCGGCAACCGCAGCGCGCGTCGCGTTGAGAAACTGCTGCGTCGCCCCGATCGTCTGATTAGCCTGGTGCTGATCGGCAACAACCTCGTGAATATCCTCGCCTCAGCGCTCGGCACCATTGTCGGTATGCGCCTGTACGGCGATGCCGGCGTAGCCATCGCCACTGGCGTGCTGACCTTCGTGGTGCTGGTGTTTGCCGAAGTGCTGCCTAAAACCGTCGCGGCGCTCTATCCGGAAAAAGTCGCGTATCCCAGCAGTTTTCTGCTGGCGCCGCTGCAGTACGTGATGCTGCCGCTGGTGTGGCTGCTCAATACCATTACCCGCATTCTGATGCGCATGGTGGGCATTAAGACCGAAGGGTCGATTAACTCCGCCCTCAGCAAAGAAGAGCTGCGCACCATCGTGTATGAATCCCGCTCGCTGATGTCGCGCCGCAACCAGGACATGCTGCTGTCGGTACTGGACCTTGAGAAGGTCAACGTTGACGACATCATGGTGCCGCGCAATGAGATCGTCGGCATCAATATCAACGATGAGTGGAAGTCGATCGAGCGTCAGCTAAGCAACTCACCGCATGGCCGTATTGTGCTGTTCCGCGACTCACTGGACGATAGCGTCGGCATGCTGCGCGTGCGCGAAGCGTGGCGCATGATGGCCGAGAAAAAAGAGTTCAATAAAGAGCGACTGCTGCGCGCTGCCGATGAAATCTACTACGTGCCGGAAGGTACGCCTCTTAACGTGCAGCTGGTAAAATTCCAGCGCAATAAGAAGAAAGTGGGGCTGGTGATCGATGAGTACGGCGACATCAAAGGACTGGTTACCATCGAAGATATTCTGGAAGAGATCGTCGGCGACTTCACCACCTCTATGTCACCGTCACTGGCCGAAGAAGTGATGCCGCAAAACGACGGTTCGGTGCTGATTGAAGGCAGCGCCAACGTGCGGGAAATCAATAAGGCCTTCAACTGGACGCTGCCGGAAGAGGAAGCGCGCACCATCAACGGTATGCTGCTGGAAGCGCTGGAAGAGATCCCGCAGATGGACACGCAAGTACAGGTTGGCCATTACGACATTGATATTCTTGATGTGCAGGACAACATGGTGAAGCAGGTGCGCATTACGCCGCATCAGCCGCTGAAAGCGTCCATCGGTTCCTGAGACGACAAAAACAAAACGCCGCGATAATCGCGGCGTTTTTTATGGCAGAAGCGGCAACTAGAGTTGCAGCTCTTTCAGCTTTTCTGCCGGCAGCTTCAGATCTTCATTGCGGTTAACGCCAATGTCGTGCGCCAGCACGTTGCGCGCAATCTGCTGCGCTTCGTCCAGCGAGTGCAGCTTGTAGCTGCCGCACTGGTATTCGTTCAGTTCCGGAATCTGGTTCTGATCTTTTACCTTCAGCACATCTTCCATCGCGCCTTTCCACGCTTTTGCCACGCGCTGCTCGTCTGGCGTACCAATCAGGCTCATGTAGAAGCCGGTGCGGCAGCCCATCGGTGAGATATCGACGATTTCCACGCCGTCACCGTTGAGGTGGTTACGCATGAAGCCCGCGAACAGGTGCTCCAGCGTGTGGATGCCGCGTTCGGTCAGGATGTCGATGTTCGGACGGCAGAAACGCAGATCGAAAACGGTGATGGTATCGCCATGCGGAGTGTTCATGGTCTTCGCCACGCGTACCGCTGGCGCGCCCATGATGGTGTGATCAACAGTAAAACTATCCAGTAGTGGCATACGTCACCTCCTGTTTTGAGATTTTTTTTAAAACGATGAAACTTTTCTGTTCGCCCAACGTCTGAATATATGAAAGACGCGCATTTGTTATCATCATCCCTGACAACAGAGATGTTAATTTAGGCCACAGTGATGTGGCCATTTTCTTTTCTAGCCTTCGCGACCTGCCAGATAGCTGGCAAAATCCAGTGTATCACTCTGCTCCAGCTGCTGCTGTTTCAGCACTGACTCCTGCGCCTGACGGCTAAAATCGGCTTCGGTGAGAATTTCCAGCGGCTCTTCGCACAGCAGATGACGATACTGCTCGGCCAGCGCCACGCCGGCTCCGGTCAGCCCCTGCTCTTTAATGGCTTGCAGAATGCGCGCCGAATAGGTTAGCTCAGGATCGTCAAACGACGCTACCAGTTGAACGCAAACCTGTTGATATTGCGTGCTGCCGTCGTTGCTATCCAGCACTTCAGCCACCCGGCGCAGATCGGCAAACAGCGCTTTACCGACATCAACCAGCAGATGTTCCGTATCACTGCAGCCCACGCCGATCACCTGACCCGGCTTGCGCCCTTCCAGCACCACGCGGTTCCAGTTTTTCCGGCTGCACAGCAGCTCATCTGCGCTCATCTCCGGCGCATCGGCCAGCGTACACCAAATCAGGAACAGATCGAGGAAGCGCGCCTGATCGGCGTCCACACCGATGGCAGAGAACGGGTTGATGTCCAGCGAACGCACTTCAATGTACTCAATGCCGCCGCGCAGCAGCGCATCGGACGGCGCCTCACCCGAGCGGGTCACGCGTTTCGGACGAATCGGTGCGTACAGTTCGTTCTCGATTTGCAGCACGTTGGTATTGAGCTGCAGCCAGTTGCCTTCCGCGTCTTTGGTGCCCATCGCCGCATATTCGGCAGACGGCGTTTTGATCGCCGCTTTCAGCGCAGCGACATACCCTTCCAGCGAGTTGAAAGTAATACCCAGCCCGCTTTGTGATTTATTGGTGTAGCCCAAATCACTCAGGCGCAGCGAAGTGGCATACGGCAGCCACAACGTCCCATCGCCGTTGGTTTCGAACGGCAGCTTACTTTCCCGTCCCTGCAGGAAGGAAGAGCAGATGGCTGGCGAAGCGCCAAACAGATAAGGAATCACCCAGCCGTAGCGATAGTAGTTGCGAATCAGGCGCAGATAGCCGGCCGAGATGGTCTCTTTGCCGCTCTCCGCGTCTTTGACATCCGCCCACTCCTGCCAGAACGACAGCGGCAGCGAGAAGTTATAGTGCACGCCAGAAATAATCTGCATCAGCGCGCTGTAGCGGTTTTTCAGCCCCTGACGATACAGGGTTTTCATTTTGCCGATATTGGAGCTGCCGTACTGCGCCAGCTCAATGTTGTCCACATCTTCAACATAGCCCGGCATACTGAACGGCCACATGCGCTCGTCGCCCAGCTCGCGCGCCACGTGACGGTGGATGTCGCGCAGAAATGCCAGGGAGCGATCGATGTTCTGATCCACCGGGGTGATGAACTCCAGCAGCGTTTCAGCAAAATCGGTGGTAATCCAGTCGTGCTTCAGCGCTGAACCCAGCGATTCAGGGTGGCCAGTAGTAGCCAGATGACCATTCGGCTGGACGCGGAGTGTTTCACGTTCAATGCCACGGCCGATACCCTTTAACGCGTCGGGATGCGCTTCCAGCCAGGAGAGCGCTTTTGATACGTCCGGGATCACATTAACCTCCCGCTGTGTGAATAATTTATTTTTGTTCAGCATAATGTTAACCGTAGCCTCGAATCTGTGCGAATCAATGCCACCATTGCATACCTTGTAAAGTGGCGGTCGCGATAACGATATAACGCAGCGTTTTACCCAGGGCGAGAAACAGCACGCAGGGCAGCCAGGAGAAGCGCAACCACCCTGCGAGCACGCAGAGTAAATCGCCCACCACTGGCAGCCAGCTAAACAGCAGCGCTGCGGGTCCCCATCGTTGTAGCCACGTCATTGCTGTGTCGTGCCATCGCCCCTGCCCTGTTGCTGGCATCAGGCGACCAAGAAGAATGTTGGTCAGGCCGCCCAGCGTGTTTCCCACTGATGCAGCCAGTAACAATCCATAGACCGACCCTTTCTGGGCGATCAATAACGCAATCAGCACCGCTTCTGAGCTGCCCGGAAGCAGCGTTGCACTCAGAAAGCTACTGCCGAATAACGATCCATACGTCAGAAATTCATTCACAGTAAACGGACATCAACCACATCCATGCCCGCCGCTTTAGCTGCCTGCACGCCAAAGTCAGCATCCTCGAATACCACGCAGCGCGCAGGCGCAACGCCCATCAGCTCTGCACAGCGTAAGAAGGTATCAGGCTGCGGCTTATGACGCTGGACATCGTCCGCGCCGACTACCGCATCAAACAGATGATAAACGTTGAGCGCTTCCAGCAGCGCTTTGGCTAAGCTGTGTTCGCTGCCGGTGCCAACCGCCATCGGACGGCGACCGTGATAGGCTTTGACCACCTGCATCAGTGGCAGCGGACGCACGTCTTCCAGCAGCATCGCTTTCAATGCCGCCGTTTTCTCTGCCGCCAGCTGATGCGGATCGTGCTGCGCCTGATTCTGTTCCAGAATGTAGCGGGCCAGTTGCCAGGTGGGTGCCCCGTTGAATGCCACCATCTTTGCTTCGTCCATGGTGAAACCATAGCGGCTCAGCACCTGCTGCCAGGCTTTTCGATGTGTCGGCTCGGTATCAAGAATGGTGCCGTCCATATCGAAAATCAGGGCGTCATAGTGGTCGTACATTGTGACTCCATTAACACCACAAAATGAGCCATTACTTTAGCGTAATGCGCTCAGGTTGTCGCCAGGCAGGCTTAACCGCAAATGCTTTGAAAGCATTAGCAATTTTCGTTTTCAGAATAAGGTCAGAGCGCGCGACCGGCGATAAATGGCGGTAAATGCAGTGATTTTTTGATGGAGACGGCGCGTGAGAAAATCTTTCGGAATGCGGATGTTGAATCGGGTCAGGAATCAAGCGGAACAGCGCACAAGGGCAGTTTGCTTTTTATTTGATGGTGCATCCAGGAGGATGATTCGGCTGGCGCCTCACCCTGCGGGCCGTTGCTGAAGCAACGTTATCCTCCTTAGCACGTCCTGAACGATTATCGCATCATGACACACTGAGGCACTTTTCATCTCGGAGAAAATGGTGCATCCAGGAGGATTCGAACCTCCGACCGCTCGGTTCGTAGCCGAGTACTCTATCCAGCTGAGCTATGGATGCATTGAGAGATTTTCTTACGATGGACTAACTGAAATCAATCCGGGAATGATACAAAGAATGGTGCATCCAGGAGGATTATTCGGCTTGCGCCTCACCCTACGGGCCGTTGCTAAAGCAACGTTATCCTCCTTAGCACGTCCTGAACGATTATCGCATCATGACACACTGAGGCACTTTCCATCTCGGAGAAGATGGTGCATCCAGGAGGATTCGAACCTCCGACCGCTCGGTTCGTAGCCGAGTACTCTATCCAGCTGAGCTATGGATGCATT
>NZ_POWM01000016.1:0-12202 GCF_002928365.1 Pantoea sp. ICBG 985
TCTACGAAGCAGGCTTTATGCCCAGGGGGCGCCCCCATCTCACCAGCAACTTCCCGATGATCAGTCGGGGATCATCATACCCGGAGGAGAATGATCGGGATATAAGGGGCGCCATTCATGGCGACCTGAGATGCCTCGCTGACAAACATCAGGCCAACAACGGCGCTATTCCGGAACATTCACCCGCCACTTTTCGCTATCCTTATTCCGTGCCACAACACCACAGGAGGTGAGCATTGAATATTATTGCGATCATGGGACCGCACGGCGCGTTCTACAAAGATGAACCGATTCGCGAACTGGACGCGGCGCTGAAGCTGCAGGGTTTCCAGACCGTTTATCCCAACAATGCCAGCGACCTGCTGAAACTGATTGAACACAACCCGCGCGTCTGCGGGGTGATATTTGACTGGGACGACTACAGCCTGGCGCTGTGCAGCGACATCAATCAGCTTAACGAATCACTGCCGCTGTATGCCTTCATCAACACCCATTCGCAGATGGATGTCAGCATTAATGAAATGCGCATGGCGCTGCACTTCTTCGAATACGCGCTCAACGCCGCTGACGATATTGCACTGCATATCCGGCAGTACACCGATGAGTACATCGACAAAATTATGCCGCCGCTGACCAAAGCGCTGTTCACCTACGTCAAAGAGGGGAAATACACCTTCTGCACGCCGGGCCACATGGGCGGCACGGCGTTTCAGAAAAGCCCGGTCGGCAGCCTGTTCTATGATTTCTTCGGCGCCAACACGCTGAAAGCGGATGTATCGATCTCGGTCACCGAACTGGGCTCGCTGCTCGATCACACCGGTCCGCACCTCGAAGCAGAAGAGTATGTGGCGCGTACCTTTGGCGCTGAACAGAGCTATATGGTCACCAACGGCACGTCGACTTCAAATAAAATCGTCGGAATGTACGCCGCACCGGCCGGCAGCACGGTGCTGATTGACCGCAACTGCCACAAATCGCTGACTCATCTGCTGATGATGAGCGACATCATCCCCATCTGGCTCAAACCAACGCGCAACGCCCTGGGCATTTTGGGTGGCATCCCTAAGCGCGAATTCACCCGCGACAGCATCCAGCAGAAAGTTAACGCTACCCCGCGCGCCAGCTGGCCGGTGCATGCGGTCATCACCAACTCAACCTACGACGGCCTGCTGTATAACACGCAATACATCAAACAGACGCTGGACGTGCCGTCCATCCATTTCGATTCCGCCTGGGTGCCATACACCAATTTTCACCCTATCTACAGCGGCAAAAGTGGCATGAGCGGCGAGCGCATTCCCGGCAAAGTGATCTATGAAACCCAGTCGACCCACAAACTGCTGGCGGCGTTCTCACAGGCGTCGCTGATTCACATCAAGGGCGATTACGATCACGACACCTTCAACGAAGCCTACATGATGCACACCACCACCTCGCCGAGCTACGCGATCGTCTCTTCGATTGAGACCGCGGCGGCGATGCTGCGCGGTAATCCGGGCCGGCGGCTGATTAATCGCTCGGTGGAGCGCGCGCTGCATTTTCGCCGCGAGATCCAGCGGCTGCGCGAAGAGTCTGACGGCTGGTTCTTTGATATCTGGCAGCCGGAGCAGGTGGATGAAGCCGAATGCTGGCCGATTCAGCCGGGCGACGAGGCGTGGCACGGCTTTACCCACGCCGATCGCGATCATATGTATCTCGATCCCATCAAAGTCACCATTCTCACGCCGGGCATGAGCGAACTGGGCCAGATGGCGGAAGAGGGCATTCCGGCCGCGCTGGTGGCGAAATTCCTCGACCAGCGTGGCATCGTGGTGGAAAAGACCGGGCCGTACAATCTGCTGTTCCTGTTCAGCATTGGCATCGATAAAACCAAAGCGATGAGCGTGCTGCGCGGACTGACGGAGTTCAAACGCGCCTACGATCTCAACCTGCGGGTAAAAAATATGCTGCCGGATCTCTATGCTGAAGATCCTGACTTCTACCGTAACATGCGCATCCAGACGCTGGCGCAGGGCATTCATCAGCTGATCCTGCAGCACGATCTGCCGCGTCTGATGCTGCGGGCATTCGACGTTCTGCCGGAGATGAAGATGACGCCGCACCAGGCGTTTCAGCGGCAGGTGCAGGGGCAGGTGGAAACCGTGGACATTCGTGAGCTGGTTGGGCGGATTTCAGCCAACATGATCCTGCCTTATCCGCCAGGCGTGCCGCTGGTGATGCCGGGCGAGATGATTACCGAACAGAGCCGGGCGGTGCTGGATTTCCTGCTGATGCTCTGTACCATCGGGCGGCACTATCCCGGCTTTGAAACGGATATTCACGGTGCCACGCTCACCGACGACGGTCGCTATCTGGTGCGCGTGCTGCGTGACGAGCCTGCGCGCTAACTTCAGATAATTGCCTCTTTTCAGCGTCGCGCCGGGCACGTAGGCTAAGCGGCTCAGAATACTTTCGGAGCCGCTATGCTGCAGATAAAACAGATCCACCACATCGCCATTATTGCCACCGATTATCAGCGCAGTAAGGCGTTTTACTGCGACGTGCTGGGCTTTGAGCTACTGGGCGAATACTATCGCGCTGAGCGCGACTCATGGAAAGGCGATCTTGGCCTTAATGGCGTCTATACCATTGAGCTGTTCTCGTTTCCTGCGCCGCCGCCGCGCGTCAGCGGGCCGGAAGCGTGCGGGCTGCGCCATCTGGCGTTTTGTGTGGATGATGTCGAACAGTCGGTTGCCGCGCTGGCAGAAAAGGGCGTGGTGTGCGAGCCAATCCGCATCGATGCTCTCACCGGTAAAGCCTGCACCTTCTTCCCCGATCCGGATGGTTTGCCGCTGGAGCTGTATCAGGCGTAAAATAGCGCGCGCAGTGAGCCGCAATCCGGCGGTTCACCTCAACGGAATGCGTGCATGTCCTTTTCTCATCTTGCTGCGCTGCTGCCAGCCGATGCCCGCTGCGTGCTGGCATTCAGCGGCGGGCTCGATTCCAGCGTCCTGCTGCATCAGTTAGTGAGCTGGCAACGCCAGCAGCCGCAGCTGCGCGTGCGCGCATTACATGTGCATCATGGTTTAAGCCCCAACGCCGATCGCTGGGCGGCGCACTGCCAGCAGCAGTGTCAGCAGTGGCACATTCCCTGTGAGGTGCTGCGCGTGCAGGTGGACGCTCGCGCCGGCGGGATCGAAGCCGCAGCCCGCACGGCGCGCTATCAGGCGTTATTTAGTCATCTGCAACCCGGTGAGTACTTACTTACTGCTCAGCACCTCGATGACCAGGCTGAAACGCTGCTGCTGGCGCTGAAACGCGGCAGTGGTCCGGCTGGTCTGGCGGCGATGCCGCAGCAGCGGCAGGTCAACGGCCACTGGCATCTGCGCCCGTTGCTCAACCTCAGCCGTCAGCAGCTGGAAGCTTACGCTGTCGGGCACCAGCTGGACTGGATTGACGATGAGAGCAACGCTGACCGTCGCTACGATCGCAATTTCCTGCGCCAGGACGTGCTGCCGCTGCTGCAGGCGCGCTGGCCGCACTTCAGCGCGGCCAGTGCCCGCAGCGCAGCGCTATGCGGTGAGCAGGAGCAACTGCTGGATGAGCTGCTCAGCGAGCAGCTGGCGCAGCTGACCGATGCCCAGGGCGCACTGCATTTTCCGCCGCTGCTGGCCTGTAGCGAGGCACGGCGGCACGCGCTGCTGCGGCGCTGGATTAGCGAACGTGGTGGTGCAATGCCCGCGCGCGACGCGCTGCAGCGCATTACCGACGAGGTGATGCACAGCCGTGAAGATGCGCAGCCGTGTCTGCGCTTTGGCGCGCACGAACTGCGGCGCTACCGGGAACGGCTTTACTGGCTGCCGCGACAGCACTCACTGAGTCAGCACTCGCTAACCTGGCAGCCGCAGACGCAGCCATTAATTTTGCCTGATGGGCTGGGTGAACTGCGCGCCATTCCGGCGCAGGCGGAACTGCGCCAGCCGGCGGCGGATGAGCAGGTTATTGTGCGCTTTCAGGCCCACGGCTATCACCATGTTGTCGGCCGGGCTGGTGGTCGCGAAATGAAAAAACTGTGGCAGGAGCTGGGCGTCCCGCCGTGGCAGCGCGAACGCATTCCGTTGATTTACTACAACCAGACGCTGATTGCTGCGCCGGGGCTGTTTGTCACCCGCGCAGGCGCGGCGGGCGAGACGCAAGGCTGGCAGGCGATCTGGTCAACACCCTAAAAAGGAACAGCAATGATGAAACAGTGGATTGTCGCGGCGCTACTGGCTGCTGCGCTGCCGGCGTTTGCGCAGGGCGACGTCAAGGCTGGCGCGCAGAAAGCCGCCAGCTGTATGGCGTGCCATGGCGCGGAAGGTAAGAGCGCGGTGCCGCTTTACCCTAATCTGGCCGGGCAGCATGCGCCCTACCTGCTGCATTCGCTGCAGGCCTACAAAAAAGGCGAGCGCAGTGGCGGTCAGGCAGAGGTGATGAAAGCCTTTGTGGCCGGGTTGAGCGATCAGGATATGGATGATTTAGCGGCGTACTACGCTTCGCTGCAGCCTTAAGCGAGGTGGGCGGGAATAGCTTTCCCGCCCGGGGAGAGATTATTCGTCTTCGCTGACGATAACGGTGCCCAGCTCAGGATGGCTGAAGCTGGCGATGTGGTCGAGGCGCAGCTCGCGCGTTTCACCGGAGAGGTCGACCGCAAGATACTCGACGTTTTTACGTGAGACCATGTCCACGGCTTTCGCTTTCAGCTGGTCGCCGTTTTTGAGCTCCAGCGACAGCGTCCAGTGTTTGGTACAGGCGAGCTCGAGGTTGTCGTAATCATCACAGTTGATGGGTTTGTAGGCTTCATTCGTCAACATAGTCGCTCACCAATAAGTTTGCAGCGGCATACGCTGCCTGTTCCCTGACAGAAGAGTTTAGCGCAGAATTAGCGGCAATATCATTGAGTGCTTTCAGTGCGCATCCGATCGCGTCTGGCACATACCCCAGGTCGCCGCTGCCAATCCCGGCATACTTCTGGCGAACTAACTCACAATACTTTTGCACATACACCTCCTCAGCAGAGCATCAATACTCTGGTTGATATGCGACTATATCACAGGGGTTCGCTGGAAATCAGCCAGGGGGCGCAGGGAAGGTGGCAAAGAAAGGGCAAAAAGTGACAGCCAGCACTGGTCTCAGCCAGCCTGGCGGCGCACAAAAGGTTAAGTTGATGAACAGGTTATTTCCGGATACAACGGCGCTGATAACGGCAGGTGGCAGATGATTGTGCTGTCACGTAGTGTTTCAATTGCGGACAATGAAGTGGAGCTCAGTGCCATTCGCGCTCAGGGCGCGGGCGGCCAGCACGTCAATAAGACGTCGACCGCTATCCATCTGCGTTTCGATATTCACGCCTCGTCGCTACCGCCGTTTTATAAACAGCGGCTGCTGGAGGCGAACCACCATTTGATCAGCGCCGATGGCGTGGTGATTATCAAAGCGCAGGAGTATCGCAGCCAGGAGATGAACCGTGAAGCGGCGCTGCAGCGGCTGATCAACCTGATACGCGAGCTGACAACGGTGGAGAAAGTGCGCCGCGCGACGCGCCCGACGCGGGCGTCCAGAGAGCGGCGGCTGGAAGGTAAATCACGACGCAGCAATGTGAAGGCGCTGCGCGGCAAGCTACGCTAAAAAAAACGCCTCCGGCAGGAGGCGTCAGGGGATTACTTGTTGAGTGCGCGGCTGAGGAAGTCGACGATGTCGTGCTGCTTAATCATCTGCTTCTCGCTGGCGGCGCGGGCTTTGTACTCGATCTCCTGGTTATCCAGGTTGCGATCGCCAATTACAATAGTGTGCGGTACGCCAATCAGTTCCATATCGGCGAACATCACGCCCGGACGCTCTTTACGATCGTCAAGAATGACATCGATGCCTTTGGCGCGCAGCTCGTTGTACAGCTGTTCCGCCAGCTCTTTCACGCGGAAGGATTTGTGCATGTTCATCGGCAGAATCGCCACTTCGAACGGTGCCAGCGCCGCTGGCCAGATAATCCCGCGCTCGTCGTGGTTCTGTTCGATAGCCGCCGCCACGACGCGGGTGATACCGATACCGTAGCAGCCCATGGTCATGATCTGATTGCGACCATCTTCACCCTGTACCGCTGCTTTCATCGCGTCCGAATATTTGGTGCCGAGCTGGAAGATGTGGCCAACTTCAATGCCGCGCTTAATCATCAGCACGCCTTTGCCATCCGGGCTCGGATCGCCTTCTACCACGTTACGAATATCTTCTACGCGTGCTTCTGGCAGATCGCGGCCCCAGTTGATGCCGGCATAGTGCTGGCCATCAATGTTGGCGCCTGCTGCGAAGTCACTCATTTTTGCCACGGTGCGGTCAGCAATCACCGGGATGGTCAGACCGACCGGACCGAGAGAGCCAAAACCGGCACCGATGGCGGCGCGAATCTCTTCCTCGCTGCCCATTTCCAGTGGCGCGGCCACAATGTCCAGATGCTCGGCTTTGATTTCGTTGAGCTCGTGGTCGCCGCGTAACAGCAGCGCAACCAGCGAATGACCGCTCTCTTCGCTGGCTTTCACGATCAGCGTTTTCACCGTTTTTTCTACCGGGATCTGGTGCTGTTCGACCAGTTCGGCGATGGTTTTCGCGTTTGGCGTAGCGAACTGCGTCAGCGCCTGCGTTGCCGCCGGGCGCTCACCGGCAGGAGCCAGCGCTTCGGCTTTCTCAATGTTGGCCGCGTAATCGGACTCGCTGGAGAAGATCACATCATCTTCACCACTCTGCGCCAGCACCTGGAACTCATGCGAGCCGCTGCCGCCAATCGAACCGGTATCGGCCTGTACGGCGCGGAAATCCAGCCCCATGCGGCTGAAGCTCTGACTGTAGGCGCGGTACATCGCATCGTAAGTTTCCTGCAGCGACTCCTGCGAGGTGTGGAACGAATACGCATCCTTCATGATGAATTCGCGCGAACGCATCACGCCAAAACGCGGGCGTACTTCATCACGGAATTTGGTCTGGATCTGATAGACGTTGAGCGGCAGCTGCTTATAGGAGCTCAGCTCGTTGCGGATCAGGTCGGTGACCACTTCTTCATGGGTCGGACCCAGCACGAACGGACGTTCGTGGCGGTCTTTAATGCGCAGCAGCTCCGGGCCGTACTGCTCCCAGCGACCGCTCTCTTCCCACAGATCGGCTGGCTGAACCACCGGCATGGAGATCTCAATCGCACCGGCGTTGTTCATCTCTTCGCGCACGATGTTTTCAACTTTTCGCAGCACGCGAATACCGGTCGGCAGCCAGGTATAGAGACCGGAAGCCAGTTTGCGGATCATACCGGCGCGCAGCATCAGCTGGTGGCTGATCACTTCAGCATCGGAAGGCGTCTCCTTCAGGGTGGAGAGCAGATATTGAGTAGTACGCATTAATTTACGATTCCAGTTGTACGGAAGGATACGAACAAAAAATTTGCTGGCGGCTAGTGTACCAGCGAGATCCGTCACTCAAAAGCTTGTTTTAGCGCGGATCGAGCGCGATCACCTCGGTTCCCGCCGCGTCAATGCGCCAGCGCACATTAAAGTCGAGCAGCCAGGCTGCATATTCACGGCCAGGGCTTTCACCTTTGCGATAAGCCGGGCGCGGATCCTGCGCCAGCACTTCAGTGATAAAGCGCGCCAGCTGCGGGTAGTGGCGTTGCTGCTGTTGCAACTGCTGCTGCGCCTGCGCGGAGAAACGCACCGGCATGCTGGCGTCGGGCGCGCTCTGGGCGAAACCCGCGCGCGCCTCAGGCAGCGCTTCGGCGAAGGGCAGGTAAGGCTTGATATCCACCACAGGGGTGCCGTCCACCAAATCGAGGCTGCCTAATTGCAGAATCACCTGTTGCTGCTCGCAGCGAATGCCTTTGAGCTCAACCAGCGACATGCCGATAGGATTGGGGCGAAAGGTCGAGCGGGTGGCAAATACGCCGATGCGGGCATTACCGCCGAGGCGCGGCGGGCGTACGGTTGGGCGCCAGCCGCCGGCCATGGTCTGGTGAAAGACGAACAACACCCACAAATGGCTGAATGCCTCCAGTCCGCGCACCGCTTCCGGCTGGTTATACGGCGCCAGCAGATGCAGTTCGCCACCGCCGTCCTGCACCAGACCCGGCTGGCGCGGTACGGCAAATTTCTCTTTCCACGGCGAACGGATCACGCCGATTTGCGCAAAGGCAAATTCACTCATTGATTGGAGACTTTCAGCGCGGAGCCCTGGCATACGGCCTGGCGATAGCAGCCTGGCGTGCTGGAGACAATTTCACACTTGTGCAGCAGCACGGCGTTGGCTTTCATGCCAGCCGCTTTAATCTGCAGGCGTTTACGCGCGGTATTGAGGTTCGGCGGCGAGTCCTGGGTGCTGCTCTGGCAATCATCACCCGACACTTCACCCAGATCGCGGAACGGATTGCTGACCAGATCGGTCGCATCGGTATAGATCTTCACCGGGGCCGGACGCGCAGCCGGTTTGCGTTGAGGTTCGCTGGTTGATTGCTGCGGGCGAGACGGAGCACTGCTTATTGGGTGATATTCACGCACGCACCCGGTCAGCATCAATGCCAACAAGCAGAGCGGTAAAAAACGCATGGCAACATCCTCATGTAATAAAAAGTGGCGTTATTGAAACAAGGACGACCAGAAATAACAAGTCAGCTGCCACATGCTGAAATAGAAAGGGCGGCCGAAGCCGCCCTGCACCGCATGAAAGGGATAATTACCAGCCTTTCACTGCGCCGCCGTTGAAGATTTTGTTGGCGGCTTCAGACACTTCGTCTGACTGATAAGCCTCAACAAACTTCTTCACGTTCTCCGCGTCTTTGTTGTCTTCGCGGCTAACGATCAGGTTCACGTACGGCGAGTCTTTATCTTCTACGAAGATGCCGTCCTTCGCCGGGGTCAGGCCAATCTGGCTGGCGTAAGTGGTGTTGATCACCGCCAGCGCAATCTGCTGATCGTCGAGTGAACGTGGCAGCTGTGGCGCTTCCAGCTCAACAATCTTCAGGTTCTTTGGATTCTCAGTGATATCCAGTGAGGTTGGCAGCAGGCCCACGCCATCTTTCAGTTTAATCAGGCCCACTTTCTGCAGCAGCAGCAGAGAACGACCGAGGTTGGTTGGATCGTTCGGGATAGCGATCTGCGCACCGTTCTGCAGCTCATCCAGCGATTTGATTTTTTTCGAGTAGCCGGCAATCGGATAAACGAAGGTGTTGCCGACCGGCACCAGTTTGTAACCGCGGTCTTTGATCTGCTGATCGAGGTACGGCTTGTGCTGGAAGGCGTTAACGTCAATATCGCCTTTGCTCAGCGCTTCGTTAGGCAGCACGTAATCGTTAAAGGTAACCAGTTCAACATCGAGACCGTATTTCTCTTTCGCGACTTTCACGGCAGTTTCCGCAACCTGCTGCTCAGCCCCGACAATCACACCCACTTTAATGTGGTTGGGATCTTTCTCTTTCTGATCGCATCCTGCCAGCGCAATCGCGCCAATCAGAGCACCCACAGCGGCAATCTTTTTAAATGTGAAAGACATATCCTTTCCTTAATAGAGGACTATTGATGTTGTTTGCTTATTTATGTGACACCGCACGCACGATGCGGTCACCACAGAACTGAATTAAATACACCAGCACCACCAGCAAAATCAGCACGGTATTCATCACGGTGGCGTTATAGCCGATGTAACCATACTGATAGCCAATCTGGCCCAGACCGCCCGCGCCCACAGCACCGCCCATGGCGGAGTAGCCCACCAGCGTAATCAGGGTAATTGTAGCGGCATTCACCAGCCCTGGCAGCGCTTCCGGCAGCAGCACCTTACGCACGATCTGCAGCGGTGTGGCACCCATGGCGCGCGAGGCTTCAATCAGTCCGGTCGGCAACTCAAGCAGCGCGTTTTCCACCATACGGGCGATAAACGGCGCTGCGCCCACGGTCAGCGGAACGATGGCCGCCTGCAGACCAATAGAGGTGCCGACGATGGCGCGGGTAAACGGAATCATCCACACCAGCAGGATAATGAAAGGAATAGAACGGAAAATATTGACGATGGCTGACAGCACGCGATACAGCGCAGTGTTGGCCAGAATCTGCCCCGGACGCGTGACGTACAGCAGTACGCCAACCGGCAGGCCAAGCACAAAGCCAAAGAAACCAGAAACGAAGGTCATCATCAGCGTTTCCCAGACGCCACGCGTCAGTAACCACAGCATCGCTTCAGACATAACCCAGCACCTCTACTTTCACATGATTTTCTTTCAGCCAGGCAATAGCGGCTTGTGTATCTGTTTCACTGCCGTCCATTTCGGCCAGCATGATGCCGAACTTCACGCCACCGGCGTAATCCATCTGGGCACTGATAATGTTGTTATTGACGTTGAAACGGCGCGCGGCTTCTGACAGCAGCGGCGCATCCACCGATTTACCGGTGAACTCCAGTCGCAGCAGCGGCACGCTCTCGCTGCCCGCGCTCGCCTGCATGCGCTGCTGGTAATCATCCGGAATATCCAGATGCAGCGTTGACTGAATAAACTGCTGGGCCAGGGGCGTTTTCGGGTGGGAGAACACTTCGCTGACGCTGTCTTTTTCAATCAGTTCGCCGTTGCTGATCACCGCTACCTGATCGCAGATGCGTTTCACCACATCCATCTCGTGGGTGATCAGCAGAATGGTGATACCGAGACGACGGTTGATGTCTTTCAGCAGCTCCAGAATCGAGCGGGTGGTGGCCGGGTCCAGCGCGCTGGTGGCTTCATCACACAGCAGAACCTTCGGATTGCTGGCCAGCGCACGGGCAATCGCGACGCGCTGTTTCTGACCGCCGGACAGATTCGCCGGCCAGCTGTCGTGTTTGTCCGCCAGACCGACCAGCTCCAGCAGTTCGCTGACGCGCTTTTTGATCGCCTCGCGTGACAGGTTACCCAGCTCAAGCGGCAGCGCAACGTTGCCCGACACGGTGCGGGAGTTCATCAGGTTGAAGTGCTGGAAGATCATGCCAATCTGGCGGCGCGCCAGTGTTAACTGCCCGGAAGAGAGCGCGGTGAGATCCTGACCGTCAACCAGCACGCGACCGGATGTCGGGCGCTCCAGCAGGTTGACGCAGCGGATGAGCGTACTTTTACCGGCACCGGATGAACCGATGACGCCATAAATTTGTCCGGCAGGCACGTGCAGGCTAACGTTTGACAACGCCTGAATAGTGCGTGAACCCTGCTGGAACACTTTGGTTATATTTTCGAGTATAATCATTAGTTTAATTGTTATCGTGTTGCGTTGTCCGTGGTGTATCGGTCTTCGCGCCGCCGGGGCAGGCGAAATCTGGATGGATGGTAAGGCATCCAGACGGCTAAATCAATCAAAGTCATTCAATCTGCCATTCTCACGGTACGCGCAATCATGCGATACTGCGCGGCACTATTTGCAGCAGGAGTTTCTACGTGGCGAACCCAGTCCCGGCTATTTTTCTCGATCGTGATGGCACCCTGAATGTCGATCACGGCTATGTTCATGAGATCGATAATTTTCAGTTTATTGATGGCACCATTGAAGCGCTGCAGGCGTTAAAGAAGATGGGCTACGCGCTGGTGCTGGTGACCAACCAGTCTGGCATCGCGCGCGGCATGTTTACCGAAGATCAGTTTATGCAACTCACCGAGTGGATGGACTGGTCACTGGCCGATCGCGATGTCGATCTCGACGGCATCTATTTCTGTCCGCATCTGCCTGATGCAACGGTCGTGGAGTACCGCCAGACTTGCGATTGCCGCAAGCCGCAACCGGGCATGCTGCTTTCGGCGCAGAAACACCTGAACATCGATATGGCAGCTTCTTATATGGTGGGCGATAAGCTGGAAGATATGCTGGCAGCGCAGGCGGCAGGTGTGGGAACCAAAGTGCTGGTGCGCAGTGGTAAGCCGGTCACAGCCGAAGGCGAAGCGGCTGCGGATTGGGTGATTGATAGTCTCGCAGAGCTGCCGGCGCGCATGAAAAAGGTCTGAAATCAGGCCTTCTGCACAAATCTTAAGCGAACAGTAAAAAAGTTGAAATTTGCACTTGCGCTTCCATAAGTTCGCCCTATAATGCGCCACCACTGAGACGGCAAAGCGGCAACGCAGGCGGCTCAGCAGGGCGTGAAGTGATTCACCCCGCCGGAGAAAAACGCTGAAAAAAGTGTTTGACTCTGAAGGAGGAAAGCGTAA
>NZ_POWM01000017.1:0-6093 GCF_002928365.1 Pantoea sp. ICBG 985
TCCCATGCTAAGCACCTAGTTGTAAGCCCAAGCGAAGATCATGTATACTTAGTTCAAGGTGATTTGCTACCTTTAAGTGCAGCTAGAAATTCAGGTGATTTGCTACCTTTAAGTGCAGCTAGAAATTCAGGTGATTTGCTACCTTTAAGTGCAGCTAGAAATTTAGGTGATTTGCTACCTTTAAGTGCAGCTAGAAATTCAGGTGATTTGCTACCTTTAAGTGCAGCTAGAAATTTAGGTCATTTACTACCTTAAAGTAATAAAGTAAAAAAGGCGACTATACACAGTCGCCTTTTTTACGAGAAAAAAATGAAATTTTACACAATATCAAGCAGTTACATAAAATACCTGAAGGACTTTGATGACAAAGTTCCCAATAGCGAAGATCCTACATACAACAATCCTAAGGCTTTCATTGGCATAGTACTAGAGATTGAAGGACATAAATATTTAGCACCTTTAACGTCGCCAAAAGCATGGCATGCTAATGTAAAAGAGTCATCACCCGCCTTCTTCAAACTTCATGAAAACGGTGTCCCTGACAATCAGCTTGGATTGATTAATCTGAAATTTATGATTCCAATAATCGAAGCTGAAGTGTCTTTACTTGATCTGGATAGCATGCCTGATACGCCTTACAAAAGAATGCTATATAAACAGTTACAATTTATTCGTGTAAATGAAGATAAAATATCTGAAAAATCAAAACTATTAAGAAACCTTGCCTTGCAAGGCAGAATGCAAGGAACATGCGACTTTGCCGTGTTAGAAGAAAAATATCAACATTTCGGTAAAAAACCTGAAGACATGGAAATAGACGATTAACCATTCTTTTTTATGGAATTGAAGGTCCAAAATCAAGCGGTTTTGGACCTATTTTTTTGCTCTCATCCAATATAAGAATAAAATATTCTAATTTTGATTTCGAGAAGCAATCAAAAAGGCAAGTCCTCCTCTGAAAGATTAAGCACCTCTGATTTCCTTTTGTAAGTGAGAGCGCTGTTACTTCCCGCTCTAAAGTAGAAGTAACATGAATCATGAAACATTTCCAACGGCTTGTTTTCTATTGATTTTTTAACAATCCTATCAAGTAAACCAATATGAATAAGATAGGTAATAGCTTTATTTAGTTCAGGTAGTTTGCATTTCAGTTTTTTACATATTGTTTTTTTCCTAGCAAGAGTATACTCATTTCTATTATCACGAGCATAAAGAAGGTACATGTAGGTTTGTAAAGCTAGCAACTCAAATGGATATCTGTTGTGCATGGATTGAAATGCACTTATTTTTCCATCTTCACCTACAATTCCTTTAAAGGGAAGCTTACACCAACCATCATCATGCTTCTCTAATACATCTACGGTATAAATTTTTTTACGTACTGTCGTTGATAAATTTTTTATCAACTCTTTTGCATAAAGAATTTTAAGCCCTTCGTTAACTAACGATCGGCTTAATGATGCTATCTCACATAGGTTACTAAAAGTTAGCTCAACAGTTCTCTGTCCTGAATCTGACTCTTTGCAGAAAAGGCAAAATGTTAAATAAATCTTTAACGCGGCGATGGCTTTTGCTGTATCAAGATCGTTGAATTCAGATATTTTGATACCTATCCATAGTGAAGGCATTCTTTTCCAGTACAGCATAAATCACCTCATTCCCAGAATTTGAAAAATGAAATAGACCAATCCCAATACAGACAGAGATAGCACCAGATTAGTTAGCACCACTGCGACCTTCGCAAGCCTTTCAGCCAAAAACACACCTTTCTCAAACATTTTTTATCCCTCCTGATAGCTTTGTTTTTTTGATTATCTCAGGCTGTGAAGGCGTTGTAACGCCTTCACAAAAATCTATCTAGAAAGAAAAGATAAGGCAAAAGAAAGGTATCTATATGTTATATAAGAGATTTTATTTTGCTTTTGGTATTCTTAGAAATCATATTATGGTTCATGGTGAACCGTAAATGCAGTGCTGATGCATTTTTGGTTACGTTAAATGTTTTCACATTAGGACTTTAGATCAGAACAAACAAAGCGTTGTGCCTTGCAAGCCACCCTGCATAAAGCACTAAATTTCTTTATCTCATTAAATTTACCTTGCCAAAAGGAGCAATAATCCCTACCTTACAACTTTAACAAAGCTAAAAATCTTTAGCGGACTTAGCCGCCGAGTATAGAGAAATATGCCATGCCTAAAAAAACATCAAAACCAAACGATTTAAGCAACACTATCAACAACATAAAGAAAGAAATTAACTCCGGTTTTACTGAGTTACTTAATCGCGTAGAAGCCTTAGAGGCTAGTGACGCACAACACAGCATGGCGATACGTGATTTACAAATTCAGGCTAGAGCCGCTCGCGGAGACAAACGTATGGATATAGCAAGAGACTTTGACCTCAGCGAGGGACGAATTAGCCAGATCGTTAATGCGGGTCGTAACTAAGGCAGACTTATGAAAAATGAAGACGACTACAAAACAGGATGGACGACTCAGACAACAAACCCGGCAACAGGGAAAAAATGTTCTGGAGGCGCAGCCAGAAACTTAAGGATATATCAAGCCGGTGGAGCAAACTCCGTGCGGGTAAAAGCAGCAATCGAGGGTGTCCAGTCAATACAGCCAATCATCGATATGCAACAGTCACAAATCGAGCAACAACAAACTCAAATAGCAATGCTGACTCAATCTTTGTCTCAGGCAATCAATGAACTAACAAAAAACAGGAATCAATAGGCTATAACGGATGTTATTTACCATAACATCCGTTGCCCGCACCGCCCCGGACGCGTTCGGCGCGATCGGGGCGGCAGTCAGGTAAAACAGGCAACAAACCCCCGGTAAACCGCCCCGATCGCGCCTGATAAATTTTAACCCGATGCATAGCCATTCAGCCAGGTGAATGGCGACAGGATTCAGCCCAAAAACAACGTTAAGGCCCCGAAAACCGACAAATGCTTCTCCAGCCACTCCCACAGTTCAGTCACCAGATACAGGCAGTTAAGCAGCTGCTCGAGCAATTTTATGGCGTTCATTTTCTGACTCCTCATAAGTCGTGATCTTTTTGATCACGAACCTATTTAGCGGGAGAAATAAGAGCCCCTCTTCGTGCGGGTTGTCAGCTGCCTGGATGGTTTAAAGTGTCGGCCCGCGGTAGGTTTTCTGCGGCTGGCGCTCCAGCTCCAGTGTTTTCTGATACTCATTCTCCCTGTGCCGGAGCTCGATGGCATTCAGTTCCCGGACAAGCGGCGCAGCTGCTCGCTTAAACTCAGCACCTGCGTGCTCAAGTCCGACACGCGCTCGTTCAGCATCGCGTTCTCCCGTTGCATAAGCCCACACATGCTCCGCCATTCCGCGAAGGCGCTCTCCCATTCGTCCAGCCTTTGCGAGTAGTCCTGCTGTAGCTGCTCTAATGCGCTCAGCAACTGCTTTTCCAGCTCTGTCATTTTCCGCTACTCCTGTTTCAGGCGGATCCATGTCGTCCCGTCGTAGGGGATGGCTTCGGTTTGCATCCCCGGCGGCAGGATAAGAAACCTCCGGCCGTCGCTGCTCTCCTGATAGCGCACTCCCCACGTCCGGGCGGTCATTTTCGCCAGGGTATCTTCCTGCTGACGAAGATGCGTGTAATTGTCGGTTATCTGCTGCCCCTGCCACCACAGAATGCTCCCGCTCGTGCCGATCAGCAGCGCTGACACCATCAGGATGGTGAGCCATGTCCGCCCGGCAGTCCGCTGTACGCTCCGCCGGTTTTTCTCCATCGCCTCGCTCATACTCTGCTCGTGGGCGAGGATGGCGTCGCTGATTCTCCTCGCGCTTGCGCTCAGTTCCGCTCTGACAGACTGCTCGTGCTCGCTGAATGCGGCTTTCAGCATCTCGCCGGTACTCTGCTGCTGCGCTTTCGATTGCTGCTCTAAGTCCTTCGCCAGCGTTAAAAGACTGCTCATAGATGGCTCCCTTCAGTCGGATGTTTCGCCCCCCGTCCGGGTCGGCAATGCTGATACTGCTTTTCGTGGTGCGCACCACCTCAAAACCTGCACCTTCAAGAGTATCAGTGACATCCTGACGGCTTTTCAGCTCCCCGGACGAAGCAAGGGTCAGCAGTCCCCGGGTAATGGCTTCTGCGGCCTCCTGCTTCGTTTTCGGCAGCCCGGACGGCGTGACCAGCGCCCGGCGGTTTTCCGGCGCGTTCGGGTCGTGCAGCCCCAGTCTGCCGTTCACGATAGTCTGCCAGGCATCGATGCGCGGCCGGTCGGCGCGGTCGTAGTAAGGCTGGAGCCGCCTGCCGGTCAGCAGCTCAGTATTGGGGATCAGAAAGTTCAGCTCCAGACGCCCCTTGTCCGCGTGCTCCACCCACAGAATGCTGTACTGATCTTTATCGAGTCCGGGCATCAGAACCCGCTCGAAGCTGGCCATCAGTTTTTCCCGCTGGCCGGGAGGCAGATCGGCCTCCGCAAACGACAGAACGCCGGAGGTGTATTTCTTAACGTAAGGCGACGCGTCAATCAGCTCCCGGACTTCTTCCGGCTTCCCCTGCAGGACGGTGGCGCCTTCACGCTGCCGGTCTTTACCCAGCAGATAGTCCACCGGCCCGGCGCCACCGCCGCGGCCGCGCGGATGAAATTTAACGATCATCGTCCGTTCCTTTCTCAAGAACGGCGTGCCGCAGCCGCTCAAGGCCGGCATCGATGGCCATCAGCGCCGCCACAATCTGCACCCTGTCATGGCCGGTGCCGCCGCCGGCGTTAACACGGCGGGCTATCTGGTTCAGGTTATTGCCCATGCCGGCAAGCTGGCGCAGCAGCGCCGGCGAGATTGATGGGAGCTTTCCGGAACGTGCCGGCTTTTCGTCCAGGCAGATCTGCCGCATCCACGCCGCCAGCTGCCTGCCGTCACAGCGCTCGAGCAGCCGCCGGTGCTCGTCCTCCGTCACCCACATGGTGAGCATCTTGCTCCGTTTCTCTGACAAACCGGCCTCCTGATAACGCCGGGACGGGCGGGAAAGCCTTTCCCGGTCGGCGCGGGGTTGGACAAGCCGCAGGCGCGTCAGGCTTTTGGCGGGTTTCGGGGCGCAGCCCTGAACCAGTCACGCAGCGCTAGCGGAGTGTATACTTGCTTAATATGTTGGCACGAGTGAGGATATCAGAGAAGTGCTTCATGTGGCAGGAGAAAAATGCAGCAGCGGAGCGTCAGCAGAATATGTGATACAGGATATATTCCGCTTCCTCGCTCACTGACTCGCTGCGCTCGGTCGTTCGGCTGCGGCGAGCGGTACCGGCTTACAGGCGGGGCGGAAATTTCCTGGTAGATGGCAGGAAGAAACTTAACAGGGGAACGATAAGGCCGCGGCGAAGCCGTTTTTCCATAGGCTCCGCCCCCCTGACAAGCATCACGGAATCTGACGCTCAAATCAGTGGTGGCGAAACCCGACAGGACTATAAAGATACCAGGCGTTTCCCCCTGGTGGCTCCCTCGTGCGCTCTCCTGTTCCTGCCTTTCGGTTTACCGGTGTCATTCCGCTGTTATGGCCGCGTTTATCTCATTCCACGCCTGACACTCAGTTCCGGGTAGGCAGTTCGCTCCAAGCTGGACTGTATGCACGAACCCCCCGTTCAGTCCGACTACCACGTCCGATCCGGTAACTATCAACTTGAGTCCAACCCGGAAAGACACAACAAATCGCCAGTGGCGGTAGCCATTGGTAACTTGGTTCGCAGATGATTTGTTAGCTAAACACGAGGTTGCTCTTGAAGTGTGCGCCTCAGTACGGCTACACTGGAAGGACAGATTTGGTTGCTGTGCTCTGCGAAAGCCAGTTACCACGGTTCAGAAACTTGCCGGTTTACTGAACCTTCGAAAAAACCACCTTGCCGGGTGGTTTTTCCGTTTTCAGACCAAGAGATTACGCGCAGAAAAAGATGATCTCAAGAAGATCCTTTTGATTAGTGCCGTCATTTGACTGAACATCCCATGCTAAGCACCTAGTTGTAAGCCCAAGCGAAGATCATGTATACTTAGTTCAAGGTGATTTGCTACCTTTAAGTGCAGCTAGAAATTCAGGTGATTTGCTACCTTTAAGTGCAGCTAGAAATT
>NZ_POWM01000018.1:0-1741 GCF_002928365.1 Pantoea sp. ICBG 985
TCACCTACGCGCCAGCGTGCCTTCTCCCGAAGTTACGGCACCATTTTGCCTAGTTCCTTCACCCGAGTTCTCTCAAGCGCCTTGGTATTCTCTACCTGACCACCTGTGTCGGTTTGGGGTACGATTTCGTGTTACCTGGAGCTTAGAGGCTTTTCCTGGAAGCAGGGCATCAGTTACTTCACCGCCGTGGCGGCTCGTCGTCACGCCTCAGTGTTAAAGAAGACCGGATTTGCCTGGTCTTCACACCTGCACGCTTAAACCGGGACAACCGTCGCCCGGATAACCTAGCCTTCTCCGTCCCCCCTTCGCAGTAACACCAAGTACAGGAATATTAACCTGTTTCCCATCGACTACGCTTTTCAGCCTCGCCTTAGGGGTCGACTCACCCTGCCCCGATTAACGTTGGACAGGAACCCTTGGTCTTCCGGCGAGCGGGCTTTTCACCCGCTTTATCGTTACTTATGTCAGCATTCGCACTTCTGATACCTCCAGCATGCCTCACAGCACACCTTCAGCGGCTTACAGAACGCTCCCCTACCCAACAACACATAGTGTCGCTGCCGCAGCTTCGGTGCATGGTTTAGCCCCGTTACATCTTCCGCGCAGGCCGACTCGACCAGTGAGCTATTACGCTTTCTTTAAATGATGGCTGCTTCTAAGCCAACATCCTGGCTGTCTGTGCCTTCCCACATCGTTTCCCACTTAACCATGACTTTGGGACCTTAGCTGGCGGTCTGGGTTGTTTCCCTCTTCACGACGGACGTTAGCACCCGCCGTGTGTCTCCCGTGATAACATTCTCCGGTATTCGCAGTTTGCATCGGGTTGGTAAGCCGGGATGGCCCCCTAGCCGAAACAGTGCTCTACCCCCGGAGATGAGTTCACGAGGCGCTACCTAAATAGCTTTCGGGGAGAACCAGCTATCTCCCGGTTTGATTGGCCTTTCACCCCCAGCCACAAGTCATCCGCTAATTTTTCAACATTAGTCGGTTCGGTCCTCCAGTTAGTGTTACCCAACCTTCAACCTGCCCATGGCTAGATCACCGGGTTTCGGGTCTATACCCTGCAACTTAACGCCCAATTAAGACTCGGTTTCCCTTCGGCTCCCCTATGCGGTTAACCTTGCTACAGAATATAAGTCGCTGACCCATTATACAAAAGGTACGCAGTCACCTAACAAGTAGGCTCCCACTGCTTGTACGTACACGGTTTCAGGTTCTGTTTCACTCCCCTCGCCGGGGTTCTTTTCGCCTTTCCCTCACGGTACTGGTTCACTATCGGTCAGTCAGGAGTATTTAGCCTTGGAGGATGGTCCCCCCATGTTCAGACAGGATACCACGTGTCCCGCCCTACTCGTCGGACTCACAACCTGTGCATCTTCGTGTACGGGGCTGTCACCCGGTATCGCGCGACTTTCCAGACGCTTCCACTGATGCACAAGCTGATTCAGGTCCTGGGCTGCTCCCCGTTCGCTCGCCGCTACTGGGGGAATCTCGGTTGATTTCTTTTCCTCGGGGTACTTAGATGTTTCAGTTCCCCCGGTTCGCCTCGTTAACCTATGTATTCAGTTAACGATAGTGTGTCGAAACACACTGGGTTTCCCCATTCGGACATCGACGGCTGTAGCGGTTCATATCACCTTACCGTCGCTTTTCGCAGATTAGCACGTCCTTCATCGCCTCTGACTGCCAGGGCATCCACCGTGTACGCTTAGTCGCTTAACCTCACAACCCACAGGCGTTT
>NZ_POWM01000019.1:0-1681 GCF_002928365.1 Pantoea sp. ICBG 985
ATCAGACAATCTGTGTGAGCACTTCGCGGGAAGGTATCTTCAGGTAAGGAGGTGATCCAACCGCAGGTTCCCCTACGGTTACCTTGTTACGACTTCACCCCAGTCATGAATCACAAAGTGGTAAGCGCCCTCCCGAAGGTTAAGCTACCTACTTCTTTTGCAACCCACTCCCATGGTGTGACGGGCGGTGTGTACAAGGCCCGGGAACGTATTCACCGTAGCATTCTGATCTACGATTACTAGCGATTCCGACTTCATGGAGTCGAGTTGCAGACTCCAATCCGGACTACGACGCACTTTATGAGGTCCGCTTGCTCTCGCGAGGTCGCTTCTCTTTGTATGCGCCATTGTAGCACGTGTGTAGCCCTGGCCGTAAGGGCCATGATGACTTGACGTCATCCCCACCTTCCTCCGGTTTATCACCGGCAGTCTCCTTTGAGTTCCCGGCCGAGCCGCTGGCAACAAAGGATAAGGGTTGCGCTCGTTGCGGGACTTAACCCAACATTTCACAACACGAGCTGACGACAGCCATGCAGCACCTGTCTCAGAGTTCCCGAAGGCACCAAAGCATCTCTGCTAAGTTCTCTGGATGTCAAGGCCAGGTAAGGTTCTTCGCGTTGCATCGAATTAAACCACATGCTCCACCGCTTGTGCGGGCCCCCGTCAATTCATTTGAGTTTTAACCTTGCGGCCGTACTCCCCAGGCGGTCGACTTAACGCGTTAGCTCCGGAAGCCACGCCTCAAGGGCACAACCTCCAAGTCGACATCGTTTACGGCGTGGACTACCAGGGTATCTAATCCTGTTTGCTCCCCACGCTTTCGCACCTGAGCGTCAGTCTTCGTCCAGGGGGCCGCCTTCGCCACCGGTATTCCTCCAGATCTCTACGCATTTCACCGCTACACCTGGAATTCTACCCCCCTCTACGAGACTCAAGCCTGCCAGTTTCAAATGCAGTTCCCAGGTTAAGCCCGGGGATTTCACATCTGACTTAACAGACCGCCTGCGTGCGCTTTACGCCCAGTAATTCCGATTAACGCTTGCACCCTCCGTATTACCGCGGCTGCTGGCACGGAGTTAGCCGGTGCTTCTTCTGCGGGTAACGTCAATCGGCGAGGTTATTAACCTCACCGCCTTCCTCCCCGCTGAAAGTACTTTACAACCCGAAGGCCTTCTTCATACACGCGGCATGGCTGCATCAGGCTTGCGCCCATTGTGCAATATTCCCCACTGCTGCCTCCCGTAGGAGTCTGGACCGTGTCTCAGTTCCAGTGTGGCTGGTCATCCTCTCAGACCAGCTAGGGATCGTCGCCTAGGTGAGCCATTACCCCACCTACTAGCTAATCCCATCTGGGCACATCCGATGGTGTGAGGCCCGAAGGTCCCCCACTTTGGTCTTGCGACGTTATGCGGTATTAGCTACCGTTTCCAGTAGTTATCCCCCTCCATCGGGCAGTTTCCCAGACATTACTCACCCGTCCGCCACTCGCCACCCAAAGAGCAAGCTCTTCTGTGCTGCCGTTCGACTTGCATGTGTTAGGCCTGCCGCCAGCGTTCAATCTGAGCCATGATCAAACTCTTCAATTTAAAGTTTGATTTGCTGCAACGAGTGCAGCGATGCTCTGTGAATTAAACTTCGTAATGAATTACGTGTTCACTCAGCAAAGACTTGATATTTTTTA
>NZ_POWM01000001.1:0-1239849 GCF_002928365.1 Pantoea sp. ICBG 985
AAGGGTCCTGAAGGGACGTTGAAGACGACGACGTTGATAGGCCGGGTGTGTAAGCGCAGCGATGCGTTGAGCTAACCGGTACTAATGACCCGTGAGGCTTAACCTTACAACGCCAGAGGCGTTTTGGTCTGAGAGACCGAAGAAGAATTTTCAGCATTGTTCACCGGATTACGTCCAGTGGATTTTGTGCTGTGACAGGGCGGCACGCGAGACGACGTGAAAGAGCATACACGAGTATGTGACTGAGCGGCGCGAGCGGGGCAACGCAGTCAGAGCGCGAAAGACGCGGACGAAAACAGAATTTGCCTGGCGGCAACAGCGCGGTGGTCCCACCTGACCCCATGCCGAACTCAGAAGTGAAACGCCGTAGCGCCGATGGTAGTGTGGGGCCTCCCCATGCGAGAGTAGGGAACTGCCAGGCATCAATTTAAGACCCCTAATCGGGTCGTGACCTTCCCGGTGACGCGGAAAGGGCGAAATACCTGAAATCAGCGACGGTCTGATATCAGTACAGAATCGGTGGAGCGGTAGTTCAGTTGGTTAGAATACCTGCCTGTCACGCAGGGGGTCGCGGGTTCGAGCCCCGTCCGTTCCGCCACTTAAATTGAGAAGCCCTGACTGTGAAGTCAGGGCTTTTTCATGTCCGCTAAAAACCCGCCATTGTTGAGTAAAACGCAAAATTCCTCTGCTCATAAGCGGATTTTTCAGCAACAATAATCCTGCCACAATACGCCTCATCGCAACATTCAACGTAATGATGAGGAAAACATGACAATCCCCGCTTTTGGTTTAGGAACATTTCGTCTGCAGGACGATGTCGTTATTCATTCAGTGAAAACCGCACTGGAACTTGGTTACCGCACCATCGATACCGCACAAATTTATGAAAACGAAGCTGCCGTAGGTCAGGCTATTGCCGAAAGCGGCGTGGCACGTGATGAGCTGTTTATCACCACCAAAATCTGGATTGAGAATCTCGCCGCCGACAAACTGATCCCCAGCCTGCAGCAGAGCCTGGCGAAACTGCGTACCGACTATGTCAATTTGACGCTGATTCACTGGCCATCGCCGGGTGCAGCGGTATCGGTCAAAGAGAGCATGCAGGCATTGATGGCAGCGAAAGAGGCGGGTTTGACGCGTCAGATTGGTATCTCTAACTTCCCGATTGCCCTGATGAAAGAGGCCATTGCCGCTGTGGGCGCAGAGAACATTGCGACCAACCAGATTGAGCTGCACCCGTTCCTGCAAAATCGCCAGGTCGTGGACTTCGCGAAACAGCAGGGCATTCATATCACTTCATACATGACGCTGGCGTATGGCGAAGCGTTAAAAGAACAGGTGATAAAGCAGATTGCGCAGAAACATCAGGCCACACCCGCGCAGGTCGTCCTGGCGTGGGCACTGGCACTGGGTTATGCCGTGATCCCCTCCTCAACCAAGCGTGAGAACCTGGCCAGCAATATGGCGGCGCAGGAGCTGACGCTGGATGCGGACGACATGGCGCAGATCGCCGCGCTGGATCGCCAGCAGCGTCTGGTCAGCCCGGAAGGCCTGGCACCAGACTGGGATTAATTCTCCCATGCATCAGCCCTGCACGCGCCAGGGCTGATCTCTGACCCACTCGCTGAGAAAATCAATAAAGGCCCGCACGCGCTGGCTCACCCCTAAATCGCTGTAATACACCGCATTAAAAGGCATCTCAACCGGTACCGACTGGTGCGCCAGCACCTCAGCAAAAGTGCCCGCCGCAATTTCCGCATTCACCATAAAGTCCGACAGGCAGGCGATACCCTGATCGTTAAGGCACAGCTGCTTGATCGTCTCTCCGCTGTTTGATGACATCGCCGCGTCAATTTCATACAGATCGCTGCCATTAGCCGACACGGGCCAGCGATTGAGACGAGGCGTCTCGACAAAGCCGAGGCATTGATGCTGTGCCAGCGCCTCCACCGACGCCGGCGTACCATATTTCGCCAGATAAGCTGGCGTAGCGACCATTTTACGATAGCTGGTGAACAGCAGCCGGGCACGCAGCGTGGAGTCGGTTAAATCTCCGGCACGAATAGCGACATCCACTTTACGATCGATCAGGTTGATAAAGCTTTCAGAGGAGATTAGCGATAGCGTGACCGCCGGATAGCGCTCGCGAAAGGGTTTAATCATCGGCATCAGCAGGTTAAGGATCACCGGTGTTGCCGCGTCGATGCGCAGCACACCCTGTGGCGCCTGCTGGCGCTCAATCAGCTCATTCTCTGCTGTCGCCATCTCAAGGATCAGCCTCTGTACGCGCCGGAAATAGAGTTCGCCTTCATAAGTCAGCGCCAGCTGACGGGTGGTACGCGTCAGCAGCGACACGCCAAGCTTGTTCTCCAGCTTCTTCACCGTGCGGCTCACCGCTGAATTGGCCATCTGTAACTGCTCCGCTGCACGGCTAAAACTGCCGCTTTCCACCACAGCGATAAAGACTTTTAACTCCTCTGAAGATGCCTTCATTATGCCTCCTCAGGCAAAAGTTTATTGTTACTTTGCTTCTTTTTGTTATTAAAGCACGAGTCGATAATGACGCCCATCAAAACATTATTGGGAGTCAACCATGCCACTTGCACTCTGGGCGCTGACCATCAGCGCCTTCGCTATCGGAACCACCGAGTTTGTTATCGTCGGGCTGATTCCGACCATCGCTGAACAGCTCAGCATTACGTTACCTTCTGCCGGGATGCTGGTATCCATCTACGCGCTTGGCGTAGCCGTCGGCGCGCCAGTGCTCACCGCCTTAACCGGCAAGCTGCCGCGCAAGCAGTTGCTGATGGGTCTGATGGCGCTGTTTACCGTCGGTAATCTGGTGGCCTGGCTGGCACCCAACTATGAAACGCTGGTGATGGCACGTCTGCTGACCGGACTGGCGCACGGCGTTTTCTTCTCCGTCGGCTCAACCATTGCGACCAGCCTGGTAAGCAAAGAGAAGGCCGCCAGTGCGATAGCCATCATGTTTGGCGGCTTAACCGTGGCGCTGGTCACCGGCGTACCGCTTGGCACACTGATTGGTCAGCATTTTGGCTGGCGTGAAAGTTTTCTGGCGGTTTCTCTGCTGGGCGTGATTGCACTGGTCAGCAGTATGATACTGGTACCGCGTAACATCGCACAGCCGCCTGCCACCTCCCTGGCACAGCAGGCCGCGGTGATGATCAATCCGCGGCTGTTGCTGATTTACGCGATTACGGCGCTGGGCTACGGTGGCATCTTTACCACCTTTACCTTCCTGGCACCGATGATGCAGTCACTGGCCGGTTTCTCGCCGACCGCCGTCAGCGGCGTGCTGCTGGGGTACGGTATTGCAGTGGCGATCGGGAATATCTGGGGCGGCAGGCTCGCCGATCGCCGCGGGGCGGTACCGGCGCTGACGCTGATTTTTATCGCGCTGGCCATTCTGTTAGTGGTATTCCAGTTCACCGCCAGCATGCATTACCTCGCGCTGCTCACGGTGCTGGTGATGGGCGTCTTTGCCTTTGCTAACGTACCTGGCCTGCAGGTTTACGTGGTGCAAAAGGCTGAACACTATGCGCCAGGCGCAGTTGATGTCGCGTCAGGGCTGAATATCGCGGCCTTTAATATTGGCATCGCACTGGGTTCAACCGTCGGCGGTCACATCGTGGAACATTACGGTCTGGCGCACACGCCATGGGTGGGTGCCGTCATCGTGTTTGCGGCTCTGCTGCTGGTCCGCCTCAGTGGCCAGCTGGATAAGCCGCGTGCGGCAGCCATCATTGAATAAGCCGCACAACAGCCTGCCGTATGGTGGGCTGTTGCCGTTGCTGGCTGTGAGGCGAATTCCGACAATCAATAACAGCAATTGAAACCCCGCGCTAAAATCCCTATAACAGTCAGGTGAAGTTGTAGTCGTAAATCAGCCAGGCGGGACAGTGCGAAAAAAAACTTATGCAATGCGGTATGTAGCAGGTCAGCCTGCTGAGCGGATTTTTCCGCCAGGGGCGATGCTGCATCTTGGGCAGGCGTTACCGCCCGGTGCACCGCTGCCAGCCGACCCAACCCTGCGCGTGCTGGTGTGGAATATCTTCAAACAGCAGCGGGCAGACTGGATGTCAGTACTGCAGGGCTTCGGTAAAGATGCCCATCTGGTGCTGCTACAGGAGGCGCAGACCACACCGGAACTGGTGCAGTTCGCCACCAGTAATTATCTGGCGGCCGATCAGGTACCGGCCTTTGTGCTGCCGCAACACCCCTCTGGCGTCATGACGCTGGCTTCTGCCCATCCGGTCTACTGCTGTCCGCTGCGTGAGCGTGAGCCGCTACTGAGGCTGTCTAAATCCGCTCTGGTCACTGCCTATCCGCTTCCCACCGGCGAAATGCTGATGGTGGTCAACATTCATGCGGTCAATTTCAGCCTCGGCGTTGATGTGTACAGCAAACAGCTGGGGCCGATTGGCGAGCAAATCCAGCATCATCGCGGGCCGGTGATCATGGCCGGCGACTTCAATGCCTGGAGCCGTCAGCGTATGAATGCGCTCTACCGCTTTGCCCGTGAGATGGCGCTGCGCGAAGTAAACTTTACTGATGATCATCGACGCAAAGCCTTCGGCCGCCCGCTGGACTTTGTCTTTTACCGCGACATGAAAGTCAGCGAGGCGTCGGTGCTGGTGACGCGTGCCTCTGACCATAATCCTCTGCTGGTTGAATTCAGTCCCGGCGCGGCTAAACGTTAAGCCAGGCGCGGCGCGCCAAAGGCGAATGATTCACAGCGCTGAAGCGCATCCTGCTCAATAAACCACTTCAGACCGCTACAGGCATGGCGCAACGGCGAAAATAACGAGGTTTACGCGTGAGTGTGTCTGACTGCGGGAAAGGGAAAAGGTAAATAATGAAAAAGGCTGACAAAAGTCAGCCTTTTCGGTGCATCAGGTATCGGGTGTTGCGCTATTCTTCACAAACAGCGTCAGCTTGTCGCCGGGCTGAATGTCTTTAGCGTCACTGTTCCAGCGCATCACGTCTTTGGTGTTAACACCGTGACGTTTGGCGATACTGGCAAAAGAATCACCCTTACGTACACGGTAGGTGATGCTGTTGCCGTTATCCGCCAGCTGCGACGCGCCAGCTTTGCTGCCAACGGTCAGTGTCTGACCGATGCGTACTGACGCACTGCGCAGGTTATTCTGCTGCTTCAGTGCACTAACGCTCACACCAAGCTTACTGGCAATGCCCGATAAGGTGTCGCCTTTGCGAACCTTATAGCTATTGCCTGCAGCGCTGACTTTCGCCAGCTCGCCGGGCTGTACCGCAGCAATATCACCGGAAGCCAGTGAATTGCGCAGCTGAGCCACGTTGGACTTAGGCACCATAATATAGTGCGGTCCGTTTGGCGCGGTGGTGCCGTTTTTATACCCGGCATTGAATGTCTTCAGCTTGCTGAGCGACATACCGGCCATATCTGCGGCCTGCGTCAGTTCAATCTGCTGTCCCACTTCAACGCGAGCCAGTGCACGGCTCTCATTCGCGGTTGGCAGCTTAATACCGTAACGCTTGCTGTTCTTGAGAATATCACTCAGGGCCAGCATTTTAGGTACGTAAACCGTGGTCTCGCGTGGCAGCGATAAATGCCAGAAGTCGGTCGGCTTACCGCGCGCCTTGTTCTGTTTCATCGCCTTCAGCACACGCCCTTCACCGCTGTTATAGGCGGCGATGGTCAGTAACCAGTCACCGTCAAACATGCCGTTCAGACGCTGCATCATATCCAGCGCAACTTTGGTTGAGGCCACCACATCGCGGCGTCCGTCATACCATTGGTTCTGTTTCAAACCATAGTTTTTGCCCGTCTGCGCAACGATCTGCCAGATGCCAGCGGCATTCGCAGAAGAGGTTGCGTGTGGGTCAAAAGCGCTCTCCACTATGGGTAGCAGTACCAGTTCCATCGGCATTTTACGTTTCTGTATCTGCTCGACAATCCAGTACATGTACGGCTCTGCCCGTAATGTTACATCGTGGAGATAGCTCTTATTTTTTAAGTACTTTGTTTTTTGTTCGCGGATTCGCGGGTTTTCCGGAATCCCCATCTTCAACTCGTCACTAATGTGATTCCAGAGATCAGTGTCTTCTGCGAGGCTGGTTCCATCATCTTGCCAGCGCGGCGACAACAAGCGATCTCCGTACTTTCCATTTTCACCTTGACCAGCTGAAGACAGACTCTGTGCATGCTGTACCGGGATACTGGCGTCATTCCTTGATGCCTGACATCCAACCAGCAAGACCGAGGCGAGTAATATCGCTTTAGCCTTCATGTGTGTGTCAATAGTTCGCTTAAAAGACGAGCAACTATACGTTAGCGACCGGCACAACACAACCAGAAATATCAAAAACGGTCTTTCTTCTCGCGTAGATCGGCAAAAGTCTGCCATAACGGAGCCGACGACACATTAATGCCTAAAGCCTTTTGCAAATCAGGATCTTGCGTACGCAGGAATAAATTTATTTCACGCTCCAGCGCCAGTTTTGTTGGCAAAGTAATGCGATTTTCTGCGCGTAAGTCCTTAATTTGCTGATACCTTGCCAAAATTTTCGGGTCCTGAGGCAGAATAGCCGCAGCAAACTTCATATTGGATAAAGTGTATTCATGCGCACAGCAGATAAGCGTATCGGCAGGGAGTTGATTAAGCGCCTGAAACGACTCAAACATTTGCTGCGCAGTGCCTTCGAATAGTCGTCCGCAGCCACCCGAAAACATCGTATCGCCACAGAAAAGATAAGGTGAGCTGAAATATGAGATATGTCCTAAAGTGTGTCCAGGCGTTGCGATGACGCGGAAATTTAGCCCGAGCAGCGTAAATTCATCACCGTCACTGAGAATAGTGCGCGCGCCTTTATCGGCGGTCTCCTGCGGACCATAAACCTCAAGTTGTGGATAGTGCTCCAGCAGTTCGCTAACGCCGCCCACGTGATCGTGATGATGATGGGTCAGCAGAATGGCCTGCGGCTGCCAGTGATTGGCGTGAATTTTTTCCAGCACCGGCCGGGCTTCACCCGGATCGACAATCAGACAGCGTCCCTGTTCATCGTTCAGTGTCCAGATGTAGTTATCCTGCAACGCGGGAATACTGGTAAGATTCATAAACACCTCTCAGGTCGTAGAAAAAGGAAAATGGTAGAGCATGAAGCCAGCGAAAACACGCCAAATCCTGACTGCGCCGCGCTCCTGGCAGGATATGCCCTGGGGCGACTATTTCCGCGACGCGTTAACCCAGCAACTGCAACCGTATCTCGGCAAGCTGTACGGCTTTCATATGCTTAAAATTGGCAGCCTCAGCGCAGAAATCAATACCCGCCAGTGTGCCATATCGCATCAGGTTAATGTGGGCGATGAGGGCGATGGGCTGCACGTCATCGCCAGCGCAACGCAGTTGCCGTTTGAAGCCAAATCGATTGATGCCTGTCTGCTGGCGCACACGTTGGCCTGGAGCCAGGATCCGCACCGCGTCCTGCGCGAAGTGGATCGCGTACTGATTGATGACGGCTGGATGATTATTAGCGGCTTCAATCCGTTCAGCCTGCTGGGCATCAGTAAAGGCCTGCCCGGATTACAGCGCCGCGCACCGTGGAGCGGACGGATGTTCAGCCAGGTGCGCCTGCTCGACTGGCTGAGCTTACTCAACTATGAAGTGGTGTATCGTACGCGTTTTCAGGTGGTGCCGTGGCACCGCCAGGGCGGCAAGATGATCAGCACGCACCTGCCGGCGCTGGGCTGTCTGAATATCGTGGTTGCGCGTAAGCGCACCTTCCCGCTGACGCCGGGCAAAGTGAAGATGATGCCCGGCAAAACCCAGTTACGGCCAGCGGTCAATGCCACGCGGCAGTTTCGTGAAGCCAGCGATCAGGATTCAACCTGATAGCCAATATCGTCGAGGGAAGGATTGCCGGCAGCGCTACGTGCCAGTTCATCGCAGCGTTCGTTCTCCGGATGACCGGCATGGCCTTTTACCCATTCCCACTGAATCTGATGGGTGCTGAGCGCCGCGTCGAGTCGCTGCCACAGATCAACGTTCTTCACCGGCTTCTTTTCTGCGGTTTTCCAGCCGCGCTTTTTCCAGTTGTGAATCCAGCTGGTGATGCCCTGGCGCACGTACTGGCTGTCGGTGCTGAGCACCACGTCACACGGCTGGGTCAGCGCTTCCAGTGCCACAATGGCCGCCATCAGCTCCATGCGATTATTGGTAGTAAGGCGATAGCCGGCGCTGAATAATTTCTCGTGCTGGCGGTAGCGAAGAATGGCGCCGTAGCCGCCGGGACCGGGATTGCCCAGGCAGGATCCATCGGTGAATATTTCTACCTGTTTGCGCATCTCTGGTAGACTTCCTTCTGACAAAACGCCAAGTCTGACATAAAACGAGTCCTATGAGCACTGCAAATAACCGCCAGATCGTCCTCGATACCGAAACCACCGGCATGAACATGATCGGGGTGCATTACGAAGGACATCGCATCATTGAAATCGGTGCGGTTGAGGTGATCAACCGTCGCCTGACCGGCAACAACTTCCATATGTATCTCAAGCCCGATCGGCTGGTGGATCCGGAAGCGTTCGGCGTACACGGTATTGCCGATGAATTCCTCGCCGATAAACCGACCTTTGCGCAAATCGCCGACGAATTCCTCGATTACATTCGCGGCGCGGAGCTGGTGATCCATAACGCTTCGTTCGACATCGGCTTTATGGATTACGAATTTGCCATGCTGCAGCGCGACATCGGTAAGACAGAAACCTTCTGTCAGATCACCGATAGCCTGGCGATGGCGCGTAAAATGTTCCCGGGCAAGCGCAACAGCCTGGATGCGCTGTGTAACCGTTTCGAGATCGACAACAGCAAACGTACGCTGCACGGCGCTTTGCTTGATGCCGAGATTCTGGCCGAAGTGTTCCTCACCATGACCGGCGGCCAGACCTCGCTGGCGTTTTCAATGGAAGGCGAGCAGAGCAATCAGGTGGCAGGCGAGCATATACAGCGCATCGTTCGTCCGGGCGCCGGCCTGCGCGTGGTTAGCGCCAGCGATGAAGAGATAATGGCGCATGAGAGCCGGCTCGATCTGGTGCAAAAGAAGGGCGGCAGCTGCCTGTGGCGCGCCTGAAGCCGCTGATTTTGCGTGGAAAAGCGTCGTTAAGCTGAAAAAAACGGCAAACGAGAGATTCCCCTGCAAAAAGCGTTGACGAGGGATGAGGCTGCCATTAATATGCGCCTCGTTCCCGACGGGGAACAAAGCGCGGAGCGGTAGTTCAGTTGGTTAGAATACCTGCCTGTCACGCAGGGGGTCGCGGGTTCGAGCCCCGTCCGTTCCGCCAATCTCTTTAAAGAAGCCGATGCAGCAATGCATCGGCTTTTTGCTTTTCTAAATCATACCCATCTGGCGTACGGTCGCCATTCATGGCGACCGCCAGCGCATTAATCCTTCTGTACCGCCACTTCCGCACGATAGGTGGCTTGCGGCACCTCACGTTCGGCGCGCGCCAGCCAGCGGTAGCAGCCAGCGCCCAGCGCCACGCCGATGAACCAGCTGAAGTTTGCCACCGCGTGCAGGGACGGAATAAAGCTAATCACCAGACAAATGCCGACGGAAGGCAGCAGTGCAGCAATCGCTTTCGGATTGAAACCGCCGCGATACCAGTAGCGGCCTTTTGGCGTATCGTTGAACAGGTCATCAACGTACACCTTGCTGCGTTTAATCAGGTAGAAATCGGCGATCAGAATGCCAAACAGCGGCCCGATAAACGATCCCAGCACATCCAGCGTGTAGTGAATCAGCTCCGGTGACTGGAACAGATTCCACGGCGTCAGCAGCACTGAACCCACGGCGGCAATCATGCCACCGGCGCGGAAGCTGATCTTCTGCGGTGAGCAGTTAGAGAAATCAAACGCTGGCGAAACGAAGTTCGCCACGATATTGATGCCGATGGTGGCGGTAATCATGGTCAGCAGCCCGATAGCGACCGCTACATCGTTGCCTACCATGCTCACGGTTTCAATCGGATCGGTGATCATTTTGCCAAACAGCGACTGAGTACCCGAGACAATGACCACGGTCACAATCGAAAACAGCAGGAAGTTGAACGGCAGGCCCCAGCGGTTGCCGCGGCGAATCTCACCCATGCTTTTGCCGTAGCGCGAGAAGTCACCAAAGTTGAGCAGCGGGCCGGAGAAATAAGAGACCACCAGCGCGGTCGCGGTAATCATCTGCCAGGTTTGCTCGCCCGCGCTCAGTGATTTACTGGCGAGGGTGAAGGAGATACCGTCAAAACCGGTTTTGTATACAATCCAGCCCGCCAGCGCCACCATCACCACGTATACCGCCGGACCGGCGATATCGATAAAGCGTTTAATCGCGCTCATGCCGTGCCAGAACACCATCGCCTGCAGCAGCCACATGACGCCGAAACAGCACCAGCCAAGCTGCGACAGGCCGAGCCAGCTGCTCTGCGTCATGCTGCTTAACGACGGGTAGAACTTCAGCAGCACCAGCATCAGCGCATTCGCCGCCAGATAGGTCTGAATGCCGTACCAGGCGAAGGCGATCAGCCCGCGAATCACCGCCGGGATGTTGGCCCCGAACACGCCAAATGCCTGACGCGAAATCACCGCATAAGGCACGCCGGCCATCTGGCTCGGCTTTGCCACCAGGTTAGCGCACAGCTGCACGATGCAAATTCCCACCAGCAGACACAGCAGCACCTGCCAGCTGGCCAGACCGAGGGTGAAGAAGCTGGCCGCCACCACATAGCCCCCCATGCTGTGCACGTCCGACATCCAGAACGAAAAAATGTTGTACCACGACCAGTTCTGGTTGCGGGTCGGCGCCAGGTCGTCGTTACACAGACGCGGGCTGTAATGGGCGTTGGCTTCAGAGGCCACCGCAGAGGTCACTTCAGAATGATTTGGCATGAAACCTGCTCCTCTTAACTTCATGGAAAAATAATGACAGCGTGAAACGGTATTGCAGGATCCAGGCCAGAATTGATTTCTTGTATACAAAAAATGAATTTCACGTATACGATGTCTGCATACAGTCACTTGCCGGAGCGGGTAATGAAGAGTGAAACAGGCCAGAAAACGGCTGCCGATCTGAATGACAGAGACGAACCTATCTATCAGGCATTGCTGAACGCCATCGTGGAGCACCAGCTGCCGCCGGGCAGCAAATTGCCGGAAGAGGCGCTGTCGGAGGTGTTTGGCGTCAGCCGCACCGGCATTCGTAAGGTGCTGCAGCGCCTCGCGGCGGTGCAAATGATCACCCTGTCGCCCAGACGTGGTGCACAGGTGGCGACGCCGGGCGTGGAGGAAGCGCGCGACATCTTCGCCACGCGCAGCCTGCTGGAGTGTGCCAATCTGCCGGCGGTGCTGGCGCATCTGCAGCCGCCGCATCTCGCCGCGCTGAGTGGCTTAATTGCCGACGAGCAGCAGGCGCACCAGCAGCACGACGGAGCCGCTGCCATCCGTCTGTCTGCGGCTTTTCATATCCAGCTGCAGGCGATTTCCGGCAACCAGGTGCTGACTGACATGGTGACGCGCCTGACGCAGCGCTCCTCGCTGGTGATCGCCGCTTACGGTGCACCGTGGCAGCGCGGCTGTCGTTGCGATCATCACGATCGGCTGGTGGATCTGCTGCGGCAAAAAGATCTGCCGGCGTTAACTACGGCGCTGCAGCATCACTTCGAACATATCGTCGCCAGCCTGCACTTTGAACGCAGCGGCGAAACCCTGCCTGATTTCACCCGGTTATTTGCCGGTCATAAAGGAGCGGCATCATGAGCCTGATCCAGGTGATCAACCCGAATACCAGCGCCGCCATGACGGCGACCATCGGTGCAGCGGCGCGCGCCGTGGCCGCACCTGGCACGGAGATTGTGGCGGTGTGCCCGAGCGAGGGCGTGCCCTCCATTGAAGGGCACTTTGATGAAGCGATTGCCGCGGTGGGCGTGCTGGAACAGGTAAAACGCGGCAAAGAGCAGGGCGTCAGCGGCCATATCATCGCCTGCTTTGGCGATCCGGGACTGCTGGCGGCGCGCGAACTGGCGAGCGGCCCGGTGATTGGCATTGCCGAAGCGGCGATGCACACCGCGACGCTGGTGGCGACGCGCTTTTCGATTGTCACCACGCTGCCGCGCACGCTGGTGATCGCCCGCCATCTGCTGCAGCAGTACGGATTCAGCCATCACTGTGCCGCGCTGCACGCTATTGATCTGCCGGTGCTGGCGCTTGAAGACGGCAGCGGCGTCGCGCAGGAGAAAGTGCGCGAGCGCTGCCTGCAGGCGAAACGTGAAGATGGCAGCGGCGCGATTGTGCTGGGCTGCGGCGGCATGGCGTCGCTGGCGCAGGATCTGACCAAAGAGCTGGGCCTGCCGGTGATTGATGGCGTCAGTGCGGCGGTGAAAATGGTCGAGTCATTACTGGCGCTGGGCTTTGGTACCAGCAAACACGGCGATCTGGCTTACCCGATTAAAAAACCGCTCAGCGCGGCATTTCAGCACCTAAACTAAGGGCTGGTTGAGGACTGATGACAGGAACTTGCAGAATGAGTGATGTATCTGAAAAGAAAGAGTACAGCTTCAACAAAAACTATCCGCGCGATCTGATTGGTTATGCGGGCCAGCCGCCGCACGCGCAGTGGCCGGGTGAGGCGCGGGTGGCGGTGCAGTTCGTGCTCAATTATGAAGAGGGCGCTGAAAACAATGTGCTGCACGGTGACGCGGGCTCTGAGCAGTTTCTCTCCGACATCATCGGAGCCGCCAGCTATGCCGATCGCCACATGTCGATGGATTCCCTGTATGAGTACGGTTCGCGTGCCGGTTTCTGGCGCATCCATCAGGAGTTTCAGCAGCGCGGCCTGCCGCTGACCATCTTTGGCGTCGCGATGGCGCTGGCGCGGCATCCGCAGATTGTCGAGGCCATCAAAGCCGCCGATTACGATGTGGTCAGCCACGGCTGGCGCTGGATTCACTATCAGGGGATGGATGCCAAAACCGAGCGTCAGCACATGCAGCAGGCAGTGGACGTGCTCACCGAGTTATTCGGTAAAGCGCCCACCGGCTGGTATACCGGGCGCGACAGCCCCAATACGCGGCGGCTGGTGGTCGAGCAGGGCGGCTTCAGCTACGACAGCGATTACTACGGTGACGATCTGCCCTTCTGGACGCAGGTCACCTGTCAGGACGGCACGGTGAAGCCGCATCTGATCATTCCCTATACGCTGGAGTGCAACGACATGCGCTTCGCCACGCCGCAGGGATTCAACACCGCCGAGCAGTTCTATACCTATCTGCGCGATACCTTTGATGTACTGTATGAAGAGGGCGCGACGGCGCCGAAGATGATGTCGATTGGCATGCACTGCCGTCTGCTGGGGCGTCCGGGGAAATTCCGCGCGCTGCAGCGTTTCCTCGACCATATTCAGCAGCACGACAAGGTGTGGGTGTGCACGCGTCAGCAGATTGCCGATCACTGGATGAAGACGCATCCGGCTGCGTAAGCAGCCTTACCTTTCACGGATATCAGGTCGTTTTTGCCCTCTCTTGCCAGGAGAGGGCAACACTCGCGCCTGCGTCAGCTCATCAAACTCACCTGCGCTGCCACGATGCGCCAGCCGCACGGCAGCCGTACCCAGGTCTGCTGCTGACGGCCGATCTTCTCTACGCCCTCGCGGGTGAACTCGGTGCTGCACACCGCATAGTCATCGCCAAAAGTGGTGATGACCGTATTGCGCAGCGTGCGATCGAGCCCCTTTGACGGACGCGCCGCGCGAAAGGCGCGAATCTCGTCAATCCCGTACAGATTCTCTCCGGCACCGAGTCGCACCGTACGCGCATCGTGCCAGAACAACTCGTCCAGCACGGCGACATCATTGCTCACCAGCGCCTGCTCGTAGCGGTAAAACGCGGCGGTGACTTCAGCCAGTATCGCCGGACGATCGATATGTTCAGGTGTCATCTTCAGGCATCCATAAAAGAGGTTTGTGGCAGCGTCACACCCTGCTGCTGCAGTGCCCAGGCGGCGCGCAGCGCCAGCTGTTCGTTAAACGGCGCAGCAATCAGTTGCAGGCCAATCGGTAAGCCGCTGGCGGTGAGCAGCGGTACGCTACACACCGGCAGGCCGAGGAACGAAATCGGCTGCGTCAGCATGCCCATGCTGGCGCGTGTCGGCAAATCCTGACCGTTGATGTGAATGGTTTCCTGGCCGATGGTGGTGGCGGTACAGGGCGTGGCCGGGGCGATCAGCACGTCATAATGGTCGAACAGCGGCAGCACCTGCTGCTGGAAGTGACGGCGGAAACGCTGGGCCTGCACATACCACGCGGCGGGCAGCATCGCGCCAGCCAGCAGGCGTTCGCGTGAATTCGGCTCAAAGCGTTCTGGCTGGGTGCGCAGCGCCGGCAGATAGTGATTGCCGCCTTCCGCGGCGGTCATGATAAACGCGGCCGAGCGCGCCAGTTCGGCCTGGGGCAGCGTCACTTCTTCTGTCGCGCCGAGCGCGCGGGCCGCTACCGCCACCGCCGCGCGCGCCTCATCGCTGCACCAGTCAGCAAAAAAGCCGCCCAGCACCGCGCTGCGCAGCTTTTCGCTGCCAGCAGAGAGCCTGTCACTGACCGGTTCCGCAGGCCGCGCCGCCTGAAACGCATCGCTGGCGTCGCCGCCCTGCAGCGCATCGTAGACCAGACTCAAATCTTCCACCGAGCGGGCAAACGGACCGATGTGATCGAGGCTGGCGACAAACGGATGGCTGCCGCTGCGCGACAGACGACCAAAGGTGGGTTTCAGGCCGAAAATGCCGCACAGCGAAGCAGGCACGCGAATCGAGCCGTTGGTGTCGGTGCCGAGTGAAAAGTGCACCAGCCCGGCAGCGACGGCTGCCGCGGAACCGCCAGATGAGCCGCCGGCCACGCGCGACAGATCGCGCGGGTTGCGGGTGGCACCATAATGGGTGTTCTCGGTGGTAAAGCCGTAAGCGTAGGCATCCATATTCAGCATGCCGGAGAGCAGTGCGCCGCTCTGCTGCAGCTTAGAGACCGCCCACGCATCCTGCTGTGCCACCGGCCGCTCGCTGAACAGGCTGGCGCCGGCAAGCGTGCTGTGACCGGCGACGTCAAACAGGTTTTTTACCGCATAGGGAATGCCAGCCAGCGCCGGCAGCGGCTCGCCGCGCTGACGCTGTTGATCCAGCCGATCGGCTTCCCGCAGCATGCGCTGCGCGGTGACGGCGGTCCAGGCGTTGATGGCCGGGTTATGCTGTTCAATGGCGGCCAGCGTCTGCTGTGCGATGTCGCGCGCGCTGAGATCGCCCTGCGCCAGTGCCTGCTGCAGCTGGCTAATCGATAAGGCTGCCAGCGTCATGGATGAAATACTCCCGCCACTTCCAGGCGATCGTCCAGCGGCAGCGCCATCAGCGGCTGCGCCATTGCGGCGATACGGTTAAACTGCGTCAGCAGCTCGGCGCGGCGCGTGTCGTCCAGCTCCAGCGCCAGAATCTGTTCCATTTGGGCGATATAGGCCGCCCAGTCCGGTTGTGCATTCATGATTGTCTCCGTTAAAAGCCGGCAGCGCTGCCGTTGCTGCGCGGATCAAACGCGCCTTCCAGCATGCCATTGTTGTGTCTGACGATGGCGCCGGCGTGGCCCACCACTTCACTGTATTCAGCCAGCAGTTCGACCTCATGACCGAGCGCGCGCAGCTGCTGCACGGTTTCAGGCGCGATGCGCGCCTCCAGCTTGAGGGAGTCTGAGGATTGTCCCCAGGTGCGGCCAAGCAGCCAGCGCGGTGCGCTGACCGCCTGCTGCAGCGGCTGGCCCTGAATGACATAGCGGGTAAAGATCGCCGCCTGGGTTTGCGGCTGGCCATCACCGCCCATTGAGCCGTACACCAGCGTGCGGCCATCTTTCAGGCGTGCAGCCGCTGGATTGAGCGTATGGAACGGCTGTTTGCCCGGTGCCAGCGTCAGCAGGTGATCCGGCTGCAGGCTGAACGCCGCGCCACGGTTTTGCCAGGTAATACCGGTGCCGGGCAGCACGACGCCGCTGCCAAATTCGTGGTAAATGCTCTGGATAAAGGAGACCGCCAGGCCGCTGCTGTCCATCACGCCCATCCACACGGTATCGCCCGGTCCGCGTCCGGTGCCCCAGGGCGCGGCGCGATCGTCCTGCACCTGCGCCGCCAACGTGCCGAGATGATCGGCATTCAGCAGCGACTGCACATCAATCGCCATGTGACGCGGATCGGTGATGTGTTGATCGCGCAAGGCAAAGGCCTGTTTGGTGGCTTCAACGATGCGGTGCACCGTCTGCGCTTCACTGGCGTCGGCCATCGCCAGACGATCGGTGATCCCGAGGATCGCCAGCGATACCAGCCCCTGCGTTGGCGGCGTCATGTTCCAGATATCGCCTTCGCTGTGCGTGAGGTGCAGCGGCGTGCAGCGCCGGGCGCGCTGCCGGTGTAAATCGTCCAGCGTAATCGGCATGCCGAGCGCGCCCATTTCGCGCGCCAGATGGTGCGCCAGCTCACCGCGATAAAAGCTCTCCAGCCCTTGCTCGCTCAGCACGCTCAGCGTCTGCGCCAGCGCTGGCTGGGTAAAACGACTGCCGGCGGCGGGCGGTGCGCCATCAGGCAGAAAGGTGGCAGCAAAACCGGGCTGATGTTGCAGTTCATGCTGTTTTGCCGCCGTCGCTGCCGCCTGCGAGGCGGTGACCGGAATGCCATCGGCCGCATAGCGAATCGCATCGCGCAGCAAACGGCTCAGCGGCAGCGGCGTCGCGCCCAGTTCGTGCGCCAGCGTCAGCGCTTCCTGCCAGCCGCTGACGGTGCCGGCGACCGTCAGTGCCGCTTTAGGGCCGCGATGCGGAATATGGCTTTCGCCGTGGTAGAAGTCGGGGTGCGCCAGCGAGCCGGCAGCACCGCTGGCATCGATGGCAACCGGATCACCGCTGGGTGGCACCACCAGCCAGAAGCCGTCGCCGCCAAGGCCATTCATGTGCGGATAGACCACCGCGATGGTCGCCGCGGCCGCCACCATCGCTTCCAGCGCGTTGCCGCCTTCACGCAGTACCGCCAGTGCGCTTTCACTGGCAAGGTGATGCGGCGTCACCGCCATGCCCATCGGGGCCATATTGCTTTGAATCATAATGAACTGTTCCCGGATTATTCTTTTGTAGCGGCGCGATTTGGCGCGCTGGATAGGGAAAACAAGCGCAACAAATTGCGCCGCTACCAGTCTGTAGCAATGGTAAAGCAAGAGCCGTTCCAGTTTTGGTGTTACGCCAGCCTGGATCGATTTATGCTAGCTTGTGATGAAACGAAAGTTACAGGACCGATGATGAAACAGCTCGATGAACGCCTTCGCAGTCACTATCCGCAACTGTCGCCGCAGGAGCAGCGCATTGCTGACTTTGTGTTTGACCATTTTGATGATCTGATTAGCTATAACAGCGCTGAGCTGGCGCGGCTCAGCGGCGTATCAAAGGCCACGGTAAGCCGGCTGTTCAAACGCCTCGGCTATGAAAAATACAAAGACATGCGTGATGAGCTGCGCACCCTGCGCCAGAGCGGAATGCCGCTGACCGATAACCGCGACGCGGTGCAGGGCAACACGCTGCTGTCGCGTCATTACAAGCAGGAGATGGCGAACCTGACGCAGTGGGTCAACAGCATTGACGCCCGGCAGTTTAGCGAGGTGATTGCTGCGCTGGGCGCCGCACGGCGGGTATTTATCATTGGTATGCGCAACGCGTATCCGGTGGCGCTGCACCTGCGCCAGCAGCTGCTGCAGGCGCGCGCTCAGGTGCAGGTGTTACCGCAGCCAGGCCAGACGCTGGGCGAAGAGCTGGTGGACATGACGCCGGAAGATGTGGTGGTGGTGATGGCGTTTCGCCGCCGGCCACGCATCATTCGTCCACTGATGCAGCAGCTACAGCAGAGCGGCATCCCGGTGCTGGTGCTGTGCGAACCGCAGGCGCAGGGCATTCTCACCCTGGCGCGCTGGCAGCTGTGCGCACCGCTCGACAGCGTTTCCGCCTTTGACAGCTACGCCTCGGCAATGAGCCTGATCAACCTGCTGGCCAACGCGCTGCTGCACGAAATGCTGTCGCAGGGGCGTCAGCGCATCCATCAGATTGCCGATCTTTACCAGCAGCTCGACGAGCTGGAACACCGCTAAAGGGCACCGTTTTGGTGCTTTGCACCTTTTTTGATCGCGTCTGCTAACGGGGTGATCCCCGTTATGATGCGCCCTTAACCGCCTTAAATCCTCCGCTTAGCCGCTGCGTTTGCTGCCCGTTGTGGTTGGCACATTAGTTGCAAATCAATTTATCAAGAATCTTTTGTTTCACCATTAACTCACCGGGGTGCATAATGAACAAAGTATTACTGGCAGTAGCAGGGGCAGCATTGCTGCTGGCGCAGGCAGGCAGCGCCATGGCCGATCAGCTGCAGGATATCCAGAAGCGTGGCGTGATTCGCGTGGCGGTGCCGCAGGACTTCCCGCCGTTTGGCTCGGTCGGTACCGATCTGCAGCCGCAGGGCTATGACATCGACATGGCGAAATACCTCGCGAAGCAGATGAAACTGAAGTTGCAGCTGGTGCCGGTGACCAGCGCTAACCGCGTACCGTATCTGCAGACCGATAAAGTCGATCTGGTGATCTCCAGCATGGGCAAAAACGCCGAGCGCGAAAAAGTGATCGACTTCAGCCGCGCCTATGCGCCGTTCTTCCTCGGCGTGTTCGGCCCGAAAGGCGAGACGCTGAAAGATGCGGCAGCGCTGAGCGGGAAATCGATTGGCGTGACGCGCGGTGCGGTAGAAGACATGGTGCTGAGCGATGTTGCCCCGAAAGATGCTCAGGTGAAGCGCTACGAAGATAACAATACTACGCTGTCCGCCTATCTCTCCGGTCAGGTGCAGTATGTCGCCACCGGAAACCTGGTGGTCGCAGCGATTGCGCGCCAGAACGCGGAAAAAGCCCCGGTGCCGCAGTTTATGCTGAAAGATTCACCGTGCTTTATCGGCCTGAAAAAGAATGAGCCGGCGCTGAAAGAGAAAGTGAACGCACTGATTGAGCAGGGTATTAAAGACGGCACGCTGAACAAGCTGTCGGAAGAGTGGCTGAAAGCGCCGCTGCCTGCCAACCTCGGCGCATAACAGGAACGGCCAATGATTGGGCAACTTAACTTTGCAGATCTCTGGCCGCACTGGCCAGAGCTGCTGGCCGGACTGTGGGTCACGGTGCAGCTTACGGTGCTGGCGACGGTGGGCGGTGTCGGACTGGGTATTCTCGGCGCGGCGCTGCGCAGCGGCAAACCGGGCTGGGCCAGCCGCCTGTGGGGCATCTACGTCGAGCTGATTCGCAACACGCCGTTTGTGGTACAGCTGTTTTTTATCGTGTTTGGTCTGCCTAATCTCGGGCTGAAACTGACGGCCGGTGAAGCGGCGCTGCTGGCGATGCTGATTAACCTTGGCGCCTATAGCACTGAAATCATCCGTGCCGGTATCCAGGTCACGCCGCGCGGGCAGTGGGAAGCGGGGCGCGTGCTCGGGTTGAGCCGCACGCAAACCTTCATCCGCGTGGTGCTGCCGCCCTCGCTGCAGCGCATTTATCCGGCGCTGGTCAGCCAGTGCATCATTGTGATGCTCGGCTCGTCGGTGGTGTCGCAGGTCTCGTATGAAGAGCTGACGTTTGCCGCCAACCTGATTCAGTCGCGCACCTTTTTGAGTTTTGAAGTTTATCTGGTGACCACGCTGATCTATCTGGCGTTGTCGATTGCCATGCGTCAGCTGCTGCTGGCGCTGGGTCGCAAATGGTTTGGAGCGCAGCCGGCATGACGACGTTTACTGACTGGGACATCCTGCGCAACCTGCTGCTGGCGGCGCGCTGGACGATTTTGCTGTCGCTGGTGGCCTTTTTCGGCGGCACGCTGGTGACACTGCCGCTGCTGTTTCTGCGTCTGCTGCAGCGTCGCTGGCTCACCCGCCTGATCCGCTGCTACACCGAGCTGTTTCAGGGCACGCCACTGCTGATGCAGCTGTTTCTCGCCTTCTTCGGCGTCGGCCTGTTTGGCATCGACGTCGCGCCCTGGACCGCGGCGTCGCTGGCACTGACGCTGTATACCAGCGCGTTTTTACTGGATATCTGGTACGGCAGCATTCGCGCGCTGCCAAAAGGGCAGTGGGAAGCGTCGCGCTGCCTCGGCCTGAACTTTGGCCAGACGCTGTATCGCGTGGTGGTACCGCAGGCGATCCGCATCGCCATCGCGCCGACCGTTGGCTTTGCCGTGCAGGTGATCAAGGGCACCGCGCTGGCGTCGATTATCGGCTTTGTCGAGCTGACCAAAGCCGGCACCATTCTCAACAATGTGACGTATCAGCCCTTCAAGGTGTTTGGCCTGGTGGCGCTCGGTTACTTCCTGATGTGTTATCCGCTGTCGCGTTACAGCCAGTACCTGGAGAAAAAATTCAATGCCGCTCATCACCATTAATCAGGTCCAGAAGTACTACGGTGATAACCACGTACTGAAAGGGGTCGATCTGGATATCGACAACGGCGAAGTGATTTCCATCATTGGCCGCAGCGGCTCTGGCAAAAGTACCCTGCTGCGCTGCATGAACGGGCTGGAAGGTTATCAGGAAGGCAGCATTAAACTGGGCGGCATGACGATTACCGATCGTGAATCGCAGGCGCGTGAAATCAGCCGCTCGGTAGGCATGGTGTTTCAGAACTTTAACCTGTTTCCGCACATGACGGCGCTGGAAAACGTGATGCTGGCACCGCGTCGCGTGCTGAAAAAGAGCGAGGCGGAGTGCCGCACGCTGGCTACGCAGATGCTGGAAAAAGTCGGGCTCGGCGAACGCCTCAATTACTACCCGGCCAACCTGTCGGGCGGTCAGCAGCAGCGCGTGGCGATTGCCCGCGCGCTGGCGATGCAGCCAAAAGTTTTACTCTGTGACGAAATCACCTCGGCGCTCGATCCGGAGCTGGTGGGTGAAGTACTGAAAGTGCTGGAGCAGCTGGCCGCCGAAGGCATGACGCTGATTCTCGTCACCCATGAAATGAACTTCGCCCGCGACGTGGGCGACCGCGTGGTGTTTATGCATCAGGGACGCGTGTGGGAGCAGGGCGACAGCAAAACGCTGTTTGCAAATCCACAAACCGCCGAGCTGAAGCAGTTTATTTCGACCGTGCGTCTGTAACCGAACAATAAGGAACCCCTCATGGATATCAGCCAGTTCTCGCAAATCAATCCGCCACAGCGTCTGCTGATGGGACCGGGCCCGATCAACGCCGACCCGCGCGTGCTGCGCGCCATGTCGAGCCAGCTGCTTGGGCAGTACGATCCGGCGATGACGCACTATATGAACGAGGTGATGGCGTTGTACCGTGGCGTATTCCGCACTGAAAACCGCTGGACCCTGCTGATTGATGGCACCTCACGCGCCGGTATCGAAGCCATCCTGCTGTCGGCGATTCGTCCGGGCGATAAAGTGCTGGTACCGGTGTTCGGCCGCTTCGGCCATCTGCTGTGCGAAATCGCCCGTCGCTGCCGCGCGGAAGTCCATACCATCGAGGTGCCGTGGGGCGAGGTATTTACCCCGGATCAGATCGAAGATGCGATCAAAAAAGTCAAACCGCGCCTGCTGCTGACGGTGCAGGGCGATACCTCAACCACCATGCTGCAACCGCTGGAGCAGCTCGGTGCGATTTGTCGCCAGTACGGCGTGCTGTTGTACACCGATGCCACCGCATCGCTGGGCGGCAACCCGCTGGAAACCGATGCCTGGGGGCTGGATGCGGTCTCTGCCGGGATGCAGAAATGCCTCGGCGGTCCGTCCGGCACCTCGCCGATCACCCTGAGCCCGCAAATGGAAGCGGTGATCCGTCAGCGTAAGTGCGTGGAGCAGGGCATCCGCACCGACGCACATCAGGATGGCGTCGACGAGATGATCTACTCCAACTACTTCGATCTCGGCATGATCATGGATTACTGGGGACCGGAGCGGCTCAACCATCATACCGAAGCCACCTCGGCGCTGTTTGGCGCACGCGAATGTGCCCGTCTGATCCTGCAGGAAGGGCTGGATAACGGCATCGCACGCCACAAACTGCACGGTGATGCGCTGCTGAAAGGTATTCAGGGCATGGGGCTGGAAACCTTTGGCGATCTCAGACACAAGATGAATAACGTGCTTGGCGTGGTGATCCCGCAGGGCATCAACGGCGACCAGGTACGCAAATTGATGCTGGACGATTTCGGCATTGAGATTGGCACCTCGTTCGGTCCGCTGCACGGCAAAGTGTGGCGCGTCGGCACCATGGGCTACAACGCGCGCAAAGATTGCGTGATGCTGACGCTGAGCGCGCTGGAGTCCGTGCTGAATTACGTCGGTTTCCGCACTACTCAGGGCGCGGCGCTGCAGGCTGCCTGGGACCACTACGGGAGCCACGCATGAGTCATAGCCTGATGAGCGCCGGTGAGGCGCAGTCAGCGGCGGCGCGGGTGATGGCGCGCTGTGACGCGCTGGCAGCAATCAGTGAAAGCGAAGAGGGACTGACCCGTGTCTATCTGTCGCCGGAGCAGGTGCGCGCCAACGCGCGCGTTGCTGAGTGGATGCAGGCGGCAGGTATGCACACCTGGCAGGATGCGGTCGGCAATATCTGCGGTCGCTATGAAGCGGCGGAGCCGGGCGCACCGGCGCTGCTGCTCGGCTCGCACCTCGATACCGTGCGCAACGCCGGACGTTACGACGGTATGCTGGGCGTGCTCAGCGCCATCGAAATCGTGCAGTGGCTGCACGACCATCAGCAGCGCCTGCCGCTGGCGATTGAAATTGTCGGCTTCGGCGATGAAGAGGGCACGCGCTTTGGCATCACCCTGCTTGGCAGCCGCGGCCTTACCGGCAGCTGGCCGGAGAGCTGGGTGTCACATCCGGACGGTAACGGTATTACGGTGGCGCAGGCGATGCAGGACCTCGGCCTGGACGCGGCGCTGATCCCGCAGGCGGCACGTGAGGTGAGCGACATTGTGGCGTATCTCGAACTGCACATTGAGCAGGGACCGTGCCTGGAACAGGACGATCTGGCGCTTGGTGTGGTGACGGCGATTAACGGCGCGCGCCGTCTTAACTGCCGCTTTGTCGGAGAGGCCGGTCATGCCGGCACGGTGCCGATGACGCACCGCAAAGACGCGCTGGCAGCAGCGGCAGAGTGGATGGTGTTTGTGGAACAGGCCACGCAGGATCAGGATGCGCAGCTGGTGGCCACGGTGGGCACGCTGAGCTGTCTGCCGGGCGCCGTTAACGTTATTCCCGGCGAAGTGCAGCTGTCGCTGGACGTGCGCGGACCGCAGGATGAACCGCTGGAACGTCTGCTCTCCAGCCTGCTGACCCAGGCGGAAGCCATCGCGCTGCGGCGCGGGCTCAGCTTCAGCGCTAACGAGTACTATCGCATCGCGGCCACCGCCTGTGATACGCGGCTGCAGCAGGCGCTAAGCCATGCGGTAGAAACCGTACAGGGGCGCAGTCTGGCGCTGCCGAGCGGAGCCGGTCACGACGCGATCGCGATGGCTGAGCGCTGGCCGGTGGGCATGCTGTTTGTGCGCAACCATCGCGGTATCAGCCATCATCCGGCGGAATCGGTGCAGGTGGCCGATGTGGCGCTCGGTGTGCAGGCCTATCTGCAGGCGGTGTGCGATCTGGCGCGCAGCTAAAGGAGCCGCGAAATGGATCTGAACGATTTTAATCAGGCAAGCACCGCGCAGGCGCAAGCGGCGATTGCCCACTGCGTAGCGATTCCCGCCTGGCAGCAGGCGCTGGTGGCGGCGCGGCCGTTCGCCAGCCTGACGGCGCTGTACACCACGGCGCAACAGCTGGCGCTGGCGTGGCAGGGCGACGCCTTGCAGCAGGCGCTGAGCGCCCATCCGCGCATCGGCGAAAAAGCGCAGGGCGCGGGTAAAGAGGCCGCGCTGTCGCAGCAGGAACAGGCAGCGATGCAGCAGGCTAACGGTGCGCTGCAGCTGGCGATGCTGGCCGGTAATGAGCGCTATGAGCAGCGCTTCGGCCGGGTGTTTCTGATTCGCGCCAAAGGGCGCAGCGGTGAACAGATGCTGGCGGAATTGCAGCGCAGGCTCAACAATGATGAAGAGACCGAGCAGCAGGAAGCGCTGGCGCAGCTGCGGGAAATTACCCTGTTACGGCTTAAGGAGAGCATTACATGAGCACCATCACCACCCATATTCTCGACACCGCGCTGGGCAAACCGGCGATTGGCGTCGCGATGTCGCTGGAGCAGAACAGCCCTGAGGGATGGCTGCCAGTGGCCGAGGGCGAAACCGACAGCGACGGGCGCATCAAAGATCTCACGCCTGAACCGCTGGCGCCGGGCCACTATCGCTTAACCGCGGAGATCGGTGACTATTTCGCCGCCGACGGGCGTGATGCGCTGTACGTCAGCGCGCAGATTGATTTTGTGATTGGCTCCGCCGGCAGCCATTATCACCTGCCGTTCCTCATTTCCCCGTGGTCGTGGTCGACCTACCGCGGAAGTTAATCCAGGTCGCCATAAATGGCGCCCCTGTAAAATCGTTATGCGGTTCCGTAGGGTGCGCATTGATGCGCACCGGTATAACCCGATCCATCATGAGGTGTACCTATGCGCCCTGAAATTCGTGCTCTCTATCACAAACCTCGCGCTTGAAAGCCAGTAACTATCAAAACCTTCGGTCCATCCAAATATATTCTGCAACACGGTGCGGTTATCTTAACCGGACAACGTGAAGCCAATGGAGCCGAGAAATGAGCACGCCCGAAAATAATGATAATGCAGCCGCCTCAGGAAAATGCCCCTTTCATCATGGAGCATCGGAAGAGAAAAGCGTTTTAGCGCGTGGCGCCGGAAGCGGGACCACTAACCGCGACTGGTGGCCAAACATGCTGCGCGTCGATCTGTTAAACCAGCATTCCAGCCGTTCTAACCCCCTCAGTGACAATTTCAACTACCGTGAAGAGTTCAGCAAACTGGATTACGCCGCGCTGAAAGCCGATATTCGTGCGCTGCTGACCGATTCGCAATCCTGGTGGCCTGCCGACTGGGGCAGCTACATCGGCTTGTTTATCCGTATGGCATGGCACAGCGCCGGCACCTACCGCACCATCGACGGTCGCGGCGGTTCCGGGCGTGGTCAGCAGCGCTTTGCGCCGCTCAACTCCTGGCCGGATAACGTCAGCCTCGACAAAGCGCGTCGTCTGCTGTGGCCGGTGAAACAGAAGTATGGCCAGAAAATCTCCTGGGCGGATCTCTACATTCTTGCCGGTAACGTGTCGCTGGAAAACGCCGGCTTCCGTACCTTTGGCTTTGGTGCCGGTCGTGAAGATGTCTGGGAACCGGACATGGACGTGGACTGGGGACATGAGACCGAATGGCTGGCGCACCGCCATCCGGAAAGCCTGGCAAACGCGCCGCTCGGTGCGACGGAAATGGGCCTGATCTACGTGAACCCGGAAGGTCCGGAAGCCAGCGGCGATCCGCGCTCGGCGGCCCCGGCGATTCGCGCTACCTTCGGCAACATGGGCATGAACGATGAAGAGATCGTCGCGCTGATTGCCGGCGGTCACACGCTGGGTAAAACGCACGGTGCCGCTGCGGCCAGCCACGTGGGCGTCGATCCGGAAGCCTCGCCGCTGGAAGCGCAGGGTCTGGGCTGGCATAGCAGCTACGGCAGCGGTGCCGGTGCAGATGCCATCACTTCCGGTCTGGAAGTGGTATGGACGCAAACCCCAACGCAGTGGAGCAACTACTTCTTCGAGAACCTGTTCAAATATGAGTGGGTACAAACGCACAGCCCGGCGGGCGCGATTCAGTTCGAAGCGGTTGATGCCGAAGCGATTATCCCGGATCCGTTCGATCCAGAGAAAAAACGCAAGCCGACCATGCTGGTCACCGACCTGACGCTGCGCTTCGATCCGGAGTTCGGGAAGATTTCGCGTCGTTTCCTCAACGATCCGCAGGCGTTCAACGAAGCCTTCGCCCGTGCCTGGTTTAAACTGACGCACCGCGATATGGGACCAAAAGCGCGTTACCTCGGTCCGGAAGTGCCGAAGGAAGATCTGCTGTGGCAGGATCCGTTACCGCAGGCCACGCATCAGCCGACGCCGGATGACATCACCGATCTGAAAGCGAAAATTGCCGCTTCGGGTCTGAGCGTCAGCCAGCTGGTCTCTGCGGCCTGGGCGTCCGCTTCCACCTTCCGTGGCGGCGACAAACGCGGCGGCGCGAACGGTGCCCGTCTGGCGCTGGCACCGCAGAACGGCTGGGCGGTCAACGCCAGCGTCACCCGCGATGTGCTGCCGGTGCTGCAGAAGATTCAGCAGGAGTCAGATAAAGCGTCGCTGGCGGATGTGATTGTGCTGGCGGGCAGCGTCGGGATTGAGCAGGCGGCAGCAGCGGCAGGTGTCGCAGTGCAGGTGCCGTTCACGTCGGGCCGCGTAGATGCGCGTCAGGACCAGACGGATGTCGAGTCATTCAACGTACTGCAGCCGCTGGCCGATGGTTTCCGTAACTATCGCCGCGTGCAGGGCGGTTCTTCCACCGAAACCCTGCTGCTGGACAAAGCGCAACAGCTGACGCTGAGCGCGCCAGAGCTGACGGTACTGCTGGGTGGTCTGCGCGTGCTGGGCACCAACTTCGACGGCAGCGCGCACGGCGTGTTTACCGATCGCGTGGGCGTGCTGAGCAACGACTTCTTCATCAATCTGCTGGATATGCGCACCGCATGGCGCGCCACCGATGAGAGCGCTGAGCTGTTCGAAGGCCGCGATCGTCAGAGCGGAGAAGTGAAGTACAGCGCCACCCGCGCCGATCTGGTGTTTGGTTCTAACGCCATCCTACGCGCGCTGGCGGAAGTTTACGCCAGCAGCGATTCGAAGCAGAAGTTCGTTAACGACTTCGTGGCCGCCTGGACCAAAGTGATGAACCTCGACCGGTTCGATCTGTAATCCCCTGAGCCGCAGCGTCATGCGCTGCGGCTCATTCCTGCTTATGCCTCACGAAATGCCTCAAACGGCAGATTAAAGCGTCGCGCCAGCGCCGCCTTATGCTTATCCGTTAATCTGCGCTCGCCTTTCAGAATGCGATTCACATACGAACGCTGACCGATTTCTGCCACGAAAGAGGATTGATTCAGACCGTGCTGGTCCATCAGTACCCGCAGCAGCGCCACGCCACCCGGCAGCGCCTGAGTGCGTGCATTAAACGCGGCGAATTCCGCTGCGGTTTCTTCATACTTCGCGACTTTAACGGCCAGCATCTCGATCAGCGGATGCCCCGGCTGATGCTCAACCAGGTATTCCACCAGTTCAAGCGCCTGTTCATAATCGGCTCTGGACTGACTTCCGCCCAGCAGCGGCACGGCTTTAATCAGATTGTTGGAGGCCTGAATCGCTTCGCTAATCATTCTTTGTTCTCCCGGTAATGCTTAACCAGCTTGTCATACTCAGCATGCGTCACGATATGCTTTACGAAGACTCTTTTTGCCACAAAATCCGCAAAGAACATCAGCCGGAGATTGTTGCCGCCGACATTAATTACCTACCATTTTGCCCGATACTTCATGCGATCCAGGCTGGGAAACCAGGCTTTTAACACCTGCGGATCGGCAAAATCATGGCCGCTTAATAGTCGGTAAGTGGCATCCAGTGCTGCGGCATCATTAGGAAATCTCTGTGTCGCTTCGTTAAACACTTTCCTTGAGATAATGTGCATCATTCCCTCGAACTGTTCCAGGGTGGAAACATTGTAACGCACAACATAGAATGTTTCCACACAGGAAACAACAGGGCAGGAGGAGATATGGAAGCCGCATCGCAGGGATGCGGCTAAAAGATTACTTCAGCGTATATTCATCGGCGTCGCGCCAGGCCGGGAAGCGTTCGCGATAGTCCTGCAACGCCTCCAGTGATAACTCGGCGTCGAGGCGCGCGCGGGCGAAGGGTTCAGCGGCCGCGAGGATCTCACCCTGCGGCGAGATGATCCGGCTGTCGCCGCTGTATTGATGCTGATTGCCGTCACTGCCGACGCGGTTACACCCGGCTACATAGGCCTGATTCTCAATGGCGCGCGCCAGCAGCAGCGCCTGCCAGTGCAGCGCGCGCGGTGCCGGCCAGTTGGCGACGTACAGCGCCAGATCATAATCATTCTGGTTGCGCGAAAACACCGGGAAGCGCAGGTCGTAGCAAATCTGCGGCAGAATACGCCAGCCGCGCCAGTTGAACACCTTGCGCGTTTCACCGGGCACATAGTGCTGGTGCTCACTGGCCATGCGGAACAGATGGCGTTTGTCGTACTGGTGCAGCGTGCCGTCGGGCTCCACCAGCAGGAAACGGTTTACCGCGCCCTGGTCGCTCTGAATCGCCGCGCTGCCGCCGACCAGGGCATTCAGGGCTTTGGCATGACCGTGCAGCCACGCCACTACCTGATCCTGCGGCAGCGAACTGGCCGCCGCCTCCATGGCGAAGCCGGTGGTAAACATCTCCGGCAGCAGGATGACATCGCGGCCCGTCAAGCCCTGCAGCACCTCATCGAAATGACGCAGATTGGCTGCGCCATCCATCCAGCTCAGGGTTTCCTGCAATACGGTAAGTTTTAAAGCTGACATAAACGCTCCGCAGCGGCGTCGAGCGTCGCTTCCTGTTTAGCAAAGCACAGGCGAATGAGCTTGTGCGGGAAAGGGTCCGCGCAGAACACCGACAGCGGAATCGCCGCCACGCCTACTTCACGGGTTAACCACTGGCAGAAACTGACATCATCCAAATCGGAAATGGCGCTGTAATCCACCAGCAGGAAATAGGTGCCGGCACAGGGCAGCACCTTAAACCGGCTGGCGGCCAGCGCCTGCGTCAGGCGGTCACGCCGGGCGCGATAGAATGCCGGCAGCTCATCAATATGTTCCGGCTGCTGGCGCAGCATATCGGCAATCGCCAGCTGCGCCGGGGTATTCACTGAAAAAGTGAGATACTGATGCACTTTGCGGATTTCGGCGCTGATCGCCGCCGGAGCGATGCAGTAACCCACTTTCCAGCCGGTCATATGAAAGGTTTTGCCGAAGGATGAGACTGCGATGGCGCGCTGACGCAGGTCGGCATGTGCCAGCACGCTGGCATGGCCCTGCTCATCAAAACAGATGTGCTCATAGACTTCATCGCTGAGCACATAAATTTCCTGTCCGGCGATCGCCTGCCACAGCGCGGCGTAGTCGCTGGCGTGCCACACGGTGGCGGACGGATTATGCGGCGTGTTGACGATCACCAGCCGGGTGCGCGCGCTGAGCAGGCTGCTGAAGGCCTGCCAGTCGACCTGAAAAGCGGGCGGCTGCAGCGCGATGCGTTTCAGCACGCCGCCAGCCAGCTGAACCGCCGGCGCATAGCTGTCGTAGCTGGGATCGAAGCAGATCACCTCGTCGCCCGGCCGCACCAGCGCGGTGATCGCGGCATACAGCGCTTCGGTTGCGCCCGCCGTCACGGTGATGTCGCTGTTGATATCCGGCCGATGACCGTACATGTCTGCGGTTTTATCGGCGATCGCCTCGCGCAGCGGCAGGGTGCCAATCATCGGCGCGTACTGGTTAGCGCCTTCGCTGACGTGATGTGCCAGGCGCTGCTGCAAATAGCGCGGGCCGTCAAAATCGGGAAAGCCCTGTGACAGATTGATGGCGTTGTGCTGGGCGGCGAGGGCGCTCATTTGGGTAAAAATGGTGGTGCCGAGCGCCGGTAGTTTGCTCTCGGGGATCAGGTTGGGCTGCGTCATCATCGGGTGCCTTAAGCGCGAATGTCGTTGCGGAGTAACCTTGTGCTGCAGCCACTATAAACAGGATGTTAACACTTGGCAATCGAGACGCTTAGACGTCTAAACGTGGCTGGCACAGACGCTGAGTGCGCTTATCCGCTGCCGCAGGCCATAAAAAAAGCCTCCGGCTGGAGGCTTTGTGCGGTTACGCCGCTTCGCTGGGGCGGGCGCTCGGTTTGGGTTTGCTGTCCGGTTTGGCCACCGCCAGCGCCTCGGGCGCAAAATCATCCACGTTGATGGCCTTCAGCCGGCTGGCTTCGGCTCGCGTCAGCACCTTCGCTTCACTCTCGTCAATCCAGCCTTCTTTCAGCGCGCGCTGGGCCAGCGCATCCAGCCGGGTGAAGGAGAAGTGTTTTTTCTGCTGCTGACACAGACGATCGTGAATCACTTCCGCCGCCATCACATCCTGCAGCGCCTGCTCCAGCTGACCGGCCGGGTTGTGCTCACTCGGCGTCAGATACTGGCCGCGGCCCAGACGGGTGCGGGTTGCGGACGGCAGCTGCAGCATTTTGGCCAGCTTATGATCCAGTTTATCGGACGGTGCCGGGCAGTGTTTGCCGCCGGCGAAAATCACCAGCCGCAGCGCACCCGCAACCAGGCGATTCGGGAAGTTGCGCAGCAGATCGTCCATCGCCACTTCCGCCTGATGCAGCGCATCCTGCACGCCCCAGTGCACCAGCGGCAGATCCGCCTCGTTGCGGCCTTCATCGTCATAGCGTTTCAGCGTGGCGGATGCCAGATACATCTGGCTCAGCACATCGCCGAGGCGTGCCGAAATACGTTCGCGACGTTTCAGGCTACCGCCCAGCACCGCCATCGACACATCCGACAGCAGCGCAAGGTTGGCGCTCAGGCGGTTCAGCTGCTGATAGTAGCGGCGGGTCGCGTCACGGGTTGGCGTAGCGCTGGTGCGGCCGCCGGTCAGGCCAAGCCACAGGCTGCGCACTTTATTGCTGCCGACGTGGCCGATATGGCTGAACAGCGCACGGTCAAAGGCGACGAGATCGTTCTTCGCGGCGGCGTTCATCTCTTCCAGCACCCACGGATGGCAGCGGATTGCGCCCTGGCCAAAGATAATCATGCTGCGCGTCAGGATGTTCGCGCCCTCAACGGTGATGGCGATCGGGGCGCCCTGATAGGCACGCGCCAGGAAATTGTTCTCGCCAAGCATGATGCCTTTACCGCCGGCGATATCCATTGCATCAATGATGGCGCGCTGGCCGCGATGGGTGCAGTGGTATTTAACAATCGCTGACAGCACCGCCGGTTTTTCGCCCAGCATAATGCCGCTGGTGATCAGCGTCGCCGCCGCGTCCATCACGTAAGCGTTACCGGCGATGCGCGCCAGCGGCTCCTCAATCCCTTCCATTTTACCGATAGAGACTTTGAACTGGCGGCGAATGTGCGCGTAGGCACCGGTCGCCAGCGCCAGGCTTTTCAGGCTGCCGGTCGCGTTAGACGGCAGAGTAATGCCGCGTCCTACCGACAGGCACTCAACCAGCATGCGCCAGCCCTGACCGGCCATCGCCGGACCGCCGATGATGTAATCGATCGGCACAAAGATATCTTTGCCGCGCGTCGGCCCGTTCTGGAACGGCACGTTCAGCGGGAAGTGACGTCTGCCAATTTCAACGCCTGGCGTATGGGTCGGGATCAGCGCACAGGTAATGCCCAGCTCTTCGGTTTCGCCCAGCAGATGATCGGGATCGGAGAGCTTAAAGGCGAGGCCGAGCACGGTGGCAATCGGCGCCAGGGTAATGTAGCGCTTGTTCCAGGTCAGGCGCATGCCCAGCACCTGCTGGCCCTGCCAGTCGCCCATGCACACCACGCCGGTATCCGGAATGGCACCGGCGTCGGAGCCCGCTTCCGGGCTGGTCAGCGCAAAGCAGGGGATTTCATCGCCGCGCGCTAGGCGTGGCAGGTAGTGATCTTTCTGCTCATCGGTACCGTAATGCTGCAGCAGTTCACCCGGACCCAGCGAGTTCGGCACGCCGACGGTGATCGCCAGGATCCCGGACACGCCTGCCAGTTTTTGCAGCACACGCGCCTGCGCGTAAGCGGAAAACTCCAGACCGCCGTACTCTTTTTTGATGATCATGGCAAAGAAGCGGTGCTGCTTGAGGTAAGCCCACAGCTCCGGCGGCAGATCGGCCATTTCATGGGTGATTTCGAAGTCGTTAGCCATGCGGCAGGCTTCTTCTACCGGGCCATCCAGAAACGCCTGTTCCTCTTCGGTCAGGCGCGGCTGCGGGTAGTTGTGCAGTTTCTGCCAGTCCGGTTTGCCGCGAAACAGATCGCCTTCCCACCAGGTGGTACCGGCGTCGATCGCCTCTTTTTCGGTGCGCGACATCGGCGGCATCACCTTCTGGAAGCTGTGCAGAGCCGGCTTAGAGAACATGCTGCGGCGCATCGCCGGCAGGTTGAAAGGCAGCAGAATAATGGCCAGCGGCAGCAGCAGCCACGGCGTCCACAGGCCGGTGGCGGCCAGTGCCGCGGTCCACAGCAGCACAATCGCACTGCTGAGCCGCAGTGAAACCTGATGGTAGAAGAGGGCGCTAATTAACACCAGCGTCGCGATGATCGAGGCAAGCAACATAATGAACCGCTCCGTAAGTTGTAAGAGGTCTGACCTGTTAGTGATAAGGTTTAGAGCAGCACACGAAATTTATCAATCTGTTTACACCGCAATTACAACCGAACTCACAAAATCGCGCCGGCAATTGGACGTCAGCGCGGCGTCGCGCTTTTCCCTGCTGCGGGCGCTTTGCGGCTCTGGCCCATTCCGTTAAACTTGCTGGGTCAATTTTCCTCTAAAGGACATCCCTATGTATCAGGACATTATTCGCTCAGAACTCAATGAAGCCGCCGATACGCTCAATAAGTTCCTGAGTGATGAAGCCAACATTCACGCCATTCAGCGCGCAGCCGTGCTGCTGGCCGACAGCTTCAAAGCCGGTGGCAAAGTGCTCTCCTGCGGCAACGGCGGCTCGCACTGCGATGCCATGCACTTCGCTGAGGAGCTGACCGGGCGCTACCGCGAAAATCGTCCTGGCTATCCGGCCATCGCCATTTCGGATGTCAGCCATCTCTCCTGCGTCAGCAACGATTTTGGCTACGACTATGTGTTCTCCCGCTACATCGAGGCGGTCGGGCGCGAGGGCGATGTGCTGCTGGGGCTGTCCACTTCGGGTAACTCGGCCAACATCATCAAAGCCGTAGAAGCCGCGCGCGCCAAAGGCATGAAAGTGATTACCCTGACCGGCAAAGACGGTGGCAAAATGGCCGGTACGGCCGATATCGAAATTCGCGTGCCGCACTTTAATTATGCCGATCGCATTCAGGAGATTCACATCAAAGTGATCCACATCCTGATGCTGTTAATCGAAAAAGAGATGGTTAAGTGATGACGTGTTCCTCCCGCGCCCGCGGGAGGCTCTGATAAGGCGGTTGCTATGTGCGAATTGCTCGGGATGAGCGCCAATGTCCCCACGGATATCTGTTTCAGTTTTACCGGTCTGGTGCAGCGTGGCGGTGCAACCGGGCCGCACAAAGATGGCTGGGGCATCACCTTTTACGAAGATAAAGGCTGCCGCACCTTTAAAGATCCGCTGCCGAGCTACAACTCGCCGATTGCCCGCCTGGTGCAGGAGTATCCGATCAAGTCGCATTCGGTGGTGGCGCATATTCGTCAGGCCAATCGCGGCCAGGTGTCACTGGAAAATACCCATCCGTTTACCCGCGAACTGTGGGGCCGCAACTGGACTTACGCGCATAACGGCCAGCTAAAGGGCTATCGCCAGCTGGAGACCGGGCATTTCCGTCCGGTAGGCGAAACCGACAGCGAAAAGGCGTTTTGCTGGATTCTGCATAAGCTGGCTGAGCGCTATCCGCGCACGCCGGGCAACTGGCCGGCGGTGTTTCGCTATGTGGCGGAACTGGCGACGGAGCTGCGCCAGAAGGGCGTGTTCAATATGCTGCTGTCTGACGGACGCTATCTGATGGCCTTCTGCTCAACCAATCTGTACTGGATTACGCGCCGCGCGCCGTTTGGCAAAGCGAAGCTGCTCGATCAGGATGTGGAGATTGATTTTCTGCAGCAGACCACGCCGAAAGACGTGGTGACGGTGATTGCGACGCAGCCGCTGACCGGTAATGAAACCTGGCACCGCATCGTGCCAGGTGAGTGGGCATTATTTTACCTGGGTGAGCGCCAGGAATGATTTCGACGCCGCTTCCGGTGTGCTCATGACCGGCGTGTTGTTCACCGCATACTGACCGGTTGCCGTCACGTTGACCGTTGGCGGCACGTGGTATTTGGCGAAGTAAGCATAGCCCGGCTGCAGTTCACGCCAGAAGCTGATGTAAGTAGAGTAACGATGACGCTGCATGTTGCTGTCGGTCATGCGGAACGGGAAGATGTTGACCTGCACATCCTGCTGACCGTTACGCAGCGCGGCGTTCACGTAAGTGAAGATCTCATCCATCGACGCGTTGGTCATGGCATAGCAGCCCACGGACACGCAATCGCCGTGAATCATCAGGTAGTTACCGTTATAGCCTTTGGCGCGATCGTACTGATTCGGGAATCCGGTATTGATGGCGCGATAAAAACGGCTGTCCGGCTTAAGCTGATTCATCTTCACGTTATAAAAGCCTTCCGGACTTTTAAAATCGCCCTGACGACGTTTCGGCCCGAGGCCGCCGGAGAAGTTACAGATGCGATAGCTGTCCAGCAGACGATATTCATTACCGATTTTGCCGTACAGTTCCAGCGTACGCTCTTCCTTGAAGATCTGAATAAATACCGGTGTACCCAGTAATTGTTTCTTTAACTCTTTGCTCACCGGAGCCAGCGGCTGCATTGGCTCAGGCGTCATTGCCCAGCTCAGGAGCGGCATAAGAATCATCGCAAACAATAATGCGATTCTGCCCATTCTGTGTGTACCTTGAAGTGAAGAGGAACGCTGACGCAGTGCGTCACTGTATTGCATTATCGGAAATATCCGCTACCGCAGCGCAACATTATCATTGTCTGGCGTTTAATCAAGCCGGAGTCCGAGAAAATGGTGCAATCCTAAAGGGAATACGACCACAAATTTGTAAACTTTAATCGCACGCGCCACAAATATTGCCGTTGTTTTTCTCTGCTGTATACTTATCCAGTATCCGGAGGGGCGTATGCGCAAAATCATTCATGTCGATATGGACTGCTTTTTCGCGGCAGTGGAAATGCGCGACGATCCTTCATTACGTGATATCCCGATTGCCATCGGCGGCAGCCGCGTGCAGCGTGGGGTGATCAGCACCGCCAACTATCCGGCGCGGAAATACGGTGTGCGCAGCGCGATGCCGACCGCCACGGCGCTGCGCCTCTGTCCCCATCTGAAACTGCTGCCCGGCCGCTTTGACGCCTATAAAGAAGCTTCGCAGCAGATTCGCGCCATCTTTACCCGCTATACGCCACTGATTGAGCCATTGTCGCTGGATGAAGCCTACCTGGACGTCACCGACAGTGAACACTGCCAGGGATCGGCCACGCTGATGGCGCAGGCGATTCGCGCCGATATCCTGCGCGAAACCGGCCTGACCGCGTCGGCTGGCATTGCGCCGATCAAGTTTCTCGCCAAAATCGCCTCAGACATGAACAAGCCAGATGGCCAGTATGTAATTACGCCGCAGGCGATGCCGGACTTTCTGCTGACGCTGCCGCTGAGCAAGATTCCCGGCGTTGGCAAAGTGGCCACCAAAAAGCTCGAAGAGATGGGGCTGCGCACCTGCGCTGACGTACAGCAGGCCGATCTGGCGCAGCTGCTGAAGCGCTTTGGAAAATTTGGCCGCGTGCTGTGGGAGCGCAGCAACGGCATCGACGATCGCGACGTGGTGGTGGAGCGCGAGCGCAAATCGCTGGGCGTCGAGCGTACGCTGGGTGAGGACATCCATCACTGGGAGCAGTGTCTGGAGATTATTGATTTTCTCTATGCCGAACTCGATCGCCGTCTCAGCGCGATCCGCCCGGATAAGCAGATTGCGCGCCAGGGCGTAAAGCTGAAATTCAACGATTTCCAGCTCACCACCCAGGAGCATGTCTGGCCGGTGCTGAATAAAGACGACATGATCGCCGTGGCGCGTCAGGCCTGGGATGAACGCCGCGCCGGACGCGGTGTGCGGCTGGTGGGGCTGCACGTCACGCTGGTAAATCCGCAGCTGGAGCGCCAGCTGGTGCTGGGGTTGTAATGGCTGAGCTGCCGCTGGAAGAGAGCTACAGCGCGGTCGCCTGACGCGGCACCGTTACCGTAAATAAAAAATCCTGCCCGGGGGCAGGATTTTTTTATCGCAACGGCGTTACGCTTTTTCCGGTACCACGTTCAGCAGCGCGGTCAGCAGTTTCCAGTACAGACCGACGCTGTCGATGTGCACCTGCTCGTCCGGCGAGTGCGGACCGGTGATGGTTGGCCCAATCGATACCATGTCCATGTCCGGATACGGTTTTTTGAACAGGCCGCACTCCAGACCGGCGTGAATCACCTGAATGTTTGGCGTCTTACCAAACAGCGCTTCATAGGTTTTACGCGTCAGCGCCATGATGGGCGAGTCGGCATCCGGCTGCCAGCCTGGGTAACCGCCTTTCGGCGCGGTTTTCGCCCCGGCCAGCGCACCCAGCGAGGTCAGGGTTTCGACCACCCAATCTTTACCGGTGTCGATCAGCGAGCGAATCAGGCAGATGATCTCGGCGCTGTCCTGCTCCATGGTGACCACGCCGACGTTAAGCGAGGTTTCCACCACGCCTTTCGCCACGTCCGAGTTGCGAATCACACCGTTTGGCGTGCTGTTCAGCAGGTTGATGAAGCGATCGCGGCTGTCTGCGGTCAGCGCCTGGCCCTGATTCGCCAGCGGCTCGCTCAGCACGGCGACGTTCTTCTCTTTACTGCCCAGCTCATTCTGCAGCGTAGCCTGGAAGTGGGCGGCAGCAGACTTCAGCGCATCCACTTTATGGCTGTCGATGGCCAGCGTAGCGAACGCCTCGCGCGGAATCGCATTGCGCAGCGTACCGCCGGTGAACTCAATCAGACGGATATCCAGCTCAGCCGCGTGCACGGCAAGGAAGCGCGCCAGCAGCTTGTTGGCGTTGCCGAGACCAAGATGAATGTCCGCCCCGGAGTGACCACCTTTCAAACCTTTCAGCGTCAGCTTCAGGGTTTCGAAACCGGCAGGCACGGCCTCGCGGCTCAGCGGCAGGGTAGTGATAAAGTCGATACCCCCGGCGCAGCCCATGTAGATCTCACCTTCCTCTTCCGAGTCGGTGTTGATCAGGATGTCCGCCTGCAGCCAGTTTGGCTGCAGACCAAAGGCGCCGTCCATGCCCGACTCTTCGGTCATGGTCAGCAGCACTTCCAGCGGGCCGTGGGTCAGGCTGTTGTCCGCCAGCACCGCCAGCGCAGAGGCCATACCGATACCGTTATCCGCACCCAGCGTGGTGCCGCGCGCTTTCACCCACTCGCCATCAACGTACGGCTGAATCGGGTCTTTGGTGAAGTCGTGTACCGTGTCATTGTTCTTCTGCGGCACCATATCGAGGTGCGCCTGCAGCGCCACCGGAGTACGGTTTTCCATGCCTGCGGTAGCAGGTTTACGAATCAGGATATTGCCGACCTGATCGCGTTCAACCCAGAAACCTTGCTCTTTAGCCCAGCCAACAACGTATTCGGCCAGCGCTTCTTCATGGTAAGAAGGGTGCGGAATCGAGCAGATTTTTGCGAAGATGTCCCACAGCGGCTGCGGGGAAAGTTGAGACAATTCAGACACAACGCGTCTCCTGTGTCAGCGCGGCGGACATACCGCTCGCACGCGGGTTTCCAGTGAAAGATCGCCGTCAGCACATCTGACGTGATGGGCCAGAGAATATCACTGTTTCCTGCCGGGTGCGCCATCGGGCGCGCTAAAAACCTGCAACCGATGTGACGGGTGCTGGTTTTTAACGCGTCAGATCCTTATAATCTCGCGCAACCTTTTCCCCCTTGCATATTTTTAAGCCAATCTCATTGGCCGGGATTCCTTTTATGAGCGAAAAATACGTCGTTACCTGGGACATGCTGCAGATTCATGCCCGTAAACTGGCCCAGCGCCTGCTTCCTGTGGAACAGTGGAAAGGCATCATCGCGGTCAGCCGCGGTGGTCTGGTTCCGGCATCGCTGCTGGCGCGTGAACTGGGGATTCGCTACGTCGATACCGTGTGCATCTCCAGCTACGATCACGATCACCAGCGTGAAATGAAAGTGCTGAAGCGCGCAGAAGGCGACGGTGAAGGTTTTGTGGTCATCGACGATCTGGTGGATACCGGCGGTACCGCGCAGGCGATTCGTGATATGTATCCAAAAGCGCGTTTCTGCACCATCTTCGCCAAGCCGGCTGGCCGCGCGCTGGTGGACGACTACATTGTCGATATTCCGCAGAACACCTGGATCGAGCAGCCGTGGGACATGGGCGTGGTGTACATTCCGCCGATTGTAAAAAGCTGATTGATGCAACGCAAACAACGCCCGGTTATGCCGGGCGTTGTGCTTTCTGCGCCTCGCGCCCGTGCGGCGGGTGCAGTACACTCTTAGCCATCTATGCGACTGCCGCAGGAGAAGCTTAAGATGGCCGAGAAAAATCTCAGCGAAGAACTGTTCAAACCCCGCTTCAAACACCCGGAAACCTCCTCGCTGGTGCATCGCCAGCACCACCCGACGGCGCAGGTGCACAATGCCCTGGAAGGCGATACCCAGCGCGGCTGGTATCGCATGCTGAATAAGCTGCTGTGGACGTGGCGCGGCCTGGCGCCGCAGGAGATCAGCGAAGTGCTGGCGCGCATTGCCGTCAGTAAATTTGAACACACCGACGAAACGCTGCTGGACACGGTGATTGGCTATCGCGGCGGCAACTGGAACTATGAGTGGTCGAAGCAGGCGGCGCTGTGGCAGCAGCGTGCAATGCAGAACGCCGATCACGATGAGGCCGGCCAGCAGTGGCTGCATGCCGCCAGTCTGTACAGCCTGGCCGCGTATCCCTACATTAAAGGTGATGAGCTGGCGGATCAGGCGCAGGTGCTGGCGAATCGCGCTTATGAAGAAGCCACCCAGCGCCTGCCCGGCGAGCTGAAATCCCTGACCTTTCCCATCAGCGGCGGCAGTCCGGTCACCGGTTTCCTGCATATGCCGGCGCAGGCCAGCGCGCCGTATCCCACCGTGCTGCTGTGCGGCGGTCTCGACTCGCTGCAGAGCGACCATTACCGGCTGTTTCATGATTATCTGGCACCGCGCGGCATCGCCATGCTGACGCTGGATATGCCGTCGGTGGGTTTCAGCAGCAAATGGACGCTCAATCAGGACACCAGCCAGCTGCATCAGCAGGTGCTGCGCGAGCTGAGCAACGTGCCGTGGATTGACCACACGCGCGTGGCGCTGTTCGGTTACCGCTTTGGCGCCAACGTGGCGACGCGGCTGGCTTACCTTGAGGTGCCGCGTCTGCGCGCGGTGGCATCGCTCGGGCCGATGGTGCATCACGTGTTTGTCGATGCGCAGCGCCAGCAGCAGCTGCCGGATATGTATATGGACATGCTGGCCAGCCGGCTGGGCATGTCGTCGACCTCCGACAGCAATCTGCGCATCGAGCTCAACCGCTATTCGCTCAAAGTGCAGGGCCTGCTGGGTCGCCGGACGCCGGTGCCGATGCTGGCCGCTTACTGGCCCAACGATCTGTTCAGCCCGGAAGAGGAGGCGCAGCTGATCGTCAACTCCTCGGCGCAGGGCAAGGCGCTGGCGATTCCCGCCACGCCAGTGTTTGCCAGCTTTGACAAGGCGCTCAATCAGATTTGCGACTGGCTGGCAAAACAGTTGCAGCGCTAACTGGCGAAATACGCAGACTCTGCTACAACTTATCTTCGGGAAAATACGTGCGGTGGCGTTTTGCCGCCGCGCTACGTTTTATACGGTTTATTTGAGGGAGAGAGTTAGCATGACGTTACCGAGTGGTCACCCCCGTAGTCGCCTGCTTAAGCGCTTCACCGAATTGGGGCCGTACATCCGTGAAGGACAGTGTGAAGAGACGCGTTTCTTCTTTGATTGCCTGGCAGCGTGCGTCAACGTCAAACCGGCGCCGGAAAGCCGCGAGTTCTGGGGCTGGTGGATGACGCTGAACGCCTATGAAGATCACTTCACCTACGAATACCACTTCGGCCTGTTTGATAAAGACGGCGACTGGAGCGTGGCCGCGATCAAGGGCAAAGAGAACAATGAGAAAGTGGAGAGCACGCTGCGTAATTTCCACGAGCGCCTGAAAGCCACGCTGCATGAGTTTAAGCTTGATCTCAGGCCCGCGGCGGGGTTCAAAGAAGAGCCGGTTAAACTCAGCGCCTGAACCTGAGTCAGACCTGAATAAGAAAGAGCCGGTGATGAGCCGGCTCTTTTTTTACAGACACAGACAGGGTAATGCTGAAGCTTAGAACTGGTAGGTCAGACCGACCGCCACCACGTCATCGCTGTTGATGCCCAGCGGGTTGTTGTCATCCAGCTGGTTGATTTTGTAGTCAACCATGGCCGACATGTTTTTGTTGAAGTAGTACGTCATCGCCACGTCGACATATTTCACGATGTCCGCATCGCCAATGCCTTCAATGTCTTTGCCTTTGCTCTGCACGTAGCCCAGCGATGGACGCAGACCGAAGTCGAACTGATACTGCGCAACCACTTCAAAGTTCTGCGTTTTATTCGCCACGCCGCCTGTGATTGGCGTCATGTTACGGGTTTCAGAGTAGGTCGACGCCAGGTAGATGCTGTTCGCGTCATATTTGATGCCCGCGCCCCAGGCTTCCGCTTTGTCACCACGGCCCAGACGGGTCGCCACGTCCTGCGAGTTGGTACGGTCAGCAGAGGAGATCGCACTCATCAGGCTGACACCGCTATCGCCGAGGGTGTAACCCAGTGACGCACCGTAACCGTCGCCGTTCTGCTTAGGAATCTCTGAACGGCCGTTGGCGCTGGTGGAATCGTTCTTGCCCTGATACTGCACCGCGAAACGCAGGCCATCAACCAGACCGAAGAAATTACTGTTGCGGTAAGTGGCGACGCCAGAAGTACGGCCCAGCATGTAGGTGTCGGTGTAGGCGCTGTCGCCACCGAACTCTGGCAGCACGTCGGTCCATGCCAGCACATCGTAAACCACGCCGTAGTTACGACCGTAATCAACAGAGCCGTAGTTACCAAACTTCAGACCGGCAAAGCCCAGACGGGTTTTGTTACCGATGTTAGCGTCGGTGTTGGTTTCAGCGCGGTTACCCTGGAACTGATATTCCCACTGACCGTAGCCGGTCATCAGGTCGTTAATTTGCGTCTGCCCTTTGAAGCCCAGACGGATGTAAGTTTTGTCGCCGTCAGCGGCTGCGTTGTCGCTGAAGTAGTGCATGCCTTTCACACGACCGTACAGATCCAGTTTGTTACCGTCTTTGTTATAAACTTCTGCGGCTTGTGCGGTTGAGGCCAGAGCCAGCGCGGAAACGATGAGTGCCAGTGTGCTTTTCTTCATTTTGCTATCAATCCCAATGAGTAAAATTTGTTGTACCCGTGAAAAGGTTTGTAAAACACGGGACGTTTTACCGACTGGCAATGAAGGTTTTATGACATTTTTTCTGATTTCTTGTTAATCGCGAACTTTTGGTCTACCCGCTTGACAGGCGTTTTTTGTGCTTTTCCCCTTGCCGCTGTTGGCTTCCTTGCTGACTCCTGTTAAAACGTCCCTTCGCAGATTTTTTTCTTACATGGCAGGAAAAACATGAGTGGCAGTCAGACCCTGGTGGTCAAATTGGGTACCAGCGTCCTCACCGGCGGATCGCGCCGGCTGAACCGGGCGCATATGGTGGAGCTGGTTCGGCAGTGTGCACAACTGCACGCCGCCGGTCATCGCATTATCATCGTCACCTCTGGCGCAATTGCCGCTGGTCGCGAACACCTTGGTTACCCGGAACTGCCACCGACCATCGCCTCAAAGCAGCTGCTGGCTGCGGTGGGGCAGAGCCGTTTAATCCAGCTGTGGGAGCAGCTGTTCTCCATCTACGGTATCCATATCGGGCAGATGCTGCTGACGCGCGCCGACATGGAAGACCGTGAACGCTTCCTCTACGCGCGCGATATGCTGCGTGCGCTGCTCGACAACCATATCGTGCCGGTGATTAACGAGAACGACGCGGTGGCAACCGCGGAAATTAAGGTTGGCGACAATGACAACCTGTCCGCGCTGGCGGCGATGCTTGGCGGTGCCGATAAACTGCTGCTGCTGACCGATCAGCCTGGTCTGTTTACCGCCGATCCGCGCACCAATCCCGAAGCAGAACTGATCAGCGATGTGCATCAGATTGATGATGCGCTGCGCACGCTGGCTGGCGGCAGCGTCTCCGGTCTCGGCACCGGCGGCATGGCCACCAAACTGCAGGCGGCGGATGTTGCCTGTCGCGCCGGCATTGACGTCATCATTGCGGCCGGCAGCCGCGCGGATGTGATCGGGGATGTGCTGCACGGCAAACCAGTGGGGACGCGCTTCCACGCGCAGCAGTCACCGCTGGAAAACCGCAAGCGCTGGATCTTCGGCGCGCCACCGGCGGGCGAGATCACCATAGACGACGGCGCGCTGGCGGCGGTGCTGGAGCGCGGCAGTTCGCTGCTGCCGAAAGGCGTCCGTGACGTGCAGGGCAATTTCTCGCGCGGCGAAGTGATCCGCATTCGTAACCTGCAGGGGCGCGATATCGCCCACGGCGTCACGCGCTACAACAGCGATGCGATGCGCATGATCGCCGGTCATCACAGTCAGGAGATTGGTGAGATCCTCGGTTACGAATATGGCCCGGTTGCGGTGCACCGCGACGATATGATCGTCAGTTAAGGAGCGGATGATGTTAGAACAGATGGGTAAAGCGGCGCGTGAGGCGTCGTACAAACTGGCGGAGCTCTCCACCGAACAAAAAAATCAGGTACTGCTGACCATCGCCGATCGGCTGGAAGCGGAAAGCGCCGACATTCTGGCGGCTAACCAGCAGGATCTGGCCGATGCGCGCACTAACGGCATGAGTGCGGCGCTGCTCGATCGTCTGACGCTCAACCCGCAGCGCCTGAAAGGCATCGCGGATGACGTGCGCCAGGTGTGCCGGCTGGCCGATCCGGTTGGCCAGCTGATCGACGGCGGGCTGCTTGACAGTGGCCTGCGCATTGAACGACGTCGCGTGCCGCTCGGCGTGATCGGGGTGATCTACGAAGCGCGCCCGAACGTCACGGTCGATGTGGCGTCCCTGTGTCTGAAAACCGGCAACGCGGCGATTCTGCGCGGCGGCAAAGAGACCTGGCGCACCAACGCCGCCACAGTGCGGGTGATCCAGAACGCGCTCATTGAGCATGGTTTACCGGCAGCAGCGGTGCAGGCGATTGAGAACCCGGATCGCGAACTGGTGAATCAGCTGCTGAAGCTGGATCGCTACGTTGACATGCTGATCCCGCGTGGCGGCGCCGGGCTGCACAAGCTGTGCCGCGAAAATTCCACCATTCCGGTGATCACCGGCGGTATCGGCGTGTGCCATCTCTATCTCGACGAAACCATGGAGACGGACGCCGCGCTGGAGGTGATTGTTAACGCCAAGAAGCAGCGTCCCAGCGCCTGTAACTCGCTGGAAACCCTGCTGATTCATCGCGGTCAGGCTGAGCGTTTCATTCCGGCGTTTCTGCAGCGTATGGCGCAGGAGAACATTGCGCTGCACGCCGACGAAAACGCGCTGGCGCTGCTGCAGCAGGGGCCGGCCAGCGTGGTGGCGGTGCAGATGCACCAATACGACGATGAGTGGCTGTCGAACGATCTGAACGTCAAGCTGGTGGCGGACCTCGATGAAGCGGTCGCGCACATCCGCGCGCACGGCACCCAGCACTCCGACGGCATTCTGACGCGCAGTATTGGCAACGCCAATCGCTTCGTGAATCAGGTCGACTCATCGGCAGTGTACGTCAACGCCAGCACCCGCTTTACCGACGGCGGCCAGTTTGGTCTCGGCGCTGAAGTGGCGGTCAGTACGCAGAAACTGCATGCGCGCGGTCCGATGGGCCTCGAAGCGCTCACCACCTACAAATGGATTGGCTGGGGCGACGATACCCTGCGCCGTTAGTTTTCTCTCCGGCATCATAATGGGCACCTGACGCGGTGCCCTTTTTGATCGCTTTCGATCCAGTTATTTCCAGAGCTTTTCGTTTTATTCCTGTCATCTGTGGCGCGCCTGCGGCTTTTCGCCCATTTTTTGCTGTGGGTGCTGGTCTCAGCGTTACAGAACAATCCTGAAAACCCCTGTCAGAACAAGCTGTCAGAGATTCATTACTGGTTTCCACCAGGGCGAAGAGGATAATGATCGTCCAGCTTTATTGATAAAAGCGGTTGGGTAGTAAACTAGCGGTAATATAAAATGAACTGGTAGCAAAAATGAAAATAACATTCAGTCTTTTACTGATGGCAGACTATTAACTGATGGTTAAAAAAGAGAGTACGAGACAAGCTTTTACTGCCAGGCTGATTGCCGCATGCGAGAGCGCGGGAATTGTCGGACATGGACGGAACAAACAGGTCGCTCAGGCACTGCAACAACGGGGATGCAGGATCTCAACTCCAGGGGTCTGGAAATGGTTTAACGCGCAATCCATTCCGGATGACAGTAATCTGCTGGCGCTCAGCCAGCTGTTAGGCGTGCGCGTGGAGTGGCTACAGTTCGGCATGGAAAAACCGGATGTGGCGCTTGCCCGTCAGCGCCTGATCGATCCGCAGCACATGTTCCGCGTCGAAAGCCTGGACATCGGGCAACGCAGCGCACAGGGTATTGTCGCGCGCGACGAACTGGTCGAGACCATTCAGGCGATTGAATACGGTCTGGATGAGGCGCGCGTGCTGTTTAACGGTCGTCCGGCCGAAAATATCCGGCTGATTGCCCTGAACAGTGACTCCATGGCCGGTACTTTTGCTCCGCGCGATCAGCTGTTCGTCGATATCAGCGTGCACCGCTTCGACGGTGACGGCATCTATCTGTTCAATCTCGACAACCAGCTCTACCTCAAGCGGCTGCAGTTACAGCACAAGAAGGTGGCGGTGATCTCCGACAATAAACGCTACGAGACCTGGTATCTGACGCTGGACGAAGCGGCGTCGCTGCAGGTGATTGCCCGCGTCATCATGAGCCAGGCGCGTGACTATCAGATTCTGGGCTGAGCAGCAGTGCGTTAACCGGCAAAAAAATAATCCGGCTGAAATCAAAAATTTAACTGTCGGTAAATAAAAAATTAACTGTCAGTGTTTGCCAATGCATTAGAACCTGTTAATAATTTGACCATAGATGGACGACATCTCTGCTCCCGGATGAGCCCGCTCTTAAACAATTGAGGCGCTGCACAAGCGCGAGACAACCCACCCAAAGTCAGTGAATTTTGGGATGGGGTGGATACGCACTTAGCAGCGTCGTCAGTTGTCCTCTGCTTTCACTCTCCTCTGCTTATACCTGGCCGTTTTTTACGGCCGGGCAAGCCAGTTGCGGGTGATTGCAGAGGGGCCACGGACGTCCCGGTCTGTGCCGAATCGCCGTGCTCACCACCCCATCGCCAAAGACTCATTCACAGGAGGAGTTATGGCGATTATTCAATATGGCAAATCAGTCTTTAGCGGAAACGCGCGCACCCGTCGCCACCGGCGGCGTCAGCCGCTCAGCCGCCTGAAGCGCAGCATCGACAGTGCCCTGGGCCTGGAGTGTGATGAGATCACTCTGCGCACCGCCGAGCGCATCTGCCAGCGGGAAATCCGCTCCCGGGTAGACCGCGCAGTACTGGCACCCACGCGGCCCTGCAACGACAACCCCAGCTTTGATAACTGCTGTTTGCCCCACGTTCATCTGTACGCCGTGCGTTAATTCTCTGCTGTTTTTCCAGTTCTGAACGGAACGTTTCACCTTTCCTCACTGTTTAGTTGCGCTTGAGCGTTGCGCTTAACGGCTGCCTGCCGCCCGGCGAAACCGATCAGCGGGGTTTATGTGTTGTGGTTATTTGCGCAGCTTTTCATGCCGTTGCGCCCGTCAAAGAGGAACCGTTATGAGCCAAATCATTGCCATTTTGAATTTCGAAGAGGGATACCGCGAAGCGCCTTACCTCGACACGCAGGGGTTTCCCACCGTTGCGGGCGGTATTCGCATCGGGCCGAAAGGCGCGTCGCTCAGCCACTATATCTTCCGCGTACCGCGCCGTGTCGGCGACGTATGGAAGCAGTGCATCGTTGAGGGCAAGGTGCAGGAGATGCAGCAGCGCGCGCTGGTGCAGCAGGCACTGAGTCAATGCAATGAGGCGCGCAGCGATGTGCTGATCAGCATGGCCTACCAGATGGGCGTCGACGGTCTGACGCTGTTTCGCGGCATGCTCACCGCGGTGACGCAACGCGATTTCGACGCGGCGGCGAACGCCATGCTCGACAGCCTGTGGGCGCGGCAAACTGCGGGGCGCGCCCGGCGTCATGCCGAAGTGATGCGCACGGGCACCTATGACATCTACAGGGGGCTGTTATGAACATGCGCTGGCTGTTGTTCGTTATCGCCGTGCTGGCGGCCATCATCCTGCTGCTGTTGCTGCAGCGCTTCACCACGCTGGAGTTTGTTAAACACGCGCGCCTGCTGTTTAAAACCTGGTCGGTGTGGCTGGCATCGCTGGGTTCAATGCTCAGCGCCTGGGTGCAGTCATTTCCCTCGTCAGCGCTGGATGCATGGAACGCGCTGCCGGCAGATATCAAAGAGATCCTGCCGCACAACTATCTCGGCCTGATCGGCGCCTTCATGGTGGCGATGGGCGTACTGGCGCAGTTCGTGCGTCAGAAGAACCTGGTGGAGCAGAGAAAAACGCTGGAGGACAAACCATGAGCTTTCTTCTTTCTCAGCTTGCCGGCAGCTGGCACTGGCTGGCGGCGATTGGCGGCGTGATTGCCGCGCTGATTGCCAGCTACGCCGGCGGTAAAAAAATCGGCAAGGTGCAGCAGCAGGCGAAAGCTGATGTTGCGCAGGCCGAAAAGACCGCCGCGCAGGCGGTTGAAGTTAATCAGCAGCAGCAACAGCTGCGTGAGGAGGCCAGACGTGTGGAAACCCGCAACGGTAATCTTGATGACGCTGCTGCTCGTGACAAGCTGCAGCAGTCGAAATACCACCAACCCTGAGGCGCCCGTCGTTATCGACTCCGCCTGTTCGTTATTTTCCCCGATTTACACCCACGGCAATGACGCCGAACGCATGGACATTCGCACCGTGCGCGCCATCAACAACCACAACGATCTCTGGGACCAGCACTGCCGCCCGGCGGCGCACTGACGCTGTTCTCTCGCTTTGTATTGCAAACCTGAAATGCCGAGGAGGCTAAGATGATCGAAGTTAACTCTTTTGCTGAACTGCGTACCACTGTGCCGGCCAAAAACGGCGATCTGGCGTTCCTGCGCCGCTACAACGCGGACTCCACCTTCCGTGGCGGCGGTGATTTCACCGGCTTTATCGGCACCACCACGGCCGCCGATGACGGCGGTACGCTGGCGGTCGGCAATGGCTTTTACTGGAAACGCGTGATCAACGATCCGGCCGACGTCAACGTCTACCACTTCGGCGCGAAAGGGGACGGTTACGCCAACGATACCGACGCCTTTAACCGCATGCTGGCGTGGACGCAGGGTTACAGCGGTAATATCCGTGACCTGCCGGTGCGTTTTCCAGGCGGTAAATTTTTGATCAACCCGATCGACATCAGCGCCACCGAGATCGCCTTTTTTGGCCTGCAGGGGGATGACGTGGAGCTGGGTTCGCTGCCGCGCACCACCATCATCTCCGACAAAAGTGCCAACACGGTGTTCAAAGTGAAGGCGCGGCGAACCGCGATCAAAGGCATTACCTGGCACGGTCAGGCATCGGCCGACGTCACCACCAACAAAGGTACCATTACCGCCGAGATGTGTACCAACGTGCAGCCGTTCTTCGAAAACACCTGCATCGAAGGCACCACGTTAAATATTTACTGTTTCCGCGCGCAAAACAGCGGCGGCACGGTGATTAAAGCGCTGGATACGCTCGACAGTAAATTCGACCAGATCTACTCGCTGTGGACCTATGGCCGGGTGTTTGATATTGGCTGGTCGAACTCGCCAAACGGCAAGTGGGACCACTCAACCGCTATCGAAGTTTGCAACTGTAACTTCCAGACCGGCTACGGCGACGCCACGCTGTACATGCCGCGCGTGACGCAGGGCATCATGCGCAACGTGTGGATCGAGCACACGCGTAATCCGGGCGATCTGTCGGACGGTGCCTGGAGCATTGATACGCTGAACATTGAGGATTGCGGCACGCCGTTCAATCTCAATAATGCGCGCGTCATCATGCGCCAGATTGGCCTGCAGTCCGGGGCGAAAATCTCGAACGATATGGCCGGCACGCGCTGGCTGTCGACTTTTGACTACGGCTATCGCCGTGAAGAGCATCACGGCACGCTGATCACCGGCTCATTCCGCGCGGGCTACTACAGCGGCCACAAAGTCACCAACAACACCGACACTGATAACTGGTATCGCCTCGGCCAGCTGTTCTTCCCGACGGCGAATCAGCAGTGGGTGATGGAGCTGATTGGTAAAGCCGACGCCACCCAGCCAACCGGAACGGCCGCTTCGCCGGTCAATCTGGCGGGCACAGGGAAAACGTGGATTAACCTGCAGCGGCTGGAAACGGTATGGGCTGACGCCTGCCATATGGGGCAGCCGGCGGTGCTGGATATTCGCTACAGCCGCGTCGGCACCACGTATGCCGTGGTGTGGGTGAAGCTGCGCGCCAACAGCGGCGACACGCTGATTAACCTGAAGACTACCGGTCCGACGCGTTTTGAAGCTGGCTCCTGCTCGCTGTTCCAGCCTGACTTCTCGGTGGTGACGGATACCACCAAAATGGGCACCCTCAAACCGGCGGCGCGCTTTGGCCTGCACAATGGCGTCGCGGGTATTGGGGCTAACGAGAAAGGCGTGCTTACCGTCGCGACGGCAGCAGGTACGCCGACCAATAAAACCACGCCGACGGGCTTTGTGCTGGTCAATATCAACGGTGTCGATCGTAAGCTTCCTTATTACGATTGAGGCCAGCACCTTTTGGCGAGGCTGCGGCCTCGCCTTTTTTGTACCTGGCGCGAGAGGGCGCTGTTCGCGGCGGTTTCTCCGCGTCAAAATCGTAAGACCAGCCCGGGTGATGCTGAAAAACGCAGCACTTAACCGGCACCATCTTGACTCATCCCCCCGATTTTTCTATGTTTACTCCCCGTAGTTCCCGCCTCAATGCCGGTATAGCTCAGTTGGTAGAGCAGCGCATTCGTAATGCGAAGGTCGCAGGTTCGACTCCTGTTTCCGGCACCACACAACAAAACCTTAAAAACATCAATCCGACCAGTCAGGTCTGATGTAGCTACGTTTTATCACGAGTTATTTGATTCATCAGACAGTATCAATGTAATTGGCACGGCTGATGCCTTAGCCGCTAGCAGACACAATAGAAGGGCGGTTGTTAGCTTCTTCATGTTCATTCCTCAGTTAGATAATAAGAGAATCCTTTTAAAGCTGCGTTTCTGAATTCACCTGTGAATACCAGTTACCCAAATCCAAATTAACGCGCTGTTTATCATGCGGTGCGGCTATGGCTAAAAACTCATCCCGCTTACCCCACCATTCGTTAATGATAAATTGTGTGTGGTTGAGCGATAACCAGTGTCCGTCCTTAGTGCTCAAATCATGATTTACTGGAGCAAGTACGGCAATTGCCAGCAAGCCAAAGATCACCCTATCAGAAATTTGCACACTACCTGGCGCGGCTATCAAAGTTGTGCTGTTAGTATCACCGTGGAGCACATCAGGCATTAATTCGAAACCCTCAGGTAGATCGTCACCGTGACCATGTGCACAGCGGTGGACACCATAAATTACCTCAGCTGTGTCAGGCCATTCGTCAGGCTTTTGGTCCGCAGAGATCTTAACAGGCCACTTTATTTGCTCAATGTCTAAACCAGGAAAAGACATTGGACGGAGGATAGAGTAGTTTTCGCGCAACGTTGTTATAAATCTCGTGCGGTGTCGGTACATTTCCGGGTGCGTTTTTTTCGAAGTACCATCAACGGCCATACATGCGTGTAGCATTGCGCCGTTCAAGTCGTCGATCAAAAAGTCGTCAATAGACTTACCTACCGAATAGCCAATACCGGCCATAAATCCCCCTCGTTAACTATTTAATTAAACCGCTCTATCACTCTGTGACATCATAAATACACCTCGATGTGAGTAATGTCTTCATCTCTATTTAAATATCTCGAAGCGTTAGATTTAAAAATAATGTGTCAAATATTATAGATGTATTGAGTGGGAAAGAGAATTCACTATTTATGACTATCAACAAAAAATTTAGGATTTTATAAGCTCGTTATAATAGTATTTGAGTCAGATGCTTATTTCGGTGGTGATGATGGTGGCTTAAGATTACCATCATAATGAATTTTCTTTTTTCATTGTAAATTTAAAATTATTTCCAGTTTCGTTAATAACTTCCAGCGTCAGCTGACCCTCTGTATGCTTTGTTATTTTATAAGCCTGGTTTTTTCCATTGGCCATATCATCTTCAATAGTTGGTAATTTTTTATTGTTAATCATTTACATTTTAATTGGGTCAACTTCAAGGTTATTAAATACCAGCTTAACAGGCCTTGTTTTCAAACTATTTAAAGATGTAATTAACTCCTTGTCATATAGTTCCCAGCATCCTGCACCATCAGAAAGATAATCAATAAATATATCCTTTCCTGAAGCAGATGAGTTAATGGATATATTACCGTGGAAGTTATATTTTCCATTTGAAAAAAATGTTGTTTTGCCATTAACCCTAACGGTATTTCCTTTTTCAGTATAAGAATAGTCAGAGAGCCAGCTTCCCATGATATTGTCATGTCTCTGAGTGGAAGGGCCAGTCGGGTTGTAGTGAGCATAGATTGCGAATGCTGTCGCAATAATCCCACATAAAGACCCCATCACGCCTAAAGTTTTAAGGAATGCAATTTTTTTCAATTTCATGAAATATCACCCATAAAATATACATCATTATAGGGGTAATTTTATCATCATATGGATGTGTTTAACATAGTTAATTAAGCCTTAACTCATCGTGCTAAAATGTTCTTATTTTCTATTTCTATACCTTAATTTTCTAAGGCTGTCATTAATGGGTTTTTCATAGAAGCGATAAAGTATGCAACTTATTCCTATCGTTATACCCATCGTGAAGGCCATGAAGAAAAATGTCGAAGCCATGCTGTCCAGATTATATTTATAATTATTGCTTGCCACGTAAATGCAAATCTGGTGTATCATATATAGCGAGAATGAGGCTTCACCTAAAAAAACTACTGGCCTGTAACTTATGACCCGTGAAATTACTCCCTTTCCATAAGAAAAAATGTAGACGATAAACATCATCGGTATGAGATAAAACAGGTCGTAACGGTACTTCATGCCAACGTTTTTCATGCCATAAGCCATCGCGGCTGTCAGGATGATTAGCGATCCAAACTCCATAGCGGTGGCAAATTTATCTCTGACAATTAACTTACCCGTATCGTATAAACGAAATAGTAGCATTCCGGCCATAAAATCAATTACGCGAAATGCAGGGTTGATGTAATAAGTCCATCCAACGTATTTAGCTGTGTCCGGGATAGCGATCATGTGGTAAACAATCAGCGCTAACATCATCCCAAAAAAATGATTAATTGCTTGTTGTTCAGTGTCACCAGAAATATAAAGGCAACATAGAAAAACATCTCAGCTGACACGCTCCACGATACCCCGTTAAAGCTAAAAAAATACTGTGGATCTGGAATCAAGCTTTGTACTAAAAAGAGGTTGTAGGCGAACTGATCGAGATGTATTAAACCATAGTTATATGAAGGTATATAAAAATATATAGCAATAAAGAGGGTTATGATATGTACCGGGTATAATCTTGCTATACGATTATAAAGGAAATCTGAGACTTTAAATTCCCGTGCTTTGCAATGCTGTTTATGACTATAGGAAATAATAAATCCAGACAGGACATAGAAAAAGGTTACTCCGACAAAACCTTCAAAAAGAATTGAACTAAACCAATTGATTATATGGTTTTTTGAGTCATTCAGCATATGAAAGTGATGCAAAAAAACGCCAAAGGCAGCAATAAACCTTAGTGAAGTTAGAGAATTCAACCTCATTATAATCCCTTTAGTTAATCATCTTGCAGACATAACCAGGTCCTATCGTCTTTTAGGTTTCGCAGAGGTTGCTTATTGCCCAGGACTGCGTTGCATAATTGAGTAACGCTTGTGTTTATTTAAATCAACAGGCGCGACAGTACCGTTTTGTGAAGAGTTGAATGCTAATGATCATCTTCAGGTAATATATTGATCGTTATCAAAAGGAGGCGAAATAAGCGCCGGCGAAGGGCGGGCGCGTACAGTATCAATAAATATTGAGCTAAGACGTAAGTGCTGTTAGAAAGCCGATGAGTGTAGATAGTCACGAAAAACCGGCGCGGTGGCCGGGTTCAAAGATCAGCAAGGGCGACGTCTCTGGCTGCAAATCTCAAATCCCCACGCATAGTGAACAACTCATGGTACGGGGATGTGATGAATGAACTGATTTTTATTCAGGCAGATGCTCAATGATATCTCTTATTGAGCGCCGCAGTGTGATCAACTGCGGCGTTCATATCTTCCTTAACCAGCAATCAGCGCCCGCGGTTCCAGAAACGCGCTGATACCCGCCTGTCCCATTTCCCGGCCGATGCCGGAGTGGCGGAAACCGCCGAACGGCGCGCGCGGTTCGTGAGCCAGCGTGTTGATCATCACGCGGCCAGCGATCAGCTGTTCTCCCACGTTGCGCGCATGCTGTTCATCCGCACCGATCACCAGTGCCGACAGGCCGTAATCGCTGTCGTTGGCCATGGCGATGGCTTCGGCTTCATCGCGGTAGGTCAGGATGCTCAGCACCGGGCCAAAAATCTCTTCGCGCGCCAGCGGCATTTCATTGGTGACATCGCTGAACAGCGTCGGGCGGATATACCAGCCGTGGTGCAGCCCGTCCGGGCGGCCGCTGCCGCCGGTCAGCAGGCGCGCGCCCTGTTGTTCGCCAAGCGCAATATAGTGCTGCACGCGCTGCCACTGTTTCTCGTTGACCATCGGCCCGATGGTGGTGCGCGCGTCAGCAGGATCGCCGGAGACCTCCGCAGCGACTGCCGCCGTCAGCGCCTGTTCGAACTCGGCCTTGCGCTGCTCCGGCACCAGAATACGCGTGCCAGCAATACAGGCCTGGCCGCTATTGATAAAGCCAGCCTGAACCGCCAGCCCGGCTGCCTGCGCGGCATCGGCATCCGGCAAAATCAGCGTCGGTGATTTACCGCCCAGCTCCAGCGTGACGCGTTTAAAGGTGTCGGCGGCGCTGCGCAGAATTGCTTTGCCGGTGGCGGTCGAGCCGGTGAAGGAGATTTTCGCCACCTGCGGACTGCGGCTCAGGGCTTCACCGACGCTGGCACCACGTCCGGTGACGATATTAAACACCCCCGCAGGCAAACCGGCGGTGTGCAGCGCCCTGGTGATCACCTGGGTCTGCAACAGGCTGAACTCGCTGGGTTTGATCACGGCGGTACAGCCTGCGGCAATCGCGGTGGCTAGTTTATGGCAGATAAAGCCCGCGTTGCTGTTCCATGGTGTGATCAGGCCGGCAACGCCGAGCGGCAGCATCTGCACCTGCGCGCGGCCTGCCTGTTGTACAAACGGATAGCGTTTCAGCTCTTCAATGACCTGCAGAATCACGTCAGCCGGATAGCGGCTCATCCACTCGGAGCGTGCGGTGGGCGCGCCGTACTCCTCAAGGATCGCCGCGCGCAGCTTGCTTTCGGCTCCGTTAACCGCATGGTACATCTGTTCCAGCAGGGTGATGCGCTGCTCCACCGTGGTCGCGGCGAAGGCGGGAAACGCCGCCGCTGCCGCCGCAATCGCGCGTTCAGCATCCTGCGCATCGGCCAGACGCGCTTTACCGATTACGCTGCCGTCGGCAGGTTTGATAATATCCAGCCATTCATCGCCGTCAGGAGTGACAAACTGGCCGTTGATATAGATGTGTTCAATCATGTGCATGGCTATGCTCCTTTGCATGTTGCGTGGCGGCAAAGTAGCACGCACCATCGGCGGCGATAATCCGCCTCCGCCTGCAAAGGGTATTGCGCGAAACGGAATAATTGATGAACCGGACAGGTCTGACTGAACTGGAAATTGTGCTGGCGGTCGCGCGGCGCGGCACCTTTAAAGCGGCGGCCAGCGAGCTGGAGATGTCGCCTTCGGCGGTGACCAATGCGGTTGCCGCGCTGGAGAAACGACTGGGCGTGCGGCTTTTCAACCGCACCACGCGCAGCGTCGCGCTGACCGATGCCGGACGGCGTTTCAGCGAGAAAATTGTGCCAGCGCTGGCGATGATCCGCAGCGCGGCTGAGGAAGCCGGCAGCGATCCGGGCGATCCGGCCGGCATGCTGCGTCTCAACGTGCCGCCCGAGAGCAGCGCGCTATGGTACGCATCGATATTGCTGCCGTTCCTGCAGCGCTATCCACGCATTCGCGTCGATATTTACAGCCAGAAAGAGCGGGTGGATATCGTGGCCGACGGCTTCGATGCCGGCATTCGGCTGGCAGAAGATGTGCCGGGCGATATGATTGCCGTCAGGCTGACGCCGGAAATGCGCATGATTGTGGTGGCCGCGCCAGCCTACCTCGCACACGCGGGCACACCGCAGACGCCAGAGGCGCTCGATCAGCATCAAACCCTGTGTATGCGTATGGCGGACGGCAGCGTTTACCGCTGGGAGCTGAGCCAGCAGCAGCAGCGTTATCGGCTGCAGGGCGAGCCGCGTATGGCGGCCAGCGACATGAGCGCCATCCACCAGGCGGCGCTGGCGGGGCTGGGCATTGCCTGCATGACGGAACAGCAGGTTGCGGCGGATGTGCAGGCGGGCCGACTGGTGCACCTGTTGCCCGGCTGGCAGGTGCCTCTCGGTGCGCTCTGCCTTTACTATCCGGGACACCGGCTGGTGCCGCCGGCGCTGCGGGCGCTCACCGAATTTGTGCGTGAGCAGCGTGATGCTTCTGCCTGATCTGAAGCCGGATGACGTCCTTTATCAGGCGTTCAGTAACTTCAGCACCTGCTGCGGCAGCTGATTAGCCTGCGCCAGCAGGGCGCTGCTGGCCTGTTGCAGAATTTGCTGACGCGACAGGCTGGAGACTTCTGTGGCGTAATCCGCATCCTCAATACGGGAACGCGATGCCGCAATCGCGGCGGTGGCGTTACCCTGCAGCGTTTGCGCCGAGAGCAGCCGGTTAGCAACGGCGCCCAGACGGGTGCGCTGACTGTCGATTTGCCCGATAGCGCGATCCAGCGTGGCAAGCGGATCGTCCGGATGTTTCAGGCGGATCTCTGAACCGGTCTCGGCCACGCGCAGCGTCGTAAAGTTGGTGGAGGCATCGGTCACTGACGACAAAGCCGCCTGGAAGTAAATCTGCACGTCACCCACGCCCTGCAGGGTTTTCAGCATCAGGTTGCCGCTGCTGTCACTGCGCACGAAGGTGGCGGTTTTATCCAGATTGCCGTTCGGCACATCCATGTAGTAATTGCCGTCGGCGTCGAGTTTCAGCACATCATTACTGCTGTTGCCATCGACATCGGTATAGCGCACATCCACATTGGCCGGATCGAGCGTGATGTAAGAGGTGCCGGTCACGCTGTTTACCGCACTGAAGCTATTAATGCTGCTGGCGCTGGTCGCGACGATGCTCAGGGCATTACTGGTGCCATCCGAGGTCGCGCTGACGGCGGCGTTATAATACTGGTAGTTACCGCCGCCGTTATCCACTTCCATTACATACTGCCCGCCGCTGGTGCGCAGCAGACGGCCATTGCTCACCGCGTTGCCGCTGGCATCGCTGAAGCTAAGGCTGGCGGTGCTGGTGTCGATCGCCGGCGTGTCGGTCACCGTGGTCGGCAGGGTCGCGAAATCACTGTCGGTTTTGGCGGCACCGCCGGTCATGCGTGCCGTTACCGCGCCGCTGCTGCCAAAGCTGAGCGTGGCCGGATACCAGCTGTTGTTCTGCTCAATATAATACTGGCCATTATCCTGCGTTAACGTGGCTGCGGGCGTGGTGCTCAGCGCGCTGCCGCTGCTGTCCTGAAAATTAACCGCCGGGATGGTGCGCGACGCAATGCTGCTGACGTTGCTGTACAGCGGCGCCGGATTGCTGCGGCTAATCGAGACGTTACCGGCAGCCGTGGCGGTGTCCCAGCGCGCACTGACGGCGGCCAGATAATAGACCGGCTTGCCGTCGGCGTCGCTGCTCTGCACGTACTGGCGGTTATCACCACTGCTGCGCACCAGCTGCGGTGAGCCGCTGGCGGGCACATAGTTTACGGTAATCGCCGGGTTGCTGAACGCCATATTGGTGGCGAGGCCGGTGAGGGTGGTGACATTGGTCACTTTGCCGCTGATGCCGCTGATCACCAAATCCTTAAGTCCCAGTGCCTCCACGCTGAAGCCGGGCGCCGACAGGTCGAGACTGATTTTCTCGTTGTCATTAGCGCCCACCTGGAATCCCAGCTTACCGGCGCTGCCATCCAGCAGCCTGATGCCGTTAAAGCTGCTGCTGGTGTTGAGCCGGTCAATCTCTTTCAGATTGAGGTTAATCTCCGCCTGAATGGCGTCTGAGTCGCTCTGCGAATTGGTGCTGTTTAATCCCTGAACCGCCAGCTGGCGAATCCGCTGCAGGCGGTTATTGATCTCATCCAGCGCGCTTTCCGCGGTTTCGACCAGTGACAGGCCGTCACCGGTATTACGCTGCGCCACCGCCAGGCCGTTCTGCTGGCTGCTAAAACGGTTACCAATCGCCTGACCTGCCGCATCGTCACGCGCGCTGGTGATGCGCATACCCGACGATAAATGGCGGATCGCATCGCCCAGCGCCGCGCCACTTCTGGCAGATTGCTTGCTGGCGTTGAGGGCAGACAGATTGGTTTGCAGGCTGATCATTTCCGGGCTCACTGATAAATACACTGATAGCGTTATCGGCATTTACCGGCTTTCTTTAAAAAAATATTTGGCCTAAGTCACGTCAGCGAAGCGCTGATTGTTAAAATAAGCAGCATGAAATCTCGCTAAGTTGAGTTTGTGCTGCGGTAAGGATCTGTATTTTTTCGCACGGCGCTAATTTATAGAGGCTGGGCTTGACGACTACTAAAAATAGCAGGTCAGCACAATGAATAAAGATTATTACTGCTTAAGCGGGACGGCGAGGGCGTAACCCATTGCGATAACAACCGCTTAGGACGCTACTGGACTTATCCGCCGGTTTCCCTGCTCTTATTCCTGGTCAGCAGCGCGCGCCGCCCTTATCAATCGCCGCGGTTGCGCTTTATCCATGCTAATCATTCAGCGCGAAATATTGTGGCGGGGCGGGTGAGTAAATTCCGTTTTGGTCTGGAAGGCATTGACCTTATAACTGCGCCTGGTAAGAATGCGGTAAAAGTTTTGAATCAGATCGCAATTTTTGGCCTTGTGCCATTTGCAGTCCGGCTGCGATAGCCGGACTGAATTAACGCCACTTGCACCTCGCGCCGCGCAACATACATCACGGCGTAATAAAAGTGCAGGGCATACAGCAAATATCGTTAATGTCGTAACGCTCGTTGCGAAGGCCCGTCGAAAGATGCACCTTTTCAACCGCGGTCGGCAGTTCCCGTTTTCCTGATGCGGCAAAAAATAGCTGGAGAGGTAGCGCCGATCAGGATAACGAATAAACCTCTATCTGATAAATGTTTTACCCGGCAGCAACGCAATAAATACGTTGCTGTGCAGGAAGCGTTGGGGCTAACTGGCTGATAAATCACTGAACTCTGCGGAGTGCAGCGCCCCTTCTTTACGCCTGAAAATACACCAAAGAGAATTCCAGCACGCTGGTCGCTGTAAGCCAGGGGCGGTAGCCTGCGGTTTTTACCCTTTAAATCGCCAGGTGAACCTGACCTGAATATATAGCGAAATTCTTATCTGGTTCCAGCAAAAAATAGACGTGTTCCGGCGGTCATATTTTGCTGAGGAAACTCTGAAAACAGCGCCGTATTAATGTTAAGCCGGATGAAAGCATGGGCCGTTAAACGTTAAGTATTAACGGTTCAGTATCGATTTTTATTTTGTCACGGCGGGTTTAACCCGCGATAAATTATGTTTTGAGGTCATATGCAAACTCCCGTTAACGACGTGCTGATTAGCGTCATTGTGCCGGTGTATAACGCCGCAGCTTATCTGGAAAGATGCATCGACAGCCTGCTGCAGCAGGATGAGATTCGCTTTGAGGCCATTTTTATTAATGACGGCTCCAGCGATGACTCGCTGGCGATCCTGCAGCGTTACGCCGGTTATCCGCAGTTCCACCTTATCAGCCAGGCCAACGCGGGTGTCTCGGCGGCGCGCAACCGGGGCATTCGCGCCTCGCGCGGCCGGCTGCTGTGTTTTTTAGACGCCGATGACTTTCTGCCGCCCCAGGCCTTCTCGACGTATGTGCGGCTGATGAGTGATGAAACGGCGATGGTGGTGGGTGAGTCACAACACTTCAACCCGGACGGTGCCCCGCTGGATTTTCCCGCCAACCGTGAACAGGCGCACACGCTGTCGGTATCGGCGGCGATTAACGATCTGCTCTATTACCATCCGCGCCACGGTATCTGCGACAAGGTGTTTCGCGGCGATGTCATTCGTCAGCACCGGCTGCGGTTCAACGAAGAGATCGCCAATTTCGAAGACCTGCTGTTTGTCATGAACTACCTGCATCTGCAGCAGGATCGCCAGGTAGTGATGACGCAGCGGGTGGTTTATCACTACGTCAAATCCACGCACTCCGCCACGCGTTCGGCGCTGCGGGAAAAACATTTCTCTTTTGCCCGCTCGTTCAGCGGCATGAAAGCATTTTTATCGAACCAGCATTATCGCTGTTATTACCACCTCTATTTAAAAGTCACGGCGTCTTACATCCACAAAGGGCTGCACAGCGACAGCCTGAGCCGCGCCTTTATTGATGAATACATCACGCTCTATCGCCGCAGTTTCCGCAGCTGGTGCACCGCCGGACCGCTATTTAATCCGTGGAGCCTGTATTTTGCGCTGTTTTTCATTAGCCCGCGCCTGGTTTCACGGCTGCGCCGGCTGGCAGAGAAATAATCGCACCGGAGGCGTTGTGAAAGACAAATTAAAAAACTCCATGTGGATGATTGCCGAAAAGCTGATTGCGGTATTCGGCCTGATCTTTGTCACCTCCTACGTGGCGAAATACGTCGGGCCCACCACCTTCGGCATTATCTCCATCGCCATGCTGGTATTTCAGTTTATTCAGACCATCGCACTGATGGGCAGCGATGTGATTTTGCTAAAACGCATCGCGCAGAATCATCACTCCGGCCTGCGCCTGATGATGGCGACCTTCCTGCTGGTACTGGTGCTGTATTGCGTGCTGTCGATTGTCGGCATGGCGATTATGGAAGAGGAATGGAGCGCCGACGCGCTGGTCTTTATCTGCGCGGCAGCCATTGCCTGCCTGTTCTCATCCATTGACCTGGTCAATATTTACAACGAAGCGAGGCTCAACGCGCGTCTCAATGTGATTGCCAACGTCATTGGCCTGGCGATCAGCCTGACGGTGCGCTTTCTGATCTCCTATTACCAGCTGGAACCGGCCTGGCTGGCGATTCCGATTGTGCTCGCCACCTTTATTCCTTTCACCATCAAGTTAACGCTGTTTCTGCTGTATGAGCGGCGTGCACCGCTTCCGGCGCTGCGCCACGTGAAAAAGTATTCGCGCTACATGCTGGTTTCCGGCATGTCGCTGATCTTCTCTGCGATTGCCGTTGCGCTCTATACCCGCGTGAATCAAATCAGCGTCTCTTATTTTCTCGGCGTGAAAGAGGCGGGCATTTTTTCCGTGGCGCTGACGTTGTCGACCGCCTGGGTATTTTTACCCAGCGCGCTGCTGGCGTCGTTTTATCCGGCATTTTTTGCCGAGCGGAATGACCAGCAGGCGATCGTCAAAGCGCAGAAACTGCATCTGCTGGTGATTGGCGTTTCCGCTGCGGTAATTGTGGCGATCTGGCTGCTGTCGGGCTGGTTTATTCGTGACTTCTACGGTGAGCAATATCTTGATGCGGTCGCGCCGACGTTATTACTCAGCCTCGGTGCGATGTGCGCGGTGCTGAGCAGCGTCATGGATCGTTTCATCATTAAATATAACGGCTATCGCTATCTGGTGAAAAAAACCTTCGCGGTATTAGTGATTTGCGTGCTGTCGTCGCTGCTGCTGGTGCCACATTTCGGTTTAACCGGTGCCGCCATGAGCGTGGTATTAACCGAGTTTTTATCCTTCTCCCTGCTGAATTACTTTTTCCCGGCACAGCCGGTCATGCGTATTCATCTGATCTTTTTCAACCCCAGGAAACTATGGCAGCTCTTTAGCACTATCAAAACCTCAGACAGTAAAGAGAGTTTATCATGAATGAAAAAACGCTATTTAGTATTATCATTCCCGTTTATAACGCGCAAAACACTATCCGGCGTACGCTGCAAAGCGTATTAAATCAAACCTTCAGTAGCTATGAAATAATTGTTGTCAACGATGGCAGTCGCGATAACAGTGCCCGGATTTTGCAGGAGTTTGCTCACTATCCGCAGGTTACGGTGCTTAATCAAATTAACGCAGGCGTCAGTGCGGCACGCAATAGCGGGCTGCAGCAGGCCAGCGGGGAATATGTCCTGTTTCTCGATGCGGATGACTGGGTTGACGATAACTTCCTGATGAGTTTCAAACTCAATCTCAATGCCTGGCCGGCCGAATCGGTGGACTTAATGGTTGGCAATCTCAACGACAACCGTATCGGCAAAGTCTCGCAGGCGGGATTCTTCAGCCAGCAGGATATTCCTTACGTGCTGGGCGAGCTGGAGATGAGTGACAACATTGGCTATCTGCATAATAAATGTTATCGCCGCCAGATTATTGACGATCTTCATCTGCGCTTCATGGAAGGCGTCTCGATGAGTGAGGACCTGCTGTTTAACCTGAAGTTTTTCAGCTGCGTCAGTAATTTTCTCATTACCCCAGGCGCGGCTTATCATTATGAGGATGTGGCGGGATCGCTGTCGAAACGTAAAGTGCAGTACAGCGAACTGAAAGTGCGTAAACAGTCGCTTACCGATTTGTACGATTCGATTGTGGAAAAGTACGCGTCGGGTAATCTCGACCATTTTTTAAAAGCAATCTCGAAACGCGTGCTGGCACTGGATATGCAGATTGTCACCGCTATGTATCACGCCTCGTTTTCACCTGCCGATATTGCGCAGGAAATTAATCAAATCAAGCGCGGAAAATATTCTAAAGGTATTTTTACGCTGCTGAATAAAAATGAAAAACTGAAGTACATGATTATGAATTTGAATACTATCACAGCGTACTATTTCCTTTATGCCCTCTACAGAATGCGGGCATTCTGATTTTCAATTCTCCCGGCGTTATCCTCTGGCGAAGTACAGCATTGCCCGAGGCTAGCTGCCGGGGGAGTTTCCTCCTGAGCGCTCTGCTGCTGGCAACATCCCCGCACTTCATTCTCCCGCTCACGTCCACTTCGCGCTGTGTCTTGCACTCCTGACGCTTCTCAGGTCAAATAGCGCCCCAGGCAATCGATTGCGTGCGTGTTTCGTGCGTTATTGTTGCTTTTATCGCCATCTCGCGCATTTTTACCGCCTTTGTGATGCATGTCTTGCGTTGCTGCAATCCACGCCGGGCAAAAACGGGTAGCATAGGCGCGTTTTGTGAAGCGACCGCACGCTGCAGGCCGCCGCGAATTTTTAGCCGTCGTTCCGGCTGCATTTGAGACAATTTTGGAGAGACAGATGGATAACTCACAAACCGGTACCCTCGGTACGGTGGAGGCGGCAGCAACCGGCTGGCGCAAGAGTGATACGGTGTGGATGCTGGGCCTGTACGGCACCGCGATTGGCGCAGGGGTGCTGTTTCTGCCGATTAACGCCGGCGCGGGTGGGCTGATTCCGTTACTCATCATGGCGATTCTCGCCTTCCCGATGACCTTCTTTGCGCACCGTGCGCTGACGCGCTTTGTGCTCTCCGGCAAAAATCCCGGTGCGGATATCACGGACGTAGTGGAAGAGCATTTCGGTGTCGGCGCCGGTAAGATCATCACGCTGCTCTACTTCTTTGCCATCTACCCGATCCTGCTGATGTATAGCGTGGCAATCACCAATACCGTGGACAGCTTTATTGTGCACCAGCTCGGGCTGGTATCGCCGCCGCGTGCGCTGCTGTCGCTGATTTTGATTGCTGGCATGATGACGGTGGTGCGCTTCGGCGAGCAGATGATTGTCAAAGCGATGAGCGTGCTGGTGTTTCCGTTTGTGGCGGTGCTGATGCTGCTGGCTGCGTATCTGGTGCCGCACTGGCACGGCGCGGCGCTGGAGACCTTATCGTTTGCGCAAAGCGGCAGCGACAGCAGTATCTGGATGACGCTGTGGCTGGCGATTCCGGTGATGGTGTTCTCCTTCAACCATTCGCCGATTATCTCGTCTTTTGCCGTGGCGAAACGCGCCGAGTACGGCGCCGGCGCGGAGAAAAAGTGTTCACGCATTCTGGCCAGCGCCCATCTGATGATGGTGGTGACCGTGATGTTCTTTGTGTTCAGCTGCGTGCTGAGCCTGTCGCCCGCCGATTTACAGGCAGCAAAGGCGCAGAACATCACCATTCTGTCCTATCTGGCGAACCACTTTAACGTGCCGATGATTGCCTGGATGGGGCCGATTGTCGCCATCGTGGCGATCACCAAATCGTTCCTCGGCCACTATCTGGGCGCGCGTGAAGGCTTTAACGGCATGGTAGCGAAGTCGCTGCGCAGCCGCGGTAAAACCATCACGCCGCAGAAAATGAATCGCCTGACCACGCTGTTTATGCTGCTGACCACCTGGCTGGTTGCCACTCTGAACCCGAGCATTCTCGGCATGATTGAGACGCTGGGCGGGCCGGTGATTGCGATGATTCTGTTCCTGATGCCGATGTACGCTATTCATAAAGTCCCGGCGATGCGCCAGTACAGCGGCAAAATCAGTAACCTGTTTGTGGTGCTGGTGGGGATTCTGGCGATTTCATCCATCGCTTATTCGCTGATGAATTAACAGCAGGACGCGGTGCGCCGGACCCGATGCGCACCGCCAAGACAACGCCTGCGACACTGAACGGCCCCGTCTGACGCATGCAGATCGGGGCTGTTTGTTTTAAACCGCAGCGGTTTTAAACACGCTCATCGACTGCGCCAGACGATCGGCCTGCTCCTGCAGCGCCTGAGACGCAGCGGACGCTTCCTGCACCAGCGCGGCGTTCTGCTGCGTCACCGCTTCCATCTGCGTAATGGCCTGATTGATTTCACTGATGCCGCTGCTCTGTTCGCTGCTGGCGATGGTGATTTCGCTCATGATCTCCGCCACGCTGCTTACGCTATTGACGACCTCACCAATGGTCGAACCGGCGTGCGTCACCAGACGGCTGCCTTCATCCACCTTCGCCACTGAGTCTTCAATCAGCACTTTGATCTCTTTCGCCGCGGAGGCAGAACGCTGCGCCAGGTTACGCACTTCGGTGGCGACGACGGCAAATCCGCGACCCTGTTCACCGGCGCGCGCCGCTTCGACCGCCGCGTTGAGCGACAGGATGTTGGTCTGGAAGGCGATAGAGTCGATCACGCTGATGATGTCGACAATCTTCTTCGAGGAGAGGGCAATCGCCTCCATCTTCACAATCACCTGCTCCATCACTTCACCGCCTTCTTTGGCGACGCCGGAGGTTTTCGCCACCAGCGAGTTGGCTTCGCGCGCATTGTCGGCGTTGTGCTTCACGGTAGCGGTCATCTGCTCCATCGCGGAGGCCGTCTCTTCCAGCGAGCTGGCCTGCTGTTCAGTGCGTGAAGAGAGATCGATGTTGCCGCTGGAGATCTGGTTGGACGCCACGGCGATGGTGTCGGATCCGGCGCGTACGTCGGAAACAATGGTCAGCAGGTTATCGTTCATCGCCTGCAGAGCCTGCATCAGCGCGCCCGTTTCATCTTTGCTGCGTATTTCAATGCGCGAGCTGAGATCGCCGGCAGCCACTTTGCTGGCGATGGTCACCGCTTCATTCAGTGGATGCACAATCGAACGGGTCAGCAGCCAGCCCATCACCACGGCAGCGAGAATGGCGAGCGCGGAGAACACCAGCGTGACTTCAATCGCCGTGGTGCCATCGTCGATAATGCCGGCACCTTCCTGCTGGAGCTGCGAGGACTGGGAATCAGCAAACGCCACCGCCAGGTCGAGGTAGGCATTCTGCACGGCGGTAATTTTTTTCAGCACGTAGTAGCTGGCGTCATCGGCTTTACCGGCCCGCACCAGATCCAGCACCTCATTTTTCTGCTGTTCAAACTGCTGACTGGCAGCCAGCAGGCTGGCAATTTTCTTCTTGCCTACGGCGGTAATCTGAATCGCTTCGATCTTCTTCATCGCCGCGTTGGTACGGGCGGTGGCGTCTGCCAGCTGCTGAAAGCGCTGCACGTTGAACTGCGGTCGGGTGGTATCGATGACGATGCCGCGCAGGTATTTGATCTGATCGTTGACGCCATCGCGCACGTCAAAGCCGAGCCGCACTTTTACATAGCGATCTTCCACAATCGAGGTAATGCCGCTCTTGATGTTGTTGATCTTCATAATTGAGGTGATACCAATCACCACCAGTAGTGCCACCACTAAACCAAAGGCGATGCCCAGGCGGACGCCGACCTTCATATTCTTTAAGCTCAACATTGGATCTCCCCGCAATGCCAGAATGCTGTTGTGTTAAAACGAAAACGCAGACGATGGGCCTGCAATATGTCGATGATGTGTAAAGGAAAGATTTTTTGCCGTTGCGGCAAGACGGGTCTGGCGCCACCTGCGCAGGCGCTAAAGTTATCGGTTGCTAATGTTTTAACTTTAATTTTTTAGGGATTTGTCACAAAACGGTTAAGAGGGCTTAAGGTTGATTAATCACTGGTCGTAATTAGCTGGCGTCATGGCCTGTGCCGGTGCGCAAAATTGCGCACCCGACAAAAACGCGCAGAGGCGGATGCGATATCTGCATTATCCCGTCGCACAAACCGTAGCGGCGCGATTCATCGCGCATTTCATTTCCCGCACCGCGGCGGAATGCGCAATAAATTGCGCCGCTACCACCCGTGCGGTTATCAGCGGCATCACATGGAAGGAATATCAGTCACCCGTGCGGTTATCAGCGGCATCACATGGAAGGAACATCAGTCACCCGTGCGGTTATCAGCGGCACCTTATGAAAGGAATATCTGCATGATACGTTGCGCCATCATGATTCATTGCGGATGCGATATCTGCATTATCCCGTCGCACAAACCGTAGCGGCGCGATTCATCGCGCATTTCATTTCCCGCACCGTGGCGGAATGCGCAATAAATTGCGCCGCTACCACCCGTGCGGTTATCAGCGGCATCACATGAAAGGAATATCAGTTACCCGTGCGGGTATCAGCGGCGTCCTATAAGAAGAATATCTGCGCGACAAGCCGCGCCATCATGATTCATTGCGGATGGGATATCTGCATTATCCCGTCGCACAAACCGTAGCGGCGCGATTCATCGCGCATTTCATTTCCCGCACCATGGCGGAATGCGCAATAAACTGCACCCTGCAAAAAACACGCAGAGGCCCTGTAGGGTCACCATTCATGGTGACCTCAGACGATTAATAGATCAGTAAGACAGGATAAATACGCCGTTACGGTAACGCTGCTGAAGGCTGGCGAGCGGGCACAAAAAAGGCGCGAATATCGCGCCTGAGGGGAAAATCGGGGCAAGCGCTTAGCGCTTCTTCTCCAGCACGCGATAAATCACACTGGAAAGCTCGTTGATTTCAAACTTAGCGACGTAACCGTCAGCGCCCACTTTGCGCACGTGATCTTCGTTGGCGCTACCTGACAGCGAGGAATGAATCACCACCGGAATCTGCCGCAGCGCGTCGTCGCGCTTGATGTTGCGCGTCAGGGTAAAGCCGTCCATCTCCGGCATTTCGAGGTCGGTCAGCACCAGCGCGATTTTGTCGTGAATCGACTCGCCGTTAGCCTGCGCTTCTTTCTGCATCTCGCTGATTTTAATCCACGCTTCAAGCCCGGTATTGTGCATGATGGCCGGAATGCCCATGCTTTTCAGCCCCTGTTCCAGCAGCTGACGCGCCACTTTGGAGTCTTCAGCAACAATCGCTACCTGGCCGGGTTTAAGGTTGAAATTCTTCGCCGTCTCTTCGCTCGGCTCAACACCACGCACCGACGGAATGATGTCATACAGAATCTGCTCGACGTCGAGCACCAGCGCCAGATTGTTGCTCTGACCGTCGGTGTCCAGACAGGCGATGCTGGTGATGTTACGGCTGCCGATGCCCGCTTCCGCCGTGTGCACCTGATTCCAGTCGAGACGCACAATGTTCTCCACCGATTCCACGGCAAATGCCTGGGTGCTGCGCGCGTATTCGGTCACCAGCAGCAGGTTGAGGCCGGTTTCCGGTTTGCAGCCGGTTACGGCCGGCAGGTCGATCACCGGAATAAACTGGCCGCGAATGCTGGCCATGCCGAGCAGCGGTGAATTCATGCCGGCGGCGCGGGTAATCGTCGGCATCGGCACAATTTCACGCAGTTTAAATACGTTGATGCCGTACAGCTCAGACTTGCCTTTCAGCCGATCGGAACCCAGCCGGAACAGCAGCAGTTCGAATTTGTTAGAAAGCGCAAGGTTGGCGCGTTCATCGATCTCTTTCTGAAAATTATCCATTGTGGCCTCGGGGCAGAATCTGGGCGGAGTAAAGGGCAGGGCAATAGCGCCATGATTAACTTATCGGCAGCGGAGGAAAAAAATGAAGGGAAGGGCGATGAAAATTTAGCGTAAGGGCGATCGCCCTCACGCTCACGACAGTTACTTCAGCAGAATCGCGCGCACGCTTTTGCCTTTGATCTTGCCCTCTTTCAGCTTGATCAGTGCTTTCTTCGCCTGTGCGGCGTCGATGGCGACATACGCATGGGTCGGGGTGAGATCGATTTTACCGATCTGATCGCCGCTGAAACCGGCTTCACCGGTCAGGGCGCCCAGAATATCGCCGGGACGCATCTTGGCTTTACGCCCACCGTCAATGCACAGCGTCATCATTGCCGCCGGCAGCGGCTGTGCGCCTTTGCCTTTCAGCGTGCTGGCCGGCTGCCAGTTGAGCTTCTGCTGCAGGTAATCTTCCAGCGCATGGGCGCGCACCATTTCGTCAGCCGCCACAAAGCTGACCGCCAGCCCCTGTTCGCCGGCGCGGCCGGTACGGCCAATACGGTGGATGTGCACTTCCGGATCCCACGCCAGCTGGAAGTTAACCACCAGCGCCAGCGATTTAATGTCGAGGCCGCGCGCGGCGACGTCGGTGGCGATCAGCACGCGGATGCTGCCGTTGGCAAAGCGAATCAGCACGCGTTCGCGATCGCGCTGTTCCAGATCGCCGTGCAGCGCCAGCGCGCTGATCTGGCGATCGTTGAGCGCGGCCGCAATCTCATCACATTCCCGTTTGGTGTTACAGAACACCACGCAGGAAGCCGGTTGCTGCTGGCTGAGCAGAGCGCTGAGCAGATTGATACGCTCGCTGACGCTGGTTTCAATAAACTGCTGCTCAATCGCTGGCAGTTCCGACTGCGCTTCGGTCGCTACTGCCAGCGCATCGCGCTGAAAGCGCTGACTCAGGCTGGCAATGGTATCGGGCCAGGTGGCGGAGAACAGCAGCGTCTGACGCGAATCCGGCGTAAAGCCAATGATGGCTTCCATATCGTCGCGGAAACCCATCTCCAGCATGCGATCGGCTTCGTCCAGCACCAGGCTCTGCAACTGACTTAAATCGAGATTGTCACGCTTGAGATGATCGAGGATGCGCCCCGGCGTGCCGACCACAATATGCGGCGCATGCACCAGCGAATCGCGCTGCGCGCTCATTGGCTGGCCGCCGCACAGCGTCAGGATCTTGATGTTGCGGGTGAAGCGCGCCAGCTGACGCAGCACGTTGCTGACCTGGTCGGCCAGTTCACGCGTCGGGCACAGCACCAGCGCCTGGGTATGAAAACGCCCGCTGTCGATGCGGTTCAGCACGCCAATACCGAAGGCGGCGGTTTTACCGCTGCCGGTTTGCGCCTGCGCCCGCACATCGCGTCCGCTAAGGATGGCCGGCAGGGAAGCGGCCTGAATCGGCGTCATGGCGTCGAAGCCCATCTCGCGCAGGTTGTCGAGCTGGCTGGCAGGCAGTTGCGTCAGGGTAGAAAAAGCAGTCACAGGAGCATCTCAGGTAGTAGCAGGAATAGCGGCGGCCAGTCTGGCAGAAAGGCGGCCTATCGGCAACGGCAATTGCGGTAATAATCACGTTGTGAAATTAGTCAGTCGTTGCGCTTTGTCAGGTCAATGATGAGGTGCAACTATCGCAAAGTTTTAATGAATGTTCCGAATTTCACACCAGGCAGCACGAACGGTAAAAACGCTTTTTCGAGGGAAAAAATGATATTAGCGGCAGGTAAGCGGCAATATCGCCGCATGTTACGGCTATTTTCAGTAAGATTTCGCTTATATGTTACCTGTTACGCGGAAAATCTGAGTAAAAATCCTAACCGCTTTGCTTTATATTTAGCGCGCCATTTGGCAATTAATAATTACTTCAGAGGTCACCTCATTGAGTCACTATGTCCAGGGACAAAACGAAGACGTTCTGAAAATCGTCGGCCGCGCCGTGCTAACGCTGCATCTGCATGGAGAGACGTTATCCTCCGATAAAGTCAGCTCCATGATTGCCTGTTATGCGGAAGAAGAGCCTGTTAATGACGATGAGCACCAGCGCCTGTATGCGCTGGCGATTCAGATGTTGTCTTAAATCCAGCATTATCATCGGGCTTGCCGCGCCGGTGTCACCTTCCAAAGCCTCCTGCGGGAGGCTTTTTTCTGGCCGGGTCTGGCGTGCTGGTGCTGGCTGCGATGCGCCTTCAGGCGCTGAATACCGGCGTGCCGCGCTGGAACGTAGCGCGCACCGGCGCAATGCGCGCCACGGCTTCCGCCGAGCAGCTGGCGTCGACCAGCATCATACTGGCTTCATCCTGGAGCTGCGGCCACTGGCGCTCACCGCTATTGGCGAGCGGCAGAATGCCGCCGGTGGCGATATGCAGCGCGCGGCTCAGGCCAAACTCATCCGATCCGCGATACAGCTGGGCATACAGATTGGCTTTCTCCAGCATGCTGCCGGTACCGAACGGCGACCAGTGATCAATCACGCTGTCGGTGCCGGTCATCACCGTCACGCCCGCCGCCTGCAGCTGCGGCAGTGGCATCGTCAGCTTGCCAATCGGAATCGTTGACGCCACGCTCATCTGCTGTTCGGCCATGCCGGCGATAATCTCATCCAGCGCCTTACCTTCCAGCGTGGCGAGCGCGAAACCGTGGCTCAGTGTCACTTTGCCTTTCAGCTGCGGATTACGGGCGATGGTGGCGATCATGTACTGAATGGCTGCCACGCCGGCGGCGCTGGTCTCATGCAGATGAATGTCCACGCCGCGATCGTAATCGAGCGCGATGTGGAACATCGCATCAAGCGAAGCCTGCATGGCACCATCCACGTTGGTGGGATCCAGCCCACCGACATACTGCACGCCGAGCTGCATCGCCTCACGCATCAGACCATCGACCTGCGAATGCAGCAAACCATGCTGCGGAAAGGCGACGATCTCACAGCGAAACGCCGGATGGTTGGCCAGCGCCAGCTGCAGATGTTCGAGACTTTTCAGGCCACTGACTGGATCGATGTTGCAGTGGCTGCGCGCTTCGGTGCTGCCTTTGCTTTGCAGCAGGCCAATCAGCGCTTCGGCGCGCGCCTGCGAGGTTGGCAACAGCTGGGGAATCAGCACCTGCTCGCGCGCAATCATATCCATGATGGTCTTGCCCTGCCGCGGGCGCGGTGCCTGCCATGGTCCGCCGTAGAAGGTTTTATCCAGATGGATGTGCATGTCCCGCGTGCGCGGTAACAGCAGCGCACCGCCGGTATCCCACTGCGGCAGGGCAGGCTGGCGCGCCTGGCCGGCGGCGCTAATGGCGCTGAACTTGCCTTCTTTAATGGTGATGTCGTACAGCGCGGTGCGGGTGGCGACAATCTCCACGCCGTCGCGCTCAAATCCCTCTTCGAGGCGCACATTCAGCAGCTGATAGTGCGCCACGGCAGGCGGCGGGGTGGACGAGACCGGTGCTGTGTCGGGACGGGCGGCGCTGCTCATGCCAGCCATCATCAGGCTGCCTGCGGCAGTAAGGCGCACGCCGTGGCTGAGGAAATCACGTCGGCTGGAAGCGGTCAGAGGCATCGGAAACTCCAGGCAAAAGGAAAAAACCTAATCTGGCAAAACCGACGCCGCCGCGCTGCGATATTTCCCACTGCCTGGCAGTGGAAAAATCACTGCCACTGTAGCTGGCAGAATTGCACCAGCGCAGCGGCCAGTGCCTGTTGCAGCGCATCCTGCGGCTTACGGCAGAACAGCGCCAGCTCGAAATGGCTGATTACTGGTAAACCCTCAGCGCTGCCCAGCACGCGGTGACCGGGCAGGCGGCAGCTGGCGGGCAGCAGCGTCAGGCCGAGACCGGCGGCGCTGGCGCTGGCGAGGGCCACCAGGCTGGCGCTGCTGTAGCTGATACGCCAGCTGCGGCCGAGCGCATCCAGTGTCTGACACATCTCTTCGCGATACAGCCCCTGCTGCGGAAACACCACCAGCGGCAGCGGCGTCTGGTCAAAGCAGGGATGTTCGGCACTGTCCAGCCACAGCAGCGGCTCGGGCCGGGCGGCCAGCGGGCGATCGCCGCCCGGCTGCTTGATCAGCATCAGATCCAGCTCTTCGCGCTGCCATGCGCGATGCAAATCGACGTACATGCCGCTCATCACTTCAAGACGCAGCTGCGGATGCTGTCGGCTGAATCCGGCCAGCAGGCTGGCGGTCGGGGCGGCAAAATCCTCCGGCACGCCAATGCGCACAATGCCGTCGCGCCACTTATCGCTCAGCACATCGTGCGCTTCGCCGTTAAGGGCGATGATGCGCCGCGCGTAGCCGAGCAATTTTTCTCCCTCTTCGGTCAGCGCCACCTGATGTGAGGTGCGCTGTAACAGCGCTTTACCCAGCATCTCTTCCAGCCGCCGCACCTGCTGACTGACCGTCGACTGCGACAGGTGCACACGCTCGGCGGCGCGGGTAAAGCTGGCGGTCTCGCACACCGCCACAAAGCTCAATAGCTGCTGCGGCGTAAACATTGGCTGACGATTCATTTATCCACTGCCCATCATGGTGTTATTTCATTTCCAAATAGTACTGTCTGCTGCGATGCTGACAACCTTTTCACTGCAGGATGGGTTATGAACCGACATGCCAATACGTTAACGCTGGCTGCACTGGTACTGGCCGGGCTGAACATGCGCCCGCTGCTGACCTCGATCAGTCCACTGCTGGGCCAGCTGCGCCACAGCCTGCATCTGTCAGGGCTGGCCGCCTCGCTGCTGCCGGCGGTGCCGATGGTGATGATGGGCGCGGTGGCGCTGTTCAGCGCCACGCTGATGCAGCGCGTGGCCTTAAAGCCCTTACTGCTGGCCGGGCTGACGCTATTGCTGCTGGCGCTGGCGGCGCGCGGCGTGATCGACAGCGGCAGCGGGCTGGTGCTCAGCGCGTTGTTTGCCGGCATCGGCGTCGGCGTGGTGCAGATGGCGATGCCGGGACTGATTCGACAGCGTTTTAGCCGGCGCAGCGCGGCGGTCACCGGGCTGTGGGCGGGCGCGCTGATGGGCGGCGGCGGACTGGGCGCGGCGCTGTCGCCGTGGCTCAGCGCGCAGCTTGGCGTACCGCTGGCGCTCAGCGGCTGGGCGCTGCCGGTGCTGCTGGCTATCCTGCTGTGGCTACTGGTGCGCGTGCCTGCCGCGCCGGATGCCGCGCAGGTAACGCTGCCGCCGCTGTGGCGTAAGCCGCGCGCCTGGTCGCTGGCGCTGAGCTTTGGCCTGGTCAACGGCGGCTATGCCACCTGTGTTGCCTGGCTGCCGGATGCGTATCACCGGCTGGGCTGGTCGGCGCAGGCCGGCGGCTCGCTGCTGGGCGTGATGATTCTGAGCCAGGTTGCCGGCGCGCTGCTGATGCCGCTGCTGGCGCGCGGTGCCGATCGCCGTCCGCAACTGATTGTCAGTCTGCTGTGTCAGCTGGCCGGGATGAGCGGGTTTCTTTTTGCGCCGCTGCTGGCGCCGTGGCTGTGGGCCGCCATCGCCGGCTTCGGTCTCGGTGCCGCGTTCCCGCTGGCGATGGTGCTGGCGCTCGATCATCTGCCGCAGCCGCAGGCAGGCGCGCGGCTGGTGGCCTTCATGCAGGGCGCAGGATTCATCATCGCCGGCTGCATGCCGTTTATTGCCGGTCAGTTGCAGGTGCTCACCCACAGTTTTGCCAGCGTATGGCTGATGCAGGGCGTCGTGACGCTGGGGCTGATCGGACTCAATCTGCGTTTTCATCCGCGCAGCTATGCGCGCGCCTTTGGTGCGGCTGCGCGCTGATTGGTCCTACCAATGTTATAAAAATGTAGCCACATGGTCACATAACACGAAAAATCACGCCTGTCGCGTTGCTTTGGGTTAACAATGCATTAACTATCTGGAGCCAGAAAGCCCGTCAGCCGCAATGTGGTCCTACCAATTGTGGTGCGGAACCGGGCAACAATCTGCGGCGCACGCCTGCTTTTGCCGATGCGCCGCATCCCTCTGGTGACCTCTGGAGAAACGGCATGCAGGTGTGGCAACAAAACTACGATCCGCTCAACAATTTGTGGCTATCCAGCCTGGTGGCGGTGATCCCGATTGTTTTTTTCTTCTTCGCGCTGATTAAGCTCAAGCTGAAGGGCTATCAGGCCGGTACGATCACCGTGGTGCTGGCGCTGCTGGTGGCGCTGTTGCTGTACGGCATGCCGGTGCCTCAGGCGCTGGCGTCGGTGGCGTATGGTTTTTTATACGGCCTGTGGCCGATTGCCTGGATCATCGTGGCGGCGGTATTTGTCTACAAGATCTCGGTGAAAACCGGCCAGTTCGATATCATTCGCGCCTCGATTCTCTCCATCACGCCAGACCAGCGTTTGCAGATGCTGATCGTCGGCTTCTCGTTTGGCGCGTTTTTAGAGGGCGCGGCAGGCTTTGGGGCACCGGTGGCGATCACCGCCGCACTGCTGGTCGGGCTGGGCTTTAATCCGCTCTATGCCGCCGGCCTGTGCCTGATCGTCAATACCGCGCCGGTGGCGTTCGGCGCGATGGGGATTCCGATCATCGTCGCCGGTCAGGTCACCGGGCTGGACAGCTTCCAGATTGGCCAGATGGCGGGACGCCAGCTGCCGTTTCTCACCCTCATCGTGCTGTTCTGGATCATGGCGATCATGGATGGCTGGCGCGGCATCAAAGAGACCTGGCCGGCGGTGATGGTGGCCGGCGGCTCGTTTGCCATCGCCCAGTACCTCAGCTCTAACTTCCTTGGCCCGGAGCTGCCGGATATCATTTCGTCGCTGGCTTCGCTGATCTGCCTGACGCTGTTTCTGCGCCGCTGGCAGCCGGTACGCATCTTCCGCTTTAAAGAGCCCGCGCCAGAGGTTGCGCCCTCAGGGACACAACGCTACACGCTGGCGCAGATTGTGCGTGCCTGGATGCCGTTCCTGTTCCTGACCGCGACCGTTACGCTGTGGAGTATTCCGCCGTTTAAAGCGCTGTTCGCCAAAGGCGGCGCGCTGTATGACTGGGTGTTTAGCGTGCCGGTGCCGCTGCTGCACGAGCTGGTGGCACGCATGCCGCCGGTAGTGAGCGCAGCAACGCCGTATGCAGCGCTGTTCAAATTTGACGTGGTCTCCGCCACCGGCACTGCGATTCTGCTGGCGGCGGTGATTTCGGTGATTTTCCTGCGTATGAAGCCGGCGGCGGCGCTGCGCACCTTTGGCGAAACCCTGAAGGAGCTGGCGCTGCCGATCTATTCCATCGGCATGGTGCTGGCCTTTGCGTTCATCTCAAACTACTCCGGGCTGTCGGCCACGCTGGCCCTGGCGCTGGCGCACACCGGCCAGGCCTTCACCTTCTTCTCGCCGTTCCTCGGCTGGCTGGGCGTCTTTCTGACCGGCTCCGATACCTCTTCCAACGCGCTGTTCGCCGCGCTGCAGGCGACCACCGCGCAGCAGATTGGTGTGTCGGATGTGCTGCTGGTGGCCGCCAATACCACCGGTGGCGTCACCGGTAAAATGATTTCGCCGCAGTCGATCGCCATCGCCTGCGCCGCCGTGGGGCTGGTGGGGCGCGAGTCCGATCTGTTCCGGTTTACCGTTAAACACAGCCTGATTTTTACCTGTATGGTCGGCGTGATCACCACGCTGCAGGCGTATGTCTTTACCTGGATGATTCCATGACTGAACCCACACCGCGGCTGGCGGATACGCTGCGCGCGCGTCTTAGCGCCTGGATTGAAGAGCATCAGCTGAAACCCGGCATGCGTTTACCTTCGGAGCGTGCGCTGGCCGCCCGCTTCGGCGTGTCGCGCTCGTCGGTGCGTGAGGCCATCCAGCAGCTGATCAGCAGTGGCGTGCTGATCAGTAAACGCGGCGGCGGCACCTGGCTGTGCGAGCCGCAGGAGCCGTGGTCAGAACAGCGCATCGTCGAGCCGATTCGCCAGCTGCTGGCCGCCGATCCTGACTACCGCTGGGATATTCTTGAGGCGCGCCACGCGATTGAGGCCAGCACCGCCTGGCACGCCGCGCAGCGCGCCACCGAGGCGGATAAAGAGCGGCTGCGCTATGCCTTTGACGCGCTGATACAAATGAACGACTGCGACGATCCCGAACTGGCCGCGCAGGCGGATCTGCGCTTCCACCTCGCCATTGCCGAAGCCTCGCATAATCTGGTGCTGCTGCAGACCATGCGCGGATTTTTCGATCTGTTGCAATCCTCCGTGCTGCACAGCCGCCAGCGTATGTACACCCAGCCGGTGATTTTCAACCAGCTCAACGCCCAGCATCAGGCGATGTTCGATGCGGTGATGGCGGGCGACGCCGACGCGGCGCGCCAGGCGGCGATGGATCACCTCGGCTTTGTTCACACCACCATGAAAACGCTGCATGAAGACGAAGCGCGCCAGGCCCGCATCACGCGGCTACCGGGCGCCACGCAGGTTACCCGTAAGGAAGACAACTGATGATTATTTCTGCTGCCAGTGACTATCGCGCCGCGGCGCAACGTATCCTGCCGCCATTCCTGTTTCACTATCTGGACGGCGGGGCCTACGCAGAACATACCCTGAAGCGCAACGTGGCCGATCTCTCTGACGTGGCGCTGCGTCAGCGCGTGCTGAAAAACATGGCTGAGCTGAGTCTGGAAACGCGGCTGTTCAATGAAACGCTGTCGATGCCGGTGGCACTGGCGCCGGTCGGCCTGTGCGGCATGTACGCGCGACGCGGTGAAGTGCAGGCGGCGCGTGCGGCAGCGAATCGCGGCATTCCGTTTACCCTGTCGACCGTGTCGCTGTGCCCGATAGAAGAGGTGGCACCGGCGATTAACCGTCCGATGTGGTTTCAGCTGTATGTGCTGCGCGATCGCGGCTTTATGCGCAACGCGCTGGAGCGGGCCAAAGCGGCAGGCTGTTCGACGCTGGTGTTCACCGTCGATATGCCGACGCCGGGCGCGCGCTACCGCGATGCGCACTCTGGCATGAGCGGCCCGCATGCCGCGCTGCGCCGTTACTGGCAGGCGGTCACCCATCCGCAGTGGGCGTGGGACGTCGGGCTGCACGGGCGTCCGCACGATCTCGGCAATATCTCCACGTACCTCGGTAACCCTACCGGACTGGAAGATTATATCGGCTGGCTGGCGAAAAATTTCGACCCGTCGATCTCGTGGCAGGATCTGGAGTGGATTCGCGAATTCTGGGAAGGGCCGATGGTGATCAAAGGCATTCTCGACCCGGAAGATGCGCGCGATGCGGTGCGTTTTGGCGCCGATGGCATCGTGGTCTCCAACCACGGCGGACGTCAGCTGGATGGCGTGCTGTCGTCGGCGCGCGCGCTGCCGGCCATCGCCGACGCGGTGAAGGGCGACATCACCATTCTGGCCGACAGCGGCATTCGTAACGGGCTGGATGTGGTGCGCATGATCGCGCTGGGGGCTGACAGCGTGTTGCTGGGACGCGCGTTTATCTATGCGCTGGCGACGCACGGCCAGCGCGGCGTGGAGAATCTGCTAAGTCTGGTTGAGAAAGAGATGAGGGTGGCGATGACGCTGACCGGCGCGAAAACCATTGCGGACATTACCCAGGATTCGCTGGTGCAGGCGAATGCATTGCTGAGCGAAGCCGGACTCAGCCCGGCGCGCCCGCACGCGGTGCGCTAAGCCAGGCAAAGCGCCGGCTCTTGTCTATACTGAATAGCTGTCTGACTAACAGGAGGAATGACATGACCATTCATAAGAAAGGATCGGCCCATTGGGAAGGCGACATCAAAGGCAAAGGCACGGTTAGCACTGAAAGCGGCGTGCTCAGCAACCAGCCATACGGTTTTAACACCCGTTTTGAAGGCGAGAAGGGCACCAATCCGGAAGAGCTGATTGGCGCGGCACACGCCGCCTGCTTCTCCATGGCGCTGTCGCTGATGCTGGGCCAGGCCGGTCATCCACCGAAAAGCATCGACACCACCGCCGATGTTTCACTGGACAAAAAGGGCGACGGCTTCGCCATCACCAAAATTGCCCTCAACAGCACCATTGCGCTGCCGGGCATCGATGATGCCAAATTTGATGAAATCATTCAGAAAGCCAAAGCAGGCTGCCCGGTGTCTCAGGTGCTGAATGCCGAAATCACCCTCGACTATACGCTGAATAATTAATCGCCCTCACGGGTGACCAGCGGTAGACTATGCGATGCGCCTGCGGGCGCATCGTTGCTTTCTGCTGTCTGGAGGAAACGTGGCAAAAAAACTGGCTGCGACAAAACACTGGAAGATGATTGTGGTGTTGCTGTGCATCTGCGGCGCGCTGATGCTGATTCGCTGGGCGGCGATGATATGGGGCTAAAGGATTGGGTATGCCGCCACAAGCTCGGGGTGCTGGTGATGATTATTCTGGTGCTGGAACTGGTGCACTACCTGCTGACGGCCTCGTGGCTGCCGTGGCAGTTCTGACGCCTCAGGCATATTCGCCGTCATGCTCATGCTGGCGCAGATTGCGCACGCTGCTGCGCGCAATGCGGTAGGCCTTGCGCGGATCGCCCGCGACAAATTCAAAGGTGGGCGAATAGTAAAACGGCAGCCAGCCGCCGAAGCCGCTCTCCCACTCCCAGCGCACCGGACAGGGCCAGAGAATGCCGTCATACAAAATGTAATAAACCCAGCGTCCGTTGGGACGACGGGGGCGAGTTTTTTTCATGGGATTCACAACTGTAATAGTGTAAAGCAGCTTATATTTTGAACGCTGCGGGCCCAGGTTGCAATGCCGTCTGGCTGTTTTTTATGCAATTGATGACGCACTGGCACCGAATTAACGGTGCACTTCCCCACAAAGCAGCACCACGTTCGGCCGGACTTTATGGATGCGATCGGCCATCTGTTCGCAGGCCACTTTCGTGGGGTAAATCCGCTCCGACACCGGCAGGGCATCACAGGCATCGTGGCCACAGGCGCTCACTAACAAGACAAAACCAATCAACATAACCGACTCCTTCTGCACCATTCCCGTGGTACGGAATGCGTGGCTGTGTGTTCCTTTTTTTGATCCAGTATAGCTAAACGCCTCAGGCGTCAATGAACAGCCTGAGCGGCTTTTTTGTCCGAACAGGATGATGATAACCAGCGCCGCGCCCATTAGCAGCACAATCTGGGCTAAACTGTGCGGCACTGACAACAATAAGGAGTGATATCTGATGTCTCATGAAATTGCCCATCCGGCCAGCAGCCCAAAACAGGCCGCCCTGCAACTGGTCATCGAACTGGTGCGCGCCGGTAAACTGAGCCCGCTGCACGGCGATGCTTCCAATATGATCTCCATCTACGAGCAGTTCAAGGCACACTTCGAAGCCGACAAGCAAAAAGATTCCGCCATCTCCTGACGTTCTGCCCCCGGTGGCGCGCTGTGTCTGGCCGCGCCACTGTTCCCCGACTTTCACATAATCTCTTCCGTTTATTATTGCATCCCGATTAAATTTGCAGCGCGCTTTTTGATATTTCTCACAGATCCGTAACGCAAATCTGAAACCGGTTGCAGAAAATCTTTAGCACGGGTATTCGTTAATTAAACCCCACACTGAGGATTGAATGATGCCAAAGATTCTACTCTGCTGCGCCGCCGGGATGTCCACCAGCATGGTGGTGCAGAAAATGGAGAAGGCCGCCAAAGAGAAGGGCGTCGAGGTTGAGATAAAAGCCGTTGGCATTGAAGAGTTTAACGATCAGATCGCGAACTTTGACTGTTGCCTGCTCGGGCCGCAGATTAAATACAAACTGGCGGACTTTCAGCCGCTGGCGCAGCAGCTAAATAAGCCTATCACTGTGATTAATAGCATGGATTACGGCATGATGAATGGCGCGAAAATATTAGATGATTCGCTAAAGCTGATTCACGCCTGACGATTGTTCCGAAAATAAAATAATTGTTTACGCTTGTGCGCCAATGCACAGGCTTATTCTGTTGTTGCCTGATGCAAGGAGCTCGCCGATGAGCAGCATAAGCGAATTGTTATTTGGTGTGATTGAAAACCGCATCAGCCCGCTGGCCGGACGCCTCTCCAGCCAGCGCCATGTGATTGCCATCCGCGATGGATTTATCGCCTCGATGCCGTTTCTGATTGTGGGCTCGTTTATGCTGCTGTTTGCCCATCCGCCGTTCTCAGCTGACAGCTCATGGGCGTTTGCCCAGTGGTGGCTCGGTATGGTGCGCGCGCATGAAGCGCAAATCATGATGCCGTATAACATGACCATGGGCATCATGGCGCTATATATCGCCAGCGCCATCGCCTATAACCTGGCGAACAGCTACAAGATGAACGGCTTTATGGCGGCCAGCCTGGCGCTGATGGCGTTTCTGGTGGTGGCCGCGCCACAGAGCAACGGCACGCTGCCGGTTGGCTCACTCGGCGGCGAGGGCATTTTCACCGCGATTCTGGTGGCGCTGTTCGCCACTGAGCTGATGCACTTCCTGCAAAAGCACAACATCGGCTTTAAGCTGCCGGAGCAGGTGCCGCCCAAAATTCGTCAGTCGTTCGATCTGCTGATCCCGATCATCGCCATCTTCATCACGCTGTTTCCGCTCAGCCTGTGGGTGCAGGCGCAGTTTGGCCTGCTGCTGCCGCAGGCGATCATGGCGCTGTTCGCACCGATTATCTCCGCCTCGGATTCGTTACCGGCGGTGCTGGTGGCGGTGCTGCTGTGCCACATGCTGTGGTTCGCCGGCATTCACGGTGCGGTGATTGTCGGCGGCATTCTGCAGGCGTTCTGGCTGACTAACCTCGGTCTCAACCAGCAGGCGCTTAACGCAGGTGAGCCGATCACGCACGTGTTTATCGAGCCGTTCTGGCAGTTTTTCATCGTTATTGGCGGCTCCGGTTCCACCATGGGGCTGGTGCTGCTCTACCTGCGCAGCCGCTCGGCGCATCTGCGCTCGATTGGCAAGCTGAGCATTGTGCCCAGCATGTTCAACATCAACGAGCCGGTCATCTTCGGTTCGCCGGTGGTGATGAATCCGATTCTGTTCATTCCGTTTATCTGCGCGCCGTTAGTCAACGCCACGCTCGCCTGGACAGCCACCAAAACCCACCTGATTAACCACGTGGTGTCGCTGGCCCCCTGGACCACGCCGGCACCGATCGGGGCGGCCTGGTCGACCGGCTGGGACTGGCGCGTCATCGTGCTGATTGCCGTGCTGGTAACCATCGCCACGCTGATTTACTACCCGTTTTTCAAAATTTATGAGCGGCAACTGCTGCAGCAGGAGCTTGAGCAGGCCGCCGCAGCGCAACCGGTTAAGGAGGCATGATGGAAATTGATGAGAGCACGGTCATGGAACTGATTATTCAGGCGGGAGAAGCGCGCTCCTGCTCGATGGAGGCGCTGCGCGCTGCGCGGCGCAAAGAGTGGCCACGCGCCGATGCGTTGCTGAGCGAAGCCAGCGAGGCGGCCAGAGCCGCGCACCGTATCCAGACCGAATTGATCGGTGCCGACGAAGGCTGCGGCAAAATTCCGGTCAATCTGATCATGGTGCATGCGCAGGATCATCTGATGAACGCCATGCTGTGCCGTGAACTGGCGGAAGAGATCATCCAGCTGCGGCGCGAGCTGGCTGCGGACTAACAAGGAGGCAGTATGCAACATCCTAACCCCGGTGCGTTTCCGCACGGCTTTCTGTGGGGCGCTTCAACCTCGGCGTATCAGGTCGAGGGTGCCTGGAACGAAGACGGCAAAGGGCCGTCGGTGATCGATAAAGGCCATTTTCCTGAGGGGATGACGGATTTCACCGTCACCAGCGATCACTATCATCGCTTCCGGGAAGATATCGCGCTGCTGGCGGAGCTGGGCCTGAAAACCTATCGATTCTCCATCGCCTGGAGCCGCATCTATCCGCAGGGTGACGGCGAGCTGAATCCGGCGGGCATTCAGTTTTATCAGCAGCTGATTGATGAAATTTGCCGCCACGGCATTGAGCCGCTGGTCACGCTCTATCACTTCGACCTGCCGTGGGCGCTGCAGCAGGATGGCGGCTGGTCAAACCGGCGTACCGTGGCCGCTTTTGAGCGCTTCGCCATCACCTGTTTCGAGCACTATGGCGACCGGGTGAAATACTGGCTGACCATCAATGAACAGAACATGATGATCCTCAAAGGCGAGGTGATTGGCACGCTGCCGGCCGGCACGGTGGATGCGCAGAAGACGCTGTATCAGCAGAACCACCATATGATGCTGGCGCAGGCCAAAGCGATGATTGCCTGTCACCAGCGCTTGCCGCAGGCCAAAATTGGCCCGGCACCGAACATCTCCTGTATCTATGCCGCCAGCGCCAGACCGGAAGATGTGCTGGCCGCCGATAACTTTTCAGCGATCCGCAACTGGCTTTACCTCGACCTGGCGGTGCACGGCCACTACAACAACGTGGTGTGGACGTTTCTGCAGCAGCGCGGCTGGCTGCCGCACATTGAGCCGGAGGATATGGCGACCATCGCCGCCGGCCAGCCGGACTTTATCGCCTTCAACTATTATGCATCGGCCACCGTCAGTGCTGACATGCCTGAGGTCGCGCGCGGTGAGCTGAACAGTAAGCAGCAGGCCGACCAGCAGATGGCCGGCATCGACAAATCAGTGTACGTCGGCTGCAACAATCCGCATCTGCAGCAGAATCAGTTTGGCTGGTATATCGATCCGGTCGGTTTCCGCATTACCGCGCGCGAGATCTACGCGCGCTATCGCCTGCCGCTGATTGTGACAGAAAACGGTCTCGGTGCGTTCGACACGCTGGAGGCGGGCAACAAAGTGTATGACGACTATCGCATCGCCTATCTGCGTGAGCATATCGCCCAGCTGCGGCTGGCCATTGCCGATGGCGTCGAGCTGTTTGGCTACTGTCCGTGGTCGGCCATCGATCTGGTCAGCACCCATCAGGGCATCAGCAAACGTTACGGCTTTATCTACGTTAACCGCGATGAACACGATCTGCGCGATCTGACGCGCTATCGCAAGAAGAGCTTTTTCTGGTATCAGCAGTTGATCCGCAATAACGGCGCACAGCCTGATGCGGAGGTGGAATACTAACGCGCGGTGCGGCGGCATCCCGACTGGGTCGCCGCCGCACCAGCAGCGTGATTAGCGGTGTTGTCCCGCCATCAGCACATATTTTACCTGCACATACTCTTCAATACCGTAATGGCCGCCCTCGCGGCCGTAGCCGGAGTGCTTGATACCGCCAAACGGCACTGACGCCGTACCGACTGAGCCGGAATTGAGGATCACCATGCCGGCTTCCAGTTTTTTCGACAGGCGGAAAGCGCGGCCAACGTCACGCGTCCACGCATAGGCCACCAGACCGTATTCGGTGTCGTTAGCGCAGCGAATCACCTGCTCTTCATCACTGAAACGGTACAGGGCAAATACCGGTCCGAAAATCTCGGTGTTGTGCACGGCAAACGAGGCGTCCAGATCGCACAGGATGGTCGGTTCATAGAACAGCCCGCCCTTCGCGTGTGGCTTGCCGCCAAGGTGCAGCGTCGCCCCCTGCGCTACCGCATCATCCAGCAGCGCGGTGACTTTATCGAGCGCCATGCGGTTAATCAGCGGGCCAACCACAAATTCCTGCTGCATACCCTGATCGACACGGATCTCACTGACTGTTTTCACCAGTTGCTGCACAAAGGCATCGTAAATCGCATCATGCACAAAGATGCGGTTAGGCGAAATACACACCTGGCCGGAGTTACGCAGTTTGGCGCTGACCAGCCCGGCCACGCTCTCTTCCAGCGGGCTGTCGGCGAACACAATAAACGGCGCGTTGCCGCCCAGCTCCATGGTCATCTTTTTCAGCGTGGCCCCGCACTGCTGCGCCAGCAGTTTGCCGACGCGGGTAGATCCGGTGAAGGAGATTTTGTGGATGCGCGTATCGCTGGTAAAAGCTTCGCCGATGGCTTGCGGATCGCCGGTCACCATCTCAAACACGCCAGCGGGAATACCAGCCTGACGTGCATACTCCAGCAGTTTATACGCGGTAAGCGGCGTCTCTTCTGCCGGTTTGATGATCATGGTGCAGCCCGCGGCCAGCGCGGTAGCGATTTTGCGGGTGATCATCATAAACGGGAAGTTCCACGGCGTGATGGCCGCGGTCGGGCCGACCGGCTCTTTTACTACCAGCACGGAGGCGTTAGCATCGTGCGACGGCAGGGTATCACCGTTGACACGTTTGGCCTCTTCCGCATACCACTCAATAAAGCCGAGACCGTACTCGATTTCGCCCAGCGCTTCGCTCAGGCATTTGCCGTTCTCCCTGACCATCAGTTCAGCAAACAGGTGCTTATCGGCGCGTACCAGATCGTACCAGCCACGCAGCAGGTCGCTGCGCTGTTTTGCGCTTTTTGCCGCCCATGCCGGAAACGCGGCACAGGTGCGATCGATAGCGGCCGTGACCTCGTCGTGGCGCATGAACGGTGCTTCGCCGACGAGGCTGCCGTCGGCAGGATTGGTGACTTTAATCATTCCAGTGTGCTCCAGTGTCAGAATCAATGTGACAACCTGGCAGTCAGCATTATCGGGCTGGCTGCCGCTGTGCAGAAATGATGCGCGTCTGGCCTTTTCGCCACAATCGATTAAAATTGCTCCATCATTGAGAAAAACTGAACGGTTAACTGATGCGTGATTTGCCACCCCTGAATGCCTTGCTGGCGTTTGAATATGTCGCCCGTAGCGGCAGCGTGCGGGCAGCGGCTGATGGCCTGTCGGTGACGCCAGGCGCGGTGAGTCGTCAGATTCGTCTGCTGGAAGAGTACTTTGGCACGGCGCTGTTTCAGCGTCAGGGGCGCGGGCTGGTACTGACGCTGCCCGGCAATGCCTATTTTCTGCAAATCAGCCAGCACCTCGACGGTATTCGCCAGGCGAGCGCCACGCTGCAGCGCAATGCCGGCCGCACGGTCATCCGGCTGCACTCCTTCACCACCTTCGCCACCCGCTGGCTGATTCCGCGGCTGGCACAGTTTCAGCTGGCGCATCCGGCGATTGACGTGCGCCTGACGACCGCGTCGGAATGGGACGATACGGTGGATTGCGACGCGGCGATTCGGCTTGGTGACGGTACGTGGCCGCAGCAGCACGCCACGCCGCTGGTGAAAAACGTGCTGGTGCCGGTGTGCCGTCCGACGGCTGACCGGCGCGCCAGCATGCATCTGGCCGGGCTGGCGCAGCATACCCTGCTGCTGGTGCGCGGACGTCCTGATGACTGGCAACGCTGGTGCGAAGCATTTGGCGTGGAAATGGAAGCGCTGCCGCACCGGCGGCAGATGGAAAGTTCGGCGCTGGCCTATCAGGCCGCCATTGAAGGGCAGGGGATTGCGCTGGCGCAGCGCGTGCTGGTGGAAGCGGAGCTGAAGGCGGGCACGCTGATCGCCATGGAGGATTACCAGCTGGACTGTGGCCGGCACACCTATTACCTGGTGCGCCCGCAGGAGAGCGTTAAGGCTGCTACGCTACAGCAGCTGGAGCAGTGGCTGGTCACGCAGGATGACGGCGATCAGGCGTTATGAACGGCGAAATGGTCCATCTGCCACGGAGGCGCGCTCAATCAGCCGTCCGCTGAAGGGCGGCAGGGGCGCAATCGCTTCGCCCTCCAGCATCGCCACCAGCTGCGCCAGCGTGTGCTGAATCATCTCCGCCACCGGCACGTGAACCGTCGTGAGCGGCGGCAGGAAAAATTCGGCCATGCGAATATCATCAAAGCCCATCAGCGATACATCCTGCGGCAGCCGTTTGCCCGCCGCATTCAGCGCCAGCGCGGCACCAATCGCCATATCGTCATTGCTTGCCATCAGCGCGCTGAACGGTACGCCGGCGCTCAGCAGCTGGCGTGCCGCTGCCTGACCACTCTCCGGCGTCCACGCGCCCGGCAGTACGCGCGCTGCTTCATACGGCAGCTGATGATCGGCCAGCGCCTGCTGATAGCCAGACAGGCGCGCGTCGGCGGTGGGCGATCCCGCCAGTCCGGTGATAAACGCGATGTCATGGTGACCGCGCGCAATCAGGTAGTTCACCGCATCGCGGGTATTTTGCTGGTGCGAAGCCCAGACGCAGTTCGCCGCGTGCTGCGTCAGACGGCGATTAACCACCATGATCGGGATATCGTGCTGGTCGATGATCGCTTCCAGCGCGGCGGTGTCGAGAAAACGCGGGTAGATAATGATGGCGTCGCAGCGCAGATCGAGCAGAAACTCAATTGCCGCGCGCTCATCGTCAGCGCTGGTTTTGCCATCGGCGAGGATCAGCTGGCGGCCATAGTTGTTGGTCAGCGTGGCCGTCTGGTACAGCAGCTCGCTGAAATAGGGGCCGTTAAACAGCGAATGGGTGACGATCAGGCCGATATTCTGCGATTTTTGCGTCGCCAGACTGCGCGCCAGCAGATTCGGGCGGTAGCCGGTTTCCTCTATCGCCTGAAACACTTTCTGCTGCGTGGATTTGCTGACATAGCGGTTGCCCGCCAGCACGCGCGACACGGTGGCTTTAGAAACGCCCGCTTTGCGGGCCACATCCAGCATAGTAATCATCAGCGCTTCGACCATCATTCCTGCAGGCTAAAAAGCGATAGTACCTGAAAATGCAGGGAAATTAATGGCATCGTTAGCAAACAGTGAGGGGGATCAGGCGTAGAACCAGGCGGGCAGGATGGCGATCAGGTTATTCAGCGTATGCAGAAAAATCGGCAGCGCCAGGCTGTTGCTGCGCAGACGCGCGTAGCACAGCAGCAGCGAGAACAGCGTCAGCGCAACGATGGTTTCCCAGTGCACGTATTGCGTGTGCAACGCGGCGAACAGCAGCGAAGTAAGCAACATGCAGGCAAAACGGCTTTTGGGCGCCCACAGCAAAAACGCCTGCAGCAGAAAACCGCGGAACAGCACCTCTTCAAACACCGGCGCCAGCAGCACGGCGGTGAGCAGCAGAATCAGCATTGAGCTGCGTCCCTGCTGGCTCTGTTCAATCAGCCAGCCTTCCGGCTGCAGGAACTGCGTCTGCGCCACCATCAGCACAAACAGCGCGCCGATAAACAGCAGTGCCTGGCCGGGACGCAGAAAGCCCAGAGGAATGTCGCTGCGGCGCTGGCAGTAGAAACGGTACAGGGGATAAATCACGGCAAATTCAAACAGGCACAGCACTGGCACCAGCAAGCCGTTATTGCGCAGCGTCCCATAATTGGGAAACAGCGTAATCAGCATGGTCACGAGGTAATAAACCACAAAGCTACCCACGTAAAACAGGGTCAACGTAACTTTGTCGGATTGGGTGTCCATAGGCGACTCAGCGGGCAGAGGAAGACGCATAGTAGCAACGGCGATCGGTGCTGTCGAGGTGCGTTTGCGGAGATTTTCGCCGGTTCAGATACGCCACAATCGCGGCGCTAACCGACCGCCTCATCACAGGCGTTACGCGGCATGGCAGCTTGCGCTTTCATCGCTGGCGAGCAGGCGGAGAGGGAACCTAATGACCTGTCTGGCGCGGAGGATGCCGCTGGCACCGTTTGGTGCACAACGGCAGAGAGAAAATTAACGAGGCTTAACGCACCCGGACGGCCACGAAGGTCATCACGATGGCGAAGCCGATAAAAATAGCCAGTTCCATCATTATCTCCTCAGAAAAGTCTTAGATAATTGTAGCGTCTGCCCGGGTGATTTTTAGACACAGCGTGCGATTAATCCGAAAATGTGAGCAGGAAATCGCGCCTTTTGTCACGCAATGCGACCAGTCTGCTGGAAAAATTTTCGCATCGGCGGCACGCTTTGTTACTCTCAGGAACCGCTTGTTCATTATCCAGGAGGAGAAAATTGTGAACCATTATGGAAAAGCGCTGCTGCTGACGGCGATGCTCGCCTTAACGGCCTGTCAGTCAGCCAGTAAAACTGATAGCAGTCACGCCGTCAGCCACGATCCGGAAACCGACCAGTGCGGTGCCTCGCAGTATCAGAACTACCTCGGTCAGCCGCTGAGCGCGCTTGATACCCAGCGCTTTGCCGTACCGGTGCGTGCGATTCCGTGGAACGGTGCCGCCACCATGGACTTCAATCTGCGCCGCCTGAATTTCCTCGGCGATCAGAACGGGAAAATTTCCCGGGTTTACTGCGGGTAACACCAAACGGACACGGCATTGTCATCGGGCTGTCACGGCGGCGGGCGAGGATAGCTGCGCATTACGGAGATTTCCTCGTCACTCTCGAATATGCAATGCTCGTCTTGTTTCTTCCCGCTACGGCGGGAATTTTTTTCGCTATAACCTGCCTGCTGCGCCATATTGCCCCCGCCATAGCGCGCGATGAATCGCGGTTTTGCGGCGCCTGGCGTACAGGCAGCAATCACAGACTGACCTTACAGGAGTGACGATGAAATACCTGACCCGAACGCTGTGTTTGACGCTGCTGCTCAGCCCGCTGGCGCAGGCCTCAAGCGAGGCGGCATGGCAGCAACACGATAAAAACCTGCAGCAGGCGTGTGTGCAGGCCAGCGGTCTGAAAGCGGTGAAAGTGGTGGGCAAGCCGATCATGTACGACGACAGCGTTGGCTACGATGCGCTGTTGCTCGAAGGCCGCTATCCGCAAAAGCACATGAAAAATCAGCTGGGGCGGGAACTGTGCCTGTATCAGCGTCAGAGCGGTAAAGCAGTGGTCAGCGAAGCCGACCAGCTGCGGGTGGTGAAATAATCTCCGGGACCGCTATTTTTGCGGTCCTGCTTCTAACAGCTGCGCCAGCAGGTTGCGGTAACTCTGCAGGCGCTGTTCATCGCCTTCCACTTCCAGCCGGGTAATCACGCGGGCAATCACCGCTTTATTGGTGGCGGGCTGGCCATCATCCATCAGCTCGCGCATGATGGCGGCCAGCAAATCGCTCTCGTGCGGCGCGTGCCAGGCGGGGCTGTTGAAATAGTCGGTAATCGCCCGACTGGCGCTGTCATGGTGCGTTCTCATAGCCGACCTCCGCAGAGACAACGAAGCCTGCCACCCACGACGGGCAGCAACTGAAAACCTGAATTAAGCATGCGGACTGTCCAGGACGGGCAGCGCCTCGCCAGTGATAACTGGTGATTTTTTAAACATAGATGCGGTGTGGAATATTGTCAGTAACGAATCGTCATATTTTTTCACGTTTGCCGTCTCTCGCGATGCGCTTATCGGGCCTTATGCCAGGTAACCGCACATAAAGACACTACAAAAGTGAGGCATCGCCCTATTTGCTGTGAGCAGAATCACGCCCGGCAGCGAAAAACTGCGTTTTCATCCTGATGCCATGTTTTGCCGTCCGGTAATGTTACGAGGTTGTTAGACTGAACCCTCGTTTCATTTTTTCTGACATCTGCGCTCATGCTACGCTCCATCGAATCCTGGAAGATCAATCTGATATCCGTCTGGTTTGGCTGCTTTTTTACCGGCCTGGCCATTAGTCAGATCATTCCTTTCCTGCCGCTTTACGTGGAAGAGCTGGGTATCCGTGGCGGCAACGCGCTCAGTATCTGGTCAGGCCTGACCTTCAGTGTCACCTTTATTGTTTCTGCCGCCGTGGCGCCGCTGTGGGGCAGCCTTGCCGATCGCAAAGGGCGCAAGCTGATGCTGCTGCGCGCTTCGTTTGGCATGGGCGCGGTGATTCTGCTGCAGGCGTTTGTCACTCAGGCGTGGCAGCTGTTGCTGCTGCGCGCGCTGATGGGACTGACGTCCGGTTATATTCCCAACGCCATGGCGCTGGTGGCCGCGCAGGTGCCGCGTGAGCGCAGCGGCTGGGCGCTGAGCTGCGTGTCGACCGGACAAATTGGCGGCGTGATCCTCGGGCCGATGATTGGCGGTCTGCTGGCCGACTGGCTGGGCCTGCGCATGGTGTTTATCGTTACCGCGGTACTGCTGATGGTCAGCTTTCTGGTGACGCTGTTTCTGATTAAGGAGACCGGCTACACGCCGGTGAGCAAGCAGGACAAACTGAGCGGACGCGAAGTAATGCGCAGCCTCGATAATCCACGTCTGATGTTCTGCCTGTTCGTCACCACCATGGTGATTCAGATGTGTAACGGTTCGGTGAATCCTATCCTGACGCTGTTCGTGCGTGAGCTGGCGCCGGATGCGCAGAATATCGCGTTTCTCAGTGGTGTGATTGCCGCGCTGCCCGGCGTGTCGGCACTCATCGCCGCACCGCGTCTCGGCAAACTCGGCGATCGCATCGGTACCCAGCGTATTTTGCTGGCGACCATGATCGCCTCGCTGCTGCTGCTGATTGCCATGTCGTTTGTCACCAGCGCCACGCAGCTGGGCGTCCTGCGCTTTCTGCTCGGCTTTGCCGATGGCGCGATGATGCCGGCGGTGCAAACCCTGCTGGTGCGTCATTCACGCGATAACGTCACCGGCCGTATTTTTGGTTATAACCAGTCTTTCATGTACCTCGGTAACGTCGCCGGACCGCTGCTGGGCGCAGCGGTCTCTGCCGCCACCGGTTACCGCTGGGTATTCTTCGCTACCGCAGTCGTCGTCCTGCTCAACGTGCTGTTGCTGCAGCGCTTCTATCGCCGGCCAAAAACCGAGCTGAAACCCCTTAGCCCGGCGGCCGCCACTAAGCCGGCTGACGCAGCGTCAGCGCATAGTGCCAGCGCTGCTGAGAAAGCAAAAACTCCGGGCTGACGCTCGGGCTCCACGAATCGTCGCCGCCGACGCCCATATGGAAGCCGTCGAGATGCAGCCAGCAGCCGGGTTCGTCCTGCAGCAAATGGCGGTGTGAGGTGGCGCGCAGCTGCTCAAGGCTGTGGCGGCTGAGCGAGAAGGCAAAGTCGCCGCTGATCTGCCAGCTGCCGCTATCCAGCTGGCGCGTGCCGCAGCGCAAGCCATTCTCACCCGGAAAGACGTAGCCGGTGCTGAGCGCCGCCAGCGGCAGCTGCCAGCGTGAAAACTGCGCCGCCAGCTGGCGATCCGGATAGTTTTCATGAGGCCCCAGTCCCAGCCAGCTCACCTGGTGCGGGACCTGAGCCAGCTGGCAGCGCAGGCCGATGCGCGCGGGCGGCGGCAGACCAGCGGCCTGTTGTACATCGACGCTGATAGTCAGTTCGCCATCGCCGCTAATGCCATAACGCTTATGGCTGGTAAACAGGTGCTGACCCTCACCCAGTACGCGATGCCAGGTTTCAATCTGCACGCCGTGCTGCAGGCTGTCGACCTGCATCGCCAGCAGCTCTGTTTGCAGCCGATCATAGCCCGCGCGTTTCCAGCGCTCGACCCAGGCGTTGGGGTCGATATTGGCAGCTTCGCTGGTGCCGATATCATTATCGATCGGTGCGCGAATAAAGCACTCCTCCAGCGGTGTCAGCATGGTTTCACGATCGTTCACCCACCACTGCAGCAGCGCGCCGCTGCGGCGACAGAAGTGCCAGCGCTGCGTGGGCAGCTCCACCGCCACCAGATTGTGATTGGTTTCCAGCTGGGGCGCGCAGGCGCTGAGCGGCGGCAACGTAACCGGCAGTGCGGCCGGCAGCGCCCACTGATCCCAGGCCACGCGATGATCCGCCTCAGACCAGGGCGTGGCGGCGATCTGATGCACCGCGAGGTTGAGCCACGCTTCACCCTGCAGCGTTTCAGGCGCGGGCACGGTAAAGGTGTGGCTGCCTTCGGCATCGAGATCCAGCACCCATTCACCGCGCGCGAGGGTTACACCGTCCTGCTCAATCCACCAGCGCAGCCGTTCGTTGTCGCTGCGGCGGAATAAATATTCGCTGGTGACGGTCACGCGATACGCATCGCCGGGATCGCGCGTAAACCGGAAAAACTGCTGGGCGCGCTGTGCTTCAAACAGCGCCGGATGCGGCGTGCGATCGGCAAACACCAGCCCGTTCATGCAGAACTGGCGATCGTTGGGCGTGTCACCGAAATCGCCGCCGTACGCCTGCCACGGCTGGCCGTGTTCGTCATAGCGCGTCAGGCTTTGATCGACCCAGTCCCAGACGAAGCCACCCTGCAGCCGCGGAAACTGGCGAAATGCCTGCCAGTATTTGGCAAAGCCACCAAAGCTGTTTCCCATCGCATGGGCGTATTCACACAGGATAAGCGGACGCGCTTCATCCGGCAGGCTGATCCATTTTTTCAGTGACCACTTCGGCACCGCCGGGAAGGGCTGGTCCTGATCGACGCGCGCATACATCGGGCACAGAATATCGGTGGCCGCCGTGTTGGCACCGCCGCCCTCATACTGTACCGGGCGCGTGCTATCGCTGCTTTTCACCCAGCGGTACAGCGCATCGTGCGTGCTGCCGTGGCCGGACTCATTGCCCAGCGACCAGATGATGATGCAGGCATGGTTACGATCGCGTTGCACCATGCGCGTTACGCGTTCGCTATAGGCGGCAAACCAGCGCGGGTCGTCGGAGAGGCGGTTCATCGGCTGCATGCCGTGCGTTTCGATATTGGCTTCGTCAACCACGTACAGGCCGTACTCATCGCACAGCCGATACCACAGCGGATGATTAGGATAGTGAGCGCAGCGCACCGCGTTAAAGTTGTGGCGCTTCATCAGTTCAATGTCCTGACGCATGCTGGCTTCATCCACCACCTGACCGCGCTCGGGATGGTGCTCATGACGATTAACGCCGCGTATCAGCAGCGGCTTGCCGTTGAGGCACAGCTGGCCGTGCTCAATGCTGACGCGACGGAAACCCACATCATAAGCTTCGGCTTCGATCACCTCGCCGGCATCATCAAGCAGCGTGACTACCGCGCGGTAGAGATGAGGCATTTCGGCGCTCCACAACAGCGGTTGCCGCACCGGCAACACCAGCAGGGTACGTTCCGGATAGTGTCCACGTTCATCAATGATGGCGCTGCCCGGCGGCTGTTCGTGCTGCGCAATACAGTCGCCGTTGCGCCATAGCGTGACGCGTACCCGACACTGACTGAGCGGGCGCGTGCCGGCATGGATTTTGACACTCACCCGTAAATCGCCGCGCAGATATTCCGGGCTGAGCGCGGTTTCGAGCTGCACATCGCTCAGGCGGGTGTCCGGTTTGTGCAGCAGCGTCACGTCGCGGAAAATGCCGCTCATGCGCCACATGTCCTGATCTTCCAGATAACTGCCGTCGCTCCAGCGCAGCACCATGACCGCCAGACGGTTGTTTCCCGGCTGCAGCGCGTGGCTGAGATCAAATTCGGCGGGTAAGCGGCTATCCTGCGAATAGCCCATCCACTGTCCGTTGCACCACAAATGAAAGGCCGAGCTGACACCATCGAAGATGATGCGCGTCTGTCCCTGGCTTAACCAGCCGTCATCAACTTTAAATGTGAGCGAGTAACATCCGGTGGGGTTCTCACGTGGCACCAAAGGGGGATTGACCGGAATGGGATACTGCACGTTGGTATAAATGGGCGCGTCGTAGCCGTGCAACTGCCAGTTGGCAGGCACCGGCAGCGTTGCGGCGTCCGGTAAGTCCTGTAGCAGCCAGCTGTGCGGCACCGCTTCCGGCGCGGTAAAATAGCTGAAGGCCCACTGACCATTCAGCCGCTGCTGCGCAGGTGAGGAATGGCCATCGCGCGCGCTGACTTCATCGCGCCAGCTGGCAAAGGGTGGATGCGCGTCCAGGCGATGCAGGTTGGTAATAACCGGGTTTTCCCAGTCACGGCGCGCCAGCACTTCACTCAGAGAAACAGCCGCTAAGGTCATAGTGAGATCTCATTAATTGTATTGCGCTCACATTGCGTGAAATAGCGTTAGCTGTAAAGACGCAGCGCGCAATTTTGTTACTGCGCGCACAGCGAGCAGCACTGACGTTTGCGGCACAGCGTTCGCTGTAACTTAAGCTGGCGTATTGCGCGGTCTGTGAGGCTTTTTTAGCGGTTTCTTGCCACTAAAACGTTAAGCGTGGTGAGCAGGCATGAATAGCGCCGGGTTGCGGAGCATTCTGTATTGTCGTGTTAACCGCCGCTTCATACACTCAGCGCAATTTCAGCAACCTGAGGTAAATATGATCCGTGTCGTTAAGCTCGCTGCCGTTGTGGCGCTGGTGTCCGCGTTAAGCGGTTGTCTTTTTCCGCCGCCGGGCGGCGGAGGAGGAGGTTGGGGTGGTCCTGGCGGTGGCGGTCCCGGCCATGGGTATCAGGGGCCGCGTTAATTTAGCGCCAGTGCATAATTAATGCAGCGATGCGAAACGTTTTATCTGCGGCGTATTTTGTCAGTGAAACGTTTCGCCGTTATATATTGAATTTCAGCCACTTTTTTTACGCTTCGGCTAACCATTATTTTTCCTCTGGCCGGCAAAAATTCTTGTTGTTTTAATCCTGCCAATGCTAATTTTTGTTTTCCCATTCTGACTGAGTCCATCGCATGAAAAACCTGATTGCGGAACTCCTGCTTAAGCTGGCAGAAAAAGAAGAAGAGTCTAAAGAATTAGTGGTCCAGGTTGAGGCGCTGGAAATCGTGCTCACCGCCATGCTGCGCAGACTGGATGCCGCCCAGGTTAGCGACATCGCGGCGGGTATTGATCGCGCGATGCCGCCCGCCGCTTCCGTGCAGGAAAATCCGGACGCGCTGATGCTGCGCAATTACGTCGAAAAGTTGCTCAACCACCCGCGTGAATAATCCCGCCGTACGCGCATAGATTTTTTTCCGCTTTGCTTATTCCGTGCCATGCTTAACAGGCAATAATCACGCGGAGAAACCGGCAATGAAATCGTGTCTTGTGGCAATAATGGCAGCAGGCCTGCTGCTGGCTGGCGGTGCGGGCGCGGCGGAGAAAACCGCGCAGCAGGAAAAAATGACGCTGTGTAATCAGCATGCAGGCGCGCAAAATCTGAAAGGCGATGCGCGTAAAAGCTTTATGAGCGAATGCCTGAAGAAAGACAGCAAAATGGGCAATATGACGCCGCAGCAGATGAAAATGAAAAGCTGTAATAACGAAGCAGGAGAGAAAAAACTCAGCGGCGATGCGCGTAAAACCTTTATGAGCAGCTGTCTGAAGAAGAGTGCTTAAACCTCTGGCGGCCTGCGGGCCGCTTTTTTGTGTCCGCACTCGCAGGGTTAATGCGCGACGTATTTTTTCTGTCATAAACGGCACGCGTTGCCAAAACTTTACAAAATCCTTACATAAAATTCCATTTCTCCCCATCCAGTCTCTCTGGCGCTTAACCGTGGCCAGAGCGGCTTTACGTGCAACATAAGGAACCTGTTGTATGGTCGCTGCGATCATTATTGGTGTATTTATTATTAGTGTGCTTTACGCCCACTCACGCGGCGTGGAAAAGCAAAAGTTTTCCCGTCAGTTATTTGATCACTCCACTTTTATGGCGCCGATCAATATGTTTATGACCGGGCTGTCGCGACTGCCGGCTAAACAGCCCTATTTTCCGGTTGAGGATTTTCCTGAGCTGCGTCAGCTGACCGATAACTGGCAGGTGATTCGCGATGAAGCCATTCGCCTGCAGGATCACATTAAAGCGGCGCAGACGCATAACGATGCCGGATTTAATACCTTCTTCAAGCGTGGCTGGAAGCGTTTCTATTTAAAATGGTATAGCGATGCACATCCGTCAGCGCGCGAACTCTGTCCGGTAACCACCGAACTGGTGAGCAACATTCCCGGCGTTAAAGCGGCCATGTTTGCTGAACTGCCGCCGGGCAGCCATCTGGGCAAACACCGCGATCCTTATGCCGGTTCGGTGCGCTATCACCTCGGGCTGCAAACGCCGAACGACGATCGCTGCTTTATTGAAGTGGATCGTCAGCGCCACAGCTGGCGCGACGGTCAGGCGGTGATCTTCGACGAAACTTACGTGCACTGGGCGCAGAATGAAAGCGAGCAGACGCGTATCATCCTGTTTTGCGATATCGAGCGGCCAATGAAATGGCGCTGGGCGCAGGCGGTCAACCATTGGGTGGGCTCGACGTTAATGTCAGCAGCGGCATCGCCCAACGACGAAAACGATCGTACCGGCTTCCTCAACCGCATCTTCAAATACGTTTATGCGCTGCGCGATGCCGGTCAAAACCTGAAGAAACGCAATCGCCGGTTGTATTACTGGGTCAAACATGGACTGATTGTGGCGATTTTCGCGCTGATCATCGTGCCCAGCGTCTTCTTCTGATCCTTTCGTGCCGCTTAAAACGGCGGTTTAACAGTCAGTTAACCGCCGTTTCGCTTTGTTTCTCCTGCTAAATCCTCACGCTTTGCCACACTTACTCTTTGTAAGGAATTGTCGTATCAGACGAATAACCCCGAAGGAGGCGAACCGTGAGCTATCAATCTGTCGTGGAACTCAAGGCGCTGGCGCAGCGTAAACCCACTAAAGTGACCGTCGGCGAAACGGATATGGTGCTGATTCGCGACGGCGACCGCGTGCAGGCGCTGCAGGCAAAATGTCCGCACGCGGGCGCACCGCTGGAGCAGGGCGCAGTGTGCGGCGACAAACTGGTGTGTCCGTGGCATAAGGCGGTGTTTGAGCTGCGCGATGGCAAAATGTGCGAGCCGCTGGCGCTGGCCAATCTCAAACGCTATCCGGTGCGCATTGAACAGGGGCAGGTGCTGATCAATCCGCAGGCGATGTCGCCAGCCAGTGCGCCGGTGGCCCAGGGTGAAGCGCCGGTGTGCGTGATTCTCGGCTCTGGCGCGGCGGGCAGTGCTGCGATCTGGACGCTGCGCGATGAAGGCTTTAGCGGTCGTATTGTGCGTATCGAGCGTGAAAGCGACGCACCTTACGATCGCACCACGCTGAGTAAATTTGTCCCCTCCGGCAAGATGGCCATCAATGAGGTACCAAAGCTGCTGAAACAGGATGTGCTGGGCCCGGTGGTGTGGCTACAGGGGGAGGTGGTGCAGCTGAAGGCGCAGGAGCAGACGCTGGTGCTGAAAGACGGGCAGCTGGTGAAGTTTGACCAGTTGCTGATCGCGACCGGCGGCGTGCCGCAGCCGCTTGATATCCCGGGCAAGGATCTGGATGGCGTGCATTTGCTGCGTTCACTGCGCCAGGCCGACACGCTGATTTCGCAGGTGGATGAAGCGCAGCAGCTGGTGATTATCGGTAACAGTTTTATCGGTATGGAAGTGGCCGGTGCGCTGCGTAACCGCGACATTGATGTCACGGTGGTGGCGCGTCATCCGCTGCCGTTTGCCAGCCAGTTCGGCGAAGAGATTGGCCGTCATTTTTATGAGCTGCACCGCAGCAACGGCGTGAAATTTGTCGAGGGTGAACCGGAAGCGCTGACCGGCGAAGGCGCAGTGAGTGGCGTGCGGCTCAAAGGTGGCAAAACCGTGCCAGCCAGCCAGGTGCTGTTTGCCACCGGCATTGTGCCGGCCACCCATTTTATTCACGACCTGCCCTTACAGAAGGATGGCAGCCTGCTGGCCGACAGTCAGCTGCGGGTCAGTGAAAACATCTGGGTCGCGGGAGATATTGCCAGCTATCTCACGCCGCGTGGCGTGCAGCGCATTGAGCACTATCGCGTGGCGCATCAGCAGGGGCGCATTGCCGCGCTGAATATGCTGGGCAAACGCATCATGTACGATCGCGTGCCGTTCTTCTGGACTGCGCATTACGGCACCCGCTATGAGTATCTGGGGCATGCAGAGGAGTGGGATGATTATCGCCTGCTGGGATCGCTGCAGGACAAACGCTTCATCGCTTTTTACTGCCAGCAGGGCATGATTGCGGCAGTGTGTTCAGCCGGCATGTATACGCTCACCGCCGCGCTGGTGCATGAGATGCAGCAGCCAATGACGCTGGAACAAGGCCTGGCGCTGTTTGAAGCGTATCAGGGCTGATCCTGAAGCCAGCACCCAACAGTCCCCTCTCCCGCCTGCGGAAGAGACAAACGAGCACCCAACAGTCCCCTCTCCCGCCTGCGGGAGAGGGTTAGGGTGAGGGGAAACCCGCACCATCACTGCTTACTCAGCGCCTCGGACTTCGCCATGCACTGCTGCATCGCGCCCATCACCGCAGCGCGGAAGCCTTTTTCTTCCAGCACCTTCACCGCTTCAATGGTGGTGCCGCCCGGTGAGCACACCATATCTTTCAGTTCGCCAGGGTGTTTGCCGGTCTCCAGCACCATCTGGGCGGAACCTTTTACCGCCTGCGCCGCAAACTGATAAGCCTGCGCCCGCGGCATGCCGCCCAGCACGGCGGCATCTGCCATCGCTTCGATAAACATAAACACGTAAGCCGGTGCCGAGCCGCTGACACCCACCACGGCATGAATCAGATACTCGTTCACCACCGCCGCTTTGCCGAAGCTCTCAAAAATGGTCACCACCTCGTCCACTTCCTGCGGTTCTACCAGCACGTTCGGCGTAATAGAGGTCATGCCTTCGTTGACCAGCGACGGCGTATTCGGCATTACGCGGATGATTTTACGATCGTGACCGAGCACCGCCGCCAGCGAATCCAGCGTCACACCTGCGGCAATCGACACCACCAGCGCATCTTTCTTCAGCTGGCCGGCCAGATCCTTGAGCACTTTGAGAATCACGTTGGGTTTCACCGCGCCAAACAGAATGTCCACTTCACGTGCCAGACTCTCGACGCTTTCTGCCGCCGTCACGCCATACTGCTGCGCCATCGCCTGGTTGGTGTCGGGTTTTCGATCGTGCACCCAGATATTGGCCGGGGCGATCTGCCCGCTGTTCACCAGGCCGCTGATGATGGCTTTCGCCATATTGCCGCAGCCGACAAACCCGATTTTCTTCTCCAGCATCGCTTTATCCTTTACGTGGTTCGGTTTTCTCAGTGGGTTAGCTTACGTCAGCGGCGGTGAATAACAAGTCGCGCACAAATAACATTTGCCATTCGCGGTCAGCGCGGCAAGATCGCAGGCATTGCCCGTTAATAAGGATTAAACATGTCGATTTGGGTGGATGCCGATGCGTGTCCCAATGTCATCAAAGAGGTGTTGTATCGCGCCGCTGAGCGCACCAAAGTCACCGTGACTTTCGTCGCTAACCAGCCGCTGCGCGTACCGCCGTCGCCGTTTCTGAAAACGCTGCAGGTGGCTGCCGGCTTTGACGTGGCCGATAACGAGATTGTGAAACGCGTGCAGCCGGGCGAGCTGGTGATTACCGGCGATATCCCGCTGGCAGCAGAAGTGCTGGAGAAAGGGGCGGCAGCGCTGAATCCGCGCGGGGAGCGCTACAGCAGCGATACCATTCGCCAGCGTCTGACCATGCGCGATTTTATGGAAACGATGCGCGCCAGCGGCATTCAGAGCGGCGGCCCGTCGGCACTAAGCCCACGAGACCGCCAGCAGTTTGCCAACGAACTGGATAAATGGTTACGTCAGCGTTAATCAGACGAAGCTGTCGTCGTCGTCAAAATCACCGCCGCTGCCGAAATCGTTGAAATCATTGTTATCGGCAAAGCTGTTGTTGTCCCAGCCTGAATTGTCATTCAGGAAGGCATTGTTGCTGTCATTGCCGTTGAAGGTGTCCAGATTATCATCCACCTGCGGCAGCGCCGGTTCGTTGATGATATTAACGATCTCTTCCGGCTGCGAATGGTGGAACAGGCTGGTGAGCATATCCGCCATCACCACACCGCCGGCCACGCCGACAGCCGTTTGCAGTGCGCCCCCCAGGAAACCGGTACCGCGCGCCGGTGCAGCATACTGCTGCTGAGGCGGTGCGGCATATTGTGGCTGTTGCGGTGCGCTGTTCCATGCCGGCTGTTGCGGCTGCGCCGGGCGTGAACCGCCGCCAAACAGGCTCGACAGGAAACCGCCGCTGCTTTGCTGCGGGGCCTGCTGCTGCGCCTGCGCCAGACGGCTCTCCAGCTCCGATACCTGCGCGTTGAGCTTTTTCATCGCCGCTTCCTGAATCAGGATCGCCTGCGCCATGTAGTAGGGCGCACCGGGCTGGCTCTGTAAATGCTGATTGATTAACTGTTCGGCACCGGCATCACGCGGGCCGCTCTGGCTTTCCGCCTGTTTCAGACGGCTGAACAGGCTTTCAATAAGTTGTTGTTCCTGGCTCTGCATGGTGAACCTCCGGTTAGGCATAGCGTGTTGTTCTTCAGGCGACCAACAGGACGTCCGTTGCCTGAACTATAAAGCGTATATGCGGGCTGCGTGACAGAAAGTAAATCAGCGGCCTGGTAAGCAAATGTTGCCCCGCGCTTACAAATCGCCTGATGCACGAAATGCGCATCGTTTTCCCGTTAAAAATCAAAACAATGGCATTAGCTATCGCTGAAATACGCGTAATTCGTGCTTCGCGGCTGGCTGATAAAATAAAATCCAGGTATCATGCGACGCATTATTGACCTGATGACGTTGCCCGCGCGGCAGACTACGGCGGAGGATGAGCCCGGATGTCATTACCCATCTATCTGATCGGCGCACGCGGTTGCGGTAAAACCACCATTGGCCAGGCGCTGTCGCAAGCGCTGGGCTATGCCTTTCGTGACACCGACCACCACCTGCAGCTCACCACACAGCGCAGCGTGGCTGAGATTGTGGCGACGGAAGGCTGGGACAGCTTTCGCGCGCGTGAAAGTGAATCGCTGCGGGCGGTTACCGCGCCTGCCAGCGTAATCGCCACCGGCGGCGGCATGGTGCTGGCTGACGTCAATCGCCACTTCATGCGCGAGCATGGCCAGGTCATCTGGCTCAACGCGCCCTCTGACGTACTGGCCGATCGGCTGGAGCGTCAGCCAGAAGCGGCACAGCGTCCCACCCTGACCGGCCGGCCCATCGCGGAAGAGATGGAAGATATCCTGCGTGAACGCGCGCAGCTCTATCGTCAGGCCGCGCACCATGAAGTCAACGCGATGCAGGCACCGGAGCAGGTGGTGGAACATATTCTGCAATCGCTGTCTCTCGCCCGCGCCAGCTAACTGCCTAAGAATTCTCCCTCTTTTTTACAGCGATCCTCGATTGTCTATACTGAATAGCAGGCAGAGGATCACCGCTGTCTGTGTGGAAACCTGACATAAGAGGGAAAACGATGCCAACCAGACCACCCTATCCGCGAGAAGCGCGCATTGTTGCCGTTGAAAAAGGGCAGGCGGGCAATACCGTCACCTGGTATGAATTACGGGCCGACCATCCACGTCCGGATACCTTAATTAGCGAACATAAATCGGAAGCGGAAGCGCAGGATGCCAAAGACCGCTATGAAGATGTGGAAAAAGAATAATCCCGGCGGGCAGGGATGCCCGCTTTAGCGTAATTACGTCCGGTCGCTAAATAGATTTTTTATTTTCCCTGATGCGCTAATTATGGCGATAAAAGCTGCCGTCTTTTCTGTTTAATCGCTCTCCTGCCTGATAACGTCTTTTTATTTTGCCTTTAGCCCTTATTTTCTGCTGCCTTAAATAGCCTGCGTTTTGTCCGGTGCAAAATTTGCGCTTGACCGATAAACCGTCGCGTTTTACTTTCGGGTTATCGATACAGGAACTCAGTTCCATATAGTGAAACCAGCGCCATGACCACACTCGAAAATGCCGCCGCCGTGCTTAAGCTGTTTCAGCGCTTTGGCGTGGCGCAGGGCCATCCCGGCCTGACCTTTACCGAGGTGGTGGAGGCGCTGGGGCTGCCGAAAAGTACCGTGTCGCGCCTGCTGGCGACCATGGAAAGCGAAGGCTTACTGGAGCGCGATCCCGACAGCCGCTGTTTTCAGATTGGCCGCGTGCTGTTGTCCGTTGCCGGGCACTATCTTTCGACACCGCTGATTGACAGCGCATCGGCGCCGATGGCGCGCCTGGCGGCCAGCAGCGGCTGCATGGGCTATATCTCAGTGCTGGACGGTGACGATGTGCTGGTGATGCGCATGTACCACGGTCGCTTCTTTACCCAGCTTGTGACGCCGCCGGGTACACGGGTATCGGTTACCGGCACGTCGACCGGCCGCGTGCTGTTAGCGCAGCTGAGCGATGACGAGGTGCGCGCGCGCTTCAGCTATAACTGGCAAACCGCGTCGATCAATTCACCGCTGAACATCGATGCACTGTGCAAAGAGCTGGCGCTGATTCGTCAGCAGGGCTGGGCACTGGCACGCAATGAAACGCTGCCTGGCATTAGCTCGCTTGCCGTAGCGGTAACCAATAAACACCGCGGTGAAAGTGCCGCATTGTGTCTCTCATTTCTTTCGCAGGAAGCGGCCCCGGGTTATCCGGAAGCGCTGCTCAGCGAATTGCGCGCAACGGCTGCACTGATGGCCGAAAAATATGGCGCAGCGTCCTGAATAAAACAGGACAACCCTAATTTGATTTCAAGGCGTAATACTTCGCGCCACACCGGGGAAATAGCAGGTCTTCGGACCTGCTTATTTCAATAATCAGGGAACGATGAATAAAACATTGAGGTTCCGCGTGTCGGGCACAATGTCATTGCGCGTTTTCTACAGGGTGAAAATACGGGGATAATATGCGTCTGGATAATCCAATAAAAAATATTGGCGTGGGCCTGATGCTGGTTCTGCTGTCAGTTGCAGGGGCCATCATTGGGGTACAGCTGATCACAACTATTGGGGTAACGCCCAATACTTCTATTATCGGCGCGCTATTTGCCATGCTGCTGGCGCGTATTCCGCTACAGTGGTTTCGCCGCTACCGTTCAGTCGAAGTGCAGAACCTGGCGCAGACCGCCATCTCTTCCGCTACCTTTGGTGCCGCTAACAGTCTGTTGATGCCGATTGCCGTGCCGTGGGCGCTGGGTGAGCCGCAGCTGGTGCTGCCGCTGTTTGTCGGCGTCAGCGCGGCCATGCTGCTGGATGCGTGGCTGCTGTATCGTCTGTTCGACACGCGCGTATTCCCGGCCAGCAATGCATGGCCACCAGGCGTGGCAGCGGCAGAAGCGATCAAAGCCGGTGATAAGGGCGGTCGCCAGGCGTGGCTGCTGGTGGCTGGAATCGTGGGTGGCGTCGCGGGCTCAATGCTGAAAATCCCGATGTCCGCTTTTGGTACGGCATTCATTGGCAATATCTGGGCGCTGACCATGCTCGGCATCGGCTTCCTGCTGCGTGCCTATGCGCAACCGGTTGCCGGTATCGATATCAACGCGCTGTACATTCCGCACGGCGTAATGGTCGGAGCCGGTCTGGTGGCGCTGATTCAGGTGGTACAGGTGATTCGCAGTCGCCGTCACGACAACCTCAACGTCAGCCGCAGCGACAGCGAAGTTAAACGCGCGCTCGGCCTGGGAACTGTCGGCTATATCGTGATCTCGGCGCTGCTGGCGCTGGGTGGCGGGCTGTGGAGCGAAATGGGCCTGCCGATGCTGCTGCTGTTTATTATCTACGCGGCCTTTGCCGCCTTTGTGCATGAGCTGATTGTCGGCATCGCCGCCATGCACTCGGGCTGGTTCCCGGCCTTCGCGGTGGCGCTGATCACCCTGATCCTCGGCATCCTGCTCGGCTTCCCGCCGCTGGCGCTGTGCCTGCTGTGCGGCTTCACCGCGGCCACCGGTCCGGCCTTCGCTGATATGGGCTATGACCTGAAGGCCGGCTTTATTCTGCGCGGTAACGGGGCCGATGTGCAGCAGGAGCTGTGGGGCCGCCGCATCCAGCTGATCGCCGCGATGATCGCTTTCGTCATCGCAATTCCGGTAGTGTGGTATGCGCATAACCTGTTCTTTGTCGACAACCTGCTGCCGCCGGTGGCGCGCGTTTACGCCAAAACCATTCAGGCCGGCGCGGAGCCGGGCATTGCCGGTAGCCTGCTGATGTGGGCGATTCCGGGAGCGATTATTCAGCTGATCGGCGGGCCTAAGCGCCAGCTCGGCGTGCTGTTAGCCACCGGTCTGTTAATCAACAACGCCGCCGCAGGCTGGGCGGTGCTGGTCGGGATTGCGTTACGTGTCCTGATCCTGCGCGTGTGGGGCGAGCGTGGACGTTCACCGATGGAGGTGATGGCCGCTGGATTCATTGCGGGCGACGCGCTGTACAGCTTCTTCCACTCACTTTTTGCCAGTAGCAGTAAGAAATAATCCAGGGATTTAGCGATGAGTTTACAGCAGACACTACAGGTTTTTGAGTTACTCGACAGCGCCTACGTGGATGGCCAGCAGGTGGTCGATCTGTTCGCCGCCTATCCTGGCGTGCAAGCCAGCTTTAAGCGCGTCAGTGGGCCAAAAGGGCGCACCGATTTTGTGCGCATCGACATTCCTGGCGCCCAGGGCAAAAGCCGGGGCGGCAGCGCGCCGACGCTGGGGATCATTGGCCGTCTCGGCGGCATCGGTGCGCGCCCGACGCGCATCGGCATGGTGTCCGACGCCGACGGTGCGGTCGCTGCAGTGAGCAGCGCGCTGAAGCTGGCACAGATGCAGACCAAAGGCGACGTGCTGGCCGGCGACGTGATCGTGACCACCCATATTTGTCCGGATGCGCCGACCCGGCCGCACGAGCCGGTGGACTTCATGGATTCGCCGTGCGACGACATCACCATGAATGACAACGAAGTGGTTGCGGGCGTTGACGCGATTCTCTCTATCGATACCACGAAAGGAAACCGCATCCTCAACCATAAGGGCTATGCGCTGTCACCCACGGTGAAAGAGGGCTACATCCTGCGCGTGTCGGAAGATCTGCTGCGCATCATGGAGATGACCAGCGGTCAGCCTGCGGTGACCTTCCCGATCACCACGCAGGACATCACCCCTTACGGCAACGGCGTGTATCACCTTAACAGCATCCTGCAACCGTCCACCGCCACCGATGTGCCAGTGGTGGGCGTCGCGATTTGTGCGCAATCCGTGGTGCCTGGCTGCGGCACCGGCGCCAGCCATGAAGTGGACATCGCGGCGACCGTGCGCTTTGCGGTGGAAGTGGCCAAAGAGTTTGGCCGTGAGACCTGCCAGTTTTATGACCCGCAGGAGTACGCGCTGCTGCTATCTTTGTATGGTAGCCTAAGTCACCTGCGCAGCCGGAAAGCCTGATGATGAAACCGTCGCTAGTAACCTTAACCATTGGCCAGTCACCGCGTAGCGATATTTTGCCGCTGCTGCAGGAGCATTTGCCCGCCGACGCCGTCGCGCATGCCGGTCTGCTGGATGGCCTGACGCTGGCCGAAGTGGAGCAGTTATACGCGCCTGCGCCGGGTGATAAAGTGCTGGTTTCGCGCATGAGCAGCGGCGAACAGGTACGGCTGGCGGCGGCCACCGTCGAACAGGGACTACAGCGTAAAATTACCGCGCTGGAGCAGCAGGGTTACGACACCATTCTGCTGCTGTGTACCGGTGAGTTCGGTACGCTGAAAACCACGTCGGCGCTGCTGCTGGAGCCGGATCGCATCATTCCGCCGCTGGTCAGCGCCATCGTACAGACGCACAAAATCGGCATCGTGGTGCCGGTTGAGGAGCAGATCGCTGAGCAGGCCAGCAAATGGCGTAACCTGCAAAGCTCGCCCTGTTTTGCCGTCGCCAGCCCATACCTGGCGCAGCAGAGCGAACTGATGGAAGCCGGACTGACTCTGCAGGAGCAGGGCGCTGATGTGGTGGTGCTCGACTGTATCGGTTATCACCAGAAACACCGCGATTTCCTGCAGAACATGCTGGGCATTCCGGTGCTGCTGTCGAATGTGCTGGTGGCGAAACTGGCGGCTGAACTGATCGTCTGATCGAGGCCGATCACAACTTGCGACGGGCGGCGCTAATTCGCGTGACAGATCAGCGAGTTCCCTTGTAATCTGCCGGTAACCCTAATGTGCTGTGAGGAAGTAACATGCTCAACGTAAGTGAGTATTTCGACGGAAAAGTGAAATCCATTGGTTTCGACAGCGTGACCATTGGCCGGGCCAGCGTTGGCGTGATGGCGGAAGGCGAATACACCTTTGGTACCGGCCAGCCAGAAGAGATGACGGTAGTGAGCGGCGCGCTGAAAGTGCTGCTGCCGGGCGAAGCCGAGTGGAAATGGTACGAAGCCGGATCGGTATTTAACGTGCCGGGCCACAGCGAATTCCACCTGCAGGTGGCGGAGCCAACGTCTTACCTGTGCCGCTATCTTTAAGCGTTAAAGCAGCATCCATGATCAACCGGTAATGCCTGTGCGGCGTTACCGGTTTTTTTATGCGCCAGCATGGGGTGTGGCCTGCGGTCAGCATAAATGCTGACCCTACAGGTATGAATCAGCATATTTGCAGGGGCGCCATTCATGGCGACCGTTAAACACACCCGTACTATCCTTCCAGCCGGCGATGCCCGCTTAACGCTGCGCTTCGCCGCCTAACGCTTCCACCAGATTGCTGATCAATGCCGCCAGCTCGCTGGTCATCAGAATGAAATCGGCATCAAAACGCTGGGCGAAATCATCGCGATCGATATCGTCATTCTGCTCGCGCAGCGTGTCGCTGAACTTCAGACGCTTCACCGAGGCGTCATCGGCGATCACCAGCTGAATACGCTCCTGCCAGTCGAGCGCCAGTTTGGTGACCACTTTACCGGCTTCGATGTGGGTGGCGATCTCGTCGGAAACCAGATCCTGCTTTTTACAGCGGATCACGCCGCCATCTTCCAGTATCGCCTTCAGCTCAGCCTCGTCCATCAGGGTGAAACCCGCCGGCAATTCACCGGAGCGCACCCATTCGGTCAGCGTCAGTTCGATCGGATTTTCCAGCGTCAGTGGCACCACCGGTAGCGAGCCGAGGCTCTTACGCAGCAGCGCCAGCGTATCTTCCGCTTTCTTCGCGCTGGCGCAGTCGACGATGATCAGATTATTGACGGTGTCGATCCACATAAAGGTCTGACTGAAACGGCTGAAGGCGCGCGGCAGCAGGCTATGCAGCACTTCATCTTTCAGCGAATCCTTTTCGGTCTTTTTCAGCTTGCGGCTCTGTTCCGCTTCCAGCTTCTCAATTTTGGCTTCCAGCGCCTGCTTCACCACCGGCGACGGCAGAATTTTCTGCTCGGTGCGGGCGCAGATCACTATCTGACCGTTAATCACATGCGTCAGCGCTTCGCTGCGGTTGCCCATCGGCGAGACCCAGCCGGTTTTGGCCATGTCCTGGCTGCCGCACGGCGTGAAGGTGAAGGCGTCGAGCTGTTTTTCCAGATCGTCTGCGGACAGCGGGATGTCCCGATTCAGACGATAAACCATCATATTTTTAAACCACAACATCAGGATTCCTTACCGTGGGTGCGATCGGGCGCACAAGTCTAAAACAGTCAGCGCGCATGATAGCGAAACATCGGAGTGGTTTCATTGCCTTTCCCGATTCAGCCTTCTACTGTATCTGTCACCTGAACGAATAATGAGGAATAAATCGTGCGTATCGGTATTGATTTAGGCGGCACCAAAATTGAAGTGATTGCGCTGTCTGACCAGGGCGAGGAGCTGTTCCGCCACCGCGTGAATACCCCGCGTGACGACTACGCCGCCACGGTGCAGGCGATTGTCGATTTAGTCCTGCTGGCGGAAGCGCAGACCGGGCAGCAGGGAACGGTCGGCATCGGCATTCCCGGCACGATTTCTCCTTATACCCAGCGGGTAAAAAATGCTAACTCGACGTGGCTCAACGGCCAGCCGCTGGACAAAGATTTGGCGCGTGCGCTGAATCGTGACGTGCGCATCGCCAATGACGCGAATTGCCTGGCGGTTTCCGAAGCGGTCGATGGCGCAGGCGCAGGCCAGCCGCTGGTGTTTGCGGTGATCATTGGCACCGGTTCCGGCGCAGGCGTGGCCATCAACGGTGAATCACGCATTGGCGGTAACGGTAACGCAGGCGAGTGGGGGCACAATCCGCTGCCGTGGATGGATGAAGACGAACTGCGTTATCGCGCGGAAGTGCCGTGCTACTGCGGGCTGCAGGGCTGTATTGAGACGTTTGTCTCCGGCACCGGCTTCGCCATTGATTATCAGCGTCTCAGCGGACAGGCGCTGAAGGGCGCGGAGATCATCCGGCTGATCGAGCAGCAGGATCCGGTGGCCGAGCTGGCGATGAGCCGTTATGAAACGCGGCTGGCCAAATCGCTGGCGCAGGTGGTTAACCTGCTCGATCCGGATGTGATTGTGCTCGGCGGCGGCATGAGCAACAACGATCGGCTGTACCAGACGGTGCCGACGCTGATGAAACAGTGGGTATTCGGCCGCGAGTGCGAAACGCCGGTGCTGAAAGCGGTGCACGGTGACTCCAGCGGCGTACGCGGTGCCGCCTGGCTGTGGCCGGTGAAAGGGTAGCGTAACGACGCTTTATGCGTGCTTAACCCCTCTTCCAGCGGAAGAGGGGGCCGAAGCGGGTCAGTGTTGGCTTAACTGACCGGCGTGACACACGATATCGTGCGCATGCAGCACGGCTGGCCGGTTTTCATTCAGTCGGATGGCGGCATAAATATCGATATGCAGATTTTGCGCTTCATCGTCAGCCAGTGCGCGATAACACAACCCTTCCTGATGAAAGGTACATTTCGACTGCGGCATCAGGGCAAAGCCTTTTCCTCGGGCAATGTGTGTCAGCATAACCAGTGAATCATCGGGCTCTTTAACTCTTTTAAGCGGGGTGTGGAGCTGTGAAAACAAGCGTTCACATTTATCGTAGAACGACGGATTGGCGCTTCTGGCAAACCAGAACAGCGGTAAATCACCGATCGCTTCCAGCGAGACTTTTTCTTTCAGGCTGGCCGGATGTCTGGCCGGCATTGCTACCAGCAAAGGCTCACGACCGATCCACTGGTACTGAACGGTATCTTCGTGGCCGGTTGCCCTTTCGCCCGTCAGTACCAGGTCCAGGCGGTTTTTTGCCAGACACTGCAGCAACTGCGCAGACGTCAGATCGGGCGTTTCCACATCGTCGGCGGCGTCCAGTTTCAGCAGTTGCTGGTGAATGGGCGCAATCAGTGCAAAATTCAGCGTGCGAGTGAGGCCGATACGCAGGCGCTTTTCTGAAGAAAGCGAGCCAGGCTTGAGTTCATTCAGCGCCTGAAGGATCTTCTCCGCTTTGATTACCAGCGCCCGGCCAGCGTCCGTCAGACTGACGTCATGGGTGCTGCGGCTAAACAACGGCTGCTCCAGCACGGCCTCAAGGCGCTTAATCTGTCGGGTTAGCGGAGGCTGAGTCATTCTGAGCCGTTCGGCGGCCCGGCGAAAGTTCAGCTCGTGCGCAACCGCAAGAAAGCATTGAAGCTGTTTCACGCTGGGGAGATGGTTGCTGATCAGGTGCTCTGCCGTCGCCATAGAGTCCATCCGGGTAATCAAAGACGTTATTCTACCCCGCTAAAGATCAGCAGGATATGGGGTTAATCGGTCTGGACGCGCAGCAGGCTGGCGGCGCGACGTCAGAAAAAATAACCGGGCGTTACCCGGTTATGGCTTCAGGCATTAATGCTTTTCATCCCTTCCTGAGAATAGCGCTCGCCCCTGATCTCAATATGCTGGTGGATAGCGTTCAGTAAGGCGATATCTGCCTGCTCCAGCACGATATCGGCGGCCTGCGCATTTTCCGCCAGATAGCGGGTCTGTTTCGTTCCCGGAATGGGGATCAGCTTGTCGTATTGCGCCAGTAGCCAGGCCAGCGCAATCTGCCCTGGCGTGCAGCTGTACTTTTCAGCAAGCGGGTGCACCGCGTCAAGAAGCTGGGCGTTATGGTCGAGGCTGGATTGACTAAAGCGCGCATTATTTTTGCGGAAATCACCCTCGGCGAAGTCGCTGTTATGACGATACTTTCCGGTCAGAAACCCTCTGCCCAGCGGAGAGTAGGGAACTAAACCTATACCCAGCTCTTTCACCACCGGCAGAATCTCAGCTTCGATATCGCGCGTCCACAGTGAATATTCGGTTTGCAGGGCGGCGATCGGGTGGACGGCATGGGCCCGGCGCAGGGTTGAAGCAGAAACCTCACACAGGCCAATGTGGTTGATCTTACCCGCTTTAACGAGGCGGCTCAGGCATTCCATGCTCTCTTCAATCGGCGTAGCCTGGCTCACGCGGTGAAGATAGAACAGATCGATGCGCTCAACGCCAAGCCTTTTAAGGGATTCATTACAGCAGCGGGTGATGTAGTCGGGTTGGTTGTTAATCGTCCGGGCATAAGCCTGGTCCACGGGGCGATCGATTCCGCACTTGGTAGCAATGTTAAACTGCTCACGCGTGGTGTTATCCAGACCGGCAAGAAAGTGGCCAATCAGCCGCTCATTATGGCCCCGCCCGTACATATCCGCGGTGTCGATAAACGTGATATTCAGGTCGATAAGCGTGTGTAACAGCTGCAGTGAAGCGGTGTCGTCTGTCTGACCATAAAATTCGCTCAGTCCCATGGCACCATAGCCGATCGAACTGACAGTCAGGGTTTGCGATAAATGTCGGGTGTGCATAGTGGCTCCTTTTGTGTTTTTTTTGATTGTTGCACCCCGATTACGCGTAATGAATTGTCATTTTCGTCATGCAAAAAAGGTATCACAGCAGCAAGACCGGAGCGGTGCTGTGGTGGGATGGATTTATCGCGTGGGGCAGAAAGAGACGGGTACTCAAAGAGCTCTGTGTACCCGTCTCCGTTGCCTGAAGGGCAGGGGCAATGCGTTTGTTACTCGCCAACCAGCATGGAGTCCTGCGGTGCGCGCTCGCGCTGGGCTTTGGTGGCGAGGAAGTAAAGGTAGCCGAGCACCATGATCGCCACAAACAATCCGCCGATTACCGGGTTAAACCACAGCATCGCCACCAGACACACCAGCGACAGCACCAGTGCGATGCCCGGAACCAGCGGATAGCCCGGCGCACGGAAGCTGCGCTCCAGATCCGGTGCGCTGCGGCGCAGCTTAAACAGGCTCAGCATACTCATCAGGTACATCACGATCGCGCCGAACACTGCCATGGTGATCATCGCCGCCGTCAGCGTCATGCCCTGCAGATTGATCAGTCCGTCGCTGTAAATGGCGGCGATACCGATGACACCGCCGGCGATGATGGCACGGTGCGGCGTCTGGAAGCGCGACAGCTTCGCCAGGCTGGGCGGCAGATAGCCCGCGCGCGCCAGGGCAAAGAACTGACGCGAGTAGCCAAGGATAATGCCGTGGAAACTGGCGACCAGGCCAAACAGGCCGATCCACACCAGCATATGCATCCAGTTAGAGTGCTCCCCGACGATCATCTTCATCGCCTGCGGCAGCGGATCGTTGATGTCCGACAGCTTGCGCCAGTCGCCCGCGCCGCCGGCCAGTAGCATCACGCCAATCGCCAGCACCACCAGGGTAAGAATGCCGCTGATGTAGGCTTTTGGGATGGTGCGCTTCGGATCTTTGGCTTCTTCGGCCGCCATGGCCGCGCCTTCAATGGCGAGGAAAAACCAGATAGCGAACGGGATGGCGGCAAAGATGCCGGACAGCGCTGGCATGCCAAAATGGTCGCTGCCGGCCCAGCCGTTGGCGGCGAAGTTAGCGACGCTGAAACCCGGCGATACCACGCCCATGAACACCAGCAGCTCCAGCACTGCCAGCACCGTCACCACCAGTTCGAACATCGCGGCCAGCTTCACGCCGAGAATATTCAGTGCCATAAACAACAGATAAGCCCCGACCGCCGCCGTTTTGGGGTTGAGATCGGGATACTGCACGTTGAGGTAGGCGCCAATCGCCATGGCGATGGCCGGCGGGGCGAACACGAATTCAATCAGCGTCGCCAGACCGGCAATCAGACCACCGGTTTCGCCAAATGCCCGACGGCTGTAAGCGAACGGCCCGCCAGCGTGCGGAATCGCCGTGGTCAGTTCGGTAAAGCTAAAAATAAAGCAGGTATAAAGCGTGGCGATCAGCGCGGTGGTGATCAGGAATCCCAGCGTCCCGGCCACGCCCCAGCCATAGCTCCAGCCGAAATACTCACCGGAAATCACCAGTCCAACCGCAATACCCCATAAATGCAGGGTGCCCAGCGTGGGTTTTAGTTTGCCTGTCATCTTCATCTCCCCGTCATGCTTGTTGTGCGGCGTTGGCACCGCGCTATTGTGGGTTTGCGCTACAGTGAAGGGATAATGCCGCTGCCCGGGACGGGAAAACTTGACGCCGGCGCAGTGAGTTTTGTCCTCTGCGGTCAACTCGCTGCCAGAAAAAGCGCTGGCTGTACGCTGCGGTCAACTTTTGCTGTTCTGCGGTCAGGCAGTCAGGACGACCTCATCCCATGCTGATAACACTGGTTTAAAGAGACTGATGCTGGAGAGTGATGAATGAGCGCCAAACAAGCCGAATCCCTGACCGATGCCGAGATCACCCTGCTGGCGCAACGTGCGCTGGCCTGCTATCCCGCCGCGCTGCACGGTGAGCTGCAATTACTGTGCCGTTCGGAGAACGCCACCTTTTTGCTGCGTGCCGGCGGCAAACGCTACGCGCTGCGCCTGCACCGGCCGGATTACCACAGCAAAGCGGATATTCTCAGTGAACTGATGTGGCTCGATGCGCTGCGCGAGACCGGCATCATGGTGCCGCAGGCCATCCCGGCGTGCGACGGTGAAAGCGTGCTGACGCTGACGCTGGCGGACGGCAGCACGCGTCATGCGGTGCTGTTCCACTGGATTGACGGCGAGATGCCGACCACCGACGTCGATCCCAAAGCCTTTCAGCAGCTCGGTACCATCACCGCGCGCCTGCATCAGCACAGCCGCAGCTGGCAGAAACCCGAAGGTTTTCAGCGCATTATCTGGGATCATCACACCATGGTCAGCGAGCACAGCCACTGGGGGCGCTGGCAGGATGCGCCGCATCTCGATCCGGCCGATCACGGCATTATCGCAGCGGCGGTAGAGCGCGCCGGGCAGGCGCTGGCGGAATTTGGTAAAGAGCGCGATCGCTACGGCCTGATCCACGCCGATCTGCGTCTGACCAATCTGCTGCTGCACAAAGGCGAGACCCGGGTGATCGACTTCGACGACTGCGGCATGGGCTGGTATCTGCACGATCTGGCGGCCGCGATCAGCTTCGTCGAGCACCATCCGCGTGCGGCGGAGTGGGTGGATAACTGGATCCTCGGCTATGAACGCGTGGCGCACATCAGCGATGCTGAGATGGCGCTGGTGCCGACGCTGCTGATCCAGCGTCGTATCCAGATGACGGCGTGGATGGGCACGCACGCCGATACCGAGATGGCGCTCAGCCTCGGGCCGCACTGGGCCAGCCATTCGGTGCGGCTGTGCCGTCGCTATCTTGAGAGCAGCCAGCTGCCGGTAGGCGCGTGACCTGCACCAGCAGAGGGCAGCGGCGTGCGCTGATGGCGTAATCTGGTGCCTGCGCATTAAGCGCGCCGGCCGTCACAGGCGCGCTGACAGGGACGCGGATCGCCGCCGGGAGCGCGCCAGCGGCGGCCAGGCGGTGCATTGCCTTGCACCGCGCGCCGCCGGGTGACGCTGGTATGAAAATTGCTGGATCCCTTCATTCTGTTATCCGCGCGATCCCTGAGAGGTTCCCATGCAATCACTCATCTCTGCTGCTGATGCCTTCAGCGCGTTTGCCACACCCGCCAGCAACCGTGGCGTTCTGGCCGCGGCGGCGACCGGTCTGAGCGCCTTCATTACGGATAAAGGCGGCGATGTCGATCGCATCTTTGGCATCAGCGGTATCGATTCCGAACTGCTGGCCAGCCCGACACTGAGCCTCGGGCTGGTGAACTATTGCCGCGTGATGGAAGAAGCGGCGCGCCACTCCGGCTTTGATAACTTCGGTTTGCATTACGGCAGGCAGTTCAAACCGCAGTCATTAGGGTTAATTGGCTACATCGGACTGTGCTCGCCGACGCTGGAGCAGGCGCTGCATAATGTAGTGAACGCGTTTCCCTGGCACCAGCACGATACGCTGACGCGGCTGGTGGACAAGGGCGACTGCTGGCGGCTCGATTATCAGGTGCGCCACGGGGCGATCCTGGCACGCCGTCAGGATGCGGAGCTGACGCTCGGCATGTTCCTCAACCTGATTCGCCACGTGGCGGGCAAAAACTGGGCGCCGCGCGAGGTGCACTTTGAACATCCGCGTCCGGAGCAGTGGCACGAGCACTGCAAAGTGTTTGATGCGCCGGTCTGGTTCGATCAGCCGTTTAACTCACTGTTGATCGCGAAACGCGACCTGCAGCGCGCCATGCCGGAGCAGGATGCGATGCTGCTGATGGTGATGCAGGATGCCATTCGCCGCCTCAACAGCAGCGCCAGCGTGCAGAGCGTGGTCGAACAGGCGCGTTCACAGGTCAGCCTGACGCTCATTCAGGGCGAACCGGTACTGGAGGAGATCGCCGGCAAAATGGGGTTGTCGAGCTGGTCGCTGCAGCGACGCCTGCGCGAAGAGGGCATCAGCTTTAGCGCGCTGGTGGATAAGGTGCGCTGCGAAATGGCCACGCACTATCTGCAGCAAAGACAGCTGCCCATCTCGGAGATGGCGCTGCTGCTCGGCTATTCCGAGGTCAGCGCGTTTTCCCGCGCCTTCCGCCGCTGGTTCGGTATTAGCCCGCGCCAGTGGCGCCAGGATGGGCTGGTAAGTCAGGCCGGTGTGGCGCAAAGCCAAACCACGCTGGCTGGTCGCGCTGCGGCGGAGGCGGTAAGCCGCGCGACTGACCAATAAGCTGCCACGCGCGCAAACACAGCGCTTCGTCGCCCTGGGTTTGCGTCACCGCGTAGCGCCCACTGTTCTGCCACTCCAGGCGCACCCAGCACTGCTGTCCGGCATAGCGCGCCGCATCGTGAAACTGCTTATTGAGCTGCTGCTGCAGTGCTTCACTCCAGTGGCAGGCGGCGCTGTCAGCATCGCCCTGCGGCTGGCACTGATTGGCCAGGCTGGGGGCTGGCGCGGACACCTGCTGGCAGGCGCTGAGCCCCACCATCATTACTAACCCACCTGATAGTCTCGCTAATCGATTAATTAAATTCATTAATAAGCCTGCATTTTCGCTAAAGATTCCTGGCGCTGCTGCCGACAGTCTACAGACCGCAGCAGGGAATGCTATGGCATTACTCTGACTGTCGGCATAACCAGAATTTGCCGCCTGGTGGCGGTGTTATCCCTTCCTTTATTCATGGACCAGAAATGCAGAAGAAATATGCCTTTGCGGCACTCTCCTTGTTAAGCGCCGCGCTGCTCAGTGGCTGTGCCACCGAGTCGTCGCGCGCCATCGACGCACCTCAGGTTCGCGCCGCAAGCCAGCCGGTTTATCAGGGCGTGCGCAGCCCAATCGCGGTGGGACAGTTTGATAACCGTTCGTCATACATGAATGGGATTTTCTCCGACGGCGTTGATCGTCTGGGCAACCAATCCAAAACCATTCTGATTACGCATCTGCAGCAGACCAATCGCTTCAACGTGTTGGATCGCAGCAACCTGAAAGAGCTGCAGCAGGAAGCCGACTTCAAACACAGCCAGCAGAACATCAAGGGCGCTAACTACATCATCACCGGTGACATCACCGAGTTCGGGCGCAAAGAAGTGGGCGACCAGCAGCTGTGGGGCATCCTCGGCCGCGGTAAAAGCCAGATCGCTTACGCCAAAGTGAACCTGAATGTGGTGGATGTGACCACTTCAGAAGTGGTGTATAGCGTGCAGGGCGCGGGTGAATACCAGCTGTCAGCGCGTGAGGTGATCGGCTTTGGCGGTACCGCCAGCTATGACTCTACCCTGAACGGCAAAGTGATGGATCTGGCGATCCGTGAAGCGGTCGACCACCTGGTGGATGGCATCAATAACGGCGCATGGCGCCCGGTGAAATAAGGATATTGACGATGAAATTACTGCAACTGAGCGCCGCGCTGATCGCGGCAGGCGTGCTGGCCGGCTGTGCGCCAAAAGGACCGGAGCCGATCTACTACTGGGGTGATTACCAGCAGCAGGTCTACAGCTATTACCAGAAAGACAGCGATCCGCAGAAGCAGATTGATGCGCTGAATCTGGATATCGAAAAGGCCAAAGCGGTGAACAAGCCGGTAGCACCGGGTCTGCACGCCCAGCTGGGCCTGCTGTACGCCAAAAACGGCAATACGGATAAAGCTTTCAGCCAGTTCGCCCTTGAGAAGCAGCTGTTTCCGGAATCGGCCCCGTACATGGACTTTCTGATGAAGAAAAAAGGAGTGAACCAATGAAAAAACTGATTGCCGTGTGCGGCGTATTCGCGGCGCTGCTGCTGACCGGCTGTGCCCAGAATAAGAAACCGTATGACTACAGCGCCTTCCGTGCCAGTAAGCCGGCGTCTATTCTGGTGCTGCCTGCCGATAACCGTGCGCCGGATATCAACGCGTCGCATAGCTTCACCTCGCTGGTGACCCAGCCGCTGGCGGAAGCGGGTTACTACGTGTTCCCGGTGGCGGTGGTGGAAGAGACCTTCCAGCAGAACGGCCTGAGCAACGGGCATGAAATTCAGGCGGTGAGCACGAAGCGCTTGCATGACATCTTCAACGCGGACAGCGCACTGTACATTTCGATTACCGATTATGGCAGCAGCTACCTGGTGGTTGATTCGGTGACCACGGTCTCGGCCACTGCCCGTCTGGTCGATCTGCGCAGCGGTAAAGAGCTGTGGCAGGGCATGGCCACCGCTAATGATTCTGAGAACAGCAACAACAACAACGGCGGCATCATTGGCATGCTGGTGTCGGCGGCGATCAAACAGATTGCCAGCAACGCGGGCGACAAAGCGCACACCATTGCGGGTGTCACCAGCGCACGTCTGTTAGCGCAGAACGAGCAGGGTGGTCTGCTGGCCGGTCCGCGCTACAAAGCGCCGGTAACGCGTTAATCTACCTGGCGCGGCGATCAGCTGATCGCCGCGCCACTTCACGCATCACTCGCCCGGCAGCTCCAGTTTACTGTAGCCGAGCCCGTTCATTTTACGCACCCGGATTTGCACCGGGATGCGCTCTTTCATCGCTTCCACATGACTGATCACGCCGATGGTTTTCCCGCTGGCGTTGAGGGCATCAAGCGCATCCAGCGCGGTGTCCAGCGTTTCGGCATCCAGCGTGCCGAAGCCTTCGTCGAGAAACAGCGATTCAATGCGCGTTTTATGGCTGACCAAATCGGACAGCGCCAGCGCCAGCGCGAGGCTGACGAGGAAGCTCTCGCCGCCGGACAGCGTACGCGTGTCGCGTGTGGCATCGGCCTGCCAGGTATCGACCACTTCCAGCTCCAGCTCATCGCTGACGCGGCGCTGCAATAAATAGCGGCCGTGCAGGCGATCGAGCTGGCGGTTTGCCAGCCAAACCAGATGATCGAGGGTTAAGCCCTGAGCAAAGCGGCGGAACTTGTCGCCTTTGGCCGACCCGATCAGATCGTTGAGGCGGCTCAGCTGTGCCAGTTCCGCTTCGTCAGCGGCGATCTGCGCCAGCAGCGTTTGCTGCTGCTGACGCTGCCGGGTATCGCTGTGCAGCTGCTGCTGCGCTTCGCCCTGCTGGCGTGCGTTGTCACGCAGCGCCACGCGCAGCTGCTCCAGCCGGATGGCGATGGAGCCAGCATCGGCATCGCTGAGCGCAGCCGGGCGCTGCTGCTGGTGATCGCTCAGCCGCTGCGCCAGTCTGGCATGCAGCGCGGTGTGCTGCTGATGCTGCTGCTCCAGCGTTTGCAGCCGCTGGCGCAGCGTTTGCACCTCATCTTCCGCCAGCAGCGCGGCGCGCAGGGCGCTTTCGTCAGCGAAATCACTGAGCAGCAATGCCTGCCGGAAGGCGCTTTCGGCGTCCGCTGCGCGCTGCGCCAGCGTCTGCTGCTGGCTGACAATCTGTTCATACTGACCTTTCAGGCCGTGCAGCTCGCTTTGCGCCTGCTGCCAGCGCTGCAGCTGTTGCGCCAGCGCCTGGTCATGCTGTTGCAGCGTGGCGTGCTGCTGCTGACGCGCGTCCGCCACGCACCGCTCGCCAAACAGCTGCTGGCGCTGCTGCTGTTGAGCCTGCTGCTGCTGTTGCAGGTGGTTAAGGGCTTGCTGCAGGCTGGCGACCTGCTGCTGTTCACGCGCCAGAGCGTGCTGCAGGCTGCTGCCTTCCGTTTCGCTTTTCGCCAGCTGCGGCTGTAGCTCAGCAAGTAACCGCTCACTTTCCTGCCACTGCTGCCAGCGCTGCTGCAGCGTTTGCAGCCAGCCGGCGCGCTCGGGCGCTGCCGGCAGGCTAAGCTGATGGGCAGCCAGCTGCTGTTCCAGCTGCTGTAATTGCTGCTGCCATGCCTGACGTTCACCGCTGACGCGCTGATCGAGTTCATCCCGCTGCTGCCGGGCGCTGGCAAGCTGCTGCTGTGCCAGCTGTTGCTGCTGCTGGTGTTGCTGCCAGCGCTGCTGCTGTTGCAGATGCGCGTCTTTGGCCTGCTGCAACGTGACGGCCGCCTGTTCACGCGCCTGCAACTGCTGCTGCTGGCGGGCTTCGAGCGCGTCCTGCTGCTGCAGCCAGGCGCTGAATTCTGCGTGCTGTTCAGCGCTGAAGGTAAGCGCCAGCTCACCGCACAGCGCCTGCCAGCGCTCGCGGGTGGCGGCGATCTGCTGGTCGAGATCGGCGATTTCCTGTTGCAGCGCCTGCTGTTGCTGCTGCGACAGTTTGAGCTGCTCGCCCCGCGCGGTACCGGCTTCCCTGAGCTGCATCACGCGGCTCTCCAGCGCGGCCAGGCGCTGCTGATTTTCGTCCGGCTGCAACTGCTGGTAGCGGTCGATGGCCGGATGCTGGCAGGAGCCGCACAGCGGGCAGGGCTGTTCCGGCTGCAGCTTCGCCCGCTCGTCGGCCAGCTGAATAATCGTGCGCTCCAGCTCGCACAGGCGACGCACATCCAGCAGCGTCTGATGCTCGCGCTTGTACTCCTCGCGCAGCTGCTGCAACGCCAGCGCTTCCTGCTCAGCATGCTGCTGTAACTGCTGCAGTTTGAGCTGGCGCTGCTGGCGCTGCGGCTGGAGCGTTTGCCACTGTGCCGCCAGCAGGCTGAGCTGCTGACGTACGCCGCGCTGCTGCTGATGCTGCGCCAGCGCCGTCCGCAGCGCCGGGCTGGCGATCTCCGCTTCCAGCGAAGTAAGCACCTGCTCCGCCTGCTGGCGCTGCTGCTGTGCCGCGGCTTCCGCCTGTTGCAGCGGCTGTGCCGCCTGTTCGCGCGCCTGCAGCGCCTGCTGCTGCTGTTCGAGCTGGCTTTGCAGTTGTTGCTGCTGCGCGCTGAGCTGCGTCAGCGTTTGCTCACGCTCTTCAAGCCGGGCGTGTTCGGCCTGCCAGCGCGCCAGCTCGCCGCCCCAGCGGGCGACAGCGGCTTCACTCAGGCGAAACGCCTGCTGCTGCGCCAGTTGCTGTTGTAAGCGTTCACTTGCCTGCTGATGCTGATCCAGCGCCTGCTGGCTGAGTAACAGGGTTTTTTGCTGTTCGCTCAGCAGCGCCTGCTGCTGCTCAAGCTGCTGTGCACGGCTGGCGATCTGCTGATCGAGCGGGATCACCTGTTCGCTCAGCAGCGTCTCCAGCTGTTGCTGTTCGGCCAGCGCGCGTTCACGTGCCTGCTGTGCGGCCTGATAGTGGCTTTCACCCTGCTGCAGCGCCGCTTGTGCCTGTTGCTGTTGCTGCTGTAACTGCTGCGCCTGCTGGTTCAGTGTCTGCTGGTCGCGCTGCAGCTGTTCGCGCTGCTGCAGTTTGTCGCGCAGCTTCTCTGCCGGTTCAGCACGCGCCAGCCGCTGACGATCGCCTTCCGCCTGCTGCCAGGCCGTGGCGGCAGCCTGCAACGCCTGCTGCGCCTGCTGTTGCTCCGCGTTGAGCTGCTGCTGCTGCGTCAGCCACTGCTGCTGCTGCTGGGCCTGCGCCAGCTGCTCGCTCAGATCCTGTTCGGTGCGGGTCAGCTGCTCCAGCTGCTGCGCCAGTTCGGCGCGGCGGGCGTCGTCGAGCAACTGCACCGCACCGGCGCGGGCGCGCAGCGTGTCGAGTGCCGCGCGCGCCGTGCGCCAGCGCTCGTAGATCTGCATCGAGATGTGGCCGTAGATTTCGGTGCCGGTCAGCTCCTCCAGCAGCTCGGCGCGCTCGCCGGGTTTGGCATTGAGGAAGGCAGCAAACTGCCCCTGCGACAGCATCATCGAACGGGTGAAGCGGGCAAAATCGAGACCGGACAAGGTTTCGATGGCTTTGAGCTTGTCACCGACTTTATCGGCGACGATCTGGTTGTCCGCCACGCGCGCCAGTTCGACGCGCGGCGCCTGCAGTTTACCTTCCGCCAGGCCGCGCGCGCGGTTCTGGCTCCAGAAGGCGCGCCAGGCTTCACCTTTGATCTCAAACTCCACTTCGGCGAGGCACTCAGCGGTGTCACGCGTCATCAGCTGATTTTCGCTCTGCGACAGGCCACCAAGGCGCGGCGTCTGGTGATAGAGCGCCAGACAGATGGCATCCAGCAGCGTGGTTTTACCCGCGCCGGTGGCGCCGGTGATGGCGAACAGCCCGTTGCTGGCAAACGGCTCGCGGCGGAAATCGATAAACCACTCGCCGCGCAGCGCGTTGAGGTTTTTAAAACGCAGCGTCAGAATTTTCATGCGCCCGGATCCTCCAGCGTCGCCAGCGTGCTGCGAAACAGCTGCGTTAACTGCGCGCGCTGTTCATCCTCCAGCTGTTCCTCCAGCGCCAGCCGGCGGGCAAATACCTCTTCAACTTTCAGTTCGCTCAGGGTTTCGTTCTCCAGCCGCGCCAGGCTGCGCTGACGCTGATCGCGACTGCGGCGCACCAGCAGCACCTCAACCGGCAGCGCGTCGGTAAGCTGTTCGATGCGGCGCTGCAGATCGCTCAGGTACTCCTGAGTGGTGATTTCGATATCCAGCCACACCGGCAGATCGCCTTCATAGGTGTGAAACGCGGTCAGCTGCTGTTCAATCTCCGCCATGGCGCCTTTTAACATCTGCATCGGCTGGAATGACGGAATAACCAGCGGTGTGACGGACTCCAGCCGGGTGCTAAATTCCAGCAGGAATACGCTTTTCTCACGCCCCAGTTCATCAAAACTGAGCGCAATCGGCGAACCGCTGTAGCGGATGTGATCGCTGTCGGCGATGCGCTGCGCACGATGGATGTGGCCCAGCGCAATGTAGTCGGCAGGCGGGAAGGCCTGCGCCGGAAAGGCGTCCAGCGTGCCGATGTAGATATCACGCACTGAATCGCTCTTGCTGACGCCCACAGTAGTGAGATGCCCGGTGGCGATGATCGGCAGCGTACTGCCCATGGCTTCGCGCTGCGCCACGGCGGCGGCATAACAGTGCTGATAGTGCTGCTCAATCGCCTGCAGCAGCGACAGCTGCTTATCGCGTCCGGACTGACCCGCCTGGCTGCGCAGAATATCGCGCGGACGCAGATAGGGAATGGCGCACAGCAGCGCCCCCGGCGTGCCGTCGTGCTGTTGCAGCGTCAGCACCTGTTGCTCGCCGCCGGGCGTGGCGCTGGTAATGACGCGGGTATTGAGGCAGGCCAGCAGCTCGCGCGATTCATTCAGCGTGGCGACCGAATCATGGTTGCCGGCCAGCACAATCAGCTGGCAGCCGCTGGGCTGCAGCGCCACCACGAAACGGTTAAACAGTTCGCGTGCGTAGCTGGGCGGCGAACCGGTATCAAACAGGTCGCCAGCGACGATCAGCGCATCCACCTGATGCTGCACAATCGCGGCCAGCAGCCAGTCGAGGAATTGCTGGTGCTCGGCGGCGCGGCTTTTGCTGTAAAAGAACTGACCGAGATGCCAGTCAGCGGTGTGAATAATGCGCATGAATGCTCCGTGCCTGCTATCGCAAAGCGGCAGTATAACCGCTTCACAACGCAATGAAAAAAAAGCGAAACCGGTTGTCACAATTGCGCTTTTTATCTGATTATCATGAGGTGGGTTTTTCATAAAAGTGTCACAAAACTGACGCATAATGGCGCCGCAAACCCCCGTGACATGCCGTCACAATCGCAGGAGTAATAATGGCTAAGCGCATTTTGGTTGTGGAAGACGAAGCTCCCATCCGTGAAATGTTATGTTTCGTGCTGGAACAAAACGATTATCAGCCGATTGAGGCTGAGGACTATGACAGCGCGATTGGCAAGCTGATCGAACCCTGGCCCGATCTGATTCTGCTGGACTGGATGTTACCCGGCGGCAGCGGCATTCAGTTCATCAAACATTTAAAGCGTGAAGCCATGACGCGTGATATTCCGGTGATGATGCTGACGGCGCGCGGTGAAGAAGAAGATCGCGTGCGCGGGCTGGAAGTGGGCGCCGATGATTACATCACCAAGCCGTTCTCGCCCAAAGAGCTGATGGCGCGCATTAAAGCCGTGATGCGCCGCATCTCACCGATGGCGGTGGAAGAGGTGATTGAGATGCAGGGGCTGAGCCTCGATCCCTCCTCGCATCGCGTGATGTCCGAAACCACGCCGCTGGAAATGGGACCGACCGAATACAAACTGCTGCACTTCTTTATGACGCATCCGGAGCGCGTATACAGCCGCGAACAGCTGCTGAATCACGTGTGGGGCACTAACGTGTATGTGGAAGACCGCACCGTGGATGTGCATATCCGTCGTTTACGTAAAGCACTGGAAGTTTCCGGCCACGATCGCATGGTACAAACCGTTCGCGGAACAGGGTATCGTTTCTCTGCCCGCTACTAAACGGAGTCTTTTACCGTGCTGGAACGACTCTCCTGGAAGAGATTACTGACCGAGCTGGCGCTGGTGTGTCTGCCTGCGCTGGTGCTGGGTCTGCTGGTTGGCTATCTGCCGTGGTGGCTGTTACTGGCCGTGTGCGGCGTGCTGTTCTGGCACTTCAAAAATCTGATGCGGCTGTCGCACTGGCTGTGGATTGATCGTTCAATGACGCCGCCCACCGGGCGCGGCAGCTGGGAACCGCTGTTTTACGGCCTGTATCAAATGCAGTTGCGCAATCGCCGCCGCCGGCGCGAGCTGGGCAATCTGATCAAACGCTTTCGCAGCGGGGCCGAGTCGCTGCCGGACGCGGTGGTGCTCACCACCGAAGAGGGCACCATTTTCTGGTGTAACGGTCTGGCCCAGCAGCATCTCGGGCTGCGCTGGCCGGAAGATAATGGACAGAATATCCTCAACCTGCTGCGCTACCCTGAATTCTCCCGCTATATCCGCCAGCGCGACTTTAACAAGCCGCTGACGCTGGTGCTCAATAATCAGCATCACATGGAGTTCCGCGTCATGCCTTACAGCGAAGGGCAGTGGCTGATGGTGGCGCGTGACGTCACCCAGATGCATCAGCTGGAAGGGGCGCGACGCAACTTCTTCGCCAATGTCAGCCATGAGCTGCGCACGCCGCTGACGGTACTGCAGGGCTATCTGGAGATGATGGACGATGCCGGGATGAACGAGCGCACCCGCAGCAAGGCGCTCAGTACCATGCAGGAGCAGACGCGACGCATGGACAGCCTGGTGAAGCAGCTGCTGACGCTGTCACGCATCGAAGCGGCCCCCGCCATTGATCTGAAAGAGACGGTGGATGTGCCGACCATGCTGCTGCTGTTACAGCGCGAGGCGGAAACCCTCAGCCAGGGCCGTCACAACATCCATTTCCACACCGATCCACACCTGAAGGTGTTCGGCAATGATGAACAGCTGCGCAGCGCGATTTCCAATCTGGTATATAACGCGGTGAACCACACGCCGGATGGCACGCGCATCGACATCAGCTGGCTGCGCACCAAACAGGGCGCCGAATTTAAAGTGTGCGACAACGGGCCCGGCATCAGCGAGGAGCATCTGCCGCGCCTGACCGAACGTTTCTACCGCGTGGATAAAGCGCGCTCGCGCGCCACTGGCGGTAGCGGGCTGGGGCTGGCCATTGTTAAGCATGCGCTCGGCCACCACACCACGCGGCTGGAGATCAGCAGCGTGCCGCATCAGGAAACCTGCTTCCGCTTCGTGCTGCCACCGCGCTTGATTGTGGCGAACGGAATCCGCGAGAATGTGGCGCAGTAAACGCCACCGGACTCTGTGATGAAATCACTGCTGCTCTCTCTTTTATTACTGTGCCCGCTGCTGGCGACGGCTCAGCAAAGCATGCTGACCGGCAACCTGAGCAGCGTGGGCTCGGACACGCTGGGCTATCTGATGACGCTGTGGGGCGAAGATTTCAGCCGTCAGTCGCCGGGCGTCAACGTGCAGGTGCAGGCGGCGGGATCGTCGACGGCGCCGACCGCGCTGGCCGCCGGGGCCGCTCAGCTTGGCGCCATGAGCCGGCCGATGCAGGTGGATGAGCGTCAGCTGTTTATCGCGCGCTATGGTTATGCACCGCTGGCGGTGCCGGTGGCGATGGATGCGCTGGTGGTGGTGGTTAATCAGGACAATCCGCTGCCGTCCATCAGTCAGCCGCAGCTGGATGCATTGTTCTCCGTGACGCGGCTGTGCGGCGCACAGCAGGTGCCGCAGCGCTGGGGCGATGTTGGCCTGCATACGGCGAACTGGGCAACGCGCAGTATTCAGCGCTTTGGCCGTAACTCCGCTTCCGGCACCTGGGGCTTCTTCAAGCAGCAGGCGCTGTGTCGCGGCGATTTCCGCGCTGACGTCGCGGAGTTTCCCGGCTCGGCGGCGGTGGTGCAGGCGGTCGCCAGCACGCCGAACAGCATCGGCTATGCCAGCTTTGGCTTTCACCTGAGCGGCGTGAAAACCCTGCCGATCGTCACCGCCAGCGGCGACAGCGTCATGCCGGATGCCGAATCGATCCGCAGCGGCCGCTATCCGTGGTCGCGCCCGCTGTATATCTACGTTAACAAGGCGCCCGGCAAACAGCTGCCGCCGCTGGTCGCCGCCTTTCTGCAACAGGTGCTCTCTGCGCAGGGCCAGCGCCGCGTAACGGAGGCTGGCTACCTGCCGCTGTCCGACAGCCAGATCGCGCAGGCGCGCGCGGCGATTGCGCAAAACTAATTCACGCTGACCGATCATGAATTTTTTTCACGTCCCCTGAATTTTCTTCTATTGCCGCCGGCAGGGCGGCATGTCACTCTTATGGACATATAGCCATCCAGATGGCCAAAAATAACCGTACGCAATTATACCCTGACGCAATTATGCGCCAGTGCAGGAGTGAATATGCAACGCAACACCGCCCCGTTCCGCGCCGATACCGTCGGCAGTTTTCTGCGTCCCGCTGCCATTAAGCAGGCACGCGAGCAGTTCGCCAGTGGCACCCTCAGCGCCGACCAGCTGCGTCAGGTAGAAGACGATGCGATTCGCCAGGTGGTGGAGCAGCAGCGCGCCAGCGGTCTGCAGGTGGTGACCGACGGTGAATTCCGCCGCGCCTGGTGGCACTTTGATTTCTTTGGCCATCTGCACGGCGTTGAGCTGTTCGAGGCCGATCAGGGCATTCAGTTCAACGGCGTGCAGACCAAAGCGCACGGCGTGAAGGTCACCGGCAAAGTCGCTTTTAACCCGCAGCATCCGATGCTGGACCATTTCCGCTTCCTGCAAAGCGTGGCCGGCGATGCGGTGGCGAAAATGACCATTCCCAGCCCGAGCGTGCTGCACTTCCGCGGCGGCCGTAAAGTGATTGATGCCACGGTGTATCCGGATCTGGAGCAGTACTTCGCCGATCTGGCACAGACTTACAAAGAGGCGATCAAGGCGTTTTACGACGCTGGCTGCCGCTATCTGCAGCTGGATGACACCGTGTGGGCGTACCTGTGTTCAGGCGATCAGCAGCAGCAAATCCGCGAGCGCGGTGAAGATCCGCAACAGCTGGCGCGCATTTATGCGCAGGTGCTGAATCGCGCGCTGGAAGATAAACCGGCGGATCTCACCGTCGGTCTGCACGTGTGTCGTGGTAACTTCCGCTCGACCTGGATCTCGGAAGGCGGCTACGAGCCGGTGGCGGAAATTCTGTTTGGCAGCGTGAACATCGACGCGTTTTTCCTCGAGTACGATAATGAGCGCTCCGGTGGCTTTGAGCCGCTGCGTTTCATCAAACCCGGTCATCAGCAGGTGGTATTAGGGCTGATTACCACCAAAACCGGCGAGCTGGAAGACGCTGCACAGGTAAAGGCGCGCCTGCAGGAAGCGGCGCAGTTTGTCAGCCTCGACCAGATTTGCCTCAGCCCGCAGTGTGGCTTTGCGTCAACGGAAGAGGGCAACAGCCTGACCGAAGCGCAGCAGTGGCAGAAGATTCGTCTGGTTGTCGACATCGCACAACAGATGTGGTGATGCTGTAAAGTTGTGCAAACAGGCGCGTAAAGCGCGCCTTTTGTGCATCCCTGCGGCGGTTTCTGCAAGGAGATCGCCCGCTTTGCAGAAACTTTAAGCAAATCATCTCAGGTGTTTTCCGACTATTTCCTGCTTATCCACTGCGTTCTGACGCTTTCCTGTTATATCCTTCTGGTTTTCCGATCCTGTATTGCCTTTCTTCGCTATAAACGTTTTAATTTGCGCCGTTGTCGATTCATCCCTCTGTGAACAGAAGAAAAGCAGTTTAAATCACCTGCGCTGTACCGATTCGGCCCGCATAACGCACTGGTCAAGCCAGTTAAGCCATTGTTTTCGCGCATCCAGGGGACAACACAAACCCAACTTCCACCGCAACATCAGCTACAGGCAGTACAGAAGTTTATGACACATCGTTTAACCTCCAGGGACATCCTGGCGCTGGGCTTCATGACCTTTGCCCTGTTCGTTGGCGCAGGAAACATCATTTTCCCGCCTATGGTCGGTATTCAGTCTGGTGAACATGTCTGGATTGCCGCCTTCGGCTTCCTGATCACCGCGGTTGGTTTACCGGTGATGACCGTGATCGCGCTGGCGCGCGTTGGCGGCGGTATTGATGCGCTCAGCTCACCGATTGGTAAAGCGGCCGGTCTGCTGCTCGCCACCGTGTGCTATCTCGCCGTCGGCCCGCTGTTTGCCACGCCGCGCACCGCGACCGTTTCATTTGAAGTCGGGATTGCGCCACTGACCGGCGACGGCCCGCTGCCGCTGTTTATCTATAGCCTGGTGTACTTCGCGCTGGTGATCGGCATTTCGCTCTATCCAGGCAAGCTGCTGGACACCGTCGGCCACTTCCTCGCGCCGCTGAAAATTGTCGCGCTGACCATTCTGGGCGTCGCGGCGCTGCTGTGGCCGGCTGGCGGCATTTCGCCGGCCACCGCCGACTACCAGCGTGCGGCCTTCTCCAGCGGTTTCGTGAACGGCTATCTGACCATGGATACGCTCGGCGCGCTGGTGTTCGGTATCGTCATCGTTAATGCGGCGCGTTCGCGTGGCGTGGAAGACAGCAAACTGCTGACGCGCTATACCATGCTGGCTGGCGTGATCGCCGGTGTTGGCCTGACGCTGGTGTACCTCAGCCTGTTCAAGCTGGGCTCCGGCAGCGGCGCGATTGTCGATCAGAACGCTAACGGCGCGGCGATTCTGCATGCTTACGTGCAGCAGACCTTCGGCGGTATGGGCAGTGTCTTCCTCGCCGCGCTGATTTTCGTCGCCTGTATGGTTACGGCGGTGGGCCTGACCTGCGCCTGCGCAGAATTCTTTGCGCAATACCTGCCGTTGTCGTATAAAGCGCTGGTGTTTATTCTCGGCCTGTTCGCCATGCTGGTGTCGAACCTCGGTCTCAGCCACCTGATTCAGATTTCGATTCCGGTGCTGACGGCTATCTATCCGCCGTGCATTGTACTGGTGGTGCTGAGCTTTACCCTGAGCTGGTGGAATCGCAGCACGCGCATCATTGCGCCAACCATGCTGATCAGCCTGCTGTTTGGTATCGTCGACGCCATCAAAACCACCAGCTTTAAAGATGCGCTGCCGCTGTTTAGCCAGCATCTGCCGCTGGCCGATCAGGGTCTCTCCTGGCTGCCGCCGTCGCTGGCGATGCTGGTGATTGCTGCGGTGGTTGACCGGGTGAAAGGGCGTGAGCAGGTTGCCGTTCACCAGTAAGCGACATCGCTGTTAATTCCGACCACGGGCTTGCCCGTGGTTTTTTCATTTCCACAGGTACTGTTTGTTATGCAAGAAACCAATAAGCTCAAACGCGGACTGAGCACGCGCCACATCCGTTTTATGGCGCTGGGATCGGCGATCGGCACCGGGCTGTTTTACGGCTCGGCAGATGCCATCAAAATGGCAGGCCCCAGCGTACTGCTGGCCTACATCATCGGCGGCGCCGTGGCGTATATCATCATGCGTGCGCTGGGCGAGATGTCGGTTAACAATCCGCAGGCCAGCTCGTTTTCACGCTACGCGCAGGATTACCTCGGACCGCTGGCGGGCTATATCACCGGCTGGACGTACTGTTTTGAAATCCTGATTGTGGCGATCGCCGACGTCACGGCTTTTGGTATCTACATGGGCGTGTGGTTCCCGGAGGTGCCGCACTGGATTTGGGTGCTGTCGGTGGTGCTGATCATCGGCGCCATCAACCTGATGAGCGTGAAGGTGTTTGGCGAAGTGGAGTTCTGGTTCTCCTTCTTCAAAGTTGCCACCATCATCATCATGATCGTGGCCGGTTTCGGCATGATTTTCTGGGGCATCGGCAACGGCGGTCAGCCGACCGGCATCCATAACCTGTGGACCAACGGCGGCTTCTTTGCCCACGGTATCGTCGGCATGCTGCTGTCGCTGCAGATGGTGATGTTCGCCTACGGCGGCATTGAGATCATTGGCATCACCGCCGGCGAAGCTAAAGATCCGGCGAAATCGATCCCGCGCGCCATCAACTCCGTACCGCTGCGCATTCTGGTGTTCTATGTCGGCACGCTGTTTGTGATCATGTCGATCTATCCCTGGAACCAGGTCGGTACCGCAGGCAGCCCGTTCGTGCTGACTTTCCAGCACCTCGGTATTGCCGCCGCCGCCTCCATTCTGAACTTTGTGGTACTGACTGCCTCGCTGTCGGCGATTAACAGCGATGTGTTTGGCGTCGGCCGCATGCTGCACGGTATGGCGCAGCAGGGTCATGCGCCGAAGATGTTCATGAAGGTGTCGAATCGCGGCATTCCGTGGGTCACGGTGCTGGTGATGATGCTTGCTATGCTGGTGGCGGTGTATCTCAACTATCTGATGCCGGAAAAAGTGTTCCTGGTGATTGCCTCGCTGGCGACGTTTGCCACCGTGTGGGTGTGGATTATGATTCTGCTGTCGCAGATCGCGTTCCGCCACAAAATCGGCAAAGAGCAGGCCGGTAAGCTGCAGTTTGCTCTGCCGGGCGGCAGCGCTACGGCGTGGGTGGGAGTGCTGTTCCTTGCCTTTATCATCGCGCTGATTGGCTACTTCCCGGATACGCGTATCTCGCTGTACGTCGGGTTTGCTTGGATTGTTCTGCTGCTGCTGGCGTGGCCGCTGGCGAAGAAACGTAAAGCGTAAGAAGCTTTACCACGGGCGAAGCGAGACTTCGCCCGTGGTGCATTACCAGTTTTTCCCCAGCGCCATCTCTCCGCCGTACGGATTCAGGTGATTGTTGTCGTACCAGAGCGGCATGCCCTGATGAGTGACCAGACACCCCTGCGCATTACATAACGTCTCCTGTAGTGACAACACGCGTACGCCATACTGCTGATAATCCTTTAACAGATTTGCTACCGATGCGTTTGGCATCTGCATCTGCTGCGTGCGTTCCGCCGCCAGCGCCGCGCCATCCTGCGCGCTGAGCCAGCTATTGAGGCTGCGGCGCAGCGGTATATTGCGGTTATGGCTGTAGCGCAGCGGATCGAGCGTGATGGTCGGCACATCGTCTATAAGGGTGATCTTTTCCCCCGCCGCCAGCAGCTGCGCCACCACGGTATCCAGCCCGCTTTTCAGCGCCTGCAGATTGTCCTGCGCCGGATCGCGGAGACTGCGGAATCCGCTGCCCGGCTGCTCACTGAGGCCCGCCGCCCAGAACGCGCTAATCACCACTTCGTCTATTTTATCGCTCAGGATGATCGGCAAAACCCGCTGATTAAAATCGAGGCACTGCTGTGCATGCTGCGGTTTTTGCGGCATCGCGCGCGTGGCGTCAAGCAGGAAAGGGCAGGAGGCTTTGGTCAGCTGAAACAGCGGTTTCTGCTGCCGCCGGGCGTAATCGGCGACGTTGGCCGCCAGCGCGGCGGCATGGCTGTCGCCAATCAGCGCTATCGCCGGTGTGTCACTCTGCGGCTGGCACTGCGCATCGCGGGCGGGCCGTGTGGCGCCGTAATCCAGCAGGCAGGGATCGCGCTGGGCGGCGACTTTCCATTCGTCGCCGAGCTTCACCGCTTCACTGACGCGCGATTTCAGGCCACCGCTCTGCCACAGCAGCACCATGGCACCGGCTGCCAGCAGCGACGAGGCGCAGTAGCCGGGGATCAGCCAGCGCGTACCGCTGCGCGCCCGACGGAATGGCTGTTCGACGAAGCGCCAGGAGAGCCAGGCGATGACCAGCGCCACGGCACAGATGCTCAACGCCTGCCAGATGCTGAGCGGCCGATCGCTGCAGATGCGTGCCAGACTGAGCAGCGGCCAGTGCCACAAGTACCACGAGTAGGAAATTTTACCGATGAAGCGCATCGGCGCGTTCTCCAGCAGCCGCTGATTGAGCGGGCTGCGCGCACCGATCATCAGACAGGCCGCCAGCACCGGCAGCAGTGCCAGCCAGCCGGGAAAGCGATCGCTACGGCAGAGTAACAGCGTGGCACCGATGATCAGCAGCCAGCCAGCGAGATGACAGAGGCTGGCCAGCCGGCCGGTGACGGGGCGGGGTTGCCACAGCGCCAGCAGCACGCCTGCACCCAGCTCCCAGGCGCGGGTTGGCAGCAGATAAAACGCCTGAGTGCTGGAGAGGGGCGTTAACCACAGGCAGCCGGCCAGCGACAGCAGGCTGAGCAGTAGCACCACGCCCGTCATTGTGCGCCGCAGCCGCACGGCCAGCAGCAGAATAAACGGCAGCACGATATAGAACTGCTCCTCAATGCCCAGCGACCAGGTCATCAGCAGCGGATTGAGATCGGCATCTGCACTGAAATAGTCGCCGCTCTTCAGTAACAGCATATTGGGCACCGAGAGAAACACCGCCATGCTGTATTTTGCCAGCTGGCTTAATTCCAGCGGTGATAACAGCAGATAACCGAGCAGCAGCAATACCATCAGCATAAAAAACAGGGCGGGCGCAATACGCCGGATGCGGCGTAAATAAAACTGATAAAACGAGAAGGTGCCGGCGGTAATTTCTTTACTGATAATACCGCCAATTAAAAAGCCGGAAATAACGAAAAATATATCGACACCAATAAAACCGCCCGACACGGCGCTGACGCCGCAGTGGAACAGCACAACCAATATAATGGCGACAGCGCGCAGACCATCGATATCCGGACGATAGCGCAGCGAGACAGGTACAGACATAACAGGATCCCAGTTATTCAATGTTAATTTACGATTTTATTGCTGCGGATAAAAATAGCTCGGCGCATCCTGTCGCCGAAAAATGTAAAAAGAGAAAGGTATTACTAAGGGATGATTGACCCGTGCAGCATATCGCAGTTTTACAGCGCTAAGGCTTTTAAGGGAAAAAAAAGAAAAGTCTCAGATAACCGTGCCCATCAGCTTGCAGTTTATTGCTGTAATTTCGCTGCAGGAATAAGCCGGCGTAATCTGTCTGGCTTAACCCGGCGGCTGGCATCAGGGATAGACCACGGGGATTACCGCGCGCTGATCAATGGCGGTGCGCCAGTGCTCAAGCGTCGATTGATAAGGACACAGCGTGCCCACTGCCGTCTGGCGACAGTTTTGCTGATGCCACTCCTGGCGCAGCAGCGGGTGCTGCCGATCGATCGGCGTTAGCTGGCGCAGCGCGTCCAGACTCTGTGCCTGAAAATAGACGCGCAGCAGCAGCGTCTGCGTCTGGTTATCGCGCCAGCGCTCAAACACCAGGCTGCTGCCGGGCGGAATATTACCGCGCGCGTAGCCGGGCAGTTGCCAGCTGAAGCCGATCAGCGTGCGCAGCATGGCGATATTAGTATCGTGTGCCACCAGCAGCAGCCAGCGGGTGGAGGGCGTCGCCGCATCGTCCTGCAGGTTGCGCACTACCGCGTCGAGCAGAATCGATGCACGCTTTTGCGCGATATACGGCACATCATTACTCAGATCGTAATTGGCGGTCAGCAGCGGCAGCAGGGCGCTGATCTGCTGCGCCCGGGTGATGTTGCCCCACGCCAGCTGGCTGAACGGCAGATTTTCGCTCCAGCCGAGCCGTAAGGTTTCGGCCATGCTGGCCAGCACGCTGAGACCCTGCACGTAGGTATGGCCGCTTTTACTCTGCTTCAGCTGCCAGGGGCGATCGAAGAACGGGCAATCTGCCGCGCATACCGCCTGCCTGAGCTGCTGCACGGCGGGCTGTAAACGCTGCTGCAGTGCGGCGAGATCGCCGGCGCGCGCCGCGACCGCTGCCCGCTCCGTGGCAGCATCAGTTTGGCCGAACGGCAGTTTTTCGCTCTGAAATAGCGGATCGACCGTCCCCGCGACGTGATGAACTGCCACATCGCAGCCAGGAAAGGCGCCCTGCAGCAGCGCCTGCGCCGTGGCACGGGTGCGCTGCAGCGGACTGGCACGCACGTAGATTTGCCCGGCATCGGGACAGCCGGCGCGCAGCAGGCCGAGCTGGCGATAGTGTTCACCCTGCCAGCGACCTTTATTCACTACCGCTGCATAACCGTGTGCGGTGAGTTCGCCGTCGGCGCTGCGCCAGCGCGGCCAGGCGCGCTGGGTGGCGGCTTCGATTTCCGTGCGGTTACCTGCGGTGGGAGGACGCACGCCGTGACGGCTGATCTCTACCACTTTTTCCAGCTGGTAGCGCGGCTGCGCCTGCGCGGTGAGCGCCAGCAAAGCCAGCAGCGCGCTCAGCAGCAGACGTGTCATAACGTTGGCTGTGCCGGCAGCAGCGCTTTGAGCTGCGGATAGAGCACCGCGTTGGCCAGCAGCACCGGATTACCCTGTTGCAGGCCATGGTGGCTGAGATAATCGTTGGTGACGCCGCCCGCTTCGCGCATCAGCACAATGCCAGGCAGGCCATCCCACGGATTCATGTGCGCTTCGTAATAGCCAATCAGCCGGCCGGCGGCCGCCCAGGCGCTCATCAGCGCACCGGAACCGTTGCGGATAAACATGCCGCCCTGCGCCAGCAGCTGGCTGATAAAGGTGGTCAGCGGTTCAATCGGCTGGCTGTTCGAGCTGCTAAGGCCCAGCAGCCCCTGGTCGAGCCGCTGCGCGCTGTGTGCCTGAATGCGCTTGTCATTCACCCAGGCACCTTTGCCGCGGCAGGCGTGGAAGGTTTCCTGATGATTAGGATCGCTGACTACGCCAATCACCGGCTGATTGTCGCAGACAATCGCCAGCGAGACGCACCAGTTGTGCAGGCCGTTAAGAAAGCTGCTGGTGCCGTCAATCGGATCGATGACCCAGATAAAGCGCGCGCCGCTGACGTCACCGCCGCTCTCTTCACCCAGCACCGCATCGTCAGGAAAACGCTCATGAATCAGGTGTTTTACCAGCAGCTCAACGTTGCGATCCGCCTCACTGACCACATCCTGCAAATCCTTCTTGTGCTCCACCACCAGCTGATGGCGCTGCTGATACCACGCCAGCGCGCGGCTGGCGGCGGTTTTCGCCACCTCACAGGCATAGTGATAACGGGCATCTAATTCGGTTAGCGTAGCTGATGACATTTTTCCCTCTTATCATTCACTGGCAATCGACGTGGCGAACCACGCCGGATAAAGCGCCATGGCTGTGTGACTGGCTTAACAAAAGTTAAGCAAGGCTTCATTAAGCCGCAGATGGCTGCGGCTGGCAAGGGGAGGCAATGCGGGGCAGCGGCAAATTGTGCTTCACAGCTGCCGGGCGCGCGCGGCGGCCATCAGGCGTGGATAGAACTGGAAAAACAGCGGTTCGAGCTGGGTGTAGTGGTCGACAAAATCCTGATAGGAGTCGCGCAGCGCCGCCAGCCGTGGCCGGCGATGCGCCATGCCGCTTAGTACGCGCGCCAGCCGCGCCGGGTCAGCATAGTGTTCAAACCAGCGTTCGCGCCACATTACCGCGTTGAGCTCGATAAAATCGCCCGGCGTGCCGGGCAGTTGCGGCACAATGTCGCGCTCGGCGGCAGCGCTAAAGGCGGACAGCGACTGCGCCGGATGCAGCTGATCCCAGTGGCGCGCCAGGAAGTGGTCCCAGATCACGTCGAGGGTAATTGGCGCCACGCGGCGCGTTTCGGCGCGGAACAGCTGACGCGCGCTGCGCACTTCCGGCAGGTTATCGGTCAGCACATCAATGCGCCGGTGCAGGGCAATACCGGCCACCACCGGCTGCGGCCACTGCGCCTCAACGTTGCCGCGCACGAAGTCGGCCAGCAGATTACCCAGCAGTGAGCTGTCGGCCAGGGTTGCGAGGTGAAGGTGAGCAAGAAAGTTCATGGCGCATTATAGGCAGAATCACACCGGCGCAGCCAGTTGTTCAGAATTGCCCACTTTTCCGCTAAACTATGCCGCCTGTTTTTTGAGTCCTGAAGAAGTGATGCATGCGTGTAGCCGATTTTGCCTTTGAATTACCGGAATCTTTGATCGCCCACTATCCGCAGGCGCAGCGCAGCGGATGTCGCCTGCTGTCGCTGGATGGCCCGAGCGGGGCGCTGAACCATGGCGTGTTTACTGATGTGCTGGATAAGCTCAATCCGGGCGATCTGCTGGTGTTCAATAATACCCGGGTGATTCCGGCGCGCGTCTATGGCCGTAAAGCCAGCGGCGGCAAAATTGAGATGCTGGTTGAGCGCATGCTGGATGACAAACGCGTGCTGGCGCACGTGCGCGCCTCCAAAGCGCCGAAGCCAGGTGCCGAATTACTGCTGGGCGACGACGAAAGCGTCAAAGCCACCATGCTGGCGCGCCACGATGCGCTGTTCGAAATTGAGTTTGCGGACGATCGCGCGGTGCTGGATATCCTGAACAGCGTCGGCCATATGCCGCTGCCGCCGTATATCGATCGTCCGGATGAGGAAGCTGACCGCGAGCTGTACCAGACGGTCTACAGCGCGCGCCCCGGCGCGGTGGCAGCGCCGACCGCCGGTCTGCACTTCGATGAGCCACTACTGGCGGCGCTGAAGGCGAAAGGCGTGGAGATGGCGTTTGTGACGCTGCACGTCGGCGCTGGCACCTTCCAGCCGGTGCGCGTAGAGAACATCAACGATCACATCATGCACTCTGAATATGCCGAAGTGCCGCAGGACGTGGTGGACGCGGTGCTGGCGTGCAAAGCGCGCGGTAACAAAGTGGTGGCGGTGGGCACCACCTCGGTGCGATCGCTGGAGAGCGCAGCGCAGGCCTGCCAGGATGGGCTGATCGCGCCGTTTTTCGATGACACGCAGATCTTTATCTATCCGGGCTATCACTATCAGGTGATTGATGCGCTAATCACCAACTTCCACCTGCCGGAATCGACGCTGATTATGCTGGTTTCGGCGTTTGCCGGTTATCAACACACCATGGCGGCTTATCAAAGCGCGGTGGCGGAGCAGTACCGTTTCTTTAGCTACGGGGATGCGATGTACATCACCCGTAATCCACAGGCTCCCGACGAAATCGTTGGTGGCTGAGTAATCAGACTGTTTCTCTGATTATCGAAAGAGGTCAATGTGAAATTTGAATTAGATACCACCGACGGGCGCGCGCGCCGTGGCCGTCTGGTCTTTGATCGCGGCGTCGTGGAAACCCCGGCGTTTATGCCGGTCGGCACCTACGGCACGGTCAAAGGCATGACGCCGGAAGAAGTGAAAGAGACCGGCGCGCAGATCCTGCTGGGCAACACTTTCCACCTGTGGCTACGCCCGGGGCAGGAGATCATGAAACTGCACGGCGACCTGCACGATTTCATGCACTGGCAGGGACCGATCCTGACCGACTCCGGCGGCTTCCAGGTGTTCAGCCTCGGTGATATCCGTAAGATCACTGAAGCCGGCGTGCATTTCCGCAACCCCATCAACGGCGACCCGATTTTCCTCGACCCGGAAAAATCGATGGAGATTCAGTACGATCTCGGCTCCGATATTGTGATGATTTTCGACGAATGTACGCCGTATCCGGCGGACTGGGATTACGCTAAACGCTCGATGGAGATGTCACTGCGCTGGGCGCAGCGCAGCCGCGACCGCTTTGACGCGCTCGGTAACAAAAATGCGCTGTTTGGCATTATTCAGGGCGGGGTTTACGAAGATTTACGTGATGTCTCGGTTAAAGGTCTGGTAGAGATTGGCTTTGATGGGTACGCTGTGGGCGGCCTGGCGGTGGGTGAACCAAAAGAGGACATGCACCGCATCCTGGAACACGTCTGTCCGCAAATTCCGCAAGACAAACCGCGTTATTTGATGGGCGTCGGCAAACCGGAAGATCTGGTGGAAGGCGTTCGCCGCGGTATCGATATGTTTGACTGTGTTATGCCAACGCGTAACGCGCGCAATGGCCATCTGTTCGTCACCGATGGCGTGGTGAAAATCCGCAATGCGAAATACAAAGATGACACCGCGCCGCTGGATGCGGAGTGTGATTGTTACACCTGTCGCAATTACACGCGTGCCTACTTGCATCATCTTGATCGCTGTAACGAAATACTGGGCGCACGTCTGAACACCATCCACAATCTGCGCTATTACCAGCGTCTGATGGCGGGTTTACGCCAGGCCATCGAAGAGGGTAAATTAGAGCACTTTGTTAGCGAGTTCTACCAACGGACGGGCAAAGCGGTTCCACCGTTAAACGTCTGATAATTCTATCAATGAGGGAAATTTAATGAGCTTTTTCATTTCTGACGCCGTGGCCGCAGCTGGCGCTCCGTCTCAGGGAAGTCCGTATTCTCTGGTGATCATGCTGGTGGTTTTTGGTCTGATTTTCTACTTCATGATCCTGCGTCCACAGCAGAAGCGCGCCAAAGATCACAAAAAGCTGATGGATTCCATCTCCAAAGGTGATGAAGTGCTGACCAACGGTGGCCTGGTGGGACGCGTAACGAAAGTGGCTGAAACCGGCTACATCGCTATCGCCCTGAACGACACCACTGAAGTAGTGATTAAACGTGATTTCGTGGCCGCCGTTCTGCCGAAAGGTACAATGAAGGCGCTGTAATTTATTCTTCCCGAAGGGAACTGCCGTGTTAAACCGTTATCCTTTGTGGAAGTACATCATGCTGGTCGTCGTGATTCTCGTCGGCCTGCTGTATGCGCTTCCTAACCTTTATGGTGAGGATCCGGCCGTTCAGATCACTGGTGCGCGCGGTGGCGCCGCCAGTGAGCAAACGTTGGATCAGATCCAGACCGTATTAAAACAAGACAATATCCAGAGCAAATCCCTCGCGCTGGAAAATGGTGCCATTCTGGCCCGTTTCGCTAACACGGATATTCAGCTGCGCGCGCGTGAAGCCATCACCAATGCGCTGGGCGAAGATTTCGTCGTGGCGCTCAACCTGGCCCCTGCCACACCGCGCTGGCTGACCATGCTGGCCGCTGAACCGATGAAACTCGGCCTCGATCTGCGCGGCGGCGTGCACTTCCTGATGGAAGTCGACATGGATACTGCCCTCGGCAAGCTGCAGGAGCAGAATGCTGATGGCCTGCGCAGCGATCTGCGCGAAAAAAATATCCCTTACACCAACGTTAGCAAAATCGCTAACTATGGCACCGAAATACGCTTCCGCGACGGCGCCAGCCGTGATGCGGCCATCAGCTATCTGACGCCGCGCCATCGCGACCTGGTGATCACCAGCGCTGGCAGCGACACGCTGCGTGCGGTGATGACCGATGCGCGTCTGAGTGAAGCGCGCGAATATGCGGTGCAGCAGAACATCAACATCCTGCGTAACCGTGTGAACCAGCTGGGTGTAGCTGAGCCGCTGGTACAGCGTCAGGGCGCTGACCGCATCGTGGTTGAGCTGCCGGGTATCCAGGATACCGCGCGTGCTAAAGAGATTCTGGGTGCTACCGCAACGCTGGAGTTCCGCCTGGTCAACACCTCGGTGGATCCGAGCGCAGCCGCCAGCGGCCGCGTGCCGGGTGACTCGGAAGTGAAAAAGACGCGTGAAGGTCAGCCGGTGGTGCTGTACAAGCGCGTGATTCTCACCGGTGACCACATTACCGACTCGACGTCCAGTATGGATGAGTACAACCAGCCGCAGGTGAATATCTCGCTTGATGGCGCCGGCGGTAACATCATGTCCAACTTCACCAAGGACAACATCGGCAAGCCGATGGCGACCCTGTTTGTGGAGTACAAGGACAGCGGTAAGAAAGATGCGAACGGTCGTGCGATTCTGGTGAAGCAGGAAGAAGTGATTAACGTGGCGAACATTCAGTCGCGCCTCGGCAACAGCTTCCGTATTACCGGTATCAGCAACCCGAACGAAGCGCGTCAGCTGTCGCTGCTGCTGCGTGCCGGTGCGCTGATTGCGCCAATCCAGATTGTGGAAGAGCGGACCATCGGTCCAACCATGGGCCAGCAGAACATCACGCAGGGTCTCGAAGCCTGTCTGTGGGGTCTGATCGCCTCCATCATCTTTATGGTGGTGTTCTACAAGAAGTTTGGTCTGATTGCGACCAGCGCACTGCTGTGCAACCTGGTGTTGATTGTCGGCATCATGTCACTGTTACCGGGCGCCACGCTCACCATGCCGGGCATTGCCGGTATCGTGCTGACGCTGGCGGTGGCGGTGGATGCTAACGTGTTGATTAACGAACGTATTAAAGAAGAACTGCGTAACGGACGCTCGGTACAGCAGGCGATTCATGAAGGCTATAAAGGCGCCTTCTCCAGTATCGTCGACGCCAACGTCACCACGCTGATTAAAGTCATCATTCTTTATGCGGTCGGTACCGGCTCGATCAAAGGGTTTGCGATTACCACGGCTATCGGTATCGCGACTTCCATGTTCACCGCTATCGTCGGCACCCGTGCCATCGTTAACCTGGTGTACGGCGGCAAACGCATCAATAAGCTGTCTATCTGAGGAGTGCGTTGTGGCACAGGAATATAGTATTGAACAGCTGAACCATGGGCGTAAAGTCGTCGACTTTATGCGCTGGGACACGCTGGCCTTTATCATCTCCGGCCTGCTGATTGTGGCGTCCATCGCCATTATCGGTGTGCGCGGCTTTAACTGGGGGCTCGATTTCACCGGCGGGACGGTGATTGAGATCAACCTCGAGAAGCCGGCGGATCTGGATGCGCTGCGTGACGGGCTGGTGAAGGCAGGCTTTGAGGAGCCGCTGGTACAGAACTTTGGCAGCAGCCGTGATGTGATGGTGCGTATGCCACCGACCACCGGCAATGCAGGCCAGGAGCTGGGCAACAAAGTGGTTGCCTCGATCAATCAGACGACGCAGCAGAACGCGACCGTGAAGCGAATTGAGTTCGTGGGCCCGAGCGTGGGCAGCGATCTGGCGCAGGCCGGGGCGATGGCGCTGCTGTCGGCGCTGATTGCGATTCTGATCTACATCGGCTTTCGCTTTGAGTGGCGTCTGGCGCTGGGCACCGTGCTGGCGCTGGCGCACGACGTAATCATCACCTGCGGCATTCTGTCGCTGTTCCACATCGAGATCGATCTGACGATTGTGGCGTCGCTGATGTCGGTGATTGGTTACTCGCTCAACGATAAGATCGTGGTTTCCGACCGTATTCGTGAGAACTTCCGCAAAATCCGTCGCGGTTCTTCTTACGACATCACTAACGTGTCGCTGACCCAGACGCTGAGCCGTACGTTGATCACCTCGATCACCACGCTGGCGATGATCCTGATCCTGTTCATCTTTGGTGGCGCGCTGCTGAAAGGCTTCTCGCTGACCATGCTGATCGGTGTCACCATCGGTACCATTTCGTCGATCTACGTGTCGTCCGCGCTGGCGCTGAAGCTGGGCATGAAGCGTGAACACATGCTGGTGCAGAAAGTGGAGAAAGAGGGCGCCGATCAGCCTTCGATTCTGCCGTAATTGTGCCGGAGAAATGAAACGGGCTGCCTGAGTGCAGCCCGTTTTTTTATGCCTGACGCCAGAATTACTGGCCTGCAACGACCGTGCTGGCGTCCGCCACCGCCTGCACATCATGCACGCGCACGTAGCCGGGCTGACCCGGTGCCAGCCCGCTGAGCCGCAGCGGTACGCTGACCGAACTGCGCGGCATCAGACTGGCGGGCACGGTAATGGTCTGGCTCAGGCTGTCGGCGTTCAGCGGCTTGCCGCTGGCGGGATCCATTTCGCCCCATACCACGCGGGCGCTGAGCGCCGGCACCGGCTTATCATCGGTTGAACGGATATTCAGGTTAGCGCGGCTGCCGCTGGCTTCCCCCTCAACGTGCGACAGCGACAGGCGCAGTTTACCCAGCTGCGTCTGCAGCTCTACCGGCGTATTTGCCTGCGGGAGTAACCATGCGCCCTGCGTCGACTGGCTGTTAAGCTGCCCCTGAATCTCCAGCGCGCTGGCCTGACTGGTCAGTTTGCGCATCTGCTGGTTGAGCTGGCTCACTTCCTGATGCAGCGCTTTGACCTGAGGTGAAGCGGGGGGGGAGCTGCAACCACTGAGCACCAGCGCAGCAAGCGCTGCCGGCACCCAAATCATCCTGAACGTCATGCAATGTCCTTCCGGTTATTTAGGGATACGTAAAACCTGGCCGGGATAGATCTTATCAGGATGCGTCAGCATTGGCTTGTTCGCCTCAAAGATCTTGTTGTATTCGTTCGGCGTGCCGTACACCTGCTTCGAGATAGCGCTCAGGGTATCGCCTTTTTTCACCGTGTAGAATTCGGCCTGCGTGGCGCTGTCACTGGTGGTGACGTTATCTTCCACTTTGGTGATGCCGGCCACGTTACCCGCCGCCACCAGAATCTTCTCTTTCAACTCCTGCGAGATACCGTCACCGCTGACCTTCACGGTATCGCCCTGGACATCGACTTTCACTTTATCGCTGTCGGGCAGGCCGAGTTGATTAATGTGCTCCTGCAGCTTTTTGCTCTGGTCATCGCCGCCTGACACCGCATCCCACAGTTTTTCACCCGCTTCTTTGACGAAATTGAATAAACCCATACATCCTCCTGTCATTAAGCCGGATTGGCTCTCTAAGCTTAGTAACTTTTCACGGTTTGCTGTAACCGTCAGGCGTCGCTGTGAGCCAGGTGGCGATTCTGCGCCCTGTATTTTGTTGCAACCGGGAACGCGCTACACTATCTGCCCCCAATTCTCGCGACAGGAAACGTCATGCATTGCCCATTCTGCTCCGCTGTGGACACCAAAGTGATTGATTCACGTCTGGTTAGTGAGGGCTCCTCAGTGCGCCGCCGCCGCCAGTGCCTGGTATGCCATGAGCGTTTTACCACCTTTGAAGTGGCCGAGCTGGTAATGCCACGCGTGGTGAAAAGCAACGACGTGCGCGAACCCTTTAACGAAGATAAGCTGGCCAGCGGCATGATGAAGGCGCTGGAGAAGCGCCCGGTGAGCGCGGATGCCGTCGACAACGCGGTCAATCACATCAAAACCCAGCTGCGCGCCACCGGCGAACGTGAAATTCCCAGCAAGCTGATTGGTAACCTGGTGATGGAAGAGCTGAAGAAGCTGGATAAAGTTGCTTATATTCGCTTCGCATCGGTGTACCGCAGTTTTGAAGATATTCGTGATTTTGGCGAAGAGATCGCCCGCTTACAGGATTAATCCATGACCGATGCGCACTACATGGCGCGCGCGCTGGAACTGGCGCGGCGCGGACAATACACCACCACCCCGAATCCTAACGTCGGATGCGTTATCGTGCGCGATGGTGAGATCGTGGGCGAAGGCTGGCATCAGCGCGCCGGTGAACCGCACGCGGAAGTGCACGCGCTGCGCATGGCGGGTGACCACGCACGCGGTGCGACCGCGTATGTCACGCTGGAACCCTGCAGCCATCACGGCCGGACGCCGCCGTGCTGCGATGCGCTGATTGCCGCCGGCGTCAGCCGGGTGGTCGCGGCGATGCAGGATCCTAATCCGCAGGTGGCCGGGCGCGGCTTGTATCGTTTACAGCAGGCCGGCATCGACGTGAGTCACGGCCTCATGATGAATGAAGCGGAAGCGCTCAATCGCGGTTTTCTCAAACGCATGCGTACCGGTTTTCCGTGGATTCAGCTCAAACTGGGCGCCTCGCTGGATGGTCGTACCGCCATGGCCAGTGGCGAAAGCCAGTGGATCACTTCCGCAGCGGCAAGGCGCGATGTGCAACGTTTACGTGCCCGCAGTTCAGCTATTCTTACCACCAGCGCCACCGTGCTGGCGGACAATCCGTCGCTGACGGTGCGCTGGGATGAACTGAGCGAGACCGTGCGCCAGCAGCTGAATGAGAGCCAGCTGCGTCAGCCGGTGCGGGTGGTGATCGACAGCCAGCAGCGCGTGACGCCACAGCATCGTTTGATCGCCCAGCCCGGCGAAACCTGGCTGATGCGCACGGAGGCTGATGCACAAAGCTGGCCGCCGGGCGTGAGTCAGATTGAGGTGCCGCCGCGCGGTGAGCAGCTCGATCTGGTGGCGATGATGATGCTGCTCGGTCAGCGTCAGATCAACAGCGTGTGGGTTGAGGCCGGTGCCGGTCTGGCCGGTGCGCTGCTGCAGGCCGGCCTGGTGGATGAACTGATCGTTTATCTGGCGCCGAAACTGCTGGGTAATGCCGCGCGCGGCCTGTGTGCGCTGCCGGGACTGGAAACGCTGGCCGATGCGCCAGCGCTGAATTTTAGCGACGTGCGTCAGGTTGGCGACGATTTACGGCTGACCCTGACACCACGCTGAGCATGCACGGAAAAGCCTGAGCGCGTTGCCGAAGAGTATGATAGAATCCGCCCCCTTCTGCGGGGCCATAAAACAAACACCCAAAGGATATGTATGAAAGTTATCGAAGCTGCTGTTGCCACGCCTGATGCCAATATTGCCATCGTAATCGCGCGTTTTAACAATTTCATCAATGACAGCCTGCTGGACGGTGCGGTTGACGCGCTGAAGCGTATTGGCCAGGTCAAAGCGGAAAACATCACCGTGGTCTGGGTACCGGGCGCTTACGAGCTGCCGCTGGCGGCACGCGCCCTGGCGAAAACCGGCAAGCACGACGCGATCGTTGCACTGGGCACGGTGATCCGTGGCGGTACCGCACACTTCGAATACGTGGCGGGTGAAGCCAGCTCCGGCATCGCTCACGTAGCGATGAACAGCGAAATTCCGGTGACCTTCGGCGTCCTGACCACCGAAAACATCGAGCAGGCGATTGAACGCGCCGGCACCAAAGCGGGTAACAAAGGCGCCGAAGCGGCCCTGACCGCACTTGAAATGATTAACGTATTGAAAGCCATCAAAGCCTGATTTTTGTAAGGGGAATTTTGTGAAACCTGCTGCTCGTCGTCGCGCCCGTGAGTGCGCTGTCCAGGCGCTTTACTCCTGGCAGTTGTCTAACAACGACATTGCCGATGTGGAATACCAGTTTCTGGCGGAACAAGACGTCAAAGACGTCGATATTAGCTATTTCCGCGAACTGCTGGCCGGTGTGGCGACCAACAGCGCGTTCCTGGACGGCCTGATGAAGCCTTACCTGTCGCGCCAGCTGGAAGAGCTGGGCCAGGTAGAAAAAGCCATCCTGCGCATTTCGCTCTATGAACTGAGCAAGCGTGACGATGTGCCGTACAAAGTGGCGATCAACGAAGGTATCGAACTGGCTAAAGTGTTTGGTGCTGAAGACAGCCATAAATTTGTTAACGGCGTGCTGGATAAAGCCGCTCCGCAAATTCGACCGAACAAAAAATAAGTGCAAAAGGCCGGCTCACCGGCCTTTTTTCATTGAGACCTGACTTATGTCCTGTGGTGAATTCGAACTGATCGCACGTTATTTTAACCGCGTCACCAGCTCCCGCCGCGATGTGGAGAAGGGAATTGGTGACGACTGCGCGTTACTTAACGTGCCGGAAAAACAGACGCTGGCCATCAGCACCGATACGCTGGTGGCGGGCGTGCATTTCTTACGTGATATCCATCCGGCCGATCTCGGCTACAAAGCGCTGGCGGTTAACCTGAGCGACCTGGCGGCGATGGGCGCCGATCCGGCATGGTTAACGCTGGCGTTGACGTTGCCTGAGGTAGATGAACCCTGGCTGGCCGCGTTCAGCGACAGCCTGTTTGAGCTGCTGGATTATTACGATATGCAGCTGATCGGCGGCGATACCACGCGCGGGCCGCTCAGCCTGACGCTGGGCATTCATGGCCTGGTGCCGGCCGGCCGTGCGCTGAAGCGCGCCGGGGCTAAACCGGGTGACTGGATTTTTGTCACCGGCACGCTGGGCGACAGCGCTGCTGGCCTGTCGCTGCTGCAGCACCATCATCGCCTGAACGATCCGGCGGTGCATGAAGTGCTGATCAAGCGCCATCTGCGCCCGATGCCGCGCGTGCTGCAGGGCCAGGCGCTGCGCAATCTGGCGACATCAGCCATCGATCTGTCCGATGGCCTGATCTCCGATCTCGGCCATATTCTCACCGCCAGCCGCGTCGGTGCCCGCATCAATCTGGATGCGCTGCCGCTGTCGGCTGCGTTGCGCGATCACTTCGAGCCGGAACAGGTGCTGCGCTGGGCGCTGAGCGGGGGTGAAGATTATGAGCTGTGCTTTACCGTGCCGGAAGTCAATCGTGGTGCACTGGATGTGGCGCTGGGCCATCTTGGCGTGGCGTATACCTGCATCGGCCAGATCGCGCCGGAAGCAGAAGGGCTGACGCTGCTGGAGAACGGCAAGCCGCGCAGTTTCCATCACAAGGGATTTGATCACTTTGACGCTAAATAAAGATGTGGCCAAAGGCCGTCTGCGCATGGCCAATCCGTGGCACCTGCTGGCGACCGGTTTTGGCAGCGGCCTGAGCCCGATTATGCCCGGCACCGCCGGTTCAATTGCCGCCATTCCCTTCTGGTGGCTGATGACGCTGCTGCCGCTGCAGCTGTATTCGCTGCTGGTGCTGATTGGCATCAGCGTGGGTGTCTACCTGTGTCACCGCACCGCGCGTGATATGGGCGTGCACGACCATGGCAGCATCGTGTGGGATGAGTTCATCGGCATGTGGATTACGCTGATGGCGATACCGGCGATGAGCTGGCAATGGGTGCTGGCCGGCTTTGTGATTTTCCGTATTTTTGACATGTGGAAGCCGTGGCCGATTCGCTGGTTCGACCGTAACGTGCACGGCGGCATGGGCATTATGGTCGATGACATTATCGCCGGGGTCATTTCAGCGGCGATTTTGTATGGGCTGGGGCTGGTGCTTTAATGCGCCAGGTGCGCATGAATGCGCACCCTACAGAAAGCGTTGCCATGAATGCGTTGCCGCAGGCAGATCGCCAGGAATGCGTAGACCACAGGCAGGTCGCCATGTATGCGCTGCCTGTGACATCAGGTCGCCCTGAAGGCGACCTGACTGGACCGTTACTCGAATCCCACCACCGGATGCGGTTGGTAGACGCTCTCCAGCTCGGCGATATCGGTTGAACTCAGCTCCACGTCGACGGCTTTCACCAGCTCGGCAAACTGCTGCTCGCGCGAGGCACCAATAATCGGCGCGGTAACCACCGGCTTATGCAGCAGCCACGCCAGCGCCACCTGCGCGCGCGTCACGCCTTTGTCCGCAGCCACCGTTGCCAGCCGTTGCGCAATGGCCGCGTCATTCTCTTCGGTGCCGGTATAGAGTTTTTCCATCACGTTATCCGACACTGAACGCGCAGTGGTTTCTCCCCACGGACGCGTCAGCTTACCGCGCGCCAGCGGGCTCCACGGCAGCACCGCGATGCCTTCGCGCTGGCACAGCGGATGCATCTCCTTCTCTTCTTCGCGCTGAATCAGATTGTACTGATCCTGCATACTGACAAAACGCGCCCAGCCATGCTGCTGCTGTAACTGCAGCGCCTGCGCAAACTGTGTGGCATGCATCGAGGAAGCCCCGATGTAACGCGCTTTGCCTGACCGCACTACCTGATCGAGCGCTTCCAGCGTCTCTTCAATCGGCGTGGCGTAATCCCAGCGATGAATCTGCAGCAGATCGACATACTCCATGCCAAGCCGCGTCAGGCTGTCATCAATCGACTGCAGAATATTGGTGCGCGACAGCCCCTGCGACAGGTTGCTCAGCGGAAAGTAGACTTTGGTCGCCACCACCACCCGATCGCGCTGCGCATAATCTTTGAGCGCGCGGCCGAGGATCTCCTCACTGCTGCCGTCGGAGTAGCTGTTAGCGGTGTCGAAGAAGTTGATGCCCGCGTCCAGCGCCTGCTTAATCAGCGGTCGGCTGCTCTCTTCCGGCAGCGTCCAGGCGTGGTTACCGCGCAGCGGATCGCCATAGGTCATACAGCCTAAACAGAGACGTGAAACCTGCAGATCGGTCTGGCCTAAACGAACGGTTTTCATGAAGGGCTCCTGCTCTTATGCGTGGGGTTTTACCCTCAAGCATAGCAGCAGGAGCGGGGAAGGGCGGTTACTGCGCCAGCCAGGCGGCGATTTGCTGCTGGATGCCTGCGGCGTCCAGCTGATAATCCTGACGCACTTCTTCCTGCGTCCCCTGCGGAATGAACTCATCCGGCAGGCCGAGGTTAAGCACCGGCACGCGCAGGCGTTTCGCCATCACGTATTCATTGACGCCGCTGCCGGCACCGCCTTTGATCGCGCCTTCTTCCAGCGTAATCAGCGCGTCGTGGCTGGCCGCCAGTTCGCTAATCAGGGCTTCATCCAGCGGCTTAACAAAGCGCATGTCGACCAGCGTGGCGTTGAGCGCGTCGGCGGCGGCCTGCGCTTCCGGCAGCAGAGTACCAAAGTTGAGGATGGCCAGCTGCTCGCCGCGACGCCGGATGACCCCTTTGCCAAGCGGCAGGCTGGCCAGCGGTTCCAGCGTGGCGCCGGTGCCGGTGCCGCGCGGATAGCGCACCGCGCTCGGGCCATCCTGATAGTGGTAGCCGGTGTAAAGCATCTGCCGGCACTCGTTTTCATCGCTTGGCGTCATGATCACCATGCCCGGCACGCAGCGCAGATAGGCGATATCAAACGCCCCCTGGTGCGTCTGGCCGTCGGCACCCACGATACCGCCGCGATCGATAGCAAACAGTACCGGCAATTGCTGAATTGCCACGTCGTGAATCACCTGATCGTAGGCGCGCTGCAGGAAGGTAGAGTAAATCGCCACCACCGGTTTGTAACCGCCGATGGCCATGCCTGCGGCGAACGTCACCGCATGCTGCTCGGCGATCGCCACGTCAAAATACTGCTGCGGATAATCACGCGAGTAGCTCACCATGCCGGAGCCTTCGCGCATGGCCGGCGTCACGGCCATCAGCCGCGCATCGTCGGCGGCCATCTCGCTCAGCCAGTTACCAAAGATTTTCGAGTAGCTCGGCAGGCCCGGCGCGCTTTTCGGCAGCGAGCCGCTGGCCGGATCGAATTTTGGCACCGCGTGCCAGGTAATCGGATCTTCTTCCGCCGGCGCGTAGCCCTTGCCCTTTTTGGTCATGATGTGCAGGAACTGCGGCCCTTTCAGATCGCGCATATTCTTCAGCGTACTGACCAGCGTCAGCACATCGTGACCGTCGACCGGACCGATATAGTTAAAGCCCAGCTCCTCAAACAGCGTGCCCGGCACCACCATGCCTTTCAGGTGCTCTTCGGTGCGCTTCACCAGCTCTTTGATCGGCGGCAGCCCGCCCAGCACGCGCTTGCCGCCTTCGCGCAGGCGTGAATAGGTTTTCCCCGAGAGAATCTGCGCCAGGCGATTGTTCAACGCGCCCACGTTCTCAGAGATCGACATCTCGTTGTCGTTGAGGATCACCAGCATGTCCGGCTTGATATCACCGGCGTGGTTCATGGCTTCAAACGCCATGCCCGCGGTAATCGCGCCGTCGCCAATAATACAGGCGGTGCGGCGACCTTTGCCTTCGCGTTCGGCGGCCACGGCCATGCCGAGACCGGCGCTGATGGACGTCGACGAGTGGCCCACGCTCAGCACGTCATATTCGCTTTCGCCGCGCCACGGGAACGGGTGCAGGCCATTTTTCTGACGGATAGTGCCGATACGGTCGCGGCGGCCGGTCAGAATCTTGTGCGGATAGGCCTGATGGCCGACGTCCCACACCAGATGATCAAACGGGGTGTTATACACATAATGCAACGCGACGGTCAGCTCGACGACGCCCAGACCCGAAGCAAAGTGGCCGGACGAGCGGCTCACGCTGTCCAGCAGATACTGACGCAGCTCGTCGCACAGGTCCGGAAGTTTTTCTTTAGGCAGTAAACGTAATTCCTGAACCGTGCCTGCTAACGCCAGTGTCGGGTATTTTGCAATATCAAAACTCATCAGAGACTCATTATATAAGTTATTTATCGCGTTCAATTATAAAGCTGGCCAGCGCCTGCAGAGCGGACGTGTCATACGACTGTGCCGCCAGCACCTCCAGCGCGCCCAGTGCTTCGCGATAGAGATCCTGCGCTTTGGCCCGCGCGTTATCCAGTCCCAGCAGCGCCGGGTAAGTACTTTTCCCCAGCGCCTGATCGGCTCCCTGGGTTTTGCCCAGAACGGCGGTATCGCCGACCACATCAAGGATGTCATCCTGCACCTGAAACGCCAGTCCGATGGCGTTGGCGTAGATATCCAGCTGCGGCAGCGCATCGCGGCCCGCGGCACCCGCAGTGAGGGCGCCGAGACGCACGGCGGCGCGGATCAGCGCGCCGGTTTTATGGCGATGGATCTGCTCCAGCTGGTTCAGGTCCACGGATTGGCCTTCGGCGGCTAAATCCAGCGCCTGGCCACCGCACATGCCGGCCACGCCGCTGGCCTGCGCCAGTTCGGAAATCATGGCAATGCGATCCTGCGGGCTTACGCCGGGCATCGGCTGGTCCGCAAGAATGGTAAACGCCAGGGTTTGCAGGGCATCGCCGGCCAGAATCGCCGTGTCTTCGCCATATTTGATATGGCAGGTTGGCTGCCCGCGACGTAACGCATCGTCGTCCATCGCCGGCAGGTCATCATGAATCAATGAGTAAGCGTGAATGCACTCCACCGCTGCGGCGGGGGCATCCAGGCTGGCCGCCTCGGCGCGCAGCATCTCGCCAGTGGCATACACCAGAAACGGGCGCAGGCGCTTACCGCCTAATAGTGCCCCATATTGCATGGCGTTCACCAGAGGAGAACTCTGAAAAGGAAGTGGATCTATTAAGCGCGTCAACGCCTGGTTCACGCGCTCATGGTAGGCGCGCTGCAGTTGCACGAAATCCATTACTCATTTTCCGGCGTGAAAGGGGTGAGCGGGGCGTCTTTGTCGTCGCTCAGCAGAATCTGCACGCGCTGTTCCGCCGCCTGCAGGGTTTGCTGGCCGCTGCGTGCCAGCTGTACGCCGCGCTCGAATTCATTCAGCGCCTCTTCCAGCGGCAGTTCGCCACTCTCCAGACGGCTGACAATCTGTTCCAGCTGCTGCAGTGCGTTTTCAAAACTCACGGGCGCTTCGGCTTTTTTCGGCATAATCAGTGTCGACTCACAGGTTGGGACATTATGTTGCAATCGGTCATGGTAGCCGACGGGCATTGATTAGCAAAATAATCAATGCGGCGAAGGTTGCTTACAGCAGTCACCTAACAAAGGTGATATACTTGCGCGCCTCGGATGCGGTGGCTGATGCCAACCCGCAATTATATGATTTTACCAGCTAAGTGTTGATGATTTTAGCACTTATTTGCCCAACGAAGCTGTGTCGCCATGAAGTTTATCATCAAGCTCTTCCCTGAAATCACCATCAAAAGTCAGTCGGTGCGCCTGCGCTTTATCAAAATTCTGACCGGTAACATCCGTAATACCCTGCGCACCCTCGACGAAGAGATCGCCGTGGTGCGCCACTGGGATCACATCGAAGTGCGCGCGAAGAAGGAAGCGCTGCGTGCCACCGTCACGGAAGAGCTGACGCGCATTCCCGGTATCCACCATGTGCTGGCGGTCGAAGACCGCGCCTATACCGACATGCACGATATCTTCGAGCAGACGCTGGCGCTCAACCGCGAGCGGCTGGAAGGCAAGAGCTTCTGCGTGCGCGTGAAGCGTCGCGGCAAGCACAGCTTTAGCTCGCAGGATGTGGAGCGCTACGTCGGCGGCGGTCTCAATCAGCACATTGAAAGCGCGCGCGTGCAGCTGAATCACCCGGATGTGACGGTGAATCTGGAGATTGAAGACGATCGCCTGCTGCTGATTACCGGCCGCTATGAAGGCCTGGGCGGCTTCCCGATCGGCACCCAGGAAGATGTGCTGTCGCTGATTTCCGGCGGCTTTGACTCCGGCGTCTCCAGCTATATGCTGATGCGCCGCGGCTGTCGCGTGCACTACTGCTTCTTTAACCTCGGCGGCGCGGCGCATGAAATCGGCGTGCGTCAGGTGGCGCACTATCTGTGGCAGCGTTTTGGCCGTTCACATCGCGTGCGTTTTGTCGCCATCAATTTTGAGCCGGTGGTGGGCGAGATTCTGGAAAAAGTTGATGACGGCCAGATGGGCGTGGTGCTGAAGCGCATGATGGTGCGTGCGGCGTCAATGGTGGCTGAGCGTTACGGCGTGCAGGCGCTGGTGACCGGTGAGGCGCTGGGCCAGGTCTCCAGCCAGACGCTGACTAACCTGCGTTTGATTGATAACGCGTCCGACACGCTGATTCTGCGCCCGCTGATCTCGCACGATAAAGAGCACATCATCAATATTGCGCGTCAGATCGGCACCGAAGACTTTGCCCGCACCATGCCGGAGTACTGCGGCGTGATTTCGAAAAGCCCCACGGTGAAAGCGGTGAAGGCGAAGATCGAAGCCGAAGAGCAGAACTTCGATTTCGACATTCTGCAGCGCGTGGTGCAGGAAGCCAGCAACGTCGATATCCGTGAAATCGCGGAGCAGACGGAAGAAGAAGTGGTGGAAGTGGAAACCGTGGCGTCATTCAGCGGCAACGATGTGGTGCTGGATATCCGTTCGATTGATGAACAGGACGACAAGCCGCTGGCGCTGACCGGCGTGGAAGTGAAATCGCTGCCATTCTATAAGCTGAGCACTCAGTTCGGCGATCTCGATCAGAGCAGAACCTGGTTGCTGTACTGCGATCGCGGCGTGATGAGCCGGTTGCAGGCGTTGTATCTGCATGAGCAGGGCTTTAAGAACGTGAAGGTGTACCGTCCGTAACCGCGGCGGGAGTTAAGCCTGGCGCGCCTGATTTCGGGTGTACGGGCAAAACCCGGTGCGCAGGAATGCGCCCCCTGTAATCACCGCAACGAATAAAACTGTGCGCTGATCTCGTGGGGTCGCCATTGATGGCGACCTTTTTTACGCGCGCTCTTCAAATTCCTGATAATTATAAATCCCTGCCGCCAGCACCAGCTGTGACGCGACTTCACGCGCTTGCTCTTTATCCACCAGCAGATCAATCAGCTTCAGGGCAAAATCGATCGCCGTGCCCGGCCCCTGGCTGGTCAGCAGATTAACGCGCGGATCCCACACCACGCGGCGCTCCATCCATTTTTCTTCCGGAATGGTGTGCTTCAGGCCGGGAAAACCGGTCATGTTGCCCACCGGAAACAGGTCATGCGGCACCAGCACCGTGCCCGGCGCGGCACAGATCGCCGCGACAATTTTTCCTGACAGATGACACTGGCGTACCGTCTCCACCAGCAGTGGGCTGTCGCGGAAGGTTTCAGCTCCTTTGAGGCCGCCCGGCAGGACGATGGCGGCAAAATCGTTATCCGCCACTTCCACCAGCGGTGCGTCAGCCAGCAGGCGCACGCCGCGTGAGCAGACAATCTCGCGCGTGCCGTCGCTCTCCACGCTGGCGGTGGTCACCTTCAGGCCGGCTCGGACCAGCAGGTCGATAGTCGTGACCGCTTCGGTCTCTTCACTGCCATGGGCCAGGCAAACCAGCACTGATGCGTTCGCGCTCATATTGGGACTCCTTGCGTTTAATCAGGTCGTACAGGCGGGTATTTTCCGGCAGCGCAATCCCCTGCGCACGGGCGCGGCGCAGCAGGTAGCCGGTAATGTAATCAATTTCAGTCTGACGCTGCGCACGCACATCCTGCAGCATTGAGGAGACGTTGGCGGCGGTGCTGTCGATGACGTCGTAAATAATGTCGCGCAGGTTATCCAGCGCGATGTGCTGGCCCTCGCGCTCCATCACCCAGGCCAGCTCCTCGCACAGCCGGTTAATCTGTTCCGGCCAGGCGCGCAGCGCGCCGTTCTGGCAGTCGTGCTCAACCGTCAGCGTGTTGATCACGCAGTTAACTGCCAGCTTGCGCCAGCTGGCAGACGCGATGTTATCGTGCCACGCCACGTCCGGCAGCGCCTGATGCAGAATATCGGCGATATCGCTCAGCGCCGCGCTTTCGCGGCTGGCAGGCCCGATGTGGGTGATGCCCTGCGCGACATGCTTGATCACCGTGCCGTCGCGCATCGCCGCGTGCGTGGTGATGCCGCGCAGCAGCGGCTGCTGCACTTCTTTGAGCTCTTCGATCGTACCCATGCCGTTGTGCAGCAGCAGGATCGGCGCGTGGCGCGGCAGCACGCTTTGCAGGTTTTTCACCGCAGGTGAAACCTGTGGCGCTTTCAGGGTCACCAGTAGCAGCTGGCTTTCAGCCAGAAACAGCGGATCGTTAGCGATGAAGGTGTGATTGCTGACGTGGCCCTGTGGATCGACCACGTTGACCGAACAGTACGGCTGCGGTACGCGCAGCCAGCCCTGAACGTCATGTCCCTGGCGTGCAAGGGCCGCGAGCCAGATTTGCCCCAGGGCGCCGCAACCCAACACGGTAATTTTCATTATGCCTCCCGCTGGCGGGTGGGTGAATGGGTGTCACACCCTTAATTATAGCTTTCCGCGTCGCGTGTTTTATTAGCGCGACAAGACGCGTATTATGCATGTCACTTTAGTATCAGGAGAAGAAAAGATGCCATCTTTCGATATCGTTTCCGAAGTCGAACTGCCGGAAGTGCGTAATGCGGTGGAGAATGCCAACCGTGAGATCTCAACCCGTTTCGATTTCCGCAACGTGAGCGCCAGCTTTGAGCTCAACGAAAAGAATGAGACCATCAAAGTCACCAGCGAATCGGATTTTCAGGTGAAGCAGCTGGTGGATATTCTGCGTGAAAAGCTGCTGAAGCGCGGCATTGAAGGCGCAGCGATTGAAGTACCGGAAGAGATTGTCCACAGCGGTAAAAGCTGGAGTGTTGAAGCGAAGCTGAAAAAAGGCATCGAAAGCGATGTCGCGAAGAAAATCGTTAAGCTGATCAAAGACAGCAAACTGAAAGTGCAGACGCAGATTCAGGGTGAAGAGCTGCGCGTCACCGGTAAATCCCGCGACGATCTGCAGGGTGCGATGGCGCTGGTGCGCGGTGGCAACCTGGGTCAGCCGTTCCAGTTCAAAAACTTCCGCGATTAATCCCCTCTGTCGCGCGCCGCACGACGATACAGCGTGCTGCGCGCGACCCCCAGCGCCTGCGCCGCTTTACTGATATTGCCGTCATAGCGCTGCAGCGTTTCACTGATCAGCTGTTCATCGTGGCGTTCGCGCAGCGGCGGTGCCGGCGGGCGGCGATACTCTGCCGGCAAGTGACTTTCCGTCAGCGTTTCGCCCTCATCGGCGAGCGCCAGCAGCACGCGCAGCAGACTGCGTAGCTGGCGCACATTGCCTGGCCATGGCTGCTGCGCCAGCGCCGTCAGCAGCGCCGGAGACAGCTGTACGCCACGCTGCGCGGCTCCCAGTTCCTGCCATAAATCGCGGATAAACCTGGCGACGTTCGGCCAGGCGCGCAGTGGCGGAAGGGTCAGCGCAAACTCCTGCAGACGATAGAGCAAATCCTCACGAAATTCGCCTGCGGCCACGCGCTGGGCCAGATCGCGATGCGTGGCGCAAATTACGGCAAAATTCACCGGCCAGCTGCGACTGGAGCCGAGTGGCGCCACCTCTTTTTCCTGCAGCACGCGCAGCAAACGGGTCTGCAGCGTCAGCGGCATGTCACCGATTTCATCCAGAAACAGCACGCCGCCATCCGCTTCGCGAATTTTGCCGATGTAGCCATTTTTGCTGGCGCCAGTAAATGCGCCGGGCTGGTAGCCAAACAGTTCAGATTCAATCAGCGCTTCGGGGATGGCGGCACAGTTGATGGCGACAAACTTGCCCGTGCGCCAGTGGCTTTGCTGGTGCAGAGCACGGCTGACATACTCCTTGCCGCTGCCGGTTTCACCATAAATGCACAGCGAAACGCCGGCATCCAGCAACCGCAGCATTTTTGCGCCGTCAGCTCCCAGCACGCGCGGCAAGTCATGCGTGCGACTGTCCGGCACGCTGACGTGGCTGCGCTGCGGCGCGCGCAGGCGGAACCAGTAGCGCTGCGTGCCAATGTCGACCGCGGCGGGAACGCTGTTGGCCTGCTGCTGCAGTTGTGGAAACAGCTGCTGAAACGTCAGGCTGGCAAAGCGGTCGGCGCTGAGAGCCAGTTCGCGCATCGCCAGCCGGTTGGCTGCGGTCAGCACATTGTCAGAGAACACCAGCAGCAGTTCATCACTGGTGTCGATGCCCTGCGGCTGAGGATGCAGACTGAGCAGCCACTGCTGCGGATGCAGGCTCTGCTTCACCCACAGGTACTCGATCTGCTTTGCCGCTGCTTTCACCCGGTTCAGGGTATGCGGATGCGGAAAGTGTGCCGGACCCGAGATATCCAGCACGCCGGCTATCTGGCCGTTGGGCATCTGCAACGGCATCGCGGCGCAGTACAGACCCTGATTGCGCGTCAGGAAATGCTGCTGGCCATCAATTTCACAGCCGTCATCAATCGCCAGCGCGGTGCCAATCGCATTGGTGCCGCGTCCGCATTCACTCCACAGATTACCGGGTGCCAGGGCAAAGCGCTGGGCTTTCTCCAGCGCCTGCATATCGCCAAAGGTGTTCAGCACCAGCCCGCTGGCATCGGACAGGATCACCACCGACTGCGTCTCCGCCATCTGCTGCGCCAGCTGGCGGATGACCGGCTGCGCAAACTGCTGCAGCCCGGCGTTGCTGGCCAGCACATCGGCCAGCTCGCCCTGACGCACGCGCGGGAAATCGTCGGCGCTGCGCTCTAATCCATACAGCTGGCTGCGGAACCAGGAGTCGCTTAACAGCGGGTTAGCGTGCACGGCAGACGCGGCTGAATTTCCCTGCATGAGTGACCTCAGAACGGCGTGTAAGTGTTGCAACATTGTAGCGTTAGGGTTTCCGCACTGTTGCGATACGCAACACAGATACCGCGTTTGTCCTGGAGGACTGACAGGTTTGCTGGCGGGGCATGATTTTATTTGATTGATAAATAATGCATTTATTGCTTTTGCGCCTGATGAGAAAAAACTGGCACGCGTGCTGCAATCACCAACACAGGCAGTTGCGCTGCCTGTTCAGACCCTCTGACCTGATAATAAGGAGTTTGCGATGCGTTATGCACATCCCGGCACGCCCGGCGCGCTGGTCTCTTTCCAGGCGACCTACGGCAACTATATCGCCGGCAACTTCACCGAGCCGCTGAGCGGCCAGTACTTTATGAACACCTCGCCGGTAGACGGCAGCGATATCGCTCAGTTCCCGCGCTCCGACGCGCGCGACATTGATCTGGCGCTGGATGCCGCGCATCAGGCCGCCGATGCGTGGGGCAAAACCAGCGTACAGCAGCGCGCCAACCTGCTGCTGCAGGTGGCCGATCGCATGGAAGCCAGTCTCGAGAAGCTGGCGGTAGCGGAGAGCTGGGATAACGGTAAACCGATTCGCGAGACGCTCAACGCCGATCTGCCGCTGGCGGTCGACCATTTTCGCTACTTTGCCGGCTGCCTGCGCGCGCAGGAGGGCAGCACCGCTGAGATCGACGAAACCACGGTGGCCTATCACTTCCACGAGCCGCTCGGCGTAGTCGGACAGATCATCCCGTGGAACTTCCCGCTGCTCATGGCGGCGTGGAAGCTGGCACCGGCGCTGGCCGCCGGTAACTGCGTGGTGCTGAAACCGGCTGAGCAGACGCCGCTTGGTATTACGCTGCTGATGGAGCTGATTGGCGATCTGTTCCCACCGGGCGTACTGAATGTGGTGCAGGGCTTTGGCCGCGAAGCCGGCGAAGCGCTGGCCACCAGCAAGCGCATCGCTAAAATTGCCTTTACCGGATCCACGCCGGTCGGGCGGCATATCATGGCCTGTGCGGCGGAGAACATCATTCCCTGCACCGTCGAGCTGGGCGGCAAATCACCCAACATCTACTTCGCGGATGTGATGTCGGGTGAAGAGGCGTTCATCGAGAAAGCGGTCGAGGGGCTGGTGCTGGGCTTCTTTAATCAGGGCGAAGTCTGTACCTGTCCATCGCGTGCGTTAATTCATGAATCGATCTACCAGCCCTTTATGGAGCGGGTGCTGGCCAAGGTTGCCACCATTCGCCGTGGCGATCCGCTCGATACCGACACCATGATCGGGGCTCAGGCTTCCCGCCAGCAATTCGACAAAATCCTGTCCTATATCAACATCGCCCGTGAAGAAGGTGGGCAGATTCTGACAGGGGGCGAGCGTGCGCATATCGCCGCGGAGCTGGATAACGGATTCTACATCCAGCCCACCCTGATCAAGGGCAGCAACCAGATGCGCTGTTTCCAGGAGGAGATTTTTGGGCCAGTGATTGGCGTCACCACGTTCCACGATGAGGCAGAGGCGCTCGCGATCGCCAATGAAACCCAGTTTGGCCTGGGCGCGGGCGTGTGGACGCGCGATACCAATCTGGCGTATCGCATGGGCCGCGGCATCAAAGCCGGTCGCGTCTGGACCAACTGCTATCACATCTATCCCGCCCATGCGGCATTCGGTGGCTACAAGCAGTCGGGCGTCGGGCGTGAAACCCACAAAATGGCGCTCAGCGCCTATCAGCAAACCAAAAATCTGCTGGTCAGCTATGGCACAGCGCCACTGGGGCTGTTCTGAGTCCGCATCCGTTCAAATGGAGAGTGAAAGATGAATATGCAAATCAAAACCACCATGAAAGCCGCGATTGTGAAGGCGTTTGGTGAACCGCTGGTGATTGAGCAGGTGCCGGTGCCGTCCGTTGGGCCGGGGCAGATTCTGGTGAAAATCGCCGCCACCGGCGTGTGCCACACCGACCTGCACGCCGCCGAAGGCGACTGGCCGATCAAGCCCAATCCGCCGTTTATTCCCGGCCATGAAGGCGTCGGGCAGGTGGTGGCCATTGGTGATGGGGTGAAGCATCTCAAACTGGGTGATCGCGTCGGGGTACCGTGGCTCTACTCGGCGTGTGGCCACTGCGAGCACTGCCTCGACAGCTGGGAGACGCTGTGTCTGTCGCAGCAGAATGCCGGCTATTCAGTCAACGGCAGCTTTGCCGAGTACTGCCTGGCGGATGCCAACTACGTCGGCATCATTCCGGATAACGTTGAGTTTAATGAAGTGGCACCGATTCTGTGTGCCGGTGTGACGGTCTACAAAGGCCTGAAGATGACCGATACCAAACCGGGTGACTGGGTGGTGGTTTCCGGCATCGGCGGTCTGGGGCACATGGCTATTCAGTATGCGGTGGCGATGGGGCTCAACGTGGCGGCGGTCGACATCGACGACGATAAGCTGGCGTTTGCCAAACGGCTCGGTGCCAGCGTGGTTGCCAATGCGAAGCAGGTCGATCCGGCGAAAGTGTTCCAGGAAAGTTTTGGCGGTGCGCACGGCGTGCTGGTGACGGCGGTCTCGCCAAAAGCGTTTGAACAGGCGATCGGCACGCTGCGTCGCGGCGGCACCATGGTGCTTAACGGCCTGCCGCCGGGGAAATTCGATCTCTCGATCTTCGACATGGTGCTGGATGGCATTACGGTGCGCGGCTCAATTGTCGGCACGCGTAAAGATCTGCAGGAGGCACTGGATTTTGCCGGTCGCCATAAGGTGAAAGCGAATGTCGCGGTTGAGCCGCTGACTAACATCAACGATATCTTTGCGCGCATGCACGCCGGCAAAATTGAAGGGCGTATTGTGGTGGATATGTCGCTGTAGTGACGCTGAGCGGACCGCGTGGAGCCAGATCATCGCGGTCCGCTGTGGGCAAGTCATTAACTGCTGGCGAGCAGCGCCTCCAGCTCCACGCGGCTCGTCACTTTGCTGTCAATTTTAATGTAGGCGCTTTTCTCTTCCGGCACGATAAACACCGACGCTACGCCGGGCTGCGCGCGCAGCCGCTTCTCCAGATTCGGTACTGCCAGCACCGCATCACTCAGCACCAGGCGCAGGCTGCTGACGTACGGCGGCTCCTGCATCGACATGGCGACAAACAGCCATGCAGCAGCCACTATCGCGCCGACCAGAAACACCGTTTGCGCATCGAAGTGGCCGAAAATCCAGCCGCCCAGGCTGCCGCCAATCGCGACGCCAATAAACTGGCTGGTGGAATAAATCCCCATGGCCGTGCCTTTGTAGCCCGCCGGCGACTCTTTGCTGATCAGCGACGGCAGAATCGCTTCCATCAGGTTAAAGGCAAGGAAAAACAGCTGCACGCCAATCACCAGCGTCCAGAAGTGGCCTGCGGCGCCCCACAGCACAATTTCCGCGATGATGATCAGCGCCACGCAGCCGACAAACACCCGCTTCATGCGGCGTTTTACCTCGGCATAGATAATAAACGGCACCACGGCGACAAACGCCACCAGCATGGTCACCAGATACACTTTCCAGTGTTCAGCCGCCGGGAAGCCCGCCTGTTCAAACTGGCCCGGCAGCGCGACGAAGCTCGACATCAGTAAAATGTGCAGACAGAGAATGCCGATATTCAGCTTCAGCAATTTGGGATTGGCCAGCACTGCGCGAATGCTGCCTTTGACCATGCCGGATTCGCGGTTCAATACGTGGCCCGGCGCATTGGGCACTACCAGCAGGGTGATCACGATACCCAGGCTGGCGAGCAGGGCAATCATCCAGAACAGCGCGTGCAGACCCAGCGCGTGCGTGACAATCGGGCCGACCACCATGGCAATCGCAAAGGTAACGCCGAAGCTGATGCCGATAAACGCCATCGCTTTGGTGCGGTTCTGTTCACGGGTCAGGTCTGACAGCAGCGCCATCACCGCCGCGGCAATGGCACCGGAGCCCTGCAGCGCGCGACCAAGGATAATGCCCCAGATGGAGGTGCTGGTGGCGGCAATAAGGCTACCAAGCACAAACAGCAGCAGGCCACCGACAATCAGTGGCTTGCGGCCAATACGGTCGGACAGCAGACCAAAGGGGATCTGAAACACGGCCTGCGCCAGACCATAAATACCAATTGCCAGACCGATTAACGTTTCGCTGGCGCCCTGTAAAGCCATACCGTAAGTGGTCAGTACCGGCAGGACCATAAACATTCCCAGCATGCGCAGGGAAAAAACTGTGCCTAAACCCCATGTTGCCCGAAGCTCAACTGGTGTCATTCTATTATCGTTCATTCCAACCTCTGTAAGTTTATGCCCCTGGGACTTCAGGTTGCAGCGGCACAGGTTGCGCGCCCTTATCTGCGACCCGACTCACCGGGACATGCAGCGCTTATTTTAGGAAGCAGGGCAGGGCGGGTAAAACAATTGTTTTTAAGCAGTGGTAACAAAAAGAAAGGGCGCGAAATTCGCGCCCTTGTCCGGAGTAACGGTCTGACTTACCAGACGTAAGTCAGCAGGTCCTTAGAGGCCGGGGCCATAAAGTCCACCGACATCATCACGCTCAGCGCAGTGATGGCGACAATGGAGAACACGAACAGTTTACGCGCCCAAACTTTGTCGTTTGAGGTTTTATAACCTGACAGTGCCATACCCAGCCACCACACGCTGACGGCGGCAGCCACCACCAGATATTTGTAGCCAGCATAACCGCCCAGCGACAGCATCAGCGTGGCAATCATGAACGCCAGGATGTACAGCGTAATATGATTTTTCGCCACGGAGATGCCTTTCACCACCGGCAGAACCGGAATATTGGCGGCCTGATAATCTTTGAAGCGGAAGATGGCAATCGCGTAGGAGTGCGGCATCTGCCACAGGCTAAAGATAGCCAGTAAGATTAACGCGCCAGCATCAAACTGGTTGGTCACCGCGCAGTAGCCAATCACTGGCGGCGCGGCGCCAGAGAGGCTGCCAATCAGCGTGCCATAGACCGAATGACGCTTCATGTAGAGGCTGTAAATGCCGACATAGACGACGAAGCCCATCACCGCCAGCCACATGGCCAGCGGGTTAGCGCCAAAATACAGCAACGCAAAGCCAGCAATACCCAATGCGGTTGCATAAACCAGGCTTACTTTCGCCGAGATCAGGCCTTTGACCAGAACACGGTTCCGCGTTCTCTCCATTTTGATGTCGATGTCGCGGTCAATCACATTGTTGAATACACAACCGGATGCGACCACCAGCGAAACGCCCACCAAAGCGACGAGAAACAGGGGGTAATCAATGCTGCCTTTTGAAGCCAGCAGGAATCCACCGATCACAGAAATTAAATTGCCGAAAATAATTCCTGGTTTTGTTACTTGCAGGTATTGCTTAATCATTACGCGTGACTCTTTAGTGGGCCATCATGTTGTAGTTGAGGTTCCACATAATCCACAGTGAGCCAATCACCACAATCAGGATAATGACTGCGGAGAAGACAATGGCCACCATGTTCCAGCCACCCTCGGATTTGCTGTCCAGATGCAGGAAGTAGACCAGGTGCACCAGCACCTGAACCACTGCACACACCAGAACCACACCCAGAATGGTGCCGTGAGAAGCACTGCCATCCATCACCATCCAGAACGGGATCGCCGTCAGGATGATCGAGAGGATGAAGCCGATCATGTAAGACTTCACGCTACCGTGAGATGCACCATGTTCGTTTACAGAATGACTCATTACATGGCCCCCATCAGATAGACAACGGTGAATACGCAGATCCACACCACATCCAGGAAGTGCCAGAACAGGCTCAGACACATGATACGGGTGCGGTTGGTGGCGCTCAGACCGCGTTTAGCGATCTGGAACATCAGCACGGCCATCCAGATCAGACCAGAGGTCACGTGCAGACCGTGCGTACCGACCAGAGTAAAGAAGCCAGACAGGAAGCCGCTGCGGTCAGGACCGAAACCTTCCTTGATCAGGTGATGGAATTCATAGATTTCCATCCCGATAAATCCGGCACCGAACAGGAAGGTCAACGCCAGCCAGCTGATGACCGAACCTTTGTTCTGGTTGTTCATCGCAATCACTGCCATACCATACGTGATGGAGCTCAGCAGCAGCAGCGCGGTTTCAACCAGCACAAACGGCAGTTCGAAGATATCTTTACCTGCCGGGCCACCGGCAGTGTTGTTAACCATGACCGCATAGGTCGCAAACAGGGTTGCGAAGATAATGCAGTCACTCATCAGGTAGATCCAGAAGCCAAAGACTTTATTGGCTCCCGCATCGTGATGCCCATGCTCCGCATGGGCGTCGTGGTGGTGTTTAACGGTTTCAGTTGACATTATTTCAGACCTGCTTTGCTGATGTCATCAAAGTGCTTCTTCTCGATCTGCTCGATTTCAGCAACCGGTACGTAGTAATCCACGTCTTCATCGAAGCTCTTCACAATCCAGGTCACGATGGTGCCAAGGAAAGTAAGACCTGCCAGCCACCAGATGTGCCAGATCAGGGCAAAACCGAAGACTGTCATGAAGGCAGCGATAACAATGGCCGCGCCGCTGTTTTTCGGCATATGAATTTCTTCATATTTTTCTGGCTGCTTGTACGCTTCGCCTTTCTCTTTCATTTCCCAGAACGCATCACGCTCGTGGATATGTGGGATCACAGCAAAGTTGTAGAACGGCGGAGGTGAAGAGGTTGCCCACTCCAGCGTACGGCCGCCCCACGGGTCACCGGTCAGATCGCGGTTCTGCTCACGGTCACGTACCGATACCCAGAACTGGATAAGCTGGCACAGGATACCGCAGGCGATCAGCGCTGCACCGCCTGCTGCAACCACCAGCAGAGAATGGAACTGCGGATCGATGTCCTGGCTCAGACGACGGGTCATCCCCATGAAGCCCAGCGCGTACAGCGGCATAAAGGCAACGAAGAAGCCGATGATCCAGAACCAGAAAGCACGTTTGCCCCAGGTTTCGTTCAGGGTGAAGCCGAAGGCTTTCGGGAACCAGTAGGTCACGCCAGCCATACAACCGAACACTACACCACCGATGATAACGTTGTGGAAGTGTGCAATCAGGAACAGGCTGTTGTGCAGCACGAAGTCTGCGCCTGGCACCGCCAGCAGTACGCCGGTCATCCCACCAACGGAGAAGGTGACAAGGAAGCCGATGGTCCACAGCATCGCCGAGTTGAACTCGATACGACCCTGATACATGGTGAACAGCCAGTTAAAGATTTTCACCCCGGTCGGAATCGCGATGATCATCGTCATGATACCGAAGAAGGCGTTAACGTTCGCACCGGCACCCATGGTGAAGAAGTGGTGCAGCCAAACGATGAACGACAGAACGGTAATGGCGATGGTTGCCCACACCAGCGAGGTGTAACCAAACAGACGCTTTTTCGAGAAGGTAGCCGTGACTTCAGAGAAGACACCAAACACCGGCAGAACGAGGATGTACACCTCCGGGTGACCCCAGACCCAGATCAGGTTGACGTACATCATCATGTTACCGCCCATATCATTGGTAAAGAAATGGAAGTCGAGGTAACGATCAAGCGTCAACAGTGCCAGCGTCACGGTCAGAACCGGGAACGCAGCGATAATCAGGACGTTAGTACACAGTGCTGCCCAGGTGAATACCGGCATCTTGAACAGGTCCATGCCCGGTGCACGCATCTTCAGAATGGTCACGAAGAAGTTGATACCGGTCAGCGTGGTACCAATACCGGAGAGCTGGAGACTCCAGATCCAGTAATCGACCCCGACGCCAGGACTGTATTCTGCCCCCGAGAGCGGTGGATAAGCCAGCCAGCCGGTCTGTGCGAATTCGCCCACACCCAGTGACAGGTTAACCAGGATCACACCGATAGCGGTGAACCAGAAGCTCAGGTTGTTCAGGAACGGGAAGGCAACGTCACGGGCACCGATTTGCAGCGGAACCGCGATGTTCATCAGACCCACCACGAAAGGCATCGCCACGAAGAAGATCATGATCACGCCGTGAGCGGTGAAGATCTGGTCGTAGTGGTGCGGTGGCAGTATGCCTGCTTCCCCGGCGGAAGCCATAACCTGTTGGGTACGCATCATTACCGCATCGGCAAAGCCGCGCAGCAGCATGACAAAGGCCATGATGATGTACATGATACCCAGTTTTTTGTGGTCGATGGAGGTTAACCATTCAGACCACAGATACTGCCATTTACCGAAATAGGTAATAGCAGCGATCAGCGCCAGACCACCAATGATGATACCGGCGACCGTAACCATGATAATGGGTTCATGGTAGGGCACTGCATCCAGTGTTAATTTTCCGAACATCGTATTATTCCTCGGCTCCCGCAGCTGCGGCGTGATTCATGTCCATGCCTTCGTGCGACATGTCCATTTTCCCGTGGCTCATCATGAACTTATCAATAACCTGCTTGAACAGTTCCGGATTCGCAGTTGAGAAATATTCCACCGGGTGATTTTCGCTTGGCGCAGCCAGTTTTTCGAAATCATCCATGGTGGTCAGCGTGTTAGGTGCCGCTTTAACTTTGGCAACCCACTGCTGGAATTCCGCATCGTCTTTGGTGGCAATGGCTTTGAACTTCATGCCAGAGAAACCGCGACCGCTGAAGTTAGCAGAGATACCGTCGAACGTACCTGGCTCGTTGGCGATCAGGTGCAGTTTGGTCTGCATACCCGCCATGGCGTAAATCTGGCTGCCGAGCGTAGGAATAAAGAAGGAGTTCATGACGGAGTTCGAAGTGATCTTGAAGTTCACCGGAGTATTTGCCGGGAAGGCAATCTGGTTGACGGTTGCAATACCCTGTTCCGGGTAGATGAACAGCCATTTCCAGTCCAGTGCCACTACGTCGATCTCAACCGGTTTCACGTCAGAGGCCAGCGGTTTGCTCGGCTCCAGCGCGTGGGTTGATTTCCAGGTCAGCACGCCGAGGAAGAGAATGATCAGGATCGGAATGGTCCAGACCACGGCTTCCACTTTGTTAGAGTGTGACCAGTTAGGGCTATACTTCGCGTTGGTATTGGTTGCCCGATATTTCCAGGCGAACACAACAGCCATTAAGACTGCCGGAATAACGACGATCATCATCAAGCCGAAAGCTGTCAGAATCAGTGAACGTTGCTCCAGTGCAATCTGTCCCTTGGGATTTAACAACGCACTATCGCAGCCGCTGAGTAATACAGCGCCTGCAATTAATGACAAAATCCCCAAACTTTTATTGTATTTCCTGAGTCTCATTTAACGACCTCAATGACAAAGGGCTCTATTGTCGTTTAAGTGTGCGCGCATTTTACGGGAAGGTTTATGCAGTGTAAACCAGCTTAAGGATGTGTCAGAAGGCTGTTGACACCTTTTGCTAAGGGTGTCACAGATGTTGCGCGGGGTGACAAATTATTAACTGCGACAAGCAGTTGGCGGCAATATAACAAAAACCAATGACATTAACCGCAGAGAAAACAGGGAAAGCATAAACCGGAGTTTTAATACTCATTTATTTAACAATTCTGCATCATTTTGGCGATGAAATTTCTACAAATTAATTGCTCACCGGATTTAAATATTACGCGGGTTTGTTAATTTAATGTTTCTATTTCGCGTTGAAAAAAATGCTATCGCTTAAAATTCGCCGGGGGCTATTTTTAAGCGATTTATCCCCGTCTGGCAAATAGCGCAGCGTTAATGTGCACGATTTGACGCTGTTTTTCTTAATGCCAGCCAGTCCAGCATCACGCCGAGCAGCACCGCCAGCAGCGCCAGCGCCATCCCTGCCTCAAACAGATGGGTCGGCAGCGTCGCGCTGTGCCAGATATCCGCCGCACGCAGTGCCAGCGTCAGCAGCCAGAGCGCCAGCAGCGTACAGCCCGCCGCGAACAGGCGTACCGTCCAGCGATAACCCTGTGGCCACAGGCTGCGCTTCATGAATTCACCGCTGTGCTGCATTGCCTGTAGCGTGCCGCGACACGCCCACAGCAGCAGCAGGCCCGGTACGGCGGCCACCACGGTAAAGGCATAAAATACCGGCCAGCCCCATAGTTCGACCAGCCAGCCAGCCGCCGGACCGACATACACGCGTCCAACCGCTGACAGCGCTGACAGCAGCGCGAACTGCGTGGCCGAGAACGATTTGTTGCACAACGTCATCAGCAACGCCACAAAGGCGGCGGTGCCCATGCCGCCGCACAGGTTTTCGATAAATACCGCGCTGGCCATGCTCCACAGATGCGGTGGCGTTACCGCCAGCAGCCAGTAAGCGAAATTAGATACTGCCTGCAGCACGCCGAAGATCATCAGCGCGCGGAACAGGCTCAGGCGTTGCATCAGCACGCCGCCGTACAGCGCACCAATAATGGTCGCCAGCAGGCCAAGCGTTTTATTCACCAGACCGACATCACCGGCGCTGAAGCCCACGCCGCGAATCAGAAAGGTGGTGGTGAGCGAAGCGGCGAACGCGTCGCCCAGCTTGTAGAGAATGATTAAGGTGATCAGCAGCCAGGCGTTGTTGCGCTGAAAGAAATCCTTCAGCGGAAACGCGACGGCCTGACGCAGCGAGTGCGGCTCGCGCACCGGCGCCTCAGGTTCACGCGCCAGCAGCGTGGCGATCAGTCCGGGCACCATCAGCAGCGCCATCAGCCAGTAGGTGGCCTGCCAGCCGAGATAGCGATCCGCCAGCCACAACGCCAGGCCGCCGGAAATCAGCATCGCCAGCCGGTAACCGAGCACGGTAATCGCCGCGCCGCTGCCGCGCTCTTCCGGCGGCAGCACATCGGTTTTCCACGCATCAAACACAATATCCTGCGAGGCTGAGCAGAACGCCACCAGCACCGCCAGCGCCGCCAGCAGGGTAAGGTCACGTGATGGCTGCATAAAGCCCATCGCCACAATACCGGCAATCAGCGCTAATTGCGTGACCAGCAACCAGCCGCGCCGCCGGCCAAGAAAGGGCGGGGTATAGCGATCCATCATCGGCGACCACAGGAACTTAAACACGTAAGCCTGACCGACGAGGGAGAAGAAACCAATGGTTTTCAGGTCGACATTCTCTACCGTCATCCACGCCTGGAGCGTACCGGCGGTCAGCGCCAGCGGCAGACCGGAAGCGAAACCGAGCAGCAGCAGGACCGCAGCGTTACGTTGGGTAAAAATACGCAGATAGTGAGATGTCATAGCCAGCCTGAAATGAAGCCCGGTCAGCGGGGACCGGGCAGGTTACTGCGGAAAATTAACGCGCGTTTTGCTTGATGAAGTTATTGACGCTGGTGTCCTGCGCCATATCGGCAATCACGTCGCTCAGGGTCGAGTTAACCGCGTTGGTGATCTTATCGTTAGTGGCGCTGAAGGCACCCTCTACGCTGTAAGTCTGACGGTAGTTTTTCACCTGCTTGTTGCCGTTTTTCGCGGTAGCGATAATAGAAATATCCGCTTTGGTGGTGATGCTGTAACGCACGTTGCCCTGCGTGACATCGGCATACAGACCATTAACCACGATCTGCAGATCCACCGCGCCGTTCGGGCCAATCATGTAGCCGCGCGAGGTCATCTGCTTCTCCAGCACTTCCTGCAGCAGGAAACGCAGGTCACGTGATGGGGTCAGGGTGATCAGCTGGCCGTCGCGGTTCACTTTGGCCAGCGCCTGATCGCTGCGCTGATCGGCACCGTTAACGCTGACGGTAACGCCCATCAGGCTCGGATCCTGCTGTGGCAGCTGGATTTTTGGCTGGATGTTCAGCGTGGTGTTATTGCTGGCGCAGCCGGCCAAAATAAAGGCAGCCAGCAGAGGGAATAACAGTTTTTTCAACATACTCATTCTCGTTAGCATATGGGTTGGTTTGCAAAACTGCGGTCATCATAGCATTGCGGCACGGCGAAAAAAGCCCCGCACCAGGGGAAATTGATTGTAAAGGATTTTTTCGGACATCCGGACGCGGTAACCGATTGACCGGCAGTCTGAGCAGGCTAAGATGCGCAGCGCAGCAGGATTTATTTCCTGCCGGACTGCGGGAAAGGTAAAAAACCTACTAATATTTAAACAGATGGGGCACAGCGCTCGCCGTAGAGGAGTGTTAACAATGATTCGCGAACAAATAGAAGAAAAGCTGCGTAACGCTTTTGAGCCTGCACATCTCGAAGTGCATGACGAAAGCTATCGTCATAACGTGCCTGCCGGTTCTGAAAGTCACTTCAAAGTGGTGATCGTCAGCGACCTTTTCACCGGACAGCGCTTCCTGCAGCGTCACCGCGCCATTTATGGCGAGCTGGCGACCGAGCTGGCAGGCAGCGTCCATGCGCTGGCGCTGCATACCTACACGCGTAAAGAGTGGGATGGGCTGCAGGATACCGTACTCGCCTCACCGAACTGTCGCGGTGCCGGTACGCTGGCCTGAGTTTTCCTCTCCAGCTTCCTGCAAAACGGCCTGCGGGCCGTTTTTTCTTACCTCAATGATGCGCAAACGCGATCTGCGGCGCAAAAAAGCAGCAAAACCGTTAAAAAGTGGTGAGTTTGCAGCCTCGACTCATTCCGGGGATGCCGCTATAATGCGGCGTCTATTTTTCCGGAATGTCTTCGGGACGCTTCTGGTGACAGGGATTAGGTTCTGCCTGCAGAGGCCGTCCCGGTTGTTGGATACGGCGCATTAATTGTGTGGTGTCTGAAGTTGACCGAGCACGTGATTTTTTGAGGTAACAAGATGACAGTTTCAGTAGAAACCACTCAGGGTCTGGGCCGTCGCATTTCGATTACTGTTCCTAAGGACAGCATCGAAAGCGCAGTGAAGAAAGAACTGGTGGAAGTGGCTAAGAAAGTCCGTATCGACGGTTTCCGTAAAGGCAAAGTGCCGGCTACCATCATTAATCAGCGCTACGGTGCCTCTGTTCGTCAGGACGTCCTGAGCGAGCTGATGACGCGTAACTTCGTTGACGCCATCATCAAAGAGAAGATCAACCCAGCTGGCGCACCGAACTACGTGCCGGGTGAGTATAAAGAAGGTGAAGATTTCACCTACGCGGTTGAGTTCGAAGTGTATCCGGAAGTTGAGCTGAAAGGCCTGGATGCAATCGAAGTCGAAAAACCGGTGGTTGAAGTGACCGACGCTGACGTCGACACCATGCTGGAAACCCTGCAGAAGCAGCAGGCGACCTGGAAAGAGACCGATGCAGCGGCATCAGCAGAAGATCGCGCGACCATCGATTTCACCGGCTCTGTAGATGGCGAAGAGTTCGAAGGCGGCAAAGCGTCTGACTTCGTGCTGGCGATGGGTCAGGGTCGTATGATCCCAGGCTTCGAAGAAGGCATCACTGGCAAGAAAGCCGGCGACACCTTCACCATCGACGTGAAATTCCCGGATGACTACCACGCGGAAAACCTGAAAGGCAAAGATGCGAAGTTCGACATCGTGCTGAAGAAAGTGGAAACCCGCGAACTGCCGGAGCTGACCGCTGAATTCATCAAGCGTTTCGGCGTGGAAGATGGCTCCATCGAAGGTCTGCGCGCTGAAGTGCGTAAGAACATGGAGCGCGAGCTGAAAGGCGCTATCCGTAACCGCGTGAAGACGCAGGCGATTGACGGTCTGGTTAACGCGAACGAAATCGACGTGCCAGTGGCACTGATCGACAGCGAAATCGACGTTCTGCGTCGTCAGGCTGCACAGCGTTTCGGCGGCAACGAGAAGCAGGCGCTGGAACTGCCTCGTGAACTGTTCGAAGAGCAGGCAAAACGTCGCGTTGTGGTCGGTCTGCTGCTGGGCGAAGTAATTCGCATCAACGAGCTGAAAGCCGATGAAGATCGCGTTAAAGCGCTGATTGAAGAGATGGCTTCTGCGTACGAAGATCCGCAGGAAGTGATCGAGTTCTACAGCAAAAACAGCGAGCTGATGAACAACATGCGCAACGTTGCGCTGGAAGAGCAGGCGGTTGAAGCGGTACTGGCGAAAGCCAAAGTGACTGACAAAGCCACTAACTTCCAGGAGCTGATGAACCAGACCTCTGCGGCCTGATTCGTGAGTTAACCCTGAGTGCTAAAGCCCGCGACCGCTGTGTCGCGGGCTTTTTCGTTTCTGGCGGAAACCAACTACATTTGTGCGCTATTTGACTAATTAATCGGCAAATTCTTCGCTAAGCTGTTTTTCCGTGTTAGCGAATGGGGAAAAGGTTGTTATGCTTGAAACAACTGGGCTGCATCCCCAGATACAGGGAGAATGCGTGAAAACAGTAAGACTGGCTGATTAACCGTCCTGTTATGTCGGAACGAGACCGCTGCGCATAGTTTTCGCCGCGCGCCTCGCGTAAAATCGGTACAGAATGTTGCCAATGAAATTTATCAGGAGACGGTAATGTCATACAGTGGCGATCGTGAATTTACTGCACCAACCAATGCGCTGGTGCCAATGGTGGTCGAACAAACCTCGCGCGGCGAGCGTTCTTACGACATCTACTCCCGCCTGCTTAAAGAGCGCGTGATCTTCCTGACCGGTCAGGTTGAGGATCACATGGCGAACCTGATTGTGGCGCAGATGCTGTTTCTGGAAGCTGAGAATCCTGAAAAAGACATTTACCTCTACATTAACTCGCCAGGTGGTGTGATTACCGCCGGTATGTCGATTTATGACACAATGAAGTTCATCAAGCCGGACGTGAGCACCATCTGTATGGGCCAGGCCTGTTCGATGGGCGCATTCCTGCTGACGGCGGGGACCAAAGGCAAGCGCTTCTGTCTGCCAAACTCACGCGTGATGATTCACCAGCCGCTGGGCGGCTATCAGGGCCAGGCGACGGACATTGAGATCCACGCGCGTGAAATCCTGAAAGTGAAGCAGCGTATGAATGAGCTGATGGCGGAACATACCGGCAAATCGCTGGAGCAGATTGAACGCGACACCGAGCGCGATCGTTTCCTCTCTGCCAGTGAAGCGGTAGAGTATGGCCTGGTCGACTCCATCCTGACGCATCGCCAATAAGACACATCTGTCTGCCCCTTACGCTATAGTTAACGGGTGCAGACAGGTGAGTTGCATGCATATCGGCCGTTGCTGTACGGCCATTGCCGTACACCAATTAGGTCTGAGAACGAAAAGAGGTTAGCTGATGACAGATAAGCGCAAAGACGGTTCAGGTAAGTTGCTGTACTGCTCTTTCTGCGGCAAAAGCCAGCATGAAGTCCGTAAGCTGATTGCCGGGCCGTCAGTGTATATTTGCGACGAGTGTGTCGATCTGTGTAACGACATCATTCGCGAAGAGATTAAAGAAGTGGCCCCGCACCGCGAGCGCAGCGCGCTCCCGACGCCGCATGAGATTCGCCATCACCTTGACGATTATGTTATCGGTCAGGAGAAGGCGAAAAAAGTGCTGGCGGTGGCGGTGTACAACCACTACAAACGTCTGCGTAACGGTGACACCAGCAACGGGATTGAACTGGGCAAAAGTAACATTCTGCTGATCGGTCCAACCGGTAGCGGTAAGACCCTGCTGGCGGAAACGCTGGCGCGCCTGCTGGATGTGCCTTTCACCATGGCGGATGCCACCACGCTGACTGAAGCCGGTTATGTGGGCGAGGATGTGGAAAACATCATCCAGAAACTGCTGCAGAAGTGCGACTACGACGTACAGAAAGCGCAGCGCGGCATCGTGTACATCGATGAAATCGATAAGATTTCCCGTAAATCAGACAACCCGTCTATCACCCGTGATGTGTCAGGTGAAGGCGTGCAGCAGGCGCTGCTGAAACTGATTGAAGGCACAGTGGCTGCCGTGCCGCCGCAGGGTGGACGTAAGCATCCGCAGCAGGAGTTTCTGCAGGTTGACACCTCGAAAATCCTGTTTATCTGTGGCGGTGCGTTTGCCGGCCTCGATAAAGTGATTTCACAGCGTGTTGAAACCGGCTCCGGTATTGGCTTTGGCGCGACCGTAAAAGGTAAATCGCAGAAAGCCAGCGAAGGTGAGTTGCTGTCACAGGTTGAGCCGGAAGATCTGATCAAATTTGGTCTGATTCCGGAGTTCATTGGTCGTCTGCCGGTGGTGGCGACGCTCAACGAGCTGAGCGAAGAAGCACTGATCCAGATCCTGCGTGAACCGAAAAACGCGCTGACCAAGCAGTATCAGGCGCTGTTTAACCTGGAAGGCGTGGAGCTGGAGTTCCGTGACGAAGCGCTGACGGCGATTGCGAAGAAAGCGAACTCGCGTAAAACCGGGGCACGTGGTCTGCGTTCTATCGTAGAAGCGGCGCTGCTCGAAACCATGTACGACCTGCCATCGATGGAAGGCGTAGAGAAAGTGGTGATCGATGAGTCAGTGATCGAGGGGCAATCTGACCCGATGCTGATTTACGGTAAGCATGAAGCCCAGGCTTCTGGCGAATAAATAATCAATTACACCACGTTGTTATCTTAAAAAAGGGGAAAATGTTTCCCCTTTTATTTTTCTCACCTCTGTGACATTGAATGTCGTGCAAGCATCCCCATATACTCATAATCCTGTGGGTCTAACTGCATACAGCCTGTATCACGCGGTTCCCATCACCTGGCGGACATTAAACTAAGAGAGAGCTCTATGAATCCTGAGCGTTCTGAACGCATTGAAATCCCCGTGTTGCCGTTGCGCGACGTGGTGGTTTATCCGCACATGGTAATTCCGTTGTTTGTTGGTCGGGAAAAATCGATTCGTTGCCTCGAAGCGGCGATGGATCATGACAAGAAGATCATGCTGGTTGCCCAGAAAGAGGCTTCAACGGATGAACCTGGTATTAACGATCTCTTCGCGGTAGGGACCGTTGCTTCCGTACTGCAGATGCTGAAACTGCCAGACGGCACCGTTAAGGTGCTGGTGGAAGGTCTTCAGCGCGCACACATCACCACTTTAGCGGACAATGGCGACCACTTTGTTGCCCAGGCCGAATACCTGATCTCGCCGGAAATTGAAGAGCGCGAGCAGGAAGTGCTGGTGCGTACCGCCATCAATCAGTTTGAAGGCTACATCAAGCTGAACAAAAAAATCCCGCCGGAGGTGCTGACTTCACTCAACAGCATCGACGACGCGGCGCGTCTCGCCGACACCGTGGCGGCGCACATGCCGCTTAAGCTGGCTGACAAACAGTCAGTGCTGGAGATGTCCGACATCAATGAGCGTCTGGAATATCTCATGGCGATGATGGAATCTGAAATCGATCTGCTGCAGGTTGAGAAGCGTATTCGCAACCGCGTTAAAAAGCAGATGGAGAAAAGCCAGCGCGAGTACTATCTGAATGAGCAAATGAAAGCGATTCAGAAAGAGCTGGGCGAGATGGACGATGCGCCGGATGAATACGAAGCGCTGAAACGCAAAATCGACGCGGCGAAAATGCCGGTCGAGGCGCGCGAGAAGGCCGAAGCCGAACTGCAGAAGCTGAAGATGATGTCACCGATGTCAGCGGAAGCCACCGTGGTGCGCGGCTACATCGACTGGATGGTGCAGGTACCGTGGAACGCGCGCAGCAAGGTGAAAAAAGACCTGCGGAAAGCGCAGGAGACGCTGGATACCGACCATTACGGTCTGGAGCGCGTGAAAGACCGCATCCTTGAGTATCTTGCGGTGCAGAGTCGCGTTAGCAAAATCAAAGGGCCGATTCTGTGCCTGGTCGGACCGCCGGGCGTGGGTAAAACCTCGCTGGGACAGTCAATCGCCAAAGCCACCGGCCGTAAATATGTGCGTATGGCGCTGGGCGGCGTGCGTGACGAAGCGGAAATCCGCGGCCACCGTCGTACCTATATCGGGTCGATGCCGGGCAAACTGATCCAGAAAATGGCAAAAGTCGGCGTGAAAAACCCGCTGTTCCTGTTGGATGAGATCGACAAAATGTCATCCGATATGCGCGGCGATCCGGCTTCAGCGCTGCTGGAGGTACTGGATCCGGAGCAGAACATTGCGTTCAACGATCACTATCTGGAAGTGGATTACGATCTGTCAGATGTGATGTTTGTGGCTACCTCTAACTCCATGAACATTCCGGCTCCGCTGCTGGATCGTATGGAAGTGATTCGTCTCTCCGGCTACACCGAAGATGAGAAGCTCAACATCGCTAAACAGCACCTGCTGCCGAAGCAGATCGAGCGTAATGCGCTGAAAGAGAAAGAGATCAGCGTTGACGACAGCGCCATTATCGGCATTATCCGCTATTACACCCGTGAAGCGGGCGTGCGTAGCCTGGAGCGTGAACTCTCCAAGCTGTGCCGTAAAGCGGTGAAAGCGCTGCTGATGGACAAAGCGAAAAAGAGCATCAAAATCAACGGCGAAAACCTCAAGGATTTCCTGGGTGTGCAGCGCTTTGATTACGGCCGCGCCGACAGCGAAAACCGTGTTGGTCAGGTCACCGGCCTGGCGTGGACCGAAGTGGGTGGCGATCTGCTCACCATCGAAACCGCCTGCGTGCCGGGCAAAGGCAAGCTGACCTACACCGGTTCACTCGGTGAGGTGATGCAGGAGTCCATCCAGGCGGCGCTGACGGTAGTCCGCGCCCGTGCGGAGAAACTCGGCATCAACGGCGACTTCTACGAGAAGCGTGACATCCACGTACACGTACCGGAAGGGGCGACGCCGAAAGATGGTCCAAGTGCCGGTATCGCGATGTGTACCGCACTGGTCTCCTGTCTGACCGGTAACCCGGTGCGTTCGGACGTGGCGATGACCGGCGAGATCACACTGCGCGGTCAGGTACTGCCGATTGGTGGCCTGAAAGAGAAACTGCTGGCGGCGCATCGCGGCGGCATCAAAACCGTGCTGATCCCGGACGAAAACAAGCGCGATCTGGAAGAGATTCCACAGAACGTGATTGCCGATCTGTCGATCCATCCGGTGAAGCGTATTGAAGAAGTGCTGAGCCTGGCGCTGGAAAATGCCCCGTACGGGATGCAGGTTGCCACGGCAAAATAGTGATTAGCGACAAAAAGCGCTAAAAAGCGAAGCTGGCAGGCCAAATCGGGCTTGCCAGCTTTTTTTTGTGCCGCTAATTTAGGGGGCTGCTGGATCAACGATTAAGATGAATACCGTTGTTTCAGCTCCACAGGCTTGATATAACTGGCTGCGCGTTCGCACCGGGCGGGAAGCGCGGGTGCGAGTGAATAATAAAAGAGGGGATGAAGAGAGTGAATAAGTCACAGTTGATCGACAAAATTGCTGCAGACGCTGACATTTCTAAAGCGGCAGCGGGACGTGTGTTAGATGCATTCATGGGCTCCGTTTCTGACGCGCTGAAAGGCGGTGACGAAGTGGCACTGGTCGGTTTCGGTACCTTCTCTGTACGCGAGCGTGCTGCCCGCACCGGCCGTAACCCACAAACCGGTAAAGAAATCACCATCCCGGCTGGTAAAGTACCGGGTTTTCGTGCAGGTAAAGCACTGAAAGACGCCGTCAATTAATGACCGCTGACCTGTCCATCGAAGCATTTTCTTCCATGGATTGAGGACGAAAAAGGCGTTCTCATGTAACATACGGGCACATCATTTTTGATGTGCCTTTTTTTATCTTGATGCGCGACTTTAGCCGCTGGCTTCAGTCTCCGCATGGTTGCCAGCTGCCAGCCTGAACCGCAGCTGCACGATGATGACATCGTGTCAGAGCTTTACATCCACACTACAGCGGAGTGTTGTCATACCATGATGGACAATTTACGCGCGGCGTCGAACCATGTCGTGCTCAAGATCATTCTGGGATTGATCATCCTGTCATTCGTACTGACCGGGGTGGGCAACTACCTGATTGGCGGTAACAGCGATTACGCTGCCAAAGTGAACGGCCATGAAATTAGCCGCGGTGAGCTGGAACAGGCGTTTAACAACGAGCGCAACCGTCAGCAGCAGATGCTGGGCGACCAGTTCTCGCAGCTGGCCAGCAACGACGGCTACATGCAGCAGATGCGCCAGCAGGCGCTGTCGCAGCTGATCGATCAGGCGCTGCTCGATCAGTACATCAAAGATCTGCACATTGGCATCAGCGACGATCAGGTGAAGCAGGCTATTTTCAATCAGCAGGCTTTCCAGACCAACGGTAAGTTCGACAACGCGAAATACAACGGCCTGATCGCCAGCATGGGCTTTAGTGCCGATCAGTACGCCGAAGCGCTGCGCAAGCAGCTGGCGACGCAGCAGCTGATCAACGCCATCGCCAATACCGACTTCATGCTGAAGGGTGAAACCAGCAAGCTGGTGGATCTGGTCTCGCAGCAGCGCGAGATTCGTCAGGCGGTGATTGACGTTAATGCGCTGGCCGCGAAACAAACCGCCAGCGACGACGAAATCAATCAGTACTACCAGCAGCATCAGAGCAGCTTTATGGCACCTGAGCAGTTCCGCGTCAGTTACATCAAAATGGATGCGGCCAGCCTGCAGGAGAACGCCAGCGAAGCGGATATTCAGAGCTGGTACGATCAGCACAAAGCCGACTATTCACAGCCGCAGCGCAACCGTTACAGCATCATTCAGACCAAAACCGAAGCCGATGCCAACGCGGTGCTGGATGCGCTGAAAAAGGGCGAGGATTTCGCCACGCTGGCGAAGAGCAAATCCATCGACCCAATCTCTGCGCGTAAAGGCGGCGACATGGGCTGGCTGGAGCCGAACACCACGCCGGACGAACTGAAAAACGCCAACCTGACGCAGAAAGGTCAGCTGTCTGGCGTGATCAAGTCCTCAGTAGGTTTCCTGGTGGTGCGTCTGGACGATATCCAGCCAGAGCAGGTTAAACCGCTGGCGGAGGTGCACGATGCGGTGGCGGATAAAGTGAAGCAGGAAAAAGCCGTCGACGCCTTCTATAAGATGCAGCAGAAGGTGAGCGAAGCCGCCAGCAACGACAACGAATCCCTGGCGGGCGCCGCACAGGCATCTGGCCTGAAAGTGGTGGAAACGGGCTGGATCACCCGCGATAACGTGCCGGCCGATCTCGATTTCGATGCGGTTAAACAGGCGATCTTCAACGGTGGCCTGACCGGTCAGAACGGCGCGCCGGGCAACAACTCTGACATCATCAGCGTCGATGGCGATCGGGCGTTTGTGTTGCGCATCAGCGAGCACAAACCGGAAGCGGTTAAACCGCTGGATCAGGTCAAAGCGCAGATTGCCGACAGCCTGAAGCATGACAAAGCGACGCAGCAGGCCAAAGCGCAGGCAGACAAACTGCTGACCGAGCTGAAAGCGGGCAAACAGGACGCGCTGCAGGCGGCTGGCCTGACGCTGAGCGCCAGCAAAACCGTCGATCGCAACGCGCAGGATCCGGTGGTTCAGGCCGCATTCAACCTGCCACAGCCAGCGGATAACAAGCCGTCTTGGGGTGTCAGCGAAGATATGCAGGGCAACGTGGTGCTGGTCGCGCTGGATAAGGTCAGCGCGGGCAACATGCCGCAGGCGCAGATCGACGAAATGGTGAAAGGCGTGACGCAAAACAACGCGCAGATTGCCTTTGAAGCGCTGCTGGAAAACCTGCGCAAAGAGGCGAAGATTAAGTACGGCGCCGCCGCACAAAACCAGTAAGCCTCACAAAAAAAGGTAAACTGCTGCAATACCGAAAGGCCGCTTCTGCGGCCTTTTCCATTTCTGATCATCGCCTTTTGAGTGCGTTTCTCGCTTGTGCCACCCTGCAGTGGCTGTCAAACACAAGGAGAAACACAGCATGGTTAAATCAACATTTCGTGCCTTTTGCATCACGCTGGCGCTGGGCGGCGCGCTCTGGACCAGCGGACTGGCGGCGGCGGAAAGCCCCAGTGAAACGCAGGCGACGCAGGTGTCCACGCCGCAGCAGGAACAGGTCAGCATCAATCAGGCCACGGCCGAGCAGCTGGCCGCCGCCATGAACGGTATTGGACTGAAAAAAGCGCAGGCAATTGTCAGCTATCGTGAGCAGTACGGGCCCTTCAGCGCCATCGAGCAGCTGAAAGAAGTACCTGGTATTGGCAGTGCGCTGGTGGAGCGGAACAGCGCGCGGCTGAAATTGTGAAGCGGCTCGCGACTCTGAAGGATTGCTAAAGCGGCCCATCAGGCTGTGCTATGCTCAACAGGTCCAACCAGTTGTCATTCACAGCCTGAACAGGAGCAATCATGCAAACCACCATCAAAGTGCGCGGCTATCATCTTGACGTCTATCAGCATGTGAACAATGCGCGCTACCTGGAATTTCTGGAAGAGGCGCGCTGGCAGTGGCTGGAAGATGCCGATGCCTTTCACTGGCTGCTGGAGCAGCAGCTGGCATTTGTGGTGGTGAATATCAACATTAACTATCGTCGTCCGGCGGTGCTGGGCGACGTGCTGCACATTGAGAGCGAGGTCTCGCAGCTCAACGGCAAAAGCGGCATTATTTTACAGCGGGTGGGGCTGGCGGGTGATAACACGCTGGTGGCGGATGCGGCGCTGACCTTCGTCTGCATCGATTTGCGCACGCAAAAAACCGTGCCGCTGGAAGGTGAGTTACGTGAACGCCTGGCGGCATTGATGACCGCGCCTTCCTGAGCTGACATGCCCAGAAAGCACGCCAGCCCGCAGCGCGGCCGCAATCAGCGCAGGCCGCTTTTCTGTTTCATCGCCGCCATCACGCTGGCCGCATTGGCCTGGTAATCGGCCAGGCCGCGCGCGCGCAGGTGGCAGGCCGCGCACTCGCCACAGCCGTCGCCTTTAACGCCGTTGTAGCAGGTCAGCGTCTCCGAGCGGACCAGCGGCAGCTGCTGCCAGTAGTCCGCCAGCGCCCAGGTTTCCGCTTTATTCAGCCACATCAGCGGCGTTTCAAAACGCACGTCGCGCGCCATGCCGAGAGTGACGGCGTTGTTCAGCGCTTTGACAAACTCGTCACGGCAATCCGGGTAGCCGGAAAAATCGGTTTCACACACGCCGGTGATCACCGCTTCGGCTTCCACCTGATAGGCATAAATTGAGGCCAGCGTCAGAAACAGGATGTTACGCCCCGGGACAAAGGTGCTGGGCAGGCCGCTGGCCTGCGGATTGTAGGCCGGCACCGGAATGTTATCGCGCGTCAGGCTGCTGACCGCCAGTTCATTGAGCAGCGTTACGTCCAGCACTTTGTGCGCCCGCGCGCCCAGCTGGTGCGCCAGCCCTGCGGCGACGCTGATCTCTTCGCGATGGCGCTGACCATAATCAAAGGTCACGCAGTGCACTTCATTATACTGCTGCAGCGCCTGAATCAGACAGGTGGTGGAGTCTTGTCCGCCACTGAATACGACAACGGCTCGTTTCATGTTTTCTTCCCCATAAATCAGTGCGCCTATGGTACTGACTCTGGCGCGGGCTGAACAGCACCGCCTGCGGCAGGCGGCGGGATCCAGGCGCGGGTGAAATCGAACCAGCCCATGCTGTTAAGCTGAATACCTTCGACGCCAGGCGGGGCAAACACCTGGTAGCGATAGTTAAACAGCGGCAGCAAATGGCCGTCGCGCATTAACCGCTGAAACAGCTGATGAATCGCGGCGCTGCGCAGTGCCGGGCTGGCCTGACGGGCGATAGCGTGCAGCGGTGCCTGCAGTACCGCCGGACGCAGCGGTTGCCAGGCCGCATCATTTTCCAGCCAGTTCACCAGGGTAAACTGCGGCGCATCACCAATCAGACGGTCGCCCATGATGATGTCGGCGTCACTCAGATCGATGTCGTCGCGCCAGCTTTTGACGTCGTGAAATACGCAGGTGAGGGTACAGCCCTGTGCCGCCAGCAGCGGCACCAGCGCCTGCGCCATGACGTGCAGTTCGATGGGCAGGTGATAATGCAGCGTCAGCGTTGCGGGCAGTGCGCCATCCGGGCGGTGCGGGGCGGGCAGCGGCCAGCCGGGCAGCAGTTCTGCGGTTGGCGTAATTAAGCCTTCATCCAGCGGCAGCTGCTGAATAACGCCGCTGTGCTGAATCAGCGCGAGCAGCGTTTTGGCCTGCGCCTGGCTGAAGCGAGCCGAGAAACGCGGCGCCAGATAACAGAAACCGAGACTGATGCTGCGATCCACCGGCCGCAGCGTGTCCAGCTCGTCGGGATCGCCAATGGCGATCTGCACCGGATGGCGACAGCTGGTGCCCAGCCCGCGATCGAACAGCTGCGGCGTAATCCAGTATTCCACCACCTGAATCAGCGGACGCTGATGGTGCCAGCGCGCATGGCTCTCCAGCCGCACCAGCTCGCGGGTAAAGTGCGTCAGGCGCCACGGTCCGCTGCCGATATCGGCATGTTCCGGATGCGGCAGCAGGCAAAACTGATGCGCCAGCCGCTGCGGTAGCCAGTAATCGCTGGTGCGCAGCCGGATACGCAGCGCCAGCGGATGTGGCGCATCGATGTGTTCCACCGCCGCCAGCAGGCGGCCGCCCTGCGGCGTCTGCATGATACGTTGCAGCTGCTGGACCAGCTGTGCCGCCTGCACCGGTTCGTCGTTGTGCCAGCTGAGCAGCGGCCGCAGCCAGAAATACCATTCGCGGCCCTGCGCATCGTGCTGCCAGTGATGTGCCAGATCGCCCTCGACATCATCCGCGTTAAAGCGCGTCAGGCCGGAAAAAATCTGGCGTACCAGATGCTGCTCGGCGCGTCCGGTGAGCTGCAGCGGATCCAGCGCCTCCATCGCGCGATAATAGGGAATGCGCAGCACCGGCGCCTGATTCTGCCACTGGCCGCCCATCAGTGGGCGCAGCATTTTCACCAGCCGTTCAGGCGCGACATCCAGTACCTGCAGTGCCTGTACCGCTTCACCGGCTGCCAGCTGCTGGCTAAGCAATTGCTGACGCAGCTGTTCGGGAGAGAGCAGAAAGCGCAGTTCGCCCTGTTTACCGCGTCCCGCCGCACCGTGCCACTGCAGCCAGCCCGCCTGCTGCCACTGCCGCAACAGGGTACGCACGTGGCGCTCGCTGCAAAAGCAGTGCTGCGCCATGGCCGCAACGCTGATGCGCTGCGCTTCGCCCTGGCTAAGCTGCCACAGGCGCTGAAACTGATTAACCCGATGAAGCTGTCGCATGATTAAACCCGGAACAGTTTTTTGAAAGTATTCACTATTAGTTCCGTAATTACCAGGCGATAGTAAACCCCTCATTCAGACCGGAGAGTTGCTATGGCCCGCCTCGCGGCATTTGATATGGACGGTACACTGCTGCTACCTACCCACCGTTTAGGTGCGGAGACGCTGCAGAGCCTCAACGCCTTACACCAGCGTGGCGTTACACTGGCGTTTGCCACGGGGCGTCACCTGCTGGATATGCAGGCAGTACGTCGGCAGATCACCTTGCCCGCCTGGCTGATCACCGGTAACGGCACGCGCATTCACGATGTCGAGGGCAGGCAGCTGTACGGCTGTGATTTAGCGCCGTCGGTGGCGGAAGAGGTATTGCACAGTCACTGGCAAACTCCCGCGTCGATCCATATCTTCAATGACGAAGGCTGGTTTACCGATAAACCGCTCCCGGGATTGCTGGAAGCGCACGCGATGAGCGGGTTTCACTATCAGCTGCGTGATTTACGCCGCATGCCGGCACATGAAGTCACCAAGATCTGCTTTATCGCGCCGTATGAGATGCTGCTGGCGCTGAAGATTGAACTGCAACAGGCGCTCGGCGATCGCGCCAGCCTGTGCTTCTCCGCCAGGGAGTGTCTGGAAGTTTTACCGGTGGATTGCCACAAAGGCGCCGCGCTGGCGCGGCTGTGCCAGCATCTGTCGCTGTCGCTGGCGGATTGCATGGCATTTGGCGATGCGATGAACGACCGCGAAATGCTGGAGCGCGTCGGGCGCGGTTTTATCATGGGCAACGCCATGCATCAGCTCAAAACCTCGCTGCCCCATTTACCGATTATTGGCCATTGCGAGACACAGGCGGTGTCTCACTACTTAAATCACTGGATGACCACACCACACCTCGATTATTCCCCCGAATGCTGAGGCTTACAGTGAACCGGACAGGATGTCCGGTTTTTTATTGCAGTTCGTGCTGCCACGCCTGAATATCGCCGATCTGCTCAGCGACCCACTGCGGATTGTAATAGGTATCCGGATAGCGCTCGCCGCTGTCACACAGCAGCGTCACCAGCGCGGCAGATTGCCCCTGCGCGCGCAGCCGTTTTGCCACCTGCAGCATGCCCCAGAAATTGGTACCGGTAGAGGCGCCCGGACGCCGGCCGAGAATCTGCTCCAGCCTTAACATGGCCGCCACGGTGGCGCCATCCGGCACTTTCATCATTTCGTCAATCACATCCGGTAAAAACGACGGCTCAACGCGCGGGCGACCAATCCCCTCAATCAGGCTGCCACGCTCGCTGCGCAGCGTGCGATCGCGGCTGTGCCAGTAATCGAAAAACACCGAGTGTTGCGGATCGACCACCAGCAGGCGCGTGTCGTGGCCCTGATAGCGAATGTAGCGCCCCAGCGTAGCCGAGGTGCCGCCGGTGCCGGCGCTCATGATCAGGGTGTGTGGCACCGGGAAAGGTTCATGCGCCATCTGGCGGAAAATGCTTTCGGCAATATTGTTGTTGCCGCGCCAGTCGGTGGCGCGTTCGGCGTAGGTAAACTGATCCATAAAATGGCCGTTGAGTTCACGCGCCAGACGCTCGGATTCGCTATACAGCTGGCACGGATCGGCCACGAAGTGGCACTCCCCGCCGTAAAAGCGGATCAGCTCGATTTTGCGCCGCGCGGTACTGGCTGGCATTACGGCGATAAACGGCAGGCCGAGCAGACGGGCAAAATAGGCTTCCGACACCGCGGTGCTGCCGGAGGAGGCTTCGATGATCGGCGTGTTTTCGCCAATCCAGCCATTGGCCAGACCATAGAGAAACAGCGAACGCGCCAGGCGATGTTTCAGGCTGCCGCTTGGATGGGTGCTTTCATCCTTAAGATAAAAGCGAATGCCGGGGAAATCGTCCAGCGTAAAACGGATCAGGTGCGTATCAGCGGAGCGCTGAAAGTCGGCGTTAATTTCATTGATAGCGTGGCGAACCCAGGGCGTTTGCATGGTGCGATTCCGGCAGCGAGATTGCGCTCAGTGTAAGGCACTGGCAGGAAAAAGAGGTTGCTAAAATTTGGTTATAATGGGCAAATAAGAGAAAATTTTTCTCCTGAGGTGGCGAATGCTAGATAAAACTGACCGCACACTGCTGGCGCTGCTGCAAAAAGACTGCACGCTGTCGCTGCAGGCGCTGGCCGATGCGGTGAATCTCACCACCACGCCGTGCTGGAAACGCCTGAAAAAGCTGGAAGATGATGGCATTATTCGGGCGCGCGTCGCGTTGCTGGATGGTGAAAAGCTCGGCCTGTCGCTCACCGCCTTTATGCTGATCAAAACCCAGCAGCACAGCAGCGACTGGTTTCAGCAGTTTGTCGCGGTGGTACAGCAGATGCCGGAAGTGATGGCCTTCTACCGCATGGCGGGCGAGTACGACTACCTGCTGCGCATTCAGGTGGCCGATATGAAGAGCTACGACGCGTTTTACAAACGTCTGGTTAACGGCGTGCCGGGGCTGATTGACGTCACCTCCAGCTTCGCTATGGAAGAGATTAAATACACCACCGCCTTGCCGGTAGCGCCCTGAACGGGCATCACAAGAGATTGTTTTGTGCGATTATTCAGCCAGTTAAGTTGGTATTTTTTGCGCGAGTGGCGGCGCTATCTGGGCGCCATCAGCTTGCTGATTATCATTGCGCTGCTGCAGCTGCTGCCTCCGCATCTGGTCGGCGTGATTGTCGACGGCGTGACCCAGCACAGCCTGACGCGCGGCGAAATTTTTCTGTGGATCGGCGTGATGCTGGTGACCGCAGTGATTGTCTATTTACTACGCTACGTCTGGCGCGTGCTGCTGTTCGGCGCCTCTTACCAGCTGGCGGTGGAGCTGCGTGAAGATTTTTACCGCCAGCTTAGCCGCCAGCATCCGGCGTTTTACCTGCGCCACCGTACTGGCGATCTGATCGCGCGCGCGACCAACGATGTCGATCGCGTGGTGTTTGCCGCGGGTGAAGGGGTGCTGACGCTGGTGGATTCGCTGGTGATGGGGCTGGTCGTGCTGGCGGTAATGAGCGTGCAGATTAGCTGGGAGCTGACGCTGCTGGCGCTGATTCCCATGCCGATTATGGCGCTGGTGATCCAGAAAGACGGCGCGCGCCTGCATCAGCGCTTCAAAGTGGCGCAGGCGGCGTTCTCCAGCCTGAACGATCAAACGCAGGAGAGTCTGACCAGCATCCGCATGATCAAAGCCTTTGGCCTGGAAGATCATCAGTCGAGCCAGTTTGCGGATATCGCCAGCGACACCGGCCGCAAAAATCTGCACGTGGCGCGCGTCGATGCGCGCTTCGATCCCATCATTTATATCGCCGTGGGCTTTTCGAATCTGCTGGCGATTGGCGGTGGCGGCTGGATGGTGTGGCACGGTTCACTGACGCTCGGGCAGCTCACCAGCTTTGTCATGTATTTAGGGCTGATGATTTGGCCGATGCTGGCGCTGGCGTGGATGATTAACATCGTCGAGCGCGGCAGCGCGGCCTGGAGCCGTATTGGCGCGCTGCTGGCGGAAGCGCCTGCGGTTGAGGATGGTCAGCAGCCACTGCCGGTGGAAGCGGGCGTGCTGCAGGTGGCGATCCGCGCCTTCCACTATCCGGCGAGCAGCGCGCCGGTGCTGAGCGACGTGCATTTCCAGCTACAACCCGGGCAGATGCTTGGGCTGTGCGGGCCTACCGGCTGCGGCAAAAGCACGCTGCTGAGCCTGATTCAGCGCCATTTTGATATCGATCAGGGCGAGATTTGCTATCACGCCATTCCGCTACCGCAGCTGCGGCTGGACAGCTGGCGCAGCCGGCTGGCGGTGGTCAGTCAGACGCCGTTCCTGTTTTCCGATACCGTTGCGAATAACCTGGCGCTGGGCCGCCCGGAGGCAACGCAGGAAGAGATTGAGCGCGTGGCGCAGATGGCCTGCGTGCACGATGACATACTGCGTCTGCCACAGGGGTACGCTACCGAAGTGGGCGAGCGCGGCGTCATGCTCTCTGGCGGGCAGAAACAGCGCATCGCCATTGCGCGTGCGCTGTTGCTCAACGCGGAGATTCTGATCCTCGACGATGCGCTGTCGGCGGTTGATGGCCGTACCGAACATGAAATCCTGCATAACCTGCGCCTGTGGGGCAAAGGGCGCACGCTGATCATCAGCGCGCATCGGCTGTCAGCGCTGACCGAAGCCAGCGAGATTCTGGTATTGCAGCAGGGCGCAGTGGCACAGCGCGGCGATCACGATACGCTGGCGGCGCAGCCGGGCTGGTATCGCGATATGTATCGCTATCAGCAGCTGGAAGCCGCGCTGGATGAGGACGAGTCAGAACAGGGAGCCGACCATGGCTAAATCGCAACGCTTATGGCCAACGCTGAAACGCCTGCTGGCCTACGGTAAACCGTGGCGCAAATCGCTGTGGCTGGCCGTCGGCATGCTGTGGATCGCTGCCGCTGCTGAAGTCACCGGTCCGGTGCTGGTGAGTTATTTTATCGATAACCTGGTGGCAAAACACCAGATGCCGTGGGGCATCGTGGCCGGGCTGCTGGTGGGTTTTGTGCTGCTACAGCTGCTGGCAGCGGGTCTGCACTATTTCCAGGCGCTGCTGTTTAACCGCGCGGCGATTGGGGTTGTGCAGCAGCTGCGCGTCGACGTGATGAATGCGGCGCTGCGCCAGCCGCTCAGTGCCTTCGACACCCAGCCGGTGGGGCAGATTATTTCGCGCGTCACCAACGACACCGAAGTGATCAAAGATCTTTACGTCACGGTGGTGGCCACTGTGCTGCGCAGCGCTGCGCTGATTGGCGCGATGCTGGTGGCGATGTTTGCACTCGACTGGCGTATGGCGCTGGTGGCGCTGGTGATTTTCCCGCTGGTGTTAACGGTGATGCTGATCTATCAGCGCTACAGCACGCCGATTGCGCGCCGCGTACGTAGCTATCTGGCCGAAATCAATAATGGCTTCAACGAAGTGATTAACGGCATGAGTGTAATCCAGCAGTTTCGCCAGCAGGCGCGCTTTGGCGAGCGCATGGGCGAAGCCAGCCGTTCGCACTATCTGGCGCGGATGGAGACGCTGCGGCTGGACGGCTTCCTGCTGCGTCCGCTGCTCAGCCTGTTTTCTGCACTGATTTTGTGCGGTCTGCTGATGCTGTTCAGCTTCGCCACGCCGGGCGTGTTTGAGGTTGGCGTGCTTTACGCCTTTATCACTTATCTTGGCCGCCTTAACGAGCCACTGATCGAGCTCACCACGCAGCAGTCAATGCTGCAGCAGGCGGTGGTGTCGGGCGAACGTATTTTTGAACTGATGGATGCGGCGCAGCAGGGCTACGGCAGTGACGCTCAGCCGCTGGCTTCCGGGCGTATCACCCTGCGCGATGTCAGCTTTGCCTACCGCGACAACCGCGACGTGCTTAGCCATATCGATCTCGAGGTGCCGGCGCGCGGCTTCGTGGCACTGGTCGGCCACACCGGCAGCGGAAAAAGCACCTTAGCCAATCTGTTGATGGGCTACTATCCGGTGACGCGCGGCAGCATAGAACTGGATGGCCGCCCGCTGCGCCAGCTGACGCACGATGCGCTGCGCGGCAGCGTGGCGATGGTGCAACAGGATCCGGTGGTACTGGCCGATACGCTATTGGCCAACGTGCGCCTGGGACGCGATATCAGCGAAGAGGACGTGTGGCGCGCGCTGGAGAAGGTGCAGCTGGCACCGCTGGCCCGCGCGATGCGCGACGGCATTCATACCCGGCTCGGTGAGCAGGGGAACACGCTGTCGGTCGGGCAGAAGCAGCTGCTGGCGCTGGCGCGCGTGCTGGTGTCGCTGCCGCAGATTCTGATCCTCGATGAGGCCACTGCCAATATCGACTCAGGCACCGAGCAGGCGATTCAGCAGGCGCTGCGCACGCTGCGCCAGCACAGCACGCTGGTGGTGATTGCTCACCGTCTTTCCACCATTACCGAAGCGGATCAGATTCTGGTGCTGCACCGTGGTCAGGTGGTCGAACGTGGTACGCACACCGAACTGCTGGCGCAGCAGGGCCGTTACTGGCAGATGTACCAGCTGCAGCAGGCCGGCGATGAACTCGCGGCGGGCATACCCGCAACGGCAGAGGGGTGATTTGCACCTTTTTTGCGCAGATTTATCGGAATGTTCTGTATTGATGCACTCCTTTGAGGCCGCAAGCACCAAAGGAGTGCAGTAAAGTCCCACCTTTCTGTTTTTCCGAATGAAAACCTTGCCCGTTACGCCATACCGGAGCGCGATACTCTGCGCCCGGCAGCCTTAGCGCCTACTTTTGCCATTTGTGGCACAGCCTTTGCTTAACTCTCTGCGTGTCCGCGAAGACTCACCTATTTTTATATCCGGAGGGGAACGTATGAAGCTGGTTACCGTGGTAATCAAACCATTTAAGCTGGAGGACGTGCGTGAAGCCTTATCCTCCATTGGCATTCAGGGCCTGACCGTGACCGAAGTGAAAGGCTTCGGTCGTCAGAAAGGCCATGCAGAACTGTACCGCGGTGCCGAGTACAGCGTTAACTTCCTGCCAAAAGTAAAAATCGATATTGCGATTGCGGACGATCAGCTGGATGAAGTGGTGGATGTGATCAGCAAAGCCGCGTACACCGGCAAAATTGGCGACGGCAAAATTTTCGTCGCGGAACTGCAGCGCGTGATTCGTATTCGTACCGGCGAGACCGACGAAGCAGCACTGTAACTGGGGCTCTGAATTGTGATGGGATGGAAAGAAATGAATAAAGTAATGACTAAGTTGGGCCTCACCAGCCTGGCGCTGTTACCGTCTCTTGCGATGGCAGCTGCGCCTGCCGTAGCGGATAAAGCCGATAACGCGTTTATGATGATTTGTACCGCGCTGGTACTGTTCATGACAATTCCCGGCATTGCCCTGTTTTACGGCGGCCTGATTCGCGGCAAAAACGTGCTGTCGATGCTGACTCAGGTCGCGGTGACGTTCGCGTTAGTGTGCGTACTGTGGATCGTCTACGGCTACTCGCTGGCGTTCAGCGAAGGCAACGCCTTCTTCGGTAACTTCCAGTGGGCGATGCTGAAAAATATTGAGCTGAAAGCGGTGATGGGCAGCTTCTATCAGTACATTCACGTGGCGTTCCAGGCTTCCTTCGCCTGTATCACCGTGGGGCTGATTGTTGGTTCGCTGGCTGAGCGTATTCGCTTCTCTGCGGTACTGATTTTCGTGCTGGTGTGGCTGACGCTGGCCTATCTGCCTATCGCACATATGGTGTGGGCTGGCGGCTTCCTGGCACAGGATGGCGCGCTGGACTTCGCTGGCGGTACCGTGGTGCATATCAACGCCGCCGTTGCGGGTCTGGTTGGTGCTTACCTGGTAGGCAAGCGTGCTGGCTTCGGTAAAGAAGCGTTCAAACCGCATAACCTGCCAATGGTGTTTACCGGTACCGCGATTCTGTACGTTGGCTGGTTCGGCTTCAACGCCGGCTCTGCGTCTTCCGCTAACGAAATCGCGGCGCTGGCCTTCCTGAATACCGTAGTGGCCACTGCGGGTGCCGTGCTGTCGTGGGTGTTCGGTGAGTGGGCGCTGCGCGGTAAGCCTTCACTGCTGGGTGCGTCTTCTGGCTTCATCGCCGGTCTGGTTGCCATCACGCCAGCCTGTGGTTATGTCGGCGTCGGCGGCGCACTGATTATCGGTCTGGCCGGTGGCCTGGCAGGTATCTGGGGTGTGACCACGCTGAAGAAATGGCTGCGCGTTGATGACCCGTGTGATGTGTTCGGTGTGCACGGCGTGTGCGGTATCCTCGGCTGTATCCTGACCGGCGTGTTTGCCTCCTCTTCACTGGGCGGCGTAGGCTACGCGGAAGGCGTGACCATGGGCCATCAGGTTTGGGTGCAGCTGTTCAGCTGTGGCCTGACCATCGTCTGGTCTGGCGTAGTAGCCTTCGTGGGCTTCAAGCTGGCAGATATGATTGTTGGCCTGCGCGTACCGGAAGAACAGGAACGTGAAGGTCTGGATGTGAACAGCCACGGCGAGAACGCTTACAACCAGTAAGTGCCGGCTGGCAGAAGAGCAGTGCGCTATAACTATAATGATGAGAAAGGGGCGAGATAATCGCCCCTTTTTTTATGCTTCGCGCTGACGCATCACCCCTTCCTGCACCGTCGTCGCCACCAGCGTGCCGTCCTGGCTGAAGAACTCACCGCGCACGAAGCCGCGCGCGCCGGACGCTGAAGTGCTTACCACGCTGTACAGGAGCCACTCGGAGAGATCGAATGGACGGTGGAACCACATGGAGTGGTCAATTGTCGCCACCTGCATATCCGGCTCAAGGAAGCCTTTGCCATGCGGCTGCAGCGCGACCGGCAGAAAGTTGAGATCGGAAGCGTAGCCCAGCAGATATTGATGAATGCGGCGATCGTCCGGCAGCTGGCCATTGGCACGCACCCAGACCTGGCGCAGCGGCTCATCAACGTGGCCTTTCAGCGGATTGTGGATCTGCACCGGACGGATATCCAGCGGGCGCTCGGCGAGGAATTTTTCTTTCAGCTTGAGCGGCAGGTGCGCAGCCAGTCGGTGGGCGAGATCCTGCTCGGAGGGCAGGTTATCGGGTCCCGGCACCTGCGGCATGCTGTTCTGATGCTCGAAGCCATCTTCCGGTGCCTGAAAGGAGGCGGTCATGTAGAAGATCGGCTGACCGTTTTGTACGGCGCTGACGCGGCGGGCGCTGAAGCTTTTGCCGTCGCGCAGGGTTTCCACATCGTAAATAATGGCTTTCTGGCTGTCGCCCGGGCGCAGAAAGTAGCTGTGGAAGGAGTGAATGATACGGGCTTCCGGCACGGTTTGTTTTGCCGCATATAGCGCCTGTCCCACAACCTGGCCGCCAAACACCTGGCGCAGGCCGAGGTCTTCACTCTGCCCACGAAACAGGCCTTCTTCCAGTTTTTCCAGATTCAATAAATTAAGCAGGTTGTGCAGTGCCTGGCTCATAACGGATTCCTCAGTGATGCCAATGGCGTCAGTGTGAAAGATCCGACCAGTTTGCGCAACGCTTTTACCCGGTTTTCAGCAGCATGGCGGGGCTTCAGGCGCAAAGCGGATTTTTGTGCCAGAATTAACAGCAATCGGCGGTGGAAAACCCAGCCAATAAATTTACCGCCGACAATCATAGTGTTCATAAGGAGACGACATCGATGAAACTCTGGCATGTAATTAGCGGTATGACACTGGCGGTGGCAATCACAGGCTGTGCCGATCACAGTAAACCCGTGCCGACGCCAACTTTAGGCGCCAGCGTGGCCGGGCAGCCGTCGGCAATTGCCCAGCCGAACGTAAGCGGTTCCGTCTATATTCGCCAGCGTATTGCGCTGCCGCCGGATGCGGTGCTGACCGTGACGCTGGCCGATGCGTCACTGGCGGACGCGCCGTCCAAAGTGCTGTCACAGCGTGTGGTTCGCACCGAGGGCAAACAGGCACCGTTCCAGTTTGTGCTGCCCTTTAACCCGGCCGATATCCAGCCGAACGCGCGCATTTTGCTGAGCGCAGCGATCACCATCGACGGCAAGCTGGCGTTTATTACCGATACGGTGAAACCGGTGATTAATCAGGGTGGAACGAAAGCGGAACTGCTGCTGGTACCGGTGACCAATATGGCGATGCCAACCCAGCCGGGCGCTGCTACCACCGTGCCTTCGACGTCGCCAACCCAGGTTACGCCGTCAGCCTCCGTGCCGGCACCAACCAGTCTGTAAGTTGAAACGGGAGACAGCGCGTTACGGCAGCTGCGCCAGAATGGCACTGCAGAAAGTAAAGGCGCTGTCTCGTCCCTGATCGCTCGGCACACGCCATCCCTGGCGTGTGACGCTTTACTTTCTGCAGTGCCATTCCCGCGCCTTAAAGGGAGTGCGGCCTGTCAGCATTAATACTCCCAGCGATATTTCGCCAGTTCAATTTCTCCCGCATCACTCACTTCAATACCTTCGGCTTCCAGTGCATCGCGCTGACGAAAAAGATCATCGCCCTGCAGCGAAATACGACCATGACGATTAATCACGCGGAACCACGGCAGTTTACTGCCTGGCGGCAGGCGCCGCAGCACGCCGCCCACCTGACGTGCGGCACGCGGTGAACCAGCCAGCAGCGCGACATCGCCGTAGGTCGTCACTTTACCGGCAGGAATAGCGGCAACAATTTGCCAGACGCGCTCGGAAAAATTGCTCTGTTCACTCACTGACGCACCTCGTCTGCGGGAAAAGCGCCACTTTAGCATGCGATTGCGGCTATCAGCAGGGTTTGGCCGCCGGCCTGTTCAAGAAACCAACGGTTGCCCGGCCTGCGCTTGCAATTGCCAGGGGCTTCCCCGATAATGCCAGCGCTCTCAACATGAGAGCTCGTCAATGGGGGCCCTGTTGGTTCTCCCGCAACGCTAACTTGTGAACTCGGTCAGGTCCGGAAGGAAGCAGCCGCAGCAGGCGACGCGTGTGCCGGGATGTAGCTGGCAGGGCCTCCACCATTTCTGCCCATGCAAAATCCCTGCGCGCAATGCGGCACAGCACCCTGTCGGCACTCCTTTGCCTGCCTGTCATCCGTGGAAATAAAGGTGAGTAACGAAACGACCTGCGGGGAGAAAACTTAGCGGACGTACTTCCAGACAGATCCGGGCACTTTGTCATAGAGCTTGTTCATGGTCAGCTCGGCCAGACGGTGATCGGCTGCGGAGTAGAATACCGCTAACTCATCATCGGGTAATTCATACTTGTTCTTTTCAATCACCCGTTCAAGGGTGTCAATTGAGCGACAACGACGCAGTCGCATCAAATAGTCTGTTTTGGTTAAGGCTGGGTTGCTCATAAATAAACCGGTCTCACTCTGATGCTAAAAGGAATGGCTGGGTTGCTGGAGATAAGCGCACTCTTCGGCAAACAGATTAAATAAGCGTTTTGCTGAACGTTGCCACCGTTGAAGATCCTGGGTATTGATTCCATAGCTGCTAAACAGCATAAAGGTATCATCAAGATATTCATCGATTTGCGTAATCAGCGCTTCATCTTCAACATGCTTAATTTTGTAATTCATCGTGAAAGAGGCGATATGCTCAATCAAATCGTTGAGCTGTAAATTGCCTGGCGAAGTGGGATCATTAACCCAGCCGGGATGGCTGTCGGTTAGCGTCGCCATACTTTCGTCAAACAGGTTCTCACACAGAAATTTAAGCTGGGCAATATCATGCCGTTTCGGTGAGTATTCGTCCATCTTTTTCCCCTCCATAGCGAGCACAGTTACCGCGACGCGGCGAGATTTGGAAAAGCTACCAGGGAGCGATCACGAATAAAAAGAATTCAGCGACCTTTTAAATATAATCCACAATCATTAGTTTTGCTCACCCAATTACTAAATGTTACAATTCGTCGCACGGTGACGGGCGGGTATTGTCTATCACCTCAAACACCAGTGCGCCGGGCGTTGTCTGGAACAAAACTTCTTCACGTTGGGTAAAGGTTTCATTTAAATCAAGGCAGGGATTAAATAAATCCCACGTGAAATCGTAAAGCATTTTAAATCGTTTGTGGCCGACGGGCTGAATGGAAATAATGGTAAAACTGTCCGGAACTAATTGCGCGTTTTGAGAATACCACTGTAAATCGCCGGCAAGGTCCTGGGCTATTTTGAGAATATTCCCCTGGATAATCTGGCGTAACTTGCCGCAATCATCCTCATTCACGTCAATATCACTATGAATAATAGACTGCATTCTGCATCCCGTAAAAAGCAAGGAGAGTTCTATCATTGGCTTTCAGCTCTGACATTGCAAGCCATTGGTAAACAGAAAGGGCGATTGCTGCGATGGGCGCTGGCTTGATGGCACAAATCGCCCAGGCGTATCGCTACTGATCAACTTTTGAAACACTTTCGTCCGCGCGTCGCGATGATGCCATCAGGTAGTATATTGTTATGTTATAACATTTTGGTTGCCTATCATGAATCACAGTGGATTACTTCTCTCGCTCGGCGGGCGCCTGCTGGTAGCGCTACTGCTGAGTAGCCTGCTGGCTTTAGCCATCTTCTGGGGCCTGCACCAATGATGCGTTTTCATCATCTGCAGGGCGGCTATCAGGGCAGGGCGGTGACGCCGGTGGTGAATGGCGAACTGGCGGCCAGCAGTATGACGGCACTGGTCGGGGCCAACGGTACGGGCAAATCAACCTTGCTTAAGACCATCGCCGGACTGCTGCCGCCGGTGGCGGGACGCTGTGAACTGCAGCTGCCGCGAAAAGCGCTGGGCTGGTTGCCGCAGCGCAGCGAGCTGGACACCCGCTTCCCGCTCACCGTCTATGAGCTGGTAGCAATGGGCTGCTGGCCACGCTGCGGCTGGTTCGGTGGCATCACGCGTGCGCTGAGGCAGGAGATTGATGCCGCGCTGGAGGCGGTGCAGATGCGCGACTTCGCCACTGCGCAGCCCGCGATGCTCTCCGGCGGGCAGTTGCAGCGCGTGCTGTTTGCGCGCCTGATGCTCCAGCGCAGTCAGCTCTGGCTGCTGGATGAACCCTTCAACGGCATTGATACGCCGACGATAACCTTACTGATGTCGATTCTCGAACAGCAGCAGCGGGCGGGCACCACGCTGCTGGTGGTGCTGCACGACAAGCTACTGGTGGCGCGCCATTTTCGTGACGTGCTGTCGCTGGATGAGCGCGACAGTGCGCAGCAACCGCGGCTGTGTCGGGTGGCGTCATGACGTTACTCCAGCCGTTTATTGAGTTTGGTTTTATGCGCCGGGCGCTGGTGGCCTGCATGGCGCTGGCGATCAGTGCGACGCCGCTCGGCGTCTTTCTCTCGCTGCGCCGTATGAGCCTGGTGGGCGATGCGCTGTCCCATGCGGTATTGCCGGGCGCCGCCATCGGCTATCTGGTGTCCGGCCTGTCGCTGGTGGCGATGGGCATTGGCGGCCTGATTGCCGGGCTGGCGGTGGCGCTGCTGTCCGGTGCGGTCAGCCGTTACACCCACCTGAAGGAGGATGCCAGCTTTTCCGGCTTCTATCTGGGTTCGTTGGCGCTCGGCGTCACGCTGGTATCACTGCGCGGTTCCAGTGTCGATCTGCTGCATGTGTTGTTCGGCTCGCTGCTGGCGGTGGATAACGGCGCGATTGTGCTGGTTGGCAGCATCGCCGCGTTCACCCTGCTGATGCTGGCCGTGATCTTCAGGCCGCTGGTCATTGATGCCTTTGATCCTGATTTTCTGCGTGCGCAGGGGAGATGGAGCGCACCGCTGGTGCACGGCATTTTCCTCACGCTGGTGGTGCTGAATCTGGTGGCGGGTTTTCAGGTGCTCGGCACGCTGATGTCCGTCGGGCTGATGATGCTGCCCGCCACCAGCGCGCGCTTCTGGAGCCGTCACCTTACTCGCATGCTGGCGATTGCCATGCTGCTGGCGCTGATTGCCGCCTTTATCGGCCTGTTGCTCTCCTGGCACTATGCGCTGCCTGCCGGACCGGCGGTGGTACTGAGTGCGGCCGTACTGTTTTTGCTGTCTGTGTTGACAGGACCATGTGGCGGCCTGCTGCGCCGTCGATAATAAGATGACAAGGGGATAGGTATGAAGAAGTTACCGTTGAGTCTGGCGATTGGCGCGATGCTGATTAGCCCGCTGACGCTGGCAAAAACCGTTGATGCCGTAGCCAGTTTTACCGTGCTGGCTGACATCGTTAAACAGGTCGGCGGCGATCACGTTAAGGTGAAATCGCTGGTGGGGCCGGATGGCGATCCGCACACCTTTGAGCCGACGCCGCAGGATAGTCAGGCGCTGGCGCAGGCCGATGTGGTGTTCGTCAGCGGGCTGGGCATGGAAGGCTGGATGGACCGGCTGATTAGCGCGTCCGGCTATAAGGGCACGGTGGTGGTTGCCTCGAACGGCGTCAATACGCGCAAAATGGAGGAGGATGGCAAAACCATCACCGATCCACACGCGTGGAACAGCATGCACAACGGCGTGATCTACGCCACCAACGTGATGAACGCGCTGATCAAAGCCGATCCGGACGATGCCGCCGACATCCGTCACAGCGGTGAACGCTATATTCAGCAGTTGCAGAAGCTGGATAGCTGGGCCAAAAGTGAATTTGCCGGCGTGGCGCAAAGTAAACGCAAGGTACTCACCAGCCATGATGCCTTTGGCTATTTCGGCCAGCGCTACGGCGTGACATTCCTCGCGCCGGTGGGCTTCTCAACCGAAGCGGAAGCCAGCGCCAGCGATGTCGCCGCTATCATCAAACAGCTCCGGGCCGAGCACATCACCACCTACTTTATGGAGAATCAGACCGATCCGCGTCTGGTGAAACAGATCGCCAGTGAAACCGGTGCGCAACCCGGTGGCGAGCTCTATCCGGAAGCGCTGTCAGCGGCCAGCGGGCCGGCGCCCACCTATGAGGCGGCGTTTAAGCACAATGTGGAAACTCTGCTGCACAGCATGAAGTAAAAAAAAGGCCGGGGAGCATCCCGGCCAATTATCACGACACTTTCCTAACGTTTTTTCTTTCTTCCCTGCACCGCCTTAAAGCGCGGGTTGGTTTTGCAAATCACATAAATACGACCTTTACGCCGCACGACTTTGCAATCTTTGTGACGGGTCTTGGCAGACCGCAATGAACTGACAACTTGCATGTGGCTAAACTCCGGTTATTTGCTGCGCGTCAGGAAGCTGCCAAAACGCTTGTTGAAGCGTGCGGCGCTGCCCTCTTTGGCAAACTCTTTCTGTTTACCGGTGTAGTAAACGTGCGACTTCGACGACACATCAAGCGTGACGTACGGCAGCTCTTCGCCCTCAAACTGGATGGTACGATCGGTCTGAATCGTTGAGCCGACTTTGAAGTATTCGTCGACGGTGGTGTCGTGGAACACCACAGGACGGTAGTGCGGATGAATGTTTGGTTTCATAATAGCGCTCTCGTGTAATGTTATAATATAACAATATTATGAACCTCACGCCGCAGTATTGCAACCACGCGTCCGGTGCGGATTTGTCATGGGACGAGCGGGCAGGGGAGTGCGCAATAAAAAAGGCCGCTTGCGCGGCCTTTTAGCAGAGAGAAACTATCAGTGAGGGTGATCGACCGGATGGCCCTGTTCCAGCTCAGACTTGTTCTTGCTGAAACGGCGGCGCACCACTACGAAGAACACCGGCACGAAGAAGATCGCCAGCGCGGTGGCCGTCACCATCCCGCCCATCACGCCGGTACCGACGGCGTTCTGTGCGCCGGAGCCGGCACCGCTGCTGATCGCCAGCGGCAGTACGCCGAGGATGAACGCCAGCGACGTCATCAGAATCGGACGCAGACGCATACGTGAGGCTTCCAGCGTCGACTCGACCAGCCCTTTGCCTTCCTTCTCCATCAAATCCTTGGCGAATTCGACGATCAGGATGGCGTTCTTCGCCGAGAGACCAATGGTGGTCAACAGACCCACCACAAAGTACACGTCGTTACTCAGACCGCGCAGCGTGGTGAAGAGCAGGGCGCCAATCACACCCAGCGGCACCACCAGCATGACCGCGAACGGAATCGACCAGCTCTCATACAGCGCGGCCAGACACAGGAACACCACAATCAGCGAAATGGCGTACAGTGCAGGCGCCTGGTTGCCGGACAGGCGTTCCTGATAGGACATGCCGGTCCAGTCGTAGCCGATACCCGCAGGCAGCTTCGAGGCGAGGCTCTCCATCAGGTTCATGGCATCACCCGAGCTCTTGCCCGGCGCCGCCTGACCCAGGATCTCCATTGATGGCAGACCGTTGTAACGCTCCAGACGCGGTGAACCATACTGCCACTTCGCCGAAGAGAAGGCTGAGAATGGCACCATGGTCCCGGCGCTATTGCGCACGTACCATTTGCTGATGTCATCCGGCAGCATGCGCGAGTCGGCCTGACCCATCACGTACACTTTCTTCACGCGACCACGGTCGATGAAGTCATTGACGTAAGAACCGCCCCAGGCCGCACCCAGCGTGGTGTTGATGTCAGACAGCGACACACCAAGCGCCTGCGCTTTTTCCTGATCGATAATCAGTTTGTACTGCGGCGTATCTTCCAGCCCGTTCGGACGCACGCCCACCAGCGTATCCGGATGCTGGGCAATCATGCCAAACAGCTGGTTACGCGCGGCGGTCAGCTTCTCATGGCCGAGGTTACCCTGATCGATCAGCTGGAAGTCGAAACCGGTGGCGTTACCCAGTTCGATAATGGCCGGCAGGTTGAACGGGAACACCATGGCATCTTTGATCTGACCCAGCGCCTGCATCGCACGTCCGGCAATCGCCGGCACTTTCAGGCTGGCATCACCACGCTCATCCCATGGCTTCAGGCTGACGAAGGCGATACCGGTGTTCTGTCCACGACCGGCGAAGCCAAAGCCGTTAACGGTAAACACCGAATTCACGCTGTCTTTCTCTTTGGTCAGGAAGTAATCCGTAACCTGATCCAGCACCTTCTGCGTACGTTCCTGAGTCGCACCGGCAGGCAGCTGCGCCTGCGCCAGTAACAGCCCCTGATCCTCTTCCGGCAGGAACGAGGTAGGCAGTTTCAGGAACAGGTAAGCCATGCCGACCACAATCAGCAGATAAATCAGCAGATAGCGACCGGTGCTGCGCACAATGTGGCCGACGCTGTCGACGTAATGGTTGGTGCTCTTATCAAACAGGCGGTTAAACCAGCCGAAGAAACCGGTGGTTTTGCCGTGTTCACCTTTTTTGATGGGCTTCAGCATGGTGGCACACAGCGCTGGCGTCAGAATCAACGCCACCAGCACCGACAGCGCCATCGCCGAAACGATGGTGATCGAGAACTGACGATAAATCACCCCGGTTGAGCCGCCGAAGAACGCCATCGGGATAAATACCGCTGACAGCACCAGCGCGATGCCAACCAGCGCGCCCTGGATCTGTTCCATCGAGCGTTTGGTGGCTTCTTTCGGCGGTAATCCCTCTTCCGCCATGACGCGCTCAACGTTTTCCACCACCACGATGGCGTCATCCACCAGCAGGCCGATGGCCAGCACCATGCCGAACATCGTCAGGGTGTTTATCGAGTAGCCAAAGGCACTGATGATGGCAAAGGTGCCCAGCAGCACCACCGGCACGGCGATAGTAGGAATCAGCGTCGCGCGGAAGTTCTGCAGGAACAGATACATTACCAGGAACACCAGCACGATGGCTTCGAACAGCGTTTTCACCACTTCGAAAATGGAGATCTTAACGAATGGCGTGGTGTCGTACGGGTAAACGGTTTTCATGCCGGCCGGGAAGAACGGTTCCAGCTTAGCCAGTTCCGCTTTCACCGCGTCGGCGGTATCCAGTGCGTTGGCGCCGGTCGCCAGTTTGACACCGATACCGGAGGCTGGTTTGCCGTTATAGCGGGCAATGATCTCGTAGTTTTCACCGCCGAGTTCAATCTTCGCGACATCGCGCAGGCGCACCTGTGAGCCGTCCTGATTGACCTTCAGCATGATGTTGCCGAACTCTTCGGTCGAGGTCAGACGCGTCTGGGCAATGATCGAGGCGTTAAGCTGCTGACCTGGCACCGGTGGGGTACCGCCCAGCTGACCAGCGGCCACCTGGGTGTTCTGGGTTTGCAGCGCGCTGATCACATCCACCGGCGTCAGCTGGTAGTTGTTAAGCTTGTGCGGATCGAGCCAGATACGCATCGCATACTGCGCACCAAACACCTGAGTGTCACCGACGCCAGGCGTACGGCTGATCGGATCTTTGATGTTCGACGCTACGTAGTCTGAGATGTCGTTCTGCGTCATGCTGCCATCTTCGCTGACGAAACCGGCGACCATCAGGAAGCTGCTGGAGGATTTTTTCACCTGAATCCCCTGCTGCTGTACTTCCTGCGGCAGCAGTGGCATTGCCAGCTGCAGTTTGTTCTGCACCTGCACCTGAGCAATGTCGGCGTCAGTGCCAGACTGGAAGGTCAGCGTCAGCGTCAGCGTACCAGAAGAGTCACTGCTCGAGGACATATACATCAGCCCGTCGATGCCGTTCATATTCTGTTCGATAACCTGCGTTACCGAATCCTGTAGCGTTTTCGCATCTGCACCCGGATAAGATGCCTGGATTTCAACTGCCGGCGGCGCAACGTTGGGATATTGCTCGATCGGCAGTTTGATAATCGATAGCGCACCCGCCAGCATAATAATGATGGCAAGCACCCAGGCAAAAATGGGGCGATCGATAAAGAACTTAGCCATGTATCAACGGCTCCTGTTTATGACGATGATTTAGCAGACTGAGATTCCGGTGCGGCTTTGGCATCATCTTTGACTTCCTGCGGCGTCACCTGAGCACCCGGTTTAGCACGCTGAATACCGACGGTAATCACGCGATCGCCCTCTTTCAGGCCATCGGTCACCAGCCATTTGTCGCCAAACGCCTGGTTCGCGGTAATCTTACGCACTTCGACTTTATTATCCGCGCCCACTACCATCGCAGTGGCTTCACCGGTTGGCGTGCGGGTTACGCCGGTCTGCGGTACCAGCAGCGCCGTCGGGTTAGTGCCCTCATCCAGACGTGCACGCACGAACATGCCCGGCAGCAAACGATGATCCGGATTCGGGAAAATCGCGCGCAGGGTAATCGAGCCAGTGGTTTCATCCACGGTAACATCAGAGAATTCCAGTGTGCCCGGCTGGCTGTATGCGCTACCGTTCTGCATCAGCAGGGTAACATTAGCTTTGCCGTCGTTCTGCTTCAGCTGACCCGACTCCAGCTCGCCGCGCAGGCGCAGGAAATCATCGCTGGACTGGGTCACATCGACGTACATCGGGTCGAGTTGCTGCACGGTCGCCAGCGCGGTGGTCTGGCCGTTCGACACCAGCGCACCTTCCGTCACCGAGGATTTACCAATGCGGCCGCTGATTGGCGAGGTCACTTTGGTGTACGCCAGGTTAATGCGGGCGGTTTCCACATTGGCCTGCGCCGCCTGTACGGCTGCGGCGGTCTGCGCGGCGGTGGCCGCGGCGTTATCGTAGTCCTGCTGGCTGATATATTTGGTACCCAGCAGCGGCTTATAACGATTCACCGTCAGCTGGGCAACGCGCGCGTTGGCCTGAGCCTGGGCTAAATCGCCTTTTGCGCTGTCGTACGCGGCCTGATAGGTGGCGGGATCGATCTGGTACAGCGAATCGCCGGCTTTAACATCACTGCCTTCAACAAAATTACGCTTGAGAATGATACCTGACACCTGCGGACGCACTTCAGCCACGCGAAACGCCGAAGTACGGCCTGGCAGTTCGGTGGTAATTTCCAGGGGCTCGTTTTTTAACGTGACAACACCCACTTCCGGGGGCTGCTGCTGGGCGGCTTGCTGGGATTTATTATCATCACATCCTGTTAACAAAAAGCTGCCTGTAAGCATCACGGCGGCCGCCAGAGGCGCTAATCCTCTGTTTTTATTCATAAATAAACCTCTAGTGTCCGATATCAAATGATCAATGGATCACAAACCGTTAAACCCATTGCTGCGTTAAAACACGGGTCGTGCTATGGTACATACATTCACAAATGTATGTAAACTTGCCAGTTTGTAAAAACAGTCCTCTATGGCACGAAAAACCAAAGCGCAAGCACTTGAAACGCGACATCAAATTCTGGATGCCGCTTTAGCTCACTTTTCTGAACACGGTGTGGCCGCCACTTCACTGGCGGATATCGCCGCGGCCGCTGGCGTCACGCGCGGCGCTATCTACTGGCATTTTAAAAATAAAGCCGATCTGTTACAGGAGATCTGGCTGCGTTGCGACGCCGGGCTCGACGATGTGGAACTTGAGTATCAGACAAAATACCCTGGCGATCCACTTTCTGTAATGCGTTCGATGCTGATCTATATCCTTGAAGCCACAGCAAAGGATCCACAAAGACGCGCATTAATGGAGATTATCTTCCATAAATGTGAGTTCGTTGGCGAAATGTCGACGTTAATGGCGATGCAGCAGGGGCTGCTGCAGGCGTGTTATGACCGCATCGAAGAGGTGCTGCGCAGCTGTATCGAGGCCGGGCAGCTTCCGGCCAGCCTCAACACCCGCCAGGCGGCGCTGCTGATGCGCGGCTACATCAGCGGCATGATGGAGAGCTGGTTGTTCAATCCGCAAAGTTTTGATCTGGTGAGTGAAGCGCCGCAGGTGGTCGAGGCCTTTATAGATATGCTGCGCCTGAGCCCGACGCTCGCCGGCACGCGCTAAGCGGTGCGCTCGGCCGCCAGCTTCTGCTCATAATCGCGCTGGACAATCGCCAGCGCAGCCAGCACCGTGGCCGTGGGCACCTGGTTTTCCTCCAGCAGCTGAATTAAATCGACCGCCAGCTTGATGTCGTCCGGCGCGGTATCCAGCGTCATAGTGTCTCCTAAATACGTAGTTTAGCGGCGACCAGCAGCATCAGCAGGGCACCGGCCAGCGCCACGGCAAAGCCCGTCGGATGCAGCGTACCGAGGTCGCCCGTGGTGAAATACGTGGCGATGTAGCCGCCAATCAGCGCGCCGATCACCGCCAGCACCAGCGTCGGCACCAGTCCGCCGGGACGGCCGGGAAACACCCTCCGCTTCAGCCAGCCGGCAGCCAGGCCAATAATAATCCAGATGATAAGGGTCATGCTTCTCCTCCCGTCAGCGCTGTTTCCAGTATAGAGGAAAGCGAACGGCTTACGGCTGCGCCGCGATCTCCAGTTTATGCAACGCGGCGCGGCAGCGCGCCAGCCGCTCCTGCAGAATCTCCACCTCGCGCATCAGCTGCTGCTGCACGCTCAGCGTTTCAGCGCGCGCCAGGTGCTGTTCGCGCTGCTGCAGCATGGCCAGCAATCGCGTTTCGTAGCCGCGGTACTCATCACGCTTCGGCTGCAGCGGATCGCGCCGCGGCCGTTCACGCACCACGCGCAGTTGCTGGCTACTGCACTCGCGCTGCAGCGCGGCAATCTGGTCCAGCACCTTCTGCGCCAGCCACTGGCGGCGCGACGCATCACTGTTGGACGCCGCGAGCTGCGCCGCATTGTGCTGCAGCTCTTGCAGATAGTCAGCCAGCCGCGTGCCTTTACAGCGAAACAGCTGCGCGTCAAAGCGCGGCTGACGGCAGCTACCGTCCGGCTGCTGCGCAATCTGCTGGCGCAGCGTGTCAATCATTGCGTGCAGACGCTGTTGGGCGGGCAGTTGAGGCATCACTTCGATTCCGTCTGTGTTAACGTAGCGCTGTTGTGACATTTTTCAGGCATCTGGCATGCAGCGCATTTTACTGTTAAGCCTTGGCTGGCTGGCGATTGTGCTGGGCACGCTGGGCATTGTATTACCTTTACTACCGACCACGCCATTCGTGTTGCTGGCCGCCTGGTGTTTTGCCCGCTCGTCGCCACGCTTTCACCACTGGCTGCTGTGGCGCTCGCCGTTTGGCCGCTATCTGCGCCACTGGCAGCAGCATCGCGCCATGCCGCCCGGTGCCAAAAGCCGCGCCATGTTGCTGATTGTCATCACCTTTGCGGTTTCAATCTGGCTGGTGAAGCTGCTGTGGCTGCGCATCCTGCTCGGCGCGATGCTGGCGTTGCTGCTGCTCATGCTGTGGCGCATCCCGGTTGTAGCAGAAAGTGCGAACCCGCACGAACCGTAGCATCAGGGTTGCATTTAGCCGGCTGTTTGCTTAGATTTGGGCATCTTCGTGCGTGGCTTCCCTTTGAGAAACGACTTCGCTTAACCCGGTTTCCGGGTATTGGCGCTGTGGAAGCTGCGCGTTTTAGATATTTTTCCAGGCGTAACCTTTATGACCGCAACTGCGCAGCAGCTTGAACTGATCAAAAACAGCATCAAAAGCATTCCTGACTATCCGAAGCCGGGCATCCTGTTCCGTGACGTCACCAGTCTGATGGAAGATCCGCAGGCGTATGCCGCAGCGATCGCCATTCTGGTGGAGCGTTATCGTAATAAAGGCATCACCAAAGTGGTGGGCACCGAAGCGCGTGGCTTCCTGTTCGGGGCGCCGGTTGCGCTGGGTCTGGGCGTGGGATTTGTGCCGGTGCGCAAGCCGGGCAAACTGCCGCGTGAAACTTTCAGCGAAAGCTATGAACTGGAGTACGGTTCAGACGCGCTGGAACTGCACAAAGACGCCATCAAACCCGGCGATGTGGTGCTGGTGGTGGACGATCTGCTGGCTACCGGCGGCACCCTTGAAGCCACGGTGAAACTGATTCGTCGTGCGGGCGGTGAAGTTAAAGATGCCGCGTTCGTGATCAACCTGTTTGATTTAAGCGGCGAAGCGCGCCTGAACGCGCTGGGTATCGACTGCTACAGCCTGGTCAACTTCCCCGGCCACTAAGGCCATCGCGCCGCCAGCCTTGATGCCCGGCGGCGCCACTCTTTACATTCCCTGACACGGATATTCCGGCCTGAAGCGCAGCGCGCGACGTATCACGGGTATAGGCATATCCGGCTGTGGCTGTTACACTCCTGTCAAAATAAACAGGGTTTGCGTCACCGCATTTTTCCCCTAAGTCCCACGGCAGAATCGGCGCAACTGAGCGTGCTGCTGTGCCAGGTTAAACAACTCCAGTGATTGAATCCACATGAGCTATCAGGTACTTGCGCGAAAATGGCGTCCCCAGGCTTTCGCCGACGTAGTCGGTCAGGAACATGTGCTGACGGCGCTGGCCAACGGGTTGTCACTGGGACGCATCCATCATGCCTATCTGTTTTCCGGCACGCGCGGCGTGGGGAAAACCTCGATTGCGCGTCTGCTGGCCAAAGGCCTTAACTGCGAAACCGGTATTACGGCCACGCCCTGCGGACAGTGCGATAACTGTCGCGAGATTGAACAGGGGCGCTTTGTCGATCTGATTGAAATCGATGCCGCCTCGCGCACCAAAGTGGAAGACACGCGCGACCTGCTGGATAACGTGCAGTATGCACCCGCGCGCGGGCGCTTTAAGGTCTATCTAATCGATGAAGTGCACATGCTGTCGCGCCACAGCTTTAATGCGCTGCTGAAAACGCTGGAAGAGCCGCCGTCGCATGTGAAATTCCTGCTGGCGACCACCGATCCGCAGAAGCTGCCGGTAACCATTCTGTCGCGCTGCCTGCAGTTCCACCTGAAAGCCCTCGACGTCGAACAGATTCAGCAGCAGCTGGCGCACGTGCTGCAGCAGGAGCAGATTGACGCCGAGCCGCGCGCGCTGCATCTGCTGGCGCGCGCCGCCGACGGCAGCATGCGCGATGCGCTCAGCCTCACCGATCAGGCGATTGCCATGGGGCAGGGCAGCGTCACGCGCGACAGCGTGGCGCAAATGCTGGGCACGCTGGATGATGAACAGCCGCTGGCGCTGATTGAAGCGCTGGTGGAAGGCAACGGCGAACAGGTGATGGCGCTGCTGAATCAGGCCGCATCGCGCGGCGTGGAGTGGGAGGCGCTGCTGGTGGAGATGCTGCGTCTGCTGCACCGTATCGCGATGGTCCAGCTGCTGCCCAGCTCGCTTGGCGAAGATGATGCCAGCCAGGCGCAGCGCCTGCGCGAACTGGCGCGCGTGCTGCCGCCTGCTGACGTTCAGCTCTATTATCAGACGCTGCTGATGGGGCGCAAAGATTTGCCGCTGGCGCCGGATCGCCGGCTCGGCGTGGAAATGACGCTGTTGCGTGCACTGGCGTTTCATCCGCAGGCCACCATCGCTGAACCGGTGGCGCGCCCGTCGCTGACGCCGCAGGCCGCACCGGCCGTTGCCGCGCCAGCGCCTCAGACCAAAGCCGCACCCGCTGTGGCCGCGCAGCCGCAGATGGCACCGCCGATGGATGAGCCGCCGCCGCCGGCCGATGATTATCCCGATATGGCACCGGCCCCGGATAACTTGCCCGACGCCACCAGTCAGCTGTTACAGGCGCGGACGCAACTGCTGCGTCAGGGAGCCGGCAAAGCAAAAAAGAGTGAGCCGGCAGCGCGTTCCGCGCGGCCGGCAAACCCGGCGCTGGAACGTCTGGCAAGCGTCACCGAGCGCGTGCAACAGCGCGCGTCTGAGCCGGCGGTAAAAGCGCCGGCGAAACCGGAAGCGTATCGCTGGAAAGCCCAGCAGCAGGAGGAGATCAAGCCGGAGCCGGTGGCGACGCCAAAAGCCTTGCGTTCTGCGCTGGAGCATGAGAAAACGCCAGAGCTGGCGCTCAAACTGGCGGAAGAGGCGCTGCAGCGCGATGCCTGGGCGGCGGAAATCGCCAGGCTGACGCTGCCGAAGCTGGTCCAGCAGGTCGCGCTGAACGCGTGGAAAGAGGTGAATGAGCAGGGCGTGACGCTGCATTTGCGCAGCAGCCAGCGTCATCTCAACTCTGCCCCGGCGCGCCAGGCGATTCAGGAGGCGCTGAGCCAGGCGGCCGGCCAGACGGTTGAACTGACCATCGTGGAAGACGATAATCCGGCGGTATTGACGCCGCTGGAGTGGCGTCAGGCCATTTATGAAGAGAAACTGGCGCAGGCGCGTCAGTCGATCGAAAGCGATACCCACATTCAGACGCTGCGTCGCTTCTTTGATGCGGACCTGGATGAAGAGAGTATCCGACCCGTATGATCACGCTGTCGCGCAGCGTTGCGCGCAGCCCCAGCAGAGAGAGAAAACTATGTTTGGTAAAGGCGGATTGGGCAACCTGATGAAACAGGCCCAGCAGATGCAGGATAAAATGGCCAAAGTTCAGGAAGAGATCGCCGCACTGGAAGTCACCGGCGAATCAGGGGCTGGCCTGGTCAAAGTGACCATCAACGGTGCGCACAACTGCCGCCGCGTGGAAGTCGATCCCAGCCTGCTGGAAGATGACAAAGAGATGCTGGAAGATCTGATCGCTGCGGCGTTCAACGATGCGGCGCGCCGTATTGATGAAACGCAGAAAGAGAAGATGGCGTCCGTCTCTGCCGGTATGCAGCTGCCGCCTGGCTTCAAGATGCCGTTCTGATGCAAACCAGTCCACTGCTTGAAGCTTTGATGGAGTCGCTGCGCTGTTTGCCGGGCGTTGGCCCGAAATCGGCGCAGCGCATGGCGTTTCATCTGTTGCAGCGCGATCGCAGCGGTGGCATGCGTCTGGCGCAGGCGCTGACCCGCGCCATGGCAGAAATCGGCCACTGTTCCGACTGCCGCACCTTCACCGAGCAGGAGATCTGCACCATCTGCGCCAATCCCCGCCGTCAGCAAAACGGCCAGATTTGCGTGGTGGAGAGCCCGGCGGATATCCACGCCATTGAGCAGACCGGCCAGTTTGGCGGTCGCTACTTTGTGCTGATGGGCCATCTGTCGCCGCTGGACGGCATCGGCCCGCAGGACATTGGCCTGGATCGGCTGGAGCAGCGCCTTGAACGTGAGACGCTGCAGGAGGTGATCCTCGCCACCAACCCAACGGTGGAAGGCGAAGCCACGGCTAACTATATCGCCGAGCTGTGCGGCCAGTATGGCGTTGACGCCAGCCGCATCGCGCACGGGGTTCCGGTCGGCGGTGAACTGGAAATGGTCGACGGCACAACGCTGTCGCACTCGCTTGCCGGACGGCACAAGATTAAATTCTGACCACTTGCCGGTATCCTGCTGCGATACCGGCTTGAAATTCTCCCCACCATCCCCATTTCACTCTCAACAATTGATCAACCCCGATTCTGTTGAGGTAGCAATGACCATGAAAGGACAAGAGACGCGTGGCTTCCAGTCAGAGGTAAAACAACTTCTGCACCTGATGATCCATTCCCTCTATTCAAACAAAGAGATTTTCCTGCGTGAACTGATCTCCAACGCCTCCGATGCGGCTGACAAGCTGCGCTTCCGCGCACTGTCGACGCCGGATCTGTATGAAGGCGATGGCGACCTGCGCGTGCGTATCTCGGTCGACAAGGAAAAACGCACGCTGACGCTGAGCGATAACGGCATCGGTATGCGCCGTGATGAGGTGATTGAAAACCTCGGCACCATCGCGAAATCCGGTACCAAAGCGTTTCTGGAATCGATGGGTTCCGATCAGGCAAAAGACAGCCAGCTGATCGGCCAGTTCGGTGTCGGTTTCTACTCGGCGTTTATCGTCGCTGACAAAGTGACGGTACGCACCCGCGCCGCGGGCGCCAAAGCCGACGAAGGCGTGTTCTGGGAATCCGCCGGCGAAGGCGAGTATACGCTGGCGGAGATTGAGAAAGCCGATCGCGGCACCGAAATTACGCTGCACTTCCGTGAAGGTGAAGATGACTTCCTCGACGCGTGGCGCGTGCGCAACGTGATCAGCAAATATTCCGATCACATCGCGCTGCCGGTGGAGATCGAGACCAAAGACGAAGAGAACGATACCGTCACCTGGGAGAAGATCAACAAAGCCCAGGCGCTGTGGACGCGCAACAAAGGCGAAATCAGCGACGAAGAGTACAACGAGTTCTACAAACACATCGCCCATGATTTCAGCGACCCGGCCATCTGGAGCCACAACCGCGTCGAAGGTAAGCAGGAGTACACCAGCCTGCTGTACATCCCGTCGCGTGCGCCGTTCGACATGTGGAACCGCGACAGCAAGCACGGTCTGAAACTGTACGTGCAGCGCGTCTTTATCATGGATGACGCGGAACAGTTCATGCCGAACTACCTGCGCTTTGTGCGTGGCCTGATAGATTCCAGCGATCTGCCGCTCAACGTCTCCCGTGAGATCCTGCAGGACAGCCGCGTCACGCAGAGCCTGCGCGCCGCGCTGACCAAACGCAGCCTGCAGATGCTGGAAAAACTGGCCAAAGACGACGCAGAGAAATATCAGCAGTTCTGGAAAGAGTTCGGTCTGGTGCTGAAAGAGGGCCCGGCGGAAGATCATGCCAACCAGGAGGCGATTGCTAAACTGCTGCGTTTCGCCACCACCCAGAGCGAAGGCGCGGCGCAGACCGTTTCGCTGGACGATTACGTTAGCCGCATGGTTGAAGGGCAGGAGAAGATTTACTACATCACTGCCGACAGCTATGCCGCCGCGAAAAGCAGCCCGCATCTGGAGCTGTTCCGTAAGAAAGGCATCGAGGTCCTGCTGCTGTCCGATCGTATCGACGAGTGGATGATGAGCTACCTGACGGAGTTCGATGGCAAAACGTTCCAGTCGGTGAGCAAAGCGGATGAGTCGCTGAGCAAGCTGGCGGACGAAGAGACGGAAGCGCAGAAGGAAGCGGAAAAAGCGCTGGAGCCGTTCGTCGATCGCGTGAAAACCCTGCTGGGCGAGCGCGTCAAAGAGGTGCGCCTGACCCATCGCCTCACCGACACGCCGGCGATTGTCACCACCGACGCCAACGAAATGACCACGCAGATGGCGAAGCTGTTCGCCGCGGCCGGTCAGGATGTGCCGGAAGTGAAGTACATCTTTGAGATCAACCCGGAGCATACACTGGTGAAACGCGTGGCTGATACCCAGGATGAAGCGCGCTTTGCGGAGTGGGTTGAACTGCTGCTGGATCAGGCGCTGCTGGCCGAGCGCGGCACGCTGGACGATCCTAACCAGTTTATCCGCCGCATGAATCAGTTGCTGACGGCGTAACGCGGTGCGGTAATCGGAACGGTCGGCATGAATGCCGACCCTACAGGTTACCTGGCACCGATTCGACAACTGTCCACTCTCTGTAGGGTCGTCATTAATGACGACCTTTTTTATTTATGCCGCCCTTGCTTACTTCAGCGCTTCATCCCGCAACCAATCCCGGAACAACGTAATCTCCGCATCGTGCTGGCGTGACCGCTTGGTCATCATCCAGGTGGCACGGTCGGCGCGCACAAACCCCAACGGCGCAATCAGCGTGCCGTCGTTCAGCTCCTGACGCACCAGCAGGCGCGGCGCCACAATCACGCCCAGTCCGTTTCTCGCGGCCTGAATCGCCAGCGTCAGATTATCGAAATGTTTGCCCAGCCAAAAATTACCGCGCACGCCGCTGATCTTCGCCCATTCGGCCCAGGCCTGCAGGCGGGTATCGGCGTGCAAAAGCGGCAGCGACGCCAGATCCTGCTCGCTGTGAAAACGCGCCGCGTACTGCGGGGCGCACAGCGGGCCAACGTAATCATCGCTGATGAGTGAGGCATCTATGTCGTCGTCCGGCGCCTGTTCATAACTGAGGATCAGCACATCGGTGTGTTCGCTGCGCAGCTGAGCAATATCGCCCTGCGGCTGGAATTGCACTTCAATATCGGGATAGCGCTGGTAAAAGCTGCTGATGCGCGGAATCAGCCACTGGGATAAAAAACTTGGGGTACAGGCGACGCTCAGATGGTTGCGCATCCCGGTGCGAATACTTACGCAGGTGGTAGAGAGTTCGCTAAAGGCTTTCTGGCAGCTCACCAGCAGACGTTCGCCGTGAGAGGTTAAGCGCACGCGCCCGTTAGTGCGGATGAACAGAGGCTTGCCCATCCAGCTCTCCAGCTGGCGAATCTGATGGCTGATGGCGCTGTGGGTGACATGGAGACATTCGGCCGCGACGCTAAAGCTGCAATGCAGCGCCGCCTGATGAAAATAGTGCAGTGCACGTAACGACGGAAGCGCGGTCATACTCATCCCCTGTGTAAAAACCTAACAGGGATTGTCAGTTTATATCATTTTAATGTCCAGCCGCATTAACCTAACCTTTCCTGCTTAATCTGGCGGGTTGACGGACCGGCTTCGCTGTGTAAAGCAGCGGCGATGTCCGCTGCCAGCGCCAGCTTCACACAGCAGAATAACCAAGAGAAATGTCACGTGATGACTTCACAACAGGCTACTGCCAGGGCGGCGGCGCGCGATCGGCTGCGCGGCTTGCTGTCCCGTCACTATCGGCTGGAAAATTACGATCTGTTTTTTGCCCCCTCACTGCACATCGCGCGCGTGCTGCTCTCGCAACTGTTTCTGCGCCAGGAGCAGGCGCGCAATCAGACGCGCTACGCCGCGCAATATCCGGTCAGCGAACTCAGCGTGCTGCCGGCCCTGCCGATGATGGCGGGCAATATCGCGCTGGTCGATCATGTCGATATGCAGCAGGGCCGGGTGCGCAATCTGAGTGCCTGCCAGAGCCAGGGCGTGACGCACGCGTCCGGCTCCTTCGCCAGCGTGTTGCATAAACGACTCATCAGCGAGGCGCGACTGTTTGTCACCCAGCTGAATCAGCATGCGATGCTGAGCGACGATCTGGTGCTGATTGCGCTGCGTACTCATGATTTTAGTACGCTGGTGCGCAGCGAACTGCGGCTGTTCGAACAGGGACTGGCGCTGGGTGACGCGCCGGAACGCGCGCTGGAGAGCATGGCGCAGGACGACTGGCAGCCCTTCAATGTTGCCAGTGTCGATAGCCTGACGCTGGATACGCCGTTCACGCTGCAGTCGATTCACCAGCCCGGCCTGCCGTTTGCGCTGCTGCCCTTGCCGCCCGGCAGTGCGCTGCCAGCGTTGCCCGCGGATATGCTGCTGCTGCCCGCGCCGCATCGCCTGTTTTTACCGGTCAGCGTGCGCGGCAACGGCAATAAGCCACAGAACGTCACCGCTGCGCTAAAAAAACGGCTGCGCGAGGTGCTCAGAGACAGCCGAAATTCTTAAAAACGTGCCTGCTACTGGCGCACCGCGCTAAAGCAGGTCAAAGTAGGCCTTTCAGCGCCCGAGGGCCCGTTGCCTTGTGGTGTGCGGGTCATAATGGTATGTTCTTGGCCTTCTCAGATTGATCAATGCGATTCGCAAGGGGAATTACGCAATGCGTATTATTCTGCTCGGGGCACCGGGCGCAGGTAAGGGCACTCAGGCTCAATTCATCATGGAGAAATACGGTATTCCGCAGATCTCCACGGGCGACATGTTGCGTGCGGCTGTCAAAGCCGGCACCGAATTGGGCCAGCAGGCGAAAGCCATCATGGATGCCGGTAAACTGGTAACGGACGAACTGGTGATTGCGCTGGTTAAAGAGCGTATCGCGCAGGAAGACTGCAAAAACGGCTTCCTGCTCGATGGTTTCCCACGCACCATTCCGCAGGCTGACGCCATGAAAGAGGCGGGCATCAAGGTGGATTACGTGCTCGAGTTCGCCGTACCGGACGAACTGATTGTCGATCGCATTGTCGGCCGCCGCGTGCATGCGCCGTCAGGCCGCGTTTACCACATCAAATACAATCCGCCAAAAGTGGAAGGTAAAGATGACGTGACCGGCGAAGAGCTGACCACGCGTAAAGATGACCAGGAAGAGACCGTGCGTAAGCGTCTGGTGGAATACCATCAGCTGACCGCGCCGCTGATTGCTTACTACAGCAAAGAAGCCGAAGCCGGTAACACCGAATACCACAAAATCGACGGCACCCGTCAGGTGACCGAAGTGAGTGCACAGCTGGCCGATATCCTCGGTTAAGTGGTGAACAGGGCCGGTTGTCCGGCCCTTTTGCAGCAATTGCTTTCCCCCTCCGCTTTTTCCGCTACAATTTCCCCCGATTCAGAACCATTGTCTGCGACATCAAGGAAATACAATGAGGCAAGATAAGCCTGGGGTTTTACTGGTTAACTTAGGTACACCAGACGCACCGACCACCGCGGCGGTGAAACGCTATCTGAAACAGTTCCTCGGCGATCCGCGCGTGGTGGATACGCCGCGCTGGTTGTGGTGGCCGATTCTCAATTTCATCATTCTGCCGTTCCGCTCGCCGCGTGTTTCGAAGCTGTACGCATCGGTGTGGATGGACGAAGGTTCCCCGCTGATGGTGTTCAGCAAGCGGCAGCGTGCCGCGCTGGCGCAGCGGCTGGATATGCCGGTAGAGCTGGGCATGAGTTACGGCCAGCCGAGCCTCAACGGTGCGGTGGAGCGTCTGCTGGCGCAGGGTGTCACCAAATTCATCGTGCTGCCGCTCTATCCGCAGTTCTCCTGCTCCACGGTGGCGGCAGTGTGGGATGGCCTGGCGGCCAGCTTTAAACCGCTGCGTTCCCTGCCGGAAGTAGCGTTTATCCGCGATTACGCCGAACATCCGGCCTATATCGCCGCGCTGAAGGCCTCGGTGGAGCGCTCGTTTGCCCAACATGGCGAGCCGGATCTGCTGGTGCTCTCTTACCACGGCATTCCGCAACGCTTCGCCAATGAAGGCGACGACTATCCGCTGCGCTGCAAAGACACCACCGACGCCCTGGCCGCCGCGCTCGGCATTGCGCCGCATAAAATCATGATGACCTTCCAGTCGCGCTTTGGCCGCGAGCCCTGGCTGATGCCGTACACGGATGAGACCATGAAAAGCCTGCCGGCCAAAGGGATTAAACATGTGCAGGTGATGAGTCCGGGCTTTGCGGCGGACTGCCTCGAGACGCTGGAGGAGATCAGCGGCGAAAACTGCGAAATCTTCCTGCACGCTGGCGGCGAGAAATTCGAATACATTCCGGCGCTTAATGCGGATGATGAGCACATCGAGATGATGGTGCAGCTGGTACAAGCGCGCCGCTAAGGGTGCGGCAGAGAATGTGATATCATTCTCTGCCTGATTTTCCCTGACGGCAGCTTTCATGAAATTTCCCGGCAAACGCAAATCCAAACACTATTTTCCCGTCAACGCGCGCGATCCGCTGCTGCAGGCTTCCCAGCAGGAGCAGGAAGAGGGCAGCTGGGTGGTGGGTATCGACCAGACGCTGGTAGATATCGAAGCCAAAGTCGATGACGACTTCCTGCAGCGCTATGGCCTGAGCGCCGGTCATTCGCTGGTGATCGACGATGCGACCGCCGAAGCGCTGTATAACGAGCTGATGCGCGAGCAGCTGATCAGCCACCAGTTTGCCGGCGGTACCATCGGTAATACGCTGCACAACTACTCGGTGCTGGCTGATGACCGTTCGGTGCTGCTCGGCGTGATGTGTAACAACATCCAGATTGGCGGTTACGCCTATCGCTACCTGTGCAATACCTCCAGCCGCATGGACCTTAACTTCCTGCAGGGCGTCGATGGCGCCATTGGCCGCTGCTTTACCCTGATCGGCGAGCAGGGCGAGCGCACCTTTGCTATCAGCCCTGGCCTGATGAACCAGCTGCAGGCCGCCAGTATTCCGGAAGAGGTGATTGCCGGTGCGTCGGCGCTGGTGCTGACATCCTACCTGGTGCGCTGTCAGCCGGGCGAACCGATGCCGGACGCGACGCTGCGGGCCATTGAGTTCGCCAAAAAGCACAATGTACCGGTGGTGCTGACGCTGGGTACCAAATATGTGATTCAGGATAACCCGCAGTTCTGGCGCGATTTCCTGCGCGAACACGTCTCGATTGTGGCGATGAATGAAGAGGAAGCGTTCGCGCTGACCGGCGAAGCGGATCCGTTGCTGGCCTCTAACATGGCGCTGGACTGGGTCGATCTGGTGCTATGCACCGCCGGACCGACCGGGCTGTATATGGCCGGGTTCACCGAAGAGGCGTTTAAGCGCAAAACCAATCATCCGCTGTTGCCAGGGGCGATTGCCGAGTTCAACCAGTTTGAGTTCAGCCGCGCCATGCGCCATCAGGATTGCCAGCTGCCGCTGCGGATCTTCTCGCACATTGCGCCTTACATGGGCGGTCCGGAGAAGATCATGAACACCAATGGTGCCGGTGATGGCGCGCTGGCGGCGCTGCTGCATGATATTACCGCCAACAATTTCCACCGTCAGAAAGTGCCAAACTCCAGCAAACACGCCCGCGAATACCTGACCTACTCGTCGCTGGCGCAGGTGTGCAAATATGCCAACCGCGTCAGTTATCAGGTGCTGAACCAGCACTCCCCGCGTCTGACGCGCGGACTGCCGGAGCGGGAAGACAGTTTAGAAGAGTCTTACTGGGACAGGTAATAACGAACCCGTAGCGGCGCAATTTATTGCGCATTCTTCAGCCGTGATATGGCTTTAGTATGCGCAATAAATTGCGCCGCTACGGTGTAATAACGTCTTTAAATCGGGTACTCGCGCACAATCGGGTTTTGCGCGATCTCTTCCTGCAATACATGCAGCATACTGTTGGCAATCTCCCGCTCGCCCATTACCACGCGATTGGCGCCACGCTCCATGATATAGGCCACTTCGTCGTCGTAATGCGCCCGGGCGATAATCTCAATATCTGCCCGCTTTTCGCGCGCGGCGGTAACAATTTCCCCGGCTTCATAGCCGTTGGGGATGGTCAGCAGCAGCCAGCGCGCGCAGTCAAGACGCGCTAAATCCATGGTATCGACTCGCGCCGCGTTGCCCAGCACGGCTTTGATGCCCTGTTCGCGCAGCGCTTCGACGCGCGGGCGCGAATTCTCCACCACCACCAGCGGCACATCAGCTTCCATCAGCTGCTGTCCCAGCAGGCTGCCGACGCGGCCATAACCCACAATCACCGCATGATTGCAGATATCCACCGGAATCTGCTTCTCTTCTTCAATTGCCTCTTCCAGCGTCTGCTCTTCCATGGTCTCGGTTTTGTCGAGATAACGCTCCAGCACGGTAAACAGAATCGGGTTAAGCATGATGGAGAGAATCGCCGCCGCCAGCACCAGGTTGCGGCCTTCGTCGCTCAGCATGCCGAGCGAAATCCCCAGTCCGGCGAGGATAAAAGCGAATTCGCCAATCTGCGCCAGGCTGACGGAGATGGTCAGCGCGGTGCGCCGCGAGTGGCCGAGCAGCGTGACCAGCAGCCAGGCGGCAATCGATTTACCCAGCACGATAATGGCCAGCGCACCCAGCACCGCCAGCGGTTGCTCCAGCAGGATCATCGGGTCGAACAGCATGCCGACCGAGACAAAAAACAGCACGGCAAACGCATCGCGCAGCGGCAGTGTGTCGTGTGCCGCCCGGTGGCTCAGCTCTGATTCATTCAGCACCATGCCGGCAAAAAAGGCGCCGAGGGCAAAGGAAACATCAAAGAATTCCACCGCGCCAAACGCGATACCCAGCGCCAGCGCCAGTACCGACAGCGTAAACAGCTCGCGTGAACCAGTGGCGGCGCTTTTGGCCAGAATCCACGGCACCACGCGGCGGCCGACCACCATCATCAGCACCATAAAGGCAGCGACTTTGCCGATGGTCAGTAACAGGTCCCACGCCAGCAGCGTCGGGCTGGCATTTCCCTGCTCCAGCATGCCGGCAATGGCCGGCAGCAGCACCAGCGTCAGCACCATCACCAGGTCTTCGACGATCAGCCAGCCGATGGCGATCTGCCCGCGCTGGCTATCAATCAGTTGACGCTCTTCCAGCGCGCGCAGCAGCACCACGGTACTGGCGGTAGAAAGACACAGGCCAAACACCAGGCCGGTCATCCATGACCAGCCCATCGCCCATGACAGACCCATTCCCAGCAGCGTGGCGACCGCGATCTGCGCGATGGCACCGGGAATGGCGATCGACTTTACCGACATCAAATCCTTAAGCGAGAAGTGCAGACCGACGCCGAACATCAGCAGAATGACGCCGAGTTCAGCCAGTTCGGGAGCCAGATTGGTATCCGCGACGAAGCCCGGGGTAAAAGGACCCGCCAGCACGCCGGCCAGCAGATAGCCGACCAGCGGCGAGATGCGCAGGCGATTCGCCAGCATACCAAGGAGAAATGCGAGGACCAGACCTCCGACAATGGTGGTGATCAACGGGGTAGTGTGATGCATGCCTGTCTCCTTGTGTGCAAATGTATCCGCTTGTAACAACCTAGTGTAATGCACAATCGTTCGCCGCGTTTAAACATTTGAGCGGTGAAAGACGAAAAAATTGAAAAAATGAGACAAAAACGCAGCCGAAGCGCTATTTTCCTCAGTTATCTCAGCATATCGGCAGGATTTATGCAGAATGGAGGGGGGCAGAGAAAAATAGTTGCCCCCCGAAAGGGCTCAGCGCTGCTGCTGATCAGGTAAGAAAGCGGTCAACAGGCCAATAAGTGGCAGCCAGGCGCAGATTTGATACACCCATTCGATACTGGTGTGGTCGGCTACCACGCCCAGGACCGCCGCGCCGAGGCCACCCATGCCAAAAGCAAAACCGAAAAACAGCCCGGAAACCATACCGATACGCCCCGGCAGCAGCTCCTGGGCATAGACCAGAATGGCGGAAAACGCCGAGGCAAGGATCAGACCAATAATGACGCTCAGCACGCTGGTCCACATCAGGCTGGCGTGCGGTAACAGCAGGGTAAACGGCGCCACGCCGAGAATCGATCCCCAGATGACATATTTCCGTCCGATTTTATCGCCTATCGGCCCACCGATAATGGTGCCGGCGGCGACCGCGCCGAGAAAGGCAAACAGATGGAACTGCGAGGCCTGCACGGACAGCCCGAATTTGTGCATCAGATAGAAGGTGTAATAGCTGCTCAGGCTGGTGAGATAAAAGTACTTGGAGAATATCAGCAGCAGCAGAATGCCGATGGCCAGCGCCACTTTATTGCGCGGCAGGGGGTTACGCGGCCTGCTGGCAGCGCTGGCCTGCGTGGCGCGCTGCTGGTGGCTGTACCAGCGGCTCACCTGCAGCAGCACAATGATGCCGAGCAGCGCGGCCAGCATGAACCAGCTGAGATGGCCTTTGCCATAGGGCGCGACGATGATGGCGGCCAGCAGCGGCCCCAGTGCGCTGCCAAAATTACCACCGACCTGAAACAGCGACTGAGCCAGCCCGTGGCGGCCGCCAGAGGCCATACGCGCCACGCGCGACGATTCCGGATGGAACACCGATGAGCCGCAGCCAACCAGCGCCGCGGCCAGCAGCACCTGCGGATAAGTGCTGGCAAAGGTCAGCAGCACCAGACCGAACAGGGTAAACCCCATCCCGACCGGCAGTGACCAGGGTTTCGGATATTTGTCGGTGTAATAGCCAATCAGCGGTTGTAATAATGAGGCCGTAACCTGATACGTCAGCGTAATCAAACCAATTTGCACAAAGCTGAGGCTGAAATCTTTCTGCAGCAGCGGATAGATCGCCAGTAACAGCGATTGCAGCATATCGTTCAGCAGATGCGCGAGGCTGATGGCACCAAGAATGCCAAAAGCGGTACGCCCGGTGCGCCGCGTCGGGGTTAACGTCTGTTCACTTGCCATAAAGATCCTGAAGGGGTGGGAATTTCGTTATCAGATTGTTACGTCATGCATGACTGTATTCGCCTTTGGCCTTGAGTTAAAGGGCGAACTGTGCGACACAGAAGGGCGAAAAAGCACATCCGGCGCACCGCCCGGTAAAAAACGCAGAATAAGGAGATCGGCTTTGTTGTTATCACCGCACAGAGGGCGCTGGCTGGCGCTGTTTATGCTGCTGTTGCCGCTGCTGGCGCAGGCGTGGCAGCCGGACCGCAGCTACCGCTTTAGCATTTTGCACACCAACGATCATCACGGCCACTTCTGGGCCAATGCGCAGGGTGAATATGGTCTGGCCGCGCAAAAAACGCTAATGGATCAGCAGCGGTATGATGTACAGGCCAAAGGCGGCGGCGCGCTGATTCTGTCGGCGGGCGACGTTAACACCGGCGTGCCGGAATCAGATGTGCTGAACGCCGAGCCGGACATTCGCGGCATGAACCTCATCGGCTATGACGCGATGGCGCTCGGTAACCACGAATTCGATAAACCGCTCAGCGTGTTGCAGAAGCAGCAGAAATGGGCGAAGTTCCCTTTCCTTGCCGCCAACATTTATGCCAAAGGCAGCGATAAGCGCCTGTTTAAGCCGTGGGCGATATTCAATCGTATGGGGCTGAAAATTGCGGTGATCGGCCTGACCACCACTGATACGCTGCGCATCGCCAATCCGCAAAACGTGGCGCAGATAGAGATTCGCGATCCGGTGAAAGAGACGGAAAAAGCGGTGGCGGAACTGCGCGCCAGCGACAAGCCGGATGTGATTATCGCGCTGACGCACATGGGTCACTACGACGACGGGCAGCATGGCAGCAACGCACCGGGCGATGTGGAACTGGCGCGCAGCCTGCCGCCGGGCACGGTTAACGTGATCGTCGGCGGGCATTCGCACGATGCAGTGTGCATGGCAAAAGAGAACGTCAGCGTGGCGGATTATCAGCCCGGACAGCCGTGCCAGCCGGATCGCCAGAACGGCGTGTGGATCGTGCAGGCAAAAGAGTGGGGGAAATTTGTCGGTCGCGGCGATTTCACCTTCCGCAACGGTGAGCTGACGCTGGATAACTATCAGCTGATTCCGGTCAACCTTAAGCACAAGGTAAAGAACCTTGATGGCAGCGAAACCTGGCTGCCGTATCAGGAAGCGATAGCGCAGAACGGCGCAATGATGAAGCTGCTGACGCCGTATCAGCTGCGCGCCGGCAAACAGCTGGCGGTCAACGTGGGTCGCAGCGACAGCGTGTTTGATGGCGACCGCAGCAAGGTGCGCTTTGAACAAATGCCACTGGCTCAGCTGATCATGCGCGCGCAGATGGCGGCTACTCAGGCCGACTTTGCCGTTATCAGCGGCGGCGGTATTCGCACCTCGCTGGCGCAGGGCGAGATCAGCTGGCGCGATCTGTTGCAGATCCAGCCGTTTGGCAATCAGGTGGTGTCCGTGACGCTGACGGGCAAAGAGCTGCTGAACTACCTGGCGACGGTGGCGAATATCAAAGCCGATTCCGGCGGTTTCGCGCAGTTCAGCAACATCAGCCTGGTGGCCGATGGCAAAAGCGTCAGCGCAGTGAAAATCAATGGCGAGCCGCTGCAGCTGGATAAAACCTATCGCATGGCCACCAACAGCTTTAACGCCAGCGGCGGCGACGGCTACCCGGTGATTGATGGCCATGCTGGTTTCCGCAACAGCGGCCTGCGTGATGCGGAGGTGCTGCGCAGCTATGTCAGTCAGCACTCACCGCTGCGCGTCGCCGATTATGCGCCACCGCAGATTGTGCATCTGACACCGCAGCAGGTTGAGGAGCGCGACAAAGCGCTGGAGAAGCAAAAGAAGCGCAGCTATCCGCAGATGATCCTGGCGTGGATCTGGCCACGCGCGGCGCATGAGTGACAAAACGGGCGGCACTTCAGCCGCCCGTGGTTTTTCAGGCGCTGCAGGATTTCTGGCTCACCCAGCGCTGGCGCAGCTTATCCCATGCCCAGTTGTAAGCCATGGTGTAGGGCAGAAAGAACAGAAAGAACGCCACTTCCAGCAGGAAAGCGTCCAGCAGCGAAATATGCAACATCCACGCGGCAATCGGCAGGCCGATGAGGATAAAGCCGCCCTCAAAGCCGAGCGCATGCAGCGCGCGCAGGCCGAGACCGCGCTGGCGCTGCGGCGGGCAGAGACGGTCAAAGCCGCTGTTATAAATGATGTTCCACAGCATGGCGACGGTCGACAGCATAATCGCCAGCGCGCCCATCTGAAACAGCGGTTTATCCATAACCCAGGCGGCCAGCGGCGCAACCGTGACGATCGCTAACCCTTCAAAGCCTGCGGCATGACAAAAACGTTCTTTCAGTGAACGGGTACGCATATAAACCTCCTCTTGAGTAACGCCACGCATTTTCTCACTGCACAATGCTAAGATAAAATGATTACCTATCGATAAAAGCGATGGTTCAGCATGAAGTACTCACCAGAATCCCTTGAGGCATTTGTTCAGACCGTCGCCAGCGGCTCGTTTTCTGCAGCGGCGCGTGCGCTGGCAAAAAGTCAGTCCACCATCAGTAGCGCGGTGGCCAATCTCGAAGATGACATAGGCTTTGCGCTGTTTGATCGCAGCGGACGCCAGCCGGTGCTGACCGCTCAGGGCCAGCGCGCGCTGGCGCAGGTGCAGCAAATTCTTGCTGCCAGCCAGCGGCTGGATGAACTGGCGGTGCGGCTGTCGCAGGGCGTTGAGCCGCGACTCAGCCTGGCCATTTCCGACTTCTGGCAGGCCGATCACCATGAAAATCTGCTGACGCGCTTTGAGGCGCGCTATCCGGATATCGAATTTGAATGCATGATTGCAGAAGATGAGGATGTGCTGGATTTACTGCAGGCCGGGCGCGTACATCTTGGCGTGGTGCGCGCCCAGCCGCGTTTGCCGCCGGATCTGGCGGTGGCGCGACTGCAGGTTGAAGCGCAAATGGCGATTTTCCTGCATCAGGATCACCCGCTGGCAGCCCGTTCGCAGGTGAGCGAGGCGCAGCTGGGCGAATTGCGTCAGCTGCGGCTCAATACCTGGGTGGAAACCCGCCAGCCGCTGCCGGCGGGCCGCACCTGGTCGGCCCCAACCTATCTTTTATTGCTGGAGATGGCGGAGCAGGGGTTTGGCTGGAGCGTACTGCCGCGCTGGCTGGTGCAGCAGTTTGGTCATCAGGTCTTGCGCGAGCTGCCGGTGCCGGGCTGGCCGCAGCATATTGCGGTGGATGTCATCTGGTCGCGGCGCAATCCGCCGGGCCCGGCCGGCCGCTGGATGATCGACCAGCTGTGCGCGCAGCAGCCTGATTAATCGCGGCGCGCCACGTCAGCCAGCGTGGCATCCAGCAGCCTTGCCAGATCCTGCGCGGCCAGTTCGATATCCAGCCCGCGCTTGCCGCCGGAAATAAAGATGGTCGGGAATTCGCTGGCCTGCTGATCGATCACCGTCGGCAGCCGCTTTTTCTGCCCCAGCGGACTGATGCCACCCACCAGATAGCCGGTGACGCGCTGCGCCAGTTGCGGATCGGCCATGTCGGCTTTTTTTGCCCCCAGCGCTTTGGCGACTTTTTTCAAATCCAGCTGTGAAGAGACCGGCGTCACCGCCACTGCCAGCGCTTTGCCATCACCGTTAAGCGCCACCAGCAGGGTTTTAAACACCTGGCGCGCATCCAGGTTGAGCTTGCGCACCGCCTCGTCACCGAAGTGGGTTTCATGGCTGTCATGCTCGTAGGGATGCAGGGTAAAAGCGACCTGTTGTTTTTCCAGCAGTTTTACGGCGGGTGTCATAATCAATCCTTGCTACGAAAATTCTTATCTCGGTTTGCGTGAAAGTACTGGCGAAAATCTGAACTTTGCGCGAAAATTGGCCGGCGCCAGTCACCCTGGCGATAACCAAAATCATAAACAAATTCCTCTTTGACGGGCCGATAGCAATATTGGCCTTCTTTTTTTATGCCTTCAGCAGCTGCGGCAAATTGTCTTCGCCGTAGAGATGCAGTGCACCGACCGCCACCACATAGCGCCCGCGCGGCAACGCCAGCAGCAGCTCGCGCCAGTGCTGATTACGGTTGCGCATCAGAGTATCGTTCAGTTCACTGCTGAACGTAGTCGGCAGCGCCACCGGCTGACTGGCGGGCGGCGCATCCAGCCACCAGCTGATCATGGTTTGCAGCAGTCGCGCGTTGGTGTGCCAGTGTTCCAGCGTATCCAGCAGCAGCGCCAGGCCATCCTGCGGTAGTGATTTCAGCAACGCGATCTGCGTTTCCGGCCCTTCCAGCTCAATAATGCGTTTTCCTGCCGCCTGCGCTGCCTGCAGCAGCTGATAGTCAATACCGTACTGCGGTCGCAGCCCCAGCCGCTGCGCCTGCTGCGCCTGCAGCATCAGCGCAATTTGCCAGAACGGCAGGCTATCAAACAGCGCGATGTTCAGTGACAGCTCATCGCACAGCGCCGTCAGCTGTTGCAGCGTCTCTGGCGTCAGCCGCGTTGCCAGCGGCGGATACGCTTCACCCTCACTGAATGGTGAACTGCCGCGGGTAATATCCGCTTCCACCACCAGCGCATCGGCTTTCTGCAGCTGGCGCAGCAAGCCGGCCGGCAGCGGTTGCATATCGCGCGTGCCCATATGAATACTGCCAGCCAGATGCAGACGGCGGTCTCCGAGTCTGATATCCATGGCGGGCCAGCTGTAGCTGGCGGGGAACAGGCTGCTGGCCAGCTGTTGCAGGCGGTGCCACACACTGCGTCTCATGCCGTGTCCTTTTTAAGTCAAAAATCCATGCTAGCGATTTCGCTCAGCGAAAGACAGGGCAGAGGTTGCTATTGCCGCTGCGCCGGTTTAAAGCGCAGCAAACGGTTAGCATTGCTCACCACGGTGATCGACGACAGCGCCATGGCGGCACCGGCGACGATGGGGCTGAGCAGCACACCGGTAAACGGATAGAGTATGCCGGCAGCAATCGGAATGCCCAGACTGTTATAGACAAAGGCACCCAGCAGATTCTGCCGCATATTGCGCAGCGTGGCGTTGGCCATCGCCAGCGCGTCGGCCACGCAGTGCAGATCGTTGCGCATCAGCGCCATCGCCGCGGTTTCAACCGCCACATCGCTGCCGCCGCCCATGGCAATCCCCACATCCGCCTGCGCCAGCGCCGGGGCGTCGTTGATGCCATCGCCCACCATCACCACGCTGCACCCCTGCTGTTGCAGCTGCGCAATCGCCTGCGCTTTACCGTCCGGCAGCACGCCAGCGATCACCTCATCGATACCCGCTTCGGCAGCGATGGCTTCGGCAGTGGTCTGATGGTCACCGGTCAGCATGATCAGACGATAGCCCAACTGATGCAGCCGCTGTAGCGCCGCACGGCTCTCCGGACGCAGCTGGTCACGCAGGGCGATCAGGCCCAGCAGTTGCTGTTGATCCGCCAGCAGCACCGGCGTGGCGCCCTGCGCAGCGAGTCGCGCGATATCCTGCTGTGCGGCGCGCAGGTCGATGTGCTGCTCTTCCAGCAGCGCCGCATTGCCCAGCAGCAGCGTTCTGTCAGCGACAGTAGCACTCACGCCTTTGCCGCGTATTGTACGAAATTGCGCAACGCGGGCGTCACTGACGGTCGGTGCGGCGGCGACGATGGCCTTCGCCAGCGGATGCCCCGATCCCAGCTCCAGCTGGGCGGCCGCCTGCAGTACCTGCTGACGATCCCAGTCGCTGTACAGCAGCACCTCGCTGACCTGCGGCGTACCCTGGGTCAGGGTGCCGGTTTTATCAAACACAATGGTGTCGACTTCACTGGCCCGCTGCAGCGCATCGGCATCGCGCACCAGCACGCCCAGCTCGGCGGCGCGGCCGACGCCCGCGATCACCGACATCGGCGTGGCTAAACCCAGCGCGCACGGACAGGCGATAATCAGCACCGTAGTGACAATCACCAGCGTATAGGCCAGCTGCGGCTGCGGTCCGACAACATACCAGACCGCTCCGCTGAGCAGGGCAATCGCCACCACCACCGGCACAAACACCGCCGAAATACGATCGGCCAGCCGGCCCATTTCCGGCTTGCTGCTCTGCGCCTGACGCACCAGATTGATAATACGGGCCAGCGTGGTATGGCTGCCGGTGGCGCGGGCGGTGAACTGTAGCGATCCGTCCTGCACCAGCGTCCCGGCATAAATCTTATCGCCAGGACGGCGCGACTGCGGCAGCGCTTCGCCGGTGAGCATTGCTTCGTCAAGCCAGGCTTCGCCGCGGCTGACTTCGCCGTCCACCGGTACGCGATCGCCGGTCACCAGCTTCAGCGTCATGCCCGGTGCGATTTCGCTCAGCGGCAGCGGTTTTTCCCCTTCGGCGGTGATCACGCAGGCCTGCGCCGGGGTTAAATCCAGCAGCCGCTCCAGCGCCTGTGAGGCGCGCTGGCGCGCGCGCTGTTCCAGCGCATGGCCGAGGTTAATCAGGCCGATGATCATCACGCTGGCTTCAAAATAAAGGTGGCGCGCCTGCGGCGGGAAAAATGCCGGCCACAGCGCGACGCTCATCGAGTAGATCCAGGCCGCACCGGTACCGAGCGCGACCAGCGTGTCCATGGTGGCGGTAGCATGACGCAGGCTGCGCCACGCGCTGCGATAGAAGTGGCCGCCGGCAAGCGCCATCACCGCCAGCGTGACGGCACCGAGCACGCGCCAGAGCGTCTGATTGCTGTCGTTTAGCATCATGTGATCGCCGAGCATGCCCCAGACCATCATCGGCACGCCGACGATCAGCGCCAGCGCCGCCTGCCAGCTAAAGCGGCGCATCGCCTGCTGTGCGTTGACCTGCTGGCGCTCGCGCCGGGTTTGTTCATCTTCGATCACTTCCGCAGAATAACCTGCCTCGTCTACGGCGCTGACCAGCGCTGAGGGTACGGCATCGCCCAGCACCAGCGCGCTGCGCTCACCCAGATTGACGCGCGCCTGGCTCACGCCGGGCACTTTCTGTAACGCCTGCTCGACGCGGCTGACACAGCTGGCGCAGCTCATTCCGCCTATCAGCAGATGGTGCACCGCAAGATTCTCTTCTGCCGGCTGCGACTCCGTTGTCAGCGCCTCCGGCTGCGGCTCCTGAGCTGGCAACGGATCAGGCTTTGGGCTGGACGCCTCATTTTTCAGCGTGGCGTGATAACCAGCCTGCTCAACGGTGGCAATCAGATCGCTGGCGCTGGCTGCGCCGGTGACGCGCGCTTCCTGCTGCGTTACCTCGGCCTGTTCCACATCGCTGCGCTGCTCCAGCGCCTCTTTAACGCGTTTAACACAGTGGCCACAGGACAAGCCGTCCAGAGCCAGTAATTGTGTGTGTGACATCATCAACTCCTCGTTTATCAGGTTTGACTCGCTGCAAGGTTTGCATTAGTTATAAAGCCTAAACCTTCCATTCAGGGGAAGGTCAAGGGGCAGAGATGAACATCAGCGATGTAGCAAAAAAAACCGGGCTGACCAGCAAAGCGATTCGTTTTTACGAACAGAAAGGGGTGGTTACGCCGCCGTTACGCAGTGACAACGGCTATCGCAGTTATGGCGCGCACCATCTGGATGAGCTCAATTTTCTGCGCCAGGCGCGGCAGGTGGGCTTCACGCTCGAGGAGTGCCGCGAACTGGTCGCACTGTTTAATAATCCGGCGCGCCACAGTGCCGATGTCAAAGCGCGTACCCTGCAGAAGGCGGATGAGATCGCGGCGCATATTGAAGAGCTGCACGCGATGCGCGCGCGTCTGCTGGAACTGGCTGCAGCCTGCCCGGGCGATGACGGTGCCGAATGTCCCATCATCAATCACCTGGCGGGCTGCGGTCATCGGGAGGGCGGCAAACGCGGCTGAATCAGCAGCGTGATGCCTGACACGCCGGTCACGATCACCGGCGTGCCCGCCGGCAAATCTTCCTGCGCCTGCACGCGCCAGCTGCTGTCACCAATGCGCACATGACCGACGCCGTCTTTTAGCGCGCTGTCTAACGTCAGGTGCTGGCCAATCAGCTGGCTGCCGCGCTGATTGAGCGTATTGGGCTGCTGCGCACTTTCGCGAAAGCGCATCCAGCGATACCAGAAAAACACGCACAGCAGCGTCAGAGTGGCGAACAGCATGCCCTGGCTGGTCCACGAGAACGGAAACAGCCACTCAATGATCCCGACCAGCACCGCCGCCACGCCGCTCCACAGCAGGTAACCGCTGGTGCCGAGCATCTCCGCTGCCAGCAGTAAACCGCCCAGCGTGAGCCAGAACCAGTGCGGATGCGCAATCAGCTCCATCAGCATCACGGTTTGCGCTCCTGACGACTCTCTTTCAGCAGCTCGCTGATACCGGCCACCGAGCCGAGCAGGCTGCTGGCGTCGAGCGGCATCATTACCACTTTGCTGTTATTCGCTTCGCCAATTTTTTGCAGGGCATCGGTGTATTTCTGCGCCACAAAGTAATTAATCGCCTGGATATCCCCGGCAGAGATGGCTTCTGACACCATCCGCGTGGCGTTGGCCTCGGCTTCGGCCTGACGCTCGCGCGCTTCCGCCTGCAAAAAAGCGGAGGTACGTTCGCCTTCCGCTTTAAGGATTTGCGACTGCTTATCGCCCTCGGCGCGCAGGATGGCCGCCTGGCGAACGCCTTCGGCGGCGAGGATATCGGCGCGTTTGGTACGCTCGGCTTTCATCTGCGCGTTCATGGCCGCTATCAGTTCCTGCGGCGGGCGCACGTCGCGGATTTCAATACGGGTGATTTTTACCCCCCACGGATTGGTCGCTTCATCAACAATGTGCAGCAGGCGGGTATTAATGTTATCGCGCTGCGACAGCATCTCATCCAGCTCCATGCCGCCGAGCACGGTGCGGATATTGGTCATGGTGAGGTTGATGATGGCCAGCTCAAGATTGCTGACTTCATAAGCGGCGCGCGCCGAATCCACCACCTGAATAAAGCACACTGCATCGATGGTGACGTTGGCGTTATCTTTGGAGATGATCTCCTGCGACGGAATATCGAGAACCTGCTCCATCATATTGATCCGGCGACCAATACGATCCATGAACGGCACGACCAGATTCAGACCGGGCGGCAACGTTTTGGTGTAGCGGCCAAAGCGCTCCACCGTCCACTGGTAGCCCTGTGGCACAATTTTGACACCGGCCCACACGGTAACCAGCGCGAGCACGATGATGACGGGAATCACTGTTAACATATAACCTCCTGGCTGTCAGATTGTCGGGCCGAGTCGCTTCGGCCCGTTTACCGCGCGGTACCGGTCAGTACAGCAGCGAGTAGAGCTGGCGACGATAGCGCGAGGCGAGGGCATCGCCTGTGCCGAGGGCCGCCAGAATCTCCTGGAACATTTTGCGCACTTCGCCGTCACCGGCGCTGAGATCGCGCTTCAGAAAACCTAACAACAGCTCCAGCGCTTCTTCATTGCGGCCCACCTGATGCAGCTGTAACGCAAGTTTAGCAGCCAGACCGGCGTTGTCCGGTTCGCTTGCCATCTGCTCCTGCAGCTGCTGGATCTCCGGCGTGTCGGCGGCCTGTTTCAGCAGGTCGATTTGCGAAATCAGGCTCTGATAGCGCGTATCCTGATCCTGCAACGGTACCACAGCCAGCACCGCTTCGGCTTCTTCGCTGCGGTTCAGGGTGATCAGGACTTCTGCCAGCAGAAAACCAATTTCACTGTTCTGATTGCTCAGCTGCCAGGCGTCTTTCAGCAGCGGTAGCGCATCCAGCGGCTTGCCTTCCTGCATCAGCTGCATCGCCTGCTGCGCCTTTAACTCCTCTTCACGCGGCAGGACTTTCTCCAGCAGCGCGCGAATCGCCTCTTCCGGCTGCGGGCCCTGGAAGCCATCGACCGGCTGACCGTTCTGGAACAGGTAGACGGTCGGCAGAGAGCGCAGACCAAACTGCGATGCCACCAGCTGCTCTTTATCGCAATCCAGCTTCGCCAGAATAAACTGGCCGGCGTACTCCTGTGCCAGACGCTCCAGCACCGGCGTCAGCTGCTGGCAGTGCTGGCTGCGCTCCGACCAGAAGTAGAACAGTACCGGCAGCTGCATTGATTGCTCCAGCGTCTGCTGCAGGTTGGATTCGTTGATGTCGATAATCAAAGCGTGTGACATGAATACGTCTCTTGGCAGAAAGTGTGTTGAGGATATGGGGGCAAACGCCCCGGCTTCAAGTTCAATTCCGGCTTGCAGTTTAGTTACTGCGTAAAATGCGATCCAGCATCCAGCCCGGCAGCAGTCGTTTAAGCAGACTCATCGCCCAGGCGACCAGCGTCACCGGATAGCGCAGGCGCGGATGTTTACTCTCCAGCGCATGCCGCAGTTTCGGCAGAATCGCCTCCGGCGGCAGGCTAAAGCGCGCGGCGATGCCGGGGTTGCGCACGGGCTTGTCGCGTTCGCCCTGCTGCACGTTTTCGGTAAACCGGGTGGTAATCGGGCCTGGCTCAATCAGGCTGACGCGCACGCCGCTGTGGCGCACTTCCATGCGCAGCGCATCGCTCCACGCCTCCAGCGCCCATTTACTGGCGGCATAAGCGCCGCGGCCCGGCGTGGAAATCAGGCCGAGCACCGAGCTGGTGTTGATAATCCGCCCGTCACCGCTATTTTGCAGCGCCGGCAACAGGCGCAGCGTCAACTGGTGGGTGCCGAAAAAGTTGGTGGAGAATTGCTGCTCGAGCTGCTGACGCGACACGCTGGTCAGCGGACCGTACTGGCCGAAGCCGCCGTTGTTGAACAGCCCGTGCAGGCAGTGGTCGGTGAGGGCCAGCACGCGATCGGCGGCGGCATCCACGCTGGCCGGATCGTCAAGATCCAGCAGGATGCCGGTGAAGCCGAGCTCATCCATGCGCGCCACATCGTCGGTGCGGCGACAGGCGGCCAGCACGCGATAGCCGCGCGCCAGCAGATCGTTGGCCGCCACCAGACCGATGCCGCTGGAGCAGCCGGTAATTAATACGGACTTTTGCATATCTTTACCTGTCATTGGGCACGTCGCGGCGTTAATCATGCTTAACTAGCGGAGCCAGTTGCTCAGCCATCAGGTTGGCGATGAACGGCTGCGCATCCGGATTGGGGTGAATACCGTCCTGCTGCATCCACTCCGGCTTCAGATAAACCTGCTCCATAAAGAACGGTACCAGCGGAATATGATACTGCTGCGCGAGGCGCGGATAGAGCGCGCTGAACGCGTCGGTGTAGCGTTGGCCATAATTAGCCGGCAGACGAATTTGCATCAGCAGCGGCTGGGCGTTAGCGGCTTTGACCTGATCGATAATTTTACTCAGATCCTGCGCGATGTTTTGCGGCGGGAAGCCGCGCAGCCCATCGTTACCGCCCAATTCGATTAACACCCACTGCGGCTGATGCTGTTTTAATAGGCCCGGCAACCGCGCCAGCCCCTGACCGGCGGTATCACCGCTGATGCTGGCGTTAACCACTTTGGGCTGCTGTTGCCAGGTTTTGTCGAGCAGGCTCGGCCAGGCGGCGGCGGCGGACATGCGATAGCCGGCACTCAGGCTATCGCCGAGAATCAGCAGGGTATCGGCGGCGGCGATGCGCGACACCAGCAGCAGCAATAACAACAGGAAGGAATAATGCCAGCGGAAAACATTGTTGCAGTTCATCATCTTACTAAGTCCGTCGGTCAGGGAGAGCATCAGCTGACCATCCTTACCGGAGTTGAGCTGGTTGTCAAACCAGCCGAGACGCTGGCGCTGATCGGCGAGTCGGGATCCGGGAAATCCACCCTGCTGGGTATTCTCGCCGGACTGGATGATGGCAGCAGCGGCGAAGTGCATCTGCTGGGCCAGCCGCTTCATCAGATGAACGAAGAGCAGCGCGCCGCGCTGCGCGCGCGTGAGGTCGGTTTTGTGTTTCAGTCCTTTATGCTGGTGCCCACGCTCAACGCGCTGGAGAACGTGCAGCTTCCTGCACTGCTGCGCGGAGACAGCGATCGCGACAGTCGCGCGCAGGCCACTGAATTACTGACGCAGCTCGGACTAAAAGATCGTCTGCACCATCTGCCGGCCCAGCTCTCCGGCGGCGAACAGCAGCGCGTGGCGCTGGCACGCGCCTTCAGCGGCCGTCCCGGCCTGCTGTTTGCCGATGAGCCGACCGGTAACCTCGATCGCAAAACCGGCGATCGCATCGCCGATCTGCTGTTTTCGCTCAACCGCGATTTCGCCACCACGCTGATTCTGGTGACGCACGATGAGCAGCTGGCGGCACGCTGCGATCGTCGCCTGCGGCTGCGCGACGGCAAGCTGTGGGAGGAAGCATGATCTGGCGCTGGTTCTGGCGCGAGTGGCGTTCGCCCTCGCTGCTGATTGTCTGGCTGGCGCTGACGCTGGCGGTGGCCTGCGTGCTGGCGCTGGGCTCCATCAGCGATCGCATGGAGAAAGGGCTCAGCCAGCAGAGCCGTGACTTTATGGCCGGCGACCGTACTCTGCGCAGCAGTAAACCGGCACCGGATGCGTGGCTGGACAAAGCGCGCGAAGAGGGGCTGGCGGTCAGCCGGCAGCTCAGCTTTATGACCATGACCTTTGCGCAGGAGACACCGCAGCTGGCCGATGTCAAAGCGGTCGATGATGCGTACCCGATGTTCGGCACCCTGCAGACGGATCCGCCCGGCCTGCGTCCGGTGGCCGGAACGGTGCTGGCCGCGCCGCGTCTGCTGGCGCTGCTTAACCTGAAGGTCGGTGACCGCATTGACGTGGGCGATACCACGCTGCGTATTGCCGGCGAAGTGATTCAGGAGCCGGACGGCGGATTTAACCCGTTTCAGACGGCGCCGCGTCTGTTAATGAATCTTGCCGACGTAGAGAAAACCGGCGCCATCCAGCCGGGGAGCCGTCTGAGCTGGCGCTACAAATTCTCCGGCGAGTCGGCAGCGCTGGCGCGCTATGACCGCTGGATTCAGCCGCAGCTGCAGGCCGGCGAGCGCTGGATCAGCGTGGAGAATTCCGAGGATGCACTGGGCCGCTCAATGCAGCGTGCGCAGCAGTTCCTGCTGCTCTCAGCGCTGTTAACCCTGCTGATGGCGATTGCCGCAGTGGCCGTCGCAATGAGTCATTACTGCCGCAGCCGTTACGATCTGGTGGCGGTGCTGAAAACGCTGGGCGCCACGCGTAAATCGCTGCAACGGCTGATTATCGGTCAGTGGCTGGCCGTGCTGCTGCTGGCGGCCATCGCCGGCAGTGCGCTGGGGCAGGGCATTGAAGTCGCGCTGCTGCTGATGCTCAAACCGGTGCTGCCCGCCGCTTTACCGGCTGCCAGCGTCTGGCCGTGGCTATGGGCGATTGGTGCGCTGGTGGTGATCTCGCTGCTGGTCGGGTTGCGTCCATACCGTCTGCTGATGGCCACACAGCCGCTGCGCGTGCTGCGTCGTGATGCGGTAGCCACGCTATGGCCGCTGCGTATTTATCTGCCGGTGATGGCGCTGGTGGTGGTGGCACTCCTTGCGCTGCTGATGGGCGGCAGCAAAATGCTGTGGGCGCTGCTGGCTGGCGTGGTGATGCTGGCACTGCTGCTGGCGCTGCTCGGCTGGGGCACGCTTCTGCTGCTGCGCAGACTGGTGGTGCGTAATCTGGCGCTGCGCCTGGCGATCAACCGTCTGCTGCGTCAGCCAGCCATGACGCTCAGCCAGCTGGCGGCGTTTTCGCTTTCCTTTATGCTGCTGGCATTATTGCTGGTGATGCGCGGCGATCTGCTCGATCGCTGGCAGCAGCAATTACCGGCGGATGCGCCCAACTATTTTCTGCTCAATCTGACCCAGCAGCAGGTGCCGCAGGTAGACGAGTTTCTGCGGCAGCATCAGGTTAACGCTGGTACCTTCTATCCGATCGTTCGGGCAAGGCTCACTGAGCTGAACGGCAAGCCGGCCGATCCCAGGCTGGATAACGCGCTGAATCGCGAGCTCAATCTGACGTGGCAGGCGGAGCGTCCGGATCACAATCCGCTGGTGGCCGGCAGCTGGCCACCGAAAGCCGGTGAAGTCTCGATGGAGGTCGAGCTGGCCGATCGTCTGGGCGTCAGGCTCGGCGACAGGCTGACCTTCAGCGGCGATACGCAGCAGTTCAGCGCGACGATCACCAGTCTGCGCAAGGTCGACTGGGAGAGCCTGCGGCCAAACTTCTTCTTTATCTTCCCGCCGGGCGCGCTCGATCAGCAGCCACAAACCTGGCTGACCAGCTTCCGCATGGCGAACGATCCCGCGCTGCTGGCGCAGCTCAACCGCGCGTTCCCGACGCTGAGCCTGCTGGATGTTGGCAGCATGCTGAAGCAGATTGGACAGGTGCTGGCGCAGGTGAGCCAGGCGCTGGAGATCATGGTGATCCTGGTGACAGTTTGCGGTGTATTGCTGCTGCTGGCGCAGATCCAGGTCGGCATGCGCCAGCGCCGGCAGGAGCTGGTGGTGTATCGTACGCTCGGTGCCAGCCAGCGCCTGCTGCGCGGCACGCTGTGGTGTGAGTTTGCGCTGCTTGGCGTGGTGGCGGGAATCGCGGCGGCGCTGGGGGCGGAAGCGGCACTGTGGGGGCTTCAGCGCAAGATTTTTGATTTCCCGTGGCAGCCAGACTGGACGCTGTGGCTGGCGCTGCCGCTGTGCGGTGCGGCGCTGCTGTCGCTGTGCGGCGGCTGGCTGGGTGTCCGTTTACTGAAGGGGAAAGCGCTGTTCAGGCGGTTTGATGCTGCCTGATGCCCTCACCCCAGCCCTCTCCCACGGGAGAGGGAGCCGATCGGGCCCGTATGCGTGATTCTGCACTTCAGAACGTTCAGGTGAGTGTCAAACTGAAAAATCGCAGCGCATGGTTCCCTCTCCCACGGGAGAGGGGGCCGATCGAGCCCGTATGCGTGATTCTGCACTTCAGGACATTAAGGTGAGCGTCAAACTGAAAAATCGCACCGTATAATCCCCTCTCCCTGTGGGAGAGGGCAAGGGTGAGGGGAACACCGCGGAACTACAGCTTCGCCACGGCCCACGCAATGCCGCTCGCATAGGCGTCAGGCAGCAGCGGTACCAGCGCATTGAGTGCGGCGGTGAGGCGTGCCGGATCGCTGTCGGTCAGATTCAGGTGGCCGACCTTACGTCCGGCGCGGACTTCTTTGTCGTACCAGTGCAGATGCACCAGCGGCTGCTGCAGCCAGTCGGTATTGAGGTCGGTGCCAATCAGGTTGACCATCACCGACGGCGCAAACACCACCGGCTGCGGTAGCGGCAGACCGAGCACCGCACGCAGGTGCAGTTCAAACTGGCTGATAGAGGCGCCATTCTGCGTCCAGTGGCCGCTGTTGTGCACGCGCGGTGCCAGCTCATTGATCAGCAAGCCCTGCGGCGTGACGAAACACTCCATCGCCATCACGCCCACGTACTTCAGCTCATGCATGATCGCGCTCAGCATCGCTTCTGCCTGCTGCTGTTGCGCGGCATCAGCCTGCGGGAAGGCAACGCTGGTCCGCAGGATGCCGTCCTGATGCAGGTTGTGCGTCAGCGGATAAAACACCGTGCGGCCATCGTGCCCGCGCGCGCCCACCAGCGAGACTTCACCGCTGAAGTTAATACCCTGCTCAACGATGCACTCGCCGTAACACTCATCCGGCAGCGTTGCGGTTTCGTCGGCGCGCAGGCGCCACTGGCCGCGGCCGTCGTAGCCGCCGGTGCGGCGCTTGACGATCGCCAGCTCGCCCAGCGTGCTAAATACCGCCGGCCACTCGCTTTTGTCGGCCAGCAACTGCCATGGCGCGGTTGCCAGGTTGAGCTGATCGAGCAGCTGCTTTTGCGTCAGGCGATCGGCGAGGCGCGGAAAAATATCGCGGTTGACGAACGCCGGATGGTTAGCCAGCTCGCGCGTCAGCGCGGTTTCCGGCCAGCGCTCGATTTCTGCGGTGATTACGCTTTGCGCGATCGGCAGTGCCGACGGCTCCGCGTCCAGCCCGACCGGATACACGGCGATGCCCAGCGGCTCGCCGGCCTGGCGCAGCATGCGGCCCAGCTGACCGTTGCCGAGTACGCAAACTGGCTTCATGCGTCCTCCCGCGGATCCGGATTATTCAGCACCTCATCGGTCTGGCTCTGACGCCAGGCGGCCAGGCGTGCAGCCAGATCGCGATCGTGAATCGCCAGGATCTGCGCCGCCAGCAGTGCGGCGTTGGCGGCACCGGCTTTACCGATGGCCAGCGTACCGACTGGAATCCCGCGCGGCATCTGTACGATGGAGTAGAGGCTGTCCACGCCGCTCAGCGCTGCGCTCTGTACCGGTACGCCCAGCACCGGCAGCAGGGTTTTCGCCGCCAGCATGCCTGGCAGGTGCGCCGCACCGCCGGCACCGGCGATGATCACCTGAAAACCGTTGTCGGCTGCGCGCTCTGCGAAGCTGAACAGCTTATCAGGCGTACGGTGCGCAGAGACCACTTCAACGTGGAACGGGACATCCAGGCTGTTAAGGATTTCCTCGGCGAACTGCATGGTAGCCCAGTCACTTTTGGAACCCATGACGATGGCGATACGGGCCGGGGCGGCGTTGGATGACATGCGGTCAACTCCTGTGAATAATCAAACGAACCTGGCCGGGCGGGCAGGTAAAGAAGGGCACAGAGAATAGCACGAGACAGCGGCAAGGAAAACGGTTGCGTAGGCGGAAAACCGGCATTTCCGCCGCAAACAATCAGAAAGGAAATTCGATTAACTGCACGCCCTGTGCGTCCAGCTGAATCATTGATCCGCGCTCATGCCACGCGCCCAGCACCGCGCGTTGCGCTGGCGTGCCGGCGAGCTCGAACTGATGAATCGCCGGACGATGGGTGTGGCCGTGAATCAGGATCGGCACCTGCTGGCGCGTCAGCGCCGCGGCTACCGCCTGCGGATTGACGTCCATGATGCTCAGTGACTTGTGCTGGTTGGCCTGCTTGCTGTCGGCCCGCATCCGCGCAGCAATGCGCATGCGCAGACGCAACGGCAGCGCGAGAAACAGCCGCTGCAGCCAGCGCTGATGGACTTTGGCGCGAAAACGCTGATAACCGTGATCGTCAGTACACAGCGTGTCGCCATGCATCATCAGCACGCGCTGACCATAGCGCTCCAGCACCTGCTCTTCGGGCAGCAGCGTCATGCCGCTGGCGCGGGCGAACTGTTGACCTAACAGGAAGTCGCGATTGCCGTGAATAAAGAATTTTGGCACCGGCAGGGCACGCAGGGCGTCGGCGATCTGCTGATGCAGCGGATTAGGATCGTCATCGCCAATCCAGGCTTCAAACAGATCGCCAAGGATGTAAAGCGCATCACACTGCTGCGCTTCCCCCTGCAAAAAATGCAGAAAACCGGCAGTGATTGCCGGTTCTTCCTGACACAGATGTAAATCTGCGATAAACAGCGTGCGCGACATTACTCGCTGACGGTCACTTTCTGGATGATCACGTCATCAACCGGCACGTCCTGGTGCATGCCGCTGCGGCCGGTTTTCACTGCTTTGATTTTTTCGACCACGTCCATGCCTTCAACCACTTCAGCAAACACGCAGTAACCCCAGCCCTGCAGGCTTTCGTCACGGAAGTTCAGGAAGTCGTTATCGGCAACGTTGATGAAGAACTGTGCGGTAGCCGAGTGAGGTGCCTGGGTACGCGCCATCGCCAGCGTGCCTTTGGTGTTTTTCAGGCCGTTATTGGCTTCGTTGCGGATGTCTGCTTTGGTGGCTTTCTGCTTCATGCCCGGCTCGAAACCGCCGCCCTGAATCATGAAACCGTTGATCACGCGGTGAAAAATGGTGTTGTCGTAGAAACCTTCACGGCAGTAGTCCAGGAAGTTCTGTACGGTAGCCGGCGCTTTGTCATCGAAGGTTTTGATTACGATATCGCCATGGTTCGTCTGGAAAGTGACCATTATATTCGTCCTGTGGAGGTTGTCGTCAGTATCAACTGCCGCACCGGCAAGGCGGCGGGGCATTTTTGTAGACGCCTCTTATATCACAATTTCCAATAACGCGTCAGTAAGGCAACGGCAGTTGCGAAGCGAGCGATGCACAAGTCGGAAAAATACGGCACAATAACCGGCTACATCAAGAAGGCGTATCCCGCACACGTAAACAACGGAATCGTTCAATGCTAAAGATCTATAACACCCTGAGTCGCCAGAAAGAGGAATTTAAACCCATTCATGCCGGTGAAATCGGTATGTACGTGTGTGGAATCACGGTTTACGACCTCTGTCATATCGGCCATGGGCGTACCTTTGTGGCATTCGACGTGGTCGCGCGTTACCTGCGTTACGTGGGCTATAAACTGAAATACGTGCGTAATATCACCGACATCGATGACAAGATCATCAAACGTGCCAACGAAAACGGGGAAAGCATCGAAACGCTGACCAACCGGATGATCGCCGAAATGCACAAAGATTTTGCCGCGCTGGGTATTCTGCCGCCGGATCTGGAGCCGCGCGCCACGCGCCACATCGCGGAGATCATCGAACTGGTCGGCAAGCTGATCGATCGCGGCCATGCCTACGTGGCGGATAACGGCGACGTGATGTTTGATGTGCTGAGCGATAAAGATTACGGCGCGCTGTCGCGTCAGGATCTCGAACAGCTGCAGGCCGGCGCGCGCGTGGAAGTGGCGGAAGTGAAGCGCAACCCGATGGACTTTGTGCTGTGGAAAATGTCCAAGGCTGATGAGCCGGCGTGGAACTCACCGTGGGGCAACGGCCGCCCGGGCTGGCACATTGAGTGCTCGGCGATGAACTGCAAACAGCTTGGCACCCATTTCGACATCCACGGCGGTGGTTCGGACCTGATGTTCCCGCACCATGAAAACGAAGTGGCGCAGTCGACCTGTGCACATGATGGCCCGTACGTGAACTACTGGATGCACTCCGGCATGGTGATGGTTGACCGGGAAAAGATGTCGAAATCGCTCGGCAACTTCTTTACCGTGCGCGATGTGCTGCAGCACTACGATGCGGAAACCGTGCGCTACTTCCTGATGTCCGGCCACTATCGCAGCCAGCTTAACTATGGCGAAGATAACCTGAATCAGGCACGCGCGGCGCTGGAGCGCCTTTACACCGCGCTGCGCCATACCGATGCCAGCGCGACGCCGGCTGGCGGTGAGGCGTTTGAAGCCCGCTTCCGTAGCGCCATGGACGATGATTTCAACACGCCGGAAGCTTACTCGGTGCTCTTCGATATGGCGCGTGAAGTCAATCGCCTGAAGGGTGAAGATAAAGCCGCCGCCGATGCGCTGGCCGCGAAACTGCGTCAGCTGGCCGATGTACTGGGCATTCTGCAGCAGGATCCGGAGCAGTTCCTGCAGAGTGGCGCACAGGTCAATGCCGACGAAGTGGCAGAGATTGAACACTGGGTGAAAACCCGCGCCGATGCGCGTGCTGCAAAAGACTGGGCGCAGGCAGACATCGCACGTGACAAGCTGAACGAGCTGGGCGTCATCGTGGAAGATGGCCCGCAGGGGTCAAGCTGGCGCCGTAAATAACAAAAAGGGCGAACTGCGGTTCGCCCTTTTTTATACGGCTAACTTTAACCCACTGGTTATGGGTAATTAACCTGATGCACTTATCGTAGCGGCGCAATTCATTGCGCAATAAATTGCGCCGCTACAGGTCCGGATTTGCCTGGTAAAATCAGGCCACAACGGTTACGCGCTGACCGGCAAACTCAACCGTCTGACCGGGAAAAATCTTGCAGCGCTTACGCGTCTCAATAGCACCATCAACGCGCACTTCGCCTTCGTCGATCACCGCTTTGGCCTGCGCGCCGCTCTCCACCCAGCCTTCCAGCTTCAGCAGATCGCACAAATCAACGTGCGCATGTTTACCCAGTGAAAAACTCGCCATTATGCCTGCTCCACATCGTGATATTGCTCGCACGCCAGCAGCGTGTTCTCAATCAGCGTGGCAACCGTCATCGGGCCAACGCCGCCCGGTACAGGCGTGATGTAAGCCGCGCGCTCAGAGGCTGACGCAAAATCCACATCGCCGACCACTTTGCCGCTTTCCAGCCGGTTAATGCCGACATCAATCACAATCGCACCTGGTTTAATCCAGTCGCCCGGGATAAAGCCCGGCTTACCGACCGCGACTACCAGCAGGTCGGCATGCTCAACGTGATGGCGCAGATCTTTGGTAAAACGGTGAGTGACAGTGGTGGTGCAGCCGGCCAGCAGCAGTTCCATGCTCATCGGGCGACCGACGATATTTGATGCGCCAACCACCACGGCGTTCAGGCCGTAAGTATCGATGTTATAGCGCTCCAGCAGCGTCACGATGCCGCGTGGCGTACACGGACGCAGCTTAGGGGCGCGCTGGCACAAACGACCGACGTTATAAGGATGGAAGCCATCAACGTCTTTATCCGGCGTGATGCGCTCCAGCACTTTGACATTATCGATCCCGGCCGGCAGCGGCAGCTGCACCAGAATGCCATCGATAGCGTCGTCATTGTTCAGCTCATCGATCACCTCCAGCAGTTCAGCTTCGCTGGTGCTGGCGGGCAGGTTATAAGCGCGCGACACAAAACCTACCTCTTCGCAGGCGCGGCGTTTGTTCGCGACATAGATCTGCGATGCCGGGTTTTCACCGACCAGCACTACGGCCAGGCCAGGGGCGCGTTTACCGGCAGCGAGACGCTGCTGCACTTTTTCGGCAACCTCAAGGCGCACCTGCTGCGCAATCGTTTTACCGTCAATAATTTTTGCTGCCATCAGAGAGGAAATCCATCTGTAGAGAGTTGAATCGGGGATGGCGCCTATTCTGTCAGAAGCGCGTGCGGCTGTCAGTCACAGATTCGTTTACGCGACCGGTTTCCCGATTTTTCGCCGTGGCGCGCGCCATGCTTAGCGCGTATTATGCCCGCCAGGCAATGATGTGGAACACGTGATGATTTGGTTGATGCTCGCCACGCTGGCGATAGTGTTTGTTGTGGGATTTCAGCTGCTGACCGCCGGTTCGCGCCACGCCGCGCAGGCGCTCAGCAAGCGGCTGCAGCTGCCGCCGGTGCACGTTGAATCGCTGCTTGCGCAGATGGGCAAAGAGGCGGCAAACGAGTTCACCGATTACATTCGCGGCGACAACGAAGCGCACCTCAATAATGGCGCGGCAGTGCTGCTGATCTGGCAGGTGCTGATTGTCGATGGCAGCGATGAGAACGCGCAGCGCTGGCATCACATTCTGACGAAGGCGGGGTTCTCCGCTCTGATTTCACGGCAGCAGCTGTTGCTGGCGCTAGGGTTCCTGCGCCAGCTGGAGCCGGACAGCCAGGAGCTGAATGCGTTACGCGAGCAGTATAATGCGCGCTTTACGCCGCAGGGGATTGAACTGGAAGGGGAATCCGCGGAGGTGAGTAATCTGATCTCGCTGAGTGAGTGGCGTCAGCGTCATTAAGGCGAATTGTTCATTCCCTCGACACTCTGCCGTCCGTTGGCGGCAAAAACGTTGACGCGCCAGCGTGCCGACGTATAATCCGACGCATCTTCTATGCGCCCTTAGCTCAGCTGGATAGAGCACCGGCCTTCTAAGCCGTAGGTCACAGGTTCGAATCCTGTAGGGCGTGCCAAACAAAATCAATCACTTAACAACCTCCTTCAGCCTTCAAAATTTCCCGTGGGACTGATTTGGGACACGACTGCCAAAAATCGCGTCAATTTGCCTCGCATGCTCTGTCAGATGATTCGGTGCCAGGTGAGCATACCGCTGAACCATTTCGATGCTCTCCCATCCGCCTATCTCTGTGCTGATGCCAGAGCACGACATGACAAGGCGAAACGCCAGCTCACTGGGGCATAAGCACCCTGATGAATTATTCTCGTTGACAGTCAACGCGCAATGCCTTTTTAGACAGGAATTATATAAGTTAACCTGACCATTCAGTATAGATGCGATGTTTCCTGCCAGACAGATTTTCTGAACCGCTGTCAGTCAGGCGCGGATGACGATATTCATTGAAAATATTTTAGAAATAATTATGGCACCTGACTCGGGATCGCGTCAGGCCATTCCTGCTAAATACTTACGGCCGTTAATATCAACCTGTCACCTGTTAAGCGGGGATGGTAAATAATAATTAACCTTTTATAAAAACTTTGCGGGCTATTTTTCTCGTTCTGGTTTCGTGGCGTTACGGCTGGATGATAACAGGTGTTTAACGTTGGCACGATTTTAGGTCAATCGAAGAAAATTCAATCATCATTTTTTTCATTAAAATCAATGGTTTTTACCATTTCCCCTCGGCGGATTCAGAATTATTGCGCCAGGAAAAGAACAGGGTGTCAGCGGTAGCATATCGGTGAAAAATTTCCTGGTGCGGACGGTTATGAGCTAGGTATTGATTATTTGCATGCAAGAATTATTTCTCTCAAAAATTCGTTGGTTAATTTTATATTGAGAATGTCACTAATATAGCGATGTGTAGCTGCGTCAATCTGAACGACATGTCCGAAATGAATTTTAAAATTAACCATTCCGGGTGATGAATCTGCGTCACACAATGCCGATAACACATTCATATCTGACACTCTCATCTACTTACAGCGAGAATTAATATGAAAATATCCACCCGACTTGCAACGGGCTTTGGCCTGCTTGTTGTACTTTTTATTATCTGTACCGGCATTGCGCTCAACGCCCTGAGTAATGCGAGCAAAGGTATGGACGATGCGGTTAACGTCAAAATGAAAAAGTATCAGCTGGTGCTGGATATGCGTGGCAGCATCAGGGATATGGGCATTGCGGTTCGTAACCTGGCGCTCTTAACAGATATTGAGGCAATGAAGCCTGAATGGGAGCGCGTACAAAAACAAGAAGCGCAGTATATAGCCAGCCGTAAGGCTCTGGCTGAGGTGATGCAGGAGGATTCAACACCGCAGGGGCGGGAAGTCATGAGCCGCATTACTGAAGCTGAGGAGCCTGCACTTTCGTCGCTGAAGCAGGCTGGCCGGCTCGGGCTTGAAAATCGTGCTGAGGAAGCCACTGCCTATCTGCTGAACGTCACGCGCCCGGTGCAGAGTACCTTGCTCAAAGCGCTTAATGACATGACGCTGGTTCAGATGAAAAACACGCAGTCTGCTGTTGAAACTAACAGTCAGGCGACACGCCGGGCATCGCTGATCCTGATGTTGCTCGCGGCCGCATCAGCACTGCTGGCAGTGGGAACGTGCGTTATGACCATTCGCGTACTGATGCGTCAGTTGGGCGGCGAGCCTGTACAGGCGCAGACTCTTGCGGCAACCATTGCTTCTGGCGATTTGACGACGCCTGTAACGCTGCGAAACAATGACAGTACCAGCCTGATGGCTTCTCTGGATGGCATGCAGGCAAACCTGCGTGGTCTGGTGTCAAAGATAAAAGACTCTGCTGCTTCAGTGGCGCTGGCGGCGGATGAGATATCACAGGGCAATACAGAATTGTCATCCCGCACTGAGGAGCAGGCTGCAGCACTGCAGGAAACTGCGGCCAGTATGGAGCAGCTTACCGCCACCGTGAAAAGTAATACGGCCGGCGCGCAGCAGACCGCTGGGTCTGCCCGGGATGCGGCAACGCTGGCACGCGCAGGTGAGGCCGACGTACAGCGTATGTCTGAAACCATGAATGAGATCTCATTGAGCGCGACAAAGGTACGGGACATCACCTCCGTGATCGAAAGCATTGCCTTCCAGACCAACATTCTGGCGCTCAACGCAGCGGTGGAGGCCGCCCGGGCAGGTGAAGAAGGACGCGGTTTTGCCGTGGTTGCCGGTGAAGTCAGAACGCTTGCACAGCGCAGTGCAAATGCTGCTCGCGACATCAAACAGCTGATTGAACAGGCCGTTGAGCAGGTCGAAAGCGGTGTTGAGGTGGCAGCAGGTACAGGGCAGAGCATATTGAAGATTGTCAGCATGGTGGGCGAACTGGCAGAGGCCATGGATAATATTTCACTGGCTTCTTCAGAACAGATGCAGGGCATTTCTCAGGTTAGCATTGCGGTAAGTCAGATGGATGGTGTCACGCAGAATAACGCTGCGCTGGTTGAAGAGTCCTCTTCGGCGTCTCAGTCTCTCTCTGAGCAGGCGCACGCTCTGCGGGGGATGGTGGACACATTTCGTGTCTGACGTAAAAGGGCTCAGCGTTCCTGAGTAGAAATCAGACTAAGGACGCTCAATAAATCACGTGCATATTGGGGATTGAGTCGGGTGGGGCGGAAAGATCTTTGCTGAATTTATTCTGCAGCCGTCCCGACCTTTCAACAGAAACCTATCCCTGCATGTCAGGCTGGCCAAAACACGCTGGCCTTATTTCGCAACCTTTGATGGGGTCTGCGAATTGGCATGAGACGTTACACTGTTTATTCTCACATCTGGAATGCGGTCGGTTGCTGGGGTGAGTATTCGCTGCCAATGCGAAAGCAACCCGATAGCAGGCACGGTTTCCGCAATCTATCCGGGATGCTATAAATGCATAAATGATCTGCATGGATGCCATGATGAAAAAAACACTCTCACTTATCGCCGTCATGTTATTAGTCGGCTGCCAGTCCCATACTAAACAAACAACAAGGCAGTCATTCAGGTTTCCAACCGCTTCCGAGATAAGAAGCGAGTGCGAATCGCAAACCTCCTCGCAAATAGCAAATAAAGATACGCATCTGTGGCTTTGTCAGGTCGTTACCGCAATACAGTATCGGTTTTTTGACGCGAATTTATATCACGGTAAGACCTGTGATTTGGTCATTACGCAACCCTTAGGTCAGCCACCGACAAACGTCACTGCGCAGGGCGGAGATGCTGATCTGTGCGCCGTCGCTATCAATGCGGTAAAGCAGGCGATAGATGCCAACACCTTCCCCATGCGGCCTGTGTATCTGAAAGAAAAGATACCGGTGCGTTTTGCGCCCTGACTGACTTTGTCCTGAGCAGACCGTTGCTGCATAAGCGTAACCATAGGTAACAAAGTTCGCCGTTTACCTCCTGTATATCATGCCGTCAGTGCTGCCAGGCTATGCTCAGCATTACTGACATAACACGTATCTTTATGGAGATTTACGGCAATGAAAAAACAGTGGATTGCGGCCCTGGCAGCGGCAGGCCTTCTTTTAGTCGTTAGCGCCCAGGCAGAGGCAAAAGGGTGCCTGAAAGGCGCCGTCGCTGGCGGCGTGGCAGGTCATCTGGTTCATCATGGCGTTGCCGGTGCGGCAGCTGGCTGCGCGGTGGGCCACCACATGGCCGCCAAAAAACAGAAAGAGGCGGAACAAAAGCAACAGTAAACCGCGGGTGGCGGGTCACGTAAAACTGGTGTCAGGCTCTCTCATCGAACCAGTTCTGAAACCCCGCTATTGCATCAGGCATCATGTCGCGTGCGCGTTCCATAATCAGGGTCTCCGCAGAGCGCAGTCCGTTCTGCGGGTGCGAGGCCTCGCACAGTGCCAGAGCCAGGTCTGAAGCATCAAGCATCGCCAGGTTGACTCCGACGCCAACCGGCGGCATCAGGTGAGCGGCATCGCCAATCAGGGTGATGCCCGGCCGTGGTGCCCAGCCAAAATCGGCGGGCAGGCTGTAAATCGGGCGTCTGACATAGTCACCGGTGGCGTTTACCACCAACTGCAGGGAAGCGGCCCAGTCGCGGTAGCTGTCGCGCACCCAGGCGGTGAGGCCGGAGGAGGCTATGTGTTGATCGATGACATCAGGGGCGCGCTTCATCGCCGCATAGACGCAAATCCTCCCGCCGCCGTTGCGTTGCGTGACCAGCGCCTGCGCACCGCTGAAGCTGAACGCGGTCCCGTTGCCGGCAATGCTGTTGATTTGGTCGGACGGGTGATCTATCCAGCCTTCGAAAAAGGTAATGCCGGTATAAAACGGACGTACCGGTGTCAGATAACGGCGGACCCGCGACCAGGCACCGTCTGCACCAATCACGATATCGGCTTCGTAGCGCCTGCCGTTTCTGAATACCAGCCCGTGCGCTTTTTGCTGGCCATAGTCAACGTAATGCAGTTTGTGATTCCACTGCAGGGTCTGCGGCAGCAGGGCGCTCAGCAGCAGGTTTTTCAACTCGCCGCGATCGATTTCCGGTTTATCCATTTCACCTTCCGGCGTGAATCTGTCGACCTCAATGTCTCCGGTAAGGTAATTCAGCATCCGGCTTTCCTGATCATCATGCCTGGCGATACTGATGAACTGCTCCAGCAGGCCCGCTCTGCGCAGCGCCACCTGGCCGCTGTCAGCATGCAAATCCAGTGAGCCGCCCTGACTCCGCGCAGCATCCGCCGGCTCATCCTCAAACACCGTCACGTTAAAACCGTGGCGCTGAAGAATCACGGCCGCCGTGAGGCCTGCCGGGCCGCCGCCCACGATAGCGATAGTCAGTTTGTCCGACATGCCTGTTCTTCCCCGATGTAAAGTGGATACTGTATAATCACAAAGTTGACATATCAACTACGTGGCGGGATAAATAATGGGCAGCACAGAGATTTCAGACGCAGAGTGGCAGGCATGGCGCGGATATCGCCGGCTTGCTGAAATCATCACCGGACGCATTGTCAGAGAGATCAATGAGGCGACCGGGTTGTCCGGCCCGGATTTCATGATCCTGATGGAAATCAACCGCAGTCCGCAGGGCGTACTGCTGCAGCGTGAGCTGCTGGAATACCTTGAATGGGACAAGTCGCGGCTATCGCACCAGCTTTCACGTATGGCCGCCCGGGATCTGGTACAGCGCAGCCGCGCGACTCGCGCAGGGATTTCAGTCCGCATGACAGAGGCCGGGAGCCAGCTGCTTGCTACAGCGCGGCCGATACATGCCGCGGGCGTGCGGCGAAATTTCCTCGATTTGCTGACGCCGGAAGACATCGAAGGGCTGATCGCCATCACCGGGCGGTTACGGCAGTCAGCCAGCGGTTTTATCGAATAATTCCCGGCCGATCAGCTTCAGACACTCCTTCTGCAACCGGCACAATCGCGGCAGCCGTTAACGGGCTCATGTGAAAGTTTAATTAAAACAGAGGATTGTGTTTTTCACGCTGTCAGGCTGTTGACAGCCTCTTCGTGCTGGTCCTAAATTGAGCAGTCGCTCTAATTTTGAGCCTGGTCCTGCCGCTGATGGTGAAAACAATGTTACTGAGAGCCTCCTCCCGTTTCTGGCGTTATCTGATGAAGAACCTTCTGACGTATGCTGCCATTCTGCTTGCCGGCGGGTTAGCCACCGTGAATATGGCCAGTGCCGCCGTCACCCATGTCGCTATCTATCGCGGCGGTGCCGGTTGTCCGGGCTGCTCCGAAATGGTCCGTAAAGCGCTGGAACAGAGCGGTCTGCCGCTGGACATCGCCTATGTCGGAGAGCAGGAAAAAATAAAGGTCACGGAGGATAATCTCGCCACTTTTGATGTGTACATCCAGCCCGGCGGCGGGCAGGACATCCCCGGCGCCTTTGCTGCGCTGGGCGACGAAGGGGCTGAGGCCATACGCAAATTTGTCCGCAATGGAAAAAGCTTTCTCGGATTGTGCATGGGCGCGTATCTGGCCGATGAAAACTGGCTGGGGCTGATCCCCTCATCGCTGGACTCTGAAGTCATGCGCAAGGGGACTAACATACCCGATGAGGGCGATTACGTTGTCGATGTTGTCTGGCAGGGGAAAACCGAAAAATTTTATTATCAGGATGGTCCTTACCTGAATGCCGAAGACGCGCACGGCTTTGTCGCTCTGGCGCGCTATGCCAACGGTGATGTCGCGCTGGCGAAATATACTTACGGTAAAGGCACGGTACTCCTGAGCGGACCGCATCCGGAAGCGGATGAAAGCTGGATGGCGCCGGAGAAAAACAATCCGGCCTACACCTCAGCCGGCAGCAAGATGGCCAGGCTGTTTAATGATTTAAAGCCCGGGAGGTAAGCGGCTATGTGGAAAAATCCCTGCTAGCGACAAAGTTTCTGCAAGGCGGCCATTATCTCAAGAAAAAAATGTGTCCGCTTATCCGCAGAGTAGTTAAGAATTAGCGCGCTTGAGTAACCGTCAATCAGGGCGTGAAGATTATGCGCCACCTCGTCTTTACCTGCTTCGCTGAGGTGGCTAAATGCCTGGCCTGATAAGCCCTGACGGATGATCGCCGTCCACGTCTGCGTGCTGGAGAGCAGCAGCTGCTCAAATTGCGTATCCCTTGCCGCCAGCGGCCACAACTCGAGGTAGATCAACCAGTGAGAAGCCGGCCCGTCTGGCAGGAGATAATCCACCAGCGCACGAAAAAAGGCGTCATGCTGTGAATCATCCCTCTTTTCGCTCTCTACAGAGAAAGCGGCAACGTCCTCATCCAGCATGAAAGCAATAGAGTCCAGCCTCAGCGCATCCCAGTTTTTGAAATAGTGGTAGATATGGCTGCGGGATATGCCCAGCGTATTGGTCAGATCGCGGGTTGAAACATTGTTGAAGCCGCGCTCCCGAAAAAGCTGCAGCGCCGCGAGAATGATATTTTTCTTAACCGTTTCTTTTTTCACGTTCTACCTTAAAAGACACCGTTTTCCTGAACGTTAATTCAGCAATCTGTCACCGGACCTGCCTTTCTGCGTTACGCCTCAGCGTGTTTCTCATTAACCAGCCAGCGTACCTTAGCAGAAAATTTTCCCCCTGTCGGGGGCGGGATTGCAGCAGGCCAGCCAGGGGTTGAGCGCAGTGCGAGGGCGCGGCTGCGGCGCAAATATGCGCTGTGCAGTCAGGGTGGTGCGGGATTTTTATTCCGTCGCCATCCGGTAAAAATCGTGACCGGCCTCACACTTTCTCGTTTCTGACTATACTCAAACCTCCTTTTTATCCCGTCATTGACCAGGTCTTGAATCACCCATGGACGATAGCAAGCAAAATCCTTCGCAGTCTCAATCAGATGATGGCGGCAGCCTGACGTTCACTGTTCAGCAGCGCCTGTTTTTTGTGGTGTTAGTCGCCACGATGGGCGCGCTGGCGTTTGGCTACGACACCGGCATTATTTCCGGCGCGCTGCCCTACATGACGCTGCCCGCCGCGCAGGGCGGTCTCGATCTCACGCCATTTACCGAAGGGCTGGTGACCTCTGCGCTCACCTTTGGCTCCGCGCTCGGCGCGTTCATCAGCGGTTATGTCTCAGACCGCTTTGGTCGCCGTATCACGTTACGCAGCCTTGCCCTGTTGTTCATTGCCGGGGCGTTAGGCACCACGGTTGCGCCGAATCTGGAAATCATGGTGGTGATGCGCTTTATTCTGGGGTTTGCGGTGGGCGGCGGATCGTCAACGGTTCCGGTCTTTATCGCTGAAATTGCCGGTCCAAAGCGCCGGGCACCGCTGGTCAGCCGCAACGAACTGATGATTGTGTCAGGGCAACTGCTGGCTTATGTCGTCAGCGCCGCCATGAGTTTGTTACTGCACGATCCGGGCATGTGGCGCTATATGCTGTCGCTGGCGATGATCCCCGGTATTCTGCTGTTTATTGGCACCTTTTTTGTCCCGGCCTCACCGCACTGGATGGTGGCGGAAGGGCGCTTTAATGAGGCGCTGCGTATCCTGCGCAAACTGCGGGAAAATCCGCGCGAGATTAAAAAAGAGATGGCAGAGATGCGGCAGAATGCCCGCGAAGCCCGTCAGGGGCCACCCGCACGCGAACTGTTAAAAGAAAAATGGATTGTGCGTCTGCTGCTGCTGGGCTGCGGCATGGGCATCGTCGCGCAGTTTACCGGCGTCAACGCCTTCATGTATTACACGCCGGTCATTCTGAAAAGTACCGGGCTGGGCACCAGTGCTTCGATTGCGGCCACCATCGGCAACGGGGTGGTATCGGTACTGGCCACCTTTGCCGGCATTAAAGCCATCAGTCATTTCGGCCGGCGCCCGATGCTGATGACCGGGCTGTCGGTGGTGATTGCGATGCAGCTGGCGCTGGGCGCGGTGCTGGTTCTCATGCCGCAAAGCCTGACGCAAAGTCTGCTGGCACTGGCGTGTATTCTGGTGTTCCTGTTCTTTATGCAGATGTGCATTTCCCCGGTTTACTGGCTGCTGATGTCGGAGTTATTTCCGATGAAAGTTCGCGGGGTATTAACCGGTTCAGCGGTAGCGTTTCAGTGGATATGCAACGCCGTGGTGGCGCTGGCATTTCCGCCTTTGCTGTCGCTGGTTGGTAATAAGGCGTTCTTTATCTTTGCCGCAATCAATGTGGCTTCCCTGGCTTTTATTGCCGTGATGTTGCCGGAAACCCGGGGGAAATCACTGGAAGAAATTGAATCCCACATGCGCGAGCATTTTGGTGAACCTGCGGATCAAGCCGCGTCATCAACCTGATCCCCAGCACGCTGTGCCGCGGCACCCGCCGCGGCATTTTTCATGCTCGCTAAAATAAATCCTGATACAGGCTTCATTTCAGAACTTGCCTGCACCGGTTCGCTCAATAGGGTCTACAGTGTGACGTGAGGTTCTCATCAACGTGAAATGGAGGAAGTAAATTTGTCTATTCAACACGACGGGAAAGGGCACGTCATTATTGGCGAAGCGGCACTAAGCCTGGCTTTGGGCAAAAAGAAGATCAGCGTTAATACGCTTATCGACGAGCTCAGACACATGAAACGCGCTGGCGGCAGCGACATACGTCTGTCCGCGATTTCAGAGGCGATCGGCTGGCTCAGAAGCTTCGATGAGCCTGAGCAGGCCGCGATCCATGTGCCGTACCTGCAGACGCTTGCAGGCCTGAACGACGAGAAGAACTGACGCCATAAGACGTAGTCCGGCTCTGGCCGGAAGACGACAACGTAGATGACCTCATCGGACGCGCGTTAGCGTGTACCGGCCGGAGAAAACTGTCAGGGATGACGTCTTCACCACCATCAAACCTCGTATTAACGATTTTCGGCAACGCGGCATGTGGCAACGGATGCGGGCTTTAGCGACGGATGTGCAACGCGCTGAAGGTGAGCGGATGAATCAAACGATCAGCGACCAAACAGCATCGCCAGCAGGGAACGTGCCTGTTCCGCTTCGACGTCATCGTCCGTGTCATTGATGTGCCCGATAAGCTTGAGACAGATCGCGGTGCGCGTCAGCCGACGTTCCTGACGCAAAATTTCAACGGTGATGCGTCCCAGTAGCGCAATCTGGCGGGGATCGGTGACCTGACTGAAGTAACCGGCTAGTCCGGTATTGTGACAAGGCGGCAGCCCGTTGTTTCTCATTTGTCCACCTGCAGCACACGATCATCTTGTAGGGCGCAAAGTAACCGATACGATATCGTCTGTACAGCAACAATCCTCTCCCCGTGTCAGGAAATCAGCGGGTTGTCCAAACCGATACCGTTTTTCCTGCCGCTGAACCCAGCCATCATGCCGGTTATTTCAGCGCGTAAGCCCCTGAGATTAAGGTGTTAGCATTTTTTGCACAAGAACGTAGCTAATACAGAAACAGTATTGCTGTACAAGTTTTATTTCTTTGTATAAGTTTACGCACAGAGAGAAGCGACGGTATTTTAACCATTCGAGGGGTTCATCATGCGTCAGAATGTTGCAAAATTTCCAGACAGCGCCAGTGAGATTGCCCGCTATTTCAGCAGAGCGACAGCACCTACTCAGCAGGAAACGCTGGGGCAGATTGTCGTTGAGATCCTGCGCGCAGGAAAAAACCTCAACCGTAAGGCGATCTGCACCAAACTGCTGAGACGCCTTGAGGTCGCGGCAAATTATGAAGAAGAGCGTCATTACCAGACGCTGATTGGCATGCTGTTTGAACGCTGATACGTAAAGGGATAATCGGTGGTACCTGCAGCATGCGCTTTATGATCCGGGAAGGGGCAGCCACTTGTCCGAAAGGGCACAGTCCCGCAGGGGGTGGGCATGCAGAGAAGTCAAATTGAACGTTTAACCGAAATCGTTCTGGGCGAGGCGGTGGTCAGGCTGCTCGATAATAATGAACGAATCAATGTGGCGACCGTTTCAGCCCGGCTCCGGTCAATGGCCGCAGAGGAATTTAATCCCGACCGTCTGGAGGCGATCAGGATCGCCATCAGGGAAATGCAGATGCAGTCAGCAGCCCGTGAAATTCGTAAAAAGCCGATGGCTGCTCTGGGCGGGATGTCACAACCCAGGGCTGGTAAAAAGCATTAATGACAGGGACGATACGATCTCGTGATTAACCGGAGTGTGGCAGGACGCCCGGCATAACACGGCCATCTCAGGATGGCCGATTTTTTTGGCGACCACCGGGCTGTCAGCAGCGCCCGGTTTACGGATAACTACACATGCAAACCAACGAACACGCATTCAGCGCTGAAGCGGCCCTTATTCACCATTTTCGCAGCGGCGGTGAGCGCTATGCGGCCGAAGCCGCGGCACTGGATGCCGTGATTCGCGACATCGTCATCCATGGCCAAAAAGTGACGAGCAAAACCATCATCCTGTATCTCATCTCAGAGCTTGAGATGACCACCGATATTGTCAAACTGGATGTACTGCGCAACGTGCTTGAAATCGTGGTCGGCAGAACGCCGGATGATGAAGGGTTCTGAAAAGGTTAGTAAGCCGGAGCAGTAGATTAAGCTTAGTGCATCTGCTTCACAAGCATACTGATGGCGTTTAAACAGGCCTGCCGCAGTTCATCTTCACTTGCCGTTTCGCCAAGATGATGCAGTGCATGGGTAATGTCCTGAAGTGTCAGGTGCTGGTCCGGCTTAAGAAGGCGCGCCACAACCGTTCCAATAACGGCGTAGATATCTTCGGCGGTAGTGTCATCGCTCAAATGACCTCCATCCGTTGGTGGATAAGCATACAGTATAGCAGAAACCACAGCGTCAGGCGCGGCAGATTGTCAGGCAGCGATCAGTGCAGCTTGCCGGAAAAAGAAAAATGCCCGGCAGTGAACGCCTCTTTCTTCACCGCGCTCATCTCCATTTCCCGTCTGACGTCCTCAATGACACGCAGCACAGCACGAATGCGGTCACTGTCTGTTTCGCGGTCAAGCATCGCCTGCAGCCTGTCGTTGAGGGCCGCCCAGCTTATGGCGACGTTATCATCGAGTAACGCCGTTACGGCTTCTCCGATGATGATATCCGCCATTTTATCGTCAAAATTGTTTTTCATCAGTCTGTCCGGCTGCGGTTAGGGCAATGAGCTTACCACAGGAATCTCACCCGGACACATTGAGCACATCAAACTCCGCTAAAAGATGCCGGACGCGGGTTATCGGCGCAATGATCAGCATATTGAGTTGCCGGCGTTGCAAAGAGGATGACATTTGCGTTCGCACCGGCCATCACGGCGCTACTTTCTGACGGGTTCCGCGGCTTCAGCGCGCCCGCTGACCTCTGAAGCCGCCTGATCCAGACGATAAAGTAAGGTGTCGCCGCGTTCGCAGTAACGCGCCGGCCAGATCATCGCCCCGTTACCGTCCTCCACGTACTTCACACCCAGTCCCTCCACCACAGCCCATGGCTGCGCCAGCGCACTGCGGTACCGAAGTAACTCGCGCGCCATGGATACCGCCTCCGGTTCGTTCTCCTCCGGATGGCTGGATATAAACTGCAGTCGGGCATCGCTCAGCATTGTCTTCTCCTGTGAGCCTGACGTTTTATCTCTTCAGAGGTTCTGCGTCGTCAGGCTTAACCGCTTTCAGATCGCCTCGCGGCTCTCAGGCCATGCCACGGCGCCGCCCTCAGGCGTAAACAGGCTGCCCTGGAAATCGATGATCCCGGCCGCCTCCAGCCACATCCACTCTTCGGGACGCTCAATGCCGGCCGCAATGACGTTGATTTCCAGCGCCGAACAACAGCGGATGACCGCCTGCATCACCGCCTGCTTCGGGCCGCTACGATGAATATCACGTACAATATTTGCGCCGATACGTACCCGGTCAGGCTGGACGTGCGCCAGTAAAGAGAGACCGGCCGAGCCGTCGCCGAAGTTATCAATGGAAAGGCTGATGCCAGCCTCTTTCAGCTGTCTGACCGCCGTGGAAAAATCTTCCAGCCGGGAGATGACTTCCGTTTCGCTCACGCCAAGAATGATTTGCTGCGGCACCAGCTCCGCCTGCGCGATGGCGCTGACCAGCTGACTTACCGCATCGGGAAGATAAACCAGCGTCATCGGCAGGATACTGATATACAGCGTCATGCCATCGGGACATGCCTGGCCGGCTTTATGCAGTGCGTCTGTCACCACGTTGAGGTCATGAATGTAACGCTCATGTTCCTTTAATCCGGCGGGTTGCGCGTGCGGAATCGCCTCAATGGCCGTCACTTCACGGCCGAGGGGATCAACCACTGGGCGGAAAGTGACGCCACTGGCCGGCGCGGGAGATTGCCCTTCCGCGGGGATGAACTCCCAGCAATCAGCCGGCGGCACTTCAAAGTAGTTCTCTTTTTCACGCGCTTCGACAAAGGTTCTGAGGAACTGTAGCCCGCGATCGTCATAGGTCAGCTGATATTTCGACGTGCCGCGATCAAGCACCGCCTGCAGCACACTGCCGCTGTGGTGATTACGCAAATCGAACAGCTCCATGCCAGCATTACCGAAACGCCGCGAAGGGGAGTAGTCGCGCATCAGCTCGACCACATTGTGATGACGCCGGTCGGCACAGATGCGGGCGTAGATTGCCAGAACGCCTTGCTCCGGCCCTTCCAGGATTTGAAAAAAGTGCGTGCCGTTAAACAGCAGGATGCCGGTAACATGATGCTCAGCATTGAGCAGACTCGCTTTTGCCACCATCTCCGGCAGGATATTGACGGGAACATCTTCAGAGATGTGGCTGCGATAAATTATTGTTGTAAGCATTATACGCTCCAGATTGTCGCGATTGTCCTCTGACACCTTAGCAGCATGGGTTTAATTGTGAAACGTCCGGGCTGAGTGCTGACTGAGCCCGGTAAAAGGGTGAAGGCAGGAGGGAAAGGTCAGTAAAGGCGCAGACAGCGTTGCGTGCGAGACAGCCTGGCGGCCGCGCTGAAAAGACAAGCGGCGCTTTAAAGCGCCGCTTTGGATGAGCCTGCCAGTGAGCGATAGTGGCCCGTCAGCAGGTCTTTAGTTGTTATACCGCTGCTACTCGCGGGTTTTACCCTCTTCGATAAACTCTTCGTCGATCTCTTCGACATTTTCCCGGTTGTCGCGGCCGGAGAGCAGATTCCAGCAGGCGATGAACAGGGCAGCGATCAAGGGACCAATCACGAAGCCGTTGATGCCGTACACTTCCATGCCGCCCAGCGTGGCAATCAGGATCAGGTAATCCGGCATTTTGGTATCTTTGCCAACCAGCAGCGGACGCAGGATGTTGTCCACCAGCCCGACCACGATAACGAAGAAGCCCACCAGGAACAGGCCTTTCCACAGCGCACCGGTGGCGAAGAAGAAGATGGCCGCTGGCACCCAGACGATGGCCGAGCCGACTGCCGGAATCAGCGACAGGAACGCCATCAGCGCGCCCCACAGCAGGCTACCGTCGATGTCAGTGATCCAGAAGGCAAAGCCACCAAGCACCCCCTGCACCACGGCCACCACCACGGTGCCTTTGACCGTCGCGCGCGATACAGCGGCAAATTTCATCAGCAGATGGTGCTTAACATAGGTGGAGAGCGGCAGCGCTTCGAGAATCAGCCCGACCAGCCAGGCGCCGTCTTTCAACAGGAAAAACAGCAGATAAAGCATCACGCCAAAGCCCACGGTGAAGGTGAAAGTTCCTTTACCGATCAGGAACACGCTGCCCGCCATGTATTGTCCGCCCTTCAGCGCAAAGCCGGAGAGTTTTTGCTGAATCTGTGCGGCATTGTTCAGATCGTGATCCGCCAGCCAGGTTTGTGCCCACTCCGGCAGATGCTGCAGCAGCGAGGCAAACACCGTCGGGAACTGCGCGGAATTGGTTTGCAGCTTGGTGTACACCGTATTGATCTCGACCACCAGCGACGAGGTGATGATCGCCAGCGGGGTGAACACGATCAGGCAGATAATCAGTAAGGTCACAAAAGAGGCCAGCCCGTTGCGGTCGCCCATTTTGCGCCGCAGCAGTGACTTCAGCGGCGCAAAGATCACCGCCAGAATCGCCGCCCACAAAATGGCAGAGAAATAGGGCGCCAGCACATCAAAAAAGGCGATCGTGACAATCGCCAGAATCACTATAAAGAAACCGATATTTAACCCTTTAACACGCATGCAAAAGCCTCGCAGATAAACGTAGCGAATGAACTATAGAACGGCTTTTGCGGAATGTAATGTTTTTAGCGCGCAAGGCAAGGCGTGCAGGATGAAAAGCTGTCCCGAACTGTCCGCCCTATGTCCGCTCACAGGCTGGCGCGCCGGGTCGGCGGCGACGATGATAGCCCTGAACCCTGACAGGAGAGTGCCATGCTGGAATTACGTCCTAACTGTGAATGCTGCGATAAAGATCTGCCGCCGGCCTCGCCTGATGCGCGCATCTGCTCGTTTGAGTGCACGTTTTGCGTTGACTGCGCGGAAGGCGTGCTGGCGCAGCGTTGTCCGAATTGTGCGGGTGAACTGGTGCGGCGGCCGATACGTCCGGCGCAGGCGCTGCTGCGCCATCCGGCTGCAACTCAGCGATATCCTGTTTCTGCGCCACCCCGCTAAATTCGCCAGCGCAATTGGATTAACAGCCGGCGCATAATTATTGTGCGCCCGCTTGCTGGTTATTTAACCTTATGCTTCAGCGCAACGAAAAATTAGCGTTATATTAATCACGCACATCGATTAATTGCCAGCACAGCAATAGGGCTCTCGCTATCAATGAAATGTGCCGGTCAGCTATTTTGCCGGTCGGCTTAAATGGCGGCATAACTAAAAAATGGCATTGATTAATTTTTACCTTTCAAATTCAATGTATTGTGATTTTATGTCGATATTTTATACGGGCTGACTATATTTCCTGGCGACAGCTGGTCAGAGCACGGACCTTATTTCCTTTCACGTTATGTACCTTTGGTGGTTATTTTCGCTGCCATGAACATTTTTACGGTTTTTTCTGAAAATAGAAGTTTTCTGAAAGTATTTTGCCCTGATGAATGTTATTCTTTCCGGGCAATGCTAGTGATGTGGCGTTGTGTGCTTCAGTTTTACCCTCTTTTTAGCAGGGTTTCCCCGCTTTATGCTTTTTATGGAAATAGCATTGTCCGCCCGATCCCCGCGATCGGGTTTTCTTTATTTCCGCTGAATTAATTGCTTATTTCCCTGCCAGCCTTATCGTGCCACGCCACCATAAAGTCTCCACAATCGTTAAGAAAGCGCTAACCTGGCGTAATGTATTGTAAGTCACCGATTTTTAAGAGTTTTGGAAATGCTGTTTTAGCTTTGTTTAGGTAATAGTAAGCCTCAACGGCGCGCAGACTGCCGTTATCCCTGGAGGTAACACCATGAAAAAAACAACACTTACGATTATTGCGTCATTTATTGCATGCAGCACATTGTTTTCCAGCGTCTCCTGGGCCGACGGTCCCGGTGATCCTCGCTGGGATTCGCACGGCGGCGACCGCCATCAGGATCGCGGCCCGGGTCCCGATCATCATGACCGTCGTGACTTTGGCCACGATCGCGGACCGGGCCCGGATCGTCACGATCACTATGCTGACCACCGTATGCCGGAGGGACATCGTGGCGGCGATCGCTTTGCCTGGCGCGGTCATGATTTTCGCCGTGGTTATCCGGCACCGCCGGAGTTTCGCGGTCCACACTATCGCGTCGATGACTGGCGGGCACGCGGTCTGTATGAGCCGCCGCGCGGCGAGCACTGGGCCTTTATCGACGGAAATTATGTGTTAGTGGCGGCCGCGACCGGGATTATCACCGCCATTTTGCTGAATAACGCATTTAACTAATCCTGCCGCACGGATGGCGACGGCCATCCGTGTTTCTCTCCGCTTTCACCGCTCACCAGGTTATTCTCTGGACAACCCGTTTTTCCTTTCAACGCGTTAAGGAGTCATGATGACCATGGTAAAAATGGTGGCGGTGGATATGGACGGCACCTTTCTCGACGATAAAAAACAGTACAACCGGGCACGTTTTCAGGCCTGCTATCAGGAGATGACGCGGCGCGGCATCAAATTTGTGGTCGCCAGCGGTAATCAGTATTACCAGCTCAAATCCTTCTTTCCCGACATCGCCAGTGAGATCGCCTTTGTCGCCGAAAATGGCGCGTGGATCCTCGATAGGGATGAGGAGCTGTTCTGCGGCGCGTTCTCGCGCGAGGACGTTAATGCCGTGCTCGATACCCTGCAGCGCGGTAACTATCCCAACCTGAAATACATCCTCTGCGGCCGCAACAGCGCTTATCACTTCAACACCATGGATGAGCAGTGGCTGGTCAAAATGCGTCACTACTGCCATCGCCTCAAGGCGATCGATAGCCTCGCTGACGTGGGCGATGACCGGCTGTTCAAGTTTGCGCTGAATCTGTCCGATGATTATGTCGATATTCTGATGGCTGATATTGAGCGTCTGCATCAGGGCGCGGCGGCGGCGACCTCCAGCGGGCACGGCTCGGTGGATTTGATTGTGCCCGGCTTGCACAAAGCCAACGGGCTGCGTCTGTTGCAGCAGCGCTGGGACATCAGCAGCGATGAGGTGCTGGCGTTTGGCGACGGCGGTAACGATCTGGAGATGCTGGTGCAGTCGCGCTTCAGCTTTGCCATGCAGAATGCGCCGCAGCGGGTCAAAGACGCTGCGCGCTACGGCGCACCGTCCAATAACCAGGAAGGCGTGCTGCAGGTGATTGAGCAGATGCTGGCGGGGGAAGGGCCGTTTGCTGGCTGAATAAGCAACGGGCAGCCTGCGCTGCCCGAAAGGCTCAGACGACGCGCCACGCGGCGGTAATCATCTCCGTGAGCGTGGCGGGATCATAATTGACCCAGCCGTTTTTGCTGTTGGCGCGCGCCACAATCCAGTCGACCTCTTCCGCAGCCAGCGTCGGTCCTTCCAGCCAGAACGGCACGATAGCCTGCTGCTGCAGCCAGGCTTTCAGCGCCAGCGCCGGCGGTGCCGTTTCATCGGGCAGCAGGCGTTCAGCCAGCGCCGCCATCAGCCGCTGCTGTTCGGGGTGCGCGCTCTCCGCCAGTACATCAAGGAACGGGAACAGCAGACGACCGCAGACTTCGCCGTGATGGAACGGTTTAATCGCCCCCAGCTCGCCGGCAATACCGTGGATCACCCCCAAACCGGCGCTGCTCAGGCTGACGCCGCCGAGCCATGATGCCATCATCATGGCTTCACGTGCCGCATCGCCGCGGCTGTCGTCCAGATTGAGGTACGGCCACGCCTGCATGAACAGTTGCAGCCCGTTGAGCGCGTTTTGCTGACTGAACAGGTTGCCCTTGCGTGACAGATAAGCCTCGAACAGGTGGGTAAAGGCATCGATGGCGCAGGTGGCCAGCACGCGATCCGGCGCCCCTTTGAGCAGATCGGGATCGAGAATCGCCACCTGCGGCACAAACACCGGATGGCGCAGCGAGGCCTTCACCTTAATGTGCTGCTGATCGGTCACCACCGCATTCTGCGTGACCTCGCTGCCGGTGCCGGCGGTGGTAGGAATGGCGATCAGCGGCAGCGTGACCGCCTGTACCGGCGTATCGCCCACTTTCTCGAGGTAGCGCGCGATATTCAGCGGATGCTGCATCATGGCGCCAAAGGCTTTGGCCGCATCCAGCACGCTGCCGCCGCCGATGGCGACAACGCGATCGACGTGGCCACGCCAGCGCGTCACCCAGCCATCGATCTCGTCTGGCGAGGCTTCATGGCTGACAATTTCATAGCCCAGAATGTGATCGTTCAGCGTCGCGCCCAGACGCGCCCACGCCGCACTGTTGAGAAATGAGCGGCCGCAGAACAGCAGCGTGGGCTGCGGATTCGCCGCCAGCAGCGGGACCAGGCGGTCGATGCTGCCACGGCCAAACAGGGTTTGTTGATTACTGTACAGCTCAATCAGATTCTCACTCACCTGCAGATCCTTATCGGTTGGCATAAAACAGCTAGTGTAACCAAAAGCCACGCCGCTGCCGGGGCAAACATTCTGATAACCCTCCGACAAAAAGTTGATCACCTTCGCAAAACAGAAATTCACCCGCTGCACCAGGTGCTTTCCCGTCAATGTTACCCTTAACATGATACCGGTAACAGGATGTCGCATTCTGAAACATCTGGCACTGATAACCCCTTTGTCCCATTACAACAAACCGCTGCCGGTAATACGCCGAGCGCAAAAGTGGAGAAAAATTATGCCATTACTCTATGTGGCAATTGGCGTGGCGTTACTGCTGCTGCTGATGATTCGCTTCAAACTTAACGGCTTCATCGCGCTGATTCTGGTGGCACTGGCGGTAGGCATGATGCAGGGCATGCCGGTCAATAAAGTGATTGGATCGATCAAAACCGGCGTCGGCGGTACTCTGGGCAGCCTGGCGCTGATCATGGGCTTTGGCGCGATGCTGGGGAAACTGCTGGCCGACTGCGGCGGTGCGCAGCGTATCGCCACCACGCTGATCGAAAAATTCGGCCAAAAGCACATTCAGTGGGCGCTGGTGCTGACCGGCTTCACTGTGGGCTTCGCGCTGTTTTATGAAGTCGGGTTCGTGCTGATGCTGCCGCTGGTGTTCAGCATTGCCGCGTCGGCGCGCGTGCCGCTGCTGTATGTCGGCGTGCCGATGGCGGCCGCCTTATCCGTCACGCACGGCTTTCTGCCACCGCATCCGGGCCCGACCGCGATCGCCACGTTATTTAATGCCGACATGGGGAAAACCCTGCTGTACGGTACGCTGCTGGGTATTCCGACGGTGATTCTGGCCGGGCCGGTGTATGCGCGTTTTCTGAAAGGCATTGATAAGCCGATTCCGGAAGGGCTGTGGAACCCGAAAACTTTCAGCGAAGCGGAGATGCCGGGCTTTGGCGTTAGCGTGTGGACGGCGCTGGTGCCAGTGATCCTGATGGCGCTGCGTGCCGTGGCAGAAATGCTGCTGCCGAAAGACCATGTGCTGCTGCCGTACGCGGAATTTTTTGGCGATCCGATCATGGCAACGCTGATTGCAGTGCTGATTGCCATCTTCACCTTTGGCCTTAACCGTGGCCGCAGCATGGATGAGGTGATGGGTACCATCACTGATTCGATCAAAATCATCGCCATGATGCTGTTGATCATCGGCGGCGGTGGCGCCTTCAAGCAGGTGCTGGTGGACAGTGGTGTGGATAAATACATCGCCGGCATGATGCATGAAACCAACGTCTCGCCAATCTTTATGGCGTGGTCAATTGCGGCGGTGCTGCGTATTGCGCTGGGATCTGCCACCGTCGCAGCGATTACCGCCGGCGGCATTGTGGCACCGCTGATTGCCACCAGCGGCGCCAGCCCGGAGCTGATGGTCATTGCCGTCGGTTCCGGCAGTGTCATCTTCTCGCACGTCAACGATCCGGGCTTCTGGCTGTTTAAGGAGTACTTCAACCTGACCATCGGTGAAACTATTCGCTCGTGGTCGGCGCTGGAAACCATCATCTCGGTGTGCGGTCTGCTGGGCTGTTTGCTGCTGTCCGCTGCGCTGTAACCGGCTGAGGCACCGCGCCTCAGCCCCGGCGGCTTACTGCGCTAAGGCGCGGAAGGCCGCCAGTTCCTCCTCCGGCATGCCAGCCTGGCGTGCCGCTGCGCAAATCTGCTGCCAGCTGTTGCTGTCCAGCGGAATACCCTCGCGTTCACGTGCTGCCCGATTGCGCGTTTCCCATTCGCCCGGCACCAGAATCTCCGCCTCACCACTTTGCGGTGAACGCCTGACCCACGCGAGAAACTCTTCGGCTTCCTGCTGCATCGCCGGTGCGTCAAACGCGTCAGGGTTCAGGATTATGGTAGTCATGCCGTTGAAGATGGCGTCGGTGCCGGAAAGCAGCGTGGCGTCATGCGTAGTGCGACCGCCGGACAGCGCGCCGCCAAGGATTTCGCACATCGTCGCCAGCGCATAGCCTTTGTGCAGGCCGAAGGCGGTCAGCGCGCCATACGGCGACTGATGCATCACGCCCGGATCGGTGGTCGGCTGGCCCTGCGCATCAAGCAAATAGCCCGGCGCGACCGGCTGACCTTTGTTATACGCCACCCGCGTTTTACCATAGGCGATGCCGCTGGTGGCAAAGTCCAGCAGCAGCGGTTCGCCGTCGCGACGCGGAAACACCGCGCAGAACGGATTGGTGCCGAAGCGGCGATCGCTGCCGTTAAACGGCGCCACCATCGGATCGCCCATCACATTAACGAAGTGAAAGGAGACAAAGCCCGCTGCGGCACACTGCTCCGCCCAGTGACCGATACGGCCAATGTGATGCGAATGATGCAGGCCGACCGCCGCGAGTCCAAACCTGTTCGCCCGCTCAATGCCGTGCTGCATGGCCTCGTACGCGGCCACCTGACCAAAGCCTTTCTGGCCATTAAGGGTGAGGACCGCGCCAGCGTCTTTTTCGATGCTGACGTGCTGATTGAGCTGGAGAAAGCCCTGCGTCAGCGAGGCCATATAGCTCGGTATCATACCGACGCCGTGGGAGTCATGGCCCGCGAGGTTAGCAGCAACAAGATGGTCAGCCACCAGGCGCGCTTCTTCGGCACTGCTACCGGCATGCAGCCAGATAGCCTGAACAAACTGATGTAAGCGGGAAGGGGAAACACGATGCAGTTCAGTCACGCGGTTAATCTCCTTATGGGGGGAGAGAGCATCCTGCGCTGAAATGGATAATAATCGCAAGTAAGGGCTGATAAAGGGCCACAACACGTGGCCCAACAAACTCAGTGCGGCTGTTCGAAGCCGGCTTTAACCATCTGTTCACGCAGTGCGCGTGCAATTTCACGGTTCCCACCCGTGATTGGATAAATAACGTTGTTGACGACATCGTCAAGATAATGCTCATCAAACTCTTGCAGGGTGAGCTGCGTACCGCCTTCGTCATTAATCGCAATGCTGCCACGAATGTGACTGCCATGATCCTTTGCCTTGAGGCTGTAACGACCCATGCTGGTATTAATCGTGCTCATATCATCTCCTTGTTACGTAGACATAGCGAACAATTGAGGCCTGCTACAGGCGCTGTAATTTTAGACAATCAGCGCGCTACGCGTGCGGCGGGATAGCAACTTAAGCGGTAAGCTGCGACCGGGCTCGCAGAAAAAAAGAGCAGGTAACAGTCTCTGAGGCAAGTGACTGGGATCGCGCTCGCAGCGCCCAGCGAAGCCGGAATAATCATCTATACTGAATGCACGATGCGTTATTTTTCATCCTGAAGGAGCGAACAATGAAAATAATACTGTGGATTATTGCCATCATCTTTATTGTCGGGTTACTGACGATTACTGGTGTGTTTAAACTGATTTTCTGACGCGTTCAGGCACCCGGTGGGTGCCTGAAAACATTATTCAACGTGACGGGCGGCAGAAGACGGGTGCAGGGATGACAGCGGGATCACATCGCGCAGGCTGATCGGCTTGCCGCACGCGGCGCAACAGGCGCCGTGATGATCGGGATCGTCGACCTTTTCCTTGCCGGGTACTGTATAAAAAAATTTGGCGCAACCGCAGCGGCTGCAACGAATTGTCATCTCAGTTCCTCCTCTCTCCGTCCTGGAGTGATGAGATTTATCTCAATCATCGGGTGAGTTCAATTGATAAATTTTATTAATTTATTCATGAAATCAATTTCTATGGATAAGTTGCTGAATATTAAGTAATCACCCTAAGTAATAATCAACTGAGCAGTGCATTTTCTGCACCTTTTACCCTCTGCGTTTTGTTTATTTGCCGTTTCGACTCCGTTCGCGCAGTGAGGTAAAATTAACCAGCTGATTGCCAGCAGAGCCGGGTGCGACTGGCGCCACTGTGGCGCGCGCGCTGTACACGCTCGTGGCATCAGCCATTAACCCACGGCAGCACGGTGCGGCGCGATGTGGCGCTACGCGGTGCCTGCCGGATACAGGATGATTTAACAGGAAGCATTGTTGTGAACTGGCGTATTTCTGCAGCTTTTTGCGGCTGTATTTTGACTTCATCGGTCTCTTTTTCGACACCAGCGGCAACCACAGGCGAAGCGATTAAATCGGGCTGGAATACCTTCTCCGATAACGTGGCGCAAACCTGGACACAACCGCAAAATTACGATCTTTACGTCCCGGCTATCACCTGGCACAACCGCTTTACTTACGATGATGAACACATCAAAAAGTACAACGAGCGGCCGTGGGGCGCGGGCGGTGGCGTTTCGCGCTGGGATGAAAAGGGCAACTGGCACGGCCTGTATGCCATGGCGTTCAAAGACTCGTTTAACAAGTGGGAGCCCATCGCCGGCTACGGCTGGGAAGCGACCTGGCGACCGCTGAACGATCAGAATTTCCATCTGGGCGCCGGTTACACCGCGGGTGTGACGGCCAGAGATAACTGGCGATATATCCCGGTTCCGCTGGTATTGCCGCTGGCTTCGATAGGGTATGGCCCAGCAACCTTCCAAATGACTTACATTCCAGGCACTTATAACAATGGCAACGTCTATTTTGCCTGGTTAAGATTTCAGTTTTAGTCGCTGAAGATGCGCAGAAAGTGTGAAGGGCATGGAAAAAATCAATATTTATCACTTTTTCATCAATTCGCGCTGGACAAATGTCACTGCAATTGCTGTACTAGATGCCGACACAGTTTAGTGTCCATTTTTCATGTAAAGGTAATATAGATGTCCAAGATCAAAGGTAACGTTAAGTGGTTTAATGAGTCCAAAGGATTCGGTTTCATTACTCCAGAAGATGGCAGCAAAGATGTATTCGTACACTTCTCTGCTATCCAGAGCAACGGCTTCAAAACTCTGGCTGAAGGTCAGCGTGTAGAGTTTGAAATCACCGACGGCGCTAAAGGCCCATCTGCTGCTAACGTTACCGCTCTGTAAGTTAACAGTCAGAATTTTAAAAACCCGCCTGATGGCGGGTTTTTTTTGTGCTTTTTTCAGCCCTGCCACCAGCTAATGGCCCAGGCGATAATCACCAGCGTACTGAGCGACAGCGCCAGCCATTCATTAAAACAGTGCGGTACCAGATTCTTCATGTGCCATGCCTCGCAACTTCATTTATGCCAGCATGGCAAAGCAAGATTAAGCCAGCCTTAAGCCAGCGTGACAGCGGCATGACAAGGCACATTCTGCGGCGTCGCTCACAGATAATTCCCGTAACATACTCATAACAAAGCTTACTTGCAGATTTTTCAGCGGCAACGCTATATAACAGCAGTCAGGGAACGGAGGAGGCAGGATGAACATACGTGAAGCACAGGCCAAAGACAGCTTTACCCTGAGTGCACTGTTAACCGAGCTGGGTTATCGCGGCACGGAAAAATTTATCAGCGATCGGCTGGCGCAATTGTGCGCCCATCCCGACGAGACGCTGCTGGTGGCGGAACACGGTAACCAGGTGCTGGGATTTCTTTCGCTGCACTTTATTCCGCAGCTGGCATTAGCGGGCGATTTCGCGCGCATCAGCTATTTCTGTATCGCCGAAGGCGAGCGCAGTAAAGGCAGCGGCCAGCAACTGCTGAACCACGCCGAGCAACTGGCGCGTGCCCGTGGCTGCGACCGCATGGAAGTGCATTGTCACGCCTCGCGCCTGAAAGCCAACCAGTTTTATGCGCGTGAAGGCTACGTTGAGTCGCCACGTTATCACATCAAAGATCTGGGCTGATATTAAGCTCGCGTCCGCAGGCAATCACTAACGCATCGGCGATGCTGTCGAGCTGATCGGCCGGCAGCCGCGCAATGCTGACGCGAATGAACTGTCCGCTGTTGATGCTGCAGCGTTCGCCTGGCAGCACGGTGATGCCTCTGGCGGCGAGGGTGATCATGGCATACTGCTCTGACGCCACCGGCAGCATCACGCTCAGGCCGTCGCGATCTTCCTGTACCAGCCCGCGCCGCGCCAGTGCGGCCAGCAATTGCTGACGGCGCGCGGCATACGTGGCTTTAGCCTGCTGTATGCGCTGCTGGGTGGGCGCATCGCTCAGCATCCAGGCCACCGCATCCTGCAAAATACGGCTGGTCCAGCTGACCCCGAAGTTACGCCACGACTGCAGCCGTTTCACCAGTTCTGTCGTGCCGGATACCACCGCCAGCCGCAGATCCGGGCCGTAGGCTTTGGAAAAGGAGTGCACGTGCAGCGTGCGCTGCGGATAGTGGCGGCCGAGACTCCATACCGGCCAGCGCGACAAATCGCCGATGCCATCATCCTCGACAATCAGGGTGGCACTCTGCGCCAGCACCTGCGCCAGCGCTTCGCTGCGCTGCTGGCTGACGCTGTAGCCGGTCGCCGAGTGGGTGCGTGGCTGATAAATGAACATCGCTGGCGCTTTCTGTAAGTGTGTCGCCAGCACCGCGGGCAGCGGTCCCTGCTCATCACCGGGCAGCGGCAGGATCTCGGCACCGATGTTGTCGAGCATATCCAGCAGACGCGTCGCGGTCGGATCTTCAATCACTACCCGATCGCCGGGTGACAGCAGCGTCTGCACTATCAGGTTCATGGCATCGAAGCCGCCATCGGTCGCCAGCCACGCCTCCGCCGGACAGGGCCAGCGCGGCGCAATGGCCGCCTGCAGCTGTGGCGAAATCGCCTCACGCTGATAGCTATTCAGCTGCGGTGACGCCAGCCCGGCCAGCATCGCCGGGCGCAGGTCCGGCAGCAGTGCCGGATCGGGCGCAGCCATCGCCAGCGCGGCTTTGACGTTTTCACCATAGTTGCCAATTTTCTCAAAGCGGACCGGTCGCGGCATCACACTGTTGCCGCACACCCAGATTCCGCTTCGCCCTTTACCCGCCAGCACTTTCTGCTTTTTCAGCTGCGCCCAGGCCGCGGATACCGTGGCCGGACTCACGCCCAGCCGTTCCGCCAAATCGCGCACCGCCGGCATCTGCATGCCCACGGCAATCTGTCCGTCGCGAATCAATGTTGACGCGGCGAGGGTAATGCCTTTGACCGAGGCGTCGTTAATCTGCTGGCTGAGCCACTCTGCATCCACAATTTGCGTCATAAGAAAAAGCTTTGTTCAGTAACAAAGAAATGATTGTTCAGATTAGTATTCGCGTTTTAGACTCAAATTCAAGCACAATTTGCAGAAAAAATGCACAGCGCCAGCGTGGCGGCTGAACAAACGGAGAAGCACAACGATGATCACTATCAGACTGGCGGTGCGCGACTGGGATTACTTCACGCCGCTGGCGCTGGGCGATATTCAGCCACAGGGCTTCAGGCTGATCATTGACCGCGTAGGCACGCTGGTAGATAACCTGGCCAGCAGTGAACACTACGAAGGCGGTGAGGTGTCGTTCAGCCGCTATGCGCAGGCACGGGCGCGCGGCGACAATTCACTGCTCGGCCTGCCGCACTTTCTGATGCGTGGCTTTCGCCAGCGCTGCATCATCACCACCACCGCCAGCCCGCTCACCACGCCAGCCCAGCTGAAAGGCAAAAGAATCGGCGTTACCGGCTGGCAGGACTCCGGTAATACCTGGACGCGCACCGTGCTGCGTGAAGCGGGCGTCGATATCAACGACGCCTTCTGGTTTGCCGGACGCCTGACCGCTGATCATCCGATTGTTGACCGGCTGGCGGGATTTGGTCGCCCGGGCCGCATCGAACCGGCGCCGGACGAGCGTCCGCTGATTGAACTGTTGAAAGCCGGCGAGCTGGATGCGGTGTTCACGCCGTTTATGCCTGAGGGTTTTTTCCTGAAAGATTCCGGTCTGCGCCAGCTGCAGGCGGATTTCGTCAGTGCTGAGCGCGACTACTTCAACCGCGTCGGCTATGTGCCCGGTATTCATCTGCTGGCGCTGAAGCCGGCGCTGGCGGCGGCGCATCCGTGGCTGCCGCAGGCGCTGAGCGAGGTGATCGATCGCGCGTATCAGCTGTGGATGCGCAAACGCGAGAAGTACGCGGATACCACGCCGTGGCTGCTGGATGATTTGCGACGCACCGCGCAGGAATTGCCTGCCGACTGGAATCAAAACGGATTTACCGCTAACAAAAGGATGATTGCCGACTTCGCCCGTGAGCTGTTTCAGCAGGGCTTAACCACAACGTTGCTCTCGCCGGAGGAGATTTTCCCGGCGGCGGCCAGAGGGGAGTGAAGATGAAAGTAGCCATGGGGCAGTTCGCCGTTAGCCGCGAATGGCAGGAGAACACCGCCATTTGTCGCGGTCTGATGCAGGATGCGCTGGCGGCGGGCGCCGATCTGCTGGTGCTGCCGGAAGGCGTGCTGGCGCGCGATATCGCCGATCCCGATCTGGTGTTAAAAGCCGCACAGCCGCTGGACGGGCCGTTTGTCAGTCAGCTGCTGGAAACCAGCAAAGGTAACGCGCTGACCACCATGATGAGCGTGCACGTGCCGACGCAGGATAACAAAGCGCACAACGTGCTGATTGCCGTGCGTAATGGCGAAATCATCGCGCAGTACGTCAAGCTGCATCTGTACGATGCCTTCGCCATGCAGGAGTCGCAGCGGGTCAATCCGGGTGATGCCGTGCCGCCGCTGGTTGAGGTGGCCGGCATGAAAGTCGGGCTGATGACCTGCTACGACGTGCGTTTTCCCGAACTGGCGCGCCGGCTGGTGCTGGACGGTGCCGACGTGCTGGTGCTGCCTTCCGCCTGGGTAAAAGGACCGTTAAAGGAGATGCACTGGGAACTGCTGACCAGTGCGCGCGCGCTGGAAAACACCTGCTACATGGTGGCGGTAGGCGAGTGCGGGCCGCGCAACATTGGTAACAGTCTGGTGATCGATCCGCTTGGCGTGGTGATTGCTAAGGCACCGGAGTGCGCTGCACTGGTGTTTGCCGAACTGGATCCGGCCCGCATCGCCTACGCCCGCAGCGTGCTGCCGGTACTGGAAAATCGCCGCTTTGCCCGTCCGGAATTGCAATCACTTTGACCTGCCTGGGGGAAACTGACTGATGAAAATGCTTTTAACCGCCATCGCGCTGGCGACCGGCCTGACGGCGAGTGTCGTCCAGGCAGCGGACGCCATTCCGACGCAAAAAATGGATAAGGCGCTGCACGATCGGCTGCCAGCGCAGATCAAACAGGCTGGCAAAATGATCTCGGTAAACAACGGCTCCTTTCCGCCGTATGAGATCGTTAACGGGCCGCACTCAATGGATGGCGCCTCGGCCGATCTTACCGTGGCGCTCGGCCAGCTGCTGGGCGTGAAAATTGAACACGCGACGGTGAGCGGTCTGTCCGGCGTACTGGCCGGCATTAATTCCGGACGCTATCAGATGGCCATCGGGCCGATAGGTGATTATCCGGATCGCCAGCAGAAGGTGGACTTCATCGACTACGTGCAGGAGTTCGTGGTGTTTGGCGTGCAGAAGGGCAATCCGGCGCACATCAACGGTCTGGCAGATACCTGCGGCAAGCGCATTGCGGTGATGGCGGCCGGTTCGGCGGAGCAGGTGATCCGCAAACAGTCAGCCGCCTGTGAGGCTGCGGGCAAACCTGCAGTCGTAGTGCAGTCCTTTACCGATCAGCCTTCGTCGATACTGGCGGTGCGCTCGAAGCGTTCGGATGCCTTCTTCTCCTCGCAGGCGCCGCTGACCTATTTCATTGAGCAGGCGCAGGGGCAGCTTGAACTGTCTGGTCAGGGGCAGAAAAACGGCTTTGGCGATATCTTTCAGGGCACGGTCGTTCCCAAAGGCTCGCCGCTGGGCGAGGTGGTGCTGGATGCCTACAAAGAACTATTTGCCAACGGCACCTACGCGGCCATCATGAAAAAGTGGCAGCTGGACGGCAACATGCTGCCGCAGCCGGGACGTAACCTGGCGCAGGAGACGGCAAAATGAGTGCCGTCGGCCCCAACGCGCGCCCCACGGATCAGGCCGACGTGCCGCAGCGCGACGTCGCTTTTGCCCGTAGCGCGCCCGCGTATGGACGCTGGGTTAGCTGGATCGTGGTCCTGACGCTGGCAGCGAATGGTCTGTGGCTGGTGGCGACCAATCCCAATTTTGAGTGGCACGTGGTGCTGCAGTGGTTTACCGAAGGCTCGGTGCTGAAAGGGCTGCAGGTGACGCTCGGGCTGACGGTGGTGTCGATGGTGCTGGGCACCCTGCTGGGGCTGCTGCTGGCGGTCTGGCGGCTGTCAGAGAATAAACTGCTGAGCGGCGTGTCGGCGCTCTACATCTGGTTCTTTCGCGGTACGCCGCTGCTGGTGCAGCTGATATTCTGGTACAACCTGTCGACACTGTTTCCCACGCTTTCGATCACCGTGCCGTGGACAGACATCACCTTTGCCAGCTGGAACACTAACGATCTGATCACGCCGCTGACTGCCGCCATCGCCGGTCTGGCGCTCAACGAGGCTGCCTATATGGCGGAGATTATCCGTGCCGGCCTGCTGTCGGTCGATCACGGTCAGGTTGAAACCACTCAGGCGTTTGGCATGAGCCGCAGCCGCGCGCTGCGGCGTATCATCATTCCACAGGCGATGCGCGCCATTATTCCCCCGACCGGCAACCAGCTGATTAGCATGATCAAAGCCACGTCGCTGGTGAGCGTCATCGCGATGGGCGATCTGCTCTATTCGGTGCAGGCCGTTTACAACCGTACCTTTGAAATCATTCCGATGCTGATGGTGGCGGTGATCTGGTATCTGCTGATTACCTCGATCCTCAACGTCGGCCAGTCAGCCATTGAGCGCTACTACGCGCGCGGCAGCAAACGTACCGTGGTGGTGAACAAACGACGCGCAAGCAGTGACGCGGCGCTGGCTGCGGCCCCGCGTTTAAAGGAGGACGTATGAGCGAGATTCAGCCGCTGGTGCGCGCGCGTAATGTGCAAAAGCGCTTTGGTGATAACGCGGTGCTGAAAGGCATCGACCTTGATGTGTTTCCGGGCGAAGTGGTGGTGATTCTCGGGCCTTCGGGCTCCGGCAAGTCGACCTTTCTGCGCTGCATTAATCATCTGGAAGAGATGAATGCCGGCTCGATTATGGTGGGCGACGAGCAGATTGGTTATGCGCTAAAGCGCGGCCTGCTGCATCGCCTGTCGGCGCGGAAAATTGCCCATCAGCGGCAGAAAATCGGCATGGTGTTTCAGCAGTTCAATCTCTATCCCCATATGACGGTACTGCAAAACATCATGGAAGCGCCGATTGGCGTGCACAAGTTCCCACGCGATGAGGTGCTGCAACACGCGCGTGAGCTGCTGGCAACGGTCGGATTGAGCGATAAAGCCGACGCCTGGCCGCGGCATCTGTCGGGGGGACAACAGCAGCGCGTGGCGATTGCCCGTGCGCTGGCGATCAAACCGCTGCTGATGCTGTTCGATGAACCGACCTCAGCGCTGGATCCGGAACTGGTGGGGGAAGTGCTGGCCACCATGCGTACGTTAGCTAATCGCGGCCTGACCATGATTGTGGTGACGCATGAGATTGGCTTTGCGCGTGAAGCCGCCGATCGCGTGGTGTTCATGGATGGTGGCGTGGTGGTGGAACAGGGACCGCCAGAGCAGGTGATCGGCAATCCGCAGCATCCACGTACCCAGGCGTTTCTCAGCCGCTTTATCTGACCCTGAGATCTCACTCTGTTACAGATTGCAGTTGAGCGTGGTGAATAACTGCGCGTTAATAGTGCTGTCCGTTTTTCGCGAAGGTTGAAAGGTAAAATATGGAAGGTATCAGTATTGCCAAACTGCTGATCATCGGTGCGCTTATCGTACTGCTTTTTGGCACCAACAAGTTACGTTCACTGGGTGGCGATCTGGGTTCCGCAATCAAGGGCTTTAAAAAAGCCATGAAAGATGATGAATCCACCGCAACCAAAAGCAGTGCCGAAGAAACGCCTGCTGAACGCGTCGGCCATAAAGAGTAATCTCTGCGCTGAACGTCAATAAGTGTAAATATTTATTACGTTAAAAAACCAGACTGCTACAGTCTGGTTTTCGTTTTTTTAGTGCCAGACAATGTGATGTTCCAGCGGTTCATCCCAGCCTGGCAGGTTGCCGCCGTGATCGCCGCTGGCGGTCAGTGTGCTGTCAGCATTGTTCCACTCATCCAGCCATGCTTCGCTGAAGGTCAGCGGCAGAATAGCGGGCGCAATATCATCCTGCTGCATCGCCAGTTCCATCAGTGCACAATCAATCGCGCTGAGATCGCTGTCATCAATCGGCGTGATAATGGCGGCAGGCTGCGGCAGTACGGTAATCAACTTATTGTAACGGCTGCTGACATGCCCCTGTTCATCGACGAACTCTGCACTGAAAACATGCTGTGTCGCGCTTAAATCGGCGGGCTGAGCGAACTGCCAGTGACCCTGTTCGTCGCCGGTTACCACCTCGATCAGCACATTATCGATATAAATATGCACCTGAGCGCCCGCCGCCAGCGTGCCGCTAAACATTTTCGGCTCACCGCTGTCGTCGTAATCCACCGCATAGTCGTGTTGCCGTATGTCGCGCAGCACAGCCACCTCTGGCAGACTCAGCGGCTGCCGGACTGGGAGCGTGGGGACAGGCGACGGGTGGGGCGTCTGGTGTTCTGCTGCATACCATGCCGCAGGCAGCGCGCTGACCAGCGACAGCGCCGGGCTGAGCGCCGGAATCTCAGGCAGGCTGTGCCAGACGCTCTCGCCGGCGGCCTGCTGCGCTGACTCAAGCGGCGGCAGCGCTGGCAGCAACGGCGTTTCATCCGGCGTTACGCTGCGCAGTTCGGTGAACGGCAGTGCGGGCGCAGACGCAGGCTGCGCGCTTTGCGGCAGGTGCAGATGAATTTCGTCGTAGCGGTGGTCGATGCTGATGGCGGTTGCAAGAAACGCCAGTTCGCACGACGCATGGGGCGTCACGAACGGATTAGTGATATCCATGGGCGTGGTACGCGCTTTTAGCGCATCCAGGCTTTCGCCCGACGCGCCGCTTCGCGGTCTACCAGAGGATGGACCTGACACATCCGCCGCCCGCATAAAATCGAGCTCATCGATATGAAAGGATGATTGCATAATCTGACCTTTATGAAAAAAACACTGAGAAAATAAAATAATAAACAGGCTCTTATGGCCTCAGCGGTTAAAGCGACAGATTTGCGACAGGAATTAAGCGGTTTAAGCAGAATTTTTGCGATTGCGCCGCAGCAGGGCACAATCGCGGCAGGAGATTACTTCACTTCCAGGCCTTTCGCCTGCATATCAGCGTGATAAGACGAGCGGACGAACGGACCGCATGCCGCATGGGTGAAGCCCATCGCCAGCGCTTCTTCTTTCATCTCATCAAACTCCGCCGGGCTGACGTAACGCTGTACCGGCAGGTGGTGACGGCTTGGCTGCAGGTACTGGCCGAGGGTCAGCATGGTGACACCGTGGCGACGCAGATCGCGCATCACCTCGATGATTTCCGCATTGGTTTCCCCGAGACCGACCATCAGACCGGATTTGGTCGGCACGTCCGGATGCGCCTCTTTGAAACGCTCCAGCAGCTTCAGCGACCACTCGTAGTTGGCGCCCGGACGCACCTGGCGATAGACGCGCGGTACGTTTTCCAGGTTATGGTTGAACACATCCGGCGGCGTAGCCGTGAGGATCTCCAGCGCGCGATCCATACGGCCGCGGAAGTCCGGCACCAGCGTTTCAATTTTGATGGTCGGGCTTTTCTCGCGGATGGCGCTGATGCAGTCAGCAAAGTGCTGTGCACCGCCGTCACGCAGATCGTCGCGGTCCACCGAGGTGATCACCACATAGCGCAGCGCCATGTCGGCGATGGTTTGTGCCAGCTTCAGCGGCTCGTTGGCGTCCGGCGCGTTTGGCCGACCGTGTGCCACATCGCAGAACGGACAGCGGCGGGTACAGATGGCACCGAGGATCATAAAGGTGGCGGTGCCGTGGTTAAAGCATTCGGCAAGGTTAGGGCAGGAAGCCTCTTCACACACCGAGTGCAGGCCGTTTTTACGCATCGCCGCTTTGATGCCCTGAATGCGGCTGGAATCCGCAGGCAGCTTGATCTTCATCCACTCCGGCTTACGCAGGATTTCCTGGCGTTCGGTGACCACGGTTTTTACCGGAATCAGCGCCATTTTGTCGGCATCGCGATACTTGACGCCACGTTCCATCTGAATTGGTTTACTCATAAATCTGCAGGTTCCGGTCGGGATTGCGATTTGAAAGCTTCCTCACTCAAACTGAGAACCAGGCTTTCAACTTTATTTGAAAAAATTGCAAAAATTATATCATCTCGCCGGGGCAGAAGCAGCCGATAAGCCGTGGCGAAAGTTACAATTTTGTAAATGCGCACGTACGGTCAAGGTCAGCACGCGGCCTCATCATGCCATTCTGTGTCGCTAAAGCCGGTCAGGCGCGCGAAATGCTGCACCAGGCGCGGCTGCAAGTCTGCCGGCGTGACGCCGGGCTGGAAAGCGCTGATCTGCGTCATCTGCATGCCGGCATAGCCGCAGGGATTGATGCGCAGGAAGGGCGCCAGATCCATCGCAACATTGAGCGCCAGACCGTGAAACGAGCAGCCTTTACGGATGCGCAGGCCGAGCGAACAGATTTTCGCATCGTCAACGTATACGCCGGGCGCATCCGCACGTGCACGCGCACTGATGTCGTAATCAGCCAGCGTAGCGATGACCGTCTCTTCCAGTGCGGTGACCAGATCGCGCACGCCCAGCTTGCGGCGTTTAACGTCAATCAGTACATACATCACCTGCTGGCCCGGGCCGTGATAGGTTACCTGGCCGCCACGATCGCTCTGTACCACCGGAATATCGCCCGGCACCAGCACATGTTCGGCTTTGCCCGCCTGGCCCTGAGTAAACACCGCGGGGTGTTCCACCAGCCAGAGTTCATCGGCGGTGGCGCTGTCGCGCCGATCGGTAAAGTGATGCATGGCATCGGAGACGGGCTGCCAGTCGCGCTGGCCAAGCTGACGAACAAGAAGCGTATTAGCAGACAAAGCAGAAGTCCGGTAGCGAGTGGAGGGCAGAGTATAACGCTGGCAAAGCGGCCTTTACCAGCGTCAGCATTACAGCACCATGCGCACGATTTCGATGTTGCCCAGCTCTTCGTACAGGGTTTCCACCTGTTCGATGTGGGTGGCGTTAATGGTGATCGAAACCGAGTGATAATTGCCTTTGCTGCTGGGCTTCACGTCAGGGCTGTAGTCGCCGGGCGCATGACGCTGCACCACTTCAACCACTTGATCAACCAGCTCCGGTTGCGCCAGGCCCATCACTTTGTAGGTAAAAGGCGTCGGGAATTCGAGCAGTTCATTCAGTTTGGTTTTCATATTAACTCCGGTGCATAAAAAACAGGCTCCCGCCGAAGCGGGAGCAATATAGTAGCTTATCTGGGGACGGATTGGCGATTTTTCAAGCGCGCCTTAGCCGAACCAGTGATGGAACATCAGTTTGATGTAATCGATGATGCGGCTGAAGAAACCGCCTTCCTGCACTTCGTTCAGCACCACCAGCGGACGCTGTTCGATGGTTTTACCATCCAGCTGGAAGTTGATGCTGCCCACGACCTGGTTTTTCTGTAGCGGCGCGTGCAGTTCGGTGTTGTTCAGCACGTAACTGGCCTTGAGGTCTTTCATGCGGCCGCGCGGGATGGTCAGGTAGGCATCTTTTTCCACGCCGAGCTGCACGCGATCGCTGTTGCCAAACCATACCGGCTCAGACGCAAACTCTTTGCCCGCCTTCAGCGGTGCCACGGTTTCGAAGAAGCGGAAGCCCCAGGTCAGCAGCTTTTTACTTTCGGTTTCACGGCCTTTGAAGGTGTGACCGCCCATCACCGCCGAGATCAGACGCATCTGGCCTTCGGTCGCTGACGCCACCAGGTTATAGCCGGCGGCTTCGGTGTGGCCGGTTTTGATGCCGTCGACGTTCAGGCTGGTATCCCACAGCAGGCCGTTACGGTTCATCTGGCGGATGTTATTAAAGGTGAACTCTTTCTCTCTGTAGACCGCGTACTCATCCGGCACATCGCGAATCAGCGCCTGGCCAATCAGCGCCATGTCACGCGCCGTACTGTACTGACCGTCAGCATCAAGACCGTGCACGGTCTGGAAATGGGTATTTTTCAGGCCCAGCGCGCCCACGTAGTTATTCATCAGGTTAACGAACGCGTCCTGACTGCCGGCAACATAATCGGCCATCGCCACGCAAGCGTCGTTACCGGACTGCAGCACGATACCGCGCGTCAGCTGAGAGACCGGTACGCGATCGCCCGGCTTGAGGAACATCAGCGAGGAGCCTTTGAACACCGGATTGCCGGTTGCCCAGGCATCTTTACCGACGGTAACAATGTCATCCTGATGGATTTTGCCCGCTTTGACCGCCTGGCCGATGACGTAGCTGGTCATCATTTTGGTCAGACTGGCCGGGTCGCGGCGCGCGTCCGCGTTCTTTTCCGCCAGCACTTTGCCGGAGTTATAGTCGATCAGCACGTAAGCTTCGGCATCGATGTCCGGCACGCCCGGAATCATGGTTTTCAGATTAACATCATCTGCAAAGGCAACGTGGCTGAGGGAGAGAGCGACCAGTGATCCCACTGTCAGGCGTTTCAGAAAACGAGAAGGTTTCAGCGTATTCATGTTCAGGACTACAGCATCCGTGGGGTTAAGAGTGAAAAAAGTGCCTTACTATAGCAAAGCTGCCATCGTGCGACATCTGGCTTTATGCCTCAGTGTCAGCAGGCAAGGGCACGGCCCGTCACATTGACGGGCGGGCCGTGGTAATAAAGGAGCTGATCTGCGCTTCAGTGCTCAGACGCTGCTGCAGCGCCGCGGCCTGAGCCCGGCTGCTGAAACCGCCAAGCTGCACGCGGTAGACGTTGCCATTGGCTTCCACCGCGCCGGGTACACCAAAGCGCTGGCCAAGGCTGTCCGCCATCTGCCGGGCGCGTGCGGCGTCATTCAGGGCGCCAACCTGTACCACAAAACCGCTGCCGGCATGGGCGCTGGCGTTGTGGCTGGCCGGAGCCGGACTCGCTGCCGCAGCCGCAGCCGGTGCGGCAGGGCTGGCGACAACCGGTGTGGCCGGCGCGCTGCCTTCCAGTACGCCGCTGGCTAACGGCTGCGGTGCGCCGAGAAAGCCGCTGCTCTGCACCGGTGCGCCGATGTTGCCGTTGCTCTGCAGTGAACTGTTATCCACCGCGCGGACGTCCTGTGCGGCAGGGGCGGGCGCGCTGCTGGCGCCGGTCATCACCATGCCGCCGCTCAGGTCAGGCCGCGCCGGCAGCGCATAGCTCTGTTTGGCCACGGTGGTGCCGATGGTGCCCGGGCCGGACACCGAACCGTCCGGTGCTACTTTGATGTAATCCACCCGTACGCGGGTGTTATTGGAAATATTCAGGCGATCGCCCGCGGCGCGCGACAGGTCGATAATCCGGCCCGGCGTGTAAGGGCCGCGATCGTTGACGCGCACCACAATCTGCCGGCCGTTAGCCAGGTTGGTGACGCGCACGTAGCTTGGCAGCGGCAGGGTAGGGTGTGCGGCGCTTAACGCGTCCGGATCGTAGGTTTCACCCAGCGCGGTGCGGTTGCCCTGCGCTTCTTCACCGTACCAGGTTGCCAGACCAACTTCGCTGTAGTTGGACGGATCTTTAATCACCCGGTAGGTTTTGCCGTTGACGCTGTAGTCCTGGCTGGTAGAGGGATTGATCGGCTCATAGCGCGGCTCCACGCCGGGAATCTCCACCACCGGGCCATTATAGGCCGGCTGCGGCGGGGCCGTGTTCGTCTGCTGTTCCGGTGTGGAACAGGCAGCCAGTACCAGTGATGCCAGAGCAACCCCAAGCCAGTCCTTACGCATGTGCAGCCTCTTAAACGCTTTTAGATAACATTTTTCGATGAGTGTGGATCGACATCACGATGCCAAATCCGGCCATTAACACAATCAGCGCCGATCCGCCGTAGCTCACCAGCGGCAGCGGCACGCCAACCACCGGTAAGATACCACTAACCATGCCAATGTTAACGAAAACATACACAAACAGAATCAGCATCAGGCCGCCGGACATCACGCGACCAAAAGTGGTTTGCGCGCGTGCGGCAATCACCAGCCCGCGCATGATCAGCAGCAGATAAAGCACCAGCAGCAGCAGGACGCCCACCAGGCCGAGTTCTTCCGCCAGCACCGCGAAGATAAAGTCGGTGTGACGTTCGGGCAGAAACTCCAGCTGCGACTGGGTGCCATGCAGCCAGCCTTTGCCGCGCAGTCCGCCGGAGCCGATAGCAATCTTGGACTGAATAATGTGGTAGCCGGCACCAAGCGGATCGCTCTCCGGATCGAGCAGCATCATCACACGGTCGCGCTGATAATCGTGCATCAGGAAGAACCACAGAATCGGGATGAACGCCGCCACCAGCAGCACGGCCACGCCAATCAGCTTCCAGCTCATGCCCGAGAGGAACAGCACAAACAGGCCGGAGGCGGCGATCAGAATGGAGGTACCGAGGTCCGGCTGCGCCGCCACCAGCAGCGTCGGCATGAAAATCAGCACCAGCGCGATGCCGGTGTTTTTCAGCGTCGGCGGGCAGACATCGCGGTTGATGAAGCGTGCCACCATCAGCGGCACGGCGATTTTAGCGATTTCCGATGGCTGGAAGCGCACAAAACCGAGATCCAGCCAGCGCTGTGCCCCTTTACTGATGTGGCCGAAGGCATCGACCGCCACCAGCAAAATCACGCAGACAATGTAGAGGTAGGGCGCCCAGCTTTCATACACGCGCGGCGGCACCTGCGCCATCACCAGCATGATGATGGTGCCCATGGCAATCTGCCCGAGCTTGCGCTCCATCATGCCCGGATCCTGGCCGCTGGCGCTCCAGATAACAATGGCGCTGTAGGCCAGCAGGCTGATGATGATCAGCATAAACAGTGGGTCGATATGGATACGCGTCCAGATCGTTCTTTTCTGGGGACTATCGTTCATCGACATCGTTATTCACCTTCGTAGCCGGGCGGCATGGGTGCGGCTTCTGGCAGCACGGTATTGTTGTCGCCCAGCATTATGTGGTCGAGAATCTGGCGCATCACGGTGCCCACCGCCGGGCCGGCACCGCCGTTTTCCAGAATCATGGTGACGGCGACGCGCGGCTTGTCGTACGGCGCGAAGGCGGTCATCAGCTTATGGTCACGCAGCCGTTCGGCAATCTTGTGCGCGTTGTACGTCTCATTCTCTTTCAGGCCAAACACCTGTGCGGTACCGGATTTCGCCGCAATCTTGTACGGTGCATCGGCAAAGCTTTTATGCGCGGTGCCGTTGGCGCGGTTGGCCACGCCATACATCCCGTCTTTGGCGATCTCCCAGTAGCCGGAGTGAATGTCGCCAATCGGCGCATCCGGCGGCTGGCGATACGGCACCATGCTGTTGCCTTCACGGGTGGCGCGCAGCAGGTGCGGCACTTTGATCACGCCGTCGTTAATCAGGATCATCAGCGCTTTGTTCATCTGCACCGGCGTCGCTGTCCAGTAGCCCTGGCCGATACCGACCGGAATGGTATCGCCCTGATACCACGGCTTTTTAAAGCGTTTCATCTTCCATTCGCGCGTCGGCATGTTACCGGGACTCTCCTGCGGCAGGTCGATACCGGTACGGTGGCCGTAGCCGAATTTGGTCATCCACTCCGACAGGCGGTCGATGCCCATGTCATAGGCCACCTGATAGAAGAAGGTATCCGCTGACTCTTCCAGCGATTTAGTGACGTTGAGGCGACCGTGGCCCCATTTTTTCCAGTCGCGGTAGCGTTTTTCTGAGCCCGGCAGCTGCCACCAGCCCGGATCGAACAGGCTGGTATTACGGTTGATCACGCCGGCGCTGAGCGCTGAGACCGCCACATAAGGTTTAACCGTGGAAGCTGGCGGATACGATGCCTGCAGCGCACGGTTATACAGCGGGCGGTTCTCATCGCCGAGCAGCGCCTTATAATCTTTACTCGAAATACCATCGACAAACAGATTCGGATCGTAACTGGGTGTGGAGACCAGCGCGAGAATCTCACCGGTGCGCGGATCGCTCACCACCACGGCGGCGCGGCTGCCGGTCAGCAGGGTTTCGATGTACTGCTGTAGCTTGAGATCGATGGTTAACCAGATATCGCGTCCGGCCTGCGGTGACTGCTCATGCAGCTGACGGATCACGCGACCGCGGTTGTTGACTTCAACCTCTTCGTAACCGGTTTTGCCGTGCAGCACATCTTCGTAATAGTTTTCGATGCCGAGCTTACCGATGTCGTGGGTGGCTGCGTAATTCGGCCATTTGCCTTCTTCATCAAGGCGCTTGACGTCACGATCGTTGATTTTCGAGACGTAGCCCACCACGTGCGTCAGCGTCTGGCCGTAAGGGTAGTAGCGGCGCTGGTAGCCTTTCACTTCCACGCCCGGGAAACGGTACTGGTTCACTGCAAAGCGCGCGACCTGCACTTCATTCAGGCCGGTTTTGACCGGAATCGAGGTAAAGCGGCGCGAGCGCTTGCGCTCTTTTTCAAACGCATCGATATCGTCGTCGGTCAAATCCAGCACCGGCCGCAGATCCTGCAGCGTCTGCTTCAGGTCATCGACTTTTTCCGGCACCAGCTCGGCCTGGTAAATGGTGCGATTGAGCGCCAGCGGCACACCGTTGCGGTCATAGATGATGCCGCGGCTGGGGGCAACCGGCACCAGTTTGATGCGGTTTTCGTTTGAACGGGTGCTGTAGTCGTCGAAGCGCAGGATCTGCAGATGATACAGATTGACCACCAGCACGCTGGAGAGCAGCAGGATGCCGACAAAGGCCACCAGGGCGCGGCGGACAAACAGTTTCTGTTCGGCAGTGTAATCGCGAAAAGCGTTGCTCTGTAATTTCATCCGCTGCGTTTATTGTCTGGAGGTTGTCAGGCGTTTATTCACGGTGATAAGGGTGATTAGTGGTAATACTCCAGGCACGATACAGGCTTTCCGCCACCAGCACACGCACCAGCGGGTGCGGCAGCGTTAACGCGGACAGTGACCAGCTCTGCTCGGCTGCCGCTTTACACGCCGGCGCCAGGCCTTCCGGCCCACCAATCAGCAGGCTGACATCACGCCCGTCCAGCTTCCAGCGCTCTAACTGCTGCGCCAGCTGCGGCGTTTCCCACGGCTGTCCGGGAATATCCAGCGTCACAATGCGGTTGCCTTTGCCCACCGCCGCCAGCATCGCTTCACCCTCTTTTTCCAGAATGCGTTTGATGTCGGCGTTTTTGCCGCGTTTACCGGCCGGCACTTCAGTCAGCTCAAACGGCATATCTTTGGGAAAGCGACGCAGGTACTCCATGAAACCGGTCTGAACCCAGTCGGGCATTTTGGTGCCGACGGCGACAAGCTGCAGTTTCAACGTTTAGCTCCAGAGCTTTTCCAGCTCATACAGCTGGCGGCTCTCTTCCTGCATCACGTGCACGATCACTTCACCGAGATCGACCACAACCCAGTCAGCAGCCGCTTTGCCGTCGACGCCGAGCGGTTTCAGGCCAGCCGCGCGCGATTCCTGCATCACATGGTCAGCGATGGAGGAGACGTGACGGTTGGAGGTCCCGGTACAGATAATCATGCAATCGGTGATACTGGATTTGCCCTGCACATCAATCGCAACGATGTCCTGGCCTTTGAGATCATCAATCTTATCAATAACGAACTCTTGGAGTGCTTTGCCTTGCAAAAGGTTCCCCTTAAAAACAGGTGATTATGGGCAGGCTGAATGCCCCGGAAAACGCAGCCAAAAATGAAGCGGCGCAGTATAGCACGCGGCGATCAATCGCGATATAAGCCCGCGCGATCGATGTAGTCGATCACCGCCGCTGGCAGCAGATCGGCGCAGTCCTGGCCATGATGGCGGCGCTGGCGAATCTCAGTGGCAGAAATGTCGAACAGCGGCGTATCGGCCAGCCAGATGTGGCCTGCCGGCGCGCGATGCAGCTGCTGCACCTCATGCGCGCGGTGCGCATCCAGCCACTGCTGCATCTCTGGCGTAGCCATCTGCGCGGCGTAGCCTGGACGCTGACAGACCAGCAGGTGACACAGCGACAGCAACTCCTGCCAGCGATGCCATTTTCCTAACGTTAGCAGAGAATCCTGACCGATGATAAACCCGAGGGGCTGTTGTGCGCCGCGCTCGGCGCGCAGGGTTTCCAGCGTGTCCACCGTCCATGACGGCGTGGTGCGCGTCAGCTCGCGCGTGTCGATATCAAACAGCGGACGATCGGCAATGGCGCAGCGCAGCATCGCCACGCGCTGTTGTGCGCTGGCTTCCGGCTGTGGCCGGTGCGGCGGCACGTTGTTTGGCAGCAGCGTCACTTTTTGCAGGCCAACCTGCTGCGCCAGCGCGGTGACCGGACGCAGATGGCCGTAATGAATGGGATCGAAGGTGCCGCCAAACAGCGCGTAAAGGTCAGACATCAGTTAAACCCAGCGGAAAATCACGATGGCACAGCAGCAACGACAGCGTCTCCAGCTGCGGCCACAGATTCTGACCGTAGTCCTGCTTCATGGTCAGTTCGAGTTGAGCCAGCAGATGCACCGCTTGCTGCAGCCGTTGCGCATCCAGTCGCTGCAGCGCTTCAGTGAACAGGGCACGGCGGTTCTGCCAGATACGTTGTTGATCCATCAGCGTGCGCAGCGGCTGCTTCGCCTGCTGGCGTTGCAGCTGCAGTAGCGTCAGCAGATCGCGCTGCAGCGTGCGCAGCAGAATCACCACTTCGCTGTCCTCTTTTTGCAGCTGACGCAAAATGTGCAGCGCGCGTTTGCTCTTGCCGGCCAGCAGCGCATCAACCCAGTGAAACGGCGTGAAATGCGCGGCATCGTTCACCGCTTCTTCCACGCGGGGCAGCGTCAGTTTGCCGTCCGGCCACAGCAGCGACAGCCGCTCCAGCGCCTGGGCCAGCGCCAGCAGATTACCTTCATAACAGTAGCAGAGCAGCTGAATTGCCGCGTCATCAATACTCAGCTGCAGGGCTTTCGCGCGGGCGGCCACCCAGCGCGGCAGCTGCGCCTGTTCCGGCGTCTGGCACGGCACCAGCACCGCACTGGCGCTGAGCGCTTTGAACCAGGCGCTGTTTTCCTGCGCTTTGGTCAGCTTCGCCATCCGCAGCACCAGCATAATGTCGCTGTGCAGCAGCGCCGCCAGTTTCACCAGCTGTTCGGCGATGGCGGCGTTGGGGCCGTTTTCCGGCAGTTGCAGCGTCAGCGTCTGGCGCTGTGTGAACAGGCTCAGCGACTGACAGCTGGCGAAAATCGCCTCCCAGTCAGTCTGCGCATCAACGCTGACGGAAAAATGTTCGTCGAAGCCCTGCTGAGCGGCGGCAGCGCGGATGGCATCTGCGCTCTCCTGAATCAGCAGGGGTTCATTACCGGTGAGAAAATAACAGGCGCGCAGCCCCTCTCGAAGCTGCGCGCGCAGTTGTTCAGGATAGATCCTGATCATTGCAGACTGGTGGCTGACGAGGAGGGCACTTCCGGTGAGTCCGCGCCTGGCGCAATCACTTCAGGTTGCGGCAGCGTCTCTTTGTTGCTCTCCTGCGCGGCGTGTACCGTCAGCAGCTTACGTACCAGCTGCTCGGCGGCACGCTGACGCATCTCCTGCACGATCATATCCTGCTCGGCATCCTTCGCCAGCGCGGCGTTCGGGTTGTCGAAGAACGAACGGTATACCGTGGTGCTGATCGGATAAATGCCTTTACCCGGCAGCAACACCTGCGCGCTGACGGTCATTACCAGCGAGTATTCGGCGGTGGTGCCGCTGATGAATACCGACGCAGTATCGCGTCCCTGGCTCTCCGCGCCGAGACGCAGCGTCGGGTATTGCGCACTGGCCGCTTTGCTGTCTTCAACGATTTTGACATCGTTGATGCGCAGCTGCTGACGCACGGTGCGCGCCAGCGGGCCATACGGATCGCCGCTCTGGACGATCAGCGTTTTCATTTCCGGTGGCACCTGCGTGGTGCCGCGCGGATGAAAACCACAGCCGGCAGTGACCAGCACTGCCAGCAGGACAAACAGCCTGATAACGAGTTGTCGCACAGTTCCTCCTGAACTTAACCTACGACCAGGTTAAGCAGTTTGCCAGGGACATAAATCACTTTACGAAGGGTGACGCCATCCAGATATTTCGCCACCAGATGCTCCTGTGCCGCACGCGCCTGCACCTGCTCCTGCGTCGCATCCGGCGCTACGGTAATTTTACCACGCACTTTACCGTTGACCTGCACCACCACCAGCAGCGAATCCTCTACCATTGCCGCTTCATCGGCAACCGGCCAGCTGGCGTCGTCGATGCTGCCTTCGCCACCCAGTGCCTGCCACAGCACGTAGCTGGCGTGCGGGGTGAATGGATAGAGCAGGCGCGTTACGGCGACCAGCGCTTCCTGCATCAGGGCGCGATCCTGTTCGCTCTCCTGCGGCGCGCGCAGCAGTTTGTTCATCAGCTCCATGATCGCCGCAATAGCGGTGTTGAAGGTCTGACGACGGCCGATGTCATCCGCCACTTTGGCGATGGTTTTGTGCAGATCGCGACGCAGCGCTTTCTGCTCATCGTTGAGCGCGTTGACATCCAGCGCCACGGTCGCGCCTTTAGCCACGTGATCGTACGCCAGCTTCCACACGCGTTTCAGGAAGCGGTTAGCGCCTTCCACGCCTGACTCCTGCCACTCCAGCGTCATTTCCGCCGGGGAGGCAAACATCATGAACAGACGCACGGTATCTGCGCCGTAGCGCTCAACCATCAGCTGCGGGTCGATGCCGTTGTTTTTGGACTTCGACATTTTGCTCATGCCCGCGTAGATCACTTCGCGGCCCTGATTGTCGATGGCTTTGGTGATGCGGCCTTTTTCGTCGCGCTCGACGTTAACGTCAACCGGTGAAACCCAGTTGCGCTCGCCGTTGGCGCCGACGTAGTAGAAGGCGTCTGCCAGTACCATGCCCTGACACAGCAGGCGTTTGGCCGGCTCGTCAGAGTTGACCAGGCCCGCGTCGCGCAGCAGCTTGTGGTAGAAGCGGAAATACATCAGGTGCATGATGGCGTGTTCGATACCGCCCACATACTGATCGACCGGCAGCCAGTAGTTCGCTGCCGCCGGATCCAGCATGCCTTCGTTGTAGTTCGCACAGGTGTAACGCGCGTAGTACCACGATGATTCCATAAAGGTGTCGAAGGTGTCGGTTTCACGCAGCGCCGGCTGACCGTTGACGGTGGTTTTCGCCCACTCCGGATCGGCTTTGATTGGGCTGGTGATACCGTCCATGACCACGTCTTCCGGCAGAATTACCGGCAGCTGATCTTCTGGCGTTGGCATTACGGTGCCATCTTCCAGCGTCACCATCGGAATTGGCGCACCCCAGTAGCGCTGGCGTGACACACCCCAGTCGCGCAGGCGATAGTTTACTTTACGCACGCCGACGCCTTTGGCGGCCAGCGCATCGGCGATGGCGTTGAAGCCGGCGTCGTGGTCCAGACCGTCAAACTCGCCGGAGTTGAACAGCGTGCCTTTTTCGGTCATCGCCGCGGCGCTGACATCCGGCTCGGTACCGTCGAGGTTGAGCACCACCGGCTTGATGTTGAGATCGTATTTGGTGGCGAATTCCCAGTCGCGCTGGTCATGACCCGGTACGGCCATCACGGCACCGGTGCCGTACTCCATCAGCACGAAGTTAGCGACCCAGACCGGAATCTCTTCGCCCGTCAGCGGATGGATAGCGTGCAGGCCGGTGGCCATGCCTTTCTTCTCCATCGTGGCCATGTCCGCTTCGGCGACTTTGGTGTTGCTGCATTCAGCAATGAAGTCAGCCAGCGCCGGGTTGTTGACGGCAGCCTGACGCGCCAGAGGATGACCGGCTGCCACGGCGACATAAGTTGCCCCCATGAAGGTGTCCGGACGGGTGGTGTAAACCGTGACTTTTTCCGCGCTGTTGGCCACGTCAAAGGTGATCTCCACACCTTCAGAACGGCCAATCCAGTTGCGCTGCATGGTCTTGACCTGCTCCGGCCAGTCTTCCAGCTTATCGAGGTCGTTGAGCAGCTCTTCGGCGTAATCGGTGATTTTCACGAACCACTGCGGGATCTCTTTGCGTTCGACTTTGGTGTCGCAGCGCCAGCAGCAGCCATCGATCACCTGTTCGTTCGCCAGTACGGTCTGGTCGTTCGGGCACCAGTTGACTGCGGAGGTTTTTTTGTAGACCAGACCTTTTTCGTACAGTTTGGTGAAGAACCACTGTTCCCAGCGGTAATACTCAGGCTGACAGGTCGCCAGTTCGCGACTCCAGTCATAGCCGAAGCCCAGCAGTTTCAGCTGGTTTTTCATGTATTCGATGTTGTCGTAGGTCCAGGGTGCTGGCGCAGTGTTGTTTTTCACCGCCGCCCCTTCGGCGGGCAGGCCAAAGGCATCCCAGCCAATCGGCTGCAGGACGTTTTTGCCCAGCATGCGCTGGTAGCGCGCAATCACATCGCCAATGGTGTAGTTACGCACGTGGCCCATGTGCAGGCGGCCAGAAGGATAGGGCAGCATAGACAGGCAATAGTATTTCTCTTTGCCTTCCTGCTCGGTCACTTTGAAGGTTTCGTTTTCGTCCCAGTGCTGCTGGACGCGGGATTCTATCTCTTCCGGGCGGTATTGCTCTTGCATGGCTGCCTGTGGTCCTTGTGAAATCGTTTTTTAAACACTTTTGATCCGCATAGCATACCCATAAGGCCGCCCCTCAACAACAATTGACGCCCTCCGGCGGCGTGATTTGTGCGGAATGCGCCAGCGCTTTCACCCTTTTGCGATTTCCTCTGCGCTAAGCGCAGCAAATATGGCAAAGCGGCTAAACTTAACTCAGCATCCGCAGCGGAAAGGAGAACAAAATGAATAATGTGGCGCAGGAGTATCGTGCAACCGTAGCAGCATTAACCCAGCGGCTGGAGCGTGGCGAGCGTGATGTCGACGCACTGGTCGCCGAGGCGCGTAGTGCGCTGCTGCAGAAACAGACGCTGACCACCGCCGAAGTCGACGAGGTCATGCGCGCGGTGCGGCGCGATTTGCACGAGTTCGCGCTCAGCTATCAGGAGTCCAGCGAAGCGCTCGGCGATTCAGTGTTTCTGCGGGTGATTCGTGAAAGCCTGTGGAAAGAGCTGGCCGATATCACCGATAAGAGCCAGCTGGAGTGGCGCGAAGTGTTTCAGGATCTGCGGCATCACGGCGTGTATCAGAGCGGCGAAGTGGTGGGGCTGGGCAATCTGGTGTGTGAAAAGTGCGGCTTTACCCGGGCGATTTACACCCCGGAGAGCCTGACGCGCTGCCCGGAATGCGGCCACGATCAGTTCCAGCGTCAGCCGTTTGAGCCCTGAATTATCACCGTGCTATGAAGCAAAAAAAGTATTGCTGCTGAAGGCGTGCGGACTGTCAGAAGGGAACCTGAACACGCCCGGATCGGCAAAACCCGCATCCCTGCGTGCCTCGACACGCGGCATCCCTGCCGCGTGACGTCCGGCTTAGTTCAGGATCCCTTCTGCCGTAAAAAACAGGTGCGGCGGTATGCGCGCATTTAGTTACCGCGATGATGAAGCTTAATGGTGCGCATCACAGCAGCAATATATCGATTTTGGTGAAGGGCAGGAGGGGCAAGATAAGCCCTGACGCTGGCGGTCCGTGGACCGCCAGAATGGTGAGTATCAGTGCAGGATCTTCGCGAGGAAGTCTTTGGCACGGTCGGACTGCGGATTGCTGAAGAAGTCATCCTTGTTGGTGTCTTCAACAATCTTCCCTTCATCCATGAAAATGACGCGATTCGCTACTTTGCGCGCAAAGCCCATCTCGTGCGTCACCACCATCATCGTCATGCCTTCGTTGGCTAACTCCACCATGACGTCCAGCACTTCGTTGATCATCTCCGGATCCAGCGCGGAAGTCGGTTCATCGAACAGCATGGCGATAGGATCCATGCACAGCGCACGGGCGATGGCGACGCGCTGCTGCTGACCGCCAGACAGCTGACCAGGGAATTTCTCCGCATGCGCCGCCAGACCCACGCGCTTCAGCAGGGCAAGGCCCTTATCGCGCGCGGCAGTTTTGTCGCGCTTCAGCACTTTCACCTGTGCCAGCACCAGGTTATCAATGATGCTGAGATGCGGGAACAGTTCGAAGTGCTGGAACACCATGCCCACTTTACTGCGCAGTTGGGCGAGATTGGTTTTTTTGTTGTTCACCTCGGTACCGTTCACCTGAATGCTACCCTGCTGCACAGGCTCCAGCCCGTTCACCGTTTTAATCAGCGTCGATTTACCCGAGCCGGACGGTCCGCAGACCACCACTACTTCACCTTTCTTCACTTCGGTGGAGCAGTCGGTCAGCACCTGAAAGTGCCCATACCACTTAGAAACATTTTTCAGGCTAATCATTTAAACCGTCCTTTTTCTTTTGAGATAACTCACCAACAGCGAAGCGCTCAGGCTGATCACGAAGTAGACCAGACCGGCAAACAGAACCATTTCTACCTGGGTACCGTCACGTTCACCGATGGTGGACGCGGTGCGGAAGAAGTCCGCCAGGCTTAACACATACACCAGCGAGGTGTCCTGGAACAGCACGATGCCCTGCGTCAGCAGCAGCGGCACCATGGCGCGGAACGCCTGCGGCAGGATGATCAGCTTCATCGACTGCCACTGCGTCATACCCAGCGCCAGCGCCGCGTTGGACTGGCCGCGCGAGATGCTCTGGATACCGGCGCGGATAATCTCCGAATAGTAAGCGGCTTCAAACAGCGCAAACGCCACCATGGCGGAGATCAGGCGGATATCGGTTTTTGGCGACAGCCCAAGCACCTGCTGCAGGAAGCTGGGAACCACCAGATAGAACCACAGCAGCACCATCACCAGCGGTACCGAGCGGAACAGGTTCACGTACAGTTTGGCGAACCAGCGGATCGGGGCGAACGCGGACAAACGCATCACCGCCAGAATAGTGCCCCAGATAATGCCAAACACCACCGCCACCGCCGTGATTTTCAGCGTAATGATCATGCCGTTCAGCAGATAGGGCAGGCTGGGCGGAATCGAACTCCAGTCAAAATCGTACATTATTTGCCTCCCAGGTTGCCGGGCAGGCGGATTTTGCGTTCTACCAGACTCATAATCAGCATGATCACCAGGTTAATACCAACGTAGGCCAGGGTGATAGCGGTGAAAGATTCATAGGCATGCGCCGAGTAATCCAGCAGCTTGCCCGCCTGCGCCGCCAGGTCGACCAGACCGATGGTAGAGGCGATGGCGGAGTTCTTCACCAGGTTAAGCATTTCCGAGGTCATCGGCGGCACAATCACGCGATAGGCGTTAGGCAGCAGCACGTAGCGGTAGGTCTGCGGCAGCGTCAGGCCCATCGCCAGACCGGCGTTTTTCTGGCCGCGCGGCAGCGACTGAATCGCGGCGCGCACCTGCTCACACACGCGTGCGGCGGTGAACAGACCGAGACAGATGGTTGAAGAGAGGAAAAACTGGATGTTCGGGTCCAGTTCAGCCTTAAACCACATGCCGAGCTTCTCCCCGACCAGTTCTGGCGCCACCAGATACCAGAAGAAGAACTGCACGATCAGCGGGATATTACGAAACAGCTCCACGTAGCAGGTGCCAATCGTGGACAGCCAGCGATTAGGCACGGTACGCAGAATGCCAAAGAAGGAACCTACCAGGAAGGCGATAATCCAGGCGCAGCAGGAGACCGCGACGGTCACCTGAAATCCGGACCACAGCCAGCCGAGGTAAGTCGTATTGCCGAACGGAGCCTGCTGTAAAAAGATGCCCCAGTTCCAATCGATACCCATAACGAGCTCCGGTAAAAAAAGGGTAGCGAGGCTACCCATAAGATTGTTGAGCGGTGTCTTGTGTCCTGCTTCAGGGGAACGGCCTGTTACAGTCTGTCTGTCCGCACCGCGTGTTCAGCAATCGAGAGGGCAGCAGTGCCGCCCTTGTTTTCATTGTTAATTCAGAGTGCTTTGTCGTTCGGTGCTTTAAACAGCGCCTGCATGTCAGAAGACAGCTCGAAGTTCAGGTTCAGGTTCTTCGGCGGAATTGGCTGTTTGAACCAGGTATCGAACCATTTGGTGGCTTCACCCGACGTCTGCGCTTTGGCGATGGTGTCATCCATCAGCTGTTTAAATGGCGCATCGTCTTTACGCAGCATGCAGCCGTAGGCTTCTTTGGACTGCGGTGTGCCAGTGATTTCCCAGTTATCCGGTTTCTTCGCCTTAGCACGTTCACCGGCCAGCAGCGCGTCATCCATCATGAAAGCCACTGCGCGACCGGTTTCCAGCGTGCGGAACGAGTCACCGTGATCTTTCGCGCTGATGATGCGCATATCCATTTTCTTCTCGTCATTCAGCTTGCGCAGCAGAATCTCAGAGGTGGTGCCCGAGGTGACGACCACGGTTTTGCCTTTCAGATCGGCGAAGTCTTTGATGTCGCCACCTTTCTTCACCAGCAGACGCGTACCGATGATGAAGATGGTGTCAGAGAACGCCGCCTGCTGCTGACGCTCTACGTTGTTGGTGGTCGAGCCACACTCGAAATCGTAGGTGCCGTTTTGCAGCAGTGGAATACGGTTTTGCGAGGTGATCGGCAGCATTTTGACCTGCAGATCCGGCTTATTCAGTTTCGCTTTGATGGCGGCAACAATGGCGTTGGAGTAGTCCTGCGAATAGCCCACCACTTTCTGCTGGTTGTCGTAGTAAGAAAAGGGAACGGATGACTCACGGTGCCCCACGACAATCACGCCACTATCATTGATTTTTTTCAGGGTGCCGGTGAGATCTTCCGCCTGGGCCGCGCCCGCTGCTGTGCCCAACAGCAGAAGCGATAATGCCACTTTGCGAATCTGCATGTTCCTACTCCTTCGTGTGAATGTTGCGCAGAACATAAACTGCGCAGATTGTGATGTTGTGTGTATTTCCTGCTGCTTTTATAATTATCCCTTAGCGCAACTGCGCGCAGGATAGTGATTAACATAGCGAATTGTTAACGTAATGAAACAAAAAAGTTCGTTTTTTGCGAGCCGCTCCGCACCAATAAGAGGCAAAAAACGGCCTCTGCGCCAATTAAGTGCGCTTCGGTGCCAGATAATGGTGCGCAAACAGGGCATTACGCTGACAAATCACCGATGTTGCTAAAACCACTGAAATAATTAGCAATGATCGTGCCAGTACGCGGAGAGCGAGCAAAAAGGCAGCAGAAAGTGGCGGTGACTAAGGAGAAAGGGAGCGGAAAACTGCGCAGAAAAAAGGCGAAGCCTGCGCTTCGCCTGGTGAGAGGGCGGGATATCAGGCGCGGCGGCGTAAAATCGCCAGCACGATGCCCGCCAGCGTCAGCAGCCATACCGGCCAGATACCGACGCGTGCATACGGCGTTTCCCCGCTGGCAGGCGTGACTGTTGCGCTCAGCACTTCGCGGGTGAACTGCGGGATGATGTTCTCCACGTCTCCCTGCGCATTCACCACTGCGGTAACACCGTTGTTGGTTGAGCGCAGCAGCGGGCGACCCAGCTCCAGCGCACGCATGCGCGCCATCTGGAAATGCTGCCACGGACCAATCGAATGACCGAACCAGGCATCGTTCGACACCGTCAGCAGGAAGTTGGTGTCCGGACGGAAGTTGGCGCGCACCTGTTCGCCCAGCACGATCTCATAGCAAATTGCGCTGGTGAGGTTGTAGCCCGCCACTTTCAGCTGCGGCTGCAGGTAGGCGCCACGGCTGAACGAGGACATCGGCAGGTCGAAGAACGGAGCCAGCGGACGCAGCAGACCTTCCAGCGGTACAAACTCGCCAAACGGCACCAGATGGTTTTTCTGGTAACGGTTGCGGCTCTGATAGCTGTAAGGCTGCGCGCCACCCAGCACAATTACCGAGTTGTAATCGTGATAGCGGTTGTCGCTCTCAACGCGCGAATCAACAATGCCGGTGATCAGCGTGCTGCCACGCGCGCGCAGTTCGTCATCCAGCGCATGCAGAAACGGCTGCTGATTACTCTCCAGATCGGTAATTGCCGACTCCGGCCAGATGATGATTGGCGCTTTGCCGATAAACGGCTTGCTGTATGCGGTATAGACGCGCAGCGTGGTCAGCAGCTGCTGCGGATCCCACTTCATTGACTGCGGAATATTGCCCTGCACCATCGCCACATTGACGCTGCGCTGCGGCAGCGGCTGATACCACTGCAGCATCCGCAGTGGCCACGGCAGCAGCAGCAGCGCGACGGCGATAATCAGGTTTTTCACGCTGCGGTGGTAGCAGGCCGAGGCCAGCATGCCGGCAATCACCATCAGCAGGAAGGTGATGGTTTCCACGCCAGCCAGCGGCGCCAGGCCTTTCAGCGGCCCATCGATCTGGCTGTAGCCAAACTGCAGCCATGGAAAGCCGGTCAGCACCCAGCCGCGCAGAAACTCGGTGATCTGCCACAGCGCCGGTGCCGCCAGCGCCATGCGCCACAGCGTGGCCCGCGGCCAGAAGCGGTTCAGCAGCAGGGCAAACAGCAGCGGGTAGAGCGCCAGATAGGCGGCGAGCAGCACCACGAGGAACACATTGACCGGGCCGGGCATGCCGCCAAACGTCGCAATGCTGACGTACACCCAGTTGATGCCGCTGCCGAACAGGCCAAAGCCCCAGGCAAAACCGATGCCTGCCGCCTGCGCGCTGCGGCGATCCAGCAACAGCAGCTGCAAACCGGCCAGAGAGAGCAGGGCGGCGGGCCAGAAATCATACGGGGAAAAGGAAAGGGTGCCCGCGGCACCCAGAATTAATGCCAGCAGCAGGCGAACCCGCTGCTGCGAGTAGAGAGAGGCTAATGCCATAAAATTATTCGTCTTCCAGTTGCGGTTGCGGAGAGTCTTCCGGAATTTTCACATGCACCTGGATGATACGGCGGCTGTCAGCCATCGCAACTTTGAATTGGTAACCCTCAATGTCGATGCTTTCACCGCGCGCCGGCAGATGGCCGAATCCCTGCATCACCAGACCGCCAATGGTATCGACTTCGTCATCACTGAAATCGCTACCAAATACCTCATTGAAATCCTCAATCGGCGTCAGCGCACGCACCGTATAGGTGTGGCGATTGAGCTGGCGGATATCGCGATCTTCTTCGTCGTCATATTCGTCTTCAATTTCGCCGACGATCAGCTCCAGGATATCTTCGATGGTCACCAGTCCGGAGACACCACCGAACTCATCAATGACGATCGCCATATGATAGCGCTGCGAGCGGAACTCTTTGAGCATGCGATCGACGCGCTTGCTCTCAGGCACCACCACGACCGGGCGCAGCACTTTTTCCATGCTGAATGGCTCGGCGCTGCTGCTCATAAACGGCAGCAGATCTTTCGCCATCAGAATGCCTTCAACATGGTCTTTATCTTCGCTGATTACCGGGAAGCGCGAGTGGGCAGATTCAATAATCACTGCCAGGCACTCTTCAAGGCTCTGGTTGCGCTTCAGGGTTATCATCTGCGAGCGCGGGATCATGATGTCGCGCACGCGCTGTTCGGCAATATCCAGCACCCCTTCCAGCATGTCGCGGGTGTCCTGGTCGATCAGCTCTTTTTGCTCAGAATCGCGGATCAGCCCCAGCAGTTCGTCACGGTTTTTGGGTTCGCCGTGGAAAAGCTGATTGATTAACAGGGAGAAAAAACCCTTTTTACTACTGGGTGCGTCGTTGTTTTGAGAATGGTCGTCGCTCATGGCGTTTTTATTTAGTTCTCTCGAATGAGGGAAAGGAACTGCCGGCATCCTCGCCAGCAGCGCAATGTCCTGAACCGGCGGTTCAGGCGTCTTCTTTTTCCGAAATGTACGGATCGGGATAGCCAAGAGCAAGCATTATCTCGGTCTCGAGCGCTTCCATCTCTTCAGCTTCCTCGTCTTCAATATGGTCATAACCCAGCAGATGCAGCGTGCCGTGAACCACCATGTGTGCCCAGTGCGCTTCAGGGCTTTTGCCCTGCTCGGCCGCTTCCTGCTCAACAACCTGACGACAAATAATCAGGTCGCCCAGCAGCGGCAGCTCAATGCCCGGCGGTGCTTCGAACGGAAACGACAGCACATTAGTCGGCTTATCTTTGCCGCGATAAGTCAGATTAAGCTCATGACTCTCCGCTTCATCGACCAGCCGTATCGTGACTTCGCTCTCAGGCTGAAACGGCGTGACCGCCGCCTCCAGCCAGCGCTGAAACGCCGCTTCTGCGGGCAGGCCGTTTTCATCGGCACACGCCAGCTGCAAATCTAAAATCACCGTGCTCATGAAGGCTCCTGCGGCGTCGGCTGGCTGGCAGTTTGTGCCGCCTGCGCCTCACGCTTACGCTCTTCCGCCAGTTTATCACGGCGTTTCTGGTCCGCTTCTTCCCAGGCTTCATAAGCATTAACAATGCGTGCGACCACCGGATGACGTACCACGTCTTCGCTGTGGAAAAAGTTGAAGCTGATCTCTTCCACGTTGGCCAGCACTTCAATGGCGTGGCGCAGACCGGATTTGGTGCTGCGCGGCAGGTCAATCTGCGTCACGTCACCGGTAATCACCGCTTTAGAGTTGAAGCCGATACGCGTCAGGAACATTTTCATCTGTTCGATGGTGGTGTTCTGGCTCTCATCGAGAATCACGAACGCGTCGTTCAGCGTACGGCCGCGCATGTAGGCCAGCGGCGCGACTTCAATCACGTTGCGCTCCATCAGCTTCTCGACGCGCTCGAAGCCCAGCATTTCAAACAGGGCGTCATACAGCGGACGCAGGTAAGGATCGACTTTCTGACTGAGATCGCCGGGCAGGAAGCCGAGCTTTTCGCCGGCTTCGACCGCCGGACGCGTCAGCAGAATACGACGAATCTCCTGCCGCTCCAGCGCATCCACCGCGGCGGCGACCGCCAGATAGGTTTTCCCGGTCCCGGCCGGCCCAATGCCGAAGGTGATGTCGTGATCGAGAATATTGGCGATGTACTGCGCCTGGTTTGGCGTACGCGGTTTAATTACGCCGCGCTTGGTCTTGATGTTTACCGCTTTACCGTACTCCGGCACGCTGTCGGCCGTCTGTTCCAGCACGCGACTCTCTTTGATCGCCAGATGGATCTGATCCGGTTCAATGTCCGGGATCTGGCCGCGCACCGGCGCGGTATCAACGTACAGCGAACGCAGAATATTGGCGGCCGCCTCGACACTCAGCGCGCGGCCAACCAGCTTAAACAGGTTGTCGCGGCGATTGATCTCAATGCCCAGACGGCGCTCCAGCTGTTTAACGTTGTCATCAAACGGACCGCACAGGCTCATCAGTCGACGATTGTCTGCCGGTTCAAGGGCGATTTCACGAGTTTCGATATTCAAATGAATCCTTTGGGTCACTCAGGGCCAGTTGAAAGAAATAGCAGATACCGTACGCCAGGCGTCAGCATCTTTACGGAATTATTTATGGGGTCGCGCCCGGGCGCAAGCTTCAGGGGAGATATTTGGGCGGCAGCTGCGGAAAGCAAGGGCTGCGGGATGAAACAGGCGACAGCGCGTTGTGCGCTGTCGCTCAGTAATCGCGGTCTCAAGGTTGATACAGGCCCACGCCGATCTCATCCTCTTTACGCGTACGCGCAATCACCGATGCCGGACTCTCCGCGACGCGCAGGCCCATCTCCTCTTCGGTGCGAACCACGACGCCACGCAGCGAATTGGTATAAACATCGACGATTTCGACATCAACAAATTTACCGATCATGCGCACGTCGCCTTCAAAGTTGACCACGCGGTTGTTTTCGGTACGGCCGGTCAGCTCCATCACATTCTTACGTGAGGTGCCTTCCACCAGAATACGCTGAACGGTACCAAGCATGCGGCGGCTCCATGCCATCGCCTGCTGATTGATGCGATCCTGCAAAATGTACAAACGCTGCTTCTTCTCCTCTTCCGGCACGTCGTCCGGCAGATCGGCCGCCGGCGTACCCGGACGCGCCGAATAGATAAAGCTGAAGCTGGTGTCGAAATTAACTTCGCCGATCAGCTTCATGGTCTGCTCGAAATCCTGCTGGGTTTCGCCCGGGAAGCCAATGATGAAATCTGAACTGATCTGGATATCCGGGCGCGCGGCCACCAGCTTGCGGATAATCGCTTTGTACTCCAGCGCAGTGTGCGCTCGCTTCATCAGCGTCAGAATACGATCGGCACCGCTCTGCACTGGCAGGTGCAGGAAGCTCACCAGCTCCGGCGTATCACGATAAACGTCGATGATGTCGTCCGTGAACTCAATAGGATGGCTGGTGGTGAAACGAATCCGGTCAATTCCGTCTATCGCGGCCACCAGACGCAGCAGCTCGGCAAAGGTACAAATCTGGTCGTCAAAGGTCGCGCCACGATAGGCGTTAACATTCTGCCCCAGCAGATTCACTTCACGCACGCCCTGCGCCGCCAGCTGGGCAACTTCCAGCAGAATGTCATCGCAAGGACGGCTCACTTCCTCGCCGCGCGTATAAGGCACCACGCAGAAAGTGCAATATTTATTGCAGCCTTCCATGATCGAGACAAAAGCCGTCGGCCCTTCAGCGCGTGGCTCCGGCAGGCGATCAAACTTTTCGATTTCCGGGAACGAGACGTCAACAATCGGGCTTTTGCTGCCGCGCACCTGATTAATCATCTCCGGCAGACGATGCAGCGTCTGCGGGCCAAAAACGATGTCCACGCACTGCGCGCGCTGGCGAATTTTATCGCCCTCCTGCGAAGCCACGCAGCCGCCCACGCCAATAATCAGCTCAGGATTTTTCGCCTTGAGCTTCTTCCAGCGTCCCAGCAAGTGAAACACTTTTTCCTGCGCCTTCTCACGGATGGAGCAGGTATTCAGCAGCAGAACGTCTGCGTCTTCGGCTTCCTCCGTCAGGGTATAGCCGTGCGTGCTGTTCAGTAGGTCAGCCATCTTCGATGAATCATATTCGTTCATCTGACAGCCCCAGGTTTTGATATGCAGTTTTTTGGTCATTGAACTAGCCATTGATTCTGAGCAGAGAAGTGCAGGGCGCGTATTGTAATGCTTTGGCGCGGGTGTGACCAGCATGCCCGTCATACTTCGCACGCCAGGTGCGTTGGCTGCGCGCGGCTCCCCCGGTCACTTACTGATGTAAGCTCCCGGGGAGATCCTTGCTTGCCGCCTTCCCGGCGCACGAATTATTTAGGACATGATGCCCGGTTATATTTCACGCGACAGGTGCGTTGGCTGCGCGCAGCTCCCCCGGTCACTTACTGATGTAAGCTCCCGGGGAGATCCTTGCCTGCCGCCTTCCTGGCGCACGAATTATTTAGGGCATGATGCCCGGTTATATTTCACACGCCAGGTGCGTTGGCTGCGCGCGGCTCTCCCGGTCACTTACTGATGTAAGCTCCCGGGATGATCCTTGCTTGCCGCCTTCCCGGCGCACGAATTATTTTGGGCATGATGCCCGGTTATATTTCACGCGACAGGTGCGTTAAACATGCACGGCTGAAGCACAAGGTTAGCAGGGCTTTTCTGCTGGTGCGGTAAATTTCCGGTACACTTTGCCACATAGAGTGCTGCCGCAAGGCGTCACGGCAATCAGAAGGATAAGAGTCAATGCAGGATTCACAGTTTGATGTGGTGGTGGTGGGCGGCGGCATGGTCGGTGCCGCGCTGGCCTGTGGTCTGGCGCAGCAGCAGTTTCGCGTGGCGGTGATTGAGCGTGCCGAGCCGGCCGCGTTTGACGCCAGCCTGGCGCCGGATATACGTATCTCCGCCATTGGTGCGTCATCGGTGGCGCTGCTGCGCCAGCTCAATGTCTGGCCGCGTGTCCAGGCGATGCGCTGCGCGCCCTACCGCAAGCTGGAAACCTGGGAGTGGCAAAGCGCACACGTCACCTTCGACGCGGCTGCACTGGGCATTCCCGAGCTGGGCTATATGGTGGAAAACAGCGTGCTGCAGCGCGCGCTGTGGGAGCAGATGCAGCAGGATGGCGTAACGTTGCTGTGCCCGGCCTCACTGCAGGCGTTACAGGCGCACAGCGGCGGCTGGCAGCTGCAGCTGGATGACGGGAGCACGCTGGATAGCCAGCTGGTGGTGGGGGCCGATGGCGCTAATTCGCGCGTGCGACAGCTGGCGGGTATCGGCGTGCGCGGCTGGAACTATGCACAATCCTGCATGCTAATCAGCGTTGAGTGTGAACACGAGGCCGGCGATGCCACCTGGCAGCAATTTACGCCGGATGGACCGCGCGCGTTTCTGCCGCTGTTCGATCGTCACGCTTCGCTGGTGTGGTACGACGCGCCGGCGCGGATCCGTCAGCTGCAAAATCTGCCGCTCAGCCAGCTGGCCAAAGAAGTACAGGCCAACTTCCCGGCGCGTGTCGGCCGCTTCCAGGTAAAGAACGCGGCGTCGTTTCCACTGGTGCGCCGCCATGCCACACGCTACGTGCTGCCGGGCCTGGCGCTGGTCGGTGATGCTGCACACACCATCAATCCGCTGGCCGGGCAAGGGGTTAATCTCGGCTACCGCGATGTGGATGCGTTGATTGATACGCTGGTGGACGCGCGCAGTCAGGCGCAGCGCTGGTCATCGCTGCCGGTTCTGCAGCGTTATCACCGTCAGCGCTACAAAGATAATTTGCTGATGCAGGGTGGTATGGATCTGTTCTACTTCGCCTTTAGCAACGCGCTGCCGCCGCTGCGTGTGGTGCGTAACCTTGGACTGATTGCGGCAGAGAATGCTGGCGTGCTCAAGCGTCAGGTGCTGCGTTACGCGCTGGGGTTGTAAACACACCGGGCGCCGCAATTGTGGCGGCGTCATTTGTTGTATAAGGCGTGAAATTCAGGAACGACAAAAACAACAAAGCCCGCAAAAGCGGGCCTGTTGTGCAATTTGGCTGGGGTGCAGGGATTCGAACCCCGGAATGCCGGAATCAGAATCCGGTGCCTTACCGCTTGGCGACACCCCAATAGGTGTTTGGTCAAATTGTCTTTGTATGGCTGGGGTGCAGGGATTCGAACCCCGGAATGGTGGAATCAGAATCCACTGCCTTACCGCTTGGCGACACCCCAATTTGTTTGGTGGCTACGACGGGAATCGAACCTGTGACCCCATCATTATGAGTGATGTGCTCTAACCGACTGAGCTACGTAGCCAGATTGTACTGCTTTACTGCGCCCGATGATGGCTGGGATACCTGGATTCGAACCAGGGAATGCCGGTATCAAAAACCGGTGCCTTACCGCTTGGCGATATCCCATTCGTCGACTCGTATCCACGAGAGTGCATCGGATTGGCTGGGGTACCTGGATTCGAACCAGGGAATGCCGGTATCAAAAACCGGTGCCTTACCGCTTGGCGATACCCCATCCGGCTGCCGAAGACTGAAATGGTGCGGGAGGCGAGACTTGAACTCGCACACCTTGCGGCGCCAGAACCTAAATCTGGTGCGTCTACCAATTTCGCCACTCCCGCAAAAAGATGGTGGCTACGACGGGAATCGAACCTGTGACCCCATCATTATGAGTGATGTGCTCTAACCAACTGAGCTACGTAGCCATCTTTTTTCGCGTTACCTTCATCGGCGTTGCGGGGCGCATTATGCGTATTGAGCTTTGTAGCGTCAACAAATTTTTTGCCGTTTTTTGCCTTAACGCGCCTGTTTGTCTGGCTTGTAACCAGGCTGATGATTTATTCGGCAATTTTCGATCGTATCCGCGTCAGATGCAAGAAAAAGGGGCCACAATGGGCCCCTTATACGCATAAAGAAAATGCTTATTTGTACGCTGACTGATGCACGCCTACCGCACGGCCAGACGGATCGTCCATCGATTTAAACGCTTCATCCCACTCAATGGCTTTCGCTGACGAACAGGCCACGGATGGACCGCCCGGAACGCACTCTGCTGCGCTTGGCAGTGGGAACAGCTTCTCAAAGATTTCGCGATACAGATACGCTTCTTTCGAGGTTGGCGTGTTGTGCGGGAAGCGGAAATGTGCGGTCGCCAGCTGCTGCTCGCTAATCTGCTTCGCCGCCACTTCTTTCAGCGTGTCAATCCAGCTGTAGCCTACGCCATCAGAGAACTGCTCTTTCTGACGCCACGCCACGCTCTCCGGCAGGTAAGAGGAGAAACACTCACGCAGAATGTGTTTTTCCATTTTGCCGTTGCTGCCGCACATTTTGTCTTCCGGGTTGATACGCATCGCGACATCAAGGAATTTCTTATCAAGGAACGGCACGCGTGCTTCCACGCCCCACGCCGACATCGCTTTGTTAGCGCGCGCGCAGTCAAACATGTGCAGTGCCAGCAGCTTACGCACGTTTTCTTCGTGGAACTCCTGAGCGTTCGGTGCTTTATGGAAGTAGAGGTAACCACCAAACACTTCATCCGCACCTTCACCGGAAAGCACCATTTTGATGCCCATCGCTTTGATTTTACGCGACATCAGATACATTGGCGTCGACGCACGAATGGTGGTCACATCGTAGGTTTCGATGTGGTAAATCACATCGCGGATCGCATCCAGACCTTCCTGCACGGTGAAATGAATTTCATGGTGCACGGTACCGAGGTGATCGGCCACCGCCTGCGCCGCTTTCAGATCCGGCGATCCTTCCAGACCGACGGCAAACGAGTGCAGCTGCGGCCACCACGCATCGCTCTTGTCCTGATCTTCCACACGTTTGGCGGCATAGCGCTTGGTCACCGCAGAGATGATGGAAGAATCGAGTCCGCCGGACAGCAGCACGCCGTACGGTACGTCTGACATCAGGTGACTCTTCACTGACTCTTCCAGCGCGTGCTTCAGGCCAGCGGCATCGGTGGTGTTTTGCGCCACGGCTGCAAAATCCATCCAGTCACGCTGCCAGTAACGACGGATTTCGCCATCGGTGCTGGAGAGGTAGCTTCCCGGCGGGAATTCTTTGATGCTGCGGCACACCGGCACCAGCGCTTTCATTTCAGAAGCAACATACAGGTTGCCGTGCTCATCGTTGCCCATATAGAGCGGAATAATACCGATGTGATCGCGGCCAATCAGATACTGCTGTTTGACGCTGTCCCACAGAATGAAGGCGAACATGCCCTGCAGGTCGTCGAGGAAGTCGAGGCCTTTTTCCTGATACAGCGCGAGGATGACTTCGCAGTCTGAACCCGTCTGGAACGCGTAGCGATCGCTCAGTTCCGCGCGCAGCGCCTGGTGGTTATAAATTTCGCCGTTAACAGCCAGTACGTGGGTGTGATCCGCGTTGTACAGCGGCTGGGCGCCGTTGTTCACGTCAACGATGGACAGGCGCTCGTGCACCAGAATGGCTTTCTCATCAGCGAAGACGCCTGACCAGTCCGGGCCGCGGTGACGCATCAGACGGGAACATTCCAGCGCTTTCTTGCGCAGTTCAACAGGATCGGTCTTCAGATCCAGCACACCAAAAATCGAACACATAACTGACTCCTGATCTCACCCTGTGGCGATGTTATTGACTTGTTTGTCCGGCAGACTGCGCTGCGTGATGTATAAGAAAATGCGCTAATTGATAGTGGTAACGCAAGCGAAATCACCAAATACTGATAAAAAGATTGTTGGTGTGAAGTAATGTTGAATTTTATTCAAAAATTTAACTATTAAATTAGATGGTGTCTAATGAATTGTCAGAAGTGATGGTTTTGTGCGCAACCGATGAGGCCGCGTCAGCGGCTGAATCACAGCGCTATGCCAGACACATAAAAAAGCCCTGCACACCGTAACGGCGAGCAGGGCCATAAGCAGACAGCATGACGCGAATCAGAACAGGTCGATATCAGCCACGGAAGGGTAGATCCAGTCCGGACGGAACGGCATGGCGTCGATATCGCTCAGCGTAGAGACGCCGGACAGCACCAGAATGGTTTCCAGACCGGCCTGGAAGCCAGCCAGAATATCGGTGCGCAGGTTATCGCCCACAATCACCGTCTCTTCTGAATGCGCATGCATTTTATTCAGTGCGGCGCGCATGATGTAAGGGCTGGGCTTACCGACATAAAACGGTTTGCGGCCGGAAATGGTTTCGATACCGGCACAGAGCGCGCCACAGGCCGGCACAAAGCCGCGTGCGTGGGTATCAGGATTGGTCGCGATAAAACGCGCACCGTTAGCCACAAAGAAGGCGGCTTTATGCATCATTTCCCAGTTAAACGATCGCGTCTCGCCGACGATGACGAAATCCGGGTTGACGTCAGTGATGGTAAAACCGGCCTTATACAATTCATGAATCAGCGCGCCTTCACCAATCACGTAGGCTTTTTTGCCCTCCTGACGACGCAGGAAATCCGCGGTGGCCATGGCGGAGGTGTAAAACACCGAATCCGGGATGTCGACGCCGGCGTTGGCAAAGCGGTTGGCCAGATCCTGCGCAGTTTGTGATGGATAGTTGGTCAGTACCACCAGCGGCATCTCTTTTTCCAGAATGCGCTGCAGGAATTCGTTTGCGCCTTTCACGGCGGTATTGTCGTGCATCAACACGCCGTCGATGTCACAGATTACGCTTTTGATGGTCATAGGTGGCTTCCGGTCGGGCCTGCCAGCCGGCAGGCTTTCTATTATTCTTCCAGCAGGTGCTGCAGCAGAATGCCATTCAGCATAGCGCGTTTTGCCAGCGCGAAAGCGCCAATTGCCGAGCGATGGTCCAGTTCAGACCGCACCACGGGCAGATTTTTGCGAAACGCGTTTAACGCCTGGGTGTTAATGCAGCCCTCAATCGCCGGGAACAGCACTTTGTCGGCATCGGTAATTTCGCCGGCCAGCACCACTTTTTGCGGGTTAAACAGGTTAATGGCGATAGCGATCGCTTTGCCGAGATAGCGGCCAACGTACTCGATCACTTCGCAGGCCAGCGCGTCGCCCTGATTGGCGGCGCGGCAGATTTGCGGCATCTGGCAATCATCCAGCGTCAGGCTGCTGGGATAACCCTGATTGAGCAGGTGGCGCACGCGGTTCTCAATCGCGCCGTTGGCGGCGATGGTTTCGAGGCAGCCAAAGTTGCCACAGTGGCAGCGTTCGCCGAGCGGATCGACCTGAATATGGCCAATCTCACCCACGTTGCCATTGCTGCCGAGAAAAATGTGGCCGTTAGCGATGATGCCGGCACCGGTTCCGCGGTGTAAACGCACCAGAATGGAGTCCGCACAGTCGCGACTTGCACCGAAATAGTGCTCAGCCAGCGCCAGGCTGCGGATATCGTGCCCGACAAAACTGGTGACGTTAAAGCGTTTTTTCAGGCTCGCCACCAGCGGCCAGTGGCTGACGGCGATATGCGGCATGTAGCGAATGATGCCGTTAATCGGGTCGACCAGCCCCGGCAGGATCACCGCGATAGCGATCAGCTCATGAATTTTACGCTGGTGCGTGCTCATAAAGGCACTGATGGCGTTGAACAGCGCGTTCTCCAGCGTCTCCTGGGTGCGCTCCGGCAGCGGATAATCTTCCTGCGCCAGCGATTTTCCGCTGAGATCGAACAGCGTCAGCGTGGCATCGTTGCGCCCCAGGCGCACGCCGATGGTATGAAAATGGCGGGTTTCGGTGATGATGGAGATGGCGCGGCGCCCACCGGTGGAGGCCTGTTGCTCCACCTCTTTGATGAGGCCGCGTTCGATAAGCTGACGGGTAATTTTGGTGACGCTGGCGGGCGCAAGCTGGCTGAGTTCGGCAATCTGAATACGCGAAATCGGCCCCTGTTGATCAATCAGCCGGTAAACAGCTGCACTGTTAAGTTGTTTGACAAGATCGACATTTCCTATTTGAGTCTGGCCGCCAGTGGTCATTCAGTACTTACTCGCTGAGGACGTTGTCTCCGTTGACGAACGTCTTAGTGATTTGATAATCGCGGGTAAAGACAGTGAGGTTGGCGACTTTTCCTGCTTCCACCGTACCAAACTGCTTTTCCACACCCATTGCCCTTGCCGGATACAGGGTCGCCATGCGCAGCGCTTCGTCCAGCGCGATACCACAATGTTCCACGCTATTCTGCACCGCTTCAATCATCGTCAGCGCAGATCCGCTCAGGGTACCGTTCTCATCTACGCACAGGCCGTCGCGATAGTATATTGTTTTACCTGCAAAAATGAATTGATCAATCGACGCACCGGCTGGCGCGGTGGCATCGGTCACCAGCACCAGTTTGTCGCCTTTGATTCGTTTTGCATTGCGCACGTTAGCGTAATTGACATGTAAACCGTCTGCAATAATGCCGCAGTATACATCAGGCGAATCAAACAGCGCACCGATAAGACCTGGCTCACGACCGCTAAAGGCGCTCATGGCGTTATACAGGTGGGTGGCAAAGGTGACGCCCGCGCTGATGCCCGCTTTGGCTTCGGCATAGGTGGCATTGGAGTGACCAGACGACACAATAATCCCGGCGTCACGCAGCTGGCGAATCACGGCGCTGCCCGCATTTTCCGGTGCCAGCGTAACTTTGGTGATGACGTCAGCGTTGGCGCACAGGAAATCCACCAGCTCCGCATCCGGCAGACGAATCAGCTGCGGATTGTGGGTGCCTTTCTTCTCTTTATTCAGCCACGGACCTTCCAGATGCAGGCCCAGCGCCTGATTCTGATGCTTCGCCAGGTAAGCGCGCATGGTTTCAATCGCGCGCTTCATCAGTTCATCACTGCTGGTAATCAGCGTTGGTAAATAGCTGGTGCAGCCGGATTTTTCATTGGCACGCTGCATGATCTCCAGCGTTTCCACGCTCAGGGCATTGATGTCATCGTTGAACTGCACGCCGCCGCAGCCGTTGAGCTGCAGGTCGATAAATCCGGGAGCGATGAACGCACCAGCCACATCTTGTTGTGGAATCGCGGCGTCCAGCGCATCGCGCGGGCAGACACGCTCAATCAGGCCATTGGCAATCACCACGGCGTGATTGTCCAGAACTTCATGGCCGGTAAAAATCCGGCCGTTAACTAATGCGTACATCATCTCTTCTCCCGGCTGAACCTGCTGCGCTTAACAGCAGGCTTTCTACAACGTGTTGTTACACACCCTTCATATTTTCCGCTTCCATTTCGCGGAAATATTTCACGGTTTTCACTTTCAGTTCCATGGTGGCTGGCTCATCACACACCACCACCGCTTTCGGGTGCAGCTGCAGGCAGCTGATGGTCCACATGTGGTTGACGTTACCTTCTACCGCCGCCTGCAGCGCCTGGGCTTTGACGTGGCCGGTCACCAGAATCATCACTTCTTCCGCATCCAGCAGCGTGCCGACGCCCACGGTCAGGGCATATTTAGGCACCTGATCAACATCGCCGTCGAAGAAACGCGAGTTCGCCACACGGGTGTCGTGCGTCAGGGTTTTAATGCGGGTGCGGGAAGAGAGCGAAGAAGCCGGCTCGTTGAACGCAATGTGGCCATCGTTGCCGACGCCGCCCATAAACAGGTGGATTTTACCCAGTGCGCGGATCTTCTCTTCGTATTGGCGACATTCTGCGTCAATATCTTCGGCATTGCCATTCAGAAGATTGATATTTTCTGGTTGAATATCAACGTGATCGAAAAAGTTACGGTACATAAAGCTGTGATAGCTTTCCGGATGCTCTTTCGGCAGACCGACATACTCATCCATATTGAAGGTGATCACGTGTTTGAAACTAACCTGGCCCGCTTTATGCATCTCGATCAGGTGCTTGTAGGCTTCCAGCGGCGTACCGCCGGTTGGCAGTCCCAGCACAAAGGGACGGTCTGCGCTGGGTTTAAAGGCATTGATGCGATTAACGATATGGCGTGCAGCCCATTTACCCACCTGGGTCGGTGTGGCCAAAGGGATCAGTCTCATGTCTTCACCTCAGTTAAGATTGGAAAGTTAGGGTCGCGTTTACTGCTGCAGCTGGCTGCTTATAGGGTAACCCGTTTGCGCGCTCGCGGCGTTGGAAAAGTGCGACCTGATATTTTTCATCATAAAATAAGTTTGTGGTGGTGGCTAGCATTTCGCAGTGAAAAACGTCCATTTTGGTGATTAAAGTCACAGTTACACTGGTTTTAATTTGCGAGGCGAATTAATTTATCTTTACACTGCGCCTCGTGGTGAAGTGTGTCATCAAGGTACCGGGTGCCGGGATAATAAAATCAACCCGCATCACGGCAAAACGCCAGTCTCATAGGGGGAGAATAAGGTGAGTATTTTAGGATATCTGCAAAAGGTCGGCCGCGCGCTTATGGTGCCGGTAGCGACCCTGCCGGCAGCGGCAATCCTGATGGGGGTAGGTTACTGGATCGATCCGGACAGCTGGGGCGCAGGCAATGCGCTGGCAGCACTGCTGATCAAATCGGGTTCTGCCATCATCGACAACATGTCCGTGCTGTTCGCCATCGGTGTGGCTTACGGCATGTCAAAAGATAAAGACGGTGCAGCGGCATTAACCGGCTTTGTAGGTTTCCTCGTGGTTACTACCCTGTGTTCACCCGCCGCGGTGGCCATGATTCAGAAAATGCCGGTGGAGCAGGTTCCTGCCGCTTTCGGTAAAATCAATAACCAGTTTGTCGGCATTCTGGTGGGCATTCTCTCGGCGGAAGTGTACAACCGCTTCAGCCACGTTGAGCTGCCCAAGGCGCTGTCGTTCTTCAGCGGTCGCCGTCTGGTGCCGATCCTGGTCTCCTTCCTGATGATTGTGGTCGCCTTTATCCTGATGTATGTCTGGCCGATCATTTTCGGCGGTCTGGTGAGCTTTGGTGAGCACATCCAGAAACTGGGCTCGGTCGGCGCGGGCGTGTACGCCTTCTTTAACCGTCTGCTGATTCCGGTTGGCCTGCACCACGCGCTGAACTCGGTGTTCTGGTTCGACGTGGCGGGCATCAACGATATTCCTAAATTCCTGGGCGGCGCGCAGTCTATTGCCAATGGTACCGGCATCCCGGGTATCACCGGTCGCTATCAGGCGGGCTTCTTCCCGATCATGATGTTCGGTCTGCCGGGTGCGGCGCTGGCAATCTATCACTGCTCACGCCCGGAAAACCGCGCGAAAGTCGGTGGTATCATGCTGGCAGCGGCTTTTGCAGCCTTCTTCACCGGCATCACCGAGCCACTGGAATTCTCCTTCATGTTTGTGGCACCGGTGCTGTATGTCATCCACGCCGTGCTGACCGGTATTTCGGTCTTCATCGCTGCCAGCATGCACTGGATTGCCGGTTTCGGTTTCAGTGCCGGTCTGGTGGACATGGTGTTGTCGACGCGTAACCCGCTGGCGGTGCACTGGTGGATGCTGATCCCGCAGGGTCTGGTGTTCTTCGTTATCTACTACGTGGTGTTCCGCTTCACCATTCAGAAATTCAACCTGCTGACGCCGGGTCGCGAGCTGGCTGCCGGTGATGAGACAGACGGCTACGACGTCAACGTTGATCACAGCAGCAACGGTGAGAGCGAAACCGAATCACTGGCGCGTCGCTATATCGGTGCGATAGGCGGTTCTGACAACCTGACCAATATCGACGCCTGCATCACCCGTCTGCGTCTGAATGTGAAAGACTCGGCGCAGGTGAATGAGAGTGTGGCTAAACGCCTCGGTGCTTCTGGCGTGATCCGCCTTAACAAGCAGAGCGTGCAGATCATTGTTGGTACGCAGGCCGAAAGCATTGCGACCGCCATGAAAACCGTACTGAGCAAAGGTCCGGTAGCCGGCGCAGCGGCACCTGCTACGGCAACAACCGCTGCGCCTGCTGCTGCTCAGCCCCAGGCCGTGCGCAACAGCGAGAAAAAGGTGATTGCAACGCTGCTGGCACCGGTCAGTGGCGAAGTGGTAGCGCTGGAAAACGTGCCGGATGAAGCCTTCGCCAGCAAAGCGGTAGGCGATGGTCTGGCGATCAAACCGAGCGATAAAACTGTCGTCGCGCCGGTGGCGGGTAACGTGGTTAAAATCTTCAACACCAACCATGCATTCTGCCTTGAAGCCGAAAATGGCGTCGAGATTGTCGTGCACATGGGTCTCGATACCGTCGCGCTGGAAGGTAAAGGGTTTACCCGTCTGGTGGAAGAGGGCGCAACCGTCACAGCGGGCCAGCCGATCCTCGAAATGGATCTGGACTTCCTCAACGCCAATGCGCGTTCGATGATCAGCCCGGTGGTGGTCAGCAACAGCGATGATTTTGCTGGTCTGAATCTGCTGGCAGGCGGTACCGTGGTAGCAGGCGTTACGCCGCTGTACGAAGTCAAAAATTAACACGTTTTGATCGTCACTGAAGGCAGGAAGCAATTCCTGCCTTTTTTGTTTTAAAACGACCAACAAACGGTTGTTTCCCTTCAGCGCTTTGTGGATCATACTCCGTTACTTCGTGGTACAAATCACCCGCTATTGTTTTGAGGATTTTGAGATGAGTGAGGCTGAAGCCCGCCCAACGAACTTTATTCGTCAGATCATCGACGAAGATTTGGCGAGCGGTAAGCACAACAGTGTGCATACCCGTTTCCCGCCTGAGCCCAATGGTTACCTGCATATTGGCCATGCAAAATCGATCTGCCTGAACTTTGGTATCGCACAAGATTATCAGGGGCAGTGCAACCTGCGTTTCGACGACACCAATCCGGTCAAAGAGGATATGGAGTTCGTTGAATCGATCAAGAATGATGTGCAATGGCTGGGCTTTGAGTGGAGCGGCAACATTCGTTACTCCTCTGACTACTTTGACCAACTGTTCAACTACGCGGTTGAGCTGATCAACAAAGGCCTGGCCTACGTTGATGAGCTGTCGCCAGAGCAGATCCGTGAATACCGCGGCACGCTAACCGCGCCGGGCAAAAACAGCCCGTATCGCGATCGCAGCGTGGAAGAGAACCTGGCGCTGTTCCAGAAGATGCGTGATGGCGGCTTCGAAGAGGGCAAAGCCTGCCTGCGTGCCAAAATCGACATGGCATCCAGCTTTATTGTGATGCGCGATCCGGTGCTGTACCGCATTAAATTTGCCGAACACCACCAGACTGGCAACAAGTGGTGCATCTATCCGATGTACGACTTTACCCACTGCATCTCCGATGCGCTGGAAGGCATCACCCATTCCCTGTGTACGCTGGAGTTCCAGGATAACCGTCGTCTCTACGACTGGGTGCTGGATAACATCACCATTCCGGTGCATCCGCGTCAGTATGAGTTCTCGCGCCTGAATCTGGAATATGCGGTGATGTCGAAGCGTAAGCTGACGCAGCTGGTGAGCGAGAAGATTGTTGAAGGCTGGGACGATCCGCGCATGCTGACCGTATCCGGTCTGCGCCGTCGTGGCTATAGCGCGGCGTCAATCCGCGAATTCTGCCGCCGTATCGGTGTGACCAAGCAGGACAACATTGTTGAGATGGCGTCGCTGGAGTCGTGCATTCGTGACGACCTCAACGAGAACGCGCCGCGCGCCATGGCGGTGCTGGATCCGCTGAAAGTGGTGATCGAGAACCTGCCGGCCGGGCATGAAGAAATCATCAGCATGCCAAACCACCCGAACAAACCGGAGATGGGCACGCGTGAGGTACCGTTCAGCCGTGAGGTGTGGATCGATCGTGCCGACTTCCGTGAAGAGGCCAACAAGCAGTACAAACGTCTGGTGCTGGGTAAAGAAGTTCGTCTGCGCAACGCTTATGTCATTCGTGCCGAGCGCGTGGCGAAAGATGAAGCCGGCAACATCACCTGCATCTACGCAACCTGCGATGTCGACACCCTGAGCAAAGATCCGGCCGATGGCCGCAAGGTGAAAGGCGTTATCCATTGGGTGTCGGCGATTCACGCGCTGCCTGCCGAATTCCGCCTGTACGATCGTCTGTTCAGCGTGCCAAACCCGGGCGCGGCCGAGGATTTCCTCACCACCATCAACCCGAACTCGCTGGAGATCAAACAGGGCTTCGTTGAGCCGGGTCTGCGTGCCGCCAGCGCGCTGGCACCGTATCAGTTTGAGCGCGAAGGTTACTTCTGCGCTGATAGCGTGTACTCGCAGCCGTCGAAACTGGTGTTCAACCGCACCGTGGGTCTGCGTGATACCTGGGCAAAAATCGGCGAATAATTTTACTGCTTGATAGCACGATATGATCAGCAAAGGGCGAGCAATCGCCCTTTTTTATTGCCCGTTATCTGCAAACGGGAATCGATTATGCTGAACCAGACAAAAAACAGTAATTACGCGCGATTACGACTAATCTGACTTTAATAAAATTAACTAATTTACCCGTGTGAAATCGTTATTTTCAGGTAGGCTATGCGCTCTTAAATGTTGCTGTGCGGGTTAGCGAAGGAAGAAAAATGACAAGTCTCGCTCTGGAAGCCAAACATAGCGTGGTGGTTTTACATCAGCTTATCGAACGTATTTTTAATCAGGCCGAAGGCAGCGATGACAGTATGGATCTGCTGCTGTCGCACTTTCATCCCGACTTCAAAATGGTGACGCCGCAAGGCAAACAGCTCGATCTCAATGACACTGAAACCCTGTTTCGCAAACTGCACGGGCAGCGGGAAGGGATGCGAATCGCCACCAGTGAGCATGCCATCATTTCCCAGCAGCAGCAGGAAGTGACCATTCAGTATCACGAACTGCAAATGCTTAACGGCAACAACCAGACCCGCATTTCGCTGGCGGTGCTGGACTGCAGCACGCCGGTTCCGCGCTGGCGCTATTTGCAGGAAACGCTGGTCGCCTGAACGCAGCCATAAAAAAACCGGTGCCTGGCACCGGTTTTTTTATACTGCATAGCATATTCAATTACTGATCGTGGAGCGTCTCGTCTTCGCGGCAGTCTCCCAGCGCACAGTGGCCGTACAGATACAGGCTGTGGTTGCTGAGTTTGATACCGTGGCGTGTTGCAATCTCACGCTGACGCGTTTCGATAGATTCATCGCTAAACTCGATCACTTTGCCGCAGTCGAGGCAAATCAGGTGATCATGATGATGCTGCTGGGTCAGTTCGAACACGGATTTCCCGCCTTCGAAGTTATGACGCGTCACGATGCCGGCGTCGTCAAACTGGTTCAGAACACGGTATACCGTCGCCAGACCAATCTCTTCGCCCATGTCGATCAGGCGTTTGTACAAATCTTCCGCACTGACATGATGGGACTCGGGTCCGGGTCCCTGAAGCACTTCCAGAATCTTCAGTCTGGGCAGCGTGACTTTCAGGCCAGCCTTTTTCAATGCGGAGTTGTTGTCAGTCATGCGGATATTGTCCTGTTACTTTGCTAGTCACTTACGGCGCAAAGGCCTTGAATGTGTGGTCAACGCGCATTCTCATTTGCGTCTCATTATAGAGCTCAGCCTGCGAAATGAAAACCGGCTGCGGCGGACAATTCCCCGGATGCTGTAAGGAGAAATGTCGTGAACCTCAGCGGGATCGTGCAGATCGATGTTCCTTTTCGCGCAGTCTCAGTCTGATGCCCGAGGAATAAGCAGATGACCGTTGCGGGTATTCTACAGAATTGAGGGAAAAAGTTAAAAAACCGTAGCTATTATTTTTATAGGTAATTCCATTGCCCGATGTGAGCCAGCGCCCACATCGGACAGGAAAGCATCAGGCTTCGATGATCGCCTGCAGCTGCAGCTCGTCAAAGATCTGCTTAACCCATTTGTCGACGCGCTCGTTAGTCAGTTCAGGCTGACGATCTTCATCGATGGCGAGGCCGAGGAAGTGTTTGTCGTCTGCCAGACCTTTAGAGGCTTCGAAGTGGTAACCTTCGGTTGGCCAGTGGCCCACAATCACTGCGCCGTTTGGCTCAATGATGTCGCGAATGGTGCCCATCGCGTCACAGAAGTACTCGGCATAATCTTCCTGATCGCCGCAGCCAAACAGCGCTACCAGCTTACCGTTGAAATCAATCTCTTCCAGCGTCGGGAAGAAGTCATCCCAGTCGCACTGGGCTTCACCGTAGTACCAGGTCGGAATACCCAGCAGCAGAATATCGAATGCTTCGAGATCTTCTTTGGTGCTCTTAGCAATGTCATGCACTTCGGCGACATCTTTACCCAGTTGTTTCTGGATCATTTTTGCAATGTTTTCAGTGTTGCCGGTATCGCTGCCGAAGAAAATGCCTACGATTGCCATGGAGTGAGTAACCTCTTAAATCCTGATTGTGAAAGTAAGTCAGAAGACGACACAGTTATGCGAATGATAGCAGACCGGCGAAAAGCGCGGAATGTGTAAAGCGCTGAGTTTGTGTTCCAGCGTGCGGTCTGCGCACGTTACGCCAGTTTGAGCTGCGCCAGCAGCATTTGTTCAATCAGTTCACTGCGGCTGATGTTCTGCTGCTCGGCCAGCGTATTAAGCGCGTCGACCGCTTCGCTGGACATTTTCAGCTCAACGCGGCGCAGGCCGCGCACCCGGTCGCGCTTCAGCTGGTTGCGCTTATTAATGCGCAGCTGCTCATCACGCGACAGCGGACTGGTTTTAGGGCGACCGGGACGCCGCTCGTCTGCGAAGAGATCGAGCGTGGTACGATCTGTCTGTTCTTTTGCCATGGTTTGTGAAACTGCGTGGGCGCGAACGGCGGAAAGGCGCTGCGCGATTTAAACATTTATCGGCCCGACCGCGGCGAAAAAAGCATCCGCGGCAAATTTTTAGCGCGACATCATACTCCAGCGCCCGGCGCGACGCCAACCCTAAACCGCCCGTAGCAAGCTTTTGCTTTTACAGGTTAAAAAAGCGGCGCACCGCGCGCAGTACGGCATCGGGTTTTTCGGCATGCACCCAGTGGCCGGCACCGCTGATAATGTGCGCCTGCGCCTGCGGGAACTGGCGCAGCAGCGCATCACGGTGCTGATTGTCCAGATAGGGTGAATCACCGCCGCGAATAAACAGCGCCGGATGAGGCCACGCGGGCACCTCCTGCCAGCCGGAGAGCACCGGATAAGTGTCCCATAACACTGGTACGTTAAAGCGCCATTCGCCTTCGTGGAAGGATTTCAGAATGAACTGAATCACGCCTTCTTCGCGCACGTATTCACGCATCACGTCGGCTGCAGCGCTGCGGCGCGTGACGCCAGCTGCACTGACCGCGCGGATTGCCGCGAAGATCTCATCGTGGCGTCGCGTCTGGTAATCCACCGGCGCGATATCGATCAGCACCATTTTGCCAATTCGTTCGGGCGCAACGGCGCTCAGCGCCATGGCAATTTTGCCGCCCATTGAGTGGCCGATAACATCGACCCGTTCGATGTGGTGCGCATCCAGCGTGTCAACCATATCCTGCGCCAGCGCAGCGTAGTGCATCTCTTCACTGCGCGGTGACAGGCCGTGGTTACGGACATCCACCTGCAGCGTGGGCCGTGCATCGCGCACGCCGCGCGCCAGTACGCCGAGGTTATCCAGGCTACCAAACAGGCCATGAATTAACAGAATGGGCTGGGCATCAAGGGCAGATTGTTCAGTTTGCAGACGGGCGTTCAAAATCATGGCTAAAGTTCTTTCGGTTGAGACCTGGGCTTAGGGTATCATGGATTCACCTGTCCCGGCGCCAGGCGGTCAGGCATTAGGGCATATTCCGACTTTTGCCCGTAAACGATGCCAGCGCTACCGGCTGTCGCGGATTTAACTTTATAATCCTTATGTTAGAGCCCGCTCACATTTTGCACGACCGGATTTTGTTAAGGCCTTTGCAAAGTAGCGTGGTTCTGCCATTTGCCAGAATCGCACGGAAAAAGATGAAAACGATTGAAGTTGACGAAGAACTCTACCGTTATATTGCCAGCCACACGCAGCACATTGGTGAAAGCGCCTCGGACATTTTGCGCCGTATGCTGAAATTCACTGCCGGTCAGAGCGCATCCGCTGCGCCAGCGGCGAATGCGGCGGTAAAAGAAGCACCGGCTGCACGCAGCGAAGCGCGACCCCAGGATCGCGTGCGCGCCGTACGCGAGCTGCTGCTGTCTGACGAGTATGCGGAGCAGAAGAAGGCGGTTAATCGCTTCATGCTGATCCTGTCAACGCTTTATCGTCTTGATCCGGCAGCCTTTGCTGATGCCACTGCCTCGCTGCAGGGCCGCACCCGCGTCTACTTTGCGGGCGACGAGCACACGCTGCTGCAAAATGGCACCCATACTAAGCCGAAGCACGTCCCCGGCACGCCGTACTGGGTGATCACCAATACCAATACAGGTCGTAAATGCAGCATGGTGGAACACATCATGCTTGCCATGCAGTTCCCGCAGGAACTGGCAGAGAAAGTTTGCGGCACCATTTAAACCGAAGCGTCAGGGAGAAGCGCCAATGGCCAATCACCCCCGTGCCGGGCAACCTGCCCAGCAGAGCGATTTGATTAACGTTGCACAATTAACCTCGCAGTACTACGTCCTGAAGCCGGATGCGGCGAACCCGGACCATGCGGTGAAATTTGGCACCTCCGGCCACCGCGGCAGCGCGGGACGTCATAGCTTCAACGAAGTACACATTCTGGCGATTGCGCAGGCGATCGCTGAAGAGCGTAAAAAGAACGGCATCACCGGCCCGTGCTACGTAGGTAAAGACACCCATGCGCTGTCTGAGCCGGCGATCCTGTCAGTGCTGGAAGTGCTGGCCGCCAACGGCGTTGATGTGATTGTGCAGCAGGACAACGGCTATACGCCGACGCCGGCGATCTCCAACGCCATTCTGGAGCACAACAAGCGCGGCGGCGCGCAGGCGGACGGTATCGTGATTACCCCGTCGCATAACCCGCCAGAAGACGGTGGTATCAAGTACAATCCGCCGAACGGTGGACCGGCTGACACCAACGTCACCAAAGTGGTGGAAGATCGCGCGAATCAGTTGATCAAAGGTGAGCTGAAAGAGGTTAAGCGTCTGGCGCTGGATCAGGCGTGGGCCAGTGGCCACATCGTTGAGCAGGATCTGATCCAGCCATACGTTGAAGGTCTGGCGCAGGTGATTGACTTCCCGGCGATCCAGAAAGCCGGCCTGAAAATCGGTGTCGATCCGCTCGGCGGTTCCGGCATGGCCTACTGGCAGCGCATTGCTGAGCACTACCAGCTGGATCTGACCATCGTCAATGATGCCATCGACCAGACGTTCCGCTTCATGCATCTGGATAAAGATGGCGTGGTGCGCATGGACTGTTCGTCCGAGTGCGCGATGGCCGGTCTGCTGGCGTATAAAGATAAGTTCGATCTGGCCTTCGGTAACGATCCGGATTACGACCGTCACGGCATCGTCACGCCCGCCGGTCTGATGAACCCGAACCACTATCTGGCGGTAGCGATCAACTACCTGTTCCAGCACCGTCCGCAGTGGGGCAAAGAGGTGGCCGTTGGTAAAACGCTGGTTTCCAGCGCGATGATTGACCGCGTGGTGAACGACATTGGTCGCAAGCTGGTGGAAGTCCCGGTCGGCTTCAAATGGTTCGTGGATGGTCTGTTCGACGGCAGCTTTGGCTTTGGCGGCGAAGAGAGCGCCGGCGCCTCGTTCCTGCGTTTCGACGGCTCCGCCTGGTCAACAGACAAAGACGGCATCATCCTGTGTCTGCTGGCGGCGGAAATCACTGCGGTTACCGGTAAGAACCCGCAGCAGCACTATGATGAGCTGGCCGCGCGTTTTGGTGCGCCAAGCTACAACCGTCTGCAGGCACCTGCCACTTCTGCGCAGAAAGCGGCACTGTCGAAGCTGTCACCTGAAATGGTCAGCGCCGATACGCTGGCGGGCGACCCGATCACCGCACGTCTGACCGCGGCACCGGGCAACGGCGCCTCGATTGGTGGTCTGAAAGTGATGACTGAAAACGGCTGGTTCGCGGCACGTCCGTCCGGCACGGAAGACGCCTACAAAATCTATTGTGAAAGCTTCCTCGGCGCTGAGCATCGCCAGCAGATCGAGAAAGAAGCGGTAGAAATTGTCAGTGAAGTGCTGAAAAACGCCTGACAGGGCATCCTGCGTGAAGAAGGCCGCGTTTGCGGCCTTTTTTTATGGCATGAAGCGATAGCCGATGCCGGTTTCTGTCAGCAGGTGCGTCGGCTGGGTGGGGTTGGCTTCCAGCTTTTGCCGCAGATGTCCCATATAGATGCGCAGATAATGGCTGTGTTCCACGGCGTTGGGCCCCCACACCTGGTTAAGCAACTGGCGCTGGGTCAGCACTTTGCCGGCGTTATTCAGCAGCAGGCTGAGCAGGCGAAATTCGGTCGGTGTCAGATGTACCTCTTCACCGCTGCGCAGCACGCGTCGCGCGGCAAGATCGACGCTCACTTCGCCAAACTGCACCAGCGGTTCCGGCTGGCTGCGCTGATGGCGACGCAGCGCCACGCGCACGCGCGCCAGCAGTTCGCCGATGCCAAACGGCTTAGTGAGATAGTCGTCAGCGCCGGCATCCAGCGCCTCTATTTTATCTTGCTCGTCACTGCGTGCTGACAGCACAATTACCGGCATGCTGCTCCACTGCCGCACTTCGCGGATGAAGGCATTGCCATCGCCGTCCGGTAAACCGAGATCGAGAATCACCAAATCCGGTTTGCGCGTAGCCGCTTCAATCAGGCCGCGCTGCAACTGCTCCGCTTCCACAATCTTCAGGCCTTCGCTCTCCAGCGCCAGGCGCACGAAACGGCGAATCTCCTTTTCATCTTCGACAATCAAGATGGTCGTCACGCTGACTCCTGCGGCAAATAAGGTTAACGCGTTACTTTAACAATAAACCGCGACGGCGTCCGTCACGATCTCAGTAACTCGCCGTGATCCGAAATTTTACAAAAATGTAACTTCCTTTCATCCCGGCCAGGAAATGGCTGAAAAAAGATCAAAATAGTGGTCGGATGAGTAGTAAAATTACACAACCAGGCGTAATATCTGAGGCAGATCACATTTCAAAGCAAAATTTACCACGAGGAGGCATTGATGTATCAGGCATATCCACTCGCCAAAATTGTGCTGCGCCGTGTGCTGGTGGTATTGATTGGCGTACTGGCGCTGCCAGTGATGCTGTTCCGCCAGGATCGCGCGCGCTTCTACAGTTATCTGCACCGCATGTGGTGCAAAACCAGCACCAAACCGGTCTGGCTGGCGCAATCGGAAGCGGCAGGCGGTATTTACTGGTAACGCCCGGCTTCGCGGTGATAACCCGGTGACCTCGCTCGAGGCACCGGGTTTTTTTATCTTAAAGTGGTGCGACAAACGCATTGTCCCGCTGTTATCTCGCGGCATTTCAGCTACACTTAAACCTCTACAAGATTTTGGAGGTTGTACAAGTATGAGCGAGAAAATTCCTGTAGGTATCAGTGCCTGCCTGCTCGGGGATAGCGTCCGATTCGATGGCGGCCACAAGCGTTTTGCCTTTGCAACTGACGAGCTCGCGCCATTTGTGCGCTTCGAACCTGTCTGCCCGGAAATGGCCATCGGTCTGCCGACGCCGCGCCCGGCGCTGCGGCTGGTCAAACAGAGCGACGATCAGATCCACCTGTGTTTCAGTAAAGACGGCGGGGAAGAGCTGACCGACGAAATGGCCCGCTGGTCTGCGGAGCGCGTTAAATCGCTGCACCATCTGTGCGGCTACATCCTGTGTGCCAAATCGCCGAGCTGCGGACTGGAGCGCGTGCGCGTCTACGAGCCTGACACTAACAACAATCGCAAAGCCGGCACCGGCGTGTTCACCTCATTCCTGCAAAAAGAGCTGCCGTGGCTGCCGCTGGAAGAGGATGGACGCCTGCACGATGATGCGATTCGCGAAAACTTCATGGGGCGCGTCTATGCGCTGCATGAGTTCAACGAAATGTGGCGCAGCGGGCTGACGCGTCACAAGCTGATCGCCTTCCACAGTCGCTACAAATTACTGCTGCTGTCGCATGCGCAGGATGAGTACCGCGAGATGGGACGGTTTGTCGCGGCAATGGAACAGTGGGAGTCACTGGATGCGTACGCCTTCGAATACCGTAACCGTCTGATGCACCTGATGTCGCACCAGGCGTCGCGTCGTAATCACACCAATGTGCTGATGCATGTACAGGGCTATTTCCGGCCGAAGCTGAGTTCACCGCAGCGTCAGGAGCTGGCGCAGCTGATCGACCGCTACCGTCGCGGTGTGCAGCCGTTGCTGGCCCCCATCACCATGCTGAAACATTATATGGCGGAGTTCCCGCACCCGTGGCTGGCGCAGCAGCGTTATTTCGATCCCTACCCGGAAGCGCTGCGTCTGCGCTACGGCCAGTAAACGCGGAGCGTTATGAGCACTCACTTAGTCTGGCTGCGTAACGATTTGCGCATGAATGATAACAGCGCACTGGCCGCGGCCTGCCGCGACAGTCAGGCCGAGGTACTGGCGCTGTTCATCGCCACGCCCGGCCAGTGGCAGCAACACAGCATGGCCCCCAAACAGGCGGCTTTTATCCATCAAAACCTGTCCCTGCTGCAGCAGTCGCTGGCAGAACGCGGTATCAAGCTGCACTATCATCAGTGCGATGACTTCGCCGCGTCGGTCGACTATCTGGCGACCTTCTGCCAGCAGCACAAGGTGGATGCGCTGTTTTACAACTATCAGTATGAAATCAATGAGCGCCAGCGCGATGCTGCGGTTGAGAAGCAGCTCGATCAGCAGGGCGTGGTGTGCCAGGGATTCGATGACAGCCTGCTGTTACCGCCGGGCAGCGTACAGACCGGCAGCAACAGCATGTTCAAAGTGTTCACGCCGTTCAGCAAAGCGTTTATCCGGCGTCTGCAACAGGGGCTGCCAGAGTGCCATCACGCACCGAAAGCGCGCGCCGGGGCACCCGTGGCCGCCGGCAAAAAAATAGCGGCATTCGATTATCCTGTGGAAGAATTCGACGAAACCTGGTTTCCTGCCGGAGAAGAGGCGGCGCTGAAGCAGCTGCGCCAGTTTGCCCAGCAGCGGGTGGAAAAATATGACCAGCAGCGCGACATACCGGCGATTGACGGCACCAGCCGCCTGTCGCCATATCTGGCGATTGGTGTGCTGTCGCCGCGTCAGTGCCTGCATCGCATTCTGAAGGAGCATCCGCAGGCGCTGAACAACGGCAGCGCGCTGGTGTGGCTCAATGAACTGGTCTGGCGCGAATTTTATCGTCACCTGATGGTGGCCTTTCCGGCGCTGTGTAAGCATCAGCCGTTTGTCGACTGGACGCGCAACGTCAGCTGGCAACAGAATGAGCAACACCTTACCGCCTGGCAGCAGGGCAAAACCGGTTATCCGATTGTTGACGCAGCGATGCGCCAGCTCAATACGCTGGGCTGGATGCACAACCGGTTACGCATGATCACCGCCAGCTTTCTGGTGAAAGATCTGCTGATTGACTGGCGCGAGGGTGAACGCTATTTCATGCAGCAGCTGATTGACGGCGATCTGGCGGCCAATAACGGTGGCTGGCAGTGGGCCGCGTCGACCGGCACCGACGCCGCACCTTACTTCCGCATCTTCAACCCGACGACCCAGGGCGAGCGCTTTGATAAGCAGGGCGAGTTTATCCGCCGGTGGCTGCCGGAACTGCAAGACGTGCCGGACAGCGCCATCCATCAGCCACACGTCTGGGCGGAGAAAAACAACAAGAAACTCGATTATCCGGCGCCAATCGTGGAACATAAGGCGGCACGTAAAAAGACATTAGACGCCTTCGAGCGCGCGCGCAGCGCAGCCTGAGGCGGTCACGGAGCCGTTATGAACAATTTCGAGTTAGAACACATCGTCAATCAGCAACTCAACACCAGTGCCTTCAGCGACTATGCGCCCAACGGTTTGCAGGTTGAGGGGCGTGAGCAGGTGCGCCGTGTAATCACCGGCGTGACGGCCTGTCAGGCGCTGCTGGATGAGGCGGTAAAACGCCAGGCCGATGCGATACTGGTGCATCATGGCTACTTCTGGAAGAGCGAAGCGCCGGTGATTAGAGGGATGAAACGCCAGCGTCTGCGCACGCTGCTGGCCAATGACATCAACCTGTACGGCTGGCACCTGCCGCTCGATGCTCACCCACAGTTGGGCAACAACGCCCAGCTGGCCACGCTGTTTGATATCGACGTCAAAGGTGAAATTCAGCCGCTGGTGCCCTGGGGCGAGCTGGCTGAGCCGCTAAGCGGTCCGGCGCTGGCGGAAAAAATCGCGGCGCGCCTTGGACGCCAGCCGCTGCACTGCGGTGATAATGCTCCGGCGCTGATTCGCCGGGTGGCATGGTGCAGCGGTGGCGGTCAGGGCTTTATCGATGCGGCCGCCGCCTTTGGCGTTGACGCCTTTATCAGCGGTGAAGTCTCTGAGCAGACCATCCACAGCGCCCGTGAACAGGGACTGCATTTCTTTGCTGCCGGCCATCACGCCACTGAACGCGGCGGCATTAAAGCGCTCGGTGAGTGGCTCGCCAGCCAGCATGGTCTGGATGTGACTTTTATCGATATCGACAACCCCGCCTGACCGCCTCGCTTATGCGCCCGGAAAACACGTGCCGGGCGCAAATCAGTTGACACATCTCCTTCACTTTCGCATAACTTATTGACTTTTCGCATAAGCGAATGCCCTCAGGCGCGCCGTCACTGCGGTCACGGCGCGTTTTATTAATGACCGGGAGGTGGGTTTTGCAACGAGCACGTTGTTATCTGCTGGGTGAGCGGGCGGTGGTACTGGAGCTGGAACCGCCGGTTTCGCTCGTCAGCCAGCAGCGCATCTGGGGATTGTGCCAGCGGCTGCAGCAGAATGAGCAGATCGCGGAAGTGATTCCGGGCATGAATAACCTGACGCTGCTGCTGCGCGATCCGCAGCTGAAAGCGCTGGATGCTATCGAGCGTTTGCAGCGCTGGTGGGAAGAGAGCGAGGTGCTGCTGGCCGAGCCGCGTCAGGTTGAGATTCCGGTGGTGTATGGCGGCGCGGGCGGTCCGGATCTGGCGGAGGTCGCCCGTGCGGCGGATCTGACCTCGCAACAGGTGGTGGAGCTGCACAGCAGCGCGGATTACGTGGTCTATTTCATTGGCTTTCAGCCTGGTTTCCCTTATCTCGGCGGGCTGGATGAGCGGCTGCACACGCCGCGTCGCGCCGAGCCCCGGCTGGTGGTGCCTGGCGGTTCGGTGGGCATTGGCGGCAGCCAGACCGGTATCTATCCGCTGGCCGCGCCCGGTGGCTGGCAGTTGATTGGTCACACGCCGCTTAGCCTGTTCGATCCACAGCAACAGCCGCCGACGCTGCTGCGTCCCGGCGACAGCGTCCGCTTCGTGCCACAACGGGAGGGCGTATGTTAAACATTTTGCGTGCCGGATTAATGACCTCGGTGCAGGATCGCGGCCGCCACGGCTGGCGGCAATACGGCATCAGCCTGAGCGGCGCACTGGATGAGCCTTCAATGCGCACGGCCAATATGCTGGTCGGCAATGCGGAAAACAGCGCGGTGCTGGAAATTGTGCTCGGTCAGTTTAAAGCGGAGTTTCGTCGCGACGGCTGGTTTGCGCTGACCGGTGCCAGCTGCAGCGCCGAACTGGATGGCCAGCCGGTGTGGACCGGCTGGCGTCTGCCGGTGAAAAAAGGCCAGGTGCTGAGTCTGTCCATGCCCACGCGCGGTATGCGCAGCTATCTCGCGGTGAACGGCGGTTTCGCCATCGACGCCATGCTGGGCTCACACAGCACCGATCTCAAAGCGGCCTTTGGCGGCTGGCAGGGGCGTAAACTGCAGGATGGCGATCAGCTGCCGCTGGGCAAGCCGACGCGCCGCTTCAGCCATCAGGCTGGCGTTCGGCAGCTGCTGTGGGGCAACCGCATCCGCGCGCTGCCGGGGCCGGAGTACAACGAATTTACCCACGACGCGCAGGACGCATTCTGGCGTAACCCGTGGCAGCTCAGCCCGCAAAGTAACCGCATGGGCTACCGGCTGCAGGGCAGTCCGCTGCAGCGCAGCGTCGCGCGTGAACTGCTGTCGCACGGCCTGGTGCCGGGTGTGGTGCAGGTGCCGCCGAACGGCCAGCCGATTGTGCTGATGGCCGATGCGCAAACCACCGGCGGCTATCCGCGTATCGCCTGCGTCATCGAAGCCGATCTCTATCAGCTGGCGCAGATTCGTCTGGGAGAACCGATCCACTTCATCCGCTGCACGCTGGAGGAGGCGCTGCTGGCCAAACAGCAGCAGCAACGTTCGCTTGATCAGATAGCCTGGGGGCTTGCTCATGAAGATCGATCTTAACGCCGACCTCGGTGAAGGCAGTGCCAGCGATCGGGCCCTGCTGGAGCTAGTGAGCTCGGCCAACATCGCCTGCGGTTTCCATGCCGGCGATGCCGAAACCATGCTGCAGTCGGTGCGCTGGGCCAGCGCCAATGGCGTGGCGATCGGTGCGCATCCGAGCTTTCCCGACCGGGAAAATTTTGGCCGGACCGCCATGCAGCTGCCGCCAGAAACCGTGTACGCGCAGGTGATTTACCAGATTGGTGCCCTGAAAAGCCTCGCTGAAAGTGAAGGGGCGAAGCTGGTGCACGTGAAGCCGCACGGCATGCTGTATAACCAGGCGGCGTCAGATGCAGTGCTGGCGGATGCGATTGCGCGCGCGGTCAAAGCCGTCGATCCGGCGCTGATTCTGGTTGGCCTGGCGGGCAGCGCTTCAATTGCCGCCGCCGCGCATCATGGTCTGCGCACGCGCGAAGAGGTGTTTGCTGACCGCGGCTATCTGGCCAGTGGCGCGCTGGTGCCGCGCAGCCAGCCGGGGGCGTTAATCGAAGAGGCTGAGCAGGCGCTGGCGCAGACGCTCACCATGGTGCAGCAGCGTCAGGTGCGCAGCGTCAGCGGCGAATGGGTGGCGGTAAATGCGCAGACGGTCTGTCTGCACGGCGATGGCGCCCATGCGCTGGAATTCGCCCGCACGCTGCGCGCCGCTTTTGCGACAAATCAGATTGCTGTCACCAGCGCCTGATCATTGACTGTTAGCCCGGCCTGTTGCCGGGCTTTTTATTTCTGACGAGGGGAAAACATGGATAACGTGGTCAATCTCTGGCCGTTACTCGGCATTGCCGCGATTGTGCTTGGCTTTGTGCTGCGCTTCAACCCAGTGCTGGTGGTGATTGTTGCCGGTTTTGTTACCGGGCTGGCGGCGCATATGCCGCTCGGCGATATTCTGGAGAAGCTCGGTTCCGGCTTTCTCAATACCCGTAATCTGCCGCTGATCCTGCTGTTACCGCTGGCGGTCATCGGATTGCTGGAGCGCCACGGTTTGAAAGAGCGTGCGCAGACGTGGATCGCCCGGATCAAAACCGCCACCGCCGGCCGTTTACTGATCGTCTATCTGTTCGTGCGTGAGCTGACTGCGGCGCTGGGGCTGACCAGCCTGGGCGGCCATCCGCAGATGGTACGTCCGCTGCTGGCGCCGATGGCCGAAGGTGCCACTGAAAACCGTTACGGCAGCGTATCACCGGAGATTCGTCAGCGGCTGCGCGCCATGTCGGCGGCCACCGATAACGTCGGGCTGTTCTTCGGTGAAGACATTTTCGTGGCCTTCGGCGCGATCATTTTTATGCACAACTTTATGCAGGAGTCGGCGGGCATCAGCACCGAACCGTTGCACATCGCGCTGTGGGGCATTCCGACGGCGCTGTGTGCGTTCCTGATTCATGCTGCGCGACTGGTGCGGCTCGACCGTCAGCTGTCGCGTGAGCTGGGCGCGCTCAACCAGCAGGCGCTGCGCGCAAAAGGAGGTGAGTGATGTTTCAGCAACAGTATCTGATGTGGCTGGCCGGGGCGATCCTGCTGATTGTCGCGCTGCTGTCATGGCGCGATAGCGCCAACCCGCGCCGTTTTACCACCGGTTTATTCTGGGCGCTGTACGGTGTGATTTTCCTGATTGGTGACGGTGCTTATCAACTGATGGGGCAGTGGGCCGGTGATGCGGAGCTGGGACGTCGCTGGTTGCATATTGCGGTGGGCGCGGCGGTGGTGATCATGCGCTGATTGCCGGGTTCGGCGGCGTGCGCCTCGGTCGCTATCATCAGCGCAGCGATGAACAGAAGCAGCAGAGCGCGCAGCGTCTCGGCAATAAGTTGTTTCTGCCGGCGCTGGCAATTCCGCTGGTGACGGTTATTGGCGTGCTGGCGTTCAATCATATTCCCGGTCTGCAGGAAAGAGTGTTTGGCCCGGGCAATCATTCGACGCTGGTCACGCTGTTTTCGATGATGATTGGCTGCGTGCTGGGCTGGCTGATTGCGCTGAAGTTTACCCACGAGAAGCCGCTGCAGTCGATGCAGGAGACGCGGCGTTTGCTGGATGCGGTTGGCTGGGCGTTTATTCTGCCGCAGATTCTCGCCACGCTCGGCCTGCTGTTTACCAGCGCTGGCGTCGGCACGGCGATTTCACATCTGACCGAACACTATCTGGCGGTGGATAACCGGCTGATTGCGGTGGCGGTATATGCGCTGGGCATGGCGCTGCTGACTATGGTGATGGGCAATGCGTTTGCGGCGTTCCCGATTGTCACCGCCGGCATCGGTATTCCGATTCTGGTGCTGCAGCACGGCGGTAATCCGGCGGTGATGGCAGCGATCGGCATGTTCTGCGGCTACTGCGGCACACTGATGACGCCGATGGCTGCCAACTTCAATATTGTTCCGGCGCGTTTACTGGAGCTGCCGGACCGTAACGCGGTGATCAAGGCTCAGGTGCCAACCGGTGTGCTACTGTTACTGGTAAATATTTTCCTGCTTTATTTCCTGATGTTCCTGTGAGGTTGCGATGAAAACGGTGTTAATGACGGCGTTCGAGCCGTTTGGCGGTGAGCGCATTAATCCGTCGTGGGAAGCAGTGCGCAGCTTTGATGGTCGGGAGTTCGGCGGCGCGCGGATTGTGGTGCGCCAGCTGCCAGTGGTATTCGCCCGCTGCGGCCAGGTGCTGACCGCTGCGCTGGAAGAGCTGCAGCCGCACCGCGTGCTGTGTGTCGGCCAGGCTGGCGGGCGCAGCGATATCAGCGTAGAGCGCGTGGCGATTAATGTGAACGATGCGCGCATTCCGGATAACGACCAGCAGCAGCCGGTCGATCAGCCGATTGTCGCCGGGGGACCGGCGGCCTATTTCTCTACGCTGCCGATCAAAGCGATGGTCGCGGCACTGCGCGAAGTGGGGATTCCGGCTTCGGTGTCGCAAACCGCCGGGACGTTTACCTGCAATAACGTCATGTATCACCTGCTGCACTGGCTGCAGACCACAGGCAGCGCAGCACGCGGCGGTTTCGTGCATATTCCTTATATGCCGCAGCAGGCGGCGCAGCATCCTGGCGCACCAAGTATGTCGACCGCCAGTGTGATTCAGGCGCTGGAAACGTCGCTGCAGGTGATTCTCAGCACTGAGAAAGACATTCGCGAAGTGGGCGGCGCAACCCATTAATCAGGAGCGGTTATGCCAGAGGGACCGGAGATCCGCCGCGCGGCGGATCAACTTGCAGCGGCAATGGTGGGCAAACCTCTGACCGAGGTGTGGTTTGCTTTTCCGGCGCTGAAGACCTACGAACCGGCGCTGATGGGGGAAACCATCGACGCCTTTGAAACGCGCGGCAAGGCACTGCTGACACACTTCTCCAACGGGCTGACGCTGTACAGCCATAATCAGCTGTACGGCGTGTGGCGTGTGGTGCCGAGCGGGACTGAGCCCAATACTTCGCGCCAGCTGCGCGTACGGCTGGGTAATGCTGACCGGGCAATTTTGCTGTATAGCGCTTCGGATATTGAGCTGCTGAACGCAGATACGCTCGGCGCGCATCCGTTTTTACAACGCGTCGGACCGGACGTGCTGGACGCCACGCTGACGGTGGAAGAGGTGCGCGAGCGACTGCTGTCGCCGCGTTTTCGTCGCCGCCAGTTCAGCGGTTTGCTGCTGGATCAGGCATTTCTCGCCGGGCTCGGCAACTATCTGCGCGTCGAGATTTTGTGGCACGCCGGTTTGCTGGCGCAGCATCGTGCACAGGATTTGAGCGATCAGCAGCTGGATGCGTTGAGCCACGCCATGCTGGCGGTGCCGCGTTTGTCTTATCAGATGCGTGGCAGCATGAAGAAGTATCACGAAGAGGCGGCGTTTCGTTTCGAGGTGTTTCACCGCCAGGGCAAAAAGTGCCGGCGCTGCGGTACCGTCATTGAGAAGGGTGTACTGTCCTCACGACCGTTTTACTGGTGTCCGGGCTGTCAGCATTGAGTTTTGTGCAGATGCGGATGTTAATGAGCAGACAAGGCGCGGGACCCGCTGCATCTGCTTCTGCCGGGCAGTCCTCGCGCCGCTGCGCGGTGCCCTCGGCGTTCACGGCCCGCCTGACGGACCGGCCGGTATCGGTCATCCTGACCGGCCCGGCCTGATTCCCGCGTCCTGCGGGAATCTCCTGGCGCACCGTAAAAGCCTCAGCGCTGCGGATAGCCCGTTGCATAAGCAGAAGCAGCATGTCCTGCTATCCCCGCATTGTCTTGCGGCAAACTGCACCAGAGCTAATGCCCTGACTGGCTCAGCCAGGCAGGGCTCTGCACGATACTGCATGAACTTCTGTGGGATACTAAAAAAGAAAAGGGCGGGGTAACCCGCCCTGATTGTTATTTTTTTAGCGCCGAGCTGAATTCGCGCTCGGTGTAACCGGTGTAGAGCTGACGTGGGCGGGCAATCTTCATGCCTTCGTCGTGCATCTCTTTCCAGTGCGCAATCCAGCCAACGGTACGCGCCATCGCGAAGATCACGGTAAACATTGATGACGGAATGCCCATCGCTTTCAGAATGATGCCGGAATAGAAATCGACGTTCGGATAGAGTTTGCGCTCGATAAAGTACGGGTCGTTCAGCGCGATGTGCTCCAGCTCCATCGCCACTTCCAGCAGGTCGTCCTTCATGCCCAGCTCGTTCAGCACTTCATGACAGGTTTCACGCATCACGGTCGCGCGCGGGTCATAGTTCTTATACACACGGTGACCGAAGCCCATCAGACGGAACGAATCGTTCTTATCTTTGGCGCGACGCACGAATTCCGGGATGTGATCCACAGTGCTGATCTCTTCCAGCATACGCAGCGTGGCTTCGTTGGCACCACCGTGCGCAGGTCCCCACAGCGAGGCGATACCGGCGGCGATACAGGCAAACGGGTTGGCACCGGAAGAACCGGCGGTACGCACGGTAGAAGTTGATGCGTTCTGTTCGTGGTCAGCGTGCAGGATCAGAATACGGTCCATGGCGCGTTCCAGCACCGGGTTCACTTTGTACTCTTCACACGGTGTAGCAAACATCATGTGCAGGAAGTTACCGGCATAGGAGAGGTCGTTACGCGGATACACAAACGGCTGGCCGATGGAGTATTTGTAACACATCGCGGCCATGGTCGGCATTTTTGACAGCAGGCGGAAGGCGGCGATTTCACGGTGACGTTCAATATTCACGTCTAATGAATCGTGATAGAAGGCAGCCAGCGCGCCGGTCACGCCGCACATCACCGCCATCGGGTGTGAATCACGACGGAAGCCGTGGAACAGGCGGGTGATCTGCTCGTGAATCATGGTGTGACGGGTTACGGTGGTGCGGAACTCGTCGTACTGCGCCTGAGTTGGGGCTTCGCCGTTCAGCAGGATGTAGCACACTTCCAGATAGTTTGAGTGGGTAGCCAGCTGATCGATAGGGAAACCGCGATGTAACAAAATCCCTTCATCACCATCAATAAAGGTAATTTTTGATTCGCAGGACGCCGTAGAGGTAAAACCGGGGTCGAAGGTGAACAGGCCTTTTGAGCCAAGGGCGCGGACATCAACAACATCCTGTCCCAGCGTGCCTTGCATCACATCCAGTTCCACGGAGTTGTTATCTTGTAGGGTTAGCGTCACTTTTTTATCTGTCATTTTTCGTCTCCATAGCGCCTTAGTAGGTAAGGATCTTAGACACCAGAACAGTCATCATGTTGCGTTTACCCGCCGTATTTTCGGGCCGCCGCTACACTGGCTGCGCGCGCGCAGTGCGGTCATTTACTTGCGTAAACGCCCATCATTTGCACGCTTACTGCCTTGTTGCAACCCGCACGACTTAGGCTAAAACAGAATCTTCACAGCATCACTCAGCGGTAACGTTCATGCTGCAAGGTTACGGAGCGAAATGTGTAAAGCCAATCGGTGGTGTCCGGGCATGACGCGCTGCACATCGTGGATGTTAAAGATCCTGTCACGACATAACTTCTTGGTAACCAATAACCTGACGGTTTGTGTTGCTCGTAAAGGCAATGTTACATAACTTGAGCTTAGGGGAAAGTGTATCCCCATAACTTTTATGCATCATAGGGTTTTAGTGCGTTCGTTTGTAACTTAAATGTTGATCTATTGTCAAATCAGATAATTAAAAATGTATAAATTGTGAAATACGTGAGGCGGATCACTGTTCAGCTTAAATGTGACCAAAGAGATTGTAGGGGAATTGTAATCAGAATGTGATCCTCCTATACTGCCGCCAGGTCTCCGGAATACCCTGACACCAGGAGCCACCCAGCGTTTTACCCGCTTCACTTAACACTGGATGTTGCTATTTTGGTGGCGGTTGCAGTCCGAACACGCACTGTGCTCTTCTGTAACTCAGGACCGGAGGAAGCAAAATAAAAAAGAGCTGTGTGGGCAAAACCGTGAAAAAACAAAGACCTGTTAACTTGGATCTCTCGACGATCCGGTTTCCCGTTACTGCAATATCGTCCATTCTCCACCGCGTCTCCGGCGTGATTACCTTTGTCGCTCTCGGAATTCTGCTCTGGTTACTGGGTCTCTCCCTCTCTTCTCCGGAAGGTTTCCAGCAAGCGGCATCCATCATGGATAGCTTCTTCGCCAAATTCATCATGTGGGGCATTCTGACCGCGCTGGCATATCACGCAGCAAGCGGCATTCGTCACATGCTGGCCGACTTCGGTTTTACGGCAGAAACCCTGCAGGTGGGAACCCGTACCGCGCAAGCGGTTTTTGTTATCACTGTCGTGCTCTCAATTCTGGCTGGAGTCCTCGTATGGTAAGCAATGCTTCTGCATTAGGACGCAACGGTATCCATGACTGGCTGTTACTGCGTGCTGCTGCAATCTTAATTACGCTCTACATTCTCTACATCCTCGGTTTTGTCGTGATGACCGGCACGCTGACGTATGACGTCTGGCGCGGCTTTTTCGCTTCCTCCTTTACCAAAGTGTTCACGTTGCTGACGCTGTTCTCGATTCTGGTCCACGGCTGGATTGGCATGTGGCAGGTTTTGACCGACTACGTGAAACCGCTGGCAACGCGTCTGGTGTTGCAACTGGTGATTGTGGTCGCGCTGTTGTCGTATGCAATTTATGGAACTGTTGTGGTGTGGGGTGTGTAAATGAGTTTGCCAGTCAGAGAATTTGATGCCGTGGTGATCGGCGCAGGTGGTGCGGGTATGCGCGCCGCGCTGCAAATCTCCCAGTCGGGCCAGAGCTGTGCTCTGTTATCCAAAGTGTTCCCAACCCGTTCCCACACCGTATCGGCGCAGGGCGGGATTACCGTGGCACTGGGTAACTCCCACGAAGATAACTGGGAATGGCACATGTACGATACCGTCAAAGGCTCCGATTACATCGGTGACCAGGACGCAATCGAATATATGTGTAAAACCGGTCCGGAAGCGATTCTGGAGCTGGAGCACATGGGCCTGCCATTCTCCCGTCTTGATGACGGCCGCGTTTATCAGCGTCCGTTTGGTGGCCAGTCGAAAAACTTCGGTGGTGAGCAGGCGGCGCGTACCGCTGCTGCTGCCGACCGCACCGGCCACGCCCTGCTGCATACGCTGTATCAGCAGAACCTGAAAAACAAAACCACCATCTTCTCCGAGTGGTATGCACTGGATCTGGTGAAAAACGCTGACGGCGCGATCGTCGGCTGTACCGCCATCTGCATCGAAACCGGTGAAACTGTCTACTTTAAAGCCAAAGCCACTATCCTCGCGACCGGCGGTGCTGGCCGTATCTATCAGTCCACCACCAACGCCCACATCAACACCGGCGACGGCGTCGGCATGGCGCTGCGTGCCGGCGTGCCAATGCAGGATATGGAGATGTGGCAGTTCCACCCAACCGGCATCGCCGGGGCGGGTGTGCTGGTGACCGAAGGCTGCCGTGGTGAAGGTGGCTATCTGCTGAACAAGCATGGCGAACGTTTCATGGAGCGCTACGCACCAAACGCTAAAGACCTGGCGGGCCGTGATGTGGTGGCGCGTTCAATGATGGTGGAAATTCGTGAAGGTCGCGGCTGCGACGGCCCATGGGGTCCACACATCAAACTGAAACTCGACCATCTGGGCGCTGAAGTGCTGGAATCCCGTCTGCCGGGCATCCTCGAACTGTCGCGCACCTTTGCTCACGTTGACCCGATTAAAGAACCGATTCCGGTTATCCCGACCTGCCACTACATGATGGGCGGCGTGCCGACCCGCGTGACCGGTCAGGCGCTGCGCGTTAACGAGCAGGGCGAAGATGAAGTGATTCCGGGCCTGTTCGCGGTAGGCGAAATTGCCTGCGTATCGGTACACGGCGCAAACCGTCTTGGCGGCAACTCGCTGCTCGACCTGGTGGTATTTGGCCGCGCGGCCGGTGTTCACCTGATGGAGTGCATCGCTGAGCAGGGCGAACTGCGCGACGCCACCGAAGATGAAATCGACGCGGCGATGGCCCGCTTCAACCGCTGGGAAAACAACACCACCGGTGAAGATCCGGTTGAAATCCGCAAGGCGCTGCAGCGCTGCATGCAGAACAACTTCTCGGTATTCCGCGAAGGGGATGCGATGCGTGAAGGCCTGGCCGAGCTGAAAGAGATTCGTGAGCGCCTGAAAAACGCGCGTCTCGATGACCGTTCACCGGACTTCAATACCCAGCGTATCGAATGCCTGGAGCTTGATAACCTGATGGAAACCGCTTACGCCACCGCGGTAGCGGCTAACTTCCGCACCGAAAGCCGTGGCGCTCACAGCCGCTTCGACTATCCGGAGCGTGATGATGCCAACTGGCTGTGCCACAGCCTCTATGTTCCGCAAACGGAAAGCATGACGCGCCGTGAGGTGAACATGCAACCGAAACTGCGTGCGGCCTTCCCGCCGAAAGCGCGTACTTACTAATTGCGGAGATCATCATGAGACTCGAATTTTCTATCTATCGTTACAACCCGGAAGTCGATGACAAACCGCGCATGCAGGATTACACCCTCGAAGCGGAAGATGGTCGCGACATGATGCTGCTGGACGCGCTGATCCGTCTGAAAGAGAAGGATCCTACGCTGGCCTTCCGTCGCTCCTGCCGTGAAGGCGTGTGCGGCTCCGATGGCCTCAACATGAACGGTAAAAATGGCCTGGCGTGTATCACGCCGGTCTCCGCACTGGGCAATGGCAGCAAGAAGATTGTTATCCGTCCGCTGCCCGGTCTGCCGGTAATCCGCGACCTCGTGGTGGACATGGGACAATTCTATGCTCAGTATGAGAAGATTAAGCCTTTCCTGTTGAATAATGGGGAAAATCCGCCAGCGCGCGAGCATCTGCAAACGCCTGCGCAGCGTGAGCACCTGGACGGCCTGTACGAGTGTATTCTCTGTGCCTGCTGCTCCACGTCGTGCCCGTCGTTCTGGTGGAATCCGGACAAGTTCATCGGTCCGGCCGGCCTGCTGGCGGCGTACCGCTTCCTGATTGACAGCCGCGACACCGAAACCGATGCGCGTCTCGACAATCTGAATGATGCTTTCAGTGTTTTCCGCTGTCACAGCATCATGAACTGTGTGAGCGTGTGCCCGAAAGGCTTAAACCCAACGCGCGCCATCGGCCATATTAAGTCGATGCTGCTGCAGCGCGGGGCGTAACAAACGGAAGTCACGATCGGGAACCCAGGTTCCCGATCGTTTACGGAAGCCTCTATAAGCGCGGTACTGACCACGCTTATAAAGGTTCCCTTACGGGCCAGGCGCCGGTTGCGCACAGGTTCGTATCGCTGAACTCACTACGGCAAGCCGCGTAAGCGGCAACAAATGAAACCTCAAAAAAGCAGATTAATGCTTAAGGGATCACAATGCAGAACAGCGCGATGAAACCCTGGCTGGACTCCTCCTGGCTGGCCGGCGCGAACCAGTCCTACATAGAGCAACTCTATGAGGATTTCCTGACCGATCCTGACTCTGTTGATGAAGTGTGGCGCTCGATGTTCCAGCAGCTGCCGGGCACCGGTGTGAAACCTGAGCAGTTTCACTCCACGACGCGTGAATACTTCCGCCGCCTGGCGAAAGACGCCACCCGCTACACCTCCACAGTCACCGATCCGGCCGCTAATTCCAAACAGGTTAAAGTGCTGCAGCTGATTAATGCGTTCCGCTTCCGCGGCCATCAGCACGCTAACCTCGATCCGCTCGGCCTGTGGAAGCAGGAGCGCGTGGCGGATCTCGATCCGGCCTTCCACGATCTGACCGACGCCGATTTTCAGGAAAGCTTTAACGTAGGCTCTTTCGCCATTGGCAAAGAGACCATGAAGCTGGCCGATCTTTATGCCGCACTGCAGCAGACCTACTGTGGTTCGATTGGTGCAGAGTACATGCACATCAACAACACCGAAGAGAAGCGCTGGATTCAGCAGCGTCTGGAATCGGTGGTGGGCCATGCGTCATTCAGCGCGGACGAGAAAAAAGGTTTCCTGAAAGAGCTGACGGCGGCAGAGGGCCTGGAAAAATACCTCGGCGCGAAATTCCCGGGTGCCAAACGCTTCTCGCTGGAAGGCGGCGATGCGCTGGTACCGATGCTGCGCGAAATGATTCGCCACGCCGGCAAGAGCGGCACGCGTGAAGTGGTGCTGGGCATGGCACACCGCGGTCGTCTCAACGTGCTGATCAACGTGCTGGGTAAAAAACCGCAGGATCTGTTCGACGAGTTCTCCGGCAAGCACAAAGAGCACCTCGGTACCGGTGACGTGAAGTACCACATGGGCTTCTCGTCAGACGTGGAAACCGAAGGCGGCCTGGTGCACCTGGCGCTGGCGTTCAACCCGTCGCATCTGGAAATTGTAAGCCCGGTAGTCATGGGCTCGGTGCGTGCGCGTCTGGATCGTCTGGCGGAGCCGGGCAGCAACAAAGTCCTGCCGATCACCATTCACGGTGATGCCGCGGTTATTGGCCAGGGCGTGGTGCAGGAAACCCTGAACATGTCGCAGGCTCGCGGTTACGAAGTGGGTGGCACCGTACGCATCGTGATTAACAACCAGGTGGGCTTCACCACCTCGAATCCAAAAGATGCGCGTTCTACCCCGTACTGCACCGACATCGGCAAAATGGTGCTGGCACCGATCTTCCACGTCAACGCGGACGATCCGGAGGCGGTGGCGTTTGTTACCCGCCTGGCGCTGGATTATCGCAACACCTTCAAACGCGATGTGTTCATCGACCTGGTGTGCTACCGCCGTCACGGCCATAACGAAGCCGACGAGCCAAGCGCAACCCAGCCGCTGATGTATCAGAAAATCAAAAAGCATCCGACGCCGCGCAAAATCTACGCCGATCAGCTGGAAAGCGAAGGCGTGGCCACGCAGGAAGATGCCACCGAGCTGGTAAACCTGTACCGCGATGCGCTGGATGAAGGCGAGTGCGTGGTGCCGGAATGGCGTCCGATGAGCCTGCACTCGTTCACCTGGTCTCCGTACCTCAACCACGAGTGGGATGAGAGCTACCCGGAAACCGTGGACATGAAACGTCTGCAGGAGCTGGCGCGCCGCATCAGCAGCATTCCGGAAGCGGTGGAAGTGCAGTCGCGCGTTGCCAAGATTTACAACGACCGCAAAGAGATGGCGGAAGGCAACAAGCTGTTCGACTGGGGCGGGGCGGAAAACCTCGCTTACGCCACGCTGGTGGACGAAGGCATTCCGGTGCGCCTGTCGGGTGAAGACTCCGGCCGCGGCACCTTCTTCCACCGTCACGCGGTGATTCACAACCAGCAGAACGGTTCGACTTACACTCCGCTGCACCACATCCATAACGGTCAGGGTCAGTTCAAGGTGTGGGATTCGGTGCTGTCGGAAGAAGCGGTTCTGGCGTTCGAATACGGTTACGCCACCGCCGAGCCGCGCGTGCTGACCATCTGGGAAGCGCAGTTCGGTGACTTCGCCAACGGCGCTCAGGTGGTGATCGATCAGTTCATCAGCTCCGGCGAGCAGAAATGGGGCCGCATGTGTGGTCTGGTGATGCTGCTGCCACACGGCTATGAAGGGCAGGGTCCGGAGCACTCCTCCGCGCGCCTTGAGCGCTATCTGCAGCTGTGTGCTGAGCAGAACATGCAGGTCTGCGTGCCATCAACGCCAGCACAGGTGTACCACATGCTGCGTCGTCAGGCGCTGCGCGGTATGCGCCGTCCGCTGATCGTGATGTCACCGAAGTCGCTGCTGCGTCATCCGCTGGCGGTATCCAGCCTTGATGAGCTGGCCAACGGCAGCTTCCAGCCGGCGATTGGTGAGATCGACGACCTCGATCCGCAGCAGGTGAAACGCGTGGTGCTGTGCTCCGGTAAAGTTTATTACGATCTGCTGGAACAGCGTCGTAAGAACGAGCAGACCGATGTCGCCATCGTGCGTATCGAACAGCTCTATCCGTTCCCGCACAAAGCGGTGCAGGAAGCGCTGAAGAATTACGCCCATGTTCAGGATTTCGTCTGGTGTCAGGAAGAGCCACTGAACCAGGGCGCATGGTATTGCAGTCAGCATCATTTCCGTGAAGTGGTTCCATTTGGTGCGTCACTGCGTTACGCAGGCCGTCCGGCTTCTGCTTCACCGGCCGTGGGCTATATGTCCGTACATCAACAACAGCAGCAAGACCTGGTCAATGACGCGCTGAACCTTGGTTAATTAAAAGGAAAGAAAATGAGTAGCGTAGAAATTCTCGTTCCCGATTTGCCTGAATCCGTAGCGGACGCCACGGTAGCCACCTGGCATAAAAAACCCGGCGACTCTGTGACCCGCGACGAAGTGCTGGTCGAGATCGAAACTGACAAAGTGGTACTGGAAGTGCCTGCCGCCGCTGACGGTGTGCTGGAAGCGGTGCTGGAAGACGAAGGCGCCACCGTAACATCGCGCCAGATCCTGGGCCGTCTGAAGGAAGGCAACAGCGGCGGGAAAGAGACCACGGCGAAAGTGGAAAGCAAGGAGTCTACGCCTGCACAGCGTCAGACTGCATCTCTGGAAGAAGAGAGCAATGACGCGCTCAGCCCGGCCGTGCGCCGCCTGATTGCGGAAAACAACCTCGACGCCAGCCAGATTAAAGGCACCGGTGTTGGCGGCCGTCTGACGCGCGAAGATGTGGAAAAACATCTGGCGAAGAAAGCCGACGGCGCGAAAGCGGCACCGGCAGCCGATGCGGCTCCGCAGGCCGTTGCCAACCGCAGCGAGAAGCGCGTGCCAATGACCCGTCTGCGCAAGCGCGTGGCCGAGCGTCTGCTGGAAGCGAAAAACAGCACCGCAATGCTGACCACCTTCAACGAAGTCAACATGAAGCCGATCATGGATCTGCGCAAGCAGTACGGCGATGCCTTCGAGAAGCGTCACGGCGTGCGTCTGGGCTTTATGTCCTTCTACATCAAAGCGGTGGTCGAAGCGCTGAAACGCTTCCCGGAAGTTAACGCGTCGATCGATGGCGATGATGTGGTGTACCACAACTATTTCGATGTCAGCATCGCGGTCTCGACGCCGCGTGGTCTGGTGACGCCAGTGCTGAAAGATGTTGATGCGCTGAGCATGGCCGACATCGAGAAGAAAATTAAAGAGCTGGCGGTGAAAGGCCGTGACGGCAAGCTGACGGTGGAAGAACTGACCGGCGGTAACTTCACCATCACCAACGGTGGTGTGTTCGGTTCGCTGATGTCTACGCCGATCATCAACCCGCCGCAGAGCGCGATCCTGGGGATGCACGCCATCAAAGATCGCCCAATGGCGGTGAATGGTCAGGTGGTGGTGCTGCCAATGATGTATCTGGCGCTCTCCTACGATCACCGTCTGATCGATGGTCGTGAATCTGTCGGCTATCTGGTCGCGGTGAAAGAGCTGCTGGAAGATCCGGCGCGTCTGCTGCTGGATGTCTGATTTTCGCCGGGCGCGCTGGCACGAGGCGCGCCCAAATTAACCCTGTTTAGATCTGAATGGATAGAACATCATGAACTTACACGAATACCAGGCGAAGCAGCTGTTTGCACGGTATGGTATGCCAGCACCGACTGGCTACGCCTGCACCACGCCACGTGAAGCCGAAGAAGCCGCCTCGAAAATTGGCGCGGGTCCGTGGGTGGTGAAATGTCAGGTTCATGCCGGTGGCCGCGGTAAAGCGGGCGGTGTGAAGGTGGTTAACAGTAAAGAAGACATTCGTGCTTTCGCTGAAAACTGGCTGGGCAAACGTCTGGTGACCTACCAGACTGACGCCAATGGCCAGCCGGTAAACCAGATCCTGGTTGAAGCGGCGACCGACATCGATCAGGAGCTGTATCTGGGTGCGGTGGTTGACCGTGCTACCCGTCGCGTGATCTTCATGGCGTCAACCGAAGGCGGCGTGGAAATCGAGAAAGTGGCGGAAGAAACCCCGCACCTGATCCATAAAATGGCGCTGGATCCGCTGACCGGCCCGCAGCCATACCAGGGCCGCGAGCTGGCATTCAAACTGGGCCTGACCGGCAAGCAGGTCAGCCAGTTCACCAAAATCTTCATGGGTCTGGCGACCATGTTCCTGGAGCGCGACCTGGCGATGGTTGAGATCAACCCGCTGGTGATCACCAAACAGGGCGACCTGATCTGTCTGGATGGCAAACTGGGTGCCGATGGCAATGCCCTGTTCCGTCAGCCAGAGCTGCGTGAAATGCGCGACCCAAGCCAGGAAGACCCACGTGAAGCCCACGCGACGCAGTGGGAACTGAACTACGTCGCGCTGGAAGGCAACATTGGCTGTATGGTCAACGGCGCTGGTCTGGCGATGGGCACCATGGACATCGTGAAACACCACGGTGGTCAGCCTGCAAACTTCCTTGATGTTGGCGGCGGCGCAACCAAAGAGCGCGTTACCGAAGCCTTCAAAATCATCCTGTCTGACGATGCTGTGAAAGCGGTATTCGTTAACATCTTCGGCGGCATCGTGCGCTGCGACCTGATCGCAGACGGCATCATCGGTGCTGTGGCTGAAGTGGGTGTCAACGTACCGGTCGTGGTACGTCTGGAAGGTAACAACGCCGAGCTGGGCGCGAAGAAACTGGCGGACAGCGGTCTTAACATCATTGCAGCAACCAGCCTGACAGACGCAGCACAGCGTGTTGTCGCTGCTGCGGAGGGTAAATAATGTCCATTCTGATCGACAAAAACACCAAAGTCATTTGCCAGGGTTTCACCGGTGGCCAGGGAACGTTCCACTCTGAGCAGGCGCTGGCCTATGGTACGCAGCTGGTTGGCGGTGTGACGCCAGGTAAAGGCGGCACCACCCATCTCGGTCTGCCGGTGTTTAACACCGTGCGCGAAGCAGTAGAAGCCACGGGCGCCACCGCTACCGTGATCTACGTGCCGGCACCGTTCTGCAAAGACGGTATCCTGGAAGCGATCGACGCGGGCATCAAACTGATCATCACCATCACCGAAGGTATCCCGACGCTGGATATGCTGACGGTGAAAGTGAAGCTGGACGAAGCAGGCGTGCGCATGATCGGCCCGAACTGCCCGGGTGTGATCACCCCAGGCGAATGTAAGATCGGTATCATGCCGGGCCACATTCACCAGCCAGGCCGCGTGGGTATCGTGTCACGTTCCGGTACGCTGACCTATGAAGCGGTTAAGCAGACCACCGACATCGGCTACGGCCAGTCCACCTGTGTGGGCATCGGCGGTGACCCGATCCCAGGCTCCAACTTCATCGACATCCTGAAAATGTTCCAGGACGATCCGCAGACCGAAGCGATCGTGATGATCGGTGAGATCGGCGGCAGCGCTGAAGAAGAGGCCGCGGCATTCATCAAAGAGCACGTGACCAAGCCTGTCGTCGGCTATATCGCCGGCGTAACGGCGCCGAAAGGCAAGCGTATGGGTCACGCCGGCGCCATCATTGCCGGTGGTAAAGGCACCGCCGATGAGAAATTTGCTGCGCTGGAAGCGGCCGGTGTGAAAACCGTTCGCAGCCTGGCCGACATCGGCGACGCGGTGAAAGCGGTACTGCCAGCGAAATAACATTTTGCTGCTGAAAGAACAAAGCCACCTGCGGGTGGCTTTTTTTATGGCTGTCATGCACGGCCATTAGCCGTCCTCACACATTTGCAGTAAAAACGTAACGGCAACATTTTCTGCGGCTATGCTTACTTTGTCGTTGAGTAAAGAAGGGCAAAGAGGCGTGCTTTTTCCCGTCAGCGTCCAGGCATCTGGCTGGCACAGAGGTTAAATAATTACGGGAAAGGTAATTGTTTTCTTAATTGCGCTATCGATTTATGACAACTAATTAACAACAACTCTAACACTACATATCTGGAAAATTATTGTCTTAATCCAGATCAATAAAAGGCGATATATAGCAAACTTTACCGCTGGCTAAAAGCAACCCAACCGGTATAAATTGCGCTGCATCAATTCAGTCTTTTTCATCATTTTTCAGGAGTTTGTGCCAGGCGTTGTCATATCAATTCTGTCGCCTCCTCATCTTACTCCTGCTCGAAACAGGCTGAAGCGATCGGTTTTTCGGGGAATTTTCACCACTGTTACTCGCTCACTTCGGGCCGCAGTACGCATTGTGCTGTCGGTAACAAAACTGGAATCAATAATCAGTCGTTCCTGACCTTATTCTGCATCGCACTGCCCGCTGTTTGTGGTTGTTATTCGCAGGATGAGTTCATGCGAGGAGCAAGGAGTCATCATGTTAGATATTGTCGAGCTGTCGCGTTTACAGTTTGCCCTGACGGCGATGTACCATTTCCTGTTCGTGCCCTTAACGCTCGGTATGGCGTTTTTACTGGCGATCATGGAAACGGTCTATGTCCTGTCGGGAAAACAGATTTATAAAGATATGACCAAATTCTGGGGCAAGTTGTTTGGTATCAACTTTGCGCTGGGTGTGGCCACCGGCCTGACCATGGAATTTCAGTTCGGTACCAACTGGTCTTATTACTCCCACTACGTCGGCGATATCTTCGGTGCGCCGCTGGCCATCGAAGGCCTGATGGCGTTCTTCCTTGAATCCACCTTTGTCGGCCTGTTCTTCTTCGGCTGGGATCGCCTCGGTAAAGTGCAGCACCTGGCGGTGACCTGGCTGGTGGCGCTCGGCTCGAATATGTCCGCGCTGTGGATCCTGGTGGCGAACGGCTGGATGCAGAACCCGATCGCCTCCGAATTCAATTTCGAAACCATGCGTATGGAGATGGTGAGCTTCTCCGAGCTGGTGCTGAACCCGGTGGCGCAGGTGAAATTTGTGCATACCGTGGCCGCGGGTTACACCACCGGTGCGATGTTCATTCTGGGCATCAGCGCCTGGTATCTGCTGAAAGGGCGCGACATCGCGTTTGCTAAACGCTCCTTTGCGATCGCTGCCAGCTTCGGTATGGCTGCCGTGCTATCGGTCATCGTGCTGGGTGACGAATCCGGCTATGAAATGGGCGACGTGCAGAAAACCAAGCTGGCCGCTATCGAAGCCGAATGGGAAACCCAGCCGGCGCCAGCGGCCTTTACGCTGTTTGGCGTGCCGGATCAGGCGACGCAAGAGAACAAGTACGCCATCCAGATCCCGTATCTGCTCGGCCTGATCGCCACCCGTTCTGTCGATACGCCGGTCACCGGCCTGAAAGATCTGCTGGCGCAGCATGAAGTGCGCATCCGTAACGGTATGAAAGCCTATGCGCTGCTAAACGAGCTGCGTGCCGGCAGTAAAGATCCGGCGGTGCGCAGTGAGTTTGAGACGCATAAACAGGATCTCGGCTACGGTCTGCTGCTCAAGCGTTATACCCCGGACGTGGCGAACGCTACGGAAGCGCAAATCCAGCAGGCAACGCAGGATTCCATTCCGCGCGTGGCACCGCTCTATTTTGCCTTCCGCATCATGGTGCTGTGTGGCGTGCTACTGCTGGGCATCATTGCGCTGTCGTTCTGGAGCGTGATTCGTAACCGCATCGGTAAGAATCGCTGGCTGCTGAAAGCGGCGCTGTACGGTATTCCACTGCCGTGGATTGCCGTCGAAGCTGGCTGGTTTGTCGCTGAATATGGCCGCCAGCCGTGGGCGATTGGTGAGGTGCTGCCAACCGCCGTGGCCAACTCGTCGCTGACCGTCGGCGATCTGCTGTTCTCGATGATCCTGATCTGCGGCCTGTATACCGTGTTCCTGGTGGCGGAAATGTATCTGATGTTCAAATTTGCCCGCCTTGGTCCAAGCAGCCTGAAAACCGGCCGCTATCACCATGAAACAGTGCAGGCTGTGACTCAACCGGCGCGCGGATAAGGAGAGCGACCATGTTTGACTATGAAGTGTTGCGTTTTGTCTGGTGGCTGCTGATTGGCATTCTGCTGATCGGTTTTGCCGTCACCGACGGCTTCGATATGGGCGTGGGAATGCTGACCCGCATCCTCGGTCGCACCGATACCGAGCGTCGCATCATGATTAACAGCATCGCGCCGCACTGGGACGGTAACCAGGTCTGGCTGATCACTGCCGGCGGGGCGCTGTTCGCCGCCTGGCCAATGGTTTATGCCGCCGCGTTCTCCGGTTTCTACGTGGCGATGATTCTGGTGCTGGCCTCGCTGTTCTTCCGTCCGGTCGGCTTTGATTACCGGTCGAAGATTGAAGATATGCGCTGGCGCGGTGCCTGGGACTGGGGCATCTTCATTGGCAGCTTTGTGCCGCCGCTGGTGATTGGCGTGGCGTTCGGTAACCTGCTGCAGGGTGTGCCGTTCCATGCTGATGAGTACCTGCGCCTGTTCTACACCGGTAATTTCTTCCAGCTGCTTAATCCGTTTGGCCTGCTGGCTGGCGTGATCAGCGTCGCGATGATTTTGGCCCAGGGCGCGACTTACCTGCAGATGCGCACCAGCGGCGAACTACACCTGCGTTCCCGCACCGCGGCGCAAATCAGCGCGCTGGTGATGCTGGTGGGCTTTGTACTGGCCGGCGTGTGGGTGAAGTACGGCATTGATGGCTATGTGCTGAAAAGCGCAATCGATCATCACGCGGCGTCTAACCCGCTGGGTAAAGACGTGGTGCGTGAAGCTGGTGCCTGGCTGGTCAATTTTGAACAGATGCCGGTGCTGTGGTTGTTCCCGCTGCTCGGCGCGCTGCTGCCGCTGCTGACGATCCTGTGTTCGCGCATGGAGAAGGGCGCATGGGCGTTTATCTTCTCTTCGCTGACGCTGGCGTGCGTCATTATGACGGCGGGCATTGCGCTGTTCCCGTTCATCATGCCATCCAGCACCGTGCCGGGCACCAGCCTGACCATGTGGGACGCGACCTCCAGCCTGCTGACGCTGCAGATCATGACCGTGGCTGCCATCATCTTTGTGCCGATCATACTGGCTTACACCAGCTGGTGTTACTACAAGATGTATGGCCGCATCACCAAAGAACACATTGAGCGCAATACGCACTCCCTGTACTGATTGAGGAGATTAAGCATGTGGTATTTTGCCTGGATTCTTGGCACCTTGCTGGCCTGTGCGTTTGGCGTGGTCACGGCACTGGCGATCGAGCATGTGGAAGAGGGCGGTGCGCAGGACGACAAGCTCTGATGCGCAGCCTGATACAGACGCTGTATCGTCTGATGGATAAGGGCCCGCTGCGGGCCCTTTCACTGATTCTGGCGCTGTGGCTGGCCGGATGCGTCATCTGGCAGCCGGCGCGCTTTGCCGCACGCTCCAGTGAGCTCGCTATCTGGCACGGATTATTGTTAATCTGGGCGGTGTGCAGCGGCGTGATTCACGGCACGGGTTTCCGGCCACAGCGTGCCCGCTGGCAGGCGCTGTTTGCCCCGCTGCCGGCGCTGATCGTGCTGGCGCTGGGAATTTACTGGTTCTACCATTAAGTTCTGTCTCAGCCCGCGAGGGCTGTTTTTCCGCTGCTGACGTGAGTTTTTGTCAGCGGTTGGTCAGGAAATCTCCCGAAAATCCTTCCAGTTGTTAACGTCTGATAATTATTTTCTCCTGGCTCTGGCGGACCATTCCCAAGCCGATCTCACTTGCGTATAGTAGCAACGTTTAAAATGAGACCGGGATGTAGAGTGAGTACAACGCTGTTTCGCTGGCCGGTTCGGGTCTATTACGAAGACACTGACGCCGGTGGTGTGGTTTACCACGCCAGCTATCTTGCTTTTTATGAACGAGCACGTACCGAGATGTTGCGCCAGCACCATTTCAATCAACAGGCCCTGTTGGAAGAGCAGGTGGCTTTTGTGGTACGGCGCATGACGGTGGACTTTATTGCCGCGGCACGTCTCGACGACCTTCTGGAGATCCAGAGCGAAGTGACAGCAATGACGCGCGCAACCATGACGTTCTCGCAGCGTATCGTGAATGCTCAAGGCAAAGTGCTCAATGAAGCAGACGTCCTGATTGCCTGCATCAACCCACATCTAATGAAGCCGATTGCGCTTCCCAAGTCTATTGTCGCGGAGTTCAAGCAGTGACTGACATGAACGTTCTTGATTTGTTCCTGAAGGCAAGCCTTCTGGTCAAACTTATCATGTTGATTTTGATCGGCTTTTCTATTGCCTCCTGGGCAATCATCATTCAGCGCACCCGCATTCTTAACGCGGCGGGGCGTGAGGCCGAGGCGTTCGAGGACAAGTTCTGGTCCGGTATCGAGCTGTCGCGTCTCTATCAGGAGAGCCAGGCGCGCCGTGACGAGCTGAGCGGGTCCGAACAGATTTTCTACTCTGGCTTCAAAGAGTTTGCCCGCCTGCACCGCGCCAACAGCCATGCGCCGGAAGCGGTGGTCGAAGGGGCCGGTCGCGCCATGCGCATCTCGATGAACCGTGAACTGGAAGCGCTGGAAAATCATATCCCATTCCTTGGCACCGTCGGTTCCATCAGCCCGTATATCGGTCTGTTTGGTACGGTGTGGGGGATCATGCATGCCTTTATCGCACTGGGTGCGGTGAAACAGGCCACACTGCAAATGGTTGCGCCCGGTATCGCCGAAGCGCTGATCGCCACCGCAATCGGTCTGTTCGCGGCTATTCCTGCCGTTATGGCGTATAACCGTCTGAACCAGCGCGTGAACAAGCTGGAGCAGGGCTACGACAACTTTATGGAAGAGTTCACCGCCATCCTGCATCGTCAGGCTTTCTCTACCGACAACAGCAAGTAAGTCGAGGTTAACGATGGCCAGAACCCGTGGTCGCGGGCGTCGCGATCTTAAGTCGGAAATCAACATTGTTCCGCTGCTGGACGTGCTGCTGGTGTTGCTGCTCATCTTTATGGCAACCGCGCCGATTATTACGCAGAGCGTGGAAGTGGACCTGCCGGACGCAACCGATTCGAAAACCGTTTCCAGCGACGATAATCCGCCGGTGATCGTGGAAGTGGCCGGGGTAGGGCAGTACAGCCTGGTGGTGGATCACGATCGTATGACGCAGCTGCCGCCGGAGCAGGTGGTGAGCGAAGCGCAGCGCCGTATTGAAGCCAATCCGAAGACGGTCTTCCTGATTGGTGGGGCGAAAGATGTGCCTTACGACGAAATCATCAAGGCGCTGAACCTGTTGCATCAGGCTGGCGTGAAATCCGTCGGTTTGATGACGCAGCCGATTTAACGCGAACCGTTTTTGGGAACCGAGAGTGTCGAAGGCAACCGAGCAGAACGAGAAGTTAAAACGCGCGATAATCATTTCGGTGATTCTGCACATCGTGCTGATCGCCCTGCTGATTTGGAGCTCGTTTAACGAACATATCGAAGCCAGCGGCGGCGGTGGCGGCAGTGATATCGACGCGGTGATGGTCGATCCTGGCGCGGTGGTTGAGCAGTATAACCGTCAGCAGAATCAGCAGAGTGACAGTCAGCGCGCCGAGCAGCAGCGCCAGAAGCAGGCACAGCAGCAGGCGGAAGAGTTGCAGCAGAAGCAGGCCGCTGAACAGCAGCGGCTGAAAGAGCTGGAAAAAGAGCGTCTGCAGGCGCAGCAGGAAGCCAAAGAGCAGGCGAAGCAGCAGGCTGAGCAGCAGAAGGCGGCTGAAGCAGCAGCGAAGCAGGCGCAGGAGCAGCAGAAAGCCGCAGAAGCGGCCGCAGCGAAAGCCAAAGCCGATGCCAAAGCGCAGGCCGATGCTCAGGCGAAGGCCGCAGCGGACGCGAAAGCCAAAGCGGAAGAGCAGGCGAAGCAGGCCGCAGCCGACGCGAAGAAGAAAGCGGAAGAGCAGGCCAAAGCGGCAGCGGCTGAAGCGGCGAAAGAGAAAGCCGCACAGCAGGCGAAAGCCGCAGCTGAAGCGAAAGCCAAAGCGGAGGCAGAAGCCAAAGCTCAGGCCGCGGCAGATGCGAAAGCCAAAGCTGCACAGGAAGCCAAAGAGAAAGCTGCGGAAGCCGCGAAAGAGAAAGCGGCCGCCGAAGCCAAAGCGAAAGCTGAGGCAGCAGCCAAAGCCAAAGCGGATGCGGCGGCGAAAGCTAAAGCTGCGGCTGATGCGAAGAAGAAAGCGGCTGCCGAAGCGGCGAAGAACGAGAGCGATGTGGATGATCTGTTAGGCGGTCTCTCTTCCGGTAAGAATGCGCCGAAAAGCGGTGCCGCTTCCGGTGGTGGCGCGGCGGCAGGTCAGGGCAATCAGAAGAAGGCCGGTGCCTCAGGTGCTGAGGTGAATGCGTATCTGGGTCAGATCACCAGTGCGATTCAGAGCCGTTTCTATGATGCCGATCTGTATCGCGGTAAAAGCTGCGATCTGCGGATTAAACTGGCACCGGATGGTTTGCTGATTGACGTGAAAGCTGAAGGCGGCGATCCGGCGCTGTGTCAGGCGGCGATTACCGCAGCGAAGCAGGCACGCATTCCGAAGCCGCCTTCGCAGGCAGTATATGAAGTGTTTAAGAACGCACCGATGCGTTTCAAACCAGAATAATGCAGTAACGTACGGCAGGTTGAACTAAGGTTAGCTTGCCGTACTCTATGAGTACTCGTGTTTTTTCAGGAACTGTGCGAATTATCATGAACTCAGGTTCAGATAAGGGAGATAAGATGAAGCAGGCACTTCGTGTAACCTTAGGTTTTTTTGTACTGCTGTGGGCAGCGATGCTGCACGCGGAAGTACGCATTGAAATTACGCAGGGCGTGAATACCGCGCGCCCAATTGGTGTGGTGCCGTTCCAGTGGGCCGGTCCGGGCGCTGCACCCGAAGATATTGGTGGCATCGTCGCAGCAGACTTACGTAACAGCGGTAAATTCAATCCGCTGGATCGCTCTCGTCTGCCACAGCAGCCGACCAGCGCACAGGAAGTTCAGCCTGCCGCGTGGAGCGCACTGGGTATTGATGCCGTGGTCGTCGGGCAGGTTACGCCGAACGCCGATGGCAGCTACCAGGTGGCTTATCAGCTGGTGGATACCGGTGGCGCACCGGGCACCGTGCTGGCGCAGAACTCCTATAAAGTCACCAAACAGTGGCTGCGCTATGCTGCGCATACCGCCAGCGATGAAGTGTTTGAGAAGCTGACCGGTATCAAAGGCGCGTTCCGTACCCGTATCGCCTATGTGGTGCAGACCAACGGTGGTCAGTTCCCGTACGAGCTGCGCGTGTCTGACTACGATGGTTACAACCAGTTTGTGGTACACCGTTCGCCGCAGCCGCTGATGTCACCGGCCTGGTCGCCAGACGGCAGCAAAGTGGCTTACGTGACCTTTGAAAGCGGTAAATCGGCGCTGGTGGTGCAGACGCTGGCCAACGGCGCTATCCGTCAGGTAGCTTCTTATCCGCGTCACAACGGTGCACCGGCCTTCTCGCCGGACGGATCTAAGCTGGCCTTCGCCCTGTCGAAAACCGGTAGCCTGAACCTGTACGTGATGGATCTGGCCTCCGGTCAGACGCGTCAGGTGACCGATGGCCGCTACAACAGCACCGAACCTACCTGGTTCCCGGACAGCCAGACGCTGGCTTACACTTCGGATCAGGCCGGTGCGCCACAGATTTACAAAGTTAACGTTAACGGCGGAACGCCACAGCGCATTACCTGGGAAGGTGCTCAGAACCAGGATGCGGATGTGTCATCTGACGGTAAAACGATGGTGATGATTAGCAGCGCGGGTGGCGCGCAGCACGTCGCCAAACAGGATCTGGAAACGGGAGCCGTTCAGACAATAACGGACACGTTCCTGGATGAGACGCCAAGTCTGGCTCCTAACGGCACGATGGTAATCTATAGCTCTACTCAGGGGATGGGTTCCGTGTTGCAGTTGGTTTCAACCGATGGGCGTTTCAAAGCGCGTCTTCCGGCAACTGATGGACAGGTCAAATTCCCTGCCTGGTCGCCGTATCTGTGATGCATCGCTCCCTCGCCTGGCGGGGGAGTAAAATGTATGGCAAACAAAATAATAGGATAAAGAAATGCAACTGAACAAAGTGCTGAAGGGTTTGATGCTGGCTCTGCCGGTTATCGCGGTAGCTGCATGTAGCTCTCACAAAAACAACAACAACGATCAGACCGGTATGGGTGCTGACGGTGCATACGGCGCTGGCGCTGGCCAGAACGGCAACATGTCTTCTGACGAGCAGGCGCGTCTGCAGATGCAGCAGCTGCAGCAGAACAACATCGTTTACTTCGGTCTGGACAAGTATGACGTGCAGTCTGAATACGCTCAGATGCTGGATCAGCACGCTGCTTTCCTGCGCAGCAACCCATCTTACAAAGTGACCATCGAAGGTCACGCGGATGAGCGCGGCACCCCAGAGTACAACATCGCCCTGGGCGAGCGTCGTGCTAACGCCGTTAAAATGTACCTGCAGGGTAAAGGCGTGTCTGCTGACCAGATGTCTATCGTATCTTACGGTAAAGAGAAACCTGCTGTACTGGGCCACGACGAAGCGGCTTACGCTAAAAACCGTCGTGCCGTACTGGTTTACTAAGAGAATCACATGATTAGTAACTTCAGACTTCATCTGTTGAGTCTGTCGTTACTGGTTGGCGTAGCGGCCCCCTGGGCCGCTAATGCCCAGGCGTCAATCAGTAGCGTTGGCTCAGGCTCGGTCGAAGACCGTGTCACCACTCTTGAACGTATCTCCAATGCCCAGGCTCAGCTTCTGCAGCAGTTGCAGCAGCAGATGAGTGATAACCAAAGCGATATCGATTCGCTGCGCGGGCAGATCCAGCAGAACAGTTATCAGCTTAATCAGGTGATTGAGCGGCAGAAGCAGCTTTATCAGCAGATCGACAGTCTGAGCAGCAGTAATGGTGCGCAGGCCAGCGGTGGTGCCGATGCAGCAGCCGGTGCCGCAGCGGGAAACGCTGATGCGGGGAGCAGCAATACGGCTGCCGCTGCACCCGCACAAACCGGCGATGCCAACACCGATTACAATGCTGCCGTCGCGCTGATTCTTGAGAAGAAGCAGTACGACCAGGCGATTACTGCGCTGCAGGCGTGGGTGAAGAAGTATCCTGACTCCACCTATCAGCCGAATGCCAATTACTGGCTGGGTCAGTTGTTTTACAACAAAGGCAAAAAGGACGATGCGGCCTACTATTTTGCCACTGTAGTTAAAAACTACCCGAAATCGCCAAAAGCGGCGGAAGCGCTGTTTAAGGTTGGGGTGATCATGCAGGAGAAGAACGATACAGCGAAAGCGAAAGCGGTCTACCAGCAGGTGATCAAACAGTTCCCTAACTCTGAGTCCGCTAAGCAGGCACAAAAACGGCTCGCTGCCATGTAATTGCTGCAGTTAAGACCGGATTTCGTCTGATTTCTGGTCTTGCCGCATGAAAGGTAAGCAGTTGAGACATTTAGCGGAAAATAAGGGTTGCGCCCTCCCGCTAAATCAGTAATATATGCCGCCGTTGCCGGGACATATCTTAACAAGTATCGGCAGCACTGAAGATGGGTCGTTAGCTCAGTTGGTAGAGCAGTTGACTTTTAATCAATTGGTCGCAGGTTCGAATCCTGCACGACCCACCATCTCAACCATTCAGTTTTGATGTCACTTCAGTTTGCTTCACAACCTTGATGGGTCGTTAGCTCAGTTGGTAGAGCAGTTGACTTTTAATCAATTGGTCGCAGGTTCGAATCCTGCACGACCCACCATCAAGTCGAAAGTTGTAAGCCACTTCCCGAGCGGGTCGTTAGCTCAGTTGGTAGAGCAGTTGACTTTTAATCAATTGGTCGCAGGTTCGAATCCTGCACGACCCACCAGTTATGTAGAAAGGCGCCCTAAAGGCGCCTTTTTGCTTTTTTACGTTTTTTAAAGTGTTAGATGGGTTGCTTTGAGATTGTGCACCGGCCAGATAAGGCGGGGCGGATCGCAAAGGAACCTCACATCCCTGTGGATCGGCCTCGCCATCCATGGCTCGGACGCTTCGCTCCTCCGCACCCGCCTTTTCTGGCTGTCAGGCATTTCAGCTGCTTTAGTTTTGCAGCGCTTTCAGCAAGGCGCAGAGAGTTAATATGAAGCCGAAGGGTACGGAGCGGTGGAGTAAAGCTTCCGGCGCATGGACAAAAATGCCGGGAGCATTTTTGAACAACGCGTAGCGTTGGCCCACAAAGTGGGCGAGCCTCAGGGATGAGGCGAGTAAACCGCCGGCAGAGCCTACAGGGACGTATTTACGGCGACTTTACGGAACCGCCCGGTACTTTCGGCTGGCTGCAAGGTTTCAAGCTGATCTACTTTTTTACCTTATCCGGCGTCAGGCTCTTCCAGATATGCAGCACCGCGTAACTGCGCCACGGGCGCCACACCTGTGACATCTGCTCTGCGACCTTTGCGCTCACGCCGCCGAGATTATTGCGGATCGCAATGTCCTCTTTCGGGAAGGCATCCGGCCAGCGCAGGGCGCGCATGGCGATATAACTCGCTGTCCACGGCCCGACACCCTTCAGCGCCAGCAACTGCTGCTGCACCACGTCCGGATTAACCGCGCCATTGAAGCGCAGCGCTCCTGAGGCGCAGGCCCCGGCCAGTGCCTGGATCGCCTGCGCGCGGGCGCTCACAATGCCGAGGCTGGCGATATCATCCAGAGTTGCAGTAGCCAGTGATTCGGCCTCTGGCGGTAAGCGGGAGAGCGCAGGCCACGGCGTGGTGAGGGGCGCGCCAAAACGCTCCGCCACGCGACTGCTCAGCGTGGTCGCGGCTTTCACCGTCACCTGCTGGCCGAGGATGGCGCGGACCGCCAGCTCGAAGCCGTCAAAGGCACCAGGAACGCGCAAACCTGGATAGCGTGCCAGACTCGCAGCTAATAGCGGATCCTGGCTGAGCTGCTCGCTGATGCGCTGTGGCTGGGCATCCAGATCAAACAGATCGCGCAAGCGGCGCAGCAGGGCAGGCAGCACCGGCGTCAGCGTGGTAGTAAATTGCACCTTCAGCGCCTGCTTTTCCGGCAAATGGCTAATGCGCACCCAGCCACGACACTGACCGAGCGCCACAGTACGATGATAAACGCCCTCGCTGACCCACTCGACTTGCTTCATCACGCGCTGTTGCAGGAAATCGAGGATGGCGTCCCAGTCATAAGGAGGCCGGTAGCTGAGGCGCAGTTCGGCGCTCTCCTGCTCACCATTCAGGGCTTCCGTCTGAATCTGCTTACGCAGACGCGAAGGCGTCATGCGATAGCGAGCCTGGAACACGTCGTTAAAACGGCGCAGACTGCGAAAACCGCTGGCATAGGCAATCTCGGTCACCGGCAATGCGGTTTCAGTCAGTAGCTGCTTCGCCAGCAGCATACGCCGGGTTTGCCGCAGTTCAAGTGGCGACACGCCCAGCTCCTGCTGAATCACCCGCCTTAGCTGGCGTTCACTCAGGTCAAACTCGCTGGCGATCTCAGCCAGCGTCTCCTGTTCTTCCAGTAAGCCTTCTTCGATACGGCGTATCAGCCGGTCGGCGATGCGATGATGACTATCGACTGGCGCCGAACCAGGTGCCAGCTCGGGACGACAGCGCAGGCAGGGGCGAAAGTGCGCCTTTTCAGCCGCTTCGGCACTGGTGAAAAACAGGCAGTTCTTCTGCATCGGCGCTTTCACCGGACAGATCGGACGGCAGTAAATACCGGTGGAGGTCACGCCGACAAAAAACACCCCGTCGAAACGGCTGTCGCGCGCCGTCAGCGCCTGATAGGCAATTTCAGGATCAAACATCATCGTCTCCGGCAAATAAACACCATCGTCGCGCAGGTGCAGATGGAAAACTGGCTGCTTTCGGACAGCTAACCAGTTTATGCTCATGGCCGAAAACAGCCAGTTTCGCCGCGCAAAAGTGCGATAATCATCCGCATAGCCCACGTCGGAGGTGCAACATGTATCACGCTAAAATCATTACCACGCCCGTCGGAGAACTGACGCTCATTGCCACGGATCGCGGTCTGTCAGCCATTTTATGGGAAAACGAAGGCGCGCAGCGTGTGCCGCTGAAACCGATCGCGCGTAACGACCAGCATCCGATTCTCTGTGAGGCTGAGCGCCAGCTGCGCCAGTACTTTGCCGGCGAGCGTCAGCAGTTTGACATGCCGTACGACACCGTTGGCACTGCGTTTCAGAAAAAGGTCTGGCAGGCGCTGCTCACCATTCCGTTTGGTGAAACCCGTAGCTATCTGCAAATCGCGGAGCAGATCGGCAACCCGAAAGCGGTACGTGCCGTCGGGGCTGCCAACGGTAAAAATCCGTTGTCGATCATGGCGCCCTGTCATCGGGTTATCGGCAGCAACGGTAAGCTCACCGGCTTCGCTGGCGGCCTGGCGGTAAAAGCGTTTCTGCTTGAGCTGGAAAGCCCACAACAGGCGCAGGCCGGCGCGCAGCTGGTACTTCCCGCATAAAAATCACACGACAGGCTCGGCGTAATCCGCTATTGTGTTTAGCATATAAAACATGATGGCGGATTTAATGCCGCATCATCGTCCTGATGGGCGATTTTGTTAAATCGATAAAACGAGAGCCGTGTCATGAGTGCAATGTTTGATGCCGAAAGCGCCATTTATCCCTTCCCGCCGAAACCGGCGCGCCTCAGCCCGCAGGAAAAAGCCGGTTACATCGAAGAAATTAAACGTCTGCTCAAAGCACGCGATGCGGTGATGGTGGCGCATTACTACACCGATCCGGCAATTCAGGCGCTGGCCGAAGAGACTGGCGGCTGCGTGGCGGATTCCCTTGAGATGGCGCGCTTTGGCAGCCAGCATCCGGCGCAAACGCTGCTGGTGGCCGGCGTGCGTTTCATGGGCGAAACCGCCAAAATCCTTAGCCCGGAAAAAACCGTGCTGATGCCCACGCTGCAGGCGGAGTGCTCGCTTGACCTCGGTTGCCCGATTGACGAATTTAACCGCTTCTGCGATGCGCATCCGGATCGGACTGTAGTGGTGTATGCCAACACGTCGGCGGCGGTAAAAGCACGCGCCGATTGGGTGGTGACGTCCAGCATTGCGGTTGAGCTGATTGAATATCTCGACAGTCGCGGTGAAAAAATCATCTGGGCACCGGACCGCCACCTAGGCCGCTATGTCACGCAGCAAACCGGCGCTGATGTGCTGTGCTGGCAGGGCGCCTGCATCGTGCATGATGAGTTCAAAACCCAGGCACTGCAGCGCATGAAAGCGCTCTATCCTGACGCGGCGGTGCTGGTGCACCCGGAGTCACCGCAGGCGATTGTCGAACTGGCCGATGCGGTCGGTTCCACCAGCCAGTTGATTCAGGCCGCCAAAACGCTGCCGCATCCGCAGATGATTGTGGCGACCGATCGCGGCATCTTCTACAAAATGCAGCAGGCGGTACCGGATAAAGAGTTACTGGAAGCGCCAACCGCAGGCGAAGGGGCGACCTGCCGCAGCTGCGCGCACTGCCCGTGGATGGCGATGAATGGCCTGCAGGCTATCGCTGAAGGGCTGGCGCACGGCGGCGCACAGCATGAAATTCACGTCGATGCGGCACTGCGCAAGGCAGCGTTGCTGCCGCTCAACCGCATGCTAGACTTTGCAGCACAACTCAAACTTACGCTGAAAGGGAACGCCTGAGGCGGTTTTCATACAGGTGCAGATGATGGACTTCTTTAGCACACACAATATTCTGGTTCATATTCCGATTGGCGTCGGCGGCTACGATCTGTCATGGATTGAGGCGATCGGTACGCTGGCCGGCCTGCTGTGTATCTGGCTTGCCAGCCAGGAAAAAATTATCAACTACCTGTTTGGTCTGATTAACGTCACGCTGTTTGCGGTGATTTTCTTTCAGATTCAGCTGTATGCCAGCCTGCTGCTGCAGCTGTTCTTCTTTGTTGCCAACGTGTACGGCTGGTACGCGTGGAGCCGGCAGACCAGCAGCCATGAAGCGGCGCTGAAAATCCGCTGGCTGCCGCTGCCGAAAGCCATCGGCTGGGGCGCCGCCTGCGTGATCGCCATTGCGCTGATGACGCGCTATATCGACCCGGTATTCGCTTTCCTCACGCGCACCGCGGTGGGCCTGATGCAGTCGCTCGGCCTTAACGTGGCGATGCCGCAGCTGCAGCCAGATGCCTTCCCGTTCTGGGATTCCTGCATGATGGTGCTGTCGATTGTGGCGATGATCCTGATGACACGCAAATACGTCGAGAACTGGCTGCTGTGGGTGGTGATCAACGTTATCAGCGTGATGATCTTCGCGCGTCAGGGCGTGTATGCCATGGCGCTGGAGTACGCCATTCTGACGCTGATCGCGCTGAACGGCACGCGCCTGTGGATGCAGAGCGCACGGGAACAGGGTTCGCGCGCGCTGTCCCATTAGTGGTGGTGATGCGCGTGGCCTTCCAGCGCTGCGTGCTCGTGCTGCGTGCCGCTCTCCTCGCATAACTCGCAGTCCGGGCCGACGCAGGGCTGATACTCCATCTGCACCGTGGCATGGGCAATCTGATAATGCTGGTGCAGATACTGATGAATGCGTCGCAGCAGGCCGTCGTGATCGTACGGCGGAATCACCTGCACGTGCAGCGTCAGTACCGGCTTTTCGCCCACCTGCCACACATGCACATGATGCACATTACGCACTTCATCAATGTGACGTGTCAGCGCCCGCGCTAGCTTATCCACGTCGATATGCGTCGGTGCGCCTTCCAGCAGCTCGTGCAGGCTCTCGCGCAGCAGCGCCCAGCCGCTGCGCACCACCAGCAACGCCACCAGCAGCGACAGAATCGGATCGATCGGCGTCCAGCCGGTCAGCATGATGATCACCGCCGCCACGATTGCGCCCACCGAACCCAGCAGATCGCCCAGCACGTGCAGCGCGGCAGCACGCACGTTGAGATTCTTCTCTTCGCTGCCGCGGTGCAGCAGCCAGAATGACAGCAGATTCGCCAGCAGGCCGGCAATGGCGATGCCGAGCATCAGCCCGCCTTCAATCGGCTCGGGCTGGTAAAAACGGCGCAGTGCTTCCCAGACGATCAGGACGGTAATCACCAGCAGCGCGATGGCGTTAACGAACGCTGCCAGCGTGGTAAGACGCAGCAAGCCAAAAGTGTGACGCGCATTCGGTTTGCGCCGGGCGAACTGCACGGCCAGCAGCGCCATTAGCAGCGCGGCGGCGTCGGTGAGCATATGTCCGGCATCGGCCAGCAGCGCCAGCGAGCCGGATACCAGCCCGCCGATGACCTCGGCAACCATAAACAGCGCGGTGACGCCAAACGCGGCGGCGAGACGCGCGCGGTTGCCGCCGTGCTCACTGTGAGAATGAGTGTGTGCCATAACGTTCCAGTTGGTTAAGTAGCCTGTTCGTTAATGATATCAGTAAATTGAGATTATCACGGTCAGGCTGATGCTGTTTTGCCGCGTCGGCCAGCTGCTGGCAGCGGGCGGCCACGTCGTCAATGCCGAGCATCAGCCAGCTGCCTTTCAGGCGGTGCGCCGCGCGCGCCAGCTGGGGCCAGTCTGCAGCCGCGCTCGCCTGCAGCAGCGCATCACGATCCTGCTGCAGCGTACGCTGCAGGGTGTGGCAAATACGCGGAATGAAAGCCGGATTGTGCTGCGCCAGAATCTGCAGGCTGTCCGGCAGCACCTGCAGCGGATCGCGCACTGCCTGCGCCAGCAGCGGTGCAATATCCCGCAGAGTTACCGGCTTGACCAGCTGCGCTTCGTGCGCCTGCAGCGGCAGTTTCAGCAGCTGTACGTCGGCGGAGCACAGTATGCGCAGCGCAGGCTGCACGCGCTGGCGCTGACGGCGGCGCAGGATGCGCAGCAGCGTCAGGCCATCCGGGCGTGGCATCATCTGGTCGATAAACAGCACATCAAACGGCTGCTGCGCATCGGCCCGCAGCAGTTCGCGGCCATCCTCAAACACCGCCGCAGTAATGCCAAAGCTTGCCAGCTGCTGCTGCATCACCAGCAGATTGGTCGGGTGATCGTCGACAATCGCCACGCGCAGCTGCGGATAGTGCGGCCAGTGCGTGGCGTCATCCGCCGCCGATGCCGCACAGGGTTCCAGCGGCAGGCGCACGCTCACCGTGGTGCCCTGCTGCGGCGCGGACTCCAGCGACAGCGTGCCGCCCATGCGCTGTACAATCTCGCGACAGATAAACAGCCCGAGGCCGCTGCCCTGCACCGCATGGCGCTTGCCCGACGGCGCCTGATACCACGGTTCAAACAGCTGCGCCTGCTCGCTGAGCGGAATGCCGCTGCCGCTGTCGCTCACCGTCAGCGCGATATCCCCGGTGACCGCCAGCGTCAGGCGGATTTCGCCGTGGCGGGTAAATTTCAGCGCATTGGCCACCAGATTGTTCACCACCTGCTGCAGGCGATCGCTGTCGAGCATCACGCTGGCCGGCAGCGGGGTCAGCGCCGCTACGTGCAGCTGTGGCCCGCCATCGCGCATCAGCGGGTGGTAAAACTGCTGTTGCTGCTGTAGCCACAACCTGAGATCGAGCGGGCGCGGCGTCAGGCGGAAGCTGTGATTCTCGATACGCGCATGATCCTGCAGGTCGTTCAGCAGCGTCATCAGCGACCGGGCGCTGCTGTGCATCAGATCGAGCCGCGCGCTCGGATGCTGCTGCTGCTCCAGCTCCAGCAGACCGAGAATCGCCTGCATCGGCGTGCGCAGCTCGTGGCTGGCGGTGGCGAGAAACTGACTTTTAGCGGCATTGGCGCGTTCTGCCTGCTCGCGCTGTAACCGCTCACGCCGCTGCTGCAGATAACGGCGCAGCAGCAATACCAGCAACAGCAGGATGATCACGGCGGCCGCAATCAAAATCAGCAGCGGCACATTGCGCATCGTCATGGTGGTGCCGGGCTGCGGCGGCTGCGACCAGCTGACGCGCATCTGGTTCAGCGTATCTGCCGGAATCTGCTGCAGCGCATGGTCGAGCAGGGCGCTCAGCTGTGGCTGCTGTGCGCTCACCTGCGGCGCCAGCGGCCAGGCGATATCGCTGGCCACAAACGCGAGATGCACGCGGTTGCCCTCATGGCTGGCCATGCGCCAGCGCGCCGACAGCACGTTATCCACCACTGCATCAATCTGGCCAGTGTTGAGGGCCTGCCACAGCTGGGCGCGATCGTCGAACAGCTGAGGCGCGATTTCAGCCGGAAGCAGACGCTGCGCCAGATCGCCACGCAGCACGCCGACGCGCTGAGCGTGCAGCGCGGACCAGCCCATCGGCTGCCTGTCGGACAGCGTGTAAATGCCCCAGATGGCGCGCCACACTGGCAGCGCGGTGCGGTTAGCATCGTCCCCGTACAGCGGCTGTAACAGGTTGAGCATCACCTGCTGCTGCTGCAACAGACTGGCGGCCTGCTGCGGATTATTGACCCAGCGCGGCGTGAAACGCAGGCCGGTACTCTGGCTCAGGGCGTTAAGCAGGTCAATACCGAAGCCGCGCGCGTTGCCGCTGGCATCGCGATAGCTCCACGGCGCGTTATCGCTCTCGGCGGCATAAGGGATGGCATCCTGCTGCGCCAGCCACTGTTTCTCTTCGCCCGTCAGCATCAGGGTTTGCGTATCCTGATAGCGCAGCAGCGGTGGACTCCAGCGCTGCTGCACGCGATTGCTGAACTCCGCTGGCAGCAAACGCAGCTGGCGGTTGAGCCAGGCAATCAGCGCCGGATCGCGTGTCTGCGCGCGCAGCGACAGCTCGCCGGCACCGGGATCGGCGGTGATTTGATAAATCTGTCCCTGCTGCAGCTGGCTGAGCAGGAAACCGGCGCTGGCTTCATCGGCCACCAGATAGTCACTCTGCTGGTTCAGCAGCGCATACAGCGCCTGTAAATTGCCGGGCAGCGTCTGCCAGCGGTGGCGATGTGCAAAGGTTTGCGGCAGCTGCGCCAGCGTGTCGGCGGCGATGGTCAGCTGGGCGTTGTCACTGTTGAACATCACCGCGCGCTGGTTGTCGCGATTGCGGTAGATGCGCATCGGGCTGGTGAACCAGCTCTCGCTGGTCAGTACGTCGGCGGGCAGATCGCGCTGGCGGGTGCTCAGCACCATATCCACGTCGCCACGCTGTAGCGCCGCCAGCTGGGCGGCAAAGTCAGGATAGCCGTGCAGGCTGAATGTGCTGCCGCTCAGCTGGCTGAGGGCGCTGAGATAATCGGCATCAATGCCCCAGATGCGATCGCCAATGCGCATCGCCCAGGGCGCGCTGTTTTGCGCCGGCACCGCCACGCGCAGCACCGGTCCCGGCCACGGCTCGGCGTGCGGCGCGGGCATCATGGCGGGCAGCATCACGCTGCTGGCGGGCTGCAATCCGGCGCGCGCCAGCAGACTGAAAAACAGCGCGAACAGCAACAGCCAGCGTTTCACTGCTGCGCTTTCCACAGTTCTGCCAGCTCGACCACCGACTGCACGCCGGTCTTCTCGAGGATATTTTTCTTGTGGGTGCTGACGGTTTTATTGCTGATGTGCAGCTGTTCGCCAATCTGAATATTCGACAGCCCACGCACCAGCAGCGCCACAATCTGCTGCTCTTTCTCGGTGAGCGGCAGCGCAATGCGCTCCGGCAGCGGTGGAAACGCCTGCTGGCCGCCCAGCACCGCCAGAATCGCGCTCAGCAACTGCGCCATGCTTTGACTCTTCACCACATAGCCGGCCGCCCCGAGCGAGGCGGCGCTGAGCAGCGTGTGGCGGCTCTGCTGGGCCGAGTAAATCAGCACCGGACACTGCGGATGGCGCGCGCGCAGACGGCGCAGCAGCTCCAGACCATCGCTATCCGGCAGGCCGATATCCAGCACAATCAGGTCAATATGATGCTGTTGCAGCAGCTGGCGCGCCTGGGCTTCGTCACCGGCGGCGTACAGCTGTAATGGAATAGGGGCGTTGAGGCAGGCCGCTTCCAGCGCGACTTCAACTAAAGGGTGATCATCGATAAGCAGCAGCGCGGCCATGAAACAGTTCCTGTGGATTTCATAGCGTTAGCATAGCGGAAATAGGGCAGGGGAAAAACAACAGGGCGAGCCGAAGCTCGCCCTGCATCACGCTCCGCGTGGATTACTGGGTGGTGCCGTCAGTTTTATGTTTGACGTGACCACCACCTTCCTTGGTTTCAACTTTCTTGTTCATATCCGGGCAGCGACCATCTTTACACATGGTATTTTTATGTTCCTGGCTGGCCGACATATTGCCGGAGCTGGTACCGGAAGTCGCCGCGCCGTTGGTGTTCATGCTGCCATTATTAATGTTGCTATTGTCGACATTATTTGGCGGCAGATTCTCTTTCGCGCCGCCCGCGGCTGCGCCGGCTTCTGCTGACGCATTCGCCTGGCCGTTGTTGTTATCCGCAGCCAGTGCTGCGCCGCTGCCCAAAGTCATCGCTGCCGTCAGAAAAATCAATGCAAACTTATTCATCATTATGCTCCTGTAATAAATGGATAGTTGCCGCGTGACACCCGCTGGTGCTGTTTGACGAAAAAAGCGTGCCGCGACGGAATTTAATTCCGTCATGAGTGTTCGGCATGAATATAAATAGCGAAAGCACCTCATTCCTCAGTGCTTACGTTTAAAAAGCTTAGTTCAGAAACGAATAAATGCAAATCTGAGCGAGCCATTTGCGCACAGGACATAATTTACACCTGGTGCCTGAAGGGATACATTGGACGGGTTGCGCCCGGCGTACGCAGGGCCAGAAATTTGAATGGAATAAGTATGGATTACCAGAACGACGATTTACGCATCAGAGAGATCAAAGAGTTACTGCCCCCTGTTGCGCTGCTGGAAAAATTCCCCGCCACCGATAACGCTGCTCAAACCGTTGCCCAGGCCCGCCAGGCCATTCACCGCATTCTGCACGGTGAAGATGACCGCCTGTTGGTGGTGATTGGGCCATGCTCCATCCACGATACGCAGGCAGCCAAAGAGTATGCCGCTCGCCTGCTGACGTTGCGCGAGGAGCTGAAGGGTGAGCTGGAAGTGGTGATGCGCGTGTACTTTGAAAAACCGCGTACCACGGTGGGCTGGAAAGGGCTGATCAACGATCCTTACATGGACGGTAGCTTCCAGATTAACGACGGCCTGCGCCTGGCGCGTAAGCTGCTGGTGGATATCAACGACACCGGACTTCCGGCTGCCGGTGAGTTCCTCGACATGATCACACCGCAATACATGGCGGATTTGATGAGCTGGGGCGCCATTGGTGCGCGCACCACCGAATCGCAGGTGCACCGCGAGCTCTCCTCCGGGCTCTCCTGTCCGGTCGGCTTCAAAAACGGCACTGACGGCACCATCAAAGTAGCCATCGATGCCATCGGCGCTGCCAGCGCGCCGCACTGCTTCCTGTCGGTCACCAAATATGGTCATTCGGCGATTGTCGAAACCAGCGGTAATGAAGATTGCCACATCATTCTGCGCGGCGGCAAAGAGCCAAACTACAGTGCGGAACACGTTGCGGCGGTGAAAACCGGGCTGGAAAAAGCGGGCCTGCGTCCACAGGTGATGATCGACTTCAGCCACGCCAACAGCAGCAAGCAGTTCCAGCGTCAGATGGTGGTGGCCGCAGACGTGGCGCAGCAGATTGCCGGCGGCGAGCAGGCGATTACCGGCGTGATGATTGAGAGCCACCTGGTGGAAGGCAACCAGAGCCTCGACAGCGGTAAACCGCTGGTGTACGGCCAGAGCGTCACCGACGCCTGTATTGGCTGGGACGACACGGAAAAAGCGCTGCGTCAGCTGGCGCAGGCGATCAAAACCCGTCGCGGCTAACGGCAGCGCACGGCATAAAAAAAGGCCAGACTCGCGTCTGGCCTTTTGCGTTTCAGCGTGAACTTACTTCGCTTTACCCTGGTTAGCAACGGCGGCGGCTTTCGCTGCGATCTCTTCGGCATCACCCAGATAGTAATGTTTGATTGGCTTGAAGTTCTCGTCGAACTCATACACCAGCGGTACGCCGGTTGGGATGTTCAGTTCGAGGATCTCATCTTCGCTCATGTTATCGAGGTATTTCACCAGCGCGCGCAGTGAGTTACCGTGCGCGGCAACGATCACTTTCTCACCGCTCTTGATGCGCGGCAGGATGCTCTCGTTCCAGAATGGGATCACGCGATCGATGGTCAGTGCCAGGCTTTCGGTGGTTGGCAGCTGCGCGTCGGTCAGGGATTTGTAGCGCGGGTCGTGGCCCGGGAAACGCTCGTCGTTACGATCCAGCTCTGGCGGCGTAACGGCAAAGCCGCGGCGCCACTGTTTCACCTGATCGTCGCCATATTTTGCAGCGGTTTCCGCTTTGTCCAGACCCTGCAGCGCACCGTAGTGGCGCTCGTTCAGACGCCAGGTTTTCTCGACCGGCAGCCAGGCCTGATCCAGCTCATCCAGCACGTTCCACAGAGTGTGGATGGCACGCTTCAGCACTGAGGTGTAGGCAAAATCAAACACGAAACCTTCTTTTTTCAGCAGCTGACCGGCTGCTTTGGCTTCGGTGCGACCCTTGTCGGACAGATCCACGTCGTACCATCCGGTGAAGCGGTTTTCCTGATTCCACTGGCTTTCGCCGTGGCGCACCAGAACCAGCTTAGTTACGGCCATAGCTTTACTCCTTAATGCTTAATGTTTCGATGATGATAGAAACCGGCTGCGGCCGCTGATTTCAGCGGCACACTGATAGCGCCATACCATAGCGGAAAACAGCGCACGGCGTAAGCCTGTCGGCACCGCAGTGCGCGTTTTTCAACCGGCGCTTAGTGCGGGGTGAAGCGATAACGCGTCACGGAGTGCCATGTGTCGCCGGGCTGCAGCCAGCAATCAGGCTGCGGCCACTCGCTATGGTTGGGCGAATCCGGTAAAAACTCACTCTCCAGAGCGATGCCCTGGAAAGCAGTATAGCTGCCCTGTTCACGGGCGCGCGTTCCCTCCAGATAGTTGCCGGAGTAGAACTGCAGCGCCGGCGCGGCGGTGAACACGCTCACGCTAAGTTTGTCGTCCGCTGACCACAGCTGCGCAGCAGGCTGGCTGCTGTCACCGGCGGTGGTGAGCAGAAACGCGTGATCGTAACCTTTCACCGCGCGCTGATCGTCGTCGGCCAGGAACTCGTCCGCCACGCGTTTCGGCTGGCGGAAATCAAAGCTGGTACCGTCTACCGCTTTCAGCGGCGCATTGGGAATGCCTGCGCTGTCCACCGGCAGATAACGATCGGCCTGCAGTTGTAAGCGATGCTGGCGCGCGTCGCCATGATGCGCATCAAGGTTGAAGTAAGCATGGTTGGTCAGGTTGACCGGACAGGCCTGATCGGTCTGCGCTTCATAGCGAATCGACAGGCAGTTATCGTCATCGAGCTGATAAATCACATCGGCAATCAGATTGCCGGGATAGCCCTGGTCGCCGTCCGGCGAATCAAGACGATAGTGCACTTCGCTGTCGCTCTGGCTGAGGATCTGCCAGCGGCGCTTGTCGAAACCCTGCGGCCCGCCATGCAGCTGGTGCGGACCCTGATTGGCCGCCAGCAGCCGGTTAAGCGGCTTCAGCTCAGCGAAGGCGATGCGGTTCGCGTAACGCCCGATGGTGGCACCGAGATAAGCATCCTGATGCAGATAGTCGGACGGCGTGGCGCAGCCGAGCAGCGCTTCGCGCACGCTGCCGTCCTGCATCGGCACGCGCGCCGACAGCCAGGTGGCGCCCCAGTCCATAAAGGTGGCGACCATGCCGTTGCGGTTGCGCAAAACGGTGATGCGCCACGGCTGGCCGTCCGGCGCATGAGAGTTGACGTCGCTTACCATTGGCCGGCTCCTGCTGAGGCTTTGCACACGTAAAAGGTCTCTTTGATGCCGGTCTGCGCTTCGTACTGCTGCGCCACCGCCGCTTTTACCTGATCGACCAGATCGGTTGGCATCAGGGCGACAATACAGCCGCCGAAGCCGCCGCCGGTCATACGCACGCCGCCGCGCGGGCCAATTTCCGCTTTGACGATCTCCACCAGCTGATCGATGGGCGGCACGGTGATCTCAAAATCGTCGCGCATTGAGGCGTGCGAGGCGGCCATCAGCTCACCCATGCGTTGCAGATCGCCGCTGCTCAGCGCGTCCGCCGCTTCCAGCGTCCGGGCATTTTCGGTGATCACGTGACGCACGCGTTTGGCCACCAGCGGATCGAGCTGCTGTTCTGCCGCCGCAAACTCCTCCAGCGTCACGTCGCGCAGCGCCTTTTTGTTAAAGAAGCGCGCACCGGTTTCGCACTGCTCGCGGCGGGTATTGTATTCGCTGCCCACCAGATTACGGCGGAAGTTCGAGTTGATGATCACCACCGCGACATCCTCCGGCATGGATACGGCGCGCGTGCCCAGCGTGCGGCAGTCCAGCAGCATGGCGTGATCCTGCTGGCCGAGCGCTGAAATCAGCTGATCCATGATGCCGCAGTTGCAGCCAACAAACTGGTTCTCCGCTTCCTGCCCGTTAACGGCAATCGCTGCGCCGTCGAGCTTCAGCTGATACAGCTGCTGGAACACGGTGCCCACCGCCACTTCCAGAGAGGCGGACGAGCTGAGACCGGCACCCTGCGGCACATTGCCGCTGATCACCATATCCACGCCGCCAAAGCTGGCGTCGCGCTGCTGCAGATGTTTCACCACGCCGCGCACGTAATTGGCCCACATCGGTTCGCTGAGCGGCTCAATCGGCGCATCCAGCGAGAAGCTATCCTGCTGATTGTCGTAATCCACCGCCACCACGCGCACCTGGCGATCGTCGCGGCGGGCGCAGGCAATCACGGTCTGATAATCGATAGCGCAGGGCAGCACGAAGCCGTCGTTGTAATCGGTATGCTCGCCGATCAGGTTCACCCGTCCCGGTGCCTGAATGCTGTGGCTCGGCGCGTAGCCGAAGGTGTCAGTGAAAACCTGTTGAGTGATCGATTTTAAAGACATTTATTGTTCCTCGCGGAAATGGATAGCGCTGACAGAGCGCAGACGTTCTGCTGCCTGTTCCGCCGTTAAATCACGTTGGGTCTCGGCCAGCATCTCGTAGCCAACCATAAATTTTCGTACCGTCGCGGAGCGCAGCAGCGGGGGATAGAAGTGCGCGTGCAGCTGCCAGTGATCGTTGGCTTCGCCGTTGAACGGCGCGCCGTGCCAGCCCATCGAATACGGGAACGAGCACTGGAACAGATTGTCGTAACGGCTGGTGAGCTGCTTGAGCGCCAGCGCCAGATCGGTGCGCTGCGCCTCGCTGAGATCGGTAATGCGTTTCACGTGCGTTTTCGGCAGCAGCAGGGTTTCAAACGGCCAGGCCGCCCACCACGGCACCACCGCCAGCCAGTGATCGGTTTCAACCACGGTACGGCTGCCGTCCTGCAATTCGCGCGTTACGTAATCCACCAGCAGCGGCGTACCTTTATCGGCAAAGTAGCGGCGCTGATTGTCATCCTCTTTTTGCGCTTCATTCGGCAGAAAACTGTTGGCCCACACCTGACCGTGCGGATGCGGATTCGAGCAGCCCATGGCTGCGCCTTTGTTTTCAAATACCTGCACCCACGGATAGTGCTGGCCGAGTTCGGCGGTCTGCTCCTGCCAGGTGCGCACGATGTCCTGCAAGTTGTGCAGCGGCAGTTCGGGCAGGGTTTTGCTGTGATCCGGCGAGAAGCAGATCACCCGACTGGTACCGCGCGCGCCTTCACAGCGCATCAGCACATCATCGCTCTGCGGCGCGTCCGGCGTATCGGTCATCAGCGCGGCGAAGTCATTGGTGAACACGTAAGTGCTTTTGTAATCGGGATTTTTGTCGCCGGTGATACGGGTGTTACCGGCGCACAGGAAGCAGTCCGGATCGTGTGCGGGCAGTTGCTCCAGCGCTGGTGTCTCCTGTGCACCCTGCCACGGACGTTTGGCGCGATGCGGTGACACCAGCACCCATTGATCGATCAACGGGTTATAGCGGCGATGCGGATGATCGACCGGGTTAAATTTTTGCATAACAAGTCCTGGTAATCGGCAAACAGAAGAAAATCACTGCCTTCAACGTAGCATAACGGTGGCGCTGAAAGCGTGATCCAGTCTGGATAAATGGTATCGTTTACACAAGGTGACGATTCTCATTTTGTGGGTTTATGCGCAGCGTTTGCTGAATAATGCGGCAGGCTAGTGGTAGCGGTTACATTTTTAGGGGAAGAAATCTGTCAGGTGCGTACTGTTGCTGCCGGGCCGCCATGCATGGCGACCCGCTCATCAATGAAAACTAACGCAACGCCTCCTGCTGATAAGCATAGCCCGCGCCCTGTTTTACAAAACTCAGGCGGTGGGTGATGCACTGCGGCGCGTCCTCGGCGTGGTGGGACACAAACATCAGCTGGGTACGGCCTTCGCCGATCAGCACATCAACAAAGCGGCGCACCAGCTGGCGGTTAATGGGATCGAGCCCCTGCAGCGGCTCATCCAGAATTAACAGCGTCGGGTGCTTCACCAGCGCGCGCGCAATCAGCACCAGCCGCTGCTGGCCCCACGACAGGCTATGAAACGGCGCATCGGCCAGCGCATTGTCCATGCCAAGCAGCGCCAGCCACTGGCGCGCCAGCGCTTTCTGCCGATCCGATACCGCCTGATAAAGACCGATCGAATCAAAAAAGCCCGAGAGGATCACCGTACGCACATTACAGCTGACGCGGTAATCCAGATGCAGGCTGCTGCTGACGTAACCGATATGCTGCTTGATCTCCCAGATGGTCTCACCGCTGCCGCGGCGAATACCAAACAACGTTAAATCATTGCTGTAGCCCTGCGGATGATCGCCGGTGACCAGGCTGAGCAGGGTCGATTTACCCGCGCCGTTGGGGCCGATGATCTGCCAGTGCTCGCCGGGATTGACCTGCCAGTTCAGGCCGTCGATCACCGCGTGATCGTTATACGACACCACGCCGTTGCGCAGAATAACGCGTGGCGCATCTGCTGCCAGCTGCGGCAGCTGATCCGGCTGATCCGGCTCCGGCAGTGCCATGCCCTGCAGGCGTTCGCTGTGCGCCAGCTGCGCCACCAGCGCTTCGGCGAGAATCGCCTGGCGCGCGCCCACGTGTGTCAGCGTGCACTCCGCCAGCACGCCGACCTGCTGGACAAAATCCGGGATATCGTCAAAGCGGTTCAGCACCAGCACCACGGTGTAGCCGTCGCGATGCAGCTGATGCAACGTATCGGCAAGACTGGCGCGCGATGCCACATCCAGACCATCAAAAGGTTCGTCGAGGATCAGCAAATCCGGCTGCGCCATCAGCGCCTGACACAGCAGCGTTTTGCGCGTTTCGCCGGTAGAAAGGTATTTGAAGCGGCGAGTCAGTAAAGCGCTGATGCCAAACTGCTGTGCCAGCGCCTGCGCCCGCGCCTCATCCTTTACTTCATCCTGAATGATCTCCAGCGCCGTGCGGCCGGTGTCATCTTCGCCTTCACTCAGCAGATCGGTGTTGTTGCGCTCCCACTCCTGCGTCACCAGCTGTTGCAGCTGCTCCAGCGACAGACGGGTGCGGCGCTGAAAATCCTGCCGCAGCTCGCCCTTTGCCGCCGTCAGCTCGCCGGACAGCGCGCGCGCCAGCGAAGATTTACCGCTGCCGTTGGCACCGACAAAGGCCCAGCTTTCGCCGCTGTGCAGGGTTAAGTCCGGCAGGGTCAGGGTACGGCTATCGCTCAGGTGAAATATGCCTTGCGAAATTTGCAATGAGGCCATGATTTGTTCCGTTTTCTGCATCAAGTCGCTCAGTTGTAGCGAGCCAGCGAAATGAAGTCAAATCATGGCGGCCAGATCAGAGCAGTGTGGCGATGATGGCGTGTTCGGCATTAAAACAGGCGGTCACGGCGCTGCCGGGCTGCAGATTATGCTGGCAAAGCACCTGGCTGGGGACGGTGGCGCACAGCATTTCACCGCCTGCCAGTGCAATCAGCACTTCACTCTGCGTTTCGCCGGGTTCGATGGTGTGGACAACGCCCGGCAGCTGATTATCGCCCTCTGCGGCGTCAGGCGTCAGGCGGATCCACGGCGCTTTGATCAGCACCAGCACCTCTTTACCGCTGTCGAGCTGCAGCCGCTCCGCGCTGCGTTCGGTCAGAGCCACCTGCAGGCGCGTCACGCCGTCGTTCAGCAGTACCTCAACGTGCTGCTGCACCTGCTGACGATCGCGCGCCTGCACCGTGCCAAATAGCTGGTTGCGCGCACTGGTTTGCAGGGAAAAGCGGGCGATCGCCGCCAGCAGGCTGTCGAGCGGCAGGCTGTCGTTTTGCAGCACGTCAAAGGCTTTTTGCTGGATCTGCTCCATCAATTGAAACAGCTGAATCAATCGCTCGCCGTAGCGCGTCAGCCGGGCACCGCCGCCGCCTTTGCCGCCGGTTGCGCGTTCGACCAGCGTCTGATCCGCCAGCTGATTCATCTCATTGATGGCGTCCCAGGCGCTTTTATAGCTGATGCCCGCCAGTCTGGCGCCCTGGCTGATGGAGCCGGTTTCCTGCACGCGCCTGAGCAGCTCAATACGGCGCGGATCGGCAAACAGTTTCTGCTGAAGACGAATGTGAAGAGAGAGTTCTGCCTGCATGTCAGCTCCTTAGGTGAATGCGCCAATTGTAAGGCCTAAAGTAAAAGCACGAAAAGGGCAGTGCCTTTTTTTCTCCAGCCGTTACAATCACTTTTTTACTCTTTGCGCGAGGTTTCCATGCTGGAACTGTTAAAAAGCCTGGCGGTCGCCATCATCATGGTGCCCATCGTGATGGCGATTATGCTGGGTCTGATTTACGGCCTGGGTGAAGTCTTTAACGTCATCTCTAAATTTGGCCGCCGCGACGACCGTCCCGCCAATAGCTCACACCACTGATTTTTAACGCCCGCACGCTGCGGGCGTTTTTCCCTTAACTTCCCGCCGTTTTTGCCGATATAAAGCTCATGACAGCTTTCAGGCTCGCGTTGTATTATCAACTATATAACGTAACCTGGAGCTCTCTATGCAAAATACGCTTTATCACTGGGCGGCGGCGGCCGTGGTCACCGTGTCGCTGTCGGGTCAGGCGCTGGCGGCGGAGAAAATTACTGTGTTCGCTGCGGCCTCGCTGACTAATGCGATGCAGCAGATTGCCACGCAATATCAGCAAAAAAGCGGCGTTGAAGTGGTATCCTCGTTCGCTTCCTCGTCGACGCTGGCGCGGCAAATCGAGCAGGGCGCCCCGGCGGATCTGTTTATCTCTGCCGATCAGCAGTGGATGGACGATGCGGTGGCGAAAAACAGCGTGATCGGCAGTACGCGCTACACGCTGCTGGGCAACGATCTGGTGCTGGTGGCGGCAAAAAGCGCTAACGCGCAGCCGGTGACCATCAATGCGCAGACCCAATGGCAGAACCTGCTTAAGGGCGAGCGCCTGGCGGTGGGCGATCCGGATCACGTGCCGGCAGGTATTTATGCCAAAGAAGCGCTGCAAAAGCTGGGCGCGTGGGACACGCTGGCTTCACGGCTCGCACCGGCTAACAACGTGCGTGCCGCGCTGGCGCTAGTGGAACGCCGCGAAACGCCGTATGGCATCGTGTACGGTTCCGACGCGGTAGCCAGTGATAAGGTGCAGGTGGTCGGACGCTTCCCCGAAGCGAGTCACAAACCCGTAGAGTACCCGATGGCGGTGGTCAGCGATCACCAGAACGCAGCGGTGCAGGCCTTCTATGACTATCTGCAGGGGCCGGATGCCGCTGCCGTGTTTAAACAGTATGGATTTACGCCGAAGAGATGATACTGAGCGATCCCGAATGGCAGGCCGTGTTCCTCAGCCTGAAAGTTTCCTGCGTGGCGGTGCTGTGCAGCCTGCCGTTTGGCATCCTGATGGCATGGATTCTGGCGCGCTGTCGCTTTCCCGGCAAAACCCTGCTCGATAGCCTGATTCACCTGCCGCTGGTGCTGCCGCCGGTGGTGGTGGGCTATTTGCTGCTGCTGTCGCTCGGGCGGCGCGGCCTGATTGGCAGCTGGCTGTATGACTGGTTCGGTATCACCTTCGCCTTCAGCTGGCGCGGTGCGGTGCTGGCCTCCGCGGTGATGGCGTTTCCGCTGATGGTGCGCGCCATTCGTCTGGCACTGGAAGCGGTAGACAGCCGGCTGGAGCAGGCGGCGCGGACCTTAGGCGCGGGCCGCTGGCGGGTGTTTTTCACCATCACGCTGCCGCTGACTTTTCCGGGCATCATCGTGGGCACCGTGCTGGCGTTTGCCCGCTCGCTCGGTGAGTTTGGTGCCACCATTACCTTTGTCTCCAACATTCCCGGCGAAACCCGCACCATCCCGTCAGCCATGTTTACCCTGATTGAAACGCCCGGCGCGGAAGGCACTGCGGCGCGGCTGTGCGCGGTGGCGATTGCGCTGGCGCTGCTGTCGCTGGTGGCCTCAGAGCTGCTGGCGCGCTGGGGCCGCAAGCGGCTGGGAGCGGCCTGATGCTGAAAATCAACATTGCGCAACAGCTCGGTGAGCATCAGCTCAACGTCGATGTGGAGATTCCGGCCAGCGGCATCACCGCGATCTTTGGCGTGTCCGGTGCAGGAAAAACCTCATTAATCAATGCCATCAGCGGTCTGACGCAGCCGCAGAGCGGCCAGATTGCGCTTAACGATCGTCTGTTGTTTGACCGCGACAGCGGTATCAATCTGCCGCCGGAAAAACGCCGCATCGGCTACGTGTTTCAGGATGCGCGGCTGTTTCCCCATTATCGCGTGCGCGGCAATCTGCAGTATGGAATGGCGCCTAAAATGAAGGCGCAGTTCGGGGCGCTGGTGACGCTGCTGGGACTGGACGCGCTGCTGGATCGCTATCCGGCCTCGCTGTCGGGTGGCGAAAAGCAGCGCGTGGCGATGGGCCGGGCGCTGCTGAGCGCGCCGGATATCCTGCTGATGGACGAACCGCTGGCGTCGCTCGATCTGCCACGCAAGCGCGAGCTGATGCCCTATTTGCAGAAGCTGGCGAAGCAGGTGGAGATTCCGCTGCTGTACGTGAGCCACAGCCTGGAGGAGATTGTCCAGCTGGCGAATCAGGTACTGGTGCTGGATAACGGTAACGTCAAAGCCTTCGGCGCGCTGGAAAAAGTGTGGGGCAGCAGCGCGATGCGACCGTGGCTGCCGCCGGCCGAGCGCAGCAGCGTACTGCGCGTGCAGGTGCTGGAGCAGCATCCGGATTACCCGATGACCGCGCTGTCGCTTGGCGATCAGCACATCTGGGTCAGCCGGGTGAATCAGCCGGTGAAAAGCGTACTGCGCATCCGTATCGCCTCGGCGGACGTGTCGCTGGCGCTGCAGCCGCCGCAAAATACCTCGATCCGCAACATCTTACCGGCGCAGGTGGTGGAATTGCTGGAGCTGGACGACCAGGTCGAAGTGAAGCTGCGCATCGGCGTCAGCGAGCTGTGGGCGCGCATTTCACCGTGGGCGCGCGACGAACTGAATATCCGGCCCGATCAGTGGCTGTATGCGCAGATCAAGAGCGTGTCGATTACCGCGTAACATAAACCGGACGACAGTGCGGTACGTCCGGTCTGCGGATCAGCGCGATTTTTCGCGCTTTTTTCCGGTCACCCTACAGATACCTTTTGCCGCGACCAGCCTGGCGTTACAGCACTTCCTGGTAGATCACCTGCGCAATGCCCGGCTCAAGGTTGGTGCCGATCACTTTGCGCGCGCGTGCTTTGATGGCCTCATCGGCATTGCCCATCGCCACGCCCAGCCCGGCCTGCTCCAGCATGCTGAGATCGTTGTAATTGTCGCCAAACGCCAGCACGTCCTGCATGCTCAGACCCTGGCTCGCCACCCACTGCGCCAGGCGTTTGCCTTTGCTGTTGCCGGCCTGAGCGATGTCGACCTGATCGTGCCACGACCATTCACACGCCAGACCCAGCTCGCGTTCGGTGCGCTCGGCAAACTGCTGCAGCGCGCGGGTGTCCGGATGCGACAGGGCAAATTTCCAGATCGACTGCGCGTCGTGCGCCGCCTGCGCCAGGCTCGGCACCTGCACAAACAGCGGACGCTGCGCTTCCGGCAGCGACTGCGCCCAGTTGAGGGTGCGCGTTACATGGCCGGTCGCTTCCTGGTACAGCATCGCATCATCGACATACAGCAGACCGTGAATATTCTCCTGATCGAGCATCTCAATCACCCGCGCCGCCTGACTTTTCTCCAGCGGATCGGCCGCCAGCACCCGTTGCGCCTGGTAATCGTACAGGTACGTGCCGTTACAGCAGATGGCGGGCGTTGTCAGCTGCAGCGCCTGATAAAACGGGTGAATCGCGCAGTGATGGCGACCGGTGACGATCAGCACCTGAACGCCAGCCTGTTGCGCGCGGGCTAAGGCTTCAAGGGATTCTGGCAGGATGGTTTTATTTGGGGTCAGCAGGGTGCCGTCGAGGTCAAGGGCGATTACGCGGTAGCTCATTACACTTTCCGTCCGGAGTTAGCAAAGCGTTAAGTCTACACCCGCCAGCGGCCCTGAGACAAAAAGCAGGGCACAAATCAGCCCAGCGCGCGGCGGTGAAACGCGCTACAGTTACTGTTTTTCATCAGGCAGCGAATAAGGAAAACGCATGAAACAAGTCGTGTATACCGCCAGTCCCGAGAGCCAGCAGATTCACGCCTGGCAGATGCAGGAAGATGGCGCACTGACGTTATTGCAGGTCACGGATGTGGCCGGCCAGGTGCAGCCGATGGTGGTGAGCCCGAAGAAAGATTTTCTCTATGTCGGCGTGCGTCCGAATTTTCGCGTACTGGCGTACCGCATTGCGGCCGACGGTACGTTGAGCCTGGCCGGTGAAGCGCCGCTGCCGGGCAGCCCGACTCACATTTCTACCGACCGCCAGGGCAACTATCTGTTCTGCGGCTCCTATAACGATGCCTGCGTCAGCATCAGTCCGATTGGCAGCGACGGCCTGCCGCAGGCACCGCTGCAGGTGATTAACGGGCTGGAGGGCTGCCATTCGGCGAATATCGACCTCAGCAACCAGACGCTGTTTGTACCAGCGCTGAAACAGGATCGCATCTGCCTGTATCAGCTGCAGGCGGACGGCACGCTGGCACCGCGCACGCAGCCGCAGGTGACCACGGTAGAAGGCGCCGGCCCGCGTCATATGGCGTTCCACCCGAACGGCGCCTATGGCTATGTGGTTAACGAACTGGACAGTACCGTCGACGTCTGGGCGCTGAACAATGTTAACGGCCAGGTCGAGCGCGTGCAGAGTCTTGATATCATGCCGCCGGGCTTCAGCGATACGCGCTGGGCAGCGGATATCCATATCACCCCGGACGGTCGCTTCCTGTATGCCTGTGACCGCACCAGCAGCACGCTGACCGTGTTCAGTATCAGTGAGGACGGCTCGGTGCTGACGATTGAAGGTTATCAGCCGACCGAAACTCAGCCGCGTGGCTTTAACATTGATGGCAGCGGTCAGTATCTGGTGGCGGCGGGGCAGAAATCGCATCACATTGAAGTCTATCGCATCGGCGAGCGTGGCCTGCTGCAACCGCTGGCGCGTTACGCCGTGGGTCAGGGCCCGATGTGGGTAGTGATTCACGCACTGGACTGAGGAACGCTATTCGGTCATGCAGGGTCGCCATCTACGGCGACCTCTGCCGGGGTGCGCAGCGATGCGCACCTTATGCAATCAGGCGTATTTCACCGTGATCGACGCGCTGGCCAGCGCATGGAAGTGCACGTTGAAGCCGACCATCGCGCCGCTGGCACCTTCGTCCACCTCAATTTTCTCCACGTCCAGCGCATGCACCGTAAAGATGTAGCGATGCGATTCGCCCTGCGGCGGTGCTGCACCACCGTAACCGCTCTGACCGAAATCGGTGCGCGTCTGAATGGCACCCTCCGGCAGTTCCGCCACGCCGGAACCGGCGCCCTGTGACAGCACGGTCACCTCAGCCGGAATATTAGCGACCACCCAGTGCCACCAGCCGGAGCCGGTCGGGGCATCCGGATCGTAGCAGGTCACCACAAAGCTTTTGGTGCCGGCCGGCACTTCATCCCATGCCAGGTGCGGCGACAGATTATCGCCCTGGTAACCCATGCCGTTAAACACGTGGCGCTCGGGCATTTTATCGCCATCGTTAAAATCCTGGCTCACTACGCGCATGATCTCTCCTTTCCTGTTGTGTACTGCTTTCCATGATGGTGGAAAATGGCGGCGAGTGCCAGCGGTGTCAGGGCTGAAAGTGGCCGTCCACCGCCAGTGCAGCGCTTAGCGCCGCCGTCAGCTGCGTCAGCTGTGCGGCAGAAATCAGATAAGGTGGCATCAGGTAAATCAGCTTACCGAACGGGCGAATCCATACGCCGCGTTCCACGAAGAACTGCTGCAGCGCCGCCATGTTCACCGGCTGATGGGTCTCAATCACGCCAATCGCCCCCAGCACGCGCGCATCCGCCACCATCGGATGGTCGCGCAGCGGCAGCAGTTCCGCACGCAGCTGCTGTTCAATCGCCGCCACCTGCGCCGGCCAGTGCCCTTCGTTGATCAGCTTCAGGCTTTCGACTGCCACCGCACAGGCCAGCGGATTGCCCATAAACGTCGGACCGTGCATAAAGCAGCCCGCCGCGCTGCGGCTGATGGTATCGGCGACGTCGCGCGTGGTCAGGGTGGCGGAGAGCGTCAGGGTGCCGCCGGTCAGCGCCTTGCCGAGACACAAAATGTCCGGCGTGATGCCGGCGTGTTCGCAGGCAAACAGCTTGCCGCTGCGGCCGAAGCCGGTGGCGATCTCATCGGCGATCAGCAATAAACCGTAGCGATCGCACAGCGTCCGCACCTGTTGCAGATAGCGTGGATGGTAGAAACGCATGCCGCCGGCACCCTGCACGATAGGTTCGAGGATCACCGCGGCGATACTGCGATGGTGCTGCTCGATTAGCCGGGCGAAATCGGCAATATCGTTGTCATCCCAGTCATCGTCAAAGCCACACTGCGGCGCGCGGGCGAACAGATGCTCCGGCAGGTAGCCGCGCCACAGGCTGTGCATGGAGTTTTCCGGATCGCAGACCGACATGGCGGCAAACGTATCGCCGTGATAACCGCGCTGCAGCGTGAGGAATTTCTGCCGCGTCTCTCCGCGTCCCAGCCAGTACTGCAGCGCCATTTTCATCGACACTTCGACGGCGATCGAGCCAGAATCGGCGAGGAACACGCACTCCAGCGCCTCGGGCGTCATGGCGATCAGCTGGCGGCTCAGCTCCACGGCTGGCGGATGGGTGATGCCGCCGAACATCACGTGTGACATCTGCGCCATCTGCTGCTGCAACGCCTGATTGAGGCGCGGATGGTTATAGCCGTGGATCGCTGCCCACCACGACGACATGCCGTCGACCAGCTCACGTCCATCGGCCAGCTGCAGCGTGCAGCCGTGCGCGGCCACCACCGGGTAGCACGGCAGCGGATCGCGCATTGAGGTGTAAGGATGCCAGATATGCTGGCGGTCAAAGCGGAGGTCATCCTGTGTGAACATCTGTCTTGTAAACCATTTTGAAAAGATTTAGTTTACAAGTATAACCACGTTAATCGTCAGGATGAACCCCCTTTTTTGGAGTAAGCAATGGCTAATCGCTGGACACTGGCTCAGGCTCAGGCGCTGTTTGATAAACCTTTTCTCGAGCTGATGTTTGAAGCACAGCAGGTGCACCGCCAGCACTTCGACCCGCGTCAGGTGCAGGTCAGCACGCTGCTGTCGATCAAAACCGGCGCCTGTCCGGAAGACTGTAAATACTGTCCGCAGAGCGCGCGTTACAAAACCGGGCTGGAAACCGAGCGCCTGATGGAGGTGGAGGCGGTGCTGGAATCGGCGCGCAAGGCCAAAGCAGCCGGCTCCAGCCGCTTCTGCATGGGCGCGGCGTGGAAAAACCCGCACGAGCGCGACATGCCGTATCTGGAGCAGATGGTGCAGGGCGTGAAAGCCATGGGCATGGAAACCTGCATGACGCTGGGCACGCTCGACCACGATCAGGCGCAGCGGCTGGCCAGCGCCGGGCTCGATTTTTACAACCATAATCTCGACACCTCGCCGGAGTTTTACGGCAGCATCATCACCACCCGTACCTATCAGGAGCGTCTTGATACGCTGGATAAAGTGCGCAACGCCGGCATCAAAGTGTGTTCAGGCGGCATTGTCGGGCTGGGCGAAACGGTCAACGACCGCGCCGGATTGCTGGTGCAGCTGGCCAACCTGCCCACGCCGCCGGAGAGCGTGCCGATTAACATGCTGGTGAAAGTCAAAGGCACGCCGCTGGCGGATAACGATGACGTCGAGCCGTTCGACTTTATCCGCACCATTGCCGTGGCGCGCATCATGATGCCGACCTCGCACGTGCGCCTGTCGGCCGGTCGCGAGCAGATGAGCGAACAGACCCAGGCGATGTGCTTCATGGCGGGTGCCAACTCGATTTTCTACGGCTGCAAGCTGCTGACCACGCCGAACCCGGAAGAGGACAAAGATCTGATACTGTTCCGCAAGCTGGGCCTGAATCCGGAGCACACCGCCACGACGGCGGGCGATAACGAACAGCAGCATCAGCTCAGCGAGCAGTTGCTGCACGCCGACAGCGCGCAGTTCTATAACGCGGCCGTGTAAATGTGGTCTGAACGTATTGCGCAGGCGCTGACGGCGCAGCGTGCCGCCGACGGCTGGCGGCAGCGGCGGCGCATTGAGCACAACAGCGTGCGTGAAATTACCCTCGACGGGCAGCGCTATCGCCACTTCTCCAGCAATGATTACCTCGGCCTGAGCCAGCATCCGGCGGTGATGGCCGCCTGGCAGCAGGGCGTGCGCGAGGCGGGCGTCGGTGCCGGCGCTTCCGGCCACGTCACCGGCTACAGCCGTCACCATGCGCAGCTGGAGCAGCAGCTGGCGTCCTGGCTCGGCCACCCGCGCGCGCTGCTGTTTATCTCCGGCTTTGCCGCCAACCAGGCAGTAATCCATCTGCTGGCGCAAAAGTCGGATCGCATTATCGCTGACAAACTGGCGCACGCCTCGCTGCTGGATGCCGCCAGCCACAGTCCGGCAACGCTGCGCCGTTTTGCCCACAACCAGCCGGCCAGCCTGGCGAAGCTGCTGGCGACGCGCGCGGAAGGCGGCACGCTGGTGGTGACCGAGGGCGTATTCAGCATGGATGGCGACAGTGCGCCGCTGGCTGAACTTGCCGCCGAAACCCGGCGCGCGGGCGGCTGGCTGCTGGTGGACGATGCGCATGGCATTGGCGTCACCGGTGAGCAGGGGCGCGGCAGCTGCTGGCAGCAGCAGGTGAAACCGGAACTGCTGGTGGTGACCTTTGGTAAAGGCTTTGGCGTCAGCGGCGCCGCGCTGCTGTGTGATGACGCCACCGCAGATTACGTCGAGCAGTTCTCGCGCCATTTAATCTATTCCACCGCCATGCCGCCGGCGCAGTGCTGTGCGCTGCTGGCGGCGCTGCAGCAGATCCAGCAGGGCGACGCGCTGCGGGCCCGGCTGCAGCAGAATATTGCCCGCTTTCGCGCGGGCGCGGCGCAGTTGCCGTGGCAGCTGATGGCCTCTGACAGCGCCATTCAGCCGCTGATCGTTGGCGAAAACCGTGCCGCGCTGGCGCTGTCACAGCGGCTGGCGCAGGCCGGTTGCTGGGTGAGCGCGATCCGGCCACCGACTGTGCCGCCGGGCACCGCGCGGCTGCGCATTACGCTCACCGCCGCGCATCATCCCGAAGATATCGACGCGTTGCTGGAGGCACTGTATGACGCTGCAGGTGAATAAACAGGCGGTGGCGCAGGCGTTTGGCCGGGCGGCCGCGCACTACGAACAGCATGCTCAGCTGCAGCGCCAGAGCGGCGAGGCGCTGCTGGCGCTGACGCCGGCCGGATTTGGCCCGCAGCTGCTGGATGCCGGCTGCGGCACCGGCTGGTTCAGCCGCTACTGGCGCGATCGCGGTCGCCAGGTCTGCGCGCTGGATCTGTCACCGGCGATGCTGCAGGCGGCGCGCGAACAGCAGTCGGCGCACGACTATTTACAGGGCGATATCGACCAGTTACCGCTGGCGGATAACAGTGTCGACGGCGTCTGGAGCAACCTTGCGGTGCAATGGAGCAGCGATCTGCGCACCGCGCTGCAGCAGTTTCTGCGCGTGACGCGCCCGGGCGGCAGCGTGCTGTTCTCGACGCTGCTCGACGGCTCGCTGCAGGAGGTGCATCAGGCGTGGGCGCAGATCGATGGTCGGCGTCACGCCAATCGCTTTATCAGCGACGACGCGTTTGCCGCGGCGACTGCTGGCCTGCCGCTGCGCAGCCAGACGCAGATCGTGACGCTGCATTTTCCCAGCGCGCTGAGCGCCATGCGCTCGCTGAAAGGCATCGGCGCGACGCATCTGCATGAAGGACGGCAGGCAGCCCTGCTGACGCGCCCGCAGCTGGCGCAGCTGGAGCAGCACTGGCCGCAGGATGCGCACGGCTATCGTCTCAGTTATCACCTGATGTATGGAGTTTTACAAAAATGACACGCTGGTTTATTACCGGAACCGACACCGAAGTGGGCAAAACAGTCGCCAGCGGCGCCCTGTTGCAGGCGGCCAGCGCTGCGGGATTACGCACTGCCGGCTACAAACCGGTGGCCTCCGGCTGCGAGGTCACGCCCGACGGCGTGCGCAACAGCGACGCGCTGGCGCTGCAGCGCTACAGCAGCCTGGCGCTGAGCTATGAGCAGGTGAACCCGCTGGCGTTCATCGAACCGACGTCGCCGCATATCGTTAGCGCGGAAGAGGGCAGACCGATTGAATTTACGCAGCTCTCCGCTGGCTTACGCGCGCTGGAGCAGCAGGCTGAATGGGTGCTGGTGGAAGGCGCGGGCGGCTGGTTCACGCCGCTGTCCGCGACGCAAACCTACGCCGACTGGGTCGCCGCCGAGCAGCTGCCGGTGATTCTGGTGGTCGGCGTGAAGCTCGGCTGCATCAACCACGCCATGCTGACGGCGGAAGCGGTGAAAGCGCGCGGGTTGCGCCTTGCCGGCTGGATTGCCAATGACATCCAGCCGCCGGGTAAGCGACATGCGGAATATCTGGCAACGCTGCAGCAGCGGATTGCGGCCCCGTTCCTCGGTGAGATTCCGTGGCTGAGCAGCGCGGCGCAGCAGGCCGACTGTGGCCGTTACCTTACCCTGCCACAGTAAATGGCGCGGCGGCGCAGCACTCTGCGCCGCACGCTACCGACGCTAGGTGGCCGTTAACCACTTACTCACCGTTACATCATCCAGCTGCGCCACGCTGCCCTGCGCCACGTTGCGGCCACGATGCAGCAGCAGAAAATAGTCTGCCACGCGGCGAATGAACGACACATGCTGTTCCAGCAGCAGAATCGTCAGGCCATAGTCGCGGTTCAGGCGGCGAATCAGATTCCCCATCTCCTCCTCCAGCCACGGCGACATGCCTTCGGTGGGTTCATCGAGGATCAATAGTTTCGGCTGCAGCACCAGCGCGCGCGCCAGGGCCAGCTGCTGCTGCTGATCCATCGGCAGTTCGCCGCTGCGCTGATGACGCAGCGAGTAGAGCGCCGGAAACAGATCGAATACCATCTCGGGAATGGCGCGGCTGCGATCGTCCTGTGCCGCCATCAGCGCAATCAGCAGGTTATCTTCCACGCTCATCTGGGAAAAGATGTGGCGTCCCTGTGGTACGTAGCCGATGCCCATGCGCGCGCGTTGCTCAGCAGGCTGCAGCAGCAGGTTTTCCGGCGGCGCGCCGTCTTCCTGCCAGGTCATTGATCCACTATTAATGGGCAGGCGACCCATAATACAGTTCACCAGCGTGGTTTTGCCCATCCCCGGGCTGCCCAGCACGCCGGTGCAGGTGCCTGGCGGCAGATCGAGATCCACATCCCATAAAATATGGTTCTGACCGTAAAATTGATTCACCGAACGTAAACTCAGCATCTGACATTCTCCTTCCAGATTATTCGCCTGAATGCTCCCGCTCTGTGTCGTCTGGCATACAGTCATGCACAATGGCTATTGGGACACTGCTGTCGCCGGCGGCGCTTGTTCATCCTGCCGGCATGGACTCGTCACTCCACCGTTAATTCACTGCAATTCCCAGGCCAGATCCGCCAAAGCAGCCTCAATCGGGGTAAAAGGCAGCGAAACTCGCCATAATTGATGAGCAAAGCTTAACAATTGCCCACAGTAATAACTCGCCTGCACTTTGACGGTGCTGACTGCTTAACGTTTCTGGTGCATCTGTGCTGTCATAAGGCAGGGACTGAAGAAATAAGTGGCCTTAACGCTGGGCTTTTTCCCGTTACGGCACGATGGGGTACGCCAAAAGAATAGTTAAAGCCGCACGGGATGATGGAAAAATAATCGCAAAAAAAATTTTTTCGCACGGCAGGATAAGCGAGGGGAAAATTATACACAGCCGATGGACGTGGGGCTGGATTCAGTTATCCACTATTCCTGTGGATAACCTTGTGCATTAGCGACTGAAAACCGGGCGCAAGCGAGGAAATACGCGGGTTGCATACATAATGCTGCGAAACTGGGCTTTTGAGTCAAAGTCTTTTAAATCAGCAGGTTATTTAAAAGCAAGCCTGAGAATTGTCTGGCTTGTCATCAGACTGCAATTTAATGACGCTCTATTGACAATTGTTAAAAGCGTTGCTCGTCTGGGGATAACCTTGCGCAACAAACGCTTCCGGATTACCGCATAAATTACGCTGAAGCGAATCGCGGCATCTCCCCATCATCGTGCAGTATATCTGTAATTATATCCAGTATTTTTTTCTGGCAAAATCGCCATAGCAGAGTAGAATTACCAGCCTGCCCGCCGACTTCTTCAGCAGGAACCGTAATACCATGAGTAAAGCCTTTAAACTCAACTCCGCTTTCAAACCTTCAGGCGATCAGCCTGAGGCGATTCGTCGCCTTGAAGAAGGGCTGGAGGATGGACTGGCGCACCAGACGCTGCTGGGGGTTACCGGTTCAGGAAAAACTTTTACCATCGCCAACGTCATTGCCGATCTCAACCGGCCGACCATGGTAATGGCACCGAATAAAACGCTGGCGGCACAGCTGTATGGCGAGATGAAAGAGTTCTTTCCGGATAATGCCGTCGAGTTCTTCGTCTCCTACTACGACTACTATCAGCCGGAAGCCTACGTGCCCAGTTCGGATACCTTCATCGAGAAAGATGCGGCGGTAAACGAGCACATCGAGCAGATGCGTCTCTCTGCCACTAAAGCGATGCTGGAGCGCCGCGACGTGATTGTGGTGGCGTCGGTTTCTGCCATCTACGGCCTGGGCGATCCCGATCTCTACCTGAAAATGATGCTGCATCTGACGCGCGGCATGATCATCGACCAGCGCAGCATCCTGCGCCGCCTCGCCGAACTGCAGTACACCCGCAACGATCAGGTTTTCCAGCGCGGCACCTTCCGCGTGCGCGGCGAAGTGATCGATATCTTCCCGGCGGAATCCGATGACATTGGTCTGCGTGTAGAGCTGTTTGATGAAGAGGTTGAGCGCCTGTCGCTGTTCGACCCGCTGACCGGCCAGGTGATCTCGGTGATTCCGCGTTTCACCATCTACCCGAAAACGCACTACGTGACGCCACGCGAGCGTATTCTGCAGGCGATGGAAGAGATCAAGGATGAGCTGGCGGTGCGGCGCAAAGTGCTGCTGGAGAACAACAAACTGCTGGAAGAGCAGCGCATCACCCAGCGCACCCAGTTTGACCTCGAAATGATGAACGAACTCGGTTACTGCTCGGGCATTGAAAACTATTCGCGCTATCTCTCCGGGCGCGGACCGGGCGAGCCGCCGCCGACGCTGTTTGATTACCTGCCGGCGGATGGCCTGCTGGTGGTCGATGAATCCCACGTGACTATTCCGCAGATTGGCGGCATGTATCGCGGTGACCGCGCGCGTAAAGAGACGCTGGTGGAGTACGGTTTCCGCCTGCCGTCAGCGCTGGACAACCGTCCGCTGCGCTTTGAAGAGTTTGAAGCGCTGGCACCGCAGACCATTTACGTCTCGGCCACGCCAGGTAACTACGAGCTGGAGAAATCGGGCGGCGACGTCATCGATCAGGTGGTGCGGCCTACCGGTCTGCTCGATCCGATCCTTGAGGTGCGTCCGGTGGCGACCCAGGTCGACGATCTGCTGTCGGAGATCCGCAAGCGCGTCGAAATCAACGAGCGCGTGCTGGTTACCACGCTGACCAAGCGCATGGCCGAAGACCTCACCGAGTATCTTGAAGAGCACGGCGAGAAGGTGCGTTATCTGCACTCCGACATTGATACCGTTGAGCGTATGGAGATCATTCGCGATCTACGTCTCGGGGAGTTTGACGTGCTGGTGGGGATCAACCTGCTGCGCGAAGGGCTGGATATGCCGGAAGTGTCGCTGGTGGCGATTCTTGACGCCGATAAAGAGGGCTTCCTGCGCTCCGAGCGCTCGCTGATTCAGACCATCGGACGCGCGGCGCGTAACGTCAACGGCAGAGCGATTCTATACGCAGATAAGATCACGCCGTCGATGGCGCGGGCGATGGAAGAGACCGAGCGCCGCCGCGAGAAGCAGCAGCGTTATAACGAAGAGCGGGGCATTGTGCCGCAGGGCCTGAACAAGAAAATCACCGATATTCTTGAGCTGGGCAAAAACGTGGTGAAAACGCGCGGCAAAGGCAAAACGGCTTCACGCACGGCCGCCGAGGCTGAGGCCAGCTATCTGGCGCTCACGCCCCAGGCCATGCAGAAGAAGATCCACGAGCTGGAAGGGCAGATGCAGCAGCACGCGCAGAACCTGGAGTTCGAAGAGGCCGCGCGGGTGCGCGACCAGCTGCACGAGCTGCGTGAACTGTTTATCGCCGCCTCTTAATCTGAAGCCGGCGGTCGCGTTTCGCGCCGGCTAAACCGCCTGAATGGCATGTTCCAGCGCGCGGCGCAGCAGCTGGCGGTCGTGACGATAGCGGATATCGGCGGCTTCCAGCGGTTCGCGCACGATCAACCGCTCAGTGACGCCGCGCGTGTCTGCTGACGGGCCGACCACTACAGCGTCAATCACCCGTTTGCCAATGGCTTTTTCCATCATCGCCAGCTTGTCGGCGACCGTCAGGCTGGCCGCCGCCGGGCTCAGTTCGCGCCCGAGATTTCCGATGAACACCATGGTGGCGGGCGTCCGGCGCAGCGCGCGTGCCATCTCCTCCATCAGCAGAATCGGCATCAGGCTGGTGTAAAAGCTGCCGGGACCAATCAGGATCAAATCGGCCTCGGCGACGGCGTCCAGCGCTTCACGCGTCGGCACCACATTGGGGTGCAGCATCAGCTCTTCCGGCGCCTGCTTCATTTCGTCAATCGCCGTTTCGCCGTACACCATATTGCCTTCGCTATCCTGCGCGACCAGGTCCACCGGCTGCTCTGACATCGGAATCAGAAACGCATCCACCTTCAGCAGGTTGCGGATAATGTTGATGGCTTCCAGCGGACGCACGCTGAGATGATCGAGCGCTTTCAGGATCAGATTGCCCAGATTATGCCCGGCCAGTTCGCCGTTGCCGGTAAAGCGATACTCGAACATGGCAGAGGCCACGCTGGGTTCGGTGATCAGCTGATTAATGCAGTTGCGCATGTCGCCCCAGGCAATGCCGCCTTCTGAACGGCGTATGCGGCCGGTGGATCCGCCGTTGTCGGTGGTGGTGACGATGCCGGTCAGGCGTGAGCCCAGCGGCGCCAGCGCCGACATCACGCGGCCAAGGCCGTGGCCGCCGCCGAGTGCCACCACGCGATCCAAATCTGCCAGGGTACGATTCATGCTGCTCCTTAAAACGCCGCACGTGAGGTGCAGACGGCGTTCAACTGATGTGTATCAATATCTGTCGCGCATTTTACCGTATCCTGTCGCGAAAATGCGGTGAAATAACGTTATGTATCAATATATATAGCGATAAATGCCGATGGATGCGAGCGTCAAATCGCGCTACCATTTGCTTTAACCGTGTTGTCCACAATGACAACAGACTCCCAAGCCTTGCGTTCCTAAGTCGTGTGATATGGATGCCTGGCCGCAGCCGCGAGCTGCCAGGGTGCAGAAAGAAATGACTGCATCTCCCGTACTTTGGAAAGGTGTTCAGGTGCCACAATTTACAGATGCCTATGCGCGCAGCTTTTATTATCTGCGCCTGTCGGTCACGGATGTGTGTAACTTCCGTTGTACCTACTGCCTGCCCGACGGCTACCGGCCAAACGGCGTGCACAACAAAAGTTTTCTCTCGCTGGATGAGATTCGTCGCGTGACGCGTGCCTTTGCGGCAGCGGGCACTGAAAAAGTGCGCCTGACCGGCGGCGAACCCTCGATGCGGCGCGACTTCACCGATATCATTGCCGCCGTGCGCGACAACGCGGCAATCCGCCAGATCGCCATGACCACCAATGGCTACCGCATGGCGCGCGACGTCGGCGCCTGGCGTGCGGCAGGCCTCACCCATATCAATGTCAGCGTCGACAGCCTCGACGCACGGCAGTTTCACGCCATTACCGGGCAGAACAAGTTTCATGAAGTCATGGCGGGGATTGATGCGGCCTTTGATGCCGGTTTCAGCACCGTCAAAGTCAACAGCGTGCTGATGCGCGACGTCAACAGCCACAGCCTGGAGACCTTTCTGGCGTGGATCCGCACCCGGCCGATTCAGCTGCGCTTTATCGAGCTGATGGAAACCGGCGAGGGCGGCGATCTGTTCCGCCGTCATCATGTGTCCGGCGAGGTGATCCGCGATCAGCTGATCATGCAGGGCTGGCAGCGCCAGCCGCGCGGCCGCAGCGATGGTCCGGCCCAGGTGTTCCGCCATCCGGATTATCAGGGTGAAGTTGGCCTGATCATGCCGTATGAAAAAGATTTCTGCGCCAGCTGTAATCGTCTGCGCGTATCGGCGATCGGTAACCTGCATCTGTGCCTGTTTGGCGACGGCGGCGTGCCGCTGCGCGATCTGCTGGCCTCCGACGATCAGCAGGCCGAGCTACAGGCGCGCATCGCTCACAGCCTCGGGCAGAAGAAGCAGACGCATTTCCTGCATCAGGGCAATACCGGCATCACGCAGAACCTCTCCTTCATTGGTGGCTAAACACAGGAGTTACGGCCATGGGTAAACCTTCCGGCGATTTTGTCGCCTTAAATGTGGCGGTGATGACCGTCTCTGACAGCCGCGACGCCAGCAGTGACAGCTCCGGCGACTATCTGCGTGAGGCGCTGACCGAAGCCGGGCATCAGGTGGTTGATCACGCCATCGTCCCGGACAACCGTTATCGCATCCGCGCCACGGTGTCGCGCTGGATCGCCAGTGAAGATGTGCAGGTGGTGCTGATTAACGGCGGTACCGGCTTTAACAGTAAAAACAGTACGCCGGAAGCGCTGCTGCCGCTGCTGGATCGCGAAATTGACGGCTTTGGCGAACTGTTTCGCATGATCTCTTACGAGGAGATCGGTAGCGCGACGCTGCAATCACGCGCGGTGGCCGGTCTGGCCAACCAGACGCTGCTGTTTGCCGTGCCGGGCTCAACCGGTGCCTGCCGCAGTGCATGGGAGCGGATCATTGAAGCCCAGCTGGATGCGCGTACGCGTCCGTGTAATTTTGTCTCACATTTGAAGAAGTTATAAGCATGTCCTCGTTAACCCATATCAACGCGGCCGGCGAAGCCCACATGGTGGACGTCTCCGGCAAAACTGACACCGTGCGAGAAGCGCAGGCGGAAGCGCTGGTGCTGATGCAGCCGGCCACGCTGCAAATGATCCTCGACGGTAGTCATGACAAAGGCGATGTTTTCGCCACCGCACGCATTGCCGGTATTCAGGCGGCGAAGCGTACCTGGGAACTGATTCCGCTGTGCCATCCGCTGATGCTGAGCAAAGTCGAGGTGACGCTGGTGGCTGAGCCGGAGCACAGCCGCGTACGCATTACCTCGCGCTGTCGCCTGAGCGGCAAAACCGGCGTGGAAATGGAAGCGCTGACCGCCGCGTCGGTCGCGGCGCTGACCATCTACGACATGTGCAAAGCGGTGCAGAAAGATATCGTCATCGACCAGCTGCGGCTGCTGAGCAAAAGCGGCGGTAAATCCGGTGATTTCCAGGCGGTGCGCCATGATTAAGGTGCTGTTTTTTGCCCAGGTGCGCGAACTGACCGGCACCGCCGCGCTGGACCTGGCGGCAGAGTATGCTGACGTCGCCACGCTGCGCGCTGCGCTGGCGCAGAAAAGCGATCGCTGGGCGCTGGCGCTGGAGTCCGGCAAGCTGCTGGCGGCGGTGAATCAGACGCTGGTGCCGATGAACCATCCGCTGCGCGCCGGTGATGAAGTGGCGTTCTTCCCGCCGGTTACCGGAGGCTGAGCATGACAACCCGAATTCGCGTCGGCAGCGCGCCGTTTAACGTTGGCGACGAGTATGCGCTGCTGGCGGCGCATGACAGCGACGGCGCGGTCGTCACCTTCACCGGCAAAGTCCGCAACCACAATCTCGGCGACAGCGTGGCCGTGTTAACGCTGGAGCACTATCCGGGTATGACGGAAAAAGCGCTGGCAGAGATTGTGGCGGATGCGCGTCAGCGCTGGGCGCTGCAGCAGGTGACGGTGATTCATCGCGTAGGCGAACTGTTCCCCGGTGATGAGATCGTGTTCGTTGGCGTCAGCAGCGCCCATCGCGGCAGCGCCTTTGCCGCCAGTGAATTCATCATGGATTACCTGAAAACCCGCGCGCCGTTCTGGAAGCGCGAAGCCACCGCGCAGGGCGATCGCTGGGTCGATGCCCGCGACAGCGACCATCAGGCCGCTGAACGCTGGAACTAGCGCGCAAAATCCGCCCGCGCTGATAGCCGCCAGACCACGAAAACGGTAAGGTACGGTTTTTGCTGGCTTATCAGGGAGCAGGATGAACACCAACACGATATTACGCGGCGCAGCGCTGCTGGCTGCGCTGGTGCTGGCCGGATGCAGCACCAAAAAGGAGCCGCAGCTACCGGCCCGCCAGCCCGCTGACGTGAAAGCGCAAATTCAGCAATTGCTGCCCGCCCATGTGACGCAAAAATCGGCCTGGGCCGACGACATCTATACCGCGCTGCGCGTGCAGCACATCGACGCCAGCGCCAGCAATATTTGCGCGGTGATCGCCGTGACCGATCAGGAATCTAACTTCAGCGCCGATGCCACCGTGCCGGGTCTGCCAAAAATCGCCTGGGCTGAAATTGACCGCCGCGCCGCCAGCGTGCACGTGCCGGCGTTTCTGGTGCGCACCGCGTTACTGATCAAATCCTCCAACGGCGAGAGCTACGCGGCACGTCTCGATAAGGTGCACAGCGAGAAAGAGCTGAGCGCCATTTTCGATGACTTTATCGATATGGTGCCGATGGGGCAGAAGCTGTTCGGTAATCTCAACCCAATCCACACCGGCGGGCCGATGCAGGTCAGCATTGCCTTTGCCGAAGCGCATGCGCAGGGCTATCCATACCCGATTGACGGTTCGATCCGGCGCGAAGTGTTTAGCCGGCGCGGCGGTATCTACTTCGGCACGCTGCACCTGCTGGGTTATCCGGTGGATTACAGCCAGCCGCTGTATCGCTTTGCTGACTTCAACGCCGGCTGGTACGCCAGCCGCAACGCCGCGTTCCAGGCTGCGGTGGCGCGTGCCAGCGGCATCAAACTGGCGCTGGACGGCGACCTGATCCGCTACGGCAGCGAACAGGCGAGCGCCACCGAACTGGCGGTGCGCACGCTGGCGAAGCAGCTGGACATGAGCCCGCGGGAAATTCGCCGCGATCTGGAGAAGGGCGACAGCGAAAGCTTCAGCGACAGCACGCTGTGGAAACAGACCTTTATCCTCGCCGATAAGATGGCGGGAAAACGTCTGCCGCGCGAAGTGCTGCCGGGCATTAAGCTGGAGAGCCCGAAAATTACCCGTAATCTCACCACCGCGTGGTTTGCCCAGCGGGTTGACGGGCGATATCAGCAGTGTATGACGCGCCGTTGACGATCCGTGGTGTACACTTCACACTGACGTTATCAGTAACTTTTAAAGAGGTGCATCATGGATCGATATCCACGTAATGGTTCAATCGTGCAGCAGGCGTCGACCGGGCTGCAAACCTATATGGCGCAGGTGTATGGCTGGATGACCTGCGGCTTACTGCTGACGGCGTTTGTGTCGTGGTTTGCCGCGCGCACGCCTGCCGTCATGGAGCTGGTGTTTGCCAATCGCATCACCTTCTTCGGCCTGATTATCGCGCAGCTGGCGCTGGTGTTCGTGCTTTCCGGCATGGTGCAGCGCATGAGCGGCGCCGTGGCGACCGGGCTGTTTATGCTCTATTCCGCGCTGACCGGGCTGACAATGGCGAGTATTTTCCTTGTTTATACCTACTCGTCGATCGCCAGTACCTTCTTCGTTACCGCGGGTATGTTTGGTGCCATGAGCTTTTACGGCTACACCACCAAACGCGACCTGAGCCGCTTCGGCAGCCTGCTGTTTATGGCGCTGATCGGCATTCTGCTGGCGTCGCTGGTGAACTTCTGGCTGAAAAGCCCGGCGCTGATGTGGGCGATTACCTATATCGGCGTGGTGGTGTTTGTGGGCCTGACGGCTTATGACACGCAGAAGCTGAAAGCCATCGGTGAGGGCATTGATGTTAACGATAAAGAGAATCTGCGCCGCTTCTCCATCATGGGCGCGCTGACGCTGTATCTCGACTTCATCAACCTGTTCCTGATGCTGCTGCGGATTTTCGGTAACCGTCGCTAAGAGTAACCAGCCATTAAGGCTGTGAAAATAATCGCGCCGCTACGGCGAGGTAAACGGTTTGTACTTATCAGCCTGTTTCACCTTCTCCGTAGCGGCGTAATGTATTACGCGTTATTCAGCCTCCACCTGGCACGCTTTATCGCGCCGCCATCTTGCGCTCATTCTTCTGCCGTAAATGCTTCGCGCGGCTCTCCAGCCACAGATACAGCACCAGTGCCAGCAGCAGCGGCAGAATAAAATAGAGCACGCGATAAGCCAGCAGCGCGGCGATAATCTCACCGTGCGAAGCATGCTGGCCGCTGAGCAGCGCGAGGAACACTGCTTCCAGCACGCCAATGCCCGCCGGAATATGAATAATCACCCCGGCAATACTGCTGATTAACAGCACGCCCAGCACGATGGGATAATCCACTTCACGCGCCAGCAGCAGCCAGATAATGGTGCCCATCACCATCCAGTTGGCGCAGGAAACGGCAAACTGAAACAGCGCCATGCGCAGTGAGGGCAGCTGCAGATGCTGGCCCTTCACCGTCCAGCGGCGCTTCTTCGCGAAAGCACAGGCCCACAGATAAACCGCCACCATCGCCAGCAGGACCGCACCAATCACCCGTAGCGTGCCTTCGCCGATGAACCAGCCGGGCGGAATCGGCACCATGCCGGAGACAAATACTACGCCGCCAAGCAAAATGTAGCCGAGCCAGTTAGTGGCAATACTCAGTGAAAAGATGCGCGTGATGGTGCCGCCGGGCAGGCCGAGGCGCGAATAGAGGCGATAGCGCATCGCCACACCGCCCACCCAGGTGCTCAGCGTCAGGTTAAAGGCGTAACAGATGAATGACACCAGCATCACCTGACGTTTCGCCAGCTTATGCCCGCAGTAGGCGCGGCCAATCAAATCGTACAGACCGTAGGTGAGGTAGCTCACCACCACTAACGCGGCGGCGCTCAGCACCACGTAGCGGTTATAGCCGACGATGACCTTATACACGTCCTCCCAGTTCACCTTGCGTGCGTAAACCACCAGCAGCACGATCACCGCAATGAAGAACAGCCAGGTAAGGATTTTTTTCGCTAACTGCCAGCGCGGGTTCTTTTTGCTCATCAGGGTTTCGCTCCTTCGTTATCGGCTTCAACCCGGTCCTGGGTTTCCATTTCCGGCTGCACCGGCGGATCGACCTGAGACAAGTGGGGCGTATGGGCAGGCAGCCAGCCGGCGATGGCCGGGAAATGGCGCAGGAAATGGAACACGACGACGCTTTTGGTCAGCTGCCACCAGGTGCGCGGCGGCAGCTTGTCTTCATCGACGCGCACGCAGTCCGCAGCCAGCAGCTGCTCAAGGTTATCGCGCAGCGTCTGGTTGAAGGCGTGGTCGTGGATGATCAGGTTGGCTTCGAGATTCAGCGACAGGCTGAGCGGGTCGAGGTTGCTGGAACCGACCGTTGACCACTGCTGATCCTGCACCGCCACTTTGCCATGCAGCGGGCGGCGGCAGTATTCGTACACTTCAACGCCAGCATCCACCAGATAGTTGTACAGCAGCTCGGCGCCGACTTTGACAATCGGCATGTCCGGTTCACCCTGCACAATCAGCCGCACGCGCACACCGCGCTGAGCCGCACTGCGCATTTCCCGCAGCAGGCGATAGCCGGGGAAGAAGTAGGCGTTGGCGATAATCACATCCTGCTTCGCCTTGCGCAGCATATCGAGATAGTGCTGTTCGATGTCGTCGCGGTGCTCATCGTTATCGCGGTAGACAAACAGCACCTGCGCATCACCGGGCAGGGCGTTCACCGCCAGGCGCTGGGAGCGCGCGCCCCACCAGCGGCGCGTTACCTGTTCGCTGCCGATCGCCTGCTGTACATAGCGCGCGATATCCAGCACCACCGGTCCTGTCACCTCCACGGCGTAATCCTGCTTGGCTTCCGGCCCGTAATCGGTGTTGTGCTCGGCGGAGAAATTGATACCGCCAACAAACGCAATCTCCTCATCAATTACCACAATTTTGCGATGCAGACGGCGGAACACGTTGGTGCGCATGCCCATCACCAGCGGGCGCGGATCGTAATAGATAAAGCGCACGCCTGCTTCGGTCAGGCTGTTAATGTACTGGCTGGAAAGATCCGGCGAGCCGTAGCCATCCACCATCACTTCCACCTTAACACCGCGCTGCGCGGCGGCCAGCAGATCGCGGTGCAGCGCCTTACCGACCTCATCTTCAAACAGGATAAACGTCTCCAGCAGCAGCGTACGCTGGGCGCGCTGAATCGCGCCGGAGACGCGTGGAAAGAATTGATCGCCATTCTCCAGCAGCCGCAGCTGGTTACCTTCGCGCCAGCTGAAATTCATAGAAAGATCTCCACGGCCAGCGGGGCATGATCGGACAGATGTGACCAGGGTTTCACCGGCAGCGCCCACGGCTGGCTCACCGACGCATTACGGATATAGATGCGATCGAGACGCAGCAGCGGAAAGCGCGCCGGGAAGGTGCGCGCCGGGCGACCGTTTTTCATGCTAAACACCTCCTGCAGACCGGCTCCGCGCTGTAAAAATCGATTAGCGCGTACCTGCCAGTCATTAAAATCGCCGGCCACCACCAGGGGCGCATCCGGTGGCAGCGACTCAATCAGTTCACACATCATGCGCATCTGCGCCAGACGGTGCTTCTCTTTCAGGCCGAGGTGCACGCACAACGTGTGAATCGGTTCCGGCCGATCCGGCAGGCTGATCTGGCAGTGCAACATGCCGCGTTTCTCACTGCCGGCGACAGAAATATCGCGGTTTTGGTATTCGGTGATCGGAAAGCGTGACAGTATCGCGTTGCCATGATGGCCCTCGGGATAGACCGCGTTGCGGCCGTAAGCGAAGTCGTGCCACATGGTGTCGGCAAGGTATTCGTAGTGCGAATTTTCCGGCCAGTTTTCAATGTGTGCGGAGTGGATGGCGTGCGTGCCCATCACCTCCTGTAAAAAGACGATATCCGCCGAGGTCGCGCGCACTGCGTCGCGCAGTTCCGGCAGGATAAAGCGACGGTTAAAGCTGGTGAACCCCTTATGGGTATTGATCGTCAGGACTTTAAATGAAGATCCTTGCGTGTTTTGTGGCATACTGCGACGCGCTCCTTTTCATCATCAACAGAACAAAGTGTAGTCTTTGTCACAAATGGGTGGTGCTGGAGACAGAAAATTAGGGTGTTATCCGAAATTTGCTTTACATTGAGGAAATCCGTCTGGCTGCGGTCAGATACACTTGGGCGACCTGTTGGGTCTGCCAGGAGAAGAGAATGAAATGGTCTAATCGTGTTCAGATTGTTACCGGTCAAACCTGCCTGCATATTGCGACCCACCTGCTGGTGATCGCGGCGCTGGTGTGGGGCTGGAAACATAAGGCACTGGTCGAAGTGAGCAGTACCCTGGTGGCAGCTTATGCGCTGGTGTTCATCACCATGCTGGCCCTGCAGCGTAGTGCCCGTTTGCGCCGCTTTGGTGACTCTCTGGAAGAAGTGACGACGACATACTACTTCGGCGCGGCGATGCTGACGCTGTTCCTGATTTCACGCTTCATCCACAACAATCTGCTGATTGGTTGTCTGGGCGTGGTGATGCTGGTGGGCCCGGCGCTGGTGTCGCTGCTGGCCAAAGAGCCACCGCAGCGCGTGCAGAAAAAACGCAGCTAAGCGGATGTGCCAGCAAGAAAAGAGGAGCCCACTGCGGCTCCTTTTTTACGCGCTACCGCGCAGCGGCCCATCACCCTCACGTTTTGCTGGTCGCGGTTCTTGCGGAAAGCTGCTACACTGCCGCTCTTACGCATGGTAGTTTGTGCCCTTTTCACACGCAGGCCTTGAGGCTGCGTCATATCCCCCCTGAAAACTACATCGCGCAGCGCGATCAGGGCGGTTCGGAGTAATACACCTGCATGTCTTTTGACTCTCTCGGCTTGAATGCCGATATTTTGCGTGCGGTAGCAGAACAGGGCTACCGTGAACCGACGCCAATCCAGCGTCAGGCGATTCCCGTGGTGCTGGCCGGTCGTGACCTGCTGGCGAGCGCCCAGACCGGCACGGGTAAAACCGCCGGTTTCACGCTGCCTCTGCTGCAGCGTCTGTCAGAAAAACCGGCAGCGGCGCGCGGTCGCCGTCCGGTACGTGCGCTGATCCTCACGCCAACCCGTGAACTGGCGGCGCAGGTTGGCGAAAACGTACGTGAATACAGCCAGTACCTCAACATGCGTTCGCTGGTGGTGTTCGGCGGCGTCAGCATTAATCCGCAGATGATGAAACTGCGCGGCGGTGTCGATGTACTGATCGCCACGCCGGGGCGTCTGCTCGATCTGGCGCACCAGAACGCGGTCGATCTATCGCAGGTGGAAATCCTGGTGCTGGACGAAGCGGATCGCATGCTCGACATGGGCTTCATCCACGACATTCGCCGCGTGCTGGCAAAACTGCCGGCCAAACGGCAGAACCTGCTGTTCTCTGCCACCTTCTCGGACGAGATCAAAGCGCTGGCGGAAAAACTGCTCACCAACCCGGAACAGGTAGAAGTGGCACGCCGCAACACCGCTTCCGAGCAGGTGTCGCAGCAGGTGCATTTTGTCGATAAGAAGCGCAAACGGGAACTGCTGTCGCTGATGATTGGTCGCGACAACTGGCAGCAGGTGCTGGTGTTCACCCGCACCAAGCACGGTGCTAACCACCTCGCTGAGCAGCTCAATAAAGATGGCATCACGGCCGCCGCGATCCACGGCAACAAGAGCCAGGGCGCACGTACCCGTGCGCTGGCCGACTTCAAAACCGGCGGCATTCGCGTGCTGGTGGCGACGGATATTGCCGCGCGCGGTCTGGATATCGAAGAGCTGCCGCACGTGGTCAACTACGAGCTGCCGAACGTGGCGGAAGATTACGTGCACCGCATCGGCCGCACCGGTCGTGCCGCGGCCACCGGTGCTGCGCTGTCGCTGGTGTGCGTGGACGAGCACAAGCTGCTGCGTGATATCGAGCGCCTGCTGAAGCGGGAAATTCCGCGCATTGCGCTGCCGGGCTTTGAGCCGGATCCGAGCATCAAGGCGGAGCCGATTCAGAATGGCCGCCAGCAGCAGCCACGCGGACGTGGCCAGGGCCGCGCGCCGGGGCAGGGTGCTGACGCACCGCGCAGCCGCAGCGGCGGCAATGGTCAGCGTGCCAGCGCCGGTAACGGCGGCGCGCGGCCACAGGGCGAGGCGCGTGCACCGCGTCGTTCGGGCAACAACGGCCCGGCGGCAGGCAACGCGGGTAAACCGGCGCGCTCACGTCGTCCGGCAGCGAAGAGCAACGGGAACGCGTAACGGTATGCGGGTTTTACTGGCGCCCATGGAAGGCGTACTGGATTCGCTGGTACGTGAACTGCTCTCCGGTGTGAATGACTATGACCTGTGCGTCACTGAGTTTTTACGCGTGGTCGATCAGCTGCTGCCGGTAAAATCCTTCTACCGTTTGTGTCCGGAACTGCACCATCACAGCCGGACGCCCTCCGGCACGCGCGTGCGCATGCAGCTGCTGGGCCAGTATCCTGAATGGCTGGCAGAAAACGCCGCACGTGCGGTGGAGCTGGGCTCGTGGGGCGTTGACCTCAACTGCGGCTGCCCGTCGAAGCTGGTGAACGGCAGCGGCGGCGGTGCGACGCTGCTGAAAGATCCGGAGCTGATCTATCGCGGTGCCAGAGCGATGCGCGAGGCGGTGCCCGCTCATCTGCCGGTCACGGTAAAAGTGCGGCTCGGCTGGGACTCGGGCGCGCGGCGTTTCGAGATCGCCGATGCGGTGCAGCAGGCCGGTGCCAGCGAGCTGGTGGTGCATGGCCGGACCAAAGAGGACGGCTATCGCGCAGAGAGCATCAACTGGCAGGCGATTGGTGAGATTCGCCAGCGTCTGACAATTCCGGTGATCGCCAACGGCGAAATCTGGAACTGGCAGGATGCGCAGGATTGCCTGCGCATTACCGGCTGCGACGCGGTCATGCTCGGGCGCGGCGCGCTCAATGTGCCTAACCTGGGGCGCGTGGTGAAATACAACGAAGCCCCGATGCCGTGGTCGCAGGTGGTTGAGCTGTTGCTGCGCTACACCCAGCTGGAAAAGCAGGGTGATACCGGCAACTACCACGTTGCGCGCATCAAGCAGTGGCTGGGCTATCTGCGCAAAGCCTACCAAGAGGCCGACGGCCTGTTCAGCGAGATCCGCACGCTGCGTGTCTCCGCCGAGATCGCCAGCGCCATCGAACGCCATGCCGCACGCATGGCCCAGGTGTCCTGCATCTGAACCTGAGCGGTGGTACCTGAACTGTCAGGTCCGCCGCGTTAACGGGCAAGCCAGCGATCACCCGGTGAAAGTGTGCGCTGCCGCCATGTTTTATAACAAAAAAAGCCGCGATCCTTAGTCTGCTAACCGGTATAGTGAACCTTCGCTTTCACCACGTTTCTGACGCCATCTTCCATGTCTGACGCCGCTGTACTGAGTAATGCTCAGTTAAATAAACGCATCCTCTCCGTCATCGTTTTCACCTTCTTTTGCTACCTGTCCGTCGGGTTGCCGCTGGCGGTGCTGCCGGGGTTTGTGCATAACCAGCTGGGCTTCAGCTCGTTTATCGCCGGGCTGATCATCAGTCTGCAATATTTCGCCACGCTGCTCAGTCGCCCGCACTCTGGCCGGCTGGCCGATCGCTACGGCCCGAAACGCGTGGTGATGATGGGGCTGGTGTGCTGCGGCATGAGCGGCGTGCTGTCGATCATTGCCGCGCTGTGCAGCGGTGCGCCGCTGCTGAGCCTGACGCTGCTGGCGCTGGGGCGGCTGTTTCTCGGCGTCGGGGAAAGTTTTAGCAGTACCGGCTCGACGCTGTGGGGCATGAACATTGTCGGCCCGCGGCAAACCGCGCGGGTCATTTCGTGGAACGGCGTGGCGACTTACTTTGCCATGGCGATTGGTGCGCCGCTGGGCGTGCTGCTGAATCAGATTTTTGGCATCAGCGGCTTTGCTGGTCTGGTGGCGCTGATGGGGGCGATCGGCTTCTGGATGGCCTCCGGCAAACCGGCGGTCAGCGTCAGCGCCGGCGTGCGCATTCCATTTCATCGCGTGGTCAGCCGCGTCTGGCTGTTTGGCCTGGCGCTGGGATTTGGCACCATCGGCTTTGGCGTGATCTCCACCTTCATTACTCTCTATTTCGCCAGTCGCGACTGGAGCGGCGCGGCCTTCGCCCTGACGCTGTTCAGCCTCGGTTTCGTCCTGGTGCGGCTGGCGTGCGGGCGCTATATCACGCGCTTCGGCGGGCTGCAGGTCTCGCTGATCTCCTTCGTGCTGGAGGGCGCTGGTCTGCTGCTGATCTGGCAGGCGGACAGCAGCTGGCTGGTGGATATTGGCGCCTTCCTCACCGGCGGCGGTTTCTCGCTGGTGTTCCCGGCGCTGGGCGTGGAAGCGGTGAAGCGGGTACAGCAGCAGGATCAGGGATCGGCGCTCGGTACCTATTCGGCGTTTCTCGATTTGGGGCTGGGGTTGACCGGACCAGTGGCGGGGTTGTTAATCGGCCACTGGGGCATGCAGTCGGTGTATCTGGCGGCAGCACTGATGGTGCTGGGCGCGTTCCTGATTACGCTGCGCCTGCACCAGCAGTCTTCAGAGCCTATCAGGCCAGATGAATAAACAGCGCATACAGCAGCCCTGACAGCAGCACCGATACCGGCAGCGTCAGCACCCACGCCAGCGCCAGATTACGCAGGGTGGCGAGCTGCAGGCCGGATCGGTTGGCCGCCATGGTACCGGCCACGCCGGACGACAGCACATGGGTGGTCGACACCGGTAAACCAAAGGCATCGGCCGCACCGATAGTAGCCATCGCCACCAGCTCCGCACTGGCACCCTGCGCATAGGTGAGATGGGTTTTGCCGATGCGCTCACCCACCGTAACCACAATCCGGCGCCAGCCGACCATGGTGCCGAGACCCAGCGCAATCGCCACCACCACTTTGACCCACATCGGGATAAAGCGCGTAGCCGCGTCCAGCTCGTGCTTCACCGCCGTCAGGTTGCGCGCCGTCTCTTCCGGCAGCGCGATGTTGGCCGATTGCAGATGCTTGATGGTTTCCGAAGCGAGATACATATCGTTGCGCGTGTTGGTGACTGCCTGCGCCGGAATATTTTCTACCGAACCGTACTGGCGAATCTGTTCGCCGATATCGCCGAGCATCATGCCGAGCGCCGGCAGCACCTGCGGCCGGTTCTGGCTGGTGCGTACATATTCCGTCAGCACCTCACGCGCTGCCGGCATTGCGGCGGGCGGTGGCTGCAGCGTCAGCAACTGCTGTTCGGTGACCTGGGTTAACGCCGCCACGCGCGGAATTTGCTCCGGTGGCAGCGAGCGGTTGAGCGCATAGGCGATCGGCATGGTGCCAACCAGGATCAGCATAATCAGTCCCATGCCTTTCTGACCGTCGTTCGAGCCGTGGGCAAACGAGACGCCGGTACAGGTGAGGATCAGCAGGCCACGAATCCACGCTGGCGGCGGCTGATTGCCTTCCGGCGCCTGATACAGCTGGCGATTGCGCACCAATGCCTTCATGGCCAGCAGCAGCACGGCGGCGCAGATGAAGCCAATCACCGGCGACAGCAGCAGGGCGTAACCGACTTTAACCGCCTGATCCCAGTCGACGCCGCTGGTGCCGCTGCGGCCGTGCAGCAGCGCATTCGCCACGCCTACGCCGATAATCGAGCCGATCAGCGTGTGCGAAGAGGAAGAGGGCAGGCCGAAATACCAGGTGCCGAGGTTCCAGACAATCGCCGAGCACAGCAGCGCGTACACCATAGCAAAGCCGTGACCGCTGCCCGCCTGCAGAATCAGCTCCACCGGCAGCAGCGAAATAATGCCAAACGCCACCACGCCGCTGGAGAGCAGTACACCAAGGAAATTACACAAGCCGGACCACACCACCGCCACGCCCGGCGACAGCGAGTGAGTGTAGATCACCGTGGCGACGGCGTTGGCGGTATCGTGAAAGCCGTTAACAAACTCGAAGCCGAGCGCAATCAGCAGCGCCACGCCAAGCAGCAGAAACGGCGTATAGCTGGTGACGACCGCGCCGGTCTCTTCCACGTCGTTGAACAGATTGATACCGGTGAACACCAGCCCGGCCACCAGCAGCAGCAGAAAGAGCACGCGCGAGGCGCGACCGCTGCGCGGGTGCAGATTGGGCCGTCCGCGGGCGGACGATGATGCAGGTAAACTGTTTTCAGCCATAACACACCCCCCGGGGTGAATTAACGATGCACGAATGGCACCCGTTAACTGCAGTGTGATACGGGTTTTGTATGACAGAATGATGATGCCAGCGCGGGCTGTCATCATGCTGTAACAGACCTGTCGCAGGCTGTGGATCTGACCGCTCTGGGATCTTCACGCCGCTATGCTCCAGCCTGTCCTGCCGCTTGCCTCGCTGCCCGACTTCAACAACGAAGTCGCCGGACTGATTCACGGTTACCTGTTCAACCCGGATGCTCCGCCACAGCGGCTCAACGCCCGCGAGGCCGCGAAGCTGGCGCGGCACACCCTACCCGACGGCTGCTTTCTCTGGCTGCACATTAACCTGAATCATGCCCGCGCCGAGCGCTGGGTTCAGGACCATTTCAGCGTAGATGACGATTTTTTCGATGAGATTCATTCAGCCTCGCCGCGCACCCGGCTGGCACAGCAAAACGATGCGCTGCTGGCGGTGCTGAATGACGTCACCTTCAGTAAGGAGGAACGCAGCACGCAAAATGCGACGCTGTGGATCTGGTGCCGGCCGCAGGTGATGGTCAGCGCGCGCTATCGCCCGGTTGGCATGATTGAACGTATGCATCAGCAGATTGATCGGCTGTGCTTCAGCGCGCCGGATGCGATGCTGCTGTGGCTGCTCGGCGAACAGGAAGCGCAGCTGGAGCAGGTGGTGCGGCGCTCCAGCCAGGCGGTGGATGCGATAGAAGAGCGGCTGCTGAGCGCGGCGATCAAAGCCAACCGCAGCGAGCTGGGCCATCTGCGCCGCATGCTGCTGCGCGTCCAGCGGCTGCTGGCGCCGGAGCCGGCCGCGCTGTTTCGCCTGCTTAACCGGCCGCCAAACTGGCTCAACCGGGAACCGCTCAGTGAGCTGCGGATTTTCACCGAGGAGTTCAGCGTGGCGCTTAACGATCTTGCCAGCCTGATGGAGCGCATTCGCCTGCTGCAGGAGGAGATCGCTGCCCGCCTGATGGAGCAGAGCAACCGAACGCTGTTTTTGCTCACCTCAATCACCGTGCTGGCGCTGCCCATCAATATCGTAGCCGGTTTTTTTGGCATGAACGTGGGCGGCATTCCGCTGGCGAACAATCCGCACGGCTTTCTGCTGTTAGTGCTGGTGGTGCTGGTGTTTACTCTGGTGGCGGGCTGGCTGGCGTTACGCCGACCACACGATTGAGCGCGCAACTGCGCCGCGACACAACCGCACAATGATCCCGGCGATCGGGCAATAAAAAAGCCAGCCCTGCGGCTGGCTTGATCATCGACAGCGAACCCTTACAGGCTGTTGCCGTTGCTGGCAGGCTGTGCCGGCGCGGCCTGCTCAACCGGAGCGGCTTCAGCGGGCTGCTGCACATCGGCCTGCGGCGCGACGGCGGTGGCACCCTGCGGCGTCATCGGCTCTTCTTTCGGCATCGCGTCAGAAGACTCTTGTACCATCACCGGCGCAGGCTGGGTTTCGCCCGGCTGACCGTTGATTTTGGTCGGCATACCGGTACGTGCCTGGATGGCGTTGTTCACGGCATCCTGGTTAGTGCTGGCATCGGCCACCACTTTGGTCACGGCGGACGTCAGGCTGATTGGCACCAGTTCACGTGAGTTAAACTGCTCTTCGGTGGTCGACAGCGGGTTGTGAACCTCGATGTAGCGCGAACCGTCTGGCTCAACGGTGGCTTTTACCGGCTGGTCAATGAACTGGACGCGCGTACCCACTGGCACGTTGTCGAACAGCCATTTGATGTCGTCCGCACGCAGACGCACGCAGCCGTGGCTCACGCGCAGGCCGATACCAAAGTTGGCGTTGGTGCCGTGAATCGCATACAGACGGCCAATGTACAGCGCGTACAGGCCCATCGGGTTATCCGGACCTGCCGGGAACACGGCCGGGATGCTCTCGCCGCGCGCCGCGTACTCTGCGTGCATCGCTTTGGTTGGCGTCCAGGTTGGACCATTCTTCTTGCGCTCAACCGCGGTGGTCCAGTTAACCGGCGTATCTTTACCCAGCTCGCCGATACCGATCGGCAGCACCACGACAGTTTTGGTGCCTTTCGGGTAGTAATACAGACGCATCTCGGCGCTGTTGATCACGATGCCTTCACGCGGTGCGTCAGGCAGAATCAGCTGCTGCGGGATCACCATTTTAGTGCCTGCTTTCGGCAGGTAAACGTCCACGCCCGGATTGGCTTCCAGCATGTTGCTGAGGCCCATCTGGTACTGCGCCGCAAACGCTTCCAGCGGCAGTTTGCTGTCGTCTGGCACGGTGATTTCAATATTTTCGCCAATCAGGCGGCTATTCGCTGGAGGCAGCGGATAGACGACTGCAAAGGCCGACTGGCTGAACGCCGCCAGTACGAGGGCGAGTGAAGCGAACGCGCGAATGCTTTTTTTCATGTTTTTACAAGTCGTTATGGCCATTTTCATGGCTTGTCAGTGTGTCGAACCCATCAGGGTCAGAATAACCCGCTGCGCATTATATGTGCATAGGCGCAATGATGGGAATCAGGATTTTCGCTGGTTGAAGATACTTTACGCAAAACGCGGCGTTTCACAGACTATTCTCTTTGCCACGCCGCCCAAAATGTGAATTTTCTTACGGTTGCCACAGAGTCACTTCGCCGCTCAGTTTACGGTTGAGGAAAAACGCGGCACTGATCAACGCCAGATGGGTCAGCGCCTGCGGCATGTTGCCCAGCGCGTTGCCGTGCGAGGTAAACTCCTCGGCGTACAATCCCAGCGGATTGGCGTAGCTCAGCAGCTTTTCAAACTCGAAATGCGCCTCGTGCACCCGCCCGGCGCGCGCCAGACACTCCACATACCAGAACGAACAGGCGGCAAACGCACCCTCGCCACCGGTCAGCGCATCGGCGGGCGTCTCACTGATGTTATAACGCCGCACTAAACCGTCGCTCACCAGATGGGTTTTAATGGCATCCAGCGTGGCGATCCACTCCGGATCGGTCGAGCTGACAAAGCGCACCAGCGGCATCAGCAGCATCGACGCATCCAGGTATTTACCGCCGCGCGTGGCGGTGAAGTGGCCGAGTTCATCGTTCCAGAAGTTCTGCCAGATGTCGTCGCGGATCTCACTGCGCACCCGGTCCCAGCGATCGTATGGCATCGGCAGCGAACGCTTCATGCCCAGCCGCAGTGCGCGGTCCAGCGCCACCCAGCACATCAGGCGCGAATGCAGAAAGTGCTCCGGCTCGCCGCGCATCTCCCAGATACCGGCGTCCGGCTGGTTCCAGTTAACGCAGACGTAGTCAATCATGCTGGACACATGGCGCCAGCCGCGCTGCGAGATGGCTTCGCCGTATTTATTGGCAAGGTAGACCGCATCCATCAGCTCGCCATAAATATCCAGCTGCGTCTGACGCCAGGCATCATTGCCGATGCGCACCGGGCGCGAGTTGGCGTAACCGGAGAGGTTGAGCAGTTCGGTCTCGTGCAGCTCGGTGCCGCTGTCGAGACGGTACATCACCTGCAAATGCGGCGTATCGTCGTGGCTGTGCTCAACGCAGCGGCCTACCCAATGGGTGAAGTCACGCGCTTCTTCCACATAGCCGAGCCGCATCAGCGCGTACATGCTGAACGAGGCATCGCGGATCCACGAGGCGCGGTAATCCCAGTTACGCTCGCCGCCCAGCTCTTCCGGCAGGCCAAAGGTGGCGGCAGCCGCAATCGAGCCGTGCTGGTGCGAGGTGAGCAGCTTGAGCGCCAGCGCCGAGCGCGTCACCATCTCACGCCAGCGACCGCGATAGGAGCTGTGGCTGCTCCAGCGCCGCCAGTAATCCACCGTATCGCGAAAGCAGCGCTCGGTCGCGATATGCTGCACCTGCGGATCGTCATCGTTGCCAAACACAAATTCGGCGTGCTCACCGGCCTGCAGGGTAAACTGCGCCACCGCGCTGTCCGGTTCGCGCGTCATCACCACCGTGGCGCTCAGGCGCAGCGACGGCTGGCCTTCGGCGACAAAGGCGATACCGCCTGGGCGCGTCTCGGTGCGCATTTCGGCACGGGCATAGTCGTGGCGCGGCGCGCAGCGCAGATCAAAGGTGGCGGTGCCGCGGATCATTTTTACCCGCCGCACCAGGCGCGGCACTTTGCTGCGCTCATCGCAGATCGGCATGTAATCGGTAATTTCCGCCACGCCGGCCTCATCAAGCCAGCGGGTTTGCAGAATGTTGGTATCGGGCAGGTAGAGCTGCTGCTGGCGCGCGTTTTGCCACTGCGGTGCCAGCGAAAACAGGCCGGCTTCGTCGCTGTCGAGCAGGGCGGCAAACACGGAGGGGCTGTCAAGTTCAGGCCAGCAAAGATAATCAATGGTGCCGTCGTTCGCGATCAGGGCACAGGTGCGTAAATCACCGATGACGCCGTGGTCGTCAATTCTGCGTTTAATCTTGCTCATCCTGCCTCCTGAACGCTATCCAATTGTTAACTATAGACGAAACGGCAGAATCGGCTGCGACGTGGCACAGAACGATAACTTCTATACTGTGAAGACACCCATCAGGCAGGAGAACGTTATGACACTGGGCAAACAGAAAGTCGCCGTAGTGACCGCTTCAGATTCGGGGATTGGACGCAGCTGCGCCGTGATGCTGGCCGAGGCCGGTTACACCGTCGGCATTACCTGGCGCTCGGATGAAGAGGGCGCGCAGGAGACCGCGCGGCTGGTGGAGAGTAAAGGCCAGCTGGCCCAGGTGCGGCAGCTCGATCTGTCCGATCCGCAGGCTGGCGGGCAGCAGCTGGCGCAGCTGATCAATTCGCTGGGCCGCATCGATGTGCTGGTGAACAATGCCGGCGTGATGACCAAAGCCGATTTTCTTGATGTGACCTTTGAGGACTGGCGCAAAGTCTTCACTGTTGACGTAGACGGCGCCTTTGTCTGCGGACAGATTGCCGCGCGGCATATGGTGGATCAGGGCGACGGCGGGCGCATCATCAACATCACCTCGGTGCATGAGCATACGCCGCTGCCGGACGCCGCCGCCTATACCGCGGCCAAGCATGCGCTTGGCGGGCTGACCAAATCGATGGCGCTGAGCCTGCTGCCGCATCACATTCTGGTGAATGCCGTGGCGCCGGGCGCCATCGCTACGCCGATGAACGACATGAGCAACAGCGAGGCGCACAGCCGGCGCATGCCGGAAATCCCGATTGGCCGCCCTGGCGATACGCGCGAAATCGCCAGTCTGGTGGCGTGGCTGTGCTCGGAATGGGCCACTTACACCACCGGGCAGTCATTCGTGGTCGACGGCGGCTTCATGCTGGCCAACCCGCAGTTCAAGGGTTACCACAGTTAACCGGCGCGGCGGCGGTTCCAGCGGCGAATCACAAAGCGCAGCACGATGCCGAACACAATCGCCGCCGCCAGCCAGATGAAGTGCTTAAGGTGCTGATCAAGCTTGTGCAGCCACGGCGTGATGATTTCACCGGCGAAGTAGCCGAGGGTGACAAAAATCAGCGCCCACAGCGCGGCGCCAATGACGTTAAGCACGAAAAAGCGCAGCGGCTTAAGACGGCTGGTGCCAATAATAATCGGTCCAATCAGGCGAAAGCCGTACATGAAGCGCACGCCAATCACAAACAGGCTGGGGTGCTTCTGAATCAGCCGGTTAGCTTTTTTAATCGTGTCCTGATGTTTGCGGAAGCGCCGCAGAATGCGCGTGCCATAGCGGCGGCCAAGCCAGAACAGCAGCTGATCGCCAATAATGCCGCCGCCCATCGCCGCCAGCACCACGCCGCTGAAGTGCAGCAGGCCTTCGTGCGCCGCGACGCCGCCCAGCAGGGTAAAGGTTTCCCCTTCGGCAATGCAGCCAATCAGCAGCGCCAGGTAACCGTACTGGGTGATTAATCCATTGATATCGATGTGCAATTGCTCCTCCCTGGGTAAGCGATACAGCTAACAGTCTAGCTGGCTGCGGCTTTTTTTGTGCCGCTGGCCGCAAAAACAGCCGCGCCGATTATACTTGAACTGAAGCTGCCTGCATTGGACAGCCTGATCGCTGGGGCAGCCCGTCGCATCAGAGGAGTGATTGTATGAATCATGTCTGGGGTCTTCTGGCGCATCCCAATCAGGAGATGCGTGATATCAAGCAGGAAAACGAGAGCGTTTCGCACCACTACACCCATCACGTTCTGCTGATGGCGGCGATCCCGGTGATCTGCGCCTTTATCGGCACCACGCAATTGGGCTGGAACCTGGGCGAAGGGCAGTTCGTGCAACTCAACATGCTGACCGGTATTGGTCTCGGCATTCTGTTTTATCTGATCATCTTAGGCGGTGTGGCGGTGATGGGCCGCGTCATTCACTGGATGGCGCGCGACTATCCGCAGCGTCCCAGCATCCAGCGCTGCACCGTGTTTGCCGGCTATGTGGCAACGCCGCTGTTCATCAGCGGGCTGGTGGCGCTCTATCCGCTGGTGTGGCTATGCGTGCTGGCCGGTGCGTTAGCGCTGATGTACACCGGCTATCTGCTGTACGTCGGCATCCCGGTATTCCTCAACATTGACCGTGAAGAGAGCCTGCGCTTCTCCGGCTCGACGCTGGCGATTGGTGTGCTGGTGTTCGAGGTGCTGCTGGCGCTGACGGTGATTCTGTGGGGTTACGGACCACGCTTGTTCTGACCGTGAGAGGGGTCAGGTCGTCAGCCATGGCGACCTGACTGATCCCGCTGCGCCTGGCAGTGTCTGTCATGCCCGCCTTTTTTAACGCTCGGAAACAATCTCCCTAAGAAATTTCGCAGACGAGCGCGTATGATAGCGCAGCCAGCCCGCGTCGCATCAGGCCTGACGCCGGCGGCCTGTGTTTCGACACAGCGCAAACCTCCTCACCGGATTTTTTTGACACGATGTCTGTAAAAATGCGTATTTCTTTGCTGTCGCTGGCGCTGTTTGTCGCCGCGCCAGCTGCGATGACTCCGGCGCTCGCCGCCGCAGCAAAACTGTCCGATCTGGCGCCGATTGCCCAGCCGCAAATCGCCTCCGGCAGCGCGCTGATTGTCGATCTCGATAATAACAAAGTGCTGTTTTCCAGCCATCCGGATCGGGTGCGGCCTATCGCGTCGATCACCAAAGTGATGACCGCGATGGTGGTGCTGGATGCCCGGCTGCCGATGGACGAAATGCTGTCGGTGGATATCAGCCAGACGCCCGAAATGCGGGGCGTATTCTCGCGCGTGAAGCTCAACAGTGAAATCAGCCGCCGCAACATGCTGCTGCTGGCGCTGATGTCCTCGGAAAACCGCGCGGCGGCCAGCCTGGCGCATCACTATCCCGGCGGTTACGACGCCTTTATCCGCGCCATGAACGCCAAAGCGCGCGCGCTCGGCATGACGCACACCCACTACGTAGAGCCGACCGGTCTGTCGCTGCACAACGTCTCCAGTGCGGAAGATCTGGTGAAGCTGCTCAGGGCCACGCGCCAGTATCCGCTGATTGGTCAACTGAGCACCACCAAAGAGGAGACGGCGGTGTTTAAACACCCCAGCTACGCGCTGCCGTTCCGCAATACTAACCATCTGGTGTACAAAAATGACTGGCGCATTCAGCTGACCAAAACCGGTTACACCGACGAGGCCGGTCACTGCCTGATAATGCGTACCATGATTAATAACCGCCCGGTGGCGCTGGTGGTGCTGGATGCGTTTGGCAAATATACCCACTTTGCCGATGCCAACCGCCTGCGCGACTGGCTGGAAACCGGCAAGGCGGCGCCGGTGCCGGCGGCCGCGCTGGCGTACAAAAAGCAGAAAGCGTCACAGCTTGCCAGCAGTGCGGACGTGGAGTAACGCAACCCGTTACTCAGCGTAGCGGCGCAAGGGAGTGCGCCGTGTGCCGGGGTGGCGCGTGACTGACGGTCAACGGCGCTTAAATGAACAAAATTTCTTATCGTTAGCACCAATGTTTTACGCCACCATTCCTATAGTTTCCCTGACGGCAAAGTCCTACACTGGCGACCATTCACGGTTAACCTTGCGTTTACAGGCTGTTATTGCGCTGGAATCTCACTCATATGTTCAAGTTTCGTTCTCTGTTTACCCCGTTCCTGCTGCTGCTGGTGTTATTCACGCCGGCGCTCAGCTATGCGGATGACAACGCCGCGCCCGCGCAGCAGGAAGAAGACGCGGCACCGAAGGTCAATCCGGCGGTTGAACTGCCGAAGATGCAGAAAATCCTCGACAAAATTAAGGGCCAGGTGTCTGGCGATACCAATGAAAACCAGCTCAACCAGCTCAATGAGATGGCGCTGGAGCTGTCAGGTAATGCGGAAACCCTCGGCCAGGCGCTGATTCCGCAGCGTCAGCAGCTGGATGCGCAGCTGGCGGTGCTCGGCCCGGCGCCGAAGGCGGACAGCGGCGTGAAAGAGACGCCGGAAGTGACGCGCAAACGCGCCGCGCTGGAGAATCAGAAGGGCAAACTGGATGATCAGATCAAGCAGGCCGACGGCATCAAAAACGGGGCGCTGGTGCTATCCTCGCAGATCGTCAACCTGCGGCGCGATCAGCTGAAAAGCCAGCTGGCGCTCAACTCCGGCAGTATTTTAGGGCCACGCTTCTGGTCACCGCTGTTCAGCCGTCAGGACCTGGATGGCGAAAAAATTGGCGACTTTATCAGCGAGCTGCAGGATACCGCCGCGCTGTCGTGGGAGCCGGGCTGGCGCGTGGGCACGGTCGGCTGGCTGCTGGCGGCGCTGCTGGTGATGACGCTGGGCCGGCGTTACAGCGAAGAGTTTCTGGCGTGGGTCAGCATTCACAAACTGCCGGAAGGGCGGCTGCGCCGCAGCTTCCTCGCGGCGGCGATTGCGCTGACTACGCTGGCGGCCGTGGTGCTGACCTTTAATTTTCTCTCGCTGGCGTTTGTGCGCCGCGATGAAGTGTCCAGCGACGTGCAGGATTTTATCAGCCGTCTGGTGCAGCTCAGCGTTTACTGCGGACTGATCGCCGGTCTCGGCCGCGCATTTCTGTCAACGCGCCGCCCGAGCTGGCGTCTGCCGAGCATCTCCAGTGAAGTGGCGCTGGCGCTGAAGCCGTTCCCGCCGATTACCGCCGCGCTGGTGTTTATCTTCCAGACCGCCGAGTCGTTTAACTACACGGTCGGCACCAGCCTGAACACCACCATTTTTGCCAACGGCCTGACGGCGCTGCTGATTGGCAGCACCGGGCTGGCGATCAGCATGCGCACCAATCGCGTGCGTCGTCGCATGGCGCAGGCCGGCAATCCGCCGGAAGCGCGTCCGACCATCGTCGGCCTGGTGCAGCTGGCGCTGACGGTCACCGCCGTGGCGATTCTGGTTTCGCTGATTGTCGGCTACGTCACGCTGGCGCGCTTCCTCAGCTATGAAGTGATCTGGTGCGGCATCCTGTTTGGCTCGTTCTACTTCCTCAGTCATCTGATCAACGACGGTTGTGAAAGCCTGTTCTCCACCAACAACGCGACCGGCAAGCGGTTGCAGACCTCGCTGAATATTGACGAGCGCTACCTGCAGCAGGCTGCAACACTGCTCAGCGCCGTGGGTAAAACTCTGCTGGTGGCATTTGTCGCGCTGGCGCTGCTCAACGGCACGTTTGCCTCGTCCACGCCGATTGAGCTGATCCAGAAAGTCATTGAGTTCTGGGGTGGCAAAGGGCTGGAGTCGCTCAACATTGTGCCGGCGCACATGGTGAACGCCATTCTGTGTCTGGTGGTGGGTATCTACGTGCTGCGCTCGGTGCGGCGCTGGCTGGACAAAGAGTTCCTGCCGAAGACCACCATGGACATCGGCATGCGCGTGTCGCTGGTGACGCTGTTCAGCAATATCGGCTACGTGCTGATTATCCTGCTGACGCTGTCGATTATGGGGCTGCAGTGGAACAAGCTGGCGTGGATCGTCAGCGCCCTGTCGGTGGGTATCGGTTTCGGCTTACAGGAGATCGTGAAGAACTTTATCTCCGGTCTGATCCTGCTGACCGAACGTCCGGTGAAGGTCGGCGATCTGGTGAGCATCAGCGGCATCGAAGGGGATATACGCCGTATTAACGTGCGTGCGACTGAGATTCAGCTGGGCGATAAATCCACGGTGATCGTGCCGAACTCGCAGCTGATTTCGCAGAACGTGCGTAACGCCACCATGGGCAACGCGCAGGGCGTGGTGACGATTCAGCTGACCTTCCCGCTGGATATCGATCCGGTGCAGGTGCGCGAACTGTTGCTGGACGTGTATCGCGAAAACGAGCGTATTCTCGAAACGCCGGAGCCGTCGGTTTCGTTTAAAGATTTGACGCCGGCGGGTATTGTGCTGAGCGTGACCGGCAACGTCGCCAGCCAGCGCCAGATTTCCGGTGCGAAAAGCGATTTGCTGTTCGATATCCTGACGCGCCTGCGCAAAGAGGGCATCGTGCTGTCGACGCCACAGACCATGATTATCGAACGCCGCGCGCTGCCGGCGACGCAGAATGAAGGTGAAGCGTTGCCATAATGGCATGAGACCGTAGCGGCGCAATTCATTGCGCTAAGGTTTGCCTCTGATGCAGCAAACCCGCGCGATAAATCGCGCCGCTACGGGTCCGGCAGATCTGACTCAGGCTTTCACCGCCCAGCCTTTGTGCTTACTGGTTTTCCCGATGCCCGGGTTAAAGGTATTGGTCGGATCGAGCTGGCGATAAAACGCCTGCAGCTGCGGTTTGGCCGCATACAGATGGCCAACGTTATGCTCTGCCGGATACTCCGCGCCGCGCGCCGCGAGGATCGCCAGCATCTTCTCCTTCAGCGCATGGGCATCTACGCCTTTCTTCACAATGTAATCCTGATGGAACACATGGCAGAAGAAGTGGCCGTAGTAAAGGCGATGAATCAGATCGTTATCAAACTCCGGCGGCAGGCGCTCAAACCACTCCTGATCGTTGCGGCGCAGCGCAATGTCCAGCGCCAGAATATCCTCCACTTCGTCAGCGTGCACCGCGTGATAACGCACGGCGGCACCGGCTGCGGCAAAACGATGCAGAAAAGCGTGCGCGCCCTCTTTGGCGTCGCAGGCAAAGAACTCACCGCCGCCTTCGCGGAAATACTCCTGCAGATACGCCTGCGCTTCGGCCACGCCGTCGCCAGACATCTTCAGCATCAGGTGGTGCTCGTATTTGTCACGATACTGCTTCAGGCGCTTCGGCAGGTGCGCCGGGAACCAGCGGCTGATGCGTTGCAGCAGGCGATCGGTCAGGTGCGGCTTAACGAAGCTCAGCTTGCTGAGCCAGGCATCCACCCGGCCTTTGAGGGTGAAAAACAGTGGCATCTTGTCGGTGCCGAGTTTATCAATCATCACAAAGGTGTCTTTGCCGTAGACCTCGGCGATGTCGAAAATATCGCGGTGCATGTACTCACCGGCGACCGGTAAATGGGTAAACTCCGCCAGCATGTGGCGACGCAGCTCGCCGAGCGTCGCCGGGTCGTTGGTGCCAATGTAAAACACCTGCTGCTTTGGCTCGGTGGGGAAGGTGTCGAGCCGCACGGCAAACACCGCCAGTTTGCCGGCGCAGCCTGACGCCTCAAACAGGCGCCGCTGGTCGGCGTTGAAACGCGCCGGCGTATCGGCGTGAATGTCCCGCACCCGCTCGGCGTATTCGTGGTCGGACGCGTGGCGCGCATCCCAGCGCACATCATCCGGCTGCCAGCGCTCGTCGTCCAGCCGGCCGAGAATCTCTTCCGGCGAATGACCGAGGTCGATGCCCAGATGGTTGACCAGCCGAAGCTTGCCGTCGGCGTCCACCTGCGCAAACAGCGCCATTTCGCTGTAGGCCGGGCCGCGTTTGATCAGCGAGCCGCCGGAGTTATTGCAGATGCCGCCCAGCACCGAGGCGCCGATGCACGAGGAGCCAATCACCGAGTGCGGCTCGCGCCCGAGCGGTTTAAGGGTTTTCTCCAGCTGATACAGCGTGCTGCCGGGGAAGGCGAGAATCTGCCTGCCGCCGTCGATCAGCTGCAGTTTGTCGAGACGCAGGGTACTGATGATCACCACCGGGCGATCGTAATCGTTGCCGTTGGGCGTTGAACCTTCGGTCAGGCCGGTATTGGCGGCCTGCATCAGCACGATGGCATCGGCCTGTACCAGCGCCTGCAGCACGCGCCATAGCTCCAGCAGCGAGCCGGGGAAAACCACCGCCAGCGCATCGCCCTCGCCGGAACGGAAACCCTTACGATAGCGCGCGGTCTGCTCCGCGTCGGTCAGCAGCTGTGATGCGCCGACCAGACGGCGCAGCTCGGACAGCAGGGCAGGGTGTGAGGTGTTGTTATTCATTAGCCTATCCTTGTCGTTAACGTGGCGTTTCTACTGTAGCACGCGTCGGCCACGGGGGCGCAGTGTGACAATGGCGGCTACCTGCTATCCTCATCTTGTGGCACACTGCCCCGGTTATTTCGATATTGCGCAGTTACTTAAGAGAACCCGACCTGATGAAATGGATTTACTCTGTTAGCCTCGCTGTTTCCCTTGCCGTGCAACCCGCGTTTGCGGATGACCTGTTCGGCCCCCATCCAATGACGGAACAGGCGCGCGACGCCTTTGTTAATCAGCTGCTGAGCAAAATGACGCTGGATGAAAAGATTGGGCAGATGCGCCTGATCAGCGTCGGTCCGGATACGCCAAAAGAGGCGATTCGCGACATGATTCAGCACGGCCAGGTCGGGGCGATTTTCAATACGGTAACGCGTCCGGATATCCGCGCCATGCAGGATCAGGTGATGCAGCTCAGCCGCCTGAAGGTGCCGCTGTTCTTTGCTTATGACGTGGTGCACGGCCAGCGCACCATTTTCCCGATCCCGCTCGGCCTCGCCGCCAGCTGGGATCTGCAAGCCGTTAGCGAAGTGGGACGCATCTCCGCCTATGAAGCGGCAGACGATGGCCTCAACATGACCTGGGCGCCGATGGTGGATGTGTCGCGCGAACCGCGCTGGGGCCGCGGCTCTGAAGGATTTGGCGAGGATACCTACCTCACCTCGCAGATGGGCAGTGCGATGGTCAAAGCCATGCAGGGCAAGAGCGCCGCCGACCGCTACGCCATCATGACCAGCGTTAAGCACTTTGCAGCTTACGGCGCAGTGGAAGGCGGTCGCGATTACAACACCGTCGACATGAGCCCGCAGCGCCTGTTCCAGGATTATCTGCCGCCGTATAAAGCTTCGCTGGATGCCGGCAGCGGCGGCGTGATGGTGGCGCTCAACTCGCTGAACGGCACCCCGGCCACCGCCGACAGCTGGCTGCTGAAAGATATTCTGCGCAACGACTGGAAATTCAAAGGCATCACCATCAGCGATCACGGTGCCATCAAAGAGTTAATCAAACACGGCGTCGCCAGCGATCCGCAGGATGCCGTGCGTATTGCGCTGAAATCCGGCATCGACATGAGTATGAGCGACGAGTATTACAGCAAATACCTGCCGGGACTGGTGAAAAGCGGCGCGGTGAGCATGGCGGAAATCGACGATGCGGCCCGTCACGTGCTCAACGTTAAATATGACATGGGCCTGTTCAACGATCCGTACAGCCATCTCGGACCGAAAGGCAGCGATCCGCAGGACACCAATGCGGAAAGCCGCCTGCACCGGGCGGAAGCGCGCGACGTGGCGCGCCGCAGTATGGTGCTGCTGAAAAACTGGCATGAAACCCTGCCGCTGAAGAAAGAGGCCACCGTGGCGCTGGTGGGACCGCTGGCCGATAGCCAGCGCGATATCATGGGTAGCTGGTCGGCTGCGGGCGTGGCGAAGCAATCTGTCTCGCTGCTGCAGGGCATGCGCAGCGCCATGGCCGGCAAAGGCACCGTGCTGTATGCCAAAGGGGCCAATATTTCCGATAACAAAGGTATCCAGAACTTCCTCAACCTGTATGAGCAGGCGGTCAGTGTCGATGCCCGTTCGCCGCAGCAGCTGATTGACGAAGCGGTCGCGCAGGCGAAAAAAGCGGACGTGGTAGTGGCGGCAGTGGGCGAGGCGCAGGGCATGGCGCATGAAGCGTCGAGCCGCAGCGATCTGGTGATCCCGCCGAGCCAGCAGAAGCTGCTGGCGGCCCTGAAAGCCACCGGGAAACCGCTGGTGATTGTGCTGATGAATGGCCGTCCGCTGGCGCTGGTAAATGAGGACCGCATGGCGGATGCGATGCTGGAGACCTGGTTCAGCGGTACCGAGGGCGGGAACGCCATCGCCGATGTGCTGTTCGGTGATTACAACCCATCGGGCAAACTGCCGGTGTCATTCCCGCGCTCGGTCGGACAGATTCCGATTTATTACAATCATTTGCCAACCGGCCGTCCGTACAATTTCGAGAAGCCGAACAAGTACACCTCGCACTATTACGACGCGGTCAACGGTCCGCTCTATCCGTTTGGTTACGGTTTGAGCTATACCCAGTTCAGCGTGTCGCCGGTGAAGATGTCTGCACCAACCATGCCGCGTAACGGCACGGTGGAAGCCAGCGTGACGGTGACGAATACCGGCAAACGCGATGGTGCCACGGTGGTGCAGCTGTACCTGAACGATCCGGTTGCCAGTATCAGCCGTCCGGTGCAGGAGCTGCGCGGCTTCCAGCGCATTATGCTGAAGGCCGGCGAGTCGCAGACCGTGCGCTTTAAGATTGATGTCGATGCGCTGAAGTTCTGGAATCAGAAGATGCAGCACGTCGCCGAGCCGGGCAAATTCAACGTGATGATCGGTCTGGATTCGGTCAGAACCCAGGATGCGCAGTTCGATTATTTGTAATTGAGGGTTTGTTATCCTGGTTTCCCTCACCCTAACCCTCTCCCGGCGGGAGAGGGAACCGATCAAACCGACTTTTAGCGGATATTATCCTCTGACCTGCCCGCTTCAGCGGACTGCCCCCTCTCCCGCGCGCGGGAGAGGGCTGGGGTGAGGGAAAGGTCATTAGCGCAAGAACGAACAAATGAATCTCCGCCACCGCATCGAACAGCAGGTCTTTCGCCTTAACGGCCTGTCGCTCAACGAATTTGACATCTCTCAACCGCCGGGCGATCCCGGCCTGTTCGGCCCTGACCACATCATCTGGCAGGTGCACGGCGACTTTCCCGCGATGCTGTGCGGCGGCATCAGCGCGCTGATGCTACAGATGCTGCATCCGGCGGCGCTGGCGGGCGTGTGGGATCACTCCAGTTTCCGCCAGGACATGCTTGGCCGGCTGCGGCGCACCAGCCAGTTCATCGCGGTCACCACCTTCGGCAACACCGCCGATGCGCATACCCTGATTGAGCGGGTCAAACGCATCCATCTGCGCGTCACCGGCATTGATAACACCGGTAAACCCTATGCCGCCAGCGATCCGCATCTGCTCACCTGGGTGCACGTTGCAGAAACCAGCCGCTTCCTGACCGCGCATCTGCGCTACAAAAATCCGCAGCTCAGCCTCGCCGATCGCGATCGTTATTACGCCGAAGCGGCGCGGGTAGCGGAAGCGCTTGGTGCGCAGCAGGTGCCGAAAAGCGTAGAGGCGGTTGAGGCCTATTTACAGGCGATGCGGGCAGAGCTGGTTTACGATGCGCGCACTCACGAAGTGATGCAGCTGCTGCTTAATGCGCCAGCACCCAGCTGGCAGGCGAAACCGGCGATGCGCGTCATGCTGCGGGCTGGCTGTGGTCTGCTGCCCGACTGGGCGCAACAGCTGATGCAACAGCCGATCGGGCCAGTGGCGCAATGGCGGATTGATAAGCAGATCGCGTTGATTGCCGCCCTGTTGCGCTGGTCAATCCAGCGTGGCGCCTGGGCGCGTGCCATGCAGCGCATGGGGCGCGATCCGCGTTACAGGTGAAATTCATCCTGCTTGCTGGTATAGCTACGCGGCGTGCGCGCCTCGCGTTTCAGCAGGAGCTGGCGCTGCTGATAGTGATGCAGCAGCATGCCCAGGCCAACGCCCAGTAGCGCCAGCGGCACCAGCGTGTAGTAGATATCCAGCGGCAGCAGCACCAGCAGCGCGATGGCACCGACGATCAGCGTCAGGGCTGCCATCACCCACGTATAGCGGACAAACAGCCACAGCAGCAGGGCGAGAATCACGATTTCGCGCAGATTGAGATCGAGGGTTTGCAGCACCATGACGACAGCTCCGCAACAGAAGAGTGCGCTGACAATAGCATGCGAAGCGGTAAAAGAATCGCAAAAAAATCTGAAGCTTCGCCGCCGCTGCCCCCGCTATTCTTAAGCCGGGCTGAACGATGGCCTGGCGCACTTTGAGAGTTTTACCCTTGTGTCACATGGCGCGAGTGCCGATCCTGCTCTATTCTCGGGGAAAATGGATCCCTCCAGGCATTGTCGAGGCGTTATGACACACCAACCTCTGATTGCTGAGGTGCCGAATCAGCAACACACTTTAACCGCCATCGTCGAACAGGATGCGCGTACCGCCTATTTTTATATCTGGCCGAACGACCTGTTCCGCAGTCAGTACGCCGTGCGCGGCTGCTGGTTGCGCAATCTGCTGCCGGCACCGGCGCAGGAAGATCGCGAAGCGATGGAGCAGGGTATTGCGCCGCTGCTCAGCGCCAGCTATTGCCGCACGCTGGAAGCGGAGCCGATGCTCGATCCGGCCGGCCTGCAGATTCTGTGGGAGCCCAGCGACGACGGTGCCGCGCTGTGGTATTACGGCCAGCTGCTGGCGGTAATCCCCGGCTGGAGCCTGTATCAGGACAAGCAGGTCAGCTTCTCGTCGGGCTGCATCAAGGAGAACCGTCTCACCGCGCCGCTCGGTTCAGCCTCCACCAACGATTACTACGCGCGCGCCGAACAGCAGCGTCATTTCTGGCGTGACTGGCACGATGGCCAGCAGTGGGATCGCGTGCAGAGCGAGCTGCTGCAGCGTTACCAGGCGCAGTTTGGTGAGTCGGTAAAATATTACGCCATCGATCAGGGCAACTGGCCGCCGATGGCGATTTCGCAGCACTGGCATAACGGCGTGTGGTATTTCTTCACGCTCGGCATGAGTATCCGGCCGATGCCGCAGGTGGATTATCTGTTTGATGAGCTGGCACCGCAGTACCGGCGTGTAGAGCTGGCGATGGCGGTGGATGGCGAAGTGATGACCGAGGCCAACGCGGTACAGATGGCCAGCGCGCTGGCGGAGTTTGCTCATCTGCCGTGGGCGCGGCTGACGTGGATTGGCGAAGGGCACACGCTGGCGTCGGAAGTTGCGCCGGTCGGCTTTGAAAGCTTCCTGCTGGCCAACGGGCTGGCGGGCGAAAACGCGCAACTGCGGCTGCCGAAGCGCGACGGCGATCGGCCCAATCTGCTGTGGGCGACGCCGATCACCGAAGCCGAGCGGCTGTTTGCCCAGGCGGACGATCGCGGCGGCCAGCAGCTGCTGCAGCGTTTGCTGGCGCAGGGCAGCGATCATGTATTCCGTCCGCGCCAGGAAGTGGTGGAGTCCGCACCGTAGTGCCTGCCGAAAAAGCCCCGACATACCCCTCTGGCAGCGACCAGGCGGGTATTAAGCGGATGCTTCCCGTTCCAGCCATGCGACAAAGCGGTTTAGCGACGATGATTTATCCACGTCAGGCGCAATTAACGCCACGTAGCGGCTTCCCTTCGCCTCAACAGCTAACGGGGTGACAAGCCGGTTGCCCTGCAAATCATGTCCCAGCATTTGTATTCCACCGATACCCACACCGACGCCATCAATAATCGCCTGCAGGCTGATATAATTGTGTTCGAATCGCTGAAAACGTTCCGGACGCACCTCGCCGACGCCAGCCTGCTTCATCCACCGTTCCCACTCGCCTGACCGCGTACTGGATAACACGACAACGTGGGTCGCCAGGTCTGCAGGGGTGTTCAGCGCTTTTGTGGCTAACAGTTTCGGCGCGGCAATCAGGGTGAGCTTTTCCTCAAATAACGCTTTCTTCTCAAAGTAACGCCATTCAGGTTTGTTCAGCGCATCCCGGCGAATCAATACGTCAAAGCCAGATAGCCCTTTCAACTCCGAACTGTTTGAGGTGGATACCGAGATTTCAATGTCGGGATATTGGCTGTGGAATGCCGGCAGGCGCGGGATCAACCAGTGCATCGCAAAGGTGGTTTGCGCATTGACGCGTATCGTGCGGGTGTTGGGTGTTTTGCCAAAGCGCACTGCGGCATCGCTGATGATGTCAAAAGCGGTGCTGATCTCTGCGGCAAAAGCCCGGGCATGTTCCGCCGCCACGCTGCGCTGTCCCTGACGTTCAAATAACGGTTGTCCCAGCCACTCTTCAAGCAATTTGATCTGACGGCTAACGGCACCGTGAGTCATCCCTAATTCCTCAGCCGCGTCACTCAGGCTGTTGGCGTGCGCGGCCGTTTCGAACAGCCGCAATGCATTCAACGGCGGCAGGTTACGTTTTTTCATCTGTGACTTTTAGTATCAGGAGTGGGCAATATTTATCGATATTATGATCGAATTGCCCTGATTAAGATGCGTGCTTTGCCGTTGAAAATGAGGAAAGTCAGTGGGTGATTATCTATTTGTGACGCTGATCGCGATCCTCTCCGGAGCGCTGAGTGGCATCATCGGCACCGGTTCTTCGTTACTGCTGCTGCCGCTGATGGTCAGCAATTTCGGCCCCAGAGTGGCGATGCCGGTCATGGCTATCGCCGCAATCCTGGGAAATCTCTCGCGCATCGCGGTCTGGTGGCGTGAAATCGACTGGCGCGCCACTCTGGCCTATAGCCTGCCTGGCGTGCCAGCTGCGTCGTTAGGCGCGCATGTGCTGCTCTCTTTACCTGCCTGGATCATTGATGGCGCGCTGGGTCTGTTTTTCTGGGTGATGATTTTGGTCAGACGCAACCTGAAAAACAGTCACTGGACGCTCTCGATAAAGCAGTTAGGGTTTTGTGGTGGCGTGGTGGGTTTTCTGACCGGACTGGTTCTCTCCACCGGACCGGTGAGCGTGCTGATTTTTACCGCCTATGGATTGAGTCGTGGCGCATTTATTGGCACGGAAGCATCGAGTGCCTTGCTGTTATATTTCAGCAAGGTCAGTACGTTCGCCTTCCAGCAGGCGCTCTCAATGCAGATTGTGCTCACCGGTGTGTTAGTGGGCAGTGGCATTATGCTGGGCACCCTGAGCACGAAGGTGATAGTCCAGAGACTGTCAGTCACACAATTTGCCGTGCTGATAGACGTCATTCTGTTTATTTCCGGCGCAGGATTAATCGTTAATGCCTGGTCAGGAGCACCATAAAATCAATCTTCATCTCCCTTGAAATAATTTAAGCGTAGCGGGTTAGCCCAATCTGCATCTCAACGTTGCGTCATCGCTCAGCTAAGCAATAGATACTGTTCGCACCATGCTGTGGTGCGTCAGTAATGCAAGGCACGAAATGTGCGTGAGACAGACCTGTCAGATGATTTCCTCTATCCAATCTGCAAATGCGCGTACGGCAGGGGAAAGGAAGCGCTGATGGGGATAAAGCAGGCTGACCGGCACTGAGGGTGGCTGCCAGTCGGTAAGTACTTCAACCAGCGTTCCTTTCTGCAGGTGCTCAGAAACAATATTTCCGGCAAGCTGGGCCAGCCCAAAACCTTCAAGACACATTTTAATGTAGAGTCCTGTTTCGTTTACAGCACCCTGGCCGCTGACAGCCACGGAAAGCGGCTCTGAATTCTGCACGAAACACAATTCGCCATTACGCCGGGACTGGTCTGAAAAATAGTGGACTGCCCGATGCCGGGATAAATCTTCAGGTGACTGCGGTATGCCATATTCGCTGAGATATTTCGGTGAAGCACATGTCACCCAGCGAAACCGGCCCAGTGGACGTGCAACTAGCGTGGAATTTAGCAATTCTCCTGTTCTTATTACACAATCCACGCCTTCCTGAACGAGATCTATCTGACGATCGCTCACCCCAATCATCAGATAAATATCCGGATAACGGCGGTAAAAATCTTTCAGATTTGACATGACAATGAAATGGGCAATGCCACCTGGCATATCCACACGTAGCCGCCCCTGCGGCCGTTTACTGGAATCCGTCAGACTGGATTCCGTATGCTCGATTAACGACAGTATTTCGCGGCACTGCGCAAGATACTGGAGACCCTCAGCAGTGAGATTTACCCGCCTTGTCGTACGGTTAAACAGCCGTACCTGCAGGTATTTTTCAAGACCCTTAATCGAACTGGTGACCGTTGAGGGCGGCAGGGACAATGTCTCGGCAGCACGAACAAAACTTCCGGCTTCAGCCACCCTTATAAAGATTTGCATTGCCTGAAGTCGATCCATTCACCTGCTCCCACACCTCTGATTTCTGCCCCTATTAAATATCATTGTTCGCAAATTTTGAATTATGAAAGCGCGTTTAGCATCTTTTTCAATGTAATTGTGTGACCTATCGTCTTCCTGTCAACACGAAACGAGGCGATTTAAATGAGCGATTACAGAAGAGATATTATTAATAACCAGACCGTAAACCCGCCGATGACGCTCATCAGTGGCGCCACTATACTGAGCATGGATGATAACGTCGGTAATCTTGAACGCGGTGATATTCTTGTCACCGGCTCAACCATCAGTGCCGTAGGTCAAAATCTGGATGCTCATGGGGCACGTGTAATTGATGCTACGAACATGATTGCCATGCCGGGGATGGTCGATTCGCACCGTCACTCATGGGAGGGGCAGCTGCGCCGCATCAATCCAAATGCCACCTGTCTGGACGACTACAGCAACGCCACGCACTTCTCGTTTGCCAGGTACTATCGGCCAGCCGATATGTATATCGGTAACCTCCTGACCGCACTGAGTGCTATCGACGCCGGCATCACAACAATCATTGATAATTCCCACAACAGCCGTACTGCTGCACATTCTGACGCTGCCGTAGAGGCTCTGCTTGATGCCGGCATACGTGCCATCCACGCTTCAGGTGCGCCGGTAGCAGGGGAATGGAATAGAGCGCACTGGCCGGGTAACTGGCAGCGTCTGCAGAAAAAATATTTCGAAAATAATCCTGAAAGCCTCGTTTCTTTGGGTGTCATGGCTCAACTGGAGCCTGATCTATGGGCTGAAGCACGCCGGCTGGGACTGCCCATCGTCACTGAATTTTTCGGTGCTGAGATGGCTTCTGAACTTGAGTCATTGCATAAGCAGGGCCTGCTGGGTCCGGACAATATATTCAATCACTGCACGGCACTGCCAGATCAGGGATGGGAAATTCTGCGCGAAGCCGGTGTCCGTGTGAATGTCTGCCCGCGCTCAGATTCGCATTATGGTATTGAGAACGGAATGTTTGCCATTGAGGCCGCACGGCGTCATGGCATCCATCCTGGCCTTAGCGTGGACAACGAAACGTCATACAGCACCGACATGTTTATGGAAATGCGCGTGGCGTTTTATCTGCAGCGTGTAATGGGCATGCATAAGCAGCATTGCTGTGATTCAGAGCATTCGCTGACAACGCTTCCGGCAGAGCAGCTTCTTAAATCTGCAACCATTGATGGTGCTGCCTGTGCGGGAATGCAGGATAAGGTGGGCAGCCTGACTCCTGGTAAACAGGCCGACCTGCTGCTGATTAATGCTACAGATCTCAACCTTTATCCTGATGGAAATGCTTTTGGTACGGTGGTGCATGCAACCGAACGCAGTAACATCGACACTGTTTTGATCGGCGGACGCATCGTCAAACAGAACGGTAAAATTTCGGGTGTTGACAGCGAGCGCCTCCGCGCAGCCATTGATGAATCGCGTGCGCACCTGTTTGCCGCTGCGGGTTATGAGCCAGATATTTTTGCGGAAAACTTTATGCCGCTGGTGCAGGCAAACTAACAGAGACGAACAGCACGAGCTTAGTTTATTACGTAATAGCTTTGCTACAGGTCTGCTATTACCCTGCAGACTACGCTGAACATTTAGCTTGTAAAAAGGCCTAGCGGCGACCCGCTCACCGCCGGTTTTTTCTTCACGACCAGGGCCTTCAGCCTCAGTATTTACGTGCTGACTGTCACCGAAGTTAACACCAGAGCGGTCAGAAAGGAGGCAGGGTAAGGCCAGTGACAATAAGCGCTCTTATGATCACGCTATTCAATCAGTTAACCATTTTGTGATCTTGCGCACCTCAAGTTCCTCTGTAACAAGCCGTTAACCTCGATCAGGCAACTCGCCACACCAGGGTAAGGGCACACCGATGTTAAAAACCACACAATCCCGTTTTACCGCGACCTTAGTCGCATTCTTCGTTGTTCTTATGCTGGTCACCGTCCTGGTGATTAACCAGTTCATCGCACCGCAGCTTAGCCAGAACGAAAGCCGGCTGGTGCGCTATGAGGTGGATGGTCTCGCCGGACGTATCGTCGAGCAGATGAACCGCGTGCAGGCGCAGCAGCGTGCCATTACCGAAGCGGCGGGCGTGATGGACAGCGCCGCCATTGATACGCTGCTGCCGGCGCTGGTTAACCAGTATCAGGACAGCAACGTGTTCGGCGGCGGTATCTGGCCGTTACCCAACCGGCGCGATCCGGCGAAAGAGAAAGACAGCTCGTTCTTTGCGCGTAACGCCAGCAACCAGCTGCAGGTCAACACCTACTGGAACTCCGATGCTGCCGACAAATACTGGGAGCAGCCGTGGTACAAAGATGGCATGGCCGCAGAAAAAGGCCAGTGCGCGTGGGCGAAGGCTTATCAGGATGCTGCCAGCCCGCAGCCGCGCACCAACTGCGCGATGGCGATTTACCGTAACGGCACTGTGTGGGGCGTCTCAACCATTGACGTCACGCTCGGCTTTTTCAACCAGCTGGCGCAGCAGATGGGTGAGGCGATTCATGGTCGCGTACTGATTGTCGAAGCGGACGGCAAAGTGGTCGGCAATGCCGCGTTGCTGGAGGGTACGCCGAAGCTGGAAAATCTGGCTGACACCCAGCTGCCAATGGCGGCGGCGCTGAAAGGGCTGCTGGCACAGGCCGGTTCTCAGCCGTCGCAAACCACCTTCAGCGGAGAAGATGGTGAGCACACGCTGTTCCTGCAGGCCATTCCCGGTAGCCCGTGGTATCTGGCCAGCGACGTGCCGTCCGCGCTGCTGGATGCGCAGACGCACAGCATGCTGACCCGTCTCGGCCTGGTCCAGATCCCGCTGGCGATTCTGCTGCTGCTGGTGCTGCTTGGCTTTGTCCGCGCGATGATGAAACGCCTGAATCTGCTGCATCAAAATATCGAAGCGCTGTCGACCGGTGGTGCGGATCTGACGCAGCGTCTGCCAGCCAGCAATAGCCCGGAATTCAACGCTGTGGCGCAAAGCTTCAACCAGTTCATCGCCCATTTGCAGGGGCTGATGCGCCAGGTGGGCGACAGCGCACTGGCGATTACTGCGGCTTCACGCGAAATCGCCAGCGGCAACGCCGATCTCTCGGCGCGGACTGAATCGCAGGCGAGTTCCATTGTGCAAACCGCCGCGTCGATGGAAGAGCTGACCGGCACGGTGCGTCAGAACGCCGACAACGCCACGCACGCCAACCAGCTGGCAGATGGCGCGTCTCAGGTGGCGGCGCGCGGCAGTGAAGTGGTGCGTCAGGTGGTCAGCACCATGGGCGAAATCCATCACTCCTCGCGTAAGGTGGTGGATATCATCAGCGTCATCGACAGCATCGCCTTCCAGACCAACATTCTGGCGCTCAACGCGGCGGTAGAAGCGGCACGCGCCGGTGAACAGGGTCGCGGGTTTGCCGTGGTGGCTTCGGAGGTACGCAATCTGGCGCAGCGTTCCGCCAACTCGGCGCGCGAAATCAAGAAGCTGATTGAAGAGTCGGTAGCTAATATCGACACCGGCAGCCAGCTGGTGGAGCAGGCCGGACAAACCATGGATGAGCTGATGCAGGGCGTCAGCAGCGTCACAACGCTGATGAGCGAAATCATGTCCGCCAGCCGTGAGCAGAGCATGGGGATCGAACAGGTGAACGTGGCGATTACCCAGCTCGACGGCAGCACCCAGCAGAACGCGGCACTGGTGGAACAGGTTTCCGCGGCGGCGCGTGCCATGGAAGAGCAAAGCGTGCAGCTTGAGCAGGTGGTGCACGGCTTCAAACTGTAACGCAGCGCACACCCCTTACAGCGGCGTCTTTATGGCGCCGCTGTCACGCTTTTTCCTGCCTTTTTCTCCAGAATTATCCGCTGGCTGCTAAGCTTACTGCTTATCGCGACAGCGCACGGAATGTGCGCGATTTTCTCCGCTGCCGCTTCCGCTATTGTGTACAATAGCGGGGATTTTTCCGAAGGAGTTGTCATGCCCGCCATTGAAGTTATCCTCGTCGACCACCTCGATCGTCCCACCGGCAAGATGGAAAAGCTGGAAGTCCATGAGAAGGGATTGCTGCATCGCGCGGTAACGGTTTACGTGTTCAATTCGCGCCATGAACTGTTGCTGCAGCGCCGGGCGCAGAGTAAGTATCACTGCGGCGGTTTATGGAGCAACACCTGCTGCAGCCATCCTTATCCACAGGAGCTGACGCGCGACGCGGCTGAGCGCCGCCTGCGTGAAGAGATGGGGCTGGATTTGGCGCTGACGCCGGTGTTTGAGCTGAGCTACAATCTGCCGCTCAGCAACGGCCTGATCGAGCATGAGTATGGCCACGTGTTTTTCGCCATCAGTGACGAAGCGCCGGTGCTTAATCTCGACGAGGCCGACGACTGGTGCTACTGCTCTGTCGAACAGATTCAGCAGGAGATGCGCGATAATCCGGCAAAATTTACGCCGTGGTTCCTGCACACTTTCCCGCGCATCCCCACTACGCTGGGCGATTTCCGCCTCACCGCCTGAGTAAACGCCTCATCGCTGAGGCGTTATCCGCTTACTGAAAATCTTCCGCATCTACATCGTAGCCTGACGGTTCCCAGCGAATCGCCAGCAGCGCCAGCAATCCGGCCAGCGGCGCCAGCAGAATGACCCAGAACACGCCAGTGCCGAACGCCGCCACCAGCAGCGGAAACACAAACAGGGATACCGTCGAGCTGGCGCGCATCAGCGTCTGATTAAAGCCGACGCCTACGCCGCGCAGCGAAGCCGGATAGCTGAGTGAGGCAAAAGTCATGGTGTGTGAACCCGGACCAAACCCCTGACCGAACAGGAACAGCGCCAGCATGGCAATTGCCAGCGCTGCTTCTTCTCCGCCGGCCGGGCGACCAATCAGCGCCAGCCCGAGCAGCGCCGCACACTGGCAGGCGTAACCGGCCACCGACATCTTCCACGCGCCCAGCCGTGGCACCAGCCGCACCGCCAGCAGGCCGCCAACAAACGCAAACAGCAGGTTAAGCGCCAGCGAGACCAGAATGGTGGTCAGCATCGACTGCGCGAGGAAGCTGGAGATGATCACCGGCAGGCCAAAGGCCACGGCGTTATAGGCGAACGACGAGGCAATCGAGGTTATCGTTGCCAGTAGCGTACGGCGGCGGTAAACGCCTTGCAGCAGCGCGCCATAGTTGCGCCAGCTGGCTTTACGTACTGGCTGTACGGCAGTGAGCTCGGCATCCTGCGCGACCTCCGCGTTGATGTTATATGACCGCCGCAGGATTGCCGCTGCACCCTGCAGGTTGCCCTGATTTGCCGCCCAGATCGGTGATTCGCTCATGTAACGACTGCGGATGGCGATGATCAACAGCGCCGGTACCGCGCCAAAGCCGAGGATCAGCCGCCACAGCCAGTCAGTATGGCTCTCTGGCAGCACCGCATATAGCAGCAGCACCAGCAGATAGGAGATGCTGATCGCCGCGTACCAGGTGGGACACCACATCGCGACGCTGGCGGCCTTATTGCCCTGACCGCGCAGTCGGGAAAACTCCGCCAGAAACGCCATCGCCACCGGCAGATCGATGCCGACGCCGAGCCCCATCACAAAGCGCGCCGCCGCCAGCACGTACTCGTTCGGCGCAAAGGCACAGGCCAGTGCCGCCACCACGAAGAAGAACATATCGGCCATGAAGACCCGATAGCGGCCAATTTTATCGGTGAGATAGCCACCGATCAGCGCGCCAACAATCGCGCCAAAGGTGATAGCCGACGCCACCATGCCGGTGCCGGCGGGCGTCAGATTGAATTCGCGCGTGACATCTTTAATACCGAAGGCCAGCGCACCGAGATCGTAGGCATCGAGAAAAACCCCGCCCAGCGCAATGGCGATGACGATGCGCGCATTGCTGCGCGAGGCGTTACTGTTGTTGACCAGCCGCGTCACGTCGGCCGCGCTGCGAATCCACTGCGTCTCGCCCTGCGGCGTATTCCCTGCCAGCGCCACGTGCGCCGAAGAAGTTAAGTCAGACATGATGTTGTGTGATTTATTGTAAAGAGTGGGGCTATGAGCATAAGCCGCGCCACGGATGTGAAAAATTCTATTTGGTTATAAGTGCAACCAAAGCGTTCTATAAAACCGGCAACGGATAGCAGAAAAAGAACGAATTGCGCCGCTTGACCGCACCCATCCCGTTTCGCCAGGCTACGCTTGATAATCACTGAAAGAAAATAATGCTGAGGAAAGCGCCATGATTAAGCAGGGTTTATTGGGGATGATCGCATTCGCGATGAGTGTCGGGGCCGTGCAGGCAGCGGACCCGGTCAAGGTAGGTTCCAAGATCGATACTGAAGGTTCGCTGCTCGGCAACATCATTCTGCAGGTGCTGAACCAGCATGGGGTAAAAACCGTGAATAAAATCCAGCTCGGCACCACGCAGGTGGTGCGCGGCGCAATCACCGCCGGTGAGCTGGATATCTATCCGGAATATACCGGCAACGGGGCGTTCTTCTTCAATGATGAGAAGGACGCGGCGTGGAAAAACGCGCAGCAGGGCTATGAGAAGGTGAAAAAGCTCGATGCAGAGAAAAATCATCTGGTGTGGCTGACGCCAGCACCGGCTAACAACACCTGGACCATTGCGGTGCGCGGCGATGTCGCGCAGCAGAATAACCTGCAATCCCTCGACGATCTCAGCGCTTACCTGAAAAAAGGCGGCACCTTTAAGCTGGCGGCGTCGGCGGAGTTCATCGAGCGCAGCGATGCGCTGCCGGCGTTTGAGAAAGCCTACAACTTCAAGCTGGGCCAGTCACAGCTGCTGTCGCTGGCTGGCGGGGACACCGCTGTTACCATCAAAGCGGCCGCCCAGCAAACGTCCGGCGTCAATGCGGCGATGGCTTACGGTACCGACGGCCCGGTCGCGGCGCTCGGCCTGCAAACCCTGAGCGACCCGAAGGGCGTACAGCCGATTTACGCGCCTGCGCCGGTGATCCGTGCCAGCGTGCTGCAACAGTACCCGCAGATTGCCGACTGGCTGCAGCCGGTATTCAGCAAGCTGGATGAGAAAACCCTGCAGCAGCTCAACGCGCAAATCGCCGTTGACGGACAGGACGCCAGCCAGGTTGCGCAGCAGTGGCTGCAGCAGAATAAGTTGCTGTAAGCGGTGCTGTCACGGATAAACCGACCGCGCCAGCAGCCGGTGCTGCTGGTGCTGACGCTGCTGATTACGCTGGCGCTGGGAGCGCTACCGCTGCTGAGCTATGCGGCCAACCGGCTGGTCTCCGGACAGCCGCTGATGCTTTGGCAGGTAACGGCGGGCTGGCTGCTGCTGCTGCCGCTGTTATGGCTATGGCTGGGATTGTGGTGGCCGCCAGGTCGCGGTGCGGCGCTGGCGCAGTTGCTGGGCGCGGAGCTACTGTTCGCCCTGCTGATTGGCATCGGCGGCCACGCCGCCAGTGAGCTGGCCCGCAGCGGCAGCCCGCTGGCGCGCACCGCGCTGGGCAGCGGCCTATGGTGTGCGGCAGGATTAGCGCTGCTGCTGGCCGCCGAAGCGATTCGCCAGCTTAGCCAGCAGACGCCGCTGCGTATTCTGCTCAATCTGCAAGTGTGGCTGCCGCCGCTGATACTGCTGCTGAGTGGTCAGCTGGATGCGCTGTCGCTGCTGAAAGAGTACAGCAATCGCACCGCTGTCTTTAACGCCGCGTTCAGCCAGCATCTGCTGCTGCTGGGCGGCACGCTGCTGCCCACCTTACTGATTGGTCTGCCGTTGGGACTCGCCATCGCGCGTCGCGCCCGCTGGCAACATGTCGCCTTCAGCGTGCTGAATCTGATCCAGACCGTGCCGTCTGTGGCGTTGTTTGGCCTGCTGATTGCACCGCTGGCCGGGCTGGCGGCGCATTTTCCGCAGCTGGCGCGCCTCGGTATCAGCGGGATTGGCGTCGCGCCAGCGCTGATTGCGCTGGTGCTGTATGCACTGCTGCCGCTGGTGCGCAGCGTGGTTGCGGGGCTGCAGCAGGTGCCGCAGGAGGTGCGTGAAACCGCGCGCGGCATGGGCATGAGTAGCTGGCAGCAGTTCTGGCACGCCGAGCTGCCGCTGGCGCTGCCGGTGTGGCTCTCCGGACTGCGCGTGGTGGTGGTGCAAACCGTCGGGCTGGCGGTGGTCGCCGCACTGATTGGGGCCGGCGGCTTCGGCGCCATTGTGTTTCAGGGATTGCTGAGCAGCGCGCTGGATCTGGTGCTGCTGGGCGTGATTCCGGTGGTGGCGCTGGCGGTGATATTCGATGCGCTGCTGCGATTGCTGTCGGCGCTGCTGGAGAGAGGACATGATTGAATTTCATCAGGTGAGCAAAGCGTTCGCCGGTAAAGAGGCGATTCGCAACCTGTCGCTAAAGATTGAGAAGGGCAGTTTTACCGTGCTGATCGGCACATCCGGCTCGGGTAAATCCACCACGCTGAAGATGATTAACCGGCTGGTTGAGCATGACAGCGGCGAAATCCGTTTTGCCGGTGAGCCGATCGAGCAGATGGATGCGCGCGCGCTGCGGCGGCGCATTGGCTATGCCATTCAGTCCATCGGCCTGTTTCCACACTGGAATGTGGCCAAAAATATCGCCACCGTGCCGTCGCTGCTCGGCTGGCCGCGGGAAAAAATTGCCGCACGGGTTGAGGAGCTGCTGGCGCTGCTCAATCTCGACAGTCAGCTGGCGTCGCGCTATCCGCACCAGCTCTCCGGCGGTCAGCAGCAGCGTGTTGGCGTGGCGCGCGCGCTGGCGGCCGATCCGGAACTGCTGCTGATGGATGAACCCTTCGGCGCGCTCGATCCGGTCAACCGGCAGGCGCTGCAGCAGGAGATGCTGCGCATTCAGCAGCTGTCGGGGCGCACTGTGGTGCTGGTGACGCACGATATCGACGAAGCGTTAACCCTAGCCGATCAGCTGGTGCTGATGGACGGCGGAGAGATTGTGCAGCAGGGACGGCCGATTGACCTGCTGACGCAGCCTGCCAGTGATTTCGCGCGCCAGTTCTTTGGCCGCAGCGAGCTGGGCGTGCGTCTGCTGGCGCTGGGGCGGGCCGGTAGTGCGGCGCGGCGCGGTGAGTGGCTGGAGGCGGAACCGATCGCCGCCGGGCTGACGCTGCGCGAGGCGCTGTCGCAGTTTATTGCGCGGCGCACCGACAAATTACCGGTTGTCGATCAGCATCAGCAGCCGCTGGGCGTGCTGCACTTTAGCGATTTGCTGCGACAGCAGGAGGCGGGCTGATGCGAGTGCTGCGCGATCCGCTCTACTGGCTGCTGGGGGTATTTCTGCTGTTGCTGTGGGGGTTACCGCACAGTGCACCGCTGTTTGCGCACTGGTTTCCGCAGCTGGAGCGTCCGCTGTACCAGCAGGAGAGTTTCTGGCAGCTGGCGCTGGCCCATCTGTTGCTGGTGATCAGCGGCAGCGCGCTGGCGATTGTGGTGGGCGTTGGCTGTGCGGTCTTCGCTACCCGTCACGGCGGCAGGGCGTTCCGCCCGCTGCTGGAGACGCTGGCGGCTGCCGGTCAGACCTTTCCGCCGGTGGCGGTGCTGGCGATTGCCGTGCCGGTCATGGGCTTTGGCGCTGCGCCGGCGGTGATGGCGCTGTTTCTGTATGGGCTGTTGCCGATTCTGCAAGGCACGCTGGCGGGACTGGACAGCGTTCCGGCCAGCAGCCGTGAGATCGCCGTCGGTCTGGGAATGGGACCGTGGCGGCGTCTGTGGCAGATAGAGCTGGCGCTGGCGGCACCGGTGATTATGGCGGGCGTGCGCACCTCTGTGATGATCAACATCGGCACCGCGACCATCGCCTCAACCGTCGGAGCGGAGAGTCTGGGTTCGCCGGTAATTATCGGTCTGAGCGGCTTCAATACCGCCTATGTGATTCAGGGCGCGCTGCTGGTGGCGCTGCTGGCGCTGATCTGCGACCGGCTGCTGGAGCGGTTGCAGCACGCACTCAGTGGGTATGCAGAATAAGGCTGTAGCCAACCAGCATCATGCCGCCCATGCCGCCAATCGCCATGATGGCAAACAAGGTGCCAATGAGAATTTTATTCCAGTTCATAGGTAAACCTGAGAAAAGTCATGAAGTGCGGCATGATAACGCGCACATGCGGTAAGGCAAAGGCCGCATGTGCGATTTTTCAGGTGGGTTCGTGGACGTGAATCGAGAAGCCCTGAGCCTGCCAGTGTTCAAACTGCTCCAGCTGGCGGCGCGTCGGCTTTTTACCGGTCCAGATAAACAGATGCTGGCCGGGAAACAGCTCCGGACGCGGCATATCCAGCGGTTCCGCCAGCACATCAATGCGCCAGCCCTGCTGCGCTAAGCGCCAGGCTTCCAGCCAGATGCGGGTGCGATCTTCTACGCCCCAGCCAATCATTAAGGCATCTTTGCCGGCTTTTTTACGCGCGCCTGCCAGACAGAACGCGACATAATCAATCAGCGCGCCGTCCAGCAGACTGCACATGGTGCGGGCGGTATTCTGATCCAGCCCGAGACGCTGGCGTACCGGTACAAAAACGTGGTCAATCAGCGCATCGACCGGGTGTTCACGGCCAATGGTGGCGATTTTGGTGCGCAGTTTGGAGGCGCGCACGTGGCGCAGCACGCTCATCAGCTCTTCCTGCAGCGCCGTCCAGCCGTCATGCACGTTGAAGGTCTCTCCTTCAAGCAGGGCTTTGACTTTGCCAACAGGCACACCGCTCTCTATCCAGCGTTTGATCTCTTCGATCCGCTGAACATCTTCATCATCAAATTGTCGATGACCACCCTCAGTGCGCTGCGGCTTTAACAATCCATAACGACGCTGCCAGGCGCGCAGGGTTACCGGGTTAATTCCACAGCGCTCGGCAACATCACCGATACTGTATAAGGCCATGGCATCCTCTAAAATTCTGACCTGCATAACAACACCTTAACCGCCAGAGTGAGCTTGTACAATGATTATTTTATTGTACAACTTGACCCACTGCACGATTTCGGGCTTTATCTCTTATGTGAGATTAATTTCCCGAAAATGAGAGGTTAAAGATGTCTGCTCTAAATACGGAAGATCGGCTTGCGGCACGTCTGGCGGAATTACGCCTGCAGCGCGGCTGGTCGCTGGATGAACTGGCTCTGGCAACCGGCATTAGCCGGGCATCATTGTCGCGCATTGAGCGCGCCGAGACCAGCCCTACCGCCGCTTTGCTTAATCGCTTGTGCGTGGCCTACGGTTTAACTATGTCGCGACTGCTCAGCGAAGTAGAAGAAGAAGCGGCGCTGCTGCTGAAAGCGGAGCAGCAGCCGGTCTGGCAGGACACGCTCAGCGGCTTCCAGCGACGCAACGTCTCGCCGCCGGCCAGTCAGTTTAAAGCGGAGCTGGTGGAGGGCGTGCTGCGTCCAGGCGCGCGCATTGATTATGATGCGCCGCCGGTACAGGGGCTGGAACAGCACATCTGGCTGCAGTCGGGCGAGCTGACCATCACCATGGAGACGCAGAGCTGGACGCTACAGGCCGGCGATTGCCTGCGCTTCCACCTCAGCGGGCGTTCCTCTTTTCAGGCGCATGCCGAAGGCGGCGCGCGCTACATTCTGGTGGTGTGCAAACCATGATTGAAATCGACTCTCTCAGCGCCACCCAGGCGCAGCCGCTGCTGGCGTCACTGTGTGAGGTGCTGCACGGCTGCGTGGCAGACGGTGCCAGCGTCGGCTTCATTGACGCGGACGATCGCGCAGTGATGGCGCGTTTCTGGCAGGACAAAATTTACAGCCTGGCGAGCGGCGATAACCAGCTGCTGGTGGCCTGGCAAGCGGGCGAGATAGTGGCCACGGTGATGCTGGGCTTCAGCAGTATGCCCAACGGCCGCCATCGTGCGGAGATCAGCAAGCTGCTGGTGCATCCGCGTGCGCGACGTCAGGGCATTGCGCGCCGTCTGATGTTACGTGCCGAGCAGCTGGCGCAGCAGCAGGGTAAAACGCTGCTGGTGCTGGATACGCGCAGCGGCGATGTTGCCAGCGCGCTCTATCTGTCGCTCGGCTGGCAGGTGGCGGGTTCGATTCCGTACTATGCCGAATCCACATCCGGCGAGCTGGATGCTACCACGGTGATGTATAAGCGGCTGACGTAAGCGTTCTGGTTGCTGTTACCGGACGCCGCGTTTCCCTTGTCCACAGACTGCCTCTCCCTTTCCGCAGGCTGACTCTCCCTTGTCCGCAGCTGCGTCTCCCTCTCCCGGTGGGAGAGGGCCGGGGTGAGGGCATCAGCGTACACTTTCCCATCCCGTGCCAGCAGAAACCTGGTCACACGCACCAAATCAGTGCGCCGCCGCCGCATCGCTCAACCCCAGCGCCTGCATAAACAGCCGGATGATCGGATTTATTTTCCGGCCTTTCTTCATCACCAGACAAAATGCGGTTTCGCGCCGCAGCGTGTCATCGCCCAGCTCACACAATTGTCCGCGGGCAATAAACGGAGCGGCATAATGTTCCGGTAAATACCCAATAAAGTGACCGGTTAAAATCAGCATGGCCACCGATTCCACCTGCACCGCCTGCACACCGCTCTCCTGCACCGGAATCAGGCGGCGTTCATCGCGTGGGGTAACATATAAATGATTAATAATTTTCTGCTGACGTAATACATCCACCGAAATATTTTTATCGCAAGATCCGCAATAGAGAGGATGTGACGCAGCGCAATATAATTTTGCGTATTCTTTATAAAGTTCGAAGTAATCAAACTCTTTTTTCATTTCATACACGGGCGCAATGCCGCAATGAAAACGCCCTTCGCTTATGCCGCGTTCAATATCATCCAGCTGTGCGGTCTGCAGACGAATCTGCACCTTTGGCGCTTTCTGGTGCAACTGTTGCACCGCACTGGTGACCGGCGAGTGTGGATCGCTAATGGTGTTATCCACCACGCAAATCGCGATGTCCCCCAGCAGCTCGTTGCGACTGTTGTGCAGCCGCTCGCGAAACAGGTTGAGCGATACGAACAGCTCCAGCGTGGCCTGATAAACATTGATGCCGTACTGCGTCAGCTCAAAACCTTCACGGCCGCGGCTGCACAGCGTCATGCCCAGCCGAATCTCCAGGTCAGAAACCTGTTTACTGATCGCCGCCAGGCCAATATTTAATTCGTGACTGGCGGCGGTTAATCCTCCGGCTTCCACCACGCATTTAAATACCCGCAGCAATTTTAAGTCGATATTACTCAGCGCCAGAACCGCATTATCGCCGCGATTATTCGCATTGTTTCCAGACTGGGAAACTTTACTTTCCATTTTTGCTATTCAACTCCGGAATAATTGCGGTGAAAGTACAGTGAATCTGAAATACCACCTATTTGCCAGCGTGGCAATAAAATAAGTTTTTATTATCGCTGCCGGCTGAATCCAAACTTTTTCATATTGCTGCGGCTGATTTGTGAGGGAAATAGCATGTCTGAGAATGCCGAACTGTTATGGGGCGCACGTTTTAAAGCGGCTCCGGCAGCCAGTTTAACCGCGCTGTCGCGTAGCCCGGATTATTACTTTGCGCTGGCGCCGTACGACCTCGCCGGTTGCCGCGCCCATGCGCGCGAGCTGGCGCGTGCCGGGCTATTGAGTGCTGACGAGCTGGATACCATGCTGGCGGCGATTGACGCGCTGGACGCCGATTATCGCGCTGGCCAGCTGCAGCCGATTGCCGCCGATGAAGACGTGCATACCTTCATCGAACGCGCGCTGACAGAACGCCTCGGCGCGCTGGGCGGCAAGCTGCGTGCCGGCCGTTCACGCAACGATCAGACCGTCAACGATCTGCGTCTCTACCTGCGGGATAACGGCCGCAAGCTGGTGAGCGCGCTGTTGCAGTTGCAGCAGGCGCTGGTGACGCAGGCCGCGCAACACACCGACAGCGTCGCGCCCGGCTTCACCCATCTGCAGCAGGCGCAGCCGATTGTGTTTGGCCATCAGCTGCTGGCGCATGCCCAATCCTTCGCGCGTGACATTGAGCGTATGCAGGACTGGGATCGCCGCAGCGCGCGCTGTCCGCTGGGCGCAGCGGCGATGGCCGGTTCGGCGATTGCGCGTCAGCCACAGCTGGCCGCTGCCGATCTCGCTTATCTGGCACCGTGCGAAAACTCGATCGATGCAGTCGCCAGCCGCGACTACGCCGCGGAATTCCTGTTCGTCACCAGCATGATCGGCATCAACCTGTCCCGGCTGTGTGAAGAGGTGTGCCTGTGGGCGTCACGGCAGTTCCGCTGGGTGGAGCTGCACGACAGTTACGCCACCGGCAGCTCGATCATGCCGCAGAAGAAAAATCCGGACATTGCCGAGCTGACGCGCGGCCGCAGCGGCCGGCTGGTCGGTAACCTGATGGCGCTGCTGACCACCATGAAAGCCATGCCGCTCTCTTACAACCGCGATCTCAGCGACGACAAACGTAATGTGATTGATGCGGTCAACACGCTGCTGATGGTGCTGCCTGCCATGGCCGGCATGATGGCGACACTGAAATTCAATACTGAGGTGATGCGCGAGCAGGCGCCGGATGGCTTTACGCTGGCGACCGAAGTGGCCGACTGGCTGGCAATGCGCGGCGTGCCATTCCGCGAGGCGCACGAGATTACCGGCCAGCTGGTGCAGCTGTGTGAACGCGAAAACTGCGGCCTGGCCGATCTCAGCGATGCGCAGCTGCACGGCGTCGATGCACGTCTCACGCCCGAGGTGCGTCAGGCGTTAACCCTGGAAGCGGCGCTGGCAGCCCGCAGCGGCTACGGCGGCACCGCGCCGGCACGGGTGCGCGAGCAGCTGGCCCGTCTGCAAACCCTGATGCAGGACCAGCAGCGCTGGGCCGATGACTACGCCGGACCGCGCGCCTGAGGAGAGCCTATGTCACACACCACACCGGTTGAACCATCGGTCAACAATGGCCGCGTCCAGCCACATTACGATCTCGATCGCTATCAGGTGGTGCCGCGCCGCTATTATGGCCGCATCACCGCATCGGCAGTGATCCTCGTGCTGCTGGCGCTGCTGGTTAACGCCTTTGCGCACGGCAATATTGAGTGGTCGTTCGTCGGCCAGTTCTTCACCGCGCAGGCGATCCTTAACGGCGTGGTTAACACGCTGATTATGTCGGTGCTGGCGATGGCGCTGGGCATCCTGTTTGGCGTCATCACCGCCATCATGTACATGTCGCCCAATCCGGTGCTGCACTATATCGCGGTGGGCTATGCGTGGATCTTTCGCGGCACGCCGCTGATTCTGCAACTGCTGCTGTGGTTCAACCTGGCGCTGGTGTTTCCCACCATCAGCATTCCCGGTCTGTTCAGCGTGCAAACCGTCACGGTGATGACGCCGTTTCTCGCCGCGCTGCTCGGCCTGAGCATCAATCAGGGCGCGTACACCTCAGAAGTGGTGCGCGCCGGGCTGTTATCGGTGGATACCGGTCAGTATGAAGCCGCCAAAGCCATCGGCATGCCACGTTTGCAGGCGCTGCAGCGCATCATTCTGCCGCAGGCGATGCGGGTGATTCTGCCGCCGGTCGGCAATGAGTTCATCAGCATGATCAAAACCACCAGTCTGGCCAGCATGATTCAGTACTCCGAGCTGCTGTACAACGCGCAAACCATCTACTTCGCCAACGCGCGCGTGATGGAGCTGCTGTTTGTGGCGGGCATCTGGTACCTGATTATCGTGACGCTGCTGTCGTTCGGGCAGAGCCAGCTGGAACGCTACTTCTCACGCGGCCATCGTCGTCGCCAGTAACCGGGAGTGAGAGATGAGAAACATCGTGCGCGCCGTCAAGGTGAACAAATATTTCGATCAGTTCCACGCGCTGAAGGACGTCAGCCTGGAAGTGAACTACGGCGAGGTGATGTGCATTCTCGGCCCGTCGGGTTCCGGTAAGAGCACCTTTCTGCGCTGTATCAACCAGCTGGAGAAAGTGGATCAGGGTGGTATCTGGGTCGACAACGAACTGGCGGGTTATCGCATTGCCGGCAACAAGCTGCACCCGCTGAGTGACAAACAGATTGCGCGCCAGCGGCTGCAGACCGGCATGGTATTTCAGCGCTTCAACCTGTTTCCGCACAAGACCGCGCTGGAGAACATCATTGAGGGGCCGTGTCGCGTGCTGCTGCGCCCGAAACGCGAAGCCAGCGAAGAGGCGATGGCGCTGCTGGATCGCGTCGGACTGGCGCACAAAGCGCACGACTATCCGCAGTCGCTCTCCGGCGGTCAGCAGCAGCGCGTGGCGATTGCCCGCGCGCTGGCGATGAAACCCAAACTGATGCTGTTTGATGAACCGACCTCGGCGCTCGATCCGGAGATGGTCGGTGAAGTGCTGGCGGTGATGCGCCAGCTGGCAAAAGAAGGCACCACCATGCTGGTGGTGACCCACGAAATGGGCTTTGCGCGTGAGGTCGCCAACCAGGTGGTGTTTATGGATGAGGGACGCATTATTGAGCAGGGCGCACCGGAAGAGATTCTGCTGAACCCGCAAAACCCACGGATGAAAAACTTTATCAACGCGATTCTTCTTTAACGTGACCGGGGTGAATAGATGAAAAAATTGTTATTGAGTGCCATCAGTGCCGCGCTGCTGCTGCAATCCTCTGCCTGGGCGGAGATTGCCGTACCGGCCAGTATCAAAGAGAAAGGGCTGACCGTCGCCATCATGCCGAACTACCCGCCGATGGATTTTAAAGATCCGGCCACCAATCAGCTGAGCGGCGTCGATTATGAGCTGGGCCAGGCAATTGGCGAGAAGCTCGGCGTGAAGGTTAACTGGCAGGAGATCGCGTTTGAACAGATGGTCAACGCGGTGGTGACCAAACGCGTCGATCTGGTGATGTCCGGCATGACCGACACCAAAGAGCGGCAGAAGGTGGTTAACTTTATCGACTACTTCAAAACCGGCCCGCAGTTCTACACCCTGGCGGCGCGTAGCGACATCAACAGCGCCACCGATCTGTGCGGCAAAAAAGTAGGTACCAGCCGCCGCACCACCTTCCCGCAGGAGATTGCGACCTGGTCAAAAGCGCACTGCGAAGCGGCCGGTAAACCCACGATTATCGTGGTGGGCGCGGAAGGCACCGCCGATGCGCGCACGCAGCTGCGTCAGCGTCGTCTGGATGGCGCGGTACAGGGCAGCGAAACCCTGCCGTACATCATGAACCTGGAAAAAGGCACCTTTAAGCCGCTGGATAAAGCCTTCTCCTTCCAGTACACCGGCATGGCGCTGGGTAAAGATGCCGGTGAGCTGACCACGGCGATTCAGGCAGCTATCAATGCCATGATTGCCGATGGCAGCTACCAGAAAATCCTCAGCAAATGGGGCCTGAGCGACAACGGCATTGCCGAAGCCACGGTAAATCAGGGCTAAGGAGCGGGCGTATGCAACAACCGGGCGCAGTGCGCTGGCCGCAGGGCAAGCGTGGCTGTATGGCGCTGGCGTTTGATCTTGATGGTCCCACTGGCGATGCCATGCTCAATGGCAGCCTGTGGTCAACACCAGAGTATTTCACCTTTGGCGCCTACGGGCCGTTTCGCGCGCTCGGTCGGCTGCTGGATCTGCTGCGCGCCTTCCAACTGCCGGCCACGTTTTTTGTGCCGGCGTGGGTGGTGGAGCAGTGGCCGCGGCAGTGCCAGGCGATTATCGAACAGGGCCACGAAGTGGCCTATCACGGTTATCGCCACGAATCGTTCTGGGCGATTACGCCAGATGAACAGCGCGCCGTGATGGCGCGCTCTGCCGCCATCTTTCAGCAACATCTTGGTATCCGCGCCTGCGGTTTTCGTACTCCTTCCGGCGACTGGCACGCCGAAACGCCGCAGATTCTGCGGGAAGCCGGGGTGATTTACTCCAGCAGCATGCGCGGTGACGATCGGCCGTACAGCATTGCCGTCGCCGGGCATACGCCGCTGGTGGAGATTCCCGGCAAATGGGAGATGGATGATTACGCCTCGCTGGCCTACACGCGCCAGCCGGATTTTCCACAGGGCGGCGACCGCATCGCCAGCTATGCGCACACCGGTGACAACTGGCAGCGCGAATTTGACGGCGCGATGGCCGAAGGACTGTGCCTGACCACGCTGTTCCACCCGAAAATTTCCGGGCAGCCTGGCCGTTTGCTGTTGCTGGAGCAGCTGTTTGCCCACATGACGGCGCGCGACGATGTGTGGTTTGCGCGCTGTGATGCGGTGGCCGCGTGGTATTTGCAGGAGCAGCAACATGACTGAACATTCACGCTGGCCGTTGGGCAAACAATCGGCGGCCATCATTACCATCGACTATCACGATATTCACGGCATCCTGACACAGGCGCCTGCGGTCGCCGGGCGCGATAAAACCCTGTCGGTGTGGCGCTATGGCACGCTGCGCGGCGTTGATCGCCTGCTGGATCTGCTGGCGGAGAAACAGCTGCTGGCCAGCTGGTGCTTGCCGGCCATCGTCGCCGAAGAGCAGCCGCAGGTGCTGCAGCGTATTGTCGCCGCCGGGCATGAGATCGCCTGCAGCGGTGAGCGACACGAAGACTTCTCGGCGCTGACGCTGGCGCAGCAGATTACCAGCGTAACGCGCGGCTGCGAGCGGCTGGCGCAGCTGACCGGCCAGCCGATTGCCGGGTTTCGCACGCCGGCCGGCCAGTGGAAACCGGGCCTTGCTGCGGCGCTGGCAACGCACGGCATCCGCTGGTCCTCCAGCTGGCGCGGTGATGATTTACCCTATTTTCACCCCGGCACCCGGCTGGTGGAGCTGCCCATGCACTACACGCTGGAGGATGCGCCCTATTTTGCCTTCAACCTCAGTCCGGCGATTCCGCCCGGACAGTCGCGCATCGCGCCCTATGGCGAAACGCTGGCTAACCTGACGCAGGATTTCCACGGTTTTCACCGTTTCGGCCTGTGCTACCTGCTGCGGCTGCACCCGGAAATTATCGGCACCGCCGGACGCATTGGCCTGCTGCGTCAGCTGCTGGAGACGCTGCAGCAGCATGACGTGTGGATCGCTACTGCCGGCCAGGTGGCCGCGCACTGGCAGACGCAGCCGGATAACGATGCCGATCATCCGGCAGAGGTATTTGCCCGGGTCAGCGGAGGTGAACATGAACACCACGCTTGATCGGCTGGCGGATTTCATCGCGACCACCCGCTTTGCCCAGCTGCCGGAACCGCTGGTAGCGCAGGCGAAGCGCCATCTGCTGGATACGCTCGGCGCGGCGCTGGCGGGCTGTGACAGCCCGATCTGGTGCGAATGCCGGGCGCTGGTGGCCGAAGAGGGCGGCAGCGCCGTGGCGCAACTGTGGGGGTGCGCACAGCAAGCTTCCCCGCGCCAGGCGGCGTGGCTCAACGGCGTGGCGGCGCACATGTATGAACTGGACGACACCGGCGGCTGCGATCACTCCGGTGCCGTGGTGTTACCGGCGCTGCTGGCGGCACTGCCGCTGGCGACGCAGCCGGTCGACGGCCGGGAGTTTCTCACCGCGATGGTCGTGGGTTATGACATCGGCCGTCGCGTGCTGGAAGCCTGCGGGGGGTATGCGGCGCACAACGGTGCGGGCTGGCACTCGACTGCCAGCTGTGGCGTTTTTGGCGCGGCTGCCGCCGTCAGTTGTTTGCTGCGGCTGCCGGCCGCGCAGTGTGCCTCGGCGCTGGGCATCGCTGCCAGCTTCAGTGGTGGCCTGTGGGGCTTTATTCATGATGGCTCGCACACCAAAAAGCTGCACGCGGCGCGCGCGGCGGAAGGGGGCGTACAGGCGGCGCTGCTGGCACAGCGCGGCATCAGCGGACCGGCCGCGGTATTTGAGGCGCGCTGGGGCGGCTTTCTGCAAACCCTGGCCGGTGAAACGCAACAGCCCGCCGCGCTCACGGCCCAACTGGGCGAGGTGTGGAAACTGGCGCGCTGTTCCATCAAGCCGTACGCCGCCTGTCGCGGTACGCATGCGGCGATCGATGCGCTGGGTCTGCTGCTTGAGCTGCATGCGGTGGCGACCGGGGACATCGCGCGCATTGTGGTCGGGCTCAATCCCTTCCTGCTGGAGATGTGCGGCACGCGTGAACTCACCAGCCTCGCCGCCGCGCAAATGAGTCTGCCGTATGCGCTGACGGCGCGTGCGCTGTTCGGCTCTGCGGAGCTGGCGAGTTATGACGACAGCCGTCGCCTGAGTGCGGAAGCTGCCGCGCTGATGGCGCGTATTGAGCTGGAGATTGACCACCAGCAGGGGCGCGATGATGAGCCGTGGGTCCGGCTGGAAACGGTGCAGGGCCAGCAGTGGCAGCAGCACGTCGCGGTGCCATCCGGATCGCCGGCGAATCCGCTGAGCGACGCGGCGCTGCACGCCAAATACCGCAGCCTCGCCGCGCGCGTCTTGCCGGCGGCACAGGTGCAGCAGCTGGAAACGCTGTGTCTGACGCTGGATAACGTGGCGGATGTGCGGCAAGTCGCGGCGTTGCTGGCGACCCGGTAAAAGTGGGGTGCCAGCCATGGCGTAATGCCGATCGGTCAAGCCAGCGCGACCTGATGATGACGGTGCGCATAAATGCGCACCCTACAAAAACGCGCGCTGGCCCGTAGGGTCGCCGTTTACGGTGACCTGGGGTTTGCCGTTTACGGTGACCTGGGATTTACCACATCCATTGCGACCGCAATCAAACCCGTTCCGCCAGCCCTTCAATCCGCGCCATCGCCGCCCGCAACCGCGCTTCGTTGACCGGTTCGGCCATGTTGGCCATATCCGGCGCGTGGACAGACTCACGTATAATCAACGCCAGCTCGCTCTCATCCAGCGCGGCAATCTCGGCCAGCGTCAACGGTACGCCGCAGTCGCGCGCCAGGCGCATCTCATCCACCAGCTCTTCGTCGCTGCGATCCTCCAGCGCCAGCAGGCACAAATTGCCGTAACCCACCAGCAGGCCGTGACCAAACTCGCGCGTTTTGTCGCAGAAGGTGAAACCTTCGTAAATGGCATGCGCAGCGGCGGCGTGGGCGCCATTGCTCATCAGCGAGGTCAGACCGGCCCAGGTAAAAATCGCGTCCAGCACCTGCTCGAGCGAGGTGCCGCTCTCACCGCGCAGCACCGCTGCGTAAGCCGCCGGACCGTGCTCTGCGATCACCTCATAGCAGATCTGGCTGTGCGCCAGCGATGATAGCGCATTGCCGGTGCGCGCCGGATGGCGCGTGCTTACCGCGCGGAACTCATACCATTTAGCCAGCGTATCGCCGAGGCCCGCGGCCAGCCAGCGGGCAGGGGCGGCTGCCAGCAACTCACTGTCGATGATCACCGCCGCCGGCGCCTGTGGCAGCGGGAAAATATCAAAGAAGTTGCCGTTATCGTCGTAGCGAATGGTCAGCGGGGTCACCGCAGCGCAGGTGGCGGCAATCGTCGGGACGGTTATCACCGGCAGCCCGAGCTGCGCACCCACCGCTTTAACCGTGTCCAGCGCCTTGCCGCCGCCCGCACCGATCAGCACTTCTGCCTGTTGTTCAACCGCTAACGCCGCCAGCCGTTCGATATGGTTAAGCGAGGTTTCGCCACCAAACCACACCGGTGCCAGCAGCGTGACGCCAGCGGCGTCGAGTTGGGTCTTCACCTGCGTCGCCACCGCCTGCATCGCGCGCTGGCCGCCAATCAGCAGTGCGCGCTGGCCCAGCCCGGCGCAGATGGCCCCCAGCTGGTTAATCACACCCGCACCACGCAGCACGCGCGCCGGGAACAGCAAATTTTGTTGCGACATAGCGAAAGCTCTCTTTTTGAGGGAATGGCTGCATCATCGCCAAAGCGGCTTGCAGAAAAAATCCCTGTCAGCTGATAATCACTTCAGCGATTCGTTAACTATTGTCAGCAATCCCTGAAGGAAGTGCGGTGCCAACCTTACCCAATCTGAAACTGCTGCAGGTGTTCGCCAGCGTGGTGGAAAACCAGGGCTATTCGCGTGCGCAGCAGGCGCTGAACATGACCACGCCGGCCATCAGCGCCTACATGAGTGAACTGGAAAGCCAGCTGGGCTTTATTCTGTGCCAGCGCGGCCGCGCGGGGTTTGCGCTGACCAGCAAAGGCGAACAGTTCTATGCCTACACCCGGGAAATGCTGGCGACCCTGAGCGGCTGGCAGTCGCAGGTGGAGACGCTGAAAAGCGCGCAGGGCGGCACATTTGCGCTCGGCGTGGTCGACGCCACCGTCACCGACAGCACGCTGGATCTGCCGGCGGTTATCGCCCGTTTTAACCAGCGCTTTCCGGCGGTGTTTCTCACCCTCAGCGTGTGCGAGCCCAACGAACTGCAGCAGCAGGTGCTGGAAGATCGGCTCGACCTGGCCATCGGACACTTTCCGCTGCGCGCCAGCAATCTGGTGACGCTGCCGCTGTACGAGGAGCAGCAGTGGCTGTACTGCAGTCCGCAACATGCGCTGGCGCAGGGCGATGCGGATGTGCGTCGCGTGCAGCAGACCGGTATGGTAACGCGGCGCTACTGGAACCAGCAGGAGCTGAACAAGCGCGGTTTCCGCCACAGCACCGCCTCGGTGGAGAGCATTGAAGCGCAGCTGATGCTGATTCTCTCCGGGCGCTATATTGGCTTTTTGCCCGAGCATTACGCGCGCAGTCGCGAGCAGCAGGGCCAGTTGCTGCGCCTGCTGCCCCACCATTTTCACTTTCGCGCGCCGTTTTCGTTCGCCTTCCGGCGCGGCCGCGCGCGCGAGCCGCTGATCCGCGCGATGCGGGAAATTCTGAATCCAGCGCGAAAAACTGAGCGCGAAAGCTGACGCTGTGGCAATACTGTGTAAAAATACAGGCCGGTTTAACCAACAGTATTCACTATGGCCCTGACAGCAGCGATAAAAAGCCAGATTGCGCAATGGTATAAGGCGCTGCAGCAGCAGGTTCCTGACTTTATCCCGCGCGCGCCGCAGCGCCAGATGATCGCCGAAGTGGCGAAGAGTCTGGCCGGTGACGAGGGTCGCCATCTGGCCATTGAGGCGCCCACCGGCGTCGGCAAAACCTTGTCCTACCTGATTCCCGGCATTGCGGTCAGCCGCGCCGAAGAGAAACGTTTAGTCATCAGCACCGCCAACGTGGCGCTGCAGGATCAGATCTTCAGCAAAGATCTGCCGCTATTAAAGAAAATTATTCCTGACCTCACCTTCACCGCGGCTTTTGGTCGCGGACGCTATGTCTGTCCGCGCAACCTGACCGCGCTGGCAGCCACGGACGATCAGCAGGGCGATCTGCTGCTGTATCTCGACGAACAGGCGGTGACCGGTTCGAAAGAGGAGCAGAAATTCTGCGCGCGGCTGGAGAAAGACCTCAGCAGCTATAAGTGGGATGGCCTGCGCGATCACAGCGACATGGCGATTGACGACAGCCTGTGGCAGCGCCTCTCCACTGATAAAGCAAACTGCCTGGCACACCACTGCCGCTGGTATCGCGAATGCCCGTTCTTTGTGGCGCGACGCGAAATCGAGCAGGCCGATGTGGTGGTGGCGAACCATGCGCTGGTGATGGCGGCGATGGAGAATGAGTCGGTGCTGCCGCCGGCCAAACACCTGATGCTGGTGCTGGATGAAGGGCACCATCTGCCGGAAGTGGCGCGGGATGCGCTGGAGATGAGCGCGGAGATCACGCCGGGCTGGAGCAGCCTGCAGCTCGATCTGTTTGTGCGGCTGGTGGAGACCATCATGGCGCAGTTCCGGCCGAAATCCCCGCCGCCGCTGAGCAATCCCGAACGTCTGAAAGGACACTGTGATGAGATGCGCGAGCAGCTGCAGACGCTGTGCAACGCGCTCAATCCTCTGCTGCCGCGCGACAATCAGCCAGGCGAGTTTCGCTTTGTGCTCGGTGAGCTGCCGCCAGAACTGCTGACCCTGTGCGCGCTGCTGTTTAAGCTGAGTGATGCGCTGCGTGGCCTGAGCGAAGGGCTGCTCAACGAGCTGGGCGAACAGACCGGCAAGGCCGATATCATGCGGCTGCACAAAGCCATCCTGCAGCTCAATCGCCACTTCGGCTGGTTTGAATCCATCAGCAAACTGTGGCGGCTGGCGGCGATGGAAAAAGCGTCCAACGCGCCGGTGTCGAAATGGGTGACGCGTGAAATTCGTGACGGCCAGGCGCATCTGCTGTTTCACTGCGCCGGGATTCGCGTCAGCGACCAGCTGGAAAAGCTGCTGTGGCGCAAAATCCCGCACGTGGTGGTGACCTCGGCTACGCTGCGTTCGCTAAACAGCTTTAATCGCCTGCAGGAGATGTCCGGCCTGAACCAAAAGGCCGGCGACCGCTTTGTGGCGCTCGATTCGCCGTTTAACCATGTCGACCAGGGTAAGCTGGTGATTCCGCAGATGCGCTATGAGCCGCTGCTGGCCAATGAAGCGGAGCACATTGCTGAGATGGCGCGCTTCTTCCGCCAGCAAATGCAGGCGCAGCAGCACAAAGGCGTGCTGGTGCTTTTTGCCAGCGGGCGCGCGATGCAGCAGTTTGTCAGCCTGGTGCCGGAGCTGCGCCTGACGATGCTGGTGCAGGGCGATCAGCCGCGCTCGCGGCTGGTGGAATTACACCGGCAACGGGTGACGGCCGGGCAGAGCAGCATTCTGGTTGGCCTGCAATCCTTTGCCGAAGGGCTCGATTTGAAAGGCGATCTGCTATCGCAGGTGCACATCCATAAAATCGCTTTTCCGCCGGTGGACAGTCCGGTAATTTTGACCGAAGGGGAGTGGCTCAAGAGCCTCAAACGCTATCCGTTTGAAGTACAAAGCTTACCCAGCGCATCGTTTACGCTGATCCAGCAGGTCGGGCGTCTGATCCGCAGCCATCAGTGTTTTGGTGAAATCGTCATTTACGATCGCCGGCTGCTGAGCAAAACCTACGGCAGCCGCCTGCTGGCCGCGCTGCCGGTGTTTCCGATTGAACAACCGCCGGTGCCGGAAGCGGACAAACCGGCGAAGCGCAGCAAGAAATCCTGAGTATGCGGCAACAGCCGGATGCACGATTGTTGGCCGCCGGGTGACGGCGCGCCCTGGAAGCGGGAAAGTATGATGGAACTGAATAAGATCATTAAAGAGATTGGCCGCGGCAAGAATCACGCACGCGATATCGACTTTGACACTGCCGTGGCGCTTTACAGCGCGATGCTGGCGGACGAGGTGCCGGATCTCGAACTGGGTGGCGTGCTGATTGCGCTGCGCATCAAAGGCGAAGGGGAAGCAGAGATGCGCGGCTTCTACCACGCGATGCAGCAGCGCATGATGCGGCTGCAGGCCCCGGCACAGCGTCCGATGCCCATCGTCATCCCCAGCTATAACGGCGCGCGTCGCCAGGGCAACCTGACGCCGCTGCTGGCGCTGCTGCTGGTGAAGCTCGGTTTTCCGGTGTTGCTGCACGGCGTCAGCGACGACCCAACCCGCGTGACCAGCGAAGCGGTGCTGGCGGCGCTGGATATTGCGCCAGTGACCAGCGCGCAACAGGCGCAGGCGAAACTCGACGCTGGCGAGCTGGCGTTCATCACCATCGATAATTTATGTGCGCCAATGGCTAAACAGCTGGCGCTGCGCTGGCGCATGGGCGTGCGCAACAGCGCGCACACGCTGGCCAAGCTGGCGACGCCGTTTGCCGAACGCGCCGCGCTGCGGCTGGCGAGCGTGTCGCATCCGGAATATGTGCCGCGCGTGGGGAAATTCTTCCAGGATATCGATGCACCGGCCATTCTGCTGAACGGCACTGAAGGTGAGGTCTATGCCAATCCGCAGCGCTGCCCGGCGATTAATTATATTCGCGGTGCTGGCGCAGAAGCGGAAGTGTGGGTCGAGCGGCAGCCGGAGGTCGCGCTGGCGTTAGCAGAGAGCAAAAGCGCCCAGGATACCGCAGCGTGGATTCGTCAGGTGCTGGCCGGTGAACGCGCGGTGCCGCAGGCGCTGCGCCTGCAGCTGGCGTGCTGTCTGGTGGCGACCGGCGAAGCCGCAACAATGGCCGATGCCGAAACGCGGTTACAGCAGGCGGGGATTTAACCGGGCTGCCCGGCTGGCCATGCACGAAAAACCTGGGCGGTGACGGCGGTCACCGCAGCGGTTGCGCAGGGGGTGCACGCCTGCGCAGCTGAAATGGCTTGCTGAGCAGCGCCATCAGCGTTTAATCAGTACGCTCTCCACCAGTTGCTGCCAGAAGGTAATACCAATCGGCAGCAGCGCATCGTTGAAATCATAGTTGGCATTGTGCAGCGGGGCTGAAGGCGTGGCACCGTCAGCGCCGAGCCAGAAATAGGCGCCGGGACAGGCTTCCAGCATGCAGGCGAAATCTTCAGACGCCATCGACGGGTTAACCTGCCAGTGCACCTGCTGTTCACCCAGCAGCTGGCATGCCACGTCACGCACCTGCTCCGCCGGGGCGACATGGTTGGCGGTAACCGGATAGCCGGGATACCAGTGAATCTCGCCGCTGACGCCAAACGGGCGCGGCAGCGTGGTGACAAAATCTTCAATCAGACCGCGTACGCGATTGCGCACGTCGGTCTGCAGACATCGCACCGTACCGCGCAGCGTGATCTGCTCCGGAATGACGTTAATGGCCTCGCCACCGTGAATCTGGGTGACGCTGACCACCGCCGACGCCAGCGGTGACAGGCGGCGCGACGGGATGGTTTGCAGCGCCAGAATCAGCTCGGCGGCGACCACCATCGGGTCGGCACCGCTTTCCGGCATCGCCGCATGGCAGCTTTTGCCGTACAGCGTAATCTCAAACGAATCCAGCGATGCCATCATCGCGCCCGGATTTACCGCCAGCGATCCCACCGGCAATCCCGGCCAGTTGTGCATCGCGTACACGGCATCCATCGGGAAGCGCTGAAACAGACCTTCCTCCACCATTTTGCGCGCACCACCAAGATTCTCTTCGGCCGGCTGAAACAGGAAATGTACCGTACCTTTGAAATTGCGCGTGGCGGCCAGCTGACAGGCTGCGGCCAGCAGTATCGCGGTGTGGCCATCGTGACCGCAGGCGTGCATCACGCCAGGCCGGCTCGATTTCCACTGCGGCTCGCCTTTTTCGGTGATCGGCAGGGCATCCATATCGGCGCGCAGCCCGATGACCGGACCGGGACCGTTTTCCAGCGTGCCGATCACGCCGGTGCCGGCGAGGCCGCGAAACACCTGCAGTCCGGCATCGGTCAGCACCTGGGCTACCAGCTCGCTGGTCTGCTGCTCCTGGTAACCCAGTTCAGGGTGTTGATGTAACTGACGACGCCAGGTGAGGGCGTTTTCCAGCAGGACAGCAGGCAGGCTCATAAGGTAAGGCTCCATCAGCAGCGTCAGCTGCGCAATCTCCGACGCGGGAAGTTAAGTGTCCACTGTAGTGGTAAGCGTGGGGGGCGTCTATCGTGGAAAGGAATAATTTGGCTATAGGCTATAGCGGATTGGCATAAGGGCATGGGGGGCAAGGTCGGCATGAATGCCGACCCTACAGGGCGCGATAGGATACCGCCGTGCTGGTGCTGCACGCGGTCGGCATGAATGCCGACCCTACAGAGCGCGATAGGATACCGCCATGCTGGTGCTGCACGCGGTCGGCATAAATGCCGACCCTACAGGACTCGATGGGATGCTGCCGTGCTGGCGCTGCACGCGGTCGGCATCAATGCCGACCTTGTACAGTGCAACCTTTGCGAACAGTGTTAAGGCTTAACAGACCGCACATTGCGGCATTGCCCAGCCGGGGTAACTTCCCGTAGGGTGCGCATTGATGCGCACCTGGAACTACTTCAGCATCGGCAAATTGAGACCGTGCTGCTCTGCGCAGGACTGCGCCAGCTCGTAGCCCGCATCGGCATGACGCATCACGCCGGTGGCCGGGTCGTTCCACAGTACGCGACCAAGGCGCGCATCCGCTTCAGCCGTACCGTCACAGACGATCACCACCCCGGAATGCTGCGAGAAGCCCATACCGACGCCGCCGCCGTGGTGCAGGCTCACCCAGGTGGCTCCGCCGGCGGTGTTCAGCAGCGCGTTCAGCAGCGGCCAGTCTGACACCGCATCCGAGCCATCCTTCATCGCCTCGGTTTCACGGTTAGGTGACGCCACCGAGCCGCAGTCGAGGTGGTCACGACCAATCACGATCGGCGCTTTCAGCTCGCCGTTGCGCACCATCTCATTGAATGCCAGCGCCGCTTTATGACGCTCGCCCAGCCCCAGCCAGCAAATACGCGCCGGCAGGCCCTGGAAGGCGATGCGCTCCTGCGCCATATCCAGCCAGCGGTGCAGGTTTTTGTGTTCCGGGAACAGCTCTTTCAGTTTGGCGTCGGTTTTATAGATATCTTCCGCATCGCCCGAGAGCGCCACCCAGCGGAATGGGCCTTTACCCTCGCAGAACAGCGGACGAATATACGCCGGCACGAAGCCCGGGAAGTCAAAGGCATTTTTCACCCCTTCATCCAGCGCTACCTGACGAATGTTGTTGCCGTAATCCACGGTCGGCACACCCATGTGGTGGAAGTCGAGCATCGCCTGTACGTGCTGCGCCATGGAAGCGCGTGCCGCTTTCTCTACCGCTTTCGGATTGCTGACGCGCTCGGCTTCCCAGCGCGCCACGTCCCAGCCCACCGGCAGATAGCCGTTGATCGGGTCGTGCGCGGAGGTCTGATCGGTCACGATGTCAGGCTTCATGCCGCCCGCTTTCGCGCGCTGCACCAGTTCCGGGACCAGCTCGGCCGCGTTGCCCAGCAGGCCCACGGAGATCGCCTGGCCGGCTTCGGTGGCATCTTTGATCAGCGCCAGCGCCTCATCCAGGCTGTAGGCTTTATGGTCGAGGTAGCGGGTGCGCAGACGGAAATCGATGCGCGACTCCTGGCACTCAATCGCCAGCACGCAGGCACCGGCCAGCACGCCCGCCAGCGGCTGCGCGCCGCCCATGCCGCCCAGACCGGCGGTGAGGATCCAGCGGCCCGTCAGGTCACTGTTGTAGTGCTGGCGACCGGCTTCAGCGAAGGTTTCAAAGGTACCCTGCACGATGCCCTGCGCGCCGATATAGATCCATGAACCAGCGGTCATCTGGCCATACATCATCAGCCCGGCCTTATCCAGTTCGTGGAAGTGATCCCATGTCGCCCAGTGCGGCACCAGGTTGGAGTTGGCCAGCAGTACGCGCGGCGCATCGGCATGGGTGCGGAACACACCGACCGGCTTGCCGGACTGAATCAGCAGCGTCTCTTCCGGCTGCAGCGCGCGCAGCGAGCGCAGAATCTGTTCAAAGCACGCCCAGTTGCGCGCGGCTTTGCCGATTCCGCCGTACACCACCAGATCCTCCGGGCGTTCGGCCACGTCAGGATCGAGGTTGTTCTGAATCATGCGGTATGCCGCTTCAATCAGCCAGTTGGCGCAGTGCAGTTCATTACCGCGCGGCGCACGGATTTCACGGGCAACAGCCTGAGTCAAAGTTTCGCTCATCATCGGTTCCTTAATTAGCAGTAGAACGCTGGCTTGGCAGCAGCGCAGTAAGGGTTTCAGGCCAGACGTAACTGCTGGCCCACAGGCGCATGGCATCAATGTCCGGCGCCAGTAAACGGTCCTGATCGAGGAAGGCGACCTGCGCACGAATGCGGCTCATCTCCTGTTCGATCGCGGCAGAGCTTTGCAGCGGGCGGTGGAAGTCGATGCCCTGCGCCGCCGCCATCGCTTCAATGCCGACCACGGCAGCGGTGTTGAAGCACATTTCGCCCAGACGGCGTGCCGCGTAGGTGGCCATCGATACGTGATCTTCCTGATTGGCTGAAGTCGGCAGGCTGTCAACGCTGCCCGGATGCGCCAGCGATTTGTTCTCCGAGGCCAGCGCGGCAGCGGTGACCTGCGCAATCATAAAGCCCGAGTTCACGCCGCCGTCGCGCACCAGAAAGGGCGGCAGACCGGAAAGGCCGGTGTCGAGCAGCAGCGCCAGACGGCGTTCGGAAATCGCGCCGACTTCCGCAATCGCCAGCGCGATGATGTCGGCGGCAAAGGCCACCGGCTCGGCGTGGAAGTTACCGCCGGAGATCACGTCGCCGCTGTCGCTGAAGACCAGCGGGTTGTCAGAAGCGGCGTTGGCTTCAATCTGCAGCACGCGCGCGGCGTGGCTGAGGTTATCGAGACAGGCGCCCATCACCTGCGGTACGCAGCGGATCGAGTAGGGATCCTGCACGCGTCCGCAGTTGCTGTGCGAACTGAGAATTTCGCTGCCTTCGAGCAGCGTCGCCACTGCAGCGGCGACGGCAATCTGCCCGTGCTGGCCGCGCGCCTGATGGATGCGCGCATCAAACGGTTTAACCGAGCCTTTAATTGCTTCCAGCGACAGCGCGCCGGCCATCAGCCCGGCGGCAAACAGATTTTCGGCTTCAAACAGCCCACGCAGCGCCAGCGCGGTAGAGACCTGGGTGCCGTTGAGCAACGCCAGCCCCTCTTTTGGTCCCAGCACAATCGGCTGCAGGCCGACGCGGGCCAGGCCTTCGCTGGCGGGCACCAGCTGGCCGTCAATGCGCACCTGGCCTTCACCAAGCAGCATCAGGGAGAGGTGCGCCAGCGGCGCCAGATCGCCGGACGCGCCAACCGATCCCTTCGCCGGGATGCACGGCATCACGCCAGCGTTGAACAGCGCCAGCAGCGCGTCAATCAGTTCCATGCGGATGCCCGAGTGGCCGCGTGCCAGGCTGATGATTTTGCTGGCGACCACCAGGCGAGTGACGTTGTCCGGCAGCAGATCGCCGAGGCCGACGCTGTGTGACAGCACCAGGTTGCGCTGCAGTTCCGCCAGGCGTTCGGCGGGGATCTGCGTCTGCGCCAGCTTGCCGAAGCCGGTGTTGATGCCGTACACCACTTTGCCCGAGGCGACGATGGCCTCGACGGTTTCACGTGCGCGGTCAATATCCGCCCGCGCTTCCTCTGCCAGCTGCAGCGTCACCTTTTCCTGATAAATACGGCGTAAGGTGGCGAGGTCCACTTCACCGGGAACGAGGCGAATTGCCTGAACCGAACCTGACATAGTCTACTCCTGTCTATACAAGTGATCTGCCACGTTGTGGCGGAGCGCAAGATGCGATGGCATCCGCCAGAGGCGCTATAAGTGTTGTGAGTGAAGCATAAGTGTCTAATCTTGTCTATACAAGTAGCAAGCGCTGTGCCAGATTGATCGTATTCTGTGAAACGTGCCGCAATGCGGGCGCGGCAACCTTCAGCCTGGTACGCTGCACCAAAATCGGGCGGCGGTTGCACCACGCGGGCAGGCTTTGCACCATTGGATGTATATACATTTAGGCGGCGAGACAGTAAACTTCACATATCATTCGGAAAAGGAACAGGAAATGGCGGAGCAAACGGCAATCGCACAGCTGGCGGCAGCGATGGGGGATGAACCCGCGCCCATTTACCAGCGCGTTAAGCAGGCAATCGTCAGCCAGATCCGCGAAGGTCACTGGAAAGCCAACCAGCGGGTGCCGTCAGAGAGCGAGCTGGTCAATGAACTGGGCGTCAGCCGCATGACCATCAACCGCGCGCTGCGGGAGCTCACCAGCGAAGGGTTTCTGGTGCGCATGCAGGGCGTCGGGACCTTTGTCGCGGAGATGAAGGGCTACACCGCAATGCTGGAAGTGCATAACATCGCCGATGAAATTGCCCAGCGCGGCCATACGCACAGCTGCAAAATTCTCTCGATAGGTCAGATGAAGGCCGATCCGGAACAGGCGGCGGTGCTGGGACTCTCCACCGGCCAGACGCTGTATCATTCGCTGATCGTGCACTATGAAAATGAGCTGCCGGTGCAGCTGGAAGATCGTCTGGTCAATCCGCTGGTCGCGCCTGACTACCTCAGCCAGGATTACCACAGCCTGACGCCGTACACCTATCTGATGCGCGTCGCCCCGCTGACCGCCGGTGAGCATATCGTTGAAGCGGTACTGCCGGATTTGCGCCAGCGTAAGCATCTGGCGCTGGACGAGCACGAGCCGTGCCTGCTTATCCGTCGCCAGACGTGGAGCGACAACAAAATCGTCACCTATGCGCGCCTGCTCTATCCAGGCTCACGCTACAAATTGCTGGGCCGCTTCAGGGGACACGGCTAAGCGCGATAAACAGCAGGCTGGCCTCTGCCGTTTGCGGCACCAGCTGCTGCTCCTGCAGCCACCACATTCCCTGCTGCGCCTGCAGTGTCTCGCCCGCACTGCTGCGCCATGTACCGGCCAGCACATACGCCACGCCATGCAGGCTGCTGACCGCCAGCTGCTCCACGCTTACCGCCGCGCGCCATGCGTCGCGCCGCGTCATGATATTGAAGTCCTGACAGCTGCCGCTGACCTGCGCCTCTATCGCCCATTCGCCGGGAAAGGCCCACGGCTGATGGGGCAGTAACGTCTGTTCGGCCTGTTCACAGCGCAGCAGCACGCTATCGCCATGCAGCAAAGTGATCACCCGATCGACACCGGGGAAGGGCGAGAATGGCCCGTCGGCGTCGATGGTGGCGATGCTGGCGCGCCACTCGAACTGCGCTGCGCCCGGCGGATAGCTGATAATTTCGCGCGTCTCCCCGCCGCCGTTGCGCCAGCGGCTGACCGGCAGCTGCGCGTAGTCAAAGCGCGCGATCATTGCAGCGCCCGCATTGCCCGGGCGAAGCCAGCGGCGGCCGCTTCTTCCGCCACGTGGTGGCCCTGCTGAATCACCGCCTGTCCGGCAACAAACACGTCTCGAATTTGCTGGCTGCTGCCGGCAAACAGCCAGCGATTGATCAGCGCGGCGGAGCTGACGCTGGCCAGCAACGCATCCTCCTCCAGCACCAGCCAGTCGGCGCGTTTGCCCACCGCCAGCTCACCGCTGGCAATGCCACAGGCCTGCGCGCCGCCCTGCGCCGCCTGCTGCCACAGCAGATCGCCGACCGAGGGTTGATCGGTTAGCGTGATGCGGTTGCGGCGACGATCGCGCAGCCGCTGGCCATACTCCAGCCAGCGCAGCTCCTCCAGCGCACTGAGCGAAACGTGGCTGTCAGAGCCAATGCCCCAGCGTCCGCCGCGCCCGATGTACTCCACCGCCGGGAAGATGCCGTCGCCGAGATTGGCCTCGGTGGTGGGACACAGACCGGCAATCGCGCCGCTGTCCGCCATGAGCGCAATCTCCTGCTGCTCGAGATGGGTGGCGTGAATCAGGCACCAGCGCGCATCGACGGCAAAGCGGTTATACAGCCACGCCACCGGCCGTTCGCCGCTCCATGCCAGACTGTCATTAACCTCTTTTTCCTGCTCGGCAACGTGAATGTGCACCGGCAGATGCGCAGCGCTGGCGGCCAGCACCTCATGCATCTGGGCTTCGCTCACCGCGCGCAGCGAGTGGAAGCACAGGCCGTGGTTGATCAGCGGCTGCTGCGCGCTCCACTGCGCGACGCGCTGCTGCTGTTGCAGATAGGCATCGGTGTGCTGAATGAAGCGTCGCTGACCGTCGCTGGCCGGTTGCGCACCGAAGCCGCTGTAGCTGTACAGCACCGGCAGCAGCGTCTGGCCGATACCGGCGGTGTGCGCTGCCTGCATCAGCTGTTGCAGCATCGCATCGTCGGCATACGGCTGGCCGTGCGGATCGTGATGCAGATAGTGAAATTCCGCCACCTGGCTGTAGCCGCCCTTTAGCATATCAATGTAGAGATGGGTGGCGATGGCACCGACCTGCTCAGGCGACAGGCGCTGCACCATGCGGTACATCAGATCGCGCCACGTCCAGAAGCTGTCCTGCGGATCGCCTGCCACTTCCGCCAGCCCGGCCATGGCGCGCTGGAAGGCATGGGAATGCAGGTTGGCCATCGCTGGAATCACCGGGCCGGCCAGGCGCACGGCGTCACCGGGCGTACTGTCGGCGGTAAGGGCGCAAATAAATCCCTGATCGTCGGTTGCGATCAGCACGTTTTCCTGCCAGCCGTCGGCCAGCCGTGCGCGTGGGGCAAAATAAACTGCCATGGTTGATCCTCAATGGCGGAAAGTTGTATATACATATACATACTTTGAGGCGCAGTGTAAATCGCCAGACAAAAGGGGAGTGGGATGGCAAGTAAACAGATCGACAGCCTGTGGCTGGGGGCCGATGTGGTCACCATGCGTGACGGTCGCTATAACCTGATTGAGGATGGCGCCGTGGCGGTGGATAACGGCGAGCTGGTGTGGGTCGGCCCGCGCAGTGCCTTACCGGACTTTGCCCCGCGCCGGCAGCAGCAGTTTGACGGCGGCATCATCACGCCCGGTCTGGTGGATTGCCACACGCATCTGGTGTTTGGCGGCGATCGCAGCCAGGAGTTCGAACAGCGGCTCAACGGCGTGAGCTACGCGGAGATCGCCGCGCAGGGCGGCGGCATCCTGTCGACGGTGCGCGCCACGCGCGCGGCCAGTCAGCAGCAGCTGGTGGCGTCAGCGCGCTGGCGGCTCGATCGCCTGCTGGCCGAAGGCGTGACCACGGTGGAGATTAAATCCGGCTACGGGCTGGACGAGGAGAGCGAGCTCACTCTGCTGCGCGCTATCCGCGAGCTGGCGCAGTCGGTGCCTGCCGATGTGCAGGCCACCTGCCTGGCAGCGCACGGCTTCCCGCCAGAGTTCAGGGATAACCCGCAGGGCTGGATCGATATTATCTGTCAGCGCCTGTTGCCGCGGGTGAAAGCGGAGGGGCTGGCAGATGCGGTCGACGCGTTTTGCGAACACCTGGCGCTGTCACCGCAGCAGGTGAGCGCGGTATTTGATGCCGCCAAAGCGCTCGGCCTGCCGGTGAAGCTGCACGCTGAACAGCTGTCGGCACTCGGCGGTGCCGCACTGGCGGCGCGCTATGGTGCGCTCTCTGCCGATCACCTCGAGTATGCCACCGAACAGGATGCCCGCGCGATGGCGGAGCATGGCACGGTGGCAGTACTGCTGCCCGGAGCGTTCTACCTGCTGCGCGAGACGCAGCGTCCGCCGGTCGAACTGTTCCGCCAGCACGGCGTGCCGATGGCGCTGGCCAGCGATGCCAATCCGGGCACGTCACCGGCGCTGTCGCTGCGGCTGATGCTGAACATGGGCTGTACGCTGTTTGGCCTGACGCCGGAGGAAGCGCTGGCCGGCGTCACGCTGTGGGGCGCGAAGGCGCTTGGCCTGCAGGCCACGCACGGCTCGCTGGAGCCAGGCAAAGTAGCCAATTTTGTCCACTGGCCGCTGGCTCGCCCGGCTGAGCTGGTTTACTGGCTGGGCGGCGAACTGCCGTGCCAGGTTATCTATCGTGGAGAAGCGCAATGACCCCTTTTCATTTCACCGCCGGTAAGCTGCCGCTGCTGGTCAGTATTCCGCATGCCGGTACCCAACTGACGCCGGAGGTTGACGCCGGGCTGAGCGAGGCCGCGCGCGGCCTGCCGGATACCGACTGGCATATTCCGCTGCTGTACGACTTTGTGCGCGACCTCGGTGCCAGCGTGCTAATCGGTCACTACTCGCGCTTCGTGATCGATCTCAACCGTCCGCCGGACAACCAGCCGCTGTACAGCACGGCCACCACCGGGCTCTATCCGGAGACGCTGTTTGATGGCACGCCGACCTTCAAACCCGGCATGACGCCGGACAGCGCGGCGCGCCAGCGCTATCTCGAGACTATCTGGCAGCCCTATCATCAGCAGATTCAGCAGGAGCTGGCGCGGTTAAAAGCCGAACATGGCTATGCGCTGCTGTTTGATGCGCACTCCATCGCTTCGGTGATTCCGCGCCTGTTCGACGGCCAGCTGCCGGACCTGAACATCGGCACCAACGATGGCGCCAGCTGTTCGGCGGCCAGCATCGCGGCGATTGAGCAGGTGTGCGCCGCGCAAAGCGACTACAGCTGGGTGGTGAATGGACGCTTCAAAGGCGGCTACATCACGCGCGCTTACGGCCAGCCAGCGCAGGGCGTGCAGGCGGTGCAGCTGGAGCTGGCGCAGCTGAATTACATGGATGAGGCGCCGCCGTTTGCCTGGCAGCAGGATCGCGCCACGCGGTTGCAGCAAGTGCTGAAGCCGCTGCTGCAGGCGTTTCTGCAGGCGGGGAAAGCCGTTTAATTGATGCGGGTCGCCATCACGGTGACCCCGTTTCTCATGTGGCGGATGTACAACCGCTGCCTCACTCCCCAATCCTGTGCAACCCCTGCTCTGAAAGTGTGCACGACGCGGTCCGCCTGACGCCGATCCCCTCCGTTTACCGTCTTTGCCGATCTGGCACAGCCCTTGCTAGCTTGTATGTACAAGTAAAGACCGCGCGGCAATGATGACTATTTATTCTGGCTGGCTCACAAAAAGCTTATGCCGACAATGATCTGCCGCAAGCTAACTTGTATATACATGAAATGTCATTTGCGCTGTATCAGCCAACAGAGACAGCCAGATTTGTTAACCACCAGGAGAAGACGTATGACACACCGTGCCCCGTTTCGCCGTTTTTGCCTTACCACGCTGTTTGCCAGCCTGATGCTGGCCGGCGTGGCTGCCGAGGCTAAAGAGTGGAAATCCATCACCATCGCCACTGAAGGCAGCTATGAGCCGTGGAACCTGACGCTGCCGGGCGGCAAGCTGGGCGGCTTCGAACCTGAACTGATGGAAGATCTGTGCAAGCGCATGAGTATTCAGTGCAAGCTGGTGGTGCAGAACTGGGACGGGATGATTGCCGGACTGAACGCCGGGAAATATGACGTCATCATGGATGCGATTGTGATTACGCCGGACCGGAAAAAAGTGGTCAACTTCACCACGCCGTACGCGTCAACGCCGGCGACCTTCATCACCAGCAAAGATAACCCGCTGCTGCCGGCCGATAAGAACATCATCAAACTGCACGACGACGAGGCTGCCATCAATGCGGCCATCGCCCCGCTGAAGGCGGCGCTCAAGGGCAAAACCATCGGTATTGCGTCCGGCACCGTGTATACGCCATTTATCGATAAATACTTCAAAGATGTGGCCGACGTGCGCGAATACACCGCTTCGGCGGATGCGATTCTCGATCTGCAGGCGGGCCGCATTGATGCGGTGTTTGATGACGTGACCTTCGCGCAGTCGATGCTGGCGCGTAAAGAGAACAGCAACCTGACGTTCAGCGGCCCGCAGCTGGGCGGTCCGATCTGGGGGGAAGGCGAAGCGATGGGCGTGCGCATGGCTGATAACGACCTGAAGGCCAAACTCGATGCCGCCATTCACGCTGCGCTGGCGGACGGCACGGTGAAAAAGCTGAGCGAGAAGTGGTTTAAAACTGACGTAACGCCGTAAGTGAGGTGAAAGATGATGAGCCTGCTGAGTTTTGGTGCAGATGGCTGGGGTCGCCTGATTCTGAGCGCCGCCGGTACCACGCTGCTGCTGTCGCTGGCGGCGCTGATGATTGGCGCCGTGGTCGGTTCCGGCGTGGCGGCGGCGAAACTCTCGCACCAGCGCTGGCTGCGCTGGCTGGGTGAAAGCTATTCGGTGGTGTTTCGCGGCATCCCGGAACTGCTGGTGATCTACCTGTTCTACTTCGGTGGATCGGGGTTGATCACGCTGGTCGGCCAGCTGTTTGGTGCAGACGGCTTTATTGAAGCGCCGCCGTTCCTGATTGGCGCGCTGGCTATCGGGCTCATCTCCGGATCCTATCAGGGTGAAGTGTATCGCGCTGCGCGCCTGGCGCTGGCCAAGGGCGAAGTCGAAGCGGCGGTAGCCATCGGGATGCCGCGCTGGCGTATCGCCCAGCGCATCCTCGTCCCGCAGATTGTGCGCTACGCGCTGCCGGGGATGTCCAACGTCTGGCAGATGAGCCTGAAAGATTCGGCGCTGGTGTCAGTGACCGGCATCGTCGAGCTGATGCGCGCCAGCCAGGTGGCGGCCGGTTCAACGCGCGATTACTTCACCTTTTACCTGATTGGCGGTGGCTGCTATCTGCTGCTGACACTGCTGTCGAACCATGCGTTTCGCCGCGCGGAATCGCGCCTCGGCCGCGCATGGCAAAGTCGCACTGCGGCACAGCACTAAGGAGCAGCAGTATGATCGACTTCGCTTTTCTTGCCGATACCTTTCTTAAGCTGAGCGCGGCGCTGCCGGTGACGCTCGGGCTGTTTATCAGCGCCTTTATCTGCGGCGGGCTGCTGGCGCTGGGCATTCTGGCGCTGCGCATGAGCCGCTGGCGGCTGCTGAGCGGTTTTGCCCGCGGCTACATTCTGGTGTTTCGCGGCTCGCCGCTGCTGATTCAGCTGTTTCTCATCTACTACGGCCTTGGCCAGTTTGGCGTGATTCGCCACAGCTTCGTCTGGCCGTTTCTGCGCGAGCCGTTTATCTGCGCGGTGCTGGCGCTGTCGCTGTGTACCGCCGCTTACACCGCTGAGATCCTGCGCGGTGCGCTGCTGGCGGTGCCGGCAGGTCAGGTCGAAGCCGGGCTGGCCTGCGGCATGTCGCGCTGGCTGCTGCTGCGCCGCATCATCGCGCCGATCATGCTGCGCTATGCGCTGCCGGCGTACTCCACCGAGGCGATTCTGCTGGTGAAATCCACCGCGCTCGCCAGCCTGGTCACGGTGTGGGATGTCACCGGCGTGGCGCAGCAGATCATCCAGCGTACCTATCGCACCATGGAGGTGTTTGTCTGCGCTGCGGCCATCTACCTGATTCTCAACTTTATTATCGTCCAGCTGTACGCGCTGTTAGAGCGCCGTCTGACCCCGGTGCACCGCGCTGAAAAAAAGCCGCTGCCCGCCGTTAAACCGCTTGCCGGAGAGTAATATGCATTCCACTTCACCAGTCACCTTATCCGCCACTGATATCCATAAATCCTTTGGCGCTATGGAGGTGCTCAAGGGCATCTCGCTGCAGGCGCATCAGGGCGATGTTATTTCAATTCTCGGTGCCAGCGGCTCGGGCAAAAGTACCTTGCTGCGCTGCATCAATCTGCTGGAGACGCCGGATGCCGGCGTGGTGAGCGTCGGCGGCGAAACCATTGAAATGAAGCGCCACGCGCGCGGCCATCAGCTGGCGGCGAATCCTAAGCAGATTGAACGCCTGCGTTCGCGGCTGGGCATGGTGTTTCAAAGCTTCAATCTGTGGTCGCACATGACGGTGCTGCAGAACGTGATTGAAGGTCCGCACTATGTGCTGAAGCGCGATAAAAAGAGTTGTATCGCCCAGGCAGAGCAGTTGCTGGATCGCGTCGGGCTGCTTAACCGCAAGGATTTTTATCCGGCGCAGCTCTCCGGCGGCCAGCAGCAGCGCGTGGCGATTGCCCGCGCGCTGGCGATGGATCCGGAGGTGATGCTGTTTGATGAGCCAACCTCGGCGCTCGACCCGGAACTGGTCGGCGAGGTGCTCAAAGTGATGCGCAGCCTGGCGGAAGAGGGGCGCACCATGCTGGTGGTGACGCACGAGATGGGCTTCGCGCGCAACGTCTCTAATCGCGTGGTGTTTATGCATCAGGGCAACATTGATTGCGAGGGCACGCCAGAAGCGATGTTTAGCGCCAGCGGTTCATCGCGCTTTAAGCAGTTTATCTCCAGCCATCAGAGCCATCACGCGGAGCAGCCAGTATGACCGTCGTCTGGGGCGATGCGCCGCTGACCTGGCAGGCGCTGGTACAGGTAGCGCGACATAACGCCGAACTGACGCTGAGCGCCGCCGCCTGGCAGCGCATTGCGCGCGGTCGCGAGATCGTCGAACAGATCGTTGCCAGCGGCCAGATTGCCTATGGCATCAACACCGGGCTGGGGGCGCTGTGTAACATCACGCTGCCGGAAGACCAGCTCAGCCAGCTGTCACGCAATACGTTGCTGAGCCACGCCTGCGGCGTCGGTCCGCTGCTGACGCGCGAGCAGACGCGCGCCATTCTGTGTGCGGCCCTCGCCAACTACAGCCACGGCAAATCCGGCGTTTCGGTGGCGCTGGTGCAGCATCTGCTGGCGCTGCTCAATCAGCAGATCACGCCGCAGGTGCCGTCGCAGGGTTCGGTCGGTTATCTCACCCACATGGCGCATATCGGGCTGGCGCTGATTGGCGTGGGCGACGTTGAGTACCAGCAACAGGTGATGCCGGCGGAGCAGGCGCTGCGGCTGGCCGGTTTACAGCCGTATCGCCCCGGTGCCAAAGAGGGACTGAGCCTGGTCAACGGTACGCCGTGCATGACCGGGCTGAGCTGTCTGGCGCTGGACGATGCGGCGCGGCTGCTGGACTGCGCGGATGTCACCGGCGCGATGAGCTTCGAAGCGCTGCGCGGTCAGCTGGCGGCGTTTGATGCCGAGGTGATTGCGCTGAAAGCCAGCCCCGGCATGCAGCACAGCGGTCAGCGTCTGCGTGCGCTGCTGAGCGACAGCCCGCTGCTGGCGGCGAGCTGCGGCATACGCACCCAGGATGCGCTCAGCCTGCGTTCGATGCCGCAGGTGCACGGTGCCAGCCGCGATCAGTTCGCCCACGTAGCGCGTCAGGTTGAGATCGAGCTGAATGCCTGCACCGATAATCCGCTGGTGCTGGGCACGCCGGATAACTGGCGCGTGGTGTCGCAGGCCAATCCGCACGGTGAATCGGTCGCCATGGCGGCCGATCTGCTGGCAATTGCCATGGCGGAGATCGGCAGTATTGCCGAACGCCGGCTGGACCGGCTGGTCAATCCGCTGGTCAGCGGGCTGCCGCCGTTTCTGGTGGCGCAGCCGGGCGTCAACTCCGGCATGATGATCGCGCAATACGTGGCGGCTTCCCTGTGCGCGGAGAATCGTCAGCTGGCGCAGCCGGCGGTGCTGGACAATTACGTCACCTCGGGACTGCAGGAGGATCACCTCAGCCTCGGTACCGGCGCGGCGCTCAAGCTGCTCAGACTGCTGAATAACCTCTGGCAGGTGCTGGCGATTGAGTACCTGCTGGCGGCGCAGGCGCTGGATTTTCACGGTGAGGCGCAGCTGGCCAGCGGCACGGGCCGGGCGCTACGCGCGCTGCGCGCTGAGGTTGCTACCTGGCAGGAGGATCGCTGGCTGGCACCGGAGATAGCCCGGGCGGTGAAGGTGTTACAGACGCTGGCCTGCTAGCGGCGCAATGTGTCGCGCCGCCAGTGTCCTGATTTAACCGCGGCGCGCGTCCGGGCGCACCAGATCAAAACGCTGATCTTCGCTGATCGCGTAATAGGCGGAAGGACCGCCGGCGCGCAGAATCGGCTGCGCTTTGGCGGTCTGATAGATGCCGTTCTCCAGCAGCGCTTCATCGATGTGAATCGCCACCGCTTCGCCCAGTACCAGCCAGCTCTCCAGCTCGCCTCCCTGTGCATCCTGCAGGCGAATCAGCTGCGTCAGGCGACACTCAAAGTTGACCGGGCTTTCTGCCACCATGCTGACGTTAACGTGGGAAGCGGCCAGCGGCGTCAGGCCGGCGAGGGCAAACTCGTCGTGATCGGGCGGTACTGAGGCGGAGCTCTCATTCATGGCTTCTGCCAGCGGACGCGTCGCCAGGTTCCAGACGAACTCGCCGGTTTCACTGATATTCTGCACGCTGTCTTTCCAGCCGCTGCTGGCAAAACCAATGATTGGCGGATGGTAGTTAAAACAGTTAAAGAAACTATAGGGCGCCAGATTGCGCTGGCCGCTGGCGCTTTGCGAGCTGACCCAGCCAATCGGGCGCGGGCCGACGATGGCGTTGAGCGGATCGTGAGGCAGACCGTGTCCACTGCGTGGCTGATAAGTGTAACGTTGACGCATTTGCGCTCCTGATTCGTCCTGGATACTGCGTGTTCCGGCGGTGCTGGCGGCTGGACGCAGTATTGCGGATTCAGTTTTAGGGAGAATAGATTTAAATTCGTTGCACTAAATTTTCCTGGCGGATTGTGCGCTGCCGTCATCCAGCGTATCTTACGCGCGCATTAATGTCCGGAGAATCTATGAACAAGCCTGCCGCTACCGCGCTCTTTCATCCGCGTAACCGCCATCAGGGCCGTTATGATTTTGCTGCCCTGACTGCCGCGCATCCGCCGCTGGCGGACAAAGTGCGCCCCAACGGTTACGGTGAGCTGTCGGTTGATTTCGCCGATCCGCACGCGGTGCTGCTGCTGAACCAGGCGCTGCTGAAACTGTTTTATAACCTGAACTGGCAGCTGCCGGAAGGCTATCTGACGCCGTCGGTACCGGGCCGCGCTGACTATATCCATGCGCTGGCGGATCTGCTGGCCAGCGATAACGGTGGCGTGCTGCCGCGCGATCTCGACGTGATGGATATTGGCTGCGGCGCCAACTGCATCTATCCGCTGATCGGTCACGCGGAGTATGGCTGGCGCTTTACCGGCACCGACATCAGCGCGGACGCCGTTAACGCCGCCAGTCAGATTGTGGCCAGCAATCCAGGCCTGCAGCGCGCCATTCGCCTGCGCCGTCAGAAGCAGGAGAGCGCGATTTTTGCTGGCGTGGTGCACAAGAATGAACGTTATCACGCGGTACTGTGTAATCCGCCGTTTCATGCCTCGGCGGCCGATGCGGCGGCCGGCAGCCAGCGTAAAGTGCGCAATCTCGGCCTCGGCAAGCAGGCACCGCTGAACTTTGGCGGTCAGCATAACGAGCTGTGGTGCGACGGCGGTGAGCGTGCGTTTATCGGCCGGATGATCGATGAAAGCGTCGCATTAGGCGATCGCATCGTCTGGTTTACCTCGCTGGTGTCGCGCAAAGAGCATCTGCCCGAGCTGCGCGATCGGCTGAAGGCGCAGGACGCTTATCAGGTACGCATCGTCGACATGGCGCAGGGCCAGAAGCAGAGCCGCTTTATCGCCTGGACATTTTTACCGCCCGCCACGCGCGCGCAGCGGCTGGCACGCTAAGCGCTGCTCAGGTAAAAAAAAAGCCGCTACGGGGATCCGCAGCGGCTTTGTTGTTTTTACGCCGTATTAAGAGACGTGCTGCAGGAACTCACGCAGACGGTCGCTCGGCGGGTTAGTGATCAGATCGTCCGGATTGCCATCTTCCGCGATGGTACCTTTGTCGATAAAGATCAGGCGCGACGCTACTTTCTGTGCGAAGCCCACTTCATGGGTCACGATCACCATGGTCATGCCTTCTTCCGCCAGATCCTGCATCACTTTCAGCACTTCGTGACGCAGCTCGGGATCGAGTGCCGAGGTTGGCTCATCGAACAGCATCATCTTCGGCTTCACCGCCAGCGCACGGGCAATCGCCACGCGCTGCTGCTGGCCGCCGGACAGCTCAGAAGGGAAGTGGTGCGCACGCTCGGCGAGGCCGACCTTGCCCAGCAGCTCACGCGCCAGTTTGTGTGCGGCGTCTTTCTTCGCACCGCGCACGCGGATCGGACCAAAGGCCACGTTGTCCAGCGCGCTCATCTGCGGGAACAGATGGAACTGCTGGAACACCATACCAGCTTCCTGACGGATCAGGCGTTCATCCACTTTCGGATCGTTAACTTTCATGCCATCGACAATCAGTTCGCCGCTGCTGATCTCTTCCAGCTTGTTGATGCAGCGCAGCAGGGTAGATTTACCGGAGCCAGACGGCCCGATGATCACCACCACTTCACCCTGATTAATTTTCAGGTTGATGTCGTGCAGTACCTGAGTCTGGCCGAAATTTTTCGAGACGTTTTTAAATTCAATCACAGGATTTTCACCCTTTTCTCAATACGGCGCAGCACAAAGCTCAACACCAGCGTAATAACCAGGTAAATGATGGCAACGGCACTCCAGATCTCCAGCGCGCGGAAGTTACCGGCGATGATCTCCTGGCCCTGACGGGTCAGTTCCGCCACGCCAATCACGATGAACAGCGAGGTGTCTTTGATGCTGACGATCCACTGGTTACCCAGCGGCGGCAGCATGCGGCGCAGCGCCAGCGGCATGATCACGTAGCGCAGCGTTTCGCGGCGCGACAGGCCAAGCGCCAGGCCGGCTTCACGGAAACCTTTGTTGATCGACAGCACCGCACCGCGGGTGATCTCCGCAATATAAGCACCTGAGTTGATCATGATGGTCACGACGGCGGCGGTGAATGGGTCGATGCGCAGGTCCGGGAAGGCCATCGGCAGGGCGAAGTAGATGAACATCACCTGCACCACGATCGGCGTGCCGCGAATCAGTTCAATGAACACTAACGCGATGTTGTTGGTGATCCAGCCGCCATAGGCGCGGGCGAAACCGGCTACGAGGCCGATAACCAGGCCGCCAATCAGGCCGAGGATCGAGATAAGCAGGGTCATTTTGGCGCCTTCGATCAGGATCGGTAAGGCGGGCCAGATGACGCTCCAGTCAAACTCCATGGTGTGACTCCAGAATCTGTTGCAGTGGAAATGTAAAAAGCAGGGAGAACAAAGCCCCCTGCTGATAAAAAGGCGTCAGGCCTGAATTATTTAGGTTCGCTGCCGAACCATTTTTTATAGATAGTGTTGTAGGTACCGTTGTCGTGCAGGGTTTTCAGCGCGCCATTCACTTTCTCACGCAGGTCGTCGCTGCCTTTCGGGAAAGCGATGCCATACTGTTGCGCTTCGATGGAGTCACCGACGGCTTTGAAACGGCCTTTGCCAGCGGTGTGGATGAAGTACAGGATGTTTGGCGTGTCGTGCAGCACGGCGTCAGCACGGTTAGTACCTAACTCCATGTACGCGTTATCGATGTTCGGGAACTGGCGCAGGTCTTTAGTTTTGATATGCGCTTTGGCGTAATCCACCGAACCGGTGCCGCTTTTCACTGCGACCACTTTACCGTTCAGATCGTCGATGCCTTTGATGTCGTTTTCGTTGTTACGCACCATCACCAGCAGGCCGCTTTTGTAGTAGCCGTCAGAGAATTCGATGGCTTTTTTACGTTCTTCGGTAATGGTGATGCCGGCCAGTGCCAGGTCAACGTTTTTGGTTTGCAGCGCCGGAATGATGCCGCTGAAATCCATCGGCTTCAGGGTGTAATCCAGCTTCAGCTGTTTAGCGATAGCGTCCCACAGGTCGATATCAAAGCCGACGTACTTGTCGCCCTGTTTAAATTCAAACGGAACGAAGGCGGTGTCGGTAGCGACCACCAGTTTTTTGTCTGCTGCAGTGGAGGAAAGCGAGAAGGCCAGCGCCAGCGCGGCCACGGAGACTTTAATCAACGACTTCATCATTTTTTTCCTTATTACCCGTCAGGCCTGGTGGCCTGATGTACGGCTCATCATATGAAAAAATTATGCCAACTTTTCTCAAACGCGGAAATCAACAGATTGCCGGGGCAGGCTGACACGATTCTGCACGCCGGGAAAAGTTTGCACCAGAATGAATCACCAAAATGGTGCATTGTGCTGTGGTGGTGCAGGCACAGTGTGCATCAGAGTGATAATAAGGGAAAGAAAGGATTAAGGAATTGTTAACGGCGTCAAAAAAGCCGGGCGGGTAGCAGGCATAAAAAAGGCGGGATAACCCGCCTGTTTGAGCATTACTCGATATTTGATTCGATAAACCACAGGAACTTATCAAGGTCACGCGATGCGGCAGTAAAGATATCGGCCGTATCTTCGTCTTTCACTTCACTGATGGCTTTACGCGTATCGTTAGCCACGACGGCATAACGGTCAGCCAGCGCTTTCAGGTGATCCTGTACGCTGTGAATATTCAGCGGATAGCTTTTCAGCGGTGACTTGTCGTTAACCACCTGCGTGGTGCCCAGCGCAACGCCGCCCAGCTGTACCACACGTTCTGCAATGGTGTCCTGGTGATCGGTAATCGCGGTACGGAAGCCATCCAGCATTTCATGTACGCCAATGAAGTTCGCGCCACGCATGTTCCAGTGCGCCTGCTTGGTGATCAGCGACAGGTCAATAAATTCCACGACCAGACGGTTGAGCACCTCGATGGTAGCTTTCTTCTCGCTATCAGCCACGTCATTGCGGGTATAAATCAGATCGGAAGATTTTGTTTTAACCAGTTTTGCGGTACTCATCATTAATGTCCTCTTATTGATGGTTGTCCTAATCAAGCACGGGAATAAGTATAGCAGCAGTTTTTCACTCTGCAGGATTGATTAAATCAATGACAGGAATAGCTAAAGCTTAATGTTAAGGTGTGAAAATAACGATTTTATTAAAATTAATTAAAATCAGTGGCTTAGGGTGTATGTTAATTATTCTTCTATCATGTTGCAAAATAATAACAGCTTACCGTGCGGCTATTTAAGAAATGATAATGAGAATGTGTCTATATACAGCCGGTTAAATAACCGGCTGACCTGTACGGCTTATTGCGGCGTGTTGATATCCACTTCATTTATTTGTGCCGCTTTCTGTTTCATGGTGAGCGTCGAGCCGGCAGACGCGGCGATAATCGCCAGCAGCGCCAGCCATTGCTGTAGCGTCAGCAGCTCGCCGAGGAACAGCATGCCGGAGAGCGCCGCCATCGCCGGTTCCAGACTCATCAGCGTGCCGAAAATGCGCGCCGGCAGACGCGTCAGCGCCATCATTTCCAGCGAGTACGGAATGGCGCTGGAGAGCAGGGCGATGAGCAACGCCAGCGGCAGAATTTCCCACTGCCAGATACCGGGCGCGGCAAAGGTCAGACCGAGCGGCACAAAAATCACTGAGGCGATCAGTGAGCCCATTGCCACCGTGGCCGGGCCGTGTTCGGCGCCTGCCCGCTGGCCCGCCAGAATATACACCGCCCAGCAGGCGCCGGCACCCACGGCCAGCAGCGCGCCGGTGGGATCGATATGGCTCAGGCCATGACCAATCGGCAGCAGGAACCACAGGCCGGTGACCGCCAGCAGCACCCAGAGAAAATCCAGCGGACGGCGTGCGCCAGCCAGCGCCAGCGTCAGCGGGCCGAGAAACTCCAGCCCCACCGCCACGCCCAGCGGCACGGTGCGGATCGAGAGATAGAACAGGTAATTCATGCAGCCCAGCGCCAGTCCATACATCAGCAGCGGTTTGCGCTGCTTTGCACTGAAGCGCAGGCGCCAGGGTTTGAAAATCGCGCACAGGATGAGCGTGCCCAGTCCCAGACGCAGCGCGGTAATGCCAGGCGCACCGACGGTGGGAAACAGCGATTTCGCCAGCGATGCGCCGCCTTGCAGCGACAGCATGGCGATCAATAATACGGCAACCGGCAGCACTACCGGCGCCAGTTTGGGGTGGGAAAGAGGTGCAGACATCCTGTGATCAATTCCTGTGATGATGAATAACCAGGCAACGGGCAGCCAGTGTAAAGCAATCGGCGGGAAATAAGGAGGCGGCTGAGGCAATGATGCAGGGTTTCTGTCACCGCTTTATCATCGGGCGCGGCCGCCTCGCATCATCTGGCGTCAGTGATGCCTCATTCACACCGCTTTTCGGGCGAAATTTCCGGCGAATAAAGCGCGACGGCGGAAAAAATGTACCAGCGACTGGCTGAAAAAACACCGTTTTCAGGGCCATTTCCGTAAAGAAATGTCAGGTTAGTTTAGGAATTTACTTAAACCGATAATTTTCTGTGCGCAGGATTATTGCAGAAAGATGATGCTTTTTATAAGAAAAATGAATGACATAGGAAAGTTCATTAACTTTCTGTTACACCAAACAATCTGTTAGACAACAAAATGCGGGCAGAGTTTCTTGCTAAGTTTTGTTATATTTTTAGCGTTGTCAGGAGAGAAGTATATTCACATTTGAGGTGGTTATGAAAAAAATTGCATGTCTTTCAGCACTGGCTTGTGTACTGGCAGTTTCCGCTGGTTCCGCCATGGCACAGAGCACCGTTTCTGCCGGCTACGCGCAGAGCGACTATCAGGGCGTTGCTAACAAAGCTAACGGCTTCAACCTGAAATACCGCTACGAAGACGGTTCTAACCCACTGGGTTGGATCGGTTCTTTCACCTACACCGAAAAAGATCGCACTGAAGATGGCGTGTACAACAAAGGTCAGTACTACGGCATCACCGGTGGTCCGGCTTACCGTCTGAACGACTGGGCCAGCATCTACGGCGTAGTAGGTATCGGCTACGGCAAATACCAGCAGAACCAGACTGCCGGTCAGTCTAAAACCGACAGCAGCGACGTAGGCTTCTCTTACGGCGCAGGTATGCAGTTCAACCCAATCCAGAACGTTGCTCTGGACGTGGGCTACGAGCAGAGCCGCATCCGTAACGTCGACGTGGGCACCTGGATTGCTGGCGTAGGTTACAGCTTCTAAGTTTTTGCTTAGACCAGAGTTGCACAGAAACGGCCCTTTGCGGGCCGTTTTTTTATGCCAGAAAACACTGCCGTGAAGGGCGTTTTTCGCAGGAAAAATAAAACCCGCTGCAGGCAGCGGGTCAGTCTGGAAAGCCCTGAGGAAACTCAGCCGCGCCAGATTAGATTCGGGCAGGGCTGCGCGGCGATTTTTTTGCCGGTCAGTTTCTCAAGCAGCATCAGGCGCAGGGCAAAAGGCGAGCGGCTAAACAGACACAACAGCGACTTCAGCTCAAAAGCCGGTTTGCTTTGTACGGTCTGGAAGCATTTGCCGCAGTCGAGGCAGCTTTTCATCGTGCTCATCTTTACCTCCTGGAAAACGGGTAACCCAACAGTAAGCACAGCCCTGCAATAAACAGCAGGAAAAGGAGCAGCAACAGCCAGGGTTCGTTCATCGTTGCCTCCTTTGTAGGCTATTCGCTTACAACATGTACAAAGATAGCACTGGCTATACTCTTTAGCCAACACTATTCAGGAAAAATTTGTGCTTATTTGTGCCTGGTTTACAATGAGCGCAGCCAGCCCGCACCGCAGGTAAAGTGCGGCAGATAATAAAGAGGAAGCTGAATGAGTCGTCGTGCGAAAAGCGCCACCCACATGCCCCAGGGGCCGCTGAAAGATATTGAGGAGCATGTCGAAGGATTTCGCCAGGTACGCGAAGCGCATCGCCGTGAGCTGATTGATGATTACGTTGAGTTAATCTCTGATTTAATTCGTGAATTTGGCGAGGCGCGCCAGGTCGACATGGCGGCACGCCTGGGCGTTTCGCAGCCGACCGTGGCCAAAATGCTGAAGCGTCTCAGTACCACCGGTCTGGTTGAGCAGGTGCCGTATCGCGGCGTGTTCCTCACCCCGGAAGGCGAGAAGCTGGCTGAAGCCAGCCGCGTGCGCCATCACATCGTTGAAACCTTTCTGCTGGCGCTGGGCGTCAGCCCGGAAACCGCCCGCCGGGATTCCGAAGGGCTCGAGCATCACGTCAGTGATGAAACCCTCGCCGTGTTCCAGAAATTTTACGAGAATCGCTAACCTACAAGGCCTTCTGCCATCATGCCCATCGTGCTTCGTTCCTTAATGCGTGACCGCGTTTTGCATTTACTGTTGCTGTTGGGCGTGATTCTGTTGCCGCTGGCGGATTACCGCTGGCCGCAGCTGCCCGCCGCCGTTGACTGGCACACCATCATGACGCTCACCGGTTTGCTGATGCTGACAAAAGGGCTGGAAAACAGCGGCTATTTTGATGTGCTCGGCGCGCGGCTGGCGCAGGGCTTCCAGCACGAACGCACGCTGGCGCTGTTTATGGTGTGTGCGGCGGCGCTGCTCTCGACCTTCCTGACCAATGATGTGGCGCTGTTTATCCTGGTGCCGCTCACGCTGACGCTGCGCAAGTTCTCGCGCCTGCCCATCTCACGGCTGATCATCTTTGAAGCGCTGGCGGTCAATGCCGGCTCGTTGCTGACGCCGGTCGGCAACCCGCAAAATATCCTGCTGTGGAGCCACGGCACGCTCAGCGTGGCCGGTTTTATCGGTCAGATGGCGCCGCTGGCGGCGATGCTGATGCTGACGCTGGTGGTGCTGACGTGGTTTAGCTTCCCGGCGCGCAGCATTGAGAAGCATGATGCACCGGGCAATCAGCAGTGGCAGAAACCGCTGTTTATCGTCAGCGTCCTGCTGTACGTGGTGTTTATCGTCGCGCTGGAGCTGAAACTCACCGGCTGGGCACTGCTGCTGGTAGCGGGCTGTTTTCTGCTGATGGCGCGACAGGTGCTGGCGACCATCGACTGGAGCCTGCTGCTGGTGTTCGTGGCGATGTTCATTGATGTCTTTTTACTGATGCACCTGCCAGTTCTGCAGCCGCATTTTGCCGCCATCGGTCAGCTGGGCGAGGGCGGTATCTATCTGCTGGCGATTGGCCTGTCACAGGTGATCAGCAACGTACCGGCCACCATTCTGCTGTTACAAAAAGTCCCGCCTTCCGAAGTGCTGGCCTGGGCGGTGAATATCGGCGGCTTTGGTCTGCTGCCGGGATCGCTGGCCAACCTGATTGCGCTGCGCATGGCACAGGACGCCAAAGTGTGGTGGCGTTTCCATCTGTTTTCCCTGCCGATGCTTGCCTGGTCGATGCTGTGCGGCTGGCTGTTGTTACAGCTGCTGCGTTAACCCTGACCAACCTGTCCGCCTTAGCAAGACGCGCTGATTTATCAGCGCGTTAAGTGATGTGGCAGAAAATGCGTCGGATGTTAGCTTATGTAAAGTTACACTGGCATTTGTCAATTTCCCATCTAAGGTTAAGTTGACCGTTTCGCCCGGGGATCGGGATTACCAGCCAGTGATGACAAATTATGAGTGAAAACCACAATCCGCCATCCGCCGATGCGCAAAAAGACAACAACACGTCAGATTCCAGTCAGGATAACGAGCAATCACCCCGTAAACGCCCCGGCAAAAAGCCGCTGATCATTCTGGCGATTGTGGTGGTGATTATGCTGCTGGTGGGATTCTGGTTCTGGTTTAGCACGCGCAACATTGAAACCACCGACGATGCGTTCACCGAAGGCGATGCCGTGACCATCGCGCCCAAAGCGTCGGGCTACGTGGTGCAGCTGCTGGTAAAAGATAACCAGCGGGTGAAGAAGGGCGATCTGCTGGTGCTGATCGACCCGCGTGATAACGCCGCACAGCGCGATCAGGCCAAAGCACAGCTCGGTCTGGCGCAGGCGCAGTTGCATCAGGCGCAGGCGCAGCTGGCGCTGGCGCGGGTGCAATATCCGGCGCAGCGCGATCAGGCGCTGGCCGACCAGGCACGGGCGCAGGCCAATTTACTCAATGCGCAGGCGGATTACCGTCGTCAGCGCGGGGTTGACCCGCGCGCGACCTCGCAGCGCAATATTGATACCGCCGCCGCGCAGTTACGCTCGGCTGAAGCGCAGCTGCAAAGCGCCAAAGCGCAGGTCGAAGTGGCTTCGCAGGTGCAGTTGCAGATTCGTCAGCAGGAAACCAATGTCGAAGCGCGGCAGCAGCAGGTCGAGCAAGCCCGGGCTCAGCTCAACACTGCCGAGCTTAACCTCTCTTACACCGAAGTCCGCGCGCCGTATGACGGTTTCGTCACCAAACGCAACGTGCAGCCCGGTACGCTGGTGCAGGCCGGCAGCGCGCTGTTTTCGCTGGTATCGCCGGATATCTGGATCACCGCCAACTTCAAAGAGTCGCAGCTGGCGCGCATGAATCCGGGCGATAAAGTGGAGATTGGCGTTGATGCCTGGCCGGACATGAAGCTGGAAGGGCACGTCGATAGCGTGCAGATGGGCTCCGGCTCGCGCTTCTCTACCTTCCCGGCCGAGAACGCCACCGGTAACTACGTGAAGATTGTGCAACGCGTGCCGGTGAAAATTGTGATTGATAAAGGGCTCGACCCGAATCATCCGCTGCCGCTTGGCCTGTCGGTTGAACCGAAGGTGACGGTGGAATGAGTGCGAGCGAAAGCTGGCGTCCGGCCAGCAATCCCTGGCTGGTTGCCATCACGGTAACGCTGGCGGTGTTCATGGAAATTCTGGATACCACCATCGTTAACGTCGCGCTGCCGCACATCGCCGGGTCGCTGTCATCCAGCTACGATGAATCCACCTGGGTACTGACCTCCTATCTGGTTGCCAACGGCATTGTGTTGCCGATCTCGGCCTTTTTCAGCCGCCTGTTTGGGCGCAAGCAGTTCTTCCTGATCTGCATCGTGATGTTTACCATCTGCTCCTTCCTGTGCGGCATTGCCACCGAGCTGTGGCAAATCATTCTTTTCCGCGTACTGCAGGGCTTCTTCGGCGGCGGGCTGCAACCGGTGCAGCAGTCGGTGCTGCTGGATTACTTCAAGCCGGAAGACCGCGGCAAGGCTTTTGGCCTGTCATCGATTGCCATTATTGTCGCGCCGGTCATTGGCCCGACGCTCGGTGGCTGGATCACCGATAACTACAGCTGGCGCTGGGTGTTCTTTATCAATATTCCGGTGGGGATCCTCACGGTGCTGGCGATCTATCAGCTGCTGGAAGATCCGCCGTGGGAGCGCAAGTGGGCGAAGGGCCGGCTGAAAATCGACTATATCGGTATCAGCCTGATTACCCTGGGGCTCGGCTGTTTGCAGGTGTTTCTCGATCGCGGTGAAGACGAAGACTGGTTCGCTTCACACTTCATTCGCCTGTTTGCCATGCTGGCGGCCGTCGGCATCGTCGGTGCGGTTTACTGGCTGCTGTATGCGCGCAAGCCGGTAGTGGATATCACGGTGATGAAGGACCGCAACTTCTGGGTGGCCGGTCTGCTGATGGCGGGCATGGCGATGATTCTTTATGGCAGCTCGGTGGTGTTACCGCAGCTGGCGCAGCAGGATCTCGGTTATACCGCCACCTGGTCCGGGCTGGTGCTGTCGCCCGGCGCGGTCCTGATCGTGCTCACCATCCCGCTGGTGCTGAAGCTGATGCCGATTGTGCAGACGCGCTACATCATCGCCTTTGGCTTTACCTGTCTGGCGCTGGCCTTCTTCTATTCCAGCACCCTGACGCCCAACGTGGATTTCACCACGTTGGTGCTGATGCGCAGCGCGCAGTCGATTGGCCTCGGCTTCCTGTTTGTGCCGCTCACCACCATTGCCTTTATCACCGTGCCGCAGCGCCTGAATGCGGATGCCTCCGCGCTGTTCACCATGTTCCGTAACGTGGCCGGTTCGATCGGCATCTCGCTGGCCACAGCTGGCATCACCGAACGTGAACAGGTGCGATCGGCCCACATGGTGCACAACATGTCGCCGCTCAATGAGCAGTTCAACCTCACGCTGCAGCACTGGGCGCAGGCGATTCGTGACTTTACCAGCGCGGTGGGCGATCCGCTGACGCTGGCCAGCGGTCAGCTCTATCAGGAGATGATTGCCCAGGCGCGTATTCTGGCTTACATCGACGTGTTCATGGGCCTGAGTATTGTCGCCGTGCTATTGATTCCTTTTTGTTGGTTGCTTTCGCCGATCAAGAGCGAAGGCAGTGCAGGAGCACATTAACATGATCACCTCTTCGCGCGTTACGCCGTCGCTGACGCTGCTGGCGCTGTCCATGCTGCTGGCGGGTTGTGCCGTCGGGCCCGATTATCAGCCGCCGCAGGCGCACACGCCCGGTAGCTACCGTGATTTGCCCTCTCAGGAAGCTTCAAAACCGCTGGCGTCCGCGACCAATCCTTCGTGGTGGAAAAGCTTTAACGACCCGCAGCTCGATAGCCTGATTGAGCGCGCCATCGCTGGCAACCTGACGCTGCAACAGTCGGTGCTGCGCATCGCCGGTGCGCGCGAACAGCTGGCGCAGGCGCGTGGCGGGCTGTTCCCGTCGCTTAACGGCTCGGCCAAAGTGACGCGTCAGCAGCTCGGCCTGAAAGGCATGCTGAAATCCAACGGGGTGTACGATCAGGTGGATGATGACGTGGCGGATCAGCTCAACGGTCTGACCCATTCGGTCACGCTGTATCAGGGCAGCTTTGACGCCAGCTGGGAACTGGATTTATGGGGCAAAGTACGACGCCAGATGGAGATGGCGGACGCGCAGCAGCAGGCGGCGATCGAGCAGCGTAACGATGCGCTGGTGTCGCTGGAAGCTGAGGTCGCGCGCGCGTATCTGCAGCTGCGCGGCGCGCAGGCGGTGCTGGCGACGCTGCAACAGCAGATTAACGTGGCGCAGCAAACCTGGGAGCTGACGCAAAGTCAGCAGCGTAACGGTCTGGCGCCGCTCACCGACGTTGAGAATGCCCGTGCGCAGCTGGCCTCCCTTAACGCGCAGCTGCCGCAGTATCAGGCCCAGGAACGTCAGGCGATGAACGGGCTGGCAGTGCTGCTGGGCAAAACGCCGGGCGCGCTGGATAACGAACTGATGAGCAGCAAAGCGCTGCCGGCGTTGCCGAAGCTGGTGGCGGTGGGCATTCCATCGACGCTGGCGCGCCGTCGTCCGGACATCCGCCAGGCTGAAGCGAATCTGCATGCACAGACCGCCAATATCGGCGTATCAGTCGCGAACCTGTTCCCCAGCCTGTCGCTCACCGGGCAGCTGGGGGTGCGCAACACCGATGCCAGCTACCTTGACGACTGGAGCAGCCACTTCTTCAGCGTCGGCCCGGCGCTGTCGATCCCGATTTTTCAGGGCGGACGTCTGGTTTCCAGCGTGAAACTGGCGCGCGCGCAGCAGGCGAGCGCGGCGCTCGATTATCGCCAGACGGTACTGACGGCGCTGCAGGATGTGGAAAATGCGCTGGTCAGCTACCGCGCCGATCAGCAACAGGTCACCGCGCTGGATGAGACCACTGGCGCACTGCAGCGCGCCTTTGACCTCGCCAGTGACAGTTACAAACAGGGCATCTCCACCTTCCTTGAGGTGCTGGATGCTCAGCGTCAGCTGGCACAGTCGCAGGCGCAATCGACGCAGGCGCGCATGCAAAGCGCGCTGGACCTGGTAGCGCTGTATAAAGCGCTGGGCGGCGGCTGGGAGCCGTATCAGCAGGTGACGCTGCCGGACTATGACGTCTTTGGTCCGGCCACCGCAGTCAATTAATCTGCCATCGCTGACCGCATCCACTGCGTGCGGTCAGCGCCTTCCGTGAAATAAATATTCTCCCTTCTGTTTGTTGTGCAAAATTTGCACTGCCTTCTCTGCGCCCTGAATCAGGTTGTGTGATCATTATCTCAATTAAAGGCAAAGAGAATGACCCGTGGCGCAAAATTTAAATTTCATATTTATTTATTGTGGTGGAAATAATCTATTTTAAGGCTTCTTATCTCAGGAAAGGAGTTGGTTATGTCCCGCGAAACCTGGATGACGCCTAATCCGGCATCAGGGCCAAACAGCAGCACGCGCACCGAGCCTTTTGTGAAAGTCATTGCGCTGATTGCCACCCTCGGTGGTTTGCTGTTTGGCTACGACACCGGCGTGATCTCTGGCGCACTGTTATTCATGGGCGACGATCTGCATCTCACCCCATTTACCACCGGGCTGGTGACCAGCAGTCTGCTGTTCGGCGCGGCGTTTGGCGCACTGGCTTCCGGTCACTTTGCCGCCGCGGTCGGGCGGAGAAAAATTATTCTGGTACTGGCGATTATTTTTGCGCTCGGCGCGCTGGGTACCGCACTGGCACCCGATGTCAGCTGGATGATTTTCTTCCGCCTGGTCCTTGGCGTGGCCGTGGGCGGTGCGTCCGCCACCGTACCGGTGTATATCGCCGAAATGGCACCGGCCAACAAACGGGGTCAGCTGGTGACCATGCAGGAGCTGATGATCGTTTCCGGCCAGATGCTGGCCTATATGTCGAACGCCGGCTTCAACGCGGCCTGGGGGGGCGACACGACCTGGCGCTGGATGCTGGCGGTCGCCACGCTACCGGCGGTGCTGCTGTGGTTCGGGATGATGTTTATGCCGGACACGCCGCGCTGGTATGCCATGAAAGGCCGTCTCGCTGAGGCGCGCAAGGTTCTGGAACGCACCCGCGCGCGCGAAGACGTTGAGTGGGAGATGATGGAGATCGAAGAGACGCTGTCGGACGAGCAACAGCAGCGTCCGCGTCTGCGGGAACTGCGCCAGCCATGGCTGATCAAACTGTTCCTGATCGGTATCGGTATTGCCGCCATCCAGCAACTGACCGGCGTGAATACCATCATGTACTACGCGCCGACCATGCTGAAAGCGGTGGGGATGAGCAATGACGCTGCGCTGTTTGCCACCATTGCCAATGGCGCGGTATCGGTATTAATGACCTTTGTGGGGATCTGGCTGCTGGGGCGCATCGGTCGCCGCACCATGACGATGATAGGTCAGTTTGGTTGTACCGCCTGTCTGGTGTTTATTGGCACCGTCAGTTACCTGATGCCGGAAACAGTTAACGGTCAGCCGGATATCTTGCGCAGTTATATGGTGCTGCTGGGTATGCTGATGTTTCTGAGTTTCCAGCAGGGCGCGTTATCGCCGGTCACCTGGCTGCTGCTGTCAGAAATTTTCCCCACAAGGTTACGCGGTATTTTTATGGGCGGCGCGGTATTTGCGTTGTGGATCGCCAATTTTCTTATTTCTCTGCTGTTCCCGGTTCTGCTGGCGTCGGTTGGCTTATCCGGCGCGTTCTTTATTTTCGCGCTGATTGGCATAGGCGGCGCGATTTTTGTTATTCGCTGGGTACCGGAAACACGCCATCGTTCGCTGGAGCAGATTGAACATTATTTGCACGACCGGCTGTCTGATGCACCGGCGCCCCAGCTATTGCGACCGGCAGTGAAGAAAAGCGGATAACCACAGACATACGATTTTTGCATGATGGCCGGTGAACAACCGGCCTTTTTTTATTTATTTAATGGCAAAATGAGATATTGCTCGCATCTGTGACGCTAATGCCATCCGCGTTAAAAACGGATTTTACTTACACTATTAATGTTTTTTTACCTTTATGCTGACTACTGCCTCAGCGCACAATAAGCGCTAAACGCTTGTTTCCTACGCGTGAATAAGCAATGAAATCGATTCCAGTTCCAGCCGGTGGTACTGAACCGCTGATGTTAATTCACCGTTAATTCACGCCGCACATTGGGTTTAAACGCGCCTGCCAGGAATATGCTGATCCATTCGGATTAATCCGGTCTGCAAAATTAATTTATTTTTTTATTTGAATTGGGTAATCTTGCCACTACAGTTTATTTAACCCCCTTAAGCAAGGACATTGTGATGAGTGACGCATTTAAAGTTCTGAACAACATTCGCACATTACGTGCACAGGCTCGTGAACTGCCACTGAGCGATCTGGAAGAAATTCTGGAAAAATTAACCGTCGTGGTAACTGAGCGCCGCGACGAAGTTGAAGCGGAAGAAGCGCAGAACCGCGAAAAAGAAGAGAAGCTGTCTAAATACCGTGAAATGCTGCTGGCAGACGGTATCGACCCGAACGAATTACTGGGTGCACTGGAAACCGGTAAAAAACGCGCCAAGCGTGCGCCGCGTCCGGCGAAATATTCTTACACCGACGAAAACGGTGAAGAGAAATCATGGACCGGTCAGGGCCGTACCCCAGCTGCGATTAAAAAAGCGCTGGATGCAGGTAAAAGCCTCGACAGCTTCCTGATCAAATAATCTGCACAATCCTTGTAAGCGGGAGCCGGAGGCGTCAGCGTCTCCGGCTTTTTTATTGGCCTCGCTCCGGGCACGGGCGGCGGTTCACTTCCCGCGCCGTGGATAACCTGTCCGGCACGGTCGCAATTATTTTACCTCTGGCAACAAGGTGTTCTCCGCCTTGCCTCTGCGTATCCGGGTGCAGAGGTGGCTCATCCAGGCCGCTTCTGGCATAATGCCCGCTGTTTTTTCCTCCACTGCGTAACAAAGGTCAATGCCGTGTTAGTTTCCAGCAATATCACTATGCAGTTCGGCAGTAAGCCACTGTTTGAGAATATCTCCGTTAAATTTGGCGGCGGTAATCGTTACGGTTTAATCGGTGCGAACGGCAGCGGTAAATCGACCTTCATGAAAATACTGGGCGGCGACCTGGTTCCGACTAACGGAAATGTTTCCCTCGACCCTAATGAGCGCATCGGTAAGCTTCGCCAGGATCAGTTTGCTTTCGAGCAATATAGCGTGCTGGATACCGTGATTATGGGTCACCAGGAATTGTGGGCGGTGAAGCAGGAGCGCGATCGCATATATGCATTGCCGGAAATGAGCGAAGAGGAGGGCTATAAAGTCGCCGACCTTGAGGTCGCCTACGGTGAAATGGACGGTTACAGTGCCGAATCACGCGCCGGAGAATTATTACTCGGCGTGGGCATTCCGGTGGAGCAGCATTACGGTCCGATGAGTGAAATTGCCCCTGGCTGGAAATTGCGTGTGCTGCTGGCGCAGGCATTATTTGCTAACCCGGATATTTTGTTACTCGACGAACCGACCAACAACCTGGATATTGACACCATTCGCTGGCTGGAGCAGGTGCTTAACGAACGTGACAGTACCATGATCATCATTTCGCATGACCGTCACTTCCTGAATATGGTGTGTACGCACATGGCGGATCTGGATTACGGTGAGCTGCGCGTTTATCCCGGCAATTATGACGAATATATGACGGCGGCGACCCAGGCGCGCGAGCGTTTATTAGCGGATAACGCCAAGAAGAAAGCACAAATTGCCGATCTGCAATCCTTCGTTAGCCGCTTTAGCGCCAACGCCTCAAAATCGCGTCAGGCCACTTCGCGCGCGAAGCAGATTGATAAAATCAAACTGGATGAGGTAAAAGCCTCCAGCCGTCAGAACCCGTATATTCGTTTCGAGCAGGATAAAAAGCTGTTCCGTAATGCGCTGGAAGTGGAAGCGCTGACCAAAGGATTTGATAACGGTCCGCTGTTTAAAAATCTTAACCTGCTGCTGGAAGTGGGTGAGAAACTGGCCATCCTCGGCGCCAACGGTATTGGTAAATCCACGCTGCTGAAAACACTGGTTGGCGAACTGCAGCCGGATAGCGGCACGGTGAAATGGTCGGAGAATGCGCGCATTGGTTACTACGCGCAGGATCACGCCGAAGATTTTGCTGACGACCTGAGCGTGTTCGACTGGATGAGCCAGTGGAAGCAGGAAGGCGACGACGAGCAGGCGGTGCGCAGTATTCTTGGTCGTCTGCTGTTCAGCCACGACGACATCAAGAAGCCAGCAAAAGTGCTGTCCGGTGGTGAGAAGGGCCGCATGCTGTTTGGCAAGCTGATGATGCAGAAGCCAAACATCCTGGTGATGGACGAACCGACCAACCACCTGGATATGGAGTCGATCGAGTCACTGAACATGGCGCTGGAGATGTACGAAGGCACGCTGATTTTCGTCTCGCACGACCGTGAGTTCGTCAGCTCGCTGGCGACGCGCGTCATCGAGATGAAAGGCGATCGCATCGTTGACTTCACCGGCAACTACGAAGATTACCTGCGCAGCCAGGGCATCGTCTAACGGCGTAGCCGTTTAGCAGCCGCCCTCATCAGCGGCGCAACTTATCGCCTGATAAATTGCGCCGCTCAGCAATACCTGACGCTTATGTCACGCCCTGACGTTATTCCTCACGCTGGCCACACACTTCACACTGCGCATCCTGCGCCACTTTCAGGCTGCGAAACTCGGCGCTCATCGCATCGTACATCAGCAGTCGCGCGCTGGCCGGCTGGCCAAAGGCGCTCAGCACCTTCAGCGTTTCCATCGCCTGCATCGCACCTACCACGCCGACAAGCGGAGCCATTACGCCGGCTTCGACACAGCTCAGCGTCTGCTCGCCGAACAGGCGGCTGATGCAGCGATAGCAGGGCTCGCCGGGCTGCCAGGTAAACACGCTGAGCTGACCTTCCATACGGATGGCGGCGCCGGAGATCAGCGGCACCCGATGCTGAAAACATCCGCGGTTCACCTGTTCGCGCGTGGTGACATTGTCGCTGCAGTCCAGCACCGCATCGTGACGCGCAATCAGTTCGCCGAGCGCGGCTTCATCCAGCTGCGCATCGATCGGCTCCAGCGCGCAGTGCGGATTGAGCGCCGCCAGCTGCTGACGGGCCGAGGCGACTTTTGCCATGCCGATGCGCTCATCGCTGTGCAGAATCTGGCGTTGCAGATTACTCAGGCTGACGCGATCGAAATCCAGCAGCGTCAGATGGCCTACGCCGGCGGCGGCAAGATAGGGCGCGGCGGCACAGCCCAGTCCGCCCAGGCCAACGATAAGCACCCGTGAGGCTTTTAGCCGTTCCTGGCCGTCGAAATCGAAGCCGCGCAGCACAATCTGCCGGTTGTAGCGCAGCATCTCTTCATCGCTCAGCTCTGTGTGCATTAGCCCTCCAGCAGGCTGTTGAAGGCCTCGACATCAACCCATTCGCCCGGCTCAACGTCACCACGATCGCGCTCCAGCACAATAAAGCAGTCGGCCAGCGCAAAGGAACTGAACACGTGCGAGCCCTGCGCACCGGTGCTGCGCACTTCCAGTACACCATCATCGCCGCGACTGAGGATGCCGCGCTGAAAATCGAGCCGGCCCGGTGCTTTCTTCAGACGCTGCGTTGCGCGCGCGCGCTGGCGCAGCGGCATGATGCGCGTGGTCTGGCCGGTCAGCGTGGCCAGCAGCGGCTGCACCAGCTGATAGAAGGTCACGGCCGCCGACACCGGATTGCCCGGCAGCCCGCAGAACCAGCTGTTGGCCAGACGGCCAAAGGCAAACGGCTTGCCGGGCTTGATCGCCAGTTTCCAGAAGGTAATCGCACCCAGCTCTTCGAGCATCGCTTTGGTGAAATCCGCCTCGCCCACTGACACGCCGCCGGTGCTGATCACCACATCGGCCTGGCGATCGGCTTCGCTGAAGGCCTGGCGCAGCTTCGCAGGATCGTCAGCGATCACGCCGAGGTCGATCACCTCGCAGCCAAGTTTGCGCAGCATCAGCGCCACGGTGAAGCGGTTGGTGTCATAAATCTGGCCTTCAGCCAGCGGCTGGCCCACCGCCTGCAGTTCGTCACCGGTGGAGAAAATGGCCACGCGCAGCTTACGCAGCACGCTGACCTCCGCAATACCCAGCGACGCCAGCAGCGGCAGCTCCGCGGCACCGAGCCGCACGCCGGCATCCAGTACCTGCTTACCGGCCTGAATATCTTCCCCGATGCGGCGAATATTTTGCCCGGCACGCACTGGCGCGGTGATGACAATGCCGCCGTCACGCGATTCGGTTTGCTCCTGCATCACCACGGCGTCGCAGCCGGCAGGAATCGGTGCGCCGGTCATGATGCGAATCACGCTGCCGGCTGGCCACTCGCCATTAAACGGGGCGCCGGCAAATGCTTTGCCCGCTACCGGCAACACGCGGTCAGCGGACAGGTCGCTCAGGCGCAGCGCGTAGCCGTCCATCGCGGAGTTATCGAATGGCGGCACGTCCAGCGGCGAAATCACCGGCTTCGCGGTAATGCGCCCGGCGGCATCGGCCAGTGCGACGCTCAGGCAATCGCTAATCGGTTGCAGCTGCTGCAGCATTTTCTGCTGCGCGTCTTCAAGGGAAATCAGTCCGGCGGTAAAAGGTTCCATGTCCATCTCTGTCGGGTTAAAGGCGAATGCTGCCTATTATGGTGGCTGTTGTCGGCTGAGTCACATGCGAGATCAAAGGGAATGGAAATTAGTGCGCGGTGACGAATCCGCCGACGAACATGCTTTGTTCAGACTGAAAGTGATAGTCATGTTAACAACCGTGCTGACGTTATGATGTGAGTGCGGCAGATACTTTCTTATGCACCAGTGACAGAAACGCGCCCGCAGTGGTATCCCAGTTGGCCGGAACAAACTCTCTTTTATAGCGGTCGCGGAAATCAGATTCGACGTCATCGCACTCTGCCAGAAACAGCTCGATGTCTGCCAGCATGGCGTGCAGGTTTCCTTTATGCGCTTCTCTGATATACGCCTCGATTTTGGGCTCGATCTCATCGCCCGGTTCAAACAGGTCATAATCCTGCCCAAACCAGATGCCAATAAAATTATCCAGTTCACTGATACTGATACGGTCCATCATAACTCCGGGAAAGCGGTAATGATAAAGTAAGGTTTGCCGTTGTAGGGCTTAAAATCCAGTATGACGCGAACGGCGTAGCAGGTTTCAACCTCTTCACGCCCTTTACTCACGACTATACCAACCGGATGTGAAAAACGCCGACTCAGGCGCATACGGGCTTGCAAGCCTGGAGGGATATTTTTCACCCACATTTGAATTTGATGCTTATTATCTGCCAGCACCTTACTGATCAGTGCTTCCGCCTCGCTCAGAGACTTAAAGCTACTGGCCTCATCGAGACGAGGCCGGTTACGAAGCCTCTCCCGCAGCTCATCCGGCGTTTTGCCGATATGTCGCTCAATCGTGTGCCCACCGGGTGCTCGCCCTGAAAGCGACTCATGCTCGGCGATTTTGACCCGCCCGGCACGCACCGCGATGACGCGCTCTGCTCCGGCTGCAAAGGCAAATGCCATCGGAATGGCGATATCTACCGTCAGGCCGACATTCATGGCGGTCTGACGGTCAGCGCCGAGCGATTCTGCGAGTGCCACGGCCGAATTAAACGTGTCGGTAGCGACCTGTCTGCCAGTCCATACCTGGCGCAGGCTGGCCTGAAGCGTGTCGAGACTGTGAGTGCCGACAAAGACGCAGCCAGCTTTGGTCAGCATGGTGGGCTCAGGCACGACGCACAGTGCGCCAGCACCAAAAAGCTCAATCACTCCGCCAGCGAGCCCGAGCCCTCCGAAAATGCGGTTGCTGGTCGTTTCACCCTCGCTGACGCTGCGATCTGAAAGGACGGCTGCCAGCTGCACCGGGGAGAGTGCAATCCTTAGCCCTTTTTCATCTTCCACTGAATATTCCTTTTCATGAATGGGCCTTTAACTTACCCGATTTTTAACCGGCACTGAAGCCACACAAAAAGTAAGGGCGAAGAGGTTGTTCACTGCCTTGCCGGTGCCAGACGTAAGCGCGCCAGCCATAATATTAAAGCTGGTGCGTTCTCTCCCTTAATTCACAAAAAAGCATAATCCACATTAAAAGGTTATGACCGCTGATACACTTTCTGCTTTACAAGCAGGGAGGGGCTTTCTATAGTCGAAAATTGCCAAAAAAAGATGAAAACCATTCTAAATCAGTGTTTTTGGCTCTGATTCCTTGACAGGGTAACGGTTATGGCTAAAGCAGTTATCGCAATTCACGGCGGCGCCGGCGCGATTACGCGTGCGGCAATGAGCGCCGAAAAAGAGCAGCACTATCGTCAGCAGCTGGCCGCGATTGTCAGCGCCGGCCAGCAGATTCTGGCCAGCGGCGGTAGCGCGCTGGATGCCGTGACCGAAGCGGTGCGGCTGCTGGAAGAGTGCCCGCTGTTCAATGCCGGCAGAGGGGCCGTGTTCACCCATCAGGGCACCCATGAACTGGATGCCAGCCTGATGGATGGCCGTACGCTGGATATCGGCGCCGTCGCTGGCGTCAGCCGTATCCGCAATCCGATTCTTGCCGCGCGTAAAGTGCTGGAAGCCAGTCCGCACGTGCTCTTTATTGGCAGCGGGGCGGAAGCCTTTGCCGCGCAACAGGGGCTGACGCCGGTCGAGCCCGATTTTTTCTCGACGCCAGAACGCTGGGAGCAGCTGCAGCGCGCGCTGGGCAGCGAACAAATGCTGCTGGATCATGATGGCGCGGCGCAGGGGTGCGATCCGCTGGACCCGGATCGCAAATTTGGCACAGTGGGTGCGGTGGCGCTCGATTTGCAGGGTAATCTGGCGGCCGCCACCTCCACCGGCGGCATGACCAACAAGCAGGCGGGCCGCGTCGGCGATTCACCGCTGGCGGGCGCCGGCTGCTATGCCAACAACGCCACCGTGGCGGTCTCCTGTACCGGTACCGGCGAAGTGTTTATTCGTACGCTGGCGGCTTACGATGTCTCAGCGCAGATGGAATATGGCGGTCGTTCGCTGCAACAGGCCACCGCCAGTGTAATTCATGACAAAGTGCAGGAGCTGGAGGGCAGCGGCGGGCTGATTGCCGTTGATGCCCACGGCAACGTGGCGCTGCCGTTTAACAGCGAAGGCATGTACCGCGGATTCGCTTATGTGGGCGGCGAGGTTGAGGTGGCGATTTACCGCGACAGCTAAGGAGCAGGCATGACGGATCTACAGCAGCAGTTTGCGCCGCAGCAGGTGCTGGCGGTACGCGATCTCTGCGTGCGCTTTGAGCATGAAGGGCGCGTGACGGACGCCGTGCGGCAGCTTTCACTCGATCTGCACCGCGGAGAAACGCTGGCGCTGGTGGGCGAATCGGGCTCGGGCAAATCGGTGACGTCGCTGGCGCTGATGCGCCTGATTGCGCAGGCCGGCGGCGCGGTCAGCGGTGAAATCCTGCTGCGGCGGCGTAACGGCGAGGTGCTGGATGTGATGCGGGCGTCCGCCAGCCAGATGCGCCGGGTGCGCGGTGCGGACATGGCGATGATCTTTCAGGAGCCGATGACGTCGCTCAACCCGGTGTTCACCGTCGGTGAACAGATCGCCGAATCCATTCGTTTGCATCAGGGGAAAAGTCACCAGCAGGCGCAGGCCGAAGCGCGACGCATGCTGGATCTGGTGCGCATTCCGGAAGCGCACAATGTGCTGTCGCGCTATCCGCATCAGCTCTCCGGCGGTATGCGCCAGCGCGTGATGATCGCTATGGCGCTGTCGTGCAAGCCAGCGCTGCTGATTGCCGATGAGCCGACCACCGCGCTGGACGTCACCATCCAGGCGCAGATTCTGCAGCTGATTCGCGTGCTGCAAAAAGAGATGCAGATGGGCGTCATCTTTATTACCCATGATATGGGCGTGGTGGCGGAGATGGCCGATCGCGTGCAGGTGATGTATCGCGGCGATGTGGTTGAGCGCGCGCCGGTGCAGCAGTTGTTCGATGCGCCGCAGCAGCCGTATACCCGCGCGCTGCTGGCGGCCGTGCCGAAACTCGGGGCGATGAGCGGCCAGCCGCTGCCGGCGAAGTTTCCGCTGCTGCATACCAACGGCCGCGAAGAGGCCAGCACGCCGCAGGATACCGTGCGTCACGATCGTCCGCCGATTTTACAGGTGCGCGATCTGGTTACGCGTTTTGATATTCGCGGCGGGCTGCTCAATCGGGTGAAGCGTCGCGTCCACGCGGTGGAAAAAGTCAGTTTCGATCTTTATGCAGGCGAAACCCTCGCGCTGGTGGGCGAGTCCGGCTGCGGTAAATCCACCACCGGACGTTCGCTGCTGCGGCTGGTCGCCAGCCAGGGCGGCAGCATCACTTTTGACGGCCAGCGCATTGATGCGCTGCAGGGCAGGGCGCTGGCCACGCTGCGCCGCGACATTCAGTTTATCTTTCAGGATCCGTATGCGTCGCTCGATCCGCGCCTTACCGTCGGCTTTTCGATTATGGAGCCGCTGCTGGTGCATCGCAGCATGGGGCGCGCGCAGGCAGAGAAACGCGTCGCCTGGCTGCTGGAACGCGTTGGTCTGCTACCCGAACACGCGCAGCGCTACCCGCACGAGTTTTCTGGCGGTCAGCGCCAGCGTATCTGCATCGCACGCGCGCTGGCGCTCAATCCTAAAGTGGTGATCGCCGACGAATCCGTCTCCGCGCTGGATGTGTCGATCCAGGCGCAGATCATCAATCTGATGCTGGATTTACAGCGTGAATTTGGCATCGCCTTCCTGTTTATTTCGCACGACATGGCGGTGGTGGAGCGCATCAGCCATCGCGTGGCGGTGATGTATCTCGGACAGATTGTGGAGATGGGACCGCGTCAGGCGGTATTCGAACAGCCGCGCCATCCTTATACCAAAAAACTGATGGCCGCGGTGCCGGTGGCCGATCCGGCGCATCGGCACCGCGAGCGGGCGCTGATGGTCGATGAGATCCCCAGCCCGATTCGCCCGCTGGGTGATGAGCCGGAAGTGGCACCGTTACTGGAAGTGGCGCCGGGCCATTTTGTCGCCCGCCATGCCATTAGCGGCGCCTGAGCAGCAACCAACCGCGCCCTCTGTGCAGGGCGCGCAAGACAGGGACTACAGGAGAACGATAACGATGCACCATATCATGCGAAAAGGGGTTATCACTGCCGGGTTGTTGAGTTCGGCGCTGGCGCTGCCCGCCTGGGCGGCCAAAGATGCGGTGATTGCCGTGGCGTCGACCTTCACCACGCTGGATCCGTACGACGCCAACGACACGCTGTCGCAGGCGGTGGCCAAATCTTTCTATCAGGGGCTGTTCGGCTTCGATAAAGACATGAAGCTGGTCAACGTACTGGCCGAAAGCTATCAGGCCAGCAGCGATGGGCTGACTTACACTATCAAACTGCGTCCGGGTGTGAAATTCCAGGATGGCACGGATTTCAATGCCGAAGCGGTGAAGGTCAACCTCGACCGCGCCAGTAATCCGGACAACCATCTCAAGCGCTATAACCTGTTTAAATATATCGCCACCACCGAAGTGGTCGATCCGTCCACGGTGAAAATTACCCTGAAGCAGCCGTTCTCAGCGTTTATCAACAATCTGGCACACCCGGCTGCGGTGATGATCTCGCCAACCGCGCTGAAAAAATATGGCAAGGACATCGGTTTCCATCCGATAGGCACCGGACCTTATACCTTTGACACCTGGAACCAGACCGACTTTGTCAAAGTGAAAAAGTGGTCGGGCTACTGGAAACCAGGCTATCCGAAACTCGACAGCATTACCTGGCGTCCGGTGGTGGATAACAACACCCGCGCGGCGATGCTGCAAACCGGCGAGGCCAGCTTTGCCTTCCCGGTGCCGTTAGAGCAGGCCAAACTGTTGCAGGGCAATAGCAAGCTGGATGTGGTGACCACACCATCGATCATGCAGCGTTACATCAGCCTCAACGTGACGCAAAAGCCGTTCGATAACCCGAAAGTGCGTGAAGCGCTGGAGTACGCCATCAATCGCCAGGCGCTGGCCAAAGTGGCCTTTGCCGGTTACGCCACGCCAGCCACCGGCATCGTGCCGCCGCGCATTGATTTTGCCCAGAGCTATCCGGCAATCAAATACGATCCGGCCAAAGCGCGCGAGTTGCTGAAGGAAGCGGGCTACCCGAACGGTTTCGAAACCACGCTGTGGTCATCGCATAACCACAGCACCGCGCAGAAAGTGCTGCAGTTTACCCAGCAGCAACTGGCGCAGGTGGGTGTGAAGGTGAAAGTCACGGCGATGGATGCCGGCCAGCGCGCGGCGGAAGTAGAGAGTAAAGGGCAGAAAGAGAGCGGGGTGCGCATGTTCTACACCGGCTGGTCAGCCTCCACCGGCGAAGCCGACTGGGCGCTGACGCCGCTGTTCGCTACCAGCTCGTGGCCACCGGCGATCTTCAACACCGCGTTCTACAGCAACCCGCAGGTGGATAAAGACCTGGCGGATGCGCTGAAGACCACCGATCGCGACCAGAAAGCCAGACTGTATAAAGACGCGCAGGACCGCATCTGGAACGATCACCCGTGGATTCCGCTGGTGGTGGAGCAGCTGCTGTCTGCGAACAATAAAAACCTGACCGGTTTTTACGTCATGCCCGATACCTCATTCAATTTTGATGAGGCGGATCTGAAGTAACAGACGCGGCCAGCCTTACGGGGCTGGCCGATGCTGCGCGGGATTTCGCATGCTCAACTATTTTCTTAAACGCCTGCTCGGGCTGATTCCCACGCTGCTGATTGTCGCAGTGCTGGTGTTCCTGTTCGTGCATCTGCTGCCGGGCGACCCGGCGCGCCTGATTGCCGGACCGGAAGCGGATGCCTCAGTGGTGGCGCTGGTGCGTCAGGAGCTGGGACTCGATCAGCCGCTGATTCAGCAGTTCTGGCACTTTATCCTCAATGCTTTGCAGGGTGATTTTGGTCAGTCGATGGTGTCAAAGCGGCCGGTCTCTGCCGAAATTGCCGCGCGCTTTTTTCCTACTCTGTGGCTGACGCTGAGCAGCATGGTATGGGCGGTACTGTTTGGCATGGCGATCGGCATCGTTTCGGCGGTATGGCGCAATCGCTGGCCGGACCGCATCGGCATGACGCTGGCGGTTTCCGGCATCTCCTTTCCGGCGTTTGCGCTGGGCATGCTGCTGATGCAGGTCTTTTCGGTCGAGCTCGGCTGGCTGCCGACGGTGGGCGCCGACAGCTGGCAGCACTACATTCTGCCGTCGATTACGCTCGGTGCCGCCGTGGCCGCGGTGATGGCGCGCTTTACCCGCGCTTCGTTCGTTGAGGTGATGCAGGAAGATTATATGCGCACCGCGCGTGCCAAAGGGGTGCGCGAATCGCTGGTGGTGGTCAAACACGGGCTGCGCAATGCCATGATTCCGGTGGTCACCATGATGGGGCTGCAGTTCGGCTTTCTGCTCGGCGGCTCGATTGTGGTGGAAGTGGTGTTTAACTGGCCCGGACTGGGCCGTCTGCTGGTGGATTCGGTGGAGATGCGCGATTACCCGGTGATTCAGGCCGAGGTGCTGCTGTTCTCGCTGGAGTTCATTATGATTAACCTGATCGTCGATATGCTTTACGCGGCGATCAACCCGGCTATTCGCTACAGGTAAGGAGTCGCAATTGAAGAACTGGCGACGCGAGGCGGCACTGAAATCCCTGCCGCTGATGACGGAAAACCGGGTTCGCACGCCGTGGCGTGAATTCTGGCGGCGCTTTCGCCGTCAGCATGTGGCGCTGCTGGCGGGCGCATTTGTACTGCTGCTGATTGTGGTGGCGTTTATCGCCCCGTGGATCGCCCCGTTTGATGCGGAAAACTATTTTGACTACGACCGGCTCAACGAAGGTCCGTCGTGGATGCATCTGTTTGGCGTCGATTCACTTGGACGCGATATCTTCAGTCGGGTGCTGGTCGGCACGCGCATTTCGCTGATCGCTGGCTTCTTCTCGGTGGCGATTGGCACGGTGATCGGCACCGTGCTGGGGCTGCTGGCGGGCTATTACGAAGGCTGGTGGGATCGCATCACCATGCGCATCTGCGATGTGTTGTTTGCGTTTCCCGGCATCCTGCTGGCGATCGCGGTGGTGGCGATCATGGGCAGCGGCATGAGCAATGTGATTGTGGCGGTGGCGATTTTCAGTATTCCGGCATTTGCCCGTCTGGTGCGTGGCAATACGCTGGTGCTGAAACATCAGACCTATATCGAGTCGGCGCGCAGTATTGGTGCCTCCGACTGGACCATTATCATGCGTCACATTTTGCCCGGTACGGTATCGTCGATTGTGGTCTATTTCACCATGCGTATCGGTACCTCGATCATCACCGCCGCCAGCCTGTCCTTTCTCGGCCTGGGCGCGCAGCCGCCGACGCCGGAGTGGGGCGCGATGCTCAACGAAGCGCGCGCCGATATGGTGATTGCGCCGCACGTGGCGATCTTCCCCAGCCTGGCGATTTTTCTCACCGTGCTGGCGTTCAATCTGCTGGGCGACGGCCTGCGCGATGCGCTGGACCCGAAACTGAAGAGCTGAGGGTGAACACCGCATTGCAGTTGTAGCGGCGCGATTCATCGCGCAATAAATTGCGCCGCTACGATAACTGCAATGCCTGGCGCATGACTCTTAATCAGGCCACTGATTTTATTAACACTTCAGCGCATCAAAACGTTTCCCAGTTATCGTTACCGTGGCTCACCGCCGCGGGCAGGGCGCGGGTCGGGGCGGGCACCACCGGTTTCACCATCCGCTCGGTTACCGCAGCGTGCGGGCGCGCGCCGGTGTTGAACCGTGCCACCGCCGATGACAATCGGCTGGCCTGCTGCTCCAGCGATGCCGAGGCGCTGGCCGATTCCTGCACCAGCGTGGCGTTCTGCTGCGTCACGCGATCCATCTCATTTACCGCCTGGCCAATCTGGTCGATACCGCGGCTTTGCTCATCGGAAGCCGAGGCAATCTCACCCATAATGTCGGTGACGCGCGTCACCGCGCTGACAATCTCCTGCATGGTATCGCCAGCGCTGCTGACCTGCTGCGAACCGAGGTCCACGCGTTGTACGGAGTTTTCAATCAGCAGTTTGATCTCTTTCGCCGCCTGCGCGCTGCGCTGGGCCAGGTTGCGCACTTCGCCCGCCACCACTGCAAAGCCGCGCCCCTGCTCACCGGCACGCGCCGCTTCTACCGCGGCGTTAAGCGCCAGAATGTTGGTCTGGAAAGCGATACCGTCGATGACGCTGGTAATGTCGGCGATTTTCTTCGAGCTGTCCGCAATGTCACGCATGGTTTTCACCACACCTTCCACCACGTTACCGCCTTTATCGGCGGTGTCCGACGCGGTTTTCGCCAGCTGCGTGGCCTGACGCGCGTTGTCAGCATTCTGCTTCACGGTCGCGGTCAGCTGTTCCATGCTGGCGGCGGTCTCTTCCAGTGAGGCAGCCTGCTGTTCGGTCCGCGCCGAGAGATCGTTATTACCGTTGGCGATGGCGCTGGCGCTGCCAAAAATGGCATCCGCGCTGTCGCGCACGTTATTAATGGTACCAAGCAGCGCCTGCTGCATATGGTTCAGGCTGGCGGCAATGGCCGCCATTTCACTGCGGCCTGCCACCTGCAGGCTGGCTGACAAATCGCCTTCGGCAAAGCGCTCGATCTGCTGCTGCACCTGCTGCATCGGTGCCAGCAGCACGCGGCGTACCAGCGTCCATACCGCCGCCACCATCAGCACCACCACCAGCGCGATGACGGCAATCATGATTAGCACCTGCTGATAGTTGCTGTCATTTTGCAGGCTGCGCTGATTGATCAGCTGCATGTTTTCATCGCGCCACTGCTGATAAGCCTGTTCCAGTTCATCCTGCGCCTGCTGCGCATCGAGATTGCCGTAGGCCGCGTAGTTATTGGCTTTCAGAAACACGGCGGACTGCTGCAGCAGCGCGGCAAACGCTTTGAATTTATTGTCGATCAGATCGGCGGTCGACGCACTCTGGCCGTCGATGCGCGGATAGCTTCTATACTGATTGAAGTGCTGCTGCGCCGCTTCCAGCGAGGCACCGGCTGCCAGCAGCAGCTTGTTGATCGCCGCCAGCGACTGCTCGTCGGTCTGATTTTTCAGAATACGGATCGCCACGCGGTTGATGGTGACGCGGGTTTTCACCAGCGTTTGCCAGCCGTCGCCCAGCTCGCGCTGCTGATGAGACAACTGATTGCTGGCGGTGAAATTATGTTGTCCCGCACGCAGCGAGGAGAAAAAGAGCGAGCCGGATATGGCCTGCATGGCTGTGAATACCACCAGAATAACCACAATGGCGGTCACAATTTTCATCTTGTTGAACATGTGAGCATCTCTTAGCAAATGAGCCGGTAGTTATGTTATCGGTGGAAAAAAGCATCACTAAAGTGCGGCAGCGAAATAATTCACCGCAGTAATGGTTACGGACAGGAGGCCAGGGGATGAAACCCTTCAATTACCAGCAGGATTTTAAACAGCTCGACTTCCGTCAGCATCCGGAGCTGTATCAGGTCGGGCGCGGCGAGCAGGGGGTGCTGATGGTGGAACCTTATAAGAGCGAAATTCTGCCGCACTGGCGCTTTCGCACCGTCGAGCTGGCGCAGCAGTCATCAGAAAAAATCATGCAGCTGTTCGAGGCGTATCGCGCGCAGGATGATTTTGTCGGTATGGATATGGCGCGCAAATTTATTCAGATGGGCTACACCCGCGCGCGCCGCTACAGCAATCATCAGGGCGGACGGAAATACGGTGCTGACGGCAAAGAGCTGCCGCGGACGGTAGAAAAAGAAAAGGCCGCTGCGGCGGCCGTATTCAAAGCGTGCTGGGACCGGCTGCGCGCCGATAACGATTATCTGGCGCGCAAAAAAGCGCACCAGCAAAAGTACGGTTAAACGCGCGTGCCCCACAGGTCGTATTCGTCGGCGTGTTCGACTTTGACCCGCACCACCTCGCCGACCTTCACCTGGCGATCGCCATTCAGATAGACCGCACCGTCGATTTCCGGGGCGTCGGCCATGCTGCGGCCGACCGCGCCTTCTTCATCCACTTCATCAATGATCACCAGAATCTCGCGACCGATTTTCTCCTGCAGACGCTCTGCGGAGATCTGCTGCTGCAACTGCATGAAGCGGTCAAAACGCGCCTGCTTGACGTCGTCCGGAACCTGATCCGGCAGCTGGTTAGCCGTGGCGCCTTCAACCGGGCTGTACTGGAAGCAGCCAACGCGATCGAGGCGCGCTTCACGCAGGAAGTCGAGCAGCATCTGGAAATCTTCTTCGGTTTCGCCCGGGAAACCCACGATGAAGGTGGAACGCAGCGTCAGCTCCGGACAGATTTCACGCCAGCGTTTGATGCGCTCCAGCGTGCGCTCAACCGCGCCCGGACGCTTCATCAGCTTCAGGATGCGCGGGCTGGCGTGCTGCAGTGGAATATCGAGGTAAGGCAGGATTTTGCCTTCGGCCATCAGCGGGATCACGTCATCCACGTGCGGATACGGATAAACGTAGTGCAGACGCACCCAGACGCCGAGTTTCGCCAGCTGCTCACACAGGCTGACCATGCTGGTTTTCACCGGCGAACCGTTCCAGAAACCGGTGCGATGTTTAACATCGACGCCGTACGCGGAGGTGTCCTGTGAGATCACCAGCAGCTCTTTTACGCCCGCTTCCACCAGACGTTTAGCTTCATCAAGTACCGCGCCAATCGGACGGCTGTCCAGATCGCCACGCATTGACGGGATGATGCAGAAAGTGCAGCGATGGTTACAGCCTTCGGAAATTTTCAGGTAAGCGTAGTGGCGCGGCGTCAGTTTCACGCCCTGTTCCGGCACCAGGCTGAGGAACGGGTTGTGCTCGGGTTTTGGCACGTAAGTGTGCACGTGCGACAGCACCTGCTCGTAGCTGTGCGGGCCGGTGATCTCCAGCACTTTCGGATGCACTTCGCGAATCTGATCCACTTTGGCGCCGAGGCAGCCGGTGACGATCACTTTGCCGTTTTCGTTCAGCGCTTCACCAATCGCTTCCAGTGATTCCTGTACGGCACTGTCAATAAATCCACAGGTGTTAACAATGACGATCTCCGCATCATCGTAGCGTGGCACCACGTCGTAGCCTTCTGTCCGCAGCTCCGTCAGGATGCGTTCAGAGTCAACGAGGTTTTTTGGGCAGCCGAGAGAGACGAAGCCTACACGCGGCGGATTTTTGACATGGCTCATAAGGATAAAAATTCATCATAATTAAGGTGGACAGGAGCGCGATTGTACAGAGGTTGACGGGGAAAATGTATAGGGAAGCGCTGTCGAAATCAGAGAAAAAGGCCACGCAAACGGTGGCCGGGGGAATTACAGCAATAATTGTTCCGGACGGCAGCTGTAGAGTCGGGCTAAGCGCTCGCGCGTTTTTTTCTGTGGTTTACTCTCTTTGCGTTCCAGTTGGGAAATTGCACTTTGCGTGGTCCCTAATTGTTCGGCAACATACTGCTGCGAGAGGTTACGGTAAACACGCCAGGCCGCCTGCAGACTGATATCCTGGCTGAGCATAATGCCAACCACGTCATGTGGCACGGTTTCATCATCATGTTCATCCGCTTCAATTGCGAGGGTTGTCCAGTTGCTTTCCGCATCTGAAAGCAGCTTTTCATACTCCGCGACAGGCAGAACCACGAATTGCGGTTCGCCTGCTTCATCATAAATATACTGTTTTGACATACGTTATCCGGGTAGCGTCAGGTCGCGGCCAATGTCATCAGGTGCATAGCTGCGGGGTTTCCCCCGCAGAGTATCAGTAAGTATGAGAGGTTCTGCGTGCAACTTCTACAATCTCAAGAACGACAGGCTCTCCCTCTATCAACGCAAAGATAACCCGATAATCGCCCACCCGCAGACGGTAACGATTATCACTCTGCTGCAGCTTCCTGATGTCCAGTGCGACGGCCGGAAAGGCGATCAGCTGGGATGTCTTTTCAAAGATGCTTTTTTGATAGCGTTTGTCGATCTTCATCAGGTGTTTCAGGGCACGTTTAGACCAGGATACTTCAACCACAATGCACCTCTTTTCACCTGCCATCCCTGCAAGGGATAATTAGAAAATAAAGAGTAAATCTAATATTGTCAATCTAATAATCTTATATATATGGGCAGGGCGTTTACCTGGCGCAACATTTTGTTTGGTGTACGCTTAGTGAGCATGGCGGACATCCGGGTTGTGCAAGCGGGTCGATTTTGCTTAAATATCGGGTTGGTAATTGTAAGTTATTATCGACATTACAGAATTTTAAAGCGCGCCAGCGGTGAGTTTCTCTCTGCCGGGGCTGAAGTGGATAATGTGAGAGCAGACAAATGCAAGAGATCGTCAAAGGTTTTCTGAATTTTCAACAGAATGTGTTTCCTGAAAGGAAGGATCTTTTCAAGAGTCTGGCGTCCAACCAGAATCCTAAAGCTTTATTCATCTCCTGTTCGGATAGCCGTCTGGTGCCAGAGCTGGTGACACAGTCGGAGCCGGGCCAGCTGTTTGTGATCCGTAACGCTGGTAACATCGTCCCGCCGTTTGGTCCGGAGCCGGGTGGCGTGTCAGCAACCATCGAGTACGCGGTGGTCGCGCTGGGCGTAACCGAAATTATCATTTGTGGCCACTCCAACTGCGGTGCGATGAACGCGATTGCGTCCAACGCCGATCTCGAGAGCATGCCGGCGGTTGATCACTGGCTGCACTACGCCAATGCGGCAAAAGCGGTGGTGGAAGAGCGCAACTACGAATCAGTTGAGAAACGCCTCAACGAAATGGTGAAAGAGAACGTGATTGCCCAGCTCAACAATATCAAAACGCATCCTTCCGTTTCGGTCGCGCTGCGCAAAGGCAAGCTGCGCCTGCACGGCTGGGTTTATGATATTGAAAGCGGCGGCATTATTGCGCTGACCAAAGGCGGTGAATCCTTCATTTCACTGTCAGAAAACCCGGAAACCTGCTTCGAATAATCCTGCCTGTTACAAGCCCGGCCACTGCGCCGGGCTTAATGTTTTGTAAATCCTGCACATCCTTTCTTACTGGCTGACTACCCTTAACGGCAGACTGTGAAAAGGAGAATCCCATGCGTTTATGGCGTGTTGCGCTGCTGGCTGGCGCGCTCAGCGGTTCCTTTACCGCGCTGGCGGCCGATGTCCAGGTGCAGGTGTTACAGGACAAGCTCGATCATCCGTGGTCAGTGGCGTTTCTGCCCGACCAGCAAACCCTGCTGATTACCGAACGTTCCGGACAGCTGCGCAGCTGGCAGCCGGGCCGGGGGCTATCGCAGCCGATTAGCGGCGTACCCAACGTGTGGGCCAACCGTCAGGGCGGTCTGCTGGATGTGGTGCTGGCGCCGGACTTCGCGCAAAGCCGTCGGGTGTGGCTCAGTTATACCACCGCCGATGACACCGGCCGTGCGGGCGGCGTAGTGGGTTACGGCACGCTCAGCGCAGATCTCCGTCAGCTGCAGGATTTTAAGGTGGTGCTGGAGCAAACGCCGAAACTCTCCGGCGGTGCCAACATCGGCACGCGGCTGGCGTTTGATCGCCAGGGCTATCTGTACATCGCGTTCGGCGATAACTTTGCCAGCCGCAGCGCGCAGCAGCTGGACAAACTGTCGGGCAAAATCGTCCGCCTGACGCAGGACGGCAAGGTGCCGGCGGATAATCCGTTTAACCATCGTCAGGGCGCACGCGCGGAAATCTGGTCTTACGGCGTGCGCAACCCGCAGGGGCTGGCGCTCAATCCGTGGACGCAGCAGATGTGGGAGAGTGAACACGGCCCGCGCGGCGGCGATGAGGTGAATCTGGCGGCGAAGGGCAAAAATTATGGCTGGCCGCTGGCGACATACGGCATTGATTACAGCGGGCAGAAAGTGCCGGAAGCGCAGGGCAGCGCCGTTGCCGGCACTGAGCAACCGCTGTTTTACTGGCAGCAATCGCCGGCCATCAGCGGCATGGCGTTTTACAATAGCGCGCGCTTTCCCCAGTGGAAAAACTCGCTGTTTATCGGTGCGCTGAAAGATAAAAGTCTGATCCGTCTGCGGGTTAACGGCGAGAAGGTTGAAGAGGCGCAGCGGCTGCTGGGTGACCGTGGCGAACGCATCCGCGATGTTCGCCAGGGGCCGGATGGTTATCTGTATGTGCTGACCGATGAGGCCAATGGCAAGCTGCTGAAAGTCGGGCTGGCGGAGGCCGCCAGCGCCGCGCGGGGTTAAATCAGCGCACCCAGTTACACACCTGCCAGCCGCGCTGCTGCGCTTCCTGCTGCAGCAGCGCATCCGGGTTAATCACCCATGCATGATCGGCATGCGACAGCAGCGGCAGATCGTTCATCGAATCGCTGTACGCCCAGGTGCGCTCAAAGCGTCGATCCTGCTGCAGCGCTCGCCAGTCGCTGAGTCGTGAAACTTTGCCTTCACGGTAAGTGGCGGTGCCGTAAATCTCACCGCTGTAGCGTTCATCGACCACTTCCACGCCAATCGCCAGCGCGCCGTGTACGCCCAGCCGTTCCGCAATCGGCACGGCGAGGTGATCGCCGCTGGCGGTAATAATCATTACCGTGTCGCCACGCTGCTGATGCCACTGAATGCGTTCGCGCGCGGCGGGAAAGACGCGCGGCAGGATATCGCGATGAATAAAGCGCCGCACCCAGCCTGCGACGGTGAGCGTCGCCATGCCGGTGAGCGGTGAGAGCGTGGTGCGCATGTACTCTTCAATCGACAGGCTGCCGGCGTGGTATTGCGCCATCAGCGCCTGCTCCTGACGAATGATCTCTTCCGGTGCAAACCCCTGCGAAACCAGCCAGCGCAGCCAGAGGCTGGTGCTGTCTTCACAAATCAGGGTTTCATCCAGATCGAAAACGGCTAAGTCCATCATGATTCTCCTCGGGCTGACTGGCATCAGGTTAGCGGAATTTTGTGACTGGCTTAACTGTTCTGCGAAAATTCGGAATTTCTCGCAATTTTTCCTCTGCCCTGACGCCCGCGCACTGGCAGCGCAGCGGCCTTGATGCCAGGGTTACTCTAACAAACTCTAAAAAACTTTACGGTTTGGCGGTTTTTTTCACCGGCGTGAACCGTTAGCGTTTGGTAAGACATGTCTTACCTGCACAAATCCGTGATTTTACAAGGACAATTGGGTCACGCTCATGAGAAAAACATCCCTGACTTCAGTCTGGCGGCCACTGGCGGCCACTTCATTATTGTTGCTTTTCGTCCCTGTCACCACTCAGGCCGAGCAGGCACCCGCGGCACCGCAGATTGAGGCAAAAGCCTGGATTCTGATGGACTACAGCAGCGGCAAAGTGCTGGCAGAGTCCAATGCCGACCAGCGTCTTGATCCCGCCAGTCTGACCAAAATGATGACCAGCTACGTGGTCGGCCAGGCGCTGAAATCCGGCAAAATCACCAGTAACGACATGGTGACCATCGGCCAGGATGCGTGGGCCACCGGCAATCCGAAACTGCGCGGGTCGTCGCTGATGTTCCTCAAGCCGGGCGATCGCATCCCGGTCTCGGAACTGAATAAGGGCGTGGTGATTCAGTCAGGGAATGATGCCTGTATCGCGCTGGCGGATTATGTCGCCGGCAGTCAGGATGCCTTTATTGGCCTGATGAACAATTACGTTAAAGCCTTTGGCCTGCAAAACACCCACTTCATGACGGTGCACGGTCTGGACGCCGAAGGCCAGTACAGCACCGCTCGTGATATGGCGATTATCGGCCAGCGCCTGATTGGTGATGTGCCGGAAGAGTATGCGCTGAACAGCGAAAAAGAATTTACCTTCAATAATATCAAACAGATGAACCGCAACCGCCTGCTGTGGAGCAGCAACCTCAAGGTTGACGGCATCAAAACCGGGCATACCTCGGGGGCGGGCAATAATCTGGTTGCTTCAGCGGTGGACGGCGATATGCGCCTGATTTCGGTGGTACTGGGCGCGCAGACCGATGCCATTCGCTTCCGCGAGAGTGAGAAGCTGCTGACGTGGGGCTTCCGTTTCTATGAAACCGTTACGCCGATTAAAGCCGATAAACCGTTTGCCCAGCAGCGCGTGTGGTTTGGCGAAAACAGCCAGGTCAACCTCGGCGTGGCGAAGGATGCGGCGATCACTATCCCGAAAGGGCAGATGAAAAATCTCAAGGCCAGCTTTACCCTCAACGCACCGCAGCTGGAAGCGCCGCTGAAAAAGAACCAGGTAGTGGGCACTATCGATTTCCAGCTGGATGGCAAAACCATTGAGCAGCGTCCGCTGGTGGCGATGGAGGATGTACCGGAAGCCGGCTTTGTTGGCCGCATCTGGGATTTCATTATGATGAAATTCAACGGCTGGTTTGGTAAGTGGTTCAGTTAATTTCAGGGCCGCGGGTCAGCCCGTGGCTAACCCGCCTGCCGGCTGAGTTTATCCGCGAACCCAGCCTTTTTTAATCGGCATCGCGAACAGGGCGCGGTAGAGTTGATGCGTCAGCGCCAGCATGCGCTGACCGTACAGCTGCCACGCCAGATGCGAAGCCAGACAGCCAAGCAACCCCACCAGAAAACCGCCCAGCATATCCAGCGGCCAGTGCACGCCGAGATACACGCGTGACCAGGCAATAGCGCTGCCAATCGCCAGCAAAACCACGCCGGACCACAGACGGTGCCAGAAAATAAACGCCAGCGCGAAGGTAAAAATCGTGGTGCCGTGATCGCTGGGATAGGAGTCATCAGCAGCGTGTGACAGGAACTGATGACCGAAGCCAATGGCGAACGGGCGCGGGTGTGGCAGCAGCTGGCCCACGCACCAGGAGATGCTCAGCGCATAAATCAGCGCCATGCCGGTTTTCAGCACCAGCGCGCGCTGCGACTGCAGCTGATCGCGCGGTCCCCACAGCCACAGGGCGACAATCAGCAACGGTACAATCGCAATCACATCTTTGGCGATAAAGGTCGCCAGGCTGAGCAGCCACGCGGGTGAATCCGGCGTGGCGTTAATCCATAAAAAGAGGGTGTGGTTAAGAGCTTCCATCACGTTTCCTCGTCCTCGTCTTGTTTACCCAAAAAGAAATTGCGGCAAAAATCAGCAGCTGGCTGAGCCACACCCACCAGCCCGCCCACAAATTGTGGGAGAAAAAGTGCGCACCACGCATCACCTGGCCATAGCCCATCAGCAGGCCACAGGCGATACCCACTGCCAGCGCCAGCAGCGCGCGGCGTGGACGCTCCGGCCACCACAAAAAAAACAGCGCCATCAGCGCAAAGCCGCTGGAAGCATGGCCGCCCGGAAAGCACTGGCCCGGGCCGCTGTTGGCCGGCACCGCCGCCAGCAGCGGAAAGCTCGCGGCATTGCCGCCGAACAGCGCCAGATCCCACGGACAGGAGTGCGCGCTGTGCGCCTTCAGCATGCCCACCACCAGCGGCCCCATACCAAACAGCAGGGCCACCAGCACACGCCGGGCGTCGCGCTGTTGCAGGCCGCGCAGTAACAGCAGCACCGCGCCAGCGATAATCACATCCTTCATCAGCCGATGGTTAATCAGATCCAGCCAGCGGTTGTGCTGCCACGGAAAACGCCGGGTGAGCGGATCAAACCAGCGCTGGCTGATGGCGATGTCGAGGCTTTCGTGGCGCGACCACCACAGAAACGCCAGCGCCAGAATTGCCAGCAAAATAAGGTTGATAGCGTAGAAGCGCGCGGACAGAGAATAAATAGCCGCGCTCCGAATCTCACTGCGGGTTGTTGGAGTGTTTAACTTTGATGAAAGTTGCATGAATATTTGCAAATAGCGAAACCAGAGTCACAGGGTGGCAAATCACGCTTAGGGAAACCTTAAGGGCGCGCGCGGCAGGCATAAAAAAACCCGCTAGCAGAAGGCTAACGGGCTCCTCAATTTGGGGATTTCAAAGAAAAGCAGTGGCACTTATTCAGACTGCATCGCGTCCGATTAGTTCTGACGCGTGTAAAAATATTTTTAAACAGGCAAAAGCGGCCAGATGATGACGATCAGCGTCCCCGCCAGCGTCAGCAAGACGTTGGCAATGGCGTAGGTGCCGGCATAGCCGAGCGCCGGAATGCTGCTGCGCGCGGTATCGCTGATGATCTCCATGGCCGGTGCGCAGGTGCGCGCGCCCATGATGGCACCAAACAGCAGCGCACGGTTCATGCGCAGCACGTAAGCGCCGAACAGATAGCAAATCACCACCGGCAACAGACTCACCAGCAGGCCGCTCAGCAGCATCAGCGCGCCCGCACTGCCGAGACCGTGCTGCAGCCCGCTGCCGGCGCTCAGGCCGACCCCGGCCATAAACACCATCAGGCCAAACTCTTTCACCATGGTCAGTGCGCCCTGCGGGATGTAGCCGAACGTCGGGTGGTTGGCGCGCAGGAAGCCGAGCATGATGCCGGCGAACAGCAGCCCGGCGGCGTTGCCCAGGCCAAAGCTGAAGTTGCTGAACTGGAAGGTGATCATGCCGATCATCAGGCCGATGATAAAGAAGGCGCAGAACGCCAGCAGATCGGTCATCTGGCTGTGAATAGCAATGAAGCCGATGCGATCGGCCAGGCTTTTCACCCGGCGCGCTTCGCCGCTCACCTGCAGCACATCGCCTTTGTTGAGCATAATGCTGTCGTCGATTGGCATCTCAATCTGGCTGCGAATTACCCGGTTAAGGAAGCAGCCGTGATCGGTCAGTTTTAAATGGCTCAGGCGTTTATTCACCGCATTGTGGTTTTTCACCACGATCTCTTCGGTGACGATGCGCATGTCGAGCAGATCGCGATCGAACACCTCTTTACCATTACGGAAACTGGCGTCGAGACGCGCATGGGCATCCGGATAGCCCACCAGGGAAATCTCGTCGCCTAGCTGCAGCACGGCATCACCGTCCGGGCTGGCGAGAATGCCGTTACGCCGCAGGCGCTCAATGTAGCAGCCGGTCTGACGGTGAATCCCCAGCTCGCGCAGGTTTTTGCCGCCGCTCCACTCAACCAGCTCCGGACCAACGCGGTAGGCGCGAATCACCGGCAGGAACACTTTACGCTGGCTGTCCGCATCCAGACCGCGCTCGCGCGCGATTTGCTGGGCGCAGGTCGGCAAATCCTGATGCTGCAGGCGCGGCAGGTAGCGTGCGCCGAAAATCAGGCTGACCAGCCCAATCAGATAGGTGAGGGCGTAACCCAGGCTGAGGTTATCCTGCATGCGACCCAGCAGCTGCGTGTCGCTGATGCTTTGCCGCAGCGTATCGCCTGCGCCCACCAGCACCGGCGTTGAGGTCATCGAGCCGGCCAGCATGCCGGCGGTGAGGCCGATATCCCAGCCAAACAGTTTGCCGAGCGTCAGCGCAATCAGCAGGGCGCTGACCACCATGACGATCGCCAGAAAGAAATAGTTCTTACCGTCGCGGAAAAAGATGGAGAAAAAGTTGGGACCGGCTTCCACCCCGACACAAAAAATAAACAGCATAAAGCCCAGACTTAAGGCGTCAGTATTTATCGCGAAGTGTTGCTGACCCAGAATCAGCGAAACCACCAGCACACCAATAGAATTACCGAGTTGTACGGAGCCAAGGCGTAATTTACCCAGGCACAGGCCGAGGGCTAATACGACAAATAATAACAGAACGTCATTTCCGCTTAACAATTCTGCGACGTTAATGTTCACGGTTTAACTTCTTATTTACCTGTAACGGGTTGATGGGAGGGGGTTTTTTCGCTATCTTGTGACGGCAGCGCACGGCCCGGTCACCGAATGTTCTTAATCTGTGACCCACATAAAGCGGCGCCATTCTAATCATAATTAACACCCTCAGCTATCAGCAGTTTTCATTCCTTCTGCCTTCAGCTGTTTCTTTTTATTTCCACGTAAGCGCATCAGGGCAGTTAAAAGTTTCAATATTGTTAACGTCAAAGTTGAGGAGAGGTATGTTGCAGCGCAATAATCGCTGGCCAGCATCGGTTCTGGGCGTGATGCTTTATACGCTGGTGTTTATTTTTGCACATCATTTTTGGTCCGCCGCCGCGACGCAGGCGGTGCGTGGGCAGCCGGAACTGCTGCTGTTTCTGCTGCCGGGCATCGTGATGGCGCTGCTGCAGCCGGACAGTCCGCTGATCGGCACACTGTGGATCGCGCTGGGCGGGACGCTGCTGGGCATGATGTGGGTGTGGCTGGTGATGCCGATGACGCACAGCTTGCTGCTGGTGACGGCGTGGAGCCTGAGTGCACTATTCTGGGCGGGGTGCGGTGCGCTGCTGGTGCGCCTGTTGCGCATTATGCTGGCGATGCGGACCAGCTGAGTGAAGCGAAGACGGGCCCGCAGGCCCGTCAGGTCAGGCTTCGATGCCGAGGTTTTCTTTGGTCCACGCAGCAAATTCGGTGTAACCACCGATGTGCTGGTCGTCGAGGAAGATCTGCGGCACGGTAGAAACCGGTTTGCCGGCACGCGCTTCCAGGTCGGCTTTGGTGATGCCGGTCGCCTGGATATCGACGTACTGATAATTAAAATCGTCGCGCTCGCTGGTTAACTTCGTGGCTAACTCTTTTGCTCGTACGCAGTAAGGGCAGCTGGAACGGCCAAAAATCACTGCAATCATTGCTTCTCTCCTTCCGCTGCTGTTTTGTGACTTGTCTCACATCACAGCGTGAATAATGCGTCACATCATGCCCGCCCATCCTGCTTAAGAAAAGCAGAAATTGCCTGTTACTCTAATGCGCGCTGTCTATACCCGGTCACAATGCCGTACTACAGTATTCGGGTATCACCTGCAGCAGAAACAGATGAACACTGAGGAGCTCTGAACCATGCGTAATCTGGCGACGTTGCCCAAACCCGTGCTACTGCTGGAAGCGCTGGGCGTGCTGGCAGTGATTGGCGCGCTGCTGCTGGTCAACGACTGGCTGGCGGCACCGGCATTCATGGCGAAAAAACAGCTGGCAACGCTGCTGTTTTTCCTCGGCATTGCGCTGATGTTGCCGGCAGCGTGGCTGATGATGTGGCGCACCGCAAAGGCGATGGCACCGCAGTTGTTCAATCACAACCACAAAAAGAAGTAACCGGAGAGGATTATGACGCCGACTATTGATTTGCTTTGCAGCCACCGTTCCATTCGCGCCTTTACTGAGCAGGGGATTGATGACGCCCAGCGCAGCGCGATTATCGCTGCGGCGCAGGCGGCCTCGACCTCCAGTTTTTTACAGTGTTCCTCCATTGTCCGTATCACCGACCGCGCCCTGCGCGAGCAGCTGGTGCAGCTTACCGGCGGCCAGCCGTGGGTCAGCGCCGCAGCGGAGTTTTGGGTGTTCTGCGCCGACTTCAACCGCCACCAGCAAATCTGCCCTGAGGCTCAGCTGGGCCGTGCCGAACAGCTGCTGCTGGGTTGTGTCGATACCGCGCTGATGGCGCAGAACGCCATGGTGGCCGCGGAATCGCTCGGTTTAGGCGGCGTGTTTATTGGCGGCATTCGCAACAGCATCGCGCAGGTGACGGAGCTGCTGGGGCTGCCGAAGTTTGTGCTGCCGCTGTTTGGCTTCTGCATCGGCCATCCCGACGCGTCACCGGACGTCAAGCCGCGCATGCCGCAGGCGATGCTGGTGCATGAAAACCGCTACCAGCCGCTGGATAAAGCAGTGCTGGCGCAATATGACCAGCAAATCACTGCTTACTATCAGCAGCGCGACAGCAATCAGCGCTCGGAAAACTGGAGTGAACTGATTCAGCGTTTGATCATTAAAGAAACGCGACCGTTCATGCTGGACTACCTGCATCAGCAGGGCTGGGCAACGCGCTAAGCACAGGGACCGCTGCAATGAAGATGGCCATTCTCACCCGTGACGGCGCGCTCTACTCCTGTAAACGCCTGCGTGAAGCCGCGGAAGCGCGTGGCCATCAGGTGCAGATGATCGATCCGCTCTCCTGCTACATGAACATCAACTCCGACTCGCCGGCGGTGCACTATCGCGGTGAGGCGCTCGGCCATTTCGACGCGGTGATCCCGCGCATCGGCACCGCCACCACCTTTTACGGTACGGCGGTGCTGCGTCAGTTCGAGATGCTCGGCAGCTATCCGCTCAACGAGTCAGTGGCTATTACCCGCGCACGCGACAAGCTGCGCTCGCTGCAGCTGCTGGCGCGCGAAGGCATCGACATGCCGGTTACCGGCTTTGCCTCGTCGCCGGATGATACGCAGGATGTGATCGCCATGGTCGGCGGCGCGCCGCTGGTGGTGAAACTGGTGGAGGGGACGCAGGGGATCGGCGTGGTGCTGGCGGAAACCCGCCAGGCGGCAGAGAGCGTGATCGATGCGTTTCGCGGTCTCAATGCGCATATTCTGGTGCAGGAGTTCATCAAAGAGGCGCGCGGGCGCGACATCCGCTGCCTGGTGATTGGTGACGAAGTGGTGGCGGCGATTGAGCGGGAAGCGAAAGAGGGCGATTTCCGCTCTAATTTGCACCGCGGCGGCAGCGCCCGCGCCGTCACCATTACCGATCAGGAGCGCGAGATCGCGGTCAAAGCGGCCACGACACTGGGGTTAGCCGTGGCGGGCGTGGATATTCTGCGCGCCAACCGGGGTCCGCTGGTGATGGAGGTCAATGCCTCTCCGGGGCTGGAGGGCATCGAAGGCAGCACCGGTTTAGACATTGCCGCCATGATGATCCGCTGGATTGAGCAGCACGCCTGTCCCGGTTATCGTCCGAAAACCGGGGGCTGAACCGCGCTTTTGCGCGGTTTTCGTGGCATCTGCAGCCATTTTTCCGTAAGCTAAGGCGCTTATTTATTCACCCCACAGGATACAACGATGGATTCACTGGTCGTTCCTGACATCGACATGCTGCGTCGCTGGCTGGATCAACAAAATATCACCTGGTTCGAATGCGACGCCTGCCAGGCTTTGCATCTGCCGCATATGCAGAATTTTGACGGGGTGTTTGACGCGAAAATCGACCTGGTGGATAACGTTATCCTCTTCTCGGCGCTGGCAGAAGTAAAGCCCACCGCGCTGATCCCGCTGGTTGGTGAACTGTCACAAATCAATGCCAGTTCGCTCACGGTGAAAGCCTTTATCGATATACAGGATGACAACCTGCCGAAGCTGATCGTCTGCCAGTCAATCAGCGTAAGCGCCGGCATCACCTTTGGTCAGTTCACCCACTTCATGAAGCAGAGCGAAGAGGGGATTTCGATGGTGATCATGGAAGCGTTCGCCAATCATCTGCTGATGATGGGCGAAGACGAGGAGCGTCCGCCGAGCGTGAGCAGCCACAGCATGCTGCACTGATTTTTCCCCTCCTGCTAACTGCCGCTTTTTGCGGCAGTTTTCATTTCAGGCCCACCACTTTTTATTCTGCATTTTGCCCTTTATTGCCAGATATTAGTCGTGCTTTATGCCGCTAGTGCCAGAGTGCATAGCAGAAACATGCATAACTTATCGCAAAAAGGCGTTTTTTAAGCTGGGATCTGGCACGCAGGAATCAGGGGGGCTATTCTTGCGGGGCTGTCTGATACGTGCAACTACGGCGCAGCTATAGGTTTTTGCTATTAAACTCCCGCTGAATATTGATTCATTGTGTGGCTGTAATTTAACAGACAACGCAACGACCGGATCGCGTGTATGCAGCGTTGTGATGACCCGCTCAGGAGGAAGAAAAACATGATCAACCAGTCAAAAAAATGGTTGCCAGGTGTGGTTGCAGGTGTGCTGATGGCTGCGGCCGTGGGCGCTCAGGCAGAGGATAAAACGCTGCACGTTTATAACTGGTCCGATTATATTTCGGCCGACACCGTGCCCAATTTTGAAAAGCAGACCGGCATCAAAGTGGTCTACGACGTGTTTGACTCCAACGAAGTGCTGGAAGGCAAACTGATGGCCGGCAGCACCGGTTATGACGTGGTGGTACCGTCGTCGAGCTTCCTCGCGCGTCAGCTGCAGTCTGGTGTGTTCCAGGAGCTGGATAAGAGCAAGCTGCCTAACTATAAAAACCTCGATCCCGATCTGATGGCGAAAGTGGCCCAGCACGATCCGGGTAACAAATACGCCATTCCTTACCTGTGGGGCACCACCGGTATTGGCTATAACATCGATAAAGTCAAAGCGGCACTGGGCGCCGATGCGCCGGTGAACAGCTGGGATCTGGTGCTGAAGCCGGAAAACCTGGAAAAACTGAAGAGCTGCGGCGTTTCGTTCCTCGATGCGCCAGAAGAGATTTTTGCCACCGTGCTGAACTACCTCGGCAAAGATCCAAACAGCTCTGACGCGAAAGATTACACCGGCGCGGCGACCGATCTGCTGCTGAAGCTGCGGCCGAATATCCGCTACTTCCACTCTTCGCAGTACATCAATGACCTCGCCAACGGCAACATCTGCGTCGCCATCGGCTGGTCTGGCGATATTCTGCAGGCGAAAGATCGCGCGGTGAAAGCCAACAACGGTGTCCATCTCGGTTACAGCGTACCGAAAGAGGGCGCGCTGGCGTTCTTCGACATGATGGCCATTCCAAAAGACGCGAAAAACCTGGATGCGGCTTATCAGTGGCTGAACTACATCATGGATCCGAAAGTGATTGCCGACGTCTCCAACAAGATGAACTACGCCAACGGCAACAAAGCGTCGCTGCCGCTGATCAATGCGGATGTGCGCAACAATCCGGGTATCTTCCCGACGCCGGAAGCGATGGCCAAACTGTTTGTGCTCAAGGTCCAGGATCCGAAACTGGATCGTGCGCGTACCCGTGCATGGACTAAAGTAAAAAGTGGTAAGTAATTCGTTCTGAACGGATTCCCTTATCGGTAAACGACAACAGAGGCGCGGTGCTGGCCTCTGTTGTGTCATTTAGCGGCTGGCTGTGCCGCGCTATCCCGCTTAGCGCCGGAGACATGTGAGTGAACGACGCGATTCCCCGCCCCCAAAATAAAACGGCTAAGGCGTTAACGCCGCTGCTGGAAATCCGCAACCTGACGAAATCGTTTGACGGCCAGCACGCCGTGGATGATGTCAGCCTGACCATTTACAAAGGCGAAATTTTCGCACTGCTCGGCGCTTCCGGCTGTGGCAAGTCCACGCTGCTGCGGATGCTGGCCGGCTTTGAAATTCCCAGCAGTGGCCAGATTGTGCTGGACGGTCAGGATCTGTCCCACGTGCCGCCGTATCAGCGGCCCATTAATATGATGTTCCAGTCGTACGCGCTGTTTCCGCACATGACGGTGGAACAGAACATCGCTTTTGGCCTGAAGCAGGACAAACTGCCGAAAGGCGAAATCAGCAGCCGCGTGGCAGAGATGCTGGCGCTGGTGCATATGGAAGAGTACGCCAAACGTAAGCCGCACCAGCTTTCTGGCGGCCAGCGTCAGCGCGTGGCGCTGGCGCGGAGCCTGGCGAAACGTCCCAAGCTGCTGCTGCTCGACGAACCGATGGGCGCGCTGGATAAAAAACTGCGTGACCGCATGCAGCACGAAGTGGTGGATATTCTGGAGCGCGTAGGCGCTACCTGCGTGATGGTGACCCACGATCAGGAAGAAGCCATGACCATGGCGGGCCGCATCGCCATCATGAACCGCGGTAAATTTGTGCAGATCGGCGAGCCGGAAGAGATTTACGAGCACCCGACCAGCCGCTACAGCGCCGAGTTTATCGGCTCGGTGAATGTGTTTGATGGCCTGCTGCGCGAACGCCGCGACGAAGGCGTGGTGATCGACAGTCCGGGACTGATGCATCCGCTCAAGGTGCAGACCGATGTGTCGATTGTGGACAATGTGCCGGTGCACGTGGCGCTGCGGCCGGAAAAAGTCATGCTGTGCGACGAGGTGCCGGCCGACGGCTGCAACTTTGCCGTCGGCGAAGTGGTGCACATCGCCTATCTCGGCGATCTGTCGATTTACCACGTACGGCTGCGCAGCGGCCAGATGATCAGCGCCCAGCTGCAGAATGCGCATCGCTACCGTAAAGGCGCGCCCACCTGGGGCGATGAAGTGCGCCTGTGCTGGGATGCCGACAGCTGTGTGGTCCTGACGGTTTAAGGAGGCGCTATGAGCCAGATTTCTCAACGCAGCGAGCCGGAGGTAGCGGGCACACCGCTGCAGCGCTGGGTCACACGCATGAAAATGCAGCACGGTCGCAAGCTGGTGATCGCGCTGCCTTATCTGTGGCTAATCCTGCTGTTTATGCTGCCGTTCCTCATCGTGCTGAAAATCAGTTTCGCCGATATTGCGCGCGCCATTCCGCCGTACACCGATTTGGTGACCTGGGCGGACGACCAGCTCAACCTGGTGCTCAATCTGGGCAACTACCTGACGCTGACCGACGACCCGCTGTACGCCGAAGCTTATCTCACCTCGCTGAAGGTGGCGGCGATCTCAACGGTGATCTGTCTGCTGATCGGTTATCCGCTGGCGTGGGCGGTGGCGCACAGCAAGCCCTCCATGCGCACCATCCTGCTGCTGCTGGTGATCCTGCCGTCGTGGACCTCGTTCCTGGTACGCGTCTATGCGTGGATGGGACTGCTGAACAACAACGGGATCCTCAACCGCTTCCTGATGTGGCTTGGCGTGATCGATCATCCGCTGATCATCCTGTACACCAACACGGCGGTGTATATCGGTATCGTTTACTGCTACCTGCCGTTTATGGTGCTGCCGATCTACACCGCGCTGACGCGCATTGATTATTCGCTGGTGGAAGCGTCGCTCGACCTCGGCGCGCGGCCGCTGAAAACCTTCTTCAGCGTCATCGTGCCGCTGACCAAAGGCGGCATTATTGCTGGTTCAATGCTGGTATTTATCCCGGCGGTGGGCGAGTACGTGATCCCGGAACTGCTCGGCGGACCGGACAGCATCATGATTGGGCGCATTTTGTGGCAGGAGTTCTTCAACAACCGCGACTGGCCGGTAGCTTCGGCGCTGGCGGTGATCATCCTGCTGATCCTGATTCTGCCTATCGTCTGGTTCCACAAACATCAAAACCGTGAAATGGGGGAGAAGGGATGAATCAGCTACCGGTAATCCGCTCTCCGTGGCGCACCGCGATTCTGGCGCTGTGCTTCCTGTTCCTGTACGCGCCGATGCTGCTGCTGGTGGTTTACTCCTTCAACAGCTCGCAGCTGGTGACGGTATGGGAGAGCTTCTCGTTTCACTGGTATCGCGTGCTGTTCCTGGATGATGCGATGCTGGATGCGGTTGGCCTGAGCCTGACCATCGCGGCGCTGTCGGCCACCATGGCAGTGGTGCTCGGCACCATGGCGGCGGTGATTATCGTGCGCTTCGGGCGTTTTCGCGGCCACAGCGGCTTTGCTTTCATGCTCACCGCGCCGCTGGTGATGCCCGACGTGATCACCGGTCTGTCGCTGCTGCTGCTGTTCGTGGCGATGGGCAATACCTTTGGCTGGCCGGGCGATCGCGGCATGCTGACCATCTGGCTGGCGCACGTCACGTTCTGTACCGCCTACGTGGCGGTGGTGATCAACTCGCGGCTGCGCGAGCTGGATCGCTCAATTGAAGAAGCGGCGATGGACCTCGGCGCTACGCCGCTGAAGGTGTTCTTCGTGATTACCGTGCCGATGATTGCCCCGGCGATCATTACCGGCTGGCTGCTGGCGTTTACTCTGTCGCTGGACGACCTGGTGATCGCCAGCTTCGTCACCGGGCCGGGCGCTACCACGCTGCCGATGGCGATCTTTGCCACGGTGCGCCGCGGCGTCAATCCGGAGATCAACGCGCTGGCCTCGCTGATTCTGTTTGTGGTCGGGCTGGTCGGCTTTATTGCCTGGCGCTTTATGGCGCACGAAGAAAAACAGCGATTGCGCGATATTCAGAAAGCAAAACGTGGCTGAGTGACGCAACATTTGCCAATATAAGCAAGGCTGACTCTGTCAGCCTTTTCTTATGGAGCGCGCGCAATGTCGGAAACGTTGAAAAACCTGGTGTTAACCTCCACGCCCGTGCCGGTGACCATTGCCGGCAGCGCCATTATCGCCACGCGCTGTATCAGCGTGCTGATGCTGGCCAATGAGCTGGGCTATGACGAAATCGCCAATTTCGTGCACCGCAGCGCGCAGGCGTGGGACTCCACGCTAATTTTTATCGCCAGCCAGCTGATTTTCCTGTTTGAACTGCGCTGTGCCTTTACCCTGATGCGCGGCAGTAATGCCGGGCGCTGGGGCTACGTGGTCACACAAATCGTGGTGCTGCTGTACATGCTGATGGCGTCGGTGGGCTGGATCTATCCGGAGATTTTCAGCATTCCCGGCGAGAATAACGCGCAGATTATCCACCACACGCTGCTGCAGAAACTGCCGGATGTGCTGGTGCTGCTGCTGCTGTTTGTGCCGGCCAGCAGTCGCGCATTTTTCCGCGGCCGGTGATACAATCGGCCCCCGTTTTTGCTCCCGATTCTCAATACAGGCCTTTCCATGCATTGCGCGCTTTATCAGGCCGGTCGCTGTCGCTCATGTCAGTGGCTGGAAAAACCCTATCCGCAACAGCTGAGCGACAAGCAGACACAACTGACGCAGCTGCTGGACGGCATGCCGGTCGCCGACTGGCGGCCGCCGATCACCTCGGCGCAGCAGGGGTTTCGCAATAAAGCCAAGATGGTGGTGAGCGGCAGCGTGGAAAAACCGCTGTTCGGCATGGTGGCGCGTGACGGCGAGCCGGTGGATCTCTGCGCCTGTCCGCTCTATCCCGCCAGCTTCGCGGCGGTATTCGACGTGCTGAAACCCTTTATCGCCCGTGCCGGTCTGACGCCGTACAACGTGGCGCGCAAACGCGGCGAGCTGAAGTTTTTGCTGCTGACGGAGAGTACCCAGGGCGGCATGATGCTGCGTTTTGTCCTGCGCTCGCACAGCAAACTGGCGCAGCTGCGCGCCGCGCTGCCGTGGCTGCAACAGCAGCTGCCGCAGCTGCAGGTGATCTCCGCCAATATTCAGCCGGTGCACATGGCGATACTGGAGGGCGAGGAGGAGATGGCGCTGACGCCTGAGCAGGCGCTGCCGGAACGCTTCAACCACGTGCCGCTGTATATCCGTCCGCAAAGTTTCTTCCAGACTAACCCGCAGGTGGCGGCTGAGCTGTACGCAACGGCACGCGACTGGGTGGCGGAGCTGCCGGTGCACAGCATGTGGGATCTGTTCTGTGGCGTTGGCGGCTTTGGCCTGCACTGCGCCACGCCGCAGATGCAGCTGACCGGCATTGAAATCAGTGCGGAAGCCATCGCCTGCGCGCAGCAGTCGGCGCAGCAGCTGGGGTTAGAGCAGGTGAGTTTTGCCGCGCTGGATTCCACGCAGTTTGCCACCGGGCATACGAGCGTGCCGCAGCTGGTGCTGGTCAATCCGCCACGTCGCGGTATTGGTGCAGAACTGTGCGCCTGGCTGAGCCGCATGGCGCCGGACTACATCCTGTATTCCAGCTGCAATCCCGCCAGCATGGCGCAGGATATTGCCCGCCTGGCCGACTATGATATCAGCCGCGTGCAGCTGTTCGATATGTTCCCGCACACCGCACATTTCGAGGTGCTGACGTTACTGCGTCGTAAGGGTGGAATCGCGTAGCGCCCGGCTGCGCTGAGGACGTGCAGAACCTGGCAGGCCCGGCGCCACGCAACTCCATAATGCTTATTCCGGGAACCACTTCTGATTGATCTGCTGCCAGCGACCGTTGGCTTTCAACGCCGCCAGCGCGCTATTCAGCTGTTGCAGCAGCGCGCTGTTGCCCTTGCGCACCGCAATGCCGAGCCCGGTGCCGAAGTAGTCGCTGTCGGTAATATGCTCGCCGACCGCGCTCAAATCCGCATTGGCCTTCAGCCACTGATTGACGACTGCGCTGTCACCAAATACGCCGTTGAGCCGGCCATTTTTCAGGTCGAGGATCGCGTTCTGGTAGCTGTCGTAGGCCACCGCAATTACTTCCGGATGCTTCTCCAGCAGGTATTTTTGATGGGTGGTGCCGTTTTCCACGCCGATGCGTTTGCCTTTCAGCTGGCTAAAGTCGCTATATTCACCTTTATGGGCGATGACAATCGCCGAATTGGCGTAGTAGGGCTGGGTGAAATCGACCTGCTTACTGCGCTCGGCGGTGATATCCATACCGGAAATGACCGCGTCATAGCGACGGAATTTCAGCGAAGGAATCAGGCTATCAAAGGCATTGTTGGTGAAAGTGCACTCGGCCTGCATCTGCTGACACAGCGCTTTAGCGAGGTCGATATCAAAACCGACAATCTGGTTATTCTGATCGAGTGATTCGAACGGGGGATAGGTGGCTGAGGCAGCAAAACGAATTTTCTCTGCCGCATAAGCATTCATTGCCAGCGTTGCCATCACTGCCGCAACAATCCATTTTTTCATTATAAGGCTCCTGTAAACCATGCCAGAGGCGAAACGATTTACACGATGCCAGTTAATGCATTTGTATGCAATAAATATGATTAAAAATTTATTTAGCTGCGATCAAATACAGTGAGGAAGGGCGCGGCGCTTTCCTTCGCGCCGCGTCACACGATCAGTTGCGGCGCTCAAACGCCAGCGCGCGCTTCTCGACCAGGCGCATCAGCAGCGTCAGTAGGCCGTTAACCACCAGATAAATCAGACCGGCGGCAGCATACACGGTGACGTCATAGGTGCGGCCATACAGCAGCTGGCCGTGGCCCATCACTTCCATCAGCGTAATGGTATAGGCCAGCGAAGTACTCTTGAACACCAGCACCACTTCGTTGGAGTAAGAGGAGAGGGCGCGCTTAAACGCGTACGGCAGCAGAATACGCAGCGTATCGCGGCGGCGCATGCCCAGCGCGGCGCAGGAGTGCCACTGCCCGGCCGGAATGGCGCGCACCGCGCCGTAGAACAGCTGTGTGGTGTAGGCTGCGCTATTAAGCGACAGCGCCAGCATGGCACACAGCCACGGCTGCGACAGTAAATGCCAGAGCCACGGCACGTTCTGAATGCTGGGGAACTGGCCGGGACCGTAATAGATGAGGAAAATCTGCACCAGCAGCGGCGTGCCGGTAAACAGGGTGATATAGCCTTTGACCAGCCAGTTGAGCAGCGGCAGCTTCAGCGCCAGCACAATGGTGCACAGCAGCGCCAGCAGCAGCGCGGCGACCAGCGAGGCGGCCGTCAGCGTCAGGCTGGTATGCAGGCCTTTCAGTAGCTCAGGTAAATACGCCAGCATGCGTCAGGCCCCCCGCTCGAAACGCGTGGTACGTGATTCAATACGGCGCAGCACCGCCTGACTGAATAGCGTAATCACTAAATAGATCGCGGCAGCCACCAGATACCAGGTAAACGGCTCCTGGGTGCGCGTCGCAATGCTTTTGGTCTGCAGCATGAGATCGTTGACGCTAATCAGCGACACCAGCGCCGTATCCTTGAGCAGCACCAGCCACTGATTGCCGAGTCCGGGCAGCGCATGGCGCCACATCTGCGGCATAATCAGGCGGAAGAAAATCGCTGACTTTTTCATGCCCAGCGCCTGGCCTGATTCCCACTGGCCGGACGGCACCGCTTTCAGCGCACCGCGCAGCGTCTGAGAGGCGTAAGCCGAATAGAGCATCGCCAGCGCAATCACGCCACACAGGAACGGGCTGACATCAAAGTTCTCAATCTGCATCTGCACCGGCAGGGTGAACAGGCCCAGATTGAGCTGGAAGCCGTCCGACAGCGTCAGCAGCAGCTGCGAGGCACCGAAATAGATAAACAGCACCACCAGAATTTCCGGCAGGCCGCGAATCAGCGTCACCAGCCCGGTACCGATCCACGCCAGCGGTTTCCAGCGCAGAGATTCCCAGCCAGCAAAAATCATCGCCAGCGCGAGGCCGGCGATCAGGGCACAAACGGCAAGGCCGACGGTCATGCCGGCGGCGCTTGCGAGTGGAATCATTTCATTCATCAGAAATTACTGCTGAAACCATTTGTTGTAGATGGTTTTGTAGGTGCCGTCGGCTTTGATCTTATCCAGCGCGCCGTTGAACTTCTGCTGCAGTTCGCTGTTGCCCTGACGCACGGCGATGCCGAGGCCGGTGCCGAAGTAGGCTTTGTCGGTCACTTTCTCACCCAGCGCGGCGAGGTTGGCGTTCTGCTTCAGCCACTCGTTAACCACGGCGGTATCCCCGAACACTGCATCAATACGGCCATTCTTCAGATCGAGCACCGCATTCTGGTAGCTGTCGTAAGGCACGATGGTGATGTCGCTGTGCTTGTCAGAGAGGTATTTCTGGTGCGTGGTGCCGTTCTGCACGCCCACACGCTTGCCTTTCAGCGCCGCAACGTCCGCCAGCTTGCCTTTCTGCGCGATGAAGGTCGCAGAGTTGTCGTAGTAAGGTTTGGTGAACAGCACCTGCTTTTCACGCTCTGGCGTGATATCCATGCCAGCCATCACCGCGTCAAAACGGCGGAATTTCAGGCTGGGGATCAGGCTGTCGAAGGCCTGGTTGGTAAAGGTGCAGGTCGCATCGATCTCTTTGCACAGCGCATTGGCCAGATCGACATCAAAGCCCTGGATTTTGTTGTCGGAGTCGACAAATTCAAACGGCGGATAAGACGCCTCGGTCGCGAAACGCAGGGTCTGCGCGGCAGAAGCGCTCAGGCTCAGGCTGGCAAGCAGTGCAGCAAGTACAACTTTTTTCATTAGAAGCATCCTGACTTAGTGCGAAAGATAATGAGCAAACGCGTCGGTTTGCGGCTGTGTAAAGTGGCTGGCATCGCCCTGTTCAATGATGCGACCGTTCTCCATGTAGACCACCTGGCTGGCGGTTTTGCGCGCCACCTCGACTTCGTGGGTGACAATCACCTGCGTGATCTGCGTCTGCGCCAGCTCACGAATGATGCTGACGATCTGCGCCGTGATCTCCGGGTCGAGCGCGGCGGTCGGTTCATCAAACAGCAACACCTGCGGCTCCATCATCAGCGCGCGCGCAATTGCCACGCGCTGTTGCTGGCCACCGGAAAGGTGCAGGGGAAAACGATCGGCGTACGGCGTCAGGCGCAGGCGTTCAAGCAGTTTATCGGCGCGCGCGCGTGCCGCATCTTTGCTGAGCCCGAGCACACGACAGGGTGCTTCAATCAGGTTCTGCATCACGCTGAGATGCGGCCACAGGTTGTACTGCTGGAACACCATGCCGACATTCTGGCGCAGTTCGCGAATCGCGTTGTCGGACGGCGTCTGGCTAAAATCGAAGTGGTTGCCGGCAATCTGCAGGCTACCGGAACGCGGCAGCTCCAGCAGGTTGAGCACGCGCAGGAGTGAACTTTTACCCGCGCCACTCGGGCCGAGCAACACCAGCGTTTCGCCCTGCGGGCATGCCAGGTTGATATCGAACAGCGCCTGATGGGCACCGTAAAAACAGTTGATGGCGTTTAGTTGAATACTCATGCGCAAAAAATGAATAGCAATTAGTGTCGCAAATCTTAACGTCACCAGAATAGTTATGCAATTGAGGTGGGTTAAAATTTATTAAAGAGCAATTAAACAGCAAAAGCGTAGCACAAAATCGGGCAGGGCAGCGGGGAAAGGGGCTGACGGGTGAGCGTCGGCTATTGCGCGGAAGCTTAGCGGCGCCGCAATGGTGCGGCGCGCTAATGGTTGCGGCTGAGTGCGGAAAAAATGCGCGACTATTTTTTCTCTTCCAGCAGCTGGCTGAGCGAGCCGCCACCGGCGTGTGGCCAGTCGCCGACGTAGCGCACATCATCCACCACCCAGCAGGTGCCTTCGTGGATCATCAGCACCTCATCGCGCCAGCTTTTATCGCCGCGGCTCAGCGTCACGCGCAGCGGGATGTTACGCGCGTCGCGGTTAGGAATGCTGGAGGCGCTGGCTACGTCAGCGGCAGTGGGTCCCTGTGCCAGGCTGGAGAACAGATCGCCCTGGCGCCACGCTGCCGGTGGGTTGCTCTGGCTGCTGGCATGCAGCAGTTTCTGATACAGGTTGTCGCTCAGGTACGGGCGATATTTTGCCAGCGTGGTGCTGTCCGGCAATCCCTGGGTTGGCTGGCTGACACGTAAATCGTAGAACTGCTGCGCCACGCTGTCCGGACCGCCGTCAACGCAGGGGGCGGTACGCGGCCCGTTGTCCTTGATCACCGGCTCAACGGTGGTACAGGCACTCAGCAGCAATGCAGCGGGAACAAGCAGCGCAAAGGCTTTGTTTCTCATCTCGATTTCCTTATTGTTCACTGGCAAAGCGCCATTTTTAGCATAGAGTATAGCCGTGCTTTTACGCCGTACGAGCTATCGCCTCATGAATCACCACAGGAGAGAACGATGAAATTTTCGACCACGCCAACCCTGGAAGGGCACAGCATCACTGAATATTGCGGCGTTGTGACCGGCGAAGCGATTCTCGGTGCCAACATTTTCCGCGACTTCTTTGCCGGCATCCGCGATATCGTCGGCGGCCGCTCCGGTGCTTATGAGAAAGAGCTGCGCAAAGCGCGGCAGATCGCCTTCGAAGAGCTGGAAGAACAGGCGAAAGCCATGGGCGCCAATGCAGTGGTTGGCATTGATATTGACTACGAAACCGTGGGCAAAGACAGCAGCATGCTGATGGTGAGCGTTACCGGTACTGCGGTGATCGTGCGCTAATGCGCGCGGTGTTACTGCTGGCGATGGCGCTGCTGCTCAGCGCCTGCCAGTCGACGCTGGAAGCGCGCAACGGCTATTGGGTCGATAGCGCGCACCCGGCCCAGGGGGCCAGACCGCGCATCAAAGTGGTGGTAATCCACTACACGGCGGAGGACTTCCCCTCGTCGCTGGCGACCCTGACGGACCGCAACGTCAGCGCGCACTATCTGATTCCGCAGCAGCCGCCGCAGAAAAACGGCGCCGGGGTGATCTGGCAGCTGGTGCCTGAAAACCAGCTGGCGTGGCATGCCGGACCGAGCTTCTGGCGCGGCGCAACGCGCATTAATGACACCTCGATTGGCATCGAAATCGTCAATGACGGCTATCGCCGCACGCTGACCGGCCGGCAGTGGCAGCCGTTCACCGCTGCGCAAATCACGGCCCTGACCGCGCTGGTGCGCGATATCAGCCAGCGTTACGGCATCAGTCCGGAAAATATTGTCGGGCACAGTGATATCGCGCCGCAGCGCAAGCAGGATCCCGGTCCGCTGTTTCCGTGGCAACAGCTGGCCCGGCAGGGGCTGGGAGCGTGGCCGGATGCCGCCACGGTGCAGCGCTATCTGGCTAACCAGCCGCCGGATGCGCCGGTGGAGTATGCAGCGCTACTGACTGCGCTGCAGCGCTATGGTTATGACGTTGCCGCTGCGCCAACGCCACAGATGCAGCGCAAACTGATTGCGGCGTTTCAGATGCATTTCCGCCCGCGTGATTACCGTGGCGAAGCCGATGCCGAGACGCTGGCCATCGCCCGTGCGCTGCTGGCGAAATACGGCGCGGCACAGTAGCCGCGCGTAGCGGCGTTACGGCTGGAGAAAGGCCTGCCAGCGCGCCACCAGCTGCTGTAATTGCTGGCGGCTGACATCCAGATGGGTGACGATGCGGGTCTGCGGACCTACGCTGAGCAGCACGTCGCCCGCCTGCATCCAGCGCTGTAGCGGTGCGACCTGCTCCGCCGGCACTTTCACGAACAGCATGTTAGTGTGCTGGCTCACCACTTCCACACCAATAGCGCTGAGCTGTGCGCCGAGCCACGCGGCGTTGTCATGATCCTCCTGCAGACGCGCCACGTTGTGCTGCAGCGCGTAGAGACCGGCAGCCGCCAGAATGCCGGCCTGGCGCATGCCGCCGCCGGTCATTTTGCGCCAGCGCCGCGCCTGCTCGATATAAGCTTCATCACCACACAGCAGGGAGCCGACCGGTGTACCCAGTCCTTTCGACAGGCAGATGGTCAGGCTATCGCAGTAGCGGGCGATATCGATCAGCTGCACACCCTGCGCCACCACGGCATTAAAGATGCGCGCGCCGTCAATGTGCAGCGCCAGCTGGCGCTCGCGGGTAAATTGCCACGCCTGTTCAAGGTAGCTCAGCGGCAGCACTTTGCCGTGATGGGTATTTTCCAGGCTCAGCAGGCGGGTGCGGGCAAAATGCATGTCGTCCGGCTTGATGGCGGCCGCCACGTCGTGCAGCGGCAGCGTGCCGTCGGCAGCCGCGAGGATCGGCTGCGGCTGGATGCTGCCGAGCACCGCGGCACCGCCAGCCTCATATTTGTAGTTATGCGCCTGCTGGCCGACGATGTACTCATCGCCGCGCTGGCAGTGGCACAGCAGCGCCACCAGGTTGGCCTGGGTGCCGGTAGGGAAGAACAGCGCAGCCGCTTTACCGCTCAGGCGCGCCGCTTCAGCCTCCAGCGCATTGACGGTGGGATCATCGCGATAGACATCATCGCCGGTTTCGGCCGCCATCATCGCATCCAGCATCGCGGCACTCGGGCGGGTCACGGTATCACTGCGTAAATCGATCACGTTGCTCTCCTGACATAAAAAAGCGGGCTAAGCGCCCGCATGATGATTAATCCGGCAAGTCTCTTCGTTTTACCGCAGCCAGTTGGTTTTCGCCAGCTCGACGATTTCATCACCGCGACCATTCAGGATCGCGCGCAGCATGTACAGGCTGAAACCTTTAGCCTGCTCGGCTTTGATTTGCGGTGGCATCGACAACTCTTCCTTGGCGGTGATCACGTCTACCAGCACCGGACCGTCATGGGCGAACGCCTGTTGCAGCGCGCCATCCAGCTCCGAGGCTTTTTCCACGCGGATCCCTTTGATGCCGCAGGCGGTGGCGATGGCGGCGAAGTCCGGGTTCTCCAGATCGGTGCCGTCGGTGAGATAGCCACCGGCTTTCATCTCCATTGCCACAAAGCCCAGCACGCTGTTATTGAAGATCACCAGCTTCACCGGCAGCTTAAGCTGCGCCAGCGAGATGAAATCCCCCATCAGCATGCTGAAGCCGCCATCGCCGCACAGCGCAACCACCTGACGCTGTTTATCAATGGCCTGTGCGCCAAGCGCCTGCGGCATGGCGTTGGCCATCGAACCGTGGTTAAACGAGCCGAGCAGACGGCGCTTGCCGTTCATTTTCAGATAGCGCGCTGCCCACACCGTTGGCGTGCCGACATCACAGGTAAAGATAGCGTCATCGGCCGCATAGTGGCTGATCTGCTGGGCCAGATACTGCGGGTGAATCGCCTGCTTATCGTTGGCGGTCGCCAGATCGTCCAGCCCTTTGCGCGCATCCGCGTAGTGCTCCAGTGCGCGATCGAGGTGATGACGGTCGCTGTGGCTGGTGAGCTGCGGCTGCAGCGCCTGTAGCGTGGCTTTGATGTCGCCCACCAGCGCCATGTCGACGTGACTGTGCGCGCCGAGGCTGGCCGGATTGATATCAATCTGAATAATGCGCGCGTCCGCCGGGTAGAACGGGCGATAAGGGAACTGGGTGCCGAGCAGCACCAGCGTGTCGGCGTTCATCATGGCGTGATAGCCGGATGAGAAGCCGATCAGCCCGGTCATGCCGACATCATACGGGTTGTCGTACTCGAGGTGCTCTTTGCCGCGCATGGCGTGCACCACCGGTGCTTTCAGCGTTTCGGCCAGCTTTACCACTTCCGCATGGGCACCGGCGCAACCGCTGCCGCACATCAGGGTGATATTTTTCGCTTCATTGAGCGTCTCTGCGAGGCGCGTCAGTTCACTGACCGACGGCACCACCTGCGGCAGCTGCGGCGGATACCATTCGCTGCGCGCATTCTCCGGCGCCGCCTGCAGCGCCACGTCACCCGGCAGCACAATCACCGACACGCCGCGATTGAGGATGGCTTTACGCATCGCGATGCCGAGCACCTGCGGCAGCTGTTCCGGATTGGAGACCAGCTCGCAGTAATGGCTGCACTCGCGGAATAACTCCTGCGGATGGGTTTCCTGAAAATAGCCGCTGCCGATTTCGCTGGAAGGAATGTGCGCGGCAATCGCCAGCACCGGAACATGGTTGCGATGGCAGTCAAACAGGCCGTTGATCAGATGCAGGTTGCCAGGGCCGCAGGAGCCGGCGCACACCGCCAGCTCACCGCTGATTTGTGCTTCCGCCCCGGCGGCAAAAGCGGCCACTTCTTCATGGCGCGTTGGCATCCATTCAATGGTGCCCATGCGGTTGAGGCTGTCGTTCAGTCCGTTGAGGGAGTCACCGGTTACGCCCCAGATGCGTTTTACGCCGGCGCTCTCCAGCGTTTTGGCCAGCAGGGCCGCCACAGTTTGCTTCATCGTTCGCTCCTTTCTGATGTTGGCCATCCAGTCGGATGGCAAAAAACGTGTCAGAGAGAAAGCGTAGACGAAGCCGCAGCGCAGCGGGCGTGAAAAAATGCGCTGCGCGTCAGGCGGAAAACAGGGCGATGAGGATCGGCGCCAGCAGGTTCATGATAAAACCGTGCACGATGGCCGCAGGCACAATCTCCATTCCGCCGGCACGCTGCAGAATCGGCAGGGTGAAGTCCATCGACGTGGCACCGCTCAGCCCGAGTGCCATACTGCGGTAGCGGTTGACCAGCACCGGAATCAGCAGCACCGCAGCCAGCTCGCGCAGCAGATCGTTAAAGAAGGCGGCGCTGCCGATCACCGGGCCGTACGCTTCGGTCATCAGAATGCCGGACAGTGAATACCAGCCGAAGCCGCTGGCCAGCGCCAGTCCGGTTGACAGCGAAACGCCGAGCAGCCACGCCGCCAGCACGCCGCCGCCCAGCGAGCCGCACAAGGATACCAGCGCTACCGTCATGCCGCGCCGGTTCAGGGTGATCTGGCGCAGCGTCATGCCGCTGCCGCGCAGCTGCACGCCCACCAGGAACAGCAGCACCACCAGCGCGATCTCGCTGAGGGTGGAGGCATTACGCAGCGGCGCCCATTGGGTTAATCCCAGCAGGAAACCGGCCAGCACCGCCACACACAGCTTGAGTGACTCCAGCACCATGTGCCAGCGCGACGGCAGATTCTGCTGGCGATGCTGCTGCCGCCACGGCCAGCGGCGATCCAGCAGCCACAGCGCCAGCAGCGAGCAGCTCAGGATGGCGCCCGCGGCAATCAGCGCGGTTTTAAACACGATCAGCAAATTGGTGCCGAGATTGTCGAGAAAGGCGAGGCTGGTACCCATAAAAAACAGAATGGCGTAAATCAGCAAACTCAGCAGGCGGTTAACGCGCTGCAACAGTGCAGGCTGATGCCACGGCAGCAAATAGCCCACCATCAGCGGCACCAGAATGATAAGCAGTCCGGTATACATGAAAAATGACGTCCTTTTTTGCGAGACGCCACGCTAATGGAAAACGCCTGAAGTGTAAACCTTTTCTCCCGCTGCCGACTTGACCAACGCAGCGCGGCGGACCATGCTCTGGCAAAGCACGGAGGGACTGCGCGATGATTCTGGAACATATCGATATACACGGCTTTCGCGGCATTAACCGGTTGTCGCTGCCGCTGACCGACACCAACCTGCTGATTGGGGAAAACGCGTGGGGTAAATCCAGTTTGCTGGATGCGCTAACGCTGCTGCTGGCACCGGCCGCTGAGCCCTATATGTTCACCGAACAGGACTTCCATTTTCCGCCCGGTGAGGTGGAAGCACGCCTACATAAGTTGCAGCTGGTGTTTCGCTTTCGCGCGCAGGGCGATGAGCATGAAGCGCTGTTTGCGCCGTTCTGGCAGCAGGATGACGCGGGGCGCTATCTGCGCTTCAGTACGCTGGCGACGCGCCAGGGCAGCGAAGTCAAAACCTGCTGGCGCTTTATTGACGCGCGTGGCGAAGTGCTGCCGCTGGCGGGCACCGACGCCGCGCTGGCGCAGTTGCGCGCGTACTATCCGGTGCTGCGCCTGCGTGATGCGCGCTTTGGCCGGCGATCGCGCCATAACGACAACGACACCCAGCGGCGCGCTGATACGCTGAGCGCGCTGGCGCAGGAGATGCATAGCCTGACGCGCGATCTGGTGGCGCGGCCACAAACCCTGAGCGACGAGCTGTTGCGCCAGGGATTGCATACCATGCAGCAGCTGATGGCGCACTATTTTCTGGTACAGCAACCGGACACGGGCGCCGCGCGGGTTGCGCCGGAGCTGCGTGACGGCAGTCAGGGCTGGCGTTCGCTCGATCAGCTCAATCAGCTGATCGCCGGTACCGAATCACGCAGTCGCCAGGTGATTCTGTTACGCATGTTCTCGCTCCTGCTGCAGGCGCACGGCAGCGATGCGCTGCCCGCAGGCGCGCGCCCCTTACTGCTGGTGGAGGATCCGGAAACGCGGCTGCATCCCATCATGCTGTCGGTGGCGTGGAATCTGCTGGCGCTGATGCCGCTGCAAAAAATCGCCACCACTAACTCCGGTGAGCTGCTGTCACAGGTGGCGCTGGAGCAAATCTGCCGACTGGTGCGCGAACCCGATCGCGTGGCGGCGTGGCGTATCGGGCCGGAGGGATTAAGTGCCGAAGAGGCGCGCCGTATCGGCTTTCATATCCGCGTCAACCGTCCGTCGGCGCTGTTTGCCCGCTGCTGGTTGCTGGTAGAGGGTGAAACCGAAGTGTGGATCATCAATGAGCTGGCGCGGCAGCGCGGCTACCATTTTGCCGCGGAAGGCGTGAAAGTAATTGAGTTTGCGCAGTCCGGGCTTAAGCCGCTGCTGAAATATGCGCGCCGCATGGGCATTGCCTGGCACGTGCTGACTGACGGCGACGAGGCCGGGAAAAAATATGCCGCCACTGCGCGCAGCCAGCTACAGCCGCATGAGCAGGAGAGCGACCATCTCACGCAGTTCCCGGCGCCCGACATCGAACACTTCCTTTATAAGCATGGCTTTAGTGATGTCTATCACCAGATGGCGCACCTGCCGTTAAACGTGCCGATGAACGCGCGGCGTATTATTACCAAAGCCATTCATCATAGCTCGAAGCCGGAACTGGCGATTGCGGTGGCGATGGCAGCGGCCGAACGCGGGCCGCAGGCGATTCCGCCGTTGCTCGATCAGCTGTTTGGCCGCGTCATGTGGCTGGCGCGCGGTCGGGCAGAGTAACACTGACGCGGGACGTCAAAGAAAAATGCCAGCGTCTGTGGCTGGCATTTTTTTTCGGGAGTGGTCAGAATGAGAGCAGACGCGCGCCCGTCAGGAGAGTGACGATGCTTCACAGGGCACAATCAGACTGGCATGGTTGCCTTTCGGCCCTTCATGGACATCGAACTGAACGTGCTGGCCCGCTTTCAGCGTTCTGTATCCCTCCATCTGAATCGTGGAGTAGTGTGCGAAGATATCGTCGCCGCCGCCAATCGGACAGATAAAGCCGAAGCCTTTGGCGTTGTTGAACCATTTAACAGTACCCGTCTCCATGCTTTTACTTCCCTCGCAAGACATTTTGATAAGTAGGTGAGGTCATTGAAGCTGTGAGTCGAGTTTGTTTAAAACTCAATCAGCTTGTGTAAGTAGAATGTAGAGAAACGGACCTTATCGTCAAGCAAACGGCCCTGGCGCACGGGGAGAAATTCATCAAAATTTGAGGCAGTTAACGCTATTGCAAATTTTGTGATACAGGTCGCGCATGCGCTTTCGGGACCGATTTTTGCCACAGGAAAAGCGGCTTGACAGGCGTGTTAAACTTGAGGTGAGAGCACAGAAATGTGCGCTACCGTAACGCAGAATTTCAACGGAACATTATGGCAAACACAAACGACTGGCTTAACTTTGAACATCTGGCCGAAGACAAAGTACGCGAAGGGTTAAAGCCGCCTTCAATGTATAAAGTCATTCTGAATAATGACGATTATACACCTATGGAATTTGTTATTGACGTTCTGCAAAAGTTCTTTTCTTATGATGTTGAACGTGCAACGCAACTGATGCTGAAAGTTCACTACCATGGAAAGGCAATCTGTGGTGTATTCACTGCAGAAGTGGCGGAGACCAAAGTCGCCCAGGTGAACAATTACGCGCGGGAAAATCAACATCCGTTGCTGTGTACGCTGGAAAAAGCCTGAAGCTGTCTCCATATAGGATTCAGTCCGTCAGAGCGATAATTGGGGGAGGTGCCAAATGCTCAATCAAGAACTGGAACTCAGTTTAAACATGGCTTTCGCCAGAGCGCGCGAGCACCGTCACGAGTTTATGACCGTCGAACATCTGTTGCTGGCGCTGCTCAGCAACCCGTCGGCCAGAGAGGCACTGGAAGCCTGTACGGTGGATATTGCGGCTCTGCGTCAGGAACTCGAAGCCTTCATCGAACAAACCACGCCGGTGCTGCCTGCCAGCGAAGAGGAGCGCGACACTCAGCCGACGCTCAGCTTCCAGCGTGTGCTGCAGCGTGCGGTCTTCCATGTCCAGTCATCCGGTCGCAGTGAAGTTTCCGGTGCGAACGTGCTGGTCGCCATTTTCAGCGAGCAGGAGTCGCAAGCGGCTTACCTGCTGCGCAAACACGAAGTGAGCCGCCTTGATGTGGTGAACTTCATCTCCCATGGTACGCGTAAAGACGAACCGGGCCAGCCGCAGAACAGCGCGGAAAATCCGGTTAACGAAGAGCAAGCAGGCGGGGAGGAACGTATGGAAAACTTCACCACCAATCTTAATCAGCTTGCTCGCGTCGGCGGAATTGACCCGCTGATCGGCCGCGATAAAGAGCTGGAACGGGCCATTCAGGTGCTGTGCCGTCGTCGCAAGAATAACCCGCTGCTGGTGGGCGAATCGGGCGTCGGTAAAACCGCGATTGCGGAAGGGCTCGCCTGGCGCATTGTGCAGGGCGACGTGCCGGAAGTGATGAAAGAGTGCACCATCTACTCGCTGGATATCGGTTCGCTGCTGGCCGGTACCAAATACCGCGGTGATTTTGAAAAACGTTTTAAAGCGCTGCTGAAACAACTGGAACAGGATAACAACAGCATTCTGTTCATCGACGAGATCCACACCATTATCGGTGCCGGTGCGGCATCGGGCGGCCAGGTGGATGCGGCGAACCTGATCAAGCCGCTGCTTTCCAGCGGTAAAATCCGCGTGATGGGTTCCACGACCTATCAGGAGTTCAGCAATATCTTTGAGAAGGATCGTGCGCTGGCGCGCCGTTTCCAGAAAATTGATATTACTGAGCCATCGGTTGAAGAGACGGTACAAATTCTTAACGGGCTGAAGCCGAAGTACGAAGCGCATCACGATGTGCGCTACACCGCCAAAGCGGTACGTGCGGCGGTTGAGCTGGCGGTGAAATACATCAATGACCGTCATCTGCCGGACAAGGCGATTGACGTGATCGATGAAGCCGGCGCGCGTGCGCGTCTGGTTCCGGTCAGCAAGCGCAAGAAAACCGTCAACGTATCAGACATCGAATCCGTGGTGGCGCGCATCGCGCGTATTCCGGAGCAGAGCGTTTCGGCCACCGATCGCGATACGCTGAAAAATCTCGGCGACCGTCTGAAAATGCTGGTGTTTGGTCAGGACAACGCGATTGAAGCGCTGACTGAAGCCATCAAGATGAGCCGCGCGGGTCTGGGTCAGGAGCGTAAGCCAGTCGGATCGTTCCTGTTTGCGGGTCCGACCGGGGTCGGTAAAACCGAGGTCACCGTGCAGCTGGCGAAGGCGCTGGGCATTGAGCTGCTGCGCTTTGATATGTCCGAGTATATGGAGCGTCACACCGTCAGTCGTTTGATTGGTGCGCCTCCGGGCTACGTCGGCTTTGATCAGGGCGGTCTGCTGACTGATGCCGTCATCAAGCATCCGCACGCGGTGGTGCTGCTGGATGAGATCGAGAAAGCCCATCCGGATGTCTTCAACCTGCTACTGCAGGTGATGGACAACGGAATGCTGACCGATAACAACGGCCGCAAAGCTGACTTCCGCAACGTGGTGCTGGTGATGACCACCAACGCCGGGGTGCGCGAGACCGAGCGTAAATCTATCGGCCTGATTCAGCAGGACAACAGCACCGACGCGATGGAAGAGATCAAAAAGATCTTTACGCCGGAGTTCCGTAACCGTCTCGACAACATTATCTGGTTCCGTCACCTCGATACTCAGGTGATCCATCAGGTGGTGGATAAATTTATTGTTGAGCTGCAGGCACAGCTGGATGCGAAAGGTGTGTCGCTGGAAGTCAGCGATGATGCGCGCGACTGGCTGGCCGAAAAAGGTTACGACAAAGCGATGGGCGCGCGTCCGATGGCGCGTACCGTGCAGGAAAACCTGAAGAAACCGCTGGCTAACGAGCTGCTGTTTGGCTCGCTGGTAGATGGCGGATCGGTGTCGGTTGGACTGGATAAAGAGAAAAACCAGCTCACCTACCACTTCATGAGTGCGGAAAAACGCAAAACCGAGGGCACCGTGCATTAAGCGGGTGCGCAGATAAGAAAAAGGCCGGATTAAAATCCGGCCTTTTTTTTCGCGCTTAGTTTACATCAGCAAACGCGAGGCGAGTGCAACAACTTAGCGACTACGGAAGACAATGCGGCCTTTGCTCAGGTCGTACGGGGTCAACTCGACAGTCACTTTGTCGCCCGTCAGGATGCGGATGTAGTTTTTACGCATTTTACCGGAGATATGAGCGGTAACCACGTGCCCGTTTTCAAGCTCTACGCGGAACATGGTGTTAGGTAACGTATCCAGTACGGTACCTTGCATTTCAATATTGTCTTCTTTGGCCATCGAATCCTCTGGGTGAACTACCAAACTGTTGAACCGGCAAGATAATGCCGAATTCCATGATTTATGTAAAGAAACGTTGGTTGTTTTTGCCAACGCTTCGCCGTGCGTCGCGCCGCTGCGCGTGCATTACGGATAAATTCGGGTGTTTTTGACGTCTGCGGGGGATTAGCGGGCTAAGAATCTGCAGCAATCGGCATCGGGTGCGCAACTGAAACAGCTTCGGGAACAGGGTGAGATTCCCAGCCTGGCAATTCCGGCTCGCCACAGCGAAGCGCGGACGACATACCAAACTTGCTTATTGTATCACTTTTGTCGGGAATTGTGTGCAAAACATCTGCGGGGTCGGTCAAAAAAGGGTTTGTGTTTGCCAGCAGCCGGTCTGCACCGGTTGCCACGCCAGCGTTTGCACGTATTGCAGATAGTCGACACGCGGAATTTCAACTGCGCCCAGCGAGGCGGTATGCGGATTCAGCACCTGACAATCGATCAGCCGTCCCTGATGCGCAATAAAGTGCTGTGAGAAAACCCACAGCGCGGTTTTAGAGGCATTTTCCGCCCGGCTAAACATCGACTCGCCGCAAAAAATCTGTCCGAGCGCCAGGCCATACATGCCGCCAACCAGGCGTTGATCCTGCCAGACCTCAATTGAGTGCGCATGACCCAGCTCATACAGGCGAAGCCAGGCGCGTTTCACTTCAAAGGTGATCCAGGTGCCTTCCTGACGCCCGCTGGCGCAACCTTCCACCACCTGAGCAAAGGCGTGATTCATGGTGACGCGATAGGGCGAACGGCGATGGAAGCGCGCCATGCTGCGGCTGAGATGAAACGACTCCGGCAGCAGGACCGCGCGTGGATCTGGCGACCACCATAAAATTGGATCGCCGGGCGAAAACCACGGAAAAATACCGCGCTGATAGGCATTCATCAGGCGGGCAGGGGAGAGATCGCCGCCCATGGCCAGCAGGCCGTTTGGTTCACGCAGCGCCATCTCCGGCGGCGGGAAATTGAGCGAATCCCGGGAAAGTTGTACCAGTCTCATGGCGTCGGTCACCCTCAGGCTAAACGCATAGACTATAGCGCAAAGCGCTGCTGGAAACGCCAGTAGCGTCCAGCTTTTGAGATTAATTCGTCATGGCTGCCGGATTCGATAATCTGCCCACCGTCAAGCACACAGATGCGATCCATTTTTTCCAGTCCGCTCAGGCGATGCGTCACCATGATCAGCGTTTTTCCCTGGCTAACCTGCTGTAGCAACGTGAGAATCTGCTGCTCGGTCGCGGCATCCAGACCTTCGGTCGGCTCATCCAGCAGCCACAGGTCGCCATCGTGCAGCAGCGCACGGGCAATCGCCAGCCGGCGCAGTTCACCGCCGGACAGCGGTCGGCCGCCTTCTCCCATCCACGCATTCAGCCCTTCACTTTGCTGCGCCAGATGCGCCAGCCCAACCCGCTGCAATACGTCAATCAGCTGTGCATCGCTGGCCTGTGGTGCTGCCAGTAGCAGATTAGCGCGCAGCGTCTGGCTGAAAAGATGGACGCGCTGCGTGACAACGCTGATGCGCTGACGCAGGCTGGCTTCGTCCCACGCCGTCAGATCAATCCCGTTCAGGCGAATCGTGCCGCGCTGCGCTTCCCAGCCGCGCGTGATCAGCGCCAGCAGGCTGGATTTCCCGCAGCCGGTCGGGCCCAGCAGCGCCAGATGTTCACCGGCTGCTAACGTCAGGGAGAAATTGTGCAGCACCGCTTCTGGCCGCTGCGGATAGCTGAAATCGATCTGTTCCAGCGTCAGGCTGAGGCCGCGCGGCGTCGCAACCGGTTGTGTCGGGAAGTGAATGGCTGGCGGTTGATCGATGATCTCCTGCACGCGCTGCGCCGCGTGCGTCACCTGCGCCAGTGGCAGAAATGCGCCGGCCACCGGTGTCAGCGCTTCAAACGCGGCCAGCGCGCAAAACACAAACAGGGCAATCAGTGCACCCGGTGTGCTATTGGTGCCGACGCCGCTGGCGGCCAGCCACAGCAGCAGCGTAACGGTACTGCCGGCGATCAACGTAAGCAGGCTCTGCGCCACCGCCTGCAGCCGGTGTTGCTGCTGCTGCGCCTGTTGCCACGCACGTTCTTCCTGATCCAGCCGCTGTCGCCACAGCGCCGCCGCGCCGTAAATCTGCAGCTCGGCCAGTCCGCTGAGCCAGTGCGTCAGTTGCAGGCGCCAGCGAGCCTGGTAACGGGCAATCTGCGCGCCGGTGCGCGCGCCGAGTCGCCAGAAAAGCGGCGGCATCAGCAGCAGCGTCAGCAACATGATCGCCCCAAGCAGCAGCGCCAGTCGCATATCGAGTAGCGCCAGGCCACAGGTCACCACCACAATCACCACCGCCGCACCCAGCAGTGGAGAAATAACGCGTAAATAGAGATGGTCGAGGGTATCAACATCGCTGACAAATCGGTTCAGCAGTTCGCCGTGACGAAAGCGCGCCAGCTGCGCCGGTGCCAGCGCCATCAGCCGGCTGAAGGTAAAGACGCGCAGATGCTGCAGCACGCGGAAAGTGGCGTCGTGGCTCACCAGCCGTTCAAAATAGCGCGCGGCGGTGCGGGTGATTGCCGCGCCACGCACACCAGCTGCGGGCAGCATGTAATTGAAGCTGTACAAGCCGGCGACGCCAGCCAGCGAAGAGGCAGCAAGAAACCAGCCGGACAGCGTCAGCAAGCCGATGCTGGCGAGCAGCGTGACAATCGCCAGCACCACGCCAAGACCTAAACGCCACGGATGGCGGCGATACAGGCGCAGGAAAGGCAGTAACGTGCGCATCAGGCAATCTCCTTCTGACGATGCTGCGCCAGCTCGCGCAGCGGGCCGGCTTCAGCGATCAGCTGTTGCCAGTGGCCCTGCTGCACCAGTTGTCCGGCCTGCATCACCCACACCTCATCCCATTGGTCGAGGGCGTGCAGCTGATGGGTAATCATTAACGTAGTTTGCTGCTGTGCGGCCTGCTGTAGCGCGCCCATCACGTGCTGCTCGCTCTGGCTGTCGAGCCCGGAGCCCGGTTCGTCCAGCAGCAGCAGGCGGGCCGGTTTCAGCAGCGCCCGCGCAACGGCGATGCGCTGTGCCTGCCCAACGGACAGGCCGATGCCGCCATCGCCAACTGGCGTATCCAGCCCCTGCGGCAGACGCGACAAAAATTCGCTGACGCCAGCGCGCTGCAGCACGGCGGTCAGCGTGGCCTCTTCCACCGGCGTGTCAGTAAGCTGGAGATTGTCACGCAGCGTCGCCGCCGGCAGCTGCGGATTTTGTCCTACCCAGGCCAGCTGCTGCTGCCAGCTGCTGCGGCTGATGTCGCGCAGTTCCTGGCCGTTAATGCACAGTGAACCCTGGTAGGGCAGAAAACCGAGCAGGACATTCATCAGCGCACTTTTTCCGGCCCCGCTTTGACCGACCAGCGCCACGCGCTGACCGGGAGCAAGGCTGAAATTCAGCGGTTGTGACAGCGCCTCGCCGGTGGCGGTCATGATCACCAGATCCTGCGCCCGGAGGGAGAGTGGCGCGTCAGCATCCAGCGTTTGTGTGGCCGCCTGCGGCGCGCGCTGGGGCGTTTCGCGCAGGAAGGTATCCAGCGCGTCTGCGCCGCCCACCGCCTGCGCTTTGGCATGGTAAAAGGTGCCGAGATCGCGCAGCGGCTGGAAAAATTCGGGGGCAAGAATCAGCGCGAGGAAACCGGCAAACAGCGTCACGCCGGTGCCGTAATGGCCAAAATTGAGTTCACCCAGGTACGAGAAGCCGAAATAGACCGCGACCACGGCAATCGCCAGCGAGGCGAAAAACTCCAGCACCGCAGAGGAGAGAAAGGCGAGGCGCAGCACTTCCATGGTGCGCTGACGAAAATCCTGCGTAGTGGCGGCAATCGCCTGCTGCTCAGCATCCGCGCGGTGAAACAGGCGCAGCGTTTCGCGTCCGCGCAGCCGGTCATAGAAATCGCCGCTCAGACGCGCCAGCGCAAGAAAATTACGCCGATTGGCATCGGCCGCTCCCATGCCGACCAGCGCCATAAACAGCGGAATCAGCGGCGCGGTCGCCAGCAGAATCAGTCCGGCGGCCCAGTTAATCGGGAAAATGGCGATCAGGATGGCGCAGGGCACAAAAACCGCCAGCGACATCTGCGGCAGATAGCGCGCGTAATACTCCTGCATCTCTTCAATTTGTTCCAGCAGCAGCGTCGCCCAGCTCCCGGCCGGTTTGCCCTGAATCCAGGCCGGACCGAGCGCGTTCAGCCGGTCCAGCACCTGTTGCCGCAGCGCACGGCGAATCGCCACGCCGGCCCTGAAGCCGGCCATCTCACGACCGTAGTGCAGCGCGGCGCGCAGTGCGAAGCACAGCAGTAGTAACAGGAAATCACTCACCAGTTCAGCGCGGGGTTGCTGTTCCACCAGCAGTTTTTGCAGCAGGGAGGCCAGTAGCCAGGCCTGGGCGATGAGAATTAACGCCGCAGCAAAACCTGCCAGCGAGGCCAGTCGCAGGCTGCGTGCGCCATGATGACGTTGCTGGCGTAACCAGCGCAGCAGTTCGTGTTGCCGTGATTTGTTCATGCGAAGCCGTTTGATCACCGTGACGAGAGGCAAAATCCGACGCTAAATGCCGGACAGACGGGTGGCAGAACTGTAGCACGCAGGCGATAAAAAAGGCGACCAAAAGTGGCCGCCTCAGTGCAATTATGATCAGATAATTAACAACTTACTTATCGTTTTTAACCAGACCATCCAGATAACGTTCCGCATCCAGCGCGGCCATACAGCCGGTACCGGCAGAGGTAATGGCCTGACGATAGATGTGGTCCATTACGTCACCGGCAGCGAACACGCCCGGCACGCTGGTCTGCGTGGCGTTGCCCTGCAGGCCGGACTGCACTTTGATATAGCCGTTTTCCAGATCCAGCTGGCCATCGAAAATCGCCGTGTTCGGACTATGACCGATGGCGACAAACAGGCCCGCCACTTCCAGCGAGAGCGGGGCTTCACCTTTGGTTGACGAGAGTTTCAACCCGGTGACGCCCATCTGATCGCCTACCACCTCGTCCAGCGCGCGGTCAGTGTGCAGCACGATGTTGCCGTTACGCACTTTCTCCATCAGGCGGTCAATCAGGATTTTCTCAGCGCGGAAGCTGTCACGACGGTGAATCAGGTGCACTTCGGAAGCGATGTTCGCCAGATAGAGCGCCTCTTCAACTGCCGTGTTACCGCCGCCGATAACCGCGACTTTTTGGTTGCGATAGAAGAAACCATCACAGGTAGCGCAGGCCGAAACCCCTTTGCCTTTGAATGCCTCTTCTGACGGCAGGCCAAGGTAGCGCGCTGAAGCACCGGTCGCGATGATCAGCGCATCCGCCGTGTATTCGCCGCTGTCGCCGGTCAGGCGGAACGGACGGTTCTGCAAATCAACCGTGTGAATATGGTCAAAGATGATTTCAGTGTTGAACTTCTCAGCATGCTCCTGCATGCGTTCCATCAGCGCAGGGCCGGTCAGATCGTGCGGGTCGCCCGGCCAGTTTTCGACTTCAGTCGTGGTGGTGAGCTGGCCGCCTTTTTCCAGTCCGGTAATCAAAACCGGGTTCAGGTTAGCGCGGGCGGCATAAACCGCTGCGGTGTAACCGGCAGGGCCGGAGCCCAGAATGAGCAGCTTACTGTGTTTGGCCGTACTCATGCGTTCCTCAGTGTGTGTCTGACAACATAGTTTTCGATTGTAGGGAAATTACTGTCGCAAAAAAAGGTTTCAGCAATTTTGTTAACAATCACTGCAAGCGGCGTAGACGATGAATGGCAATTCTGCACGCGCGCTGCGCCAAAAGGGGGCATTGCTCGGCAATTTGTGGTGCAGCTGTATAAAAATTCTCATTTAAAAACAGCAACCCAGTACGCTGTCTGGCATCTTGTACTGAATTTGGATGTTTTACTTTGACAATCGCCTGCGCTTTTGCGAAAACATTGTCAGAAGCAGAGAAAATTTAGCGGTTCGAAACAGAATTTCAGCTCTGTTTTGCGCAATTTCGCCAAATAAACTCAGCCTGACATTGGTAATGACGCATGATGTGGACAGACAGCATGCGTCATACGGATGGTCGCGTTACTGCACAGGCTTAAAGACTTCACTTCAGTAAGGCCCTGAACATTGAACGTTTTCAGGGTTTGGCAGGTAAAGGGAAGGAATTAAGAGAGACAATAATAATGGTAGACAACAAGAAACGCCCCGGAAAAGATCTGGATCGGATCGACAGAAATATTCTGAATGAACTGCAGAAAGACGGTCGTATTTCCAACGTTGAGCTTTCAAAACGTGTCGGCCTCTCGCCAACACCTTGTCTTGAACGCGTACGTCGCCTGGAACGTCAGGGTTTCATTCTGGGCTACACCGCGCAGCTGAACCCGCACTATCTCGATGCTTCACTGCTGGTATTCGTTGAGATTACTCTGAATCGCGGCGCGCCGGATGTGTTTGAACAATTTAACGCCGCCGTACAAAAACTTGAGGAAACTCAAGAATGTCACCTCGTTTCCGGTGACTTTGACTACCTGTTGAAAACCCGCGTGCCGGATATGTCCGCCTACCGTAAACTGCTGGGTGAGACCTTGCTGCGCCTGCCGGGCGTCAACGACACCCGTACCTATGTGGTGATGGAAGAGGTCAAACAGAGCAATCGTCTGGTGATTAAGACCCGGTAACGCAGGGCAGGTGCAAAGCTTGCAGGATTTCGGTACACTCCTGTGAATTCATACAGGACCAGCGTCAGGCAAGCCTGGCGCTGTTGCCTTCTTAATTTACAGGCACCTGGAGAGTTCTCTTGAGCCAGGAATATACAGAAGATAAAGACGTTTCATTACAACCACTGAGCAGCGGACGTCGGCTGCTGGAAGCGTTGCTCATCCTGGTGGCCTTGTTTGCCATCTATCTGATGGTGTCGCTGGTTAGCTTTAATCCCTCCGATCCCAGCTGGTCACAAACCGCCTGGCACGAGCCGATCCACAATCTGGGCGGCAGCGTGGGCGCATGGCTGGCCGATACCCTGCTGTTTATTTTTGGTGTGATGGCCTACGCCATTCCGCCAGTGATTATTGGTCTGTGCTGGATTACCTTCCGTCAGCGCGATCGTCAGGATTACATCGACTATTTTGCGGTGGGCCTGCGGCTGATTGGCGTGCTGGCGCTGGTAGTGACTACCTGCGGACTGGCTGCGCTGAACGTGGACGATATCTGGTATTTTGCCTCTGGCGGCGTAATTGGCAGCCTGGTGAGCAATGCGATGGCGCCGTGGTTCAGCGGTGCCGGTGGCACGCTGACGCTGCTGTGCGTCTGGGCGGCGGGTATCACGCTTTATACCGGCTGGTCCTGGCTGGCGATTGCCGAGAAGATCGGCAGCGTGGTGATGGGCGTGCTGACCTTTGCCAGCAACCGCTCGCGCCATGATGAACCCTGGCAGGAAGAAGACGACTACGACGAGGCGCACCCCGACGACGCGGTTCCGCCACTGCGCGCTGCGCCGGCTCAGGACGACGAAGATGACGTACTGCTGGCTAAGCCCCGACAGGTAGCGGAACCTGTGGCTGAAGTCGCCAGCGACGATCCCCTGCTGGCGAAAGCCAGTGCGGCTACCGCGGCTGCGCTGGCCGCCACCAGTGACGCCGCACGTCAGGTGCCGTCCGTCGCTGCACCTGAGCCATCCGCACCGGCGGTAAACGTAGCTCCACAACCTGCGCCGTCACAGCTGGCTGCGGCTGCTCCGGCATCGATATCTGTTGCCAGCGCGCCTGCGGCGCCAGCTATTCCGCCAGCAGAGCCCGCGACAGCGGCTCCTCCGTTATACCGCTTCGAAGTGCCTGCTTCACCGGCCGCCGACGCCTTCTCGCTCGCTGAAGAAGATGATGGCCCGCGCATGGGTAACTGGCAGAGTGCCGATCAGGCCGCCACACCGCTGAATACGGCAGCCGCTGCCGCACTCGGTTCAGCGACGGCCGCTGCTGCTGCCCGCTCTGCGGCTTACACGCCAGCTTTTGATGTGGTGCCGGAGCGCGATTACAACCCGCAGGTGAAACAGGGTATTGGCCCGGAACTGCCGCGTCCTAACAAGGTTAAGCTGCCAACCCGGCGTGAGCTGGCCTCATACGGTATCAAACTGCCATCGCAACGCATGGCAGAAGAGAAGGCCCGTGAAGAGGCCGACCAGCAGCAGCCGGAAATCAGCGCCAGCTGGCAAGTGCCCCAGCCGCACGATGACGATAATGCTGCGCTGCAGGAAGCCCAGCTGCGCGAAGCGTTCCATTCGCAGCAGCAGCAGCGGTACGGCGACAGCTGGCAGCAGCCGGCAGAGGAAGAAGATGAAGAGGCGCTGCAGCAGGCTCAGCTGGCGCAGCAGTTTGCTCAGCAGCAGCAACAGCGTTACAGCCAGCCTGAGCAGGAGAGCGCGCCGGTATTTAATCTGGATACCTCAGCCGCGTTTGATTTCTCTCCGATGAAAGATCTGGTTGATGACACGCCGAGCGAACCGCTGTTTACCATTGCCGCCACGCCAGAGCCGGACGTTCCGGCCCAGTGGCAGCAGCCAGCGGCACCTGAGCCGGCGGTACCCGCATCGCTGAGTGAGGAAACCAGCCCGTGGTCAACGCCAGACGACGAGGTTTACGCCGCGCCGGCTGAAACGCCGAAGCCTGTCGCCCCTGCGCAGGACAGCCTGTTCCACCCCTTCCTGGTGCGTCACGAACAGCCGCTGGAGAAACCTTCCACGCCGCTGCCGACGCTGGATCTGCTGACGTCGCCGCCGGCCGAAGAGGAACCGGTGGATATGTTCGCACTGGAACAGACCGCGCGTCTGGTTGAAGCGCGTCTGGCGGATTACCGCGTGAAAGCCGAAGTGGTGGGCATCTCTCCAGGGCCGGTAATCACCCGCTTTGAACTGGATCTGGCGCCGGGCGTCAAGGCGGCACGTATTTCTAATCTGTCGCGCGACCTGGCACGTTCGCTCTCTGCCGTTGCGGTGCGCGTGGTTGAGGTGATTCCGGGCAAGCCTTATGTCGGCCTGGAGCTCCCCAATAAACATCGTCAGACCGTTTACCTGCGTGAGGTGCTGGACTGCGATAAGTTCCGCGACAACCCTTCGCCGCTATCGGTGGTGCTGGGTAAAGATATTTCTGGTCAGCCCGTGGTGGCCGATCTGGCGAAGATGCCGCACCTGCTGGTGGCCGGTACCACCGGTTCCGGTAAGTCGGTTGGCGTCAACACCATGATCATCAGCATGCTGTATAAAGCCACGCCGGAAGAAGTGCGCTTTATCATGATCGACCCGAAAATGCTCGAGCTGTCAGTGTATGAGGGCATTCCCCATCTGCTGACGGAAGTGGTCACCGACATGAAAGACGCGGCCAACGCGCTGCGCTGGAGTGTGGTCGAAATGGAGCGCCGCTATAAGCTGATGTCTGCGCTGGGCGTGCGTAATCTGGCTGGCTATAACGAGAAGATCGAGCAGGCGGCCGCGATGGGCCGGCCAATTCCGGACCCGTTCTGGAAACCGGGCGACAGCATGGACACCACGCCGCCGGTGCTGGAAAAACTGCCGTACATTGTGGTGTTGGTTGATGAGTTTGCTGACCTGATGATGGCGGTGGGCAAGAAGGTCGAAGAGCTAATCGCGCGCCTGGCACAGAAAGCCCGTGCCGCAGGTATTCACCTGGTGCTGGCTACCCAGCGTCCGTCGGTGGATGTGATTACCGGCCTGATTAAAGCCAACATTCCGACGCGTATCGCCTTTACCGTATCCAGTAAAATTGACTCGCGTACCATTCTCGATCAGGGCGGTGCGGAATCCCTGCTGGGTATGGGTGACATGCTTTACATGCCACCTAACTCCTCCATGCCGGTACGTGTTCACGGCGCCTTTGTGCGTGACCAGGAAGTGCATGCAGTCGTGCAGGACTGGAAAGCGCGTGGGCGACCGCAGTACATCGACAGCATTACCGCCGGTGAAGAGAGTGAAAGCGGTGCTGGCGGCCTGGACGGCGATGAAGAGCTGGATCCGCTGTTTGACCAGGCGGTGGCGTTCGTGGTGGAGAAACGCCGCGCGTCGATCTCCGGCGTGCAGCGCCAGTTCCGTATTGGCTACAACCGCGCGGCGCGGATTATCGAACAGATGGAGGCGCAGGGCATTGTCTCGGAGCCAGGTCACAACGGTAACCGTGAAGTGCTGTCACCGCCACCTCACGAAATGTAAGACTTTTCTCCGCAGTGTTATGCCGGGCCAGTGTAAACTGGCCCGTTGTTTATCTGTGGTCCGATCCCCATATCATTGGGAGCTTTCGGCTTTTTCTCCTGTCGAACTGACGGAGCGGCGACTACGGTTAATGCAGTAAGTGTCAGGAAACCATGAATAAGGAATCGTATCAGATGAAATTTCGCGTTATTGCCTGTGGCCTGCTGGCCGGTTTTGTTGCTTCTTCTGCCCTGGCGGATGCTTCCAGCGATCTGCAGCAGCGCCTTAATAAAGTGAACAGCTTCCATGCCAGCTTCAGTCAGAAGGTGACTGACGGTAGCGGCGCAAATGTGCAGGACGGCGAAGGCGAACTGTGGGTAAAACGTCCGAGCCTGTTTAACTGGCACATGACTGCACCGGACGAAAGCGTGATTATCTCCGACGGTAAAAATCTGTGGTTCTATAATCCTTTTGTGGAACAGGCGAGCGTAAGCCTGCTGCAGAATGCCACCAGCAACACGCCGTTTATGCTGATTGCGCGTAACCAGCCCTCTGACTGGCAGCAGTACAACATTAAGCAGCAGGGTGATAATTTTGAGCTGACGCCTAAAAGCAGCGATGGCAACCTGAAACAGTTCACCATCAATGTCACTTCCGCAGGCACCATCAATCAGTTCAGCGCGATCGAGCAGGATGGACAGCGCAGCAGCTATCAGCTGAAGAGCCAGAAAAACGGCGCTATCAGCCCGGATAAATTCACCTTTACGCCGCCAAAAGGGGTAACGGTGGACGATCAACGTCAGTGAGGTGAGGGTGAGTAACCTGTCGCTGGATTTTGCACCGTCAAATGAGTTCAGACCGCTGGCTGCGCGTATGCGGCCAGCGACGCTGCAGCAATATATTGGTCAGCAGCATCTGCTCGCGGCCGGTAAGCCGTTGCCGCGCGCTATTGAGGCGGGTCAGCTGCACTCCATGATCTTATGGGGACCGCCGGGTACCGGTAAAACCACGCTGGCGGAGATCATCGCGCATTACGGCAAAGCCGATGTCGAACGCATTTCAGCGGTGACTTCCGGCGTTAAAGAGATCCGCGAGGCCATTGAGCGCGCGCGGCAGAATCGCCAGGTGGGGCGTCGCACTATTCTGTTTGTTGATGAGGTGCATCGCTTCAATAAGAGCCAGCAGGATGCGTTTTTGCCACACATTGAAGACGGCACCATCACCTTCATTGGCGCAACCACGGAAAATCCCTCCTTTGAACTGAACTCGGCACTGCTGTCGCGCGCCCGCGTTTATCTGCTTAAATCGCTGACCAGCGCAGATATTGAACAGGTGCTGGATCAGGCGATGCAGGATAAAACGCGCGGCTACGGCGACAGCGATATTCTGTTACCGGACAATACCCGGCGCATGATCGCTGAACTGGTCAATGGTGATGCACGACGCGCACTGAATACGCTGGAAATGATGGCCGATATGGCTGAGCTCAATGCGCAGGGACAGCGGGAGCTGACGCCACAGCTGCTGAATGAAGTGTCGGGTGAACGCGCGGCGCGTTTCGATAACAAAGGCGACCGCTTTTACGATCTCATCTCGGCACTGCACAAATCAGTTCGCGGTTCAGCCCCGGATGCGGCGCTTTACTGGTATGCGCGCATCATCACTGCCGGTGGCGATCCGCTGTACGTGGCGCGGCGGCTGCTGGCGATTGCTTCGGAAGATGTCGGTAATGCTGATCCGCGCGCCATGCAGGTAGCAATTGCCGCGTGGGACTGTTTTACCCGCGTCGGGCCTGCGGAAGGGGAACGTGCAATTGCCCAGGCAATTGTTTATCTGGCCTGTGCGCCAAAAAGTAATGCTGTCTATACCGCCTTCAAAGCGGCGATGCGTGATGCGCGTGAGTTCCCGGATTACGATGTGCCGGAACATCTGCGTAATGCACCGACGAAGCTGATGAAAGAGATGGGCCTCGGCAAAGAGTACCGTTACGCGCATGACGAACCCAATGCCTATGCGGCCGGCGAGGTGTTTTTCCCGCCGGAAATGGCGCAGACGCGCTACTATCAACCCACCAATCGTGGCCTTGAAAGCAAGATCGGTGAAAAACTCGCCTGGCTTGCTGAACAGGATCAAAATAGCCCGATAAAACGCTACCGCTGATAAACGCGTTACGGTAAGGTGAGCAAGGATTTCAATGCATTCCGGTGGAATGCATCCCTCCATTCGTTCAATCAACCTTTTATTACACAGGATAAGCATGCTCGATCCCAATCTGCTGCGTAATGAGCCAGACGCAGTCGCAGAAAAACTGGCACGCCGGGGATTTAAACTGGATGTGGATACGCTGCGCTCCCTCGAAGAGCGTCGTAAGGTTTTGCAGGTAGAAACTGAAAACCTGCAGGCTGAGCGTAACTCCCGCTCCAAATCCATCGGTCAGGCCAAAGCACGTGGGGAAGATATCGAGCCGCTGCGTCAGGAAGTGAACGCGCTGGGCGAACGCCTGGATGCGGCGAAAGCAGAGCTGGATACCCTGCAGAACGAAATTCGTGACTTTGCGCTTGCGCTGCCTAACCTGCCGGCCGACGAAGTGCCGCTGGGTAAAGATGACAGCGAAAACCAGGAAGTGAGCCGCTGGGGCCAGCCGCGCCAGTTCGATTTCCCGGTGAAAGACCATGTAGAGCTGGGTGAAGCGGTCAAAGGGCTGGATTTCGCCTCGGCGGTGAAACTGACCGGTTCGCGCTTTATCGTGATGCAGGGCCAGATTGCTCGTCTGCATCGCGCGCTGAGCCAGTTCATGATCGATCTGCACAGCCAGCAGCACGGTTATCTGGAAACTTACGTGCCATATCTGGTGAACCACGAGACGCTGTACGGTACCGGTCAGTTACCAAAATTTGGTGAGGATCTGTTCCATACCAAACCGCTGGGCGAAGAAGCAGGCAGCAGCAACTATGCGCTGATCCCGACCGCCGAAGTGCCGCTGACTAACCTGGTGCGCGATGAGATCGTTGAAGAGGAATCTCTGCCGATCAAACTCACTGCCCACACGCCTTGCTTCCGTTCCGAAGCCGGTTCTTACGGACGCGATACGCGCGGTTTGATCCGTATGCACCAGTTCGACAAAGTGGAGATGGTGCAGATCGTCGCACCGGAAACCTCCATGGACGCGCTGGAAGAGCTGGTCGGCCATGCGGAGAAAGTGCTGCAGCTGCTGAACCTGCCGTACCGTAAAGTGCTGCTGTGCACCGGCGACATGGGCTTCGGCTCAGCCAAAACCTATGACCTGGAAGTCTGGCTGCCGGCGCAGGACACCTACCGTGAAATCTCCTCCTGCTCGAATATGTGGGATTTCCAGGCGCGCCGCATGCAGGCTCGCTGCCGCAGCAAAACGGACAAAAAACCGCGTCTGGTGCACACGCTGAATGGTTCAGGCCTGGCGGTGGGGCGTACGCTGGTGGCCGTGCTGGAAAACTATCAGCAGGCGGATGGTCGTATTACAGTGCCGGACGTGCTGCGCCCGTATATGGGCGGGCTGGAATATATCGGCTAACAGGCATTCATGCACAAACCCGGCTCAGGCCGGGTTTTTTATTTCTTAAGCGCGTCAGCCATTATTTTTTAACCGGAATTAATCAGAAATAAACGTTATCGTCATCGTTGCGCGTCAAACCATCAAAAATGTATAAATTCATGTAGATAGATTCAGATATAAGACCTTTCTCAAGCCCTGTAACCCGCTGAAGATAAAAATAATAAATTGTTCAGCAGCAAAATGTGCGGCGCTGTTTTTTTGCACATTGACTTTGCCATCGTCAATGGCAAACTGCGCGCAAATCTGTTCATTTCTTTTGGTTTTATTCCCTATGTCAACCTGGTCGCGCCCCGTCCTGCTGCTGCTTTGCGGCTTAATGCTGATGACGGTGTCTATTGCTGTGCTTAATACGCTGGTGCCGCTGTGGCTCACTCACGATCAACTGCCGACCTGGCAGGTGGGCATGGCGAGCTCTGCTTATTACACCGGCAACTTACTGGGCACCTTGCTGGCGGGCTGGTTGATTAATCGCTATGGCTTTAATCGCTGCTTTTACCTTGCCAGCGTACTGTTTGCGCTGGCAACCATGGGCATGGTGCTGCTGGACGGCTTTTACAGCTGGACGCTGCTGCGCTTCACCGCGGGCGTAGGCTGTGCACTGATTTGGGTGGTGGTTGAGAGTGCACTATTGTGCAGCGGTACCGTGCGCAATCGCGGTCAGCTGCTGGCCGCTTACATGATCATCTACTATCTTGGCACCGTTGCCGGTCAGCTGCTGGTGAGCCGTGTCTCGACAGAACTGCTGCACGTCATTCCCTGGGTGAGCGCGCTGATCGTCTGTGCCGTGCTGCCCGTGGTGTTTGTGCAGGTCAACGCCGGTGCGGCTACTGAAGAAGCCTCAACCGGGCGTATCTGGAGCATGCTGCGCCGCCGCAGTTCGCGGTTGGGTATCAACGGCTGCATTATCTCCGGTATCGTGCTCGGTTCGCTCTACGGCCTGATGCCGCTTTATCTTTCGCATCAGGGCATGAGCGATGCCACCGTAGGTTACTGGATGGCGCTGCTGGTCAGTGCCGGGATTGTCGGTCAGTGGCCGGTAGGGCGTCTTGCCGACCGCTTTGGTCGCCTGATGGTGCTGCGCGTGCAGGTATTCGTGGTGATTCTGGGTGCGATTGCTATGCTGAGCGGAACGGCAATGGCACCTGCACTGTTTGTGCTGGGGCTGGCTGGCTTTACGCTTTATCCGGTGGCCATGTCCTGGGCGTGTGAAACGGTGGCGCATCATGAACTGGTGGCGATGAATCAGGCGCTGCTGTTCAGTTATACCGTTGGCAGTCTGGTCGGGCCGGGGATGACCGCAATGCTGATGCAGAACTATTCCGATCGCCTGCTGTTTGTGATGATTGCGGTGGTGGCGCTGGTTTATCTGGTGATGCTGCTGCGTAAAGCCGATCAGCACGCAACACCGGTGGCGCATGCCTGATGGCGGTGCTTAAACGGGACATTCGCAACCTGTCGCAAATGTCCCGGCGGTAACGCCTCTGTTTCTTGCCGGCGAGGCCTTAGCTACAGGCCAACCTTCTTAATACATGACGTTATGGCCGTAACCGGCAAGAATATTTTTCACCCGCTCCATGGTCTCTTTCGTTGGCGGCTTCACGCCTTCCAGCTTGTACTCTTCACCCATGGCAATCCATTTATGCTTGCCGAGTTCGTGATAAGGCAGCAGTTCGATCTTCTCAATGTTAGTCATGTCTTTAGTAAATTCACCGAGGCGATGTACCGAATCATCATCGTCCGAATAACCCGGCACCACCACATAGCGAATCCAGGTCCTTTTACCGCGCTTTTGCAGATAGCGGGCGAAATCCAGCGTGCGGTGGTTTGACACGCCGACCAGAATCTCATGGATATCGTCATTGATTTGCTTGAGGTCGAGCATCACCAGATCGGTCGCATCAAGCAGTTCATCGATCACCGGATCGTAACGACGCACAAAGCCGTTGGTGTCGAGGCAGGTATGGATGCCCTCGGCCTGGCAGGCGCGAAACCAGTCGCGCACAAATTCAGCCTGCAGAATGGCTTCACCGCCGGATGCCGTCACGCCGCCACCAGACGCATTCATAAAGTGGCGATACGACAGCACATCCCTCATCAGCTCATCGACGGTGATCTCCTTACCGCCGTGAGTGTCCCAGGTATCGCGGTTGTGGCAGTACAGGCAGCGCATCAGGCAGCCCTGGAAGAAGGTGATAAAACGGATGCCGGGACCGTCAACGGTGCCGCAGGATTCAAACGAGTGGATACGACCGATGGTTGACATTGCGATGTATTCTCCGGTTCAGCCTGGCGAGCAGGCGGCACAATCTGTGTTGTGCTCTGGGGATGTAAGTCGGTTTTGCCAGACTGCCTGCAAAAGCAGACTGGCAAAACAGGCTTGTGGAGAAAAGGCTCCCGCAGGAGCCTTTCGATTAAAGTGAGAAGGATTACAGCGACTGAGTAAACGTACGGGTAATCACATCCTGCTGCTGCTCTTTCGTCAGCGAGTTGAAACGTACGGCATAACCGGAAACGCGGATGGTCAGCTGTGGATATTTCTCAGGGTGCTCCATGGCATCCAGCAGCATTTCACGGTTCATGACATTAACGTTCAGGTGCTGGCCGCCCTCGATACTGGCTTCGTGGTGGAAGTAACCATCCATCAGGCCAGCAAGGTTGGTTTTACGCACGTTATCATCTTTGCCCAGCGCATTCGGTACGATAGAGAAGGTGTAAGAAATACCGTCTTTGGCGTAGGCAAATGGCAGTTTGGCCACGGAAGTCAGTGAGGCGACAGCACCTTTCTGGTCACGGCCATGCATTGGGTTGGCACCTGGTCCAAATGGCGCACCGGAGCGACGACCATCCGGGGTGTTACCGGTTTTCTTACCGTATACCACGTTGGAGGTGATGGTCAGTACCGACTGCGTTGGCACCGCATTACGGTAGGTCTGCAGTTTCTGAATTTTCTTCATGAAACGTTCAACCAGGTCACAGGCCAGATCATCCACGCGCGGGTCGTTGTTACCGAACTGCGGATATTCACCTTCAATTTCGAAGTCCACTGCCAGACCATCGGCGTCACGTACCGGTTTCACTTTGGCATATTTAATCGCTGAAAGTGAGTCCGCGGCGACAGACAGGCCCGCGATACCACACGCCATGGTACGATAAACGTCACGATCGTGCAGCGCCATCAGCGCGGCTTCATAACTGTACTTATCATGCATGTAGTGGATGATGTTGAGTGACGTGACGTACTGTTTTGCCAGCCAGTCCATGAAGTGGTCCAGACGCGCCATCACGGTGTCATAATCCAGCACATCATCAGTGATTGGCGCTTCTTTCGGGCCGACCTGCATTTTCAGCTTCTCATCCACACCGCCGTTGATTGCGTACAGCAGTGTTTTAGCCAGGTTGGCACGTGCGCCGAAGAACTGCATTTGTTTACCGACAATCATCGGGCTCACGCAGCAGGCGATGGCGTAGTCATCATTGTCAAAGTCCGGACGCATCAGGTCATCGTTCTCATACTGCAGCGATGAGGTGTCGATGGAGACTTTTGCCGCATACTTTTTGAAGTTAACCGGCAGTTTCTCAGACCACAGGATGGTCATGTTTGGTTCCGGTGATGGACCCATGGTGTACAGCGTGTTCAGGAAGCGGAAGGTGCTTTTCGTCACCAGCGTACGACCGTCAACGCCCATACCAGCCAGTGATTCAGTGGCCCAGATTGGGTCGCCAGAGAACAGCTCATCGTATTCCGGCGTACGCAGGAAGCGCACCATACGCAATTTCATCACCAGATGGTCAATCAGCTCCTGCGCCTGCTCTTCGCTCAGCTTACCGGCTTTGATATCGCGCTCGATGTAAACGTCGAGGAAGGTGGACACGCGACCAAACGACATCGCGGCACCGTTTTGTGATTTCACTGCTGCGAGGTAACCGAAGTAGGTCCACTGTACTGCTTCCTGCGCGGTGGTGGCTGGCAGAGAGATATCAAAGCCATATTTGGCGGCCATCTCTTTGATCTGGCCCAGTGCGCGGTGCTGCTCAGAAATCTCTTCACGCAGGCGAATGGTGGCTTCGAGATCAACGCCATTTTCCATGTCACTCTGCAGTGAGTTGAACTGAGCCACTTTGTCTTTCATCAGGAAGTCGATGCCGTACAGCGCGACGCGACGGTAGTCACCGATAATACGACCGCGGCCGTATGCATCTGGCAGACCGGTCAGCACGCCTGATTTACGGCAGCGCAGGATATCCGGGGTGTAAACGTCAAACACGCCCTGGTTGTGGGTTTTGCGGTAATCGGTGAAAACTTTCTTCAGCGCCGGGTCCAGCTCGCGGCCGTAAACTTTACAGGAGCCTTCCACCATTTTAATGCCGCCAAACGGGATAATGGCGCGTTTTAGCGGAGCTTCAGTCTGCAGACCAACGATGGTTTCCAGCGATTTATTAATATAGCCCGCATCGTGTGAGGTGATGGTGGACGCTAAATCAGTGTCGAAATCAACCGGTGCATGGGTACGGTTTTCAATTTTGATGCCTTCCAGCACGCTGTCCCACAGTTTGGTGGTGGCTGGCGTCGCGCCGGCGAGGAATGCTTCGTCACCTTCATACGGCGTGTAGTTTTTTTGGATGAAGTCACGGACGTTGACGCTGTTCTGCCATTCACCGGCGCTAAATCCTTCCCAGGCTGACGCCATTTTTTCATTCAGTTCGGACATGATATACCTGCCTTATTTAGGGAGACTGTAACGTATGGCGCGCTGCTCAGCACGCCCGTACTTAATGACTCAGTGCGCGGACTCACCGTCGCGCAGATAGATAACCCAATAGGTCAACCCGACTAACAGACCGCCGCCAATGATGTTGCCGATGGTTACGGGAATCAGGTTATTAACAATAAAATCGCCAATGCCCAGTGCAGGAAATTGCGCCGCGCTGGCACCGGTCATTTGCCAGAATTCCGGGCTGGCAAAATCGCGAATCATGATGGCCATCGGGATCAGGAACATATTGGCGATGCTGTGCTCAAAGCCGCTGGCTACAAACATCGCAACCGGTAAAATCATCGCTACCATTTTGTCGAGCAGGCTACGGCCGGAGTAGCTCATCCACACCGCCAGACACACCATCAGGTTAGCCAGTGTACCGAGGCTTACCGCTTCGATAAACGTATGATGCATTTTGTGGTCGGCGGTCTGTAAGACATTTAATCCCCAGGCACCATTTGCGACCATATGCTCACCGGCCAGCCAAATCAGCGCCACAAAAAACAGCGCGCCGCACAGGTTACCAACGTAGACATTGAGCCAGTGACGACCCAGTTGCAGCCAGGTAATGCGTCCGCTGGCTTTTGCCACCACGATCAGCACCGTTGAAGTAAACAAATCAGCGCCGCAAACAACCACCAGCATTAAACCCAGTGAGAAGCAGATGCCGCCGATCAATTTGGCCATGCCATACGGCATAGTGCCGCTGCCGGTGGTGGCGGTGATATAAAACACAAAGGCAATGGAAATAAAGACGCCAGCAGTGATAGCCAGAAAGAAGGTGGTTAAGGGATGTTTCGTCGCTTTATAGACACCGGCATCTTCTGCGACTTTTGCCATCGCCGCCGGTAATAATGAATTAAAAGGGTTGTCAGCTTTCACACTAACGCTCTCCAGAAATTGTCCGTAAAGATACTAACAAAGGAGTATAGGTCAGGAGTTGATGTGGATCATATTTGCCGAAACGGCAGGGTTAAGCAAAGCCGCAAAATGGCCAAAAATTCAGTTAAGCTATTGAAATTAATTCAATAAATAATTTTTAATTTATGCAAAATAAGTTGAAAGTGCGGCTGGCTTCAGCATTATTTTGTTAAATGCTGTTTATCAATGATAGTGAATTGTTATTTATTATTTTCTGCGCCCGATGAATTTTCAGCGGCATAAAAAAGGGCACTGGATACTGCCAGTGCCCGTTAATTTTCAGGCTAATTGGTCACAGACAAAATGCGCCGATTTATTTCGCAGACCAGTAACGACGTTTTGCCACCTGTAATTTTTCATACGCGGCCAGCAGTGCCTGATGCGCCGGGAACGCGTGCAGATCGCGGTCAACCACCTGCAGACCGTAGAACGGTGCCTCACCGCTGATGGCAGCCGAAGCGGCGTCGACGGCGGCTTCGCCATACATGCGCACAAACGCGCGATGATACTGCAGCGGATCGCGATCTTCTTCCATCGCCAGCAGCAGCAGAGTCTGCAGGCAGCGGTAGTAATTGGCACGCTCAGGGCTGAAGATCGACTGGTTGAATTCCATGGTCCATTCCGTCCAAATCAGCGCCTGATCCAGATCGCCACCGGCCAGCGCCAGCATCGCTTTCAGCTCGCCAATACGCAGCGTGAACCAGCCGTTGTCTTTGCCGGTCGCCAGCCCCAGCAGTTCACGCACGCGGGTGAAGTCATCATGACCTTCTTCATCCAGCTGTTCGATCAGCGCCAGATACTCCTCGGGTTGCCACTGGGTTGCCGGCAGGGATAACAGCGTTTCACGCAGTGATGCACCCATGTTGTTATTCGCCAGCAGCAGGTCTTCGGCAGGGTAAATATCAGACATGCCCGGTACGATAATGCGGCAGGCGTAAACGCCCAGATGTTCGTAGTCGGCGATATACACTTCTTTATCTTCCGCACGGAAGATCGCCATCAGCGTATCGAACTCTTCATGGGTGGTGCCGGCAAAGCTCCAGTCGACAAAGGGATAGTCGGCATCGTCTTTGAACATATCCCAGGAGATCAGACCGCTGGAATCAATGAAGTGGGTTTCAAGGTTAGCGTGTTCAGCCACTTCTTCATCATCGAAGGTGGGCGGGGTAAACACGTCGAGATCTTTCAGGCCGCGGCCCTGCAGCAGTTCGGTGACGGTACGTTCCAGCGCGACACCAAAGTCCGGATGGGCGCCAAAAGAGGCAAAGCAGGTGCCGTTAGCCGGGTTGAACAGCACCACACAGATCACCGGATAGTTGCCGCCCAGCGAAGCGTCATAGGAGAAAATCGGGAAACCTTCCGCTTCAAGACGATTGATGGCCTCTACCACGCCAGGATAGCGCTGCATCACCGCTTCAGGAATTTCCGGCAGGCTGATGGATTCCGCAATAATGCGGTTTTTAATATGGCGCTCAAACACTTCGGATAAGCCCTGTACGCGCGCTTCATTGGCGGTGTTGCCAGCGGACATGCCGTTAGACACATACAGGTTGCCGATGATGTTCATCGGAATGTACACGGTTTGCTGATCGGACTGGCGGGTAAATGGCAGGCCGCAAATACCGCGATCGGCATTACCAGACTGCAGATCCACCAGGTCGGACGCGCTCAGGCTCTGTTCCGGATCGTAAAACTTACGCAGGCGCGCATCCAGAATGCCTTCCGGCAGGCTGTCATCGTCGCTCAGCGGGAACCATTTCTCGTTCGGGTAGTGCACGAAGTCGCCGTTAGCGATGGTTTCACCCAGCCAGAAATCGGCAAAGAAGTAGTTGGTTGAGAGGCGCTCAAAATATTCGCCCAGCGCTGAGGCCAGCGCCGCTTTTTTACTGGCGCCTTTACCGTTAGTAAAACAGAGCGGGCAGTCGCGGTCGCGAATGTGCACAGACCAGACGTGCGGCACCGGGTTCAGCCAGGAAGCTTCTTCAATGTTGAAACCCAGATCCTGCAGTTTCTGCTGGAAGCGTGCGATGGAGTCTTCCAGTGCGGCGTCTTTACCTGGAATAAACGTTTGCGTCATGGTGGCGCTCTCTCAAGTCGATGGTTGGGCGTAAAGCGCGCAATAATACGGGTTTTGCGCCTGCTTCGCTATTGCTCCGCCAAATTTCTCAACGCATTGTTACGGCTTTTTCGCGCTCTGGCAGCTGTCTGATTTTACTTCACCGGGCTGCCTCACAAAATTCCGTGGCTTATTACATTTGTGACATAAGCTGCGGTGGAGCGGGCTCTGGAAATGTGATCGCTGCCGGATAAATGATTGCAGCCATCCGGAGGCAATGATAAAACCGATGGGGTATTCATAACCGTTCGATATGACAATGGTGAGGGGAAATGGCGCAGGTTTATAATTTTAGCTCCGGACCGGCAATGCTGCCGGTGGAAGTGCTTCGTCGTGCAGAACAAGAACTGACAAACTGGCATGGCTTAGGCACCTCGGTGATGGAAATCAGTCACCGCAGCAAAGAGTTTATTGAAGTCGCGGAAGCGGCGGAGCAGGATTTTCGCGATCTGCTGAAAATCCCGGCCAACTACAAAGTATTATTCTGCCATGGCGGCGCGCGTGCGCAGTTCGCGGCAATCCCGGGCAACCTGCTGGGCGATGCCAGCCGCGCGGATTACATCGACGGCGGCTACTGGGCGCACAGTGCTATTAAAGAAGCAGAAAAATTCTGCTCGCCGAACGCCATTGACATCAAAACCACCCGTGAGGGTAAACGCGCACTGTTACCGATGCGTGAATGGCAGCTCAGCGATGATGCTGCTTATGTGCATTTCTGCCCGAATGAAACCATCGACGGTATTGCCATCGATGAAGAGCCAGACTTCGGCGATAAAGTGGTGGTGGCCGATCTCTCTTCCACCATCCTGTCCCGCCCGCTCGACATCAGCCGCTACGGCGTGATTTATGCCGGCGCGCAGAAGAACATCGGTCCCGCTGGCCTGACGCTGGTGGTAGTGCGTGATGACCTGCTGGGCAAAGCGCAGCGTTGGGTGCCCTCCATTCTCGATTACAAAGTGCTGGCCGAAAACGATTCGATGTTTAACACGCCGCCGACGTTTGCCTGGTATCTCTCCGGCCTGGTGTTCAAATGGCTGAAAGAGAAGGGCGGTGTAGCAGAGATGGACAAGGTTAATCAGGCGAAAGCCGATCTGCTGTACGGCGTGATTGATAGCAGCAGCTTCTACCGTAACGACGTCGCCAGTGAAAACCGTTCCCGGATGAACGTGCCTTTCCAGCTGGCCGATGCTGCGCTGGATAAGGTGTTCCTTGAAGAATCACTGAAGGCGGGCCTGCATGCGCTGAAGGGGCACCGTGTGGTTGGCGGTATGCGTGCCTCGATCTACAATGCGATGCCGCTGGAAGGCGTTAAAGCGCTGACCGAATTCATGGTCGACTTCGAACGTCGTCACGGTTAATTATCTTTTTTAGTGCCAGCCTGCCCGGCTGGCATCAGACCCTGTCACTGGACAGGGTCTCGTATTTCTGGAGATTTGGTTTCACATGCAGGACTCCCTGACTTTACAGCCGATTGCCCGCGTTGACGGCACGGTAAACTTACCGGGCTCAAAAAGCGTATCAAACCGCGCCCTGTTACTGGCCGCGCTGGCGAACGGCACCACGCGCCTGACCAACCTGCTCGACAGCGATGATGTTAAACACATGCTTAATGCGCTGCAGGCGCTGGGCGTCAGCTATACCCTGTCAGCCGATCGCACCGTGTGTGAAGTGGTCGGCAATGGTGGACCGCTGCGTGCCGAACAGCCGCTGGAATTGTTCCTGGGCAATGCCGGAACCGCGATGCGTCCGCTGGCGGCAGCACTGTGCCTCGGCGAGCAGTCGGTGGTGCTGACCGGCGAACCGCGCATGAAAGAGCGTCCGATCGGCCATCTGGTCGATGCGTTACGGCAGGGCGGCGCGCGCATTGATTACCTCGAACAAACCGACTATCCGCCGCTGCGTCTGAACGGCGGATTTACCGGCGGCGAAGTCAGTGTCGATGGCAGCGTTTCCAGCCAGTTCCTGACGGCGCTGCTGATGACCGCGCCGCTGGCACAGAACGACACCACGATCACCATCAAAGGCGAGCTGGTTTCCAAACCCTACATTGATATCACTCTGCACCTGATGCGTTGCTTTGGCGTGGACGTTGATAATCAGCACTATCAGCGCTTTGTGGTGAAAGGTCAGCAGCAGTATCAGTCGCCAGGTGATTATCTGGTGGAAGGCGATGCGTCGTCAGCGTCCTATTTCCTTGCCGCTGCGGCAATCAGAGGCGGCACGGTGCGCGTTACCGGGATTGGCCGCAACAGTGTGCAGGGCGACATCCGTTTTGCCGATGTGCTGGAGAAGATGGGAGCGGTGATCGAGTGGGGCGACGATTATATTGCCTGCACGCGCGGTGCGCTGAACGCCATTGATATGGACATGAACCATATTCCGGATGCGGCAATGACAATCGCTACCACCGCGCTGTTTGCCGAAGGCACCACGCTGATGCGCAACATCTATAACTGGCGCGTAAAGGAGACCGATCGCCTGGCGGCCATGGCGACCGAGTTGCGTAAAGTCGGGGCGGAAGTGGAAGAGGGGCACGATTTTATTCGCGTCACACCGCCTGCGCAGTTACAGCACGCCGATATCGGCACGTACAACGATCACCGTATGGCGATGTGTTTCTCGCTGGTTGCGCTGTCCGACACGCCGGTAACCATTCTCGATCCCGGCTGTACGGCGAAAACCTTCCCGGATTACTTCCAGCAGCTGGCAAAAATCAGCCACGCATCCTAATCCGCCAGCCCGGTACCGCTGTGCCGGGCTTCTGAACCCTCTGCTGGCCTCACTGGCGGGAAATTGTTCTGAAACTGTCGAAATTTCTGGCGCTGTCTACGCTAAAGGGTAACCAAGCGGACGCGGGCAGCGTATAATGCCGCGCAATCCAGACAGCCAAGAAGGCTGATCATCAGCACGCAGCAACAGGAGAGAACAATGACGGCAATCGCCCCGGTAATTACCATTGATGGCCCAAGCGGCGCGGGTAAAGGGACTTTATGTAAAGCGATGGCGGAGTCGTTGCAGTGGCACCTGCTGGATTCAGGGGCTATTTATCGCGTACTGGCTCTGGCCGCGCTGCATCATCAGGTGGATATCGAGTCGGAAGAAGCGCTGGTGCCTATGGCGGCGCACCTTGACGTGCGTTTTCTGTCGGTAGACGGTGAAATGCAGGTAGTGCTGGAAGGTGAGGATGTCACCGGCGAAATCCGCACCCAGGAAGTGAGCAATACGGCGTCGCGCGTGGCGGCATTTCCGCGCGTGCGTGAAGCCTTGCTGCGCCGACAGCGTGCTTTCCGCGAGGAGCCGGGTTTAATCGCCGATGGACGAGATATGGGCACCGTGGTTTTCCCGGACGCGCCCGTTAAAATTTTCCTCGATGCCAGCTCCGAAGAGCGTGCGCATCGCCGTATGCTACAGTTGCAGGAAAAGGGCTTTAGTGTTAACTTTGATCGCCTTTTATCCGAGATAAAGGAACGCGACGACCGCGATCGTAACCGCGCCATCGCGCCTTTAGTGCCAGCCGCTGATGCTCTGGTGCTGGATTCAACCAGCATGACCATTGAGCAAGTGATTGAAAAGGCACTAGATTATGCCCGCCAGAAGCTGGGCATTTAATCTTTTCGGCGACCGAATTGTAGTAACCCTGTGCCAGGGAAGCGGTGCAGGGCATGTGAAACAACCCCATCCGACAATGACGTCAGGTGGACGTTAAATTGAAGAATCCTAAGATTATCAATATGACTGAATCTTTTGCTCAACTCTTTGAAGAGTCCCTGAAAGAAATCGAAACCCGTCCGGGTTCCATCGTTCGTGGCGTCGTTGTTGCTATCGACAAAGACGTCGTGCTGGTTGATGCGGGTCTGAAATCTGAATCTGCTATCCCTGCAGAACAGTTCAAGAACGCAGCCGGCGAACTGGAAATCCAGGTGGGCGACGAAGTTGACGTTGCTCTGGATGCAGTAGAAGACGGCTTCGGTGAAACCCTGCTGTCCCGTGAGAAAGCTAAACGTCACGAAGCTTGGATCACGCTGGAAAAAGCTTACGAAGACGCTGAAACTGTTACCGGTGTTATCAACGGCAAAGTTAAAGGTGGCTTCACAGTTGAGCTGAACGGTATTCGTGCGTTCCTGCCAGGTTCACTGGTTGACGTTCGTCCGGTCCGCGACACCCTGCACCTGGAAGGCAAAGAGCTTGAATTCAAAGTAATCAAGCTTGATCAGAAGCGTAACAACGTCGTGGTTTCTCGCCGCGCGGTTATCGAATCTGAAAACAGCGCTGAGCGTGATCAGCTGCTGGAAAACCTGCAGGAAGGCATGGAAGTCAAAGGTATCGTTAAGAACCTCACTGACTACGGCGCATTCGTTGACCTGGGTGGCGTTGACGGCCTGCTGCACATCACCGATATGGCGTGGAAGCGCGTTAAGCATCCAAGCGAAATCGTCAACGTGGGCGACGAAATCACTGTTAAAGTGCTGAAGTTCGACCGCGAGCGTACTCGTGTATCTCTGGGCCTGAAACAGCTGGGCGAAGATCCATGGGTTGCTATCGCTAAGCGTTATCCGGAAGGTACCAAACTGACCGGTCGCGTGACCAACCTGACTGACTACGGCTGCTTCGTTGAAATCGAAGAAGGCGTTGAAGGCCTGGTACACGTGTCTGAAATGGACTGGACCAACAAAAACATCCACCCATCTAAAGTTGTCAACGTAGGTGATGTGGTTGAAGTTATGGTTCTGGACATCGACGAAGAGCGTCGTCGTATCTCCCTGGGTCTGAAGCAGTGCAAATCTAACCCATGGCAGCAGTTCGCAGAGACCCACAACAAAGGCGATCGCGTTGAAGGTAAAATCAAGTCAATCACTGACTTCGGTATCTTCATCGGCCTGGACGGTGGCATCGACGGTCTGGTTCACCTGTCTGACATCTCCTGGAACGCGACTGGCGAAGAAGCCGTTCGTGAGTACAAGAAAGGCGACGAAATCGCTGCCGTTGTACTGCAGGTTGACGCAGAGCGTGAGCGTATTTCTCTGGGCGTGAAGCAGCTGGCTGAAGATCCATTCAACAACTACATCACCCTGAACAAGAAAGGCGCAATCGTGACGGGTAAAGTCACTGCAGTTGACGCTAAAGGTGCTACAGTAGAATTAGCTGACGGCGTAGAAGGTTACCTGCGCGCTTCTGAAGCTTCTCTGGACCGCATCGAAGACGCCACTCAGGTTCTGAGCGTAGGCGACGACGTTGAAGCGAAATTCACCGGCGTTGACCGTAAGAACCGCGTTGTGAGCCTGTCTGTTCGTGCTAAAGACCAGGCTGACGAGAAAGAAGCTATCAACACTGTTAACACCAAACAGGAAGATGGCAACTTCTCTAACGCAATGGCTGAAGCGTTCAAAGCGGCTAAAGGCGAGTAATCGACCCGAAGCACCGGACGGTGAAAATCGTCCGGTTTCGGTAAAAGCTGTCATACCTTTCCAAACAGGGATTAACCGGAGGTTACATGACCAAGTCAGAACTGATTGAAAGACTTGCTGGCCAGCATACTCATATCCCGGCGAAAGTCGTTGAGGATGCGGTCAAAGAGATGCTCGAGCACATGGCCACTACGCTGGCCCAGGGCGAGCGCATTGAAATCCGGGGATTCGGCAGCTTTTCTTTGCACTACCGCGCACCGCGCACTGGTCGTAACCCGAAAACGGGTGACAAAGTGGAACTGGAAGGTAAATACGTTCCCCACTTCAAGCCAGGCAAAGAATTGCGTGACCGTGCAAATATCTACGGCTAAGCCGTTACCGAACGATAAAAACGACACCCTTAGGTGTCGTTTTTTTTTGCCTCGCATTCAGGTTTGCGATCCTGCTTCCATGTTGCTGTTCATTTCCTGCAACCACCATAAACTGCGCGTAATCCCTCTCTGAAATCGACATTTAACCACATGCTTTTCCCTCTGCCAGCGCGCACAATCCGCGGCAATGACAGAAGAGGGCGTGCGCGTGACAATAACAGTGGTAGCCAGAATGATGCTCCTCGCGGCGCTGCCGCTGGGTATGCTGCCGCAGATCCCTGCTTACAGCACCATTGTGCTGCTGTTAATAAGCGCACTGTTGCTGGCGTGTACGTCAGTAATGTTTTTGCGCTACGCCGGACTGGGCTTGCTGCTGTTGAGCTGGGCACTGATCGAGGCGCGTCAGACGGTCGATACCCTCGAGCAACTGACCGTGGCACCGGTGGCGGCCACGCTTCAGATAACGGCAGTGAATCCCGCGAAGAACCAGCTCACGGCGCAGGTAATCCGGGCAGGTGACCGCTACGTCTTTCCACCGTTGTTTGTCACGCTGCGTAATGTCAGCGATGAGGTCGCCTGGTGTGCCGGACAGCGCTGGCAGATGCAGCTGCGGCTACGTGCGGTGCACGCCCGGCTCAACGAGGGCGAATTTGATCTGCAGCGTTTTGCCATTGCTAACCACAGCGCGCTGCAGGGGCGTATTGTCCGCCAGCAGGCTGAGTCTCTGCGCTGCAGCTGGCGGACGCGTTTTATCGATCATCACCTGGCGCGTTTCACCGGGTTAACGCAGCCCGCAATAATACAGGCACTGGCCTTTGGCGTGCGTGACGCGATGACCCCGGCCCAGCGAGCCTTGCTGCGCGAAACCGGTACCGCGCACCTGATGGCCATCTCCGGCATGCATATCGCGCTGGCGGCCAGCGTAGGCTGGCTACTGGCGCGCGTCATCCAGTTAGTGTTACCTGCCAGGCAAATCGGCTATCTGATGCCGCTGCTGATCAGCGGGTTAACAGCGGCAGCCTATTGCTGGATCTCCGGCAGTCATCCTCCGGCACAGCGCGCGATGCTGGCGTTAACGCTGTGGCTGGCGACGCGTATAGCTGGCTGGCAGCTGAGCAACTGGCAGGTGTGGACGCTCTGCGTGGGGAGTTTGTTATGGCTTGATCCGCTGACGGTGCTGTCAGAGAGCTTCTGGCTGTCGGCGCTGGCCGTGGCGATGCTGATACTGTGGTTTCAGTGGTTTCCTCTGCCGCCACGTTTCCGCCAGCCGCGTCGCTGGCTCATGCTGCGACTGCTGCACCTGCAATTGGGCATGATGATTCTGATGGCGCCGCTGCAGATCTTTCTGTTCCACGGGCTCAGCCTGAGCGCGCTAGTAGCCAACCTGCTGGCAGTGCCGGTGGTGTCGCTGATTACCGTGCCGCTGATTCTGCTGGCGATGCTGTTGCCGCTGCCTGCAATCGCCGTTCCGCTATGGCAGCTGGCCGATCTGTCGGTCAGCCTGGTGATGCAGGGGCTGGCGTGGCTGCCCGCCGGCTGGTGGCGCTGGAGCGATACGCTGCCGGCGGTGCTGCTGCTCTGGGCCGGGCTGGCGCTGTGGCGCAGCGGCTTGCTTGCGAAGGCGCTGATGCCCTGCTGCGCGCTGTTACTCTCGCTGTGGTTCTGGCGCAGCAATGCTCAGCAGGACGACTGGCAGATTGACATGATCGATGTCGGACATGGTCTGGCGGTGGCGATCAGCCAGGGAAATGAGGTGATGCTGTATGACAGCGGACCCGACTGGGCAGAGGACAATGCAGGCGGGCGGGTTTTGTTACCCTGGCTGCACTACACCGGGCGCCAACTGCAGGGGGTGATCCTGAGCCACAAGCATCTCGATCACCGTGGTGGATTAGCCGCGCTGCATCAGGCGCAGCCTGGTCTGCGGGTTCGCAGCGCGCTCGGCGAGCCCGGGCATCTGCCGTGCTATCGCGGCCAGCAGTGGCAGTGGGGGCGTTTGCACTTTCACGCGCTATGGCCACCGCGCGCGCAGACCGCCGGGCAAAATAACGACTCCTGCGTAGTGCGCGTGGATGATGGTCAGTTTAGCCTGTTACTGACCGGGGACATCGAGCTGGAGGCGGAGCGCAAGCTGGTCGCCCTGGAAAAGGGCGGCTTACAGTCCACTGTTATCCAGGTGCCCCATCATGGCAGCCGGAGCTCCTCTGGCCCTTTACTGTTACGGAGTGTTGCCGGGCAGGCGGCGCTGGCTTCGCTGGCGCGCTATAACGCCTGGCGTATGCCCGCCGTCGCCGTGGTCCAGCGTTACCGTGAGCAGGGCTATCGCTGGTATGACACTGCGCAATCAGGCCAGATTCACATCGCGATACGGCAGGGTCGCTGGCAGATTAAGGGGTTAAGAGAGCAAATAATCCCCCGCTGGTATCATCAGTGGTTTGGCGTCAAACGCGATTCCAGGTAGAATGAGCGGCTATTTCAAACAGCGTGAATAAATAATGCATCAAGACAAAGACCTCTCAACGTGGCAGACATTTCGCCGACTCTGGCCGATGATTGCACCGCACAAGGCTGGCCTGATTGTGTCCGCCGTGGCGCTGATACTCAATGCGGCAGGCGACACCCTAATGCTCTCCCTGTTGAAACCTTTACTGGATGATGGTTTCGGCAAAGCCGACAAATCCGTTCTGCTGTGGATGCCGCTGGCAGTCATCGGCCTGATGCTGATCCGCGGCGTAACCAGTTATATCTCCAGTTACTGCATCTCATGGGTCTCCGGCAATGTGGTGATGAACATGCGCCGTCGCCTGTTCGGCCACATGATGGGCATGCCGGTTGCATTCTTTGACCAGCAGTCTACCGGTACGCTGCTGTCGCGGATTACCTACGATTCTGAACAGGTGGCCTCTTCCTCCTCCAGCGCGCTGGTGACGGTGGTACGCGAAGGCGCATCGATCATTGGCCTGTTCATCATGATGTTTTACTACAGCTGGCAGCTGTCACTGATTCTGATCCTGCTGGCGCCGCTGGTCTCTTTTGCCATCCGCACCGTATCCAAGCGTTTCCGCAGCATCAGTAAAAATATGCAGAACACCATGGGGCAGGTGACCACCAGTGCTGAGCAGATGCTGAAAGGGCATAAAGAAGTACTGATTTTTGGCGGACAGGAAGTGGAAGCTGAGCGTTTCTCGCAGGTGAGCAATAAAATGCGCCAGCAGGGGATGAAACTGGTCTCAGCCTCTTCGATTTCCGATCCGGTGATCCAGCTGATCGCATCGCTGGCGCTGGCGTTTGTGCTGTATGCGGCCAGCTTCCCGAGCGTGATGGATACCCTGACTGCCGGTACCATTACCGTGGTGTTCTCGTCGATGATCGCCCTGATGCGTCCGCTGAAATCGCTGACCAACGTCAACGCCCAGTTCCAGCGCGGCATGGCGGCCTGTCAGACGCTGTTCACCATTCTGGATAGTGAGCAGGAGATCGACAACGGCAAGCGCGAAATCACGCGTGCGAAAGGGGATGTTGAATTCCGCAACGTGACCTTTACCTATCCGGGCCGTGACATTCCGGCGCTGCGTGATATTAATCTCACGCTGCCCGCGGGTAAAACCGTGGCGCTGGTGGGCCGTTCCGGCTCGGGTAAATCCACCATGGCCAGCCTGCTGACGCGTTTTTACGATATCAACGAGGGCGAGATTCTGCTGGATGGTCACGACCTGCGGGAATATACCCTGCGCTCGCTGCGTAATCAGGTGGCGCTGGTCTCGCAGAATGTCCATCTGTTCAACGACACCATCGCCAATAACATTGCTTATGCGCGCAACGGTGAATACACCCGCGAGCAAATCGAGCAGGCGGCGACCATGGCGCACGCCATGGACTTCATCAACAAGATGGATAACGGTCTCGATACGGTTATTGGTGAAAATGGCGTGCTGCTGTCTGGTGGCCAGCGTCAGCGTATCGCCATTGCCCGTGCGCTGCTGCGTGACTGCCCGATTTTGATTCTCGACGAAGCCACTTCGGCGCTGGATACCGAATCCGAGCGTGCCATCCAGTCGGCGCTGGACGAGCTGCAGAAGAACCGCACGTCGCTGGTGATTGCGCACCGTCTCTCCACCATTGAAAAGGCCGACGAAATCGTGGTGGTCGAGGATGGGCGAATCGTGGAACGCGGTACTCATGAGGTGCTGCTGGCGCAGAAAGGTGCTTACGCGCAGCTGCACAAACTGCAGTTCGGTCAATGATTGAACGTATCTGGAGCGGACGCTCGCCGCTGTGGCTGCTGTTGTGGCCGCTGAGTCTGCTGTATGGCGCTATCACCTGGCTGATTCGCCTGAGCTATCAGCGCGGCTGGCGTACCCGCTGGCGCGCGCCCTGTCCGGTCATTGTCGTTGGCAACCTGACCGCGGGCGGCAACGGTAAAACACCGCTGGTGATTTGGCTGGTGCAGGCGCTGCAACAGCAGGGGCTGCGTCCGGGTGTGGTGTCGCGCGGTTACGGTGGTAAAGCGGAACGCTATCCGCTGCTGGTCAATCAGGATACCGCGACGGAACAGGCTGGTGATGAACCGGTGCTGATCGCCCAGCGCACCCAGGTGCCGGTGGCAGTGGCACCGCAGCGCCGGCTGGCAATCGAGGCCCTGCTGGCGGCGCATCCGCTGGATGTGATTGTGACGGATGATGGCCTGCAGCACTACGCGCTGCAGCGCGATCGCGAAATCGTGGTGGTGGATGGCGTGCGTCGCTTTGGTAACGGCTGGTGGTTACCGGCCGGACCGATGCGTGAACGCGCATCGCGGCTGGCGCAGGTAGATGCCGTGGTGGTCAACGGGGGCAGCGCGCAGGCTGGCGAGATCGCCATGACGCTGCAGCCGGGCCTGGCGGTCAATCTGCTGACCGGCGAACAGGCTGCACTGACGCAGCTGCCGCCAATTGTCGCGATGGCCGGCATCGGTCATCCGCCGCGTTTCTTCACTACGCTGCAGCAGCAGGGCGTGCAGCCGGTGGCAGAGATAGCCTTTGCCGACCACCACGCTTACAGCGAAGAAGAGTTACGCAGCCTGACTCAGGATGCACAGTGCCTGCTGATGACGGAAAAAGATGCAGTCAAATGCCGCCATTTTGCCCGCGCTAACTGGTGGTATCTGCCGGTGGATGCGCATCTGGCGGGCGCGCCGCTGGCCGCATTGCTGGCCGATCTGACGCAACTCTGTACGGCTGCGCGCGACGCCCGGTCGCGCTAACCATTCAAAGGGACGACGCAATGACCAGCACGCATTCCCTCTCTCTGCAAACCGCCCGCAATCTGCACCTCTCTGCCCAGGGCCTGCTACGCCCGCCGCGCCGTCAGGCGCGTTTTGCCGATATTCACGCCTGTGTGCGGCAGATGTCGCTGCTGCAAATCGATACCATTAATGTGGTCGCGCGCAGTCCATATCTGGTGCTGTTCAGCCGGCTGGGCGCTTTTCCAGCCGAGTGGCTGGAGCAAACGCTGGCGGCGGGCGCGCTGTTTGAATACTGGGCGCATGAAGCCTGTTTTATCCCTTTTGAAGATTATCCGCTGCTGCGTCACCGCATGCTGGCACCGCAGCGCCTGGGCTGGAAATACAATCAGCAATGGGTGGATCAGCATCAGCAGGAGATCGCCGATCTGCTGCAACATATCGCCGCCACCGGTCCGGTACGCGCCGCTGATTTTGCCAGCGACAAGCACACCAAACCCGGCTGGTGGGCGTGGAAGCCGCACAAGCGACATCTGGAGAACCTGTTTAGCGCCGGTGAGCTGATGGTTGTCGGGCGCCGTAACTTCCAGCGCGTCTACGATCTGCGTAGCCGGGTGATGCCGCACTGGCGCGACGAGCAGCATGCGCTGAGCGAGAACGAGGCGGTGATGCAGATGCTGGATCACAGCGCGCGCAGCCTCGGCATTTTCCGCGCCAGCTGGCTGGCCGATTACTACCGGCTGAAACGTGCGCCCATCGCACTCTGGCTGGCGCAGGCCGCTGAGCAGGGAGTGATTCAGCGCGTTGAGGTTGAGCAACTGGGCGAGATGTGGCTGCACCATACGCTGCTGCCGCAGCTGACGCAGCCGCAGGCCGCCACGCACAGCGCGCTGCTGTCACCGTTTGATCCGGTGGTATGGGATCGTCGCCGCGCGCTTGAGTTGTTTAATTTTGACTACCGCATCGAGTGCTATACGCCGGAGCACAAACGTAAATACGGCTATTTTGTCCTGCCGCTGCTGCACCGCGGCGTACTGAAAGGGCGCGTCGATGCCAAAATGGATCGTCAGGCGCAGCGCCTGATTTTGCGGGCCTTCTGGCTGGAACCCGGCGTGCGCGTGAGCCAGCAGTTTCTCGCTGATGTGCATAAAGCCATTAACCGCTTCGCCACCTGGCAGGGTGCCCGCGAAGTGGTGCTGGAAAACGCGCCTGATGCGCTGCGGGCCGCCTGGTCCACGCACTGGCACGTCAGCATATAAGCCGATGGCGGCGCGCCGTCCCTGATTGCGCTATGGTATGCTAATCCTCTGACGTATCGGTCCTGAAAGGAGAAAAGTATGGATCACCGTTTACTTGAGATTGTGGCCTGTCCGGTCTGCAACGGAAAACTGTATTACAACAAAGAGCAGCAGGAGTTGATCTGCAAACCCGACGGCCTGGCGTTCCCGGTGCGTGACGGTATTCCGGTATTGCTGGAAGTAGAAGCGCGCACCCTGTCCGTTGAAGAGATTCATCCATGAGTTTCGTGGCGATTATTCCGGCACGCTACGCCTCCACGCGCCTGCCGGGCAAACCGCTGCTGGATATTCACGGTAAACCGATGGTGGTGCACGTGATGGAACGTGCACGCGAGTCCGGCGCCGAGCGGGTGATTGTGGCCACCGATCATCCTGACGTGGCGGCCGCGGTGACCGCTGCCGGCGGGGAAGTCTGCATGACGCGCGCCGACCACCAATCTGGTACCGAGCGTCTGGCCGAGGTGATTGAAAAATATCAGTTTGCTGACGATACCATCATCGTGAACGTGCAGGGCGACGAGCCGATGATTCCGGCGGAGATTGTGCGTCAGGTCGCGGACAATCTGGCCCAGGCGGATGCCGGCATGGCCACGCTGGCGGTACCGATTCACGAGGCAGAAGAGGCGTTCAATCCCAACGCGGTAAAAGTGGTCACTGATGCCAGCGGTTATGCGCTCTATTTTTCACGTGCGACCATTCCGTGGGATCGTGAACGTTACGCGCAGTCGCGTGAGCAGATTGGCGACACGCTGCTGCGCCACATCGGTATTTATGCCTATCGCGCCGGTTTTATCCGTCGCTATGTGGCATGGCAACCCTGTGCGCTGGAGCAGATCGAGTTGCTGGAGCAGCTGCGCGTGCTGTGGTACGGCGAAAAGATTCACGTGGCGGTAGCGGCCACCGTGCCGAGCGTCGGTGTGGATACGCCGGACGATCTGCTGCGCGTGCGTGAAGCGATGCAGGCATAATCGTCAGCGGCCAGCGCCCCGGCTGGCCGCAAAGTTTGATCTGGCGCTAAGTTTCGCGCCGTCATGACCTCCAGGATGGTGCAATGAGTTAACTCCGGAGGACTCTTCCATGGAACAACTCCGTGCAGAACTGGCGCTGGTGCTGGGCGAAGGCGTCAGCCGGCTGGAAACCATCAGCGAACAGGCACAATCGCGGCTTTACGCCCTCTATGATGACCACGGCAAGCCGATGCCGCTGGTGGCCAAATATTTTCGTCATCAGGGACGCGCCGCGCTCGAAGCGAAAAAACTCACCATGCTGGCGCATGAAGGACTGATTACGCTGCCCACGGTGTACGGCCTGGTTTTGAGTCAGCAACCGCCGGCGCATGAAATGCTGCTGCTGGCGCGCTTAAATGGCGTATCGGCCGAAGCGCCGGCGCGGACGGCAGCGCGCTGGGAGCAGCTGTGTGAACAGATTGTCGAAGGGCTGCTGGCGTGGCACCGCATTGACAGCCATGGCCTGGTCGGCAGCGTTGACAGCGTGCAGGAAAATCGCTGGCCGGCGTGGTATCGCCAGCGGGTGGAAGTGCTGTGGTCCACGCTGGGCTATCTGTCGCCCCCTGGATTTACCCACGCCGATCGTCAGATTCTGTTCCGCAGCCGCGAACAGCTGGCGCAGCTGTTTGCCGGCTTTGACGACCCGTGCGTGCTAATGCACGGCAATCTGCGTCTCGCCAGTATGCTGAAAGACCCGCACAGCGATCAGCTGGTGGCGATGACCCAGCCGGGCACCATTTTGTGGGCACCGCGTGAGTATGAGCTGATGCGCCTGGCGGAAAACGGTGCTGAAGCATCGCTGCTGCAGCACTATTTACAGCGTGCGCCGGTGGATGAAGGTTTCGTCTGGCGCCGCTGGCTCTATCAGCTGTGGGATTGCGTTGACACGCTGGTCAGCAGCGGCCAGTTTGACCGGCCGCGCTTTGACCATGCCCGCGCGCAGCTACTCCCCTGGCTCGGCTGAAAGTTCGCCACTGCCGCGCAGCCGCTGCCAGATCAGCCCCAGCGTTTCGTACACCGCGCGCTGGCTATGGCTGAGCCACAGCGGCGAGGGCAGTGTGCGATCCCAGACGCTGATCGGTGAGGTGATCGCCAGCTGGTTAGCCGGTGCCGGTAGCGGATTCAGGCCGGCGCTCTGGAAAAAGTGCATCGCGCGTGGCAGATGGTTGGCAGACGTTACCAGCAGAAACGGATGCTGCCCGATGGTCTGCTTTACCGCCAGCGCTTCTTCGCCGGTGTCATGCGGCTGATCCAGCACAATAATGGCATCGTCGGGCACGCCAAGGCTGCGCGCCACGTCGGCGGCAACGCTGGCGTTGCTGCGCGGATTGTAGCCCGCAGCGGCACCGGTGAAGATCATTTTGGCCTGAGGATAGCGTCGCCACTGGCGAACGCCTTCGGTCACGCGCGGCAGGCTGTTGTTCAGCAGGTTGGAGCTCGGTGCCCACTGCCGGTTATAGGTGTAACCCCCGCCCAGCACCACGATATAGTCCACCGGCTCGCTGCCATTCCACGTGGCATACTGGTTTTCCAGCGGGGCCAGCAGCCGATCGGCCACCGGTTGCAGGCTCAGCAGTAACAGCATCAGCCAGCTTAATGAGATAAGGATTTTGCCGCTTTTTTGCCAGCGGCTGAACCAGAGCAGTAAAAGTCCTGCCGCCATAAGCGTTAACAGCAATGGCAAAGGCAGTAGCATCGCGCCAATCCATTTTTTTAAGGCAAAAAACATCGAAAACGTCTCCTTTTGTCCGAAAAAACAGCAGCCAGACAGTTACTGCGGCATGAAAGGTTCATTCTTGTCGAGCCTGTGACAAAATAGCACAAGTTGAATGCAGCAAAGCGGAGCCATCACCATGCAGGATCGTAACTTTGACGATCTGGCGGATAAATTCTCGCAAAATATTTATGGCACCCGTAAAGGCCAGGTGCGTCAGGCGATCATCTGGGATGAGCTGAACGCCATTCTGCCGACGCTGCCCGCTGGCCCGCTGGCGGTGCTGGATGCCGGTGGTGGTGTCGGTCAGATCTCCAGCGGTCTTGCTGCGCAGGGTCATCAGATACTGCTGTGCGACCTGTCGGGCGAGATGCTTAAGCTGGCCGCCGCCCATGCGCACAGCGCAGGTGTGAGCCACAACATGCAATTCAAACAAATTAGCGCGCAGCAGGTTGGCGAACATTTGGATAAGCCGGTGGATCTGGTATTGTTTCACGCTGTGCTTGAGTGGGTGGCGGATCCGCTGGCGGTGCTGCAAGCACTGTGGCATACGCTGAAACCCGGTGGTGTGCTGTCGCTGATGTTTTATAACGCGCACGGCCTGACGTTCCGCACTCTGACGCTCGGCAATTTCGGCTATCTGCGCGCCAACATGAACAAGCGCAAAAAACGCACGCTGTCGCCGGATTTCCCCCGCGATCCTGACGATGTACAGCGCTGGCTGACGCAGTGCGGATTTATCACCGAGCAGCGTGCCGGTATCCGCGTGTTCAGTGACTACATGAAGCCGCAGCCCGGCGCCGGGAAGAGCGTTGAGGAAATTATTGAGATGGAACGGCGCTACTGTCGTCAGGAGCCCTTTTTGAGCTTAGGGCGCTATATCCACGTGACTGCGCGCAAACCCAGGTAGAAGGATCAACTATGAGCGAATTTTCCCAGACGGTCCCCGAACTGGTGGCATGGGCGCGCAAGAATGACTTTTCCCTTGCGCTGCCGGTAGAACGTCTGGCGTTTTTGCTGGCCATCGCCACCCTCAACGGGGAGCGCATGGACGGCGAGATGAGTGAAGGTGAGCTGATTGACGCCTTTCGTCACGTCAGCAAAGCGTTTGAACAAACCCACGAAACCATTCAGGTCCGTGCCAACAACGCCATCAACGACATGGTGCGTCAGCGCCTGCTTAACCGTTTTACCAGCGAGCTGACCGAAGGTCACGCCATCTATCGTCTGACGCCACTGGCGATCGGCATCACCGACTATTACATCCGCCAGCGCGAATTTTCCACGCTGCGCCTGTCGATGCAGCTGTCGATTGTCGCGCAGGAGCTGAAGCGCGCCGCCGACGCCGCCGAGGAAGATGGCGACGAGTTTCACTGGCATCGCAACGTCTTTGCGCCGCTGAAATATTCGGTCGCGGAAATCTTCGACAGCATCGACATGACGCAGCGCCTGATGGACGAACAGCAGCAGGCGGTAAAAAGCGATATCGCCGATCTGCTGAATAAAGACTGGCGCGCGGCCATCTCCAGCTGTGAGCTGCTGTTGTCGGAGACCTCCGGCACGCTGCGTGAACTGCAGGATACGCTGGAAGCGGCAGGCGACAAGCTGCAGGCTAACCTGCTGCGGATTCAGGACGCCACGCTGAGCAGCCCGGATCTGGGCTTCGTCGACAAGCTGGTGTTTGACCTGCAAAACAAGCTTGATCGCATTATCAGCTGGGGGCAGCAGGCTATCGATCTGTGGATCGGTTACGACCGCCACGTGCACAAATTTATTCGTACCGCCATCGACATGGATAAAAACCGCGTGTTCGCGCAGCGTTTACGCCAGTCGGTGCAGAACTATTTCGATCAGCCGTGGGCGCTGACTTACGCCAATGCCGACCGTCTGTATGACATGCGCGATGAAGAGATGACGCTGCGTAACGACGAGGTGATGGGCGAACTGCCGCCGGAAATGGAGTACGAAGAGTTTAACGAAATCCGCGAGCAGCTGGCGGCGATGATTGAAGAAGCGCTGCAGATTTACAAGCAGCAGCAGAAGCCGCTGCATCTCGCCACGGTGATGCGTGACTATCTGGCGCAGTATCCCCGCGCGCGCCACTTCGACCTCGCACGCATCGTCATCGATCAGGCGGTGCGACTCGGCGTGGCCGAAGCCGATTTAGCCGGTCTGCCTGCGGAATGGCAGACCATCAATGATTACGGAGCCAAGGTGCAGGCACATGTCATCGACAAATATTGAACAAGTGATGCCGGTCAAACTGGCGCTGGCACTGGCAAACCCGATTTTTCCCGCGCTTGATAGCCAGTTACGCGCCGGCCGCCACATTGGTATTGAAGAGCTGGATAATCACGCTTTTCTGATGGATTACCAGCCGTTTCTGGAAGAGTTTTATGCGCGCTACAACGTTGAGTTGATCCGCGCGCCGGAAGGTTTTTTCTATCTGCGTCCGCGCTCAACCACGCTGATCCCGCGCTCGGTGCTGTCCGAGCTCGACATGATGGTGGGTAAAATTCTCTGCTATCTCTACCTGAGCCCGGAGCGGCTGGCCAACGAGGGCATTTTCACCCAGCAGGAGCTGTACGACGAGCTGCTGTCGCTGGCGGATGAAAGCAGGTTGCTGAAGCTGGTTAACCAGCGCTCCACCGGGTCGGATCTGGATCGCGCCAAACTGCAGGAGAAGATGCGTGCGTCGCTCAGCCGTCTGCGCCGTCTCGGCATGGTGTGGTTTATGGGCAACGACAGCAGCAAGTTCCGCATCATGGAGTCCGTTTTCCGCTTTGGTGCGGATGTGCGCAGCGGTGACGACGCACGTGAAGCGCAGCTGCGCCTGATTCGTGATGGCGAAGCGATGACGCTGGAGAACGCACCGGTCGCCAGTGAGAGCGACGAGGCAGAAAATGACAGCGAACACGACGCGAGCGAGCGCGCGGAGGATGAACAGGCATGATTGAACGCGGTAAATTTCGATCGCTCACGCTGATCAACTGGAACGGTTTCTTTGCCCGCACCTTTGATCTGGATGAGCTGGTCACCACGCTGTCCGGCGGTAACGGTGCCGGTAAATCGACCACCATGGCGGCGTTTGTTACGGCACTGATTCCGGACTTAACCCTGCTGCATTTCCGTAACACCACCGAAGCCGGTGCCACGTCCGGCTCGCGCGACAAGGGCCTGCACGGCAAACTGCGCGCGGGCGTCTGCTATGCGGTGCTGGACGTGGTCAACTCGCGCCATCAGCGCGTGGTGGCTGGCGTGCGCCTGCAGCAGGTGGCCGGACGCGATAAGAAAGTCGACATTAAGCCTTTCAGTATTCACGGCCTGCCGACCGATACGCTGCCAACCGATATGCTGACCGAAATTCTCGGCAGCCGTCAGGCGCGCGTGCTGCCGCTGGCAGAAGTGAAGGAGCGGGTGGAAGCGCAGGAGGGCGTGCAGTTCCGCCAGTTCAGCTCGGTCACGGACTACCACGCCATGATGTTTGAGCTCGGCGTGGTACCGCGTCGCCTGCGCACCGCCAGCGATCGCAGCAAATTCTACCGTCTGATCGAAGCTTCGCTGTATGGCGGTATCTCCAGCGCCATTACCCGCTCGCTGCGCGATTACCTGCTGCCGGAAAACGGCGGCGTGCGTAAAGCGTTCCAGGATATGGAAGCGGCGCTGCGCGAAAACCGCATGACGCTGGAAGCGATTCGCGTTACGCAGTCGGATCGTGATCTGTTTAAGCATCTGATCTCTGAAGCCACCAGCTACGTTTCTGCCGACTACATGCGCCACGCCAACGAGCGTCGCATCCATCTTGACGGTGCGCTGCAGCTGCGTAACGAGCTGTTCACCAGCCGCAATCAGCTGGCATCAAAACAGTATCGTCACATCGAAATGGCGCGCGAACTCTCTGAGCACAACGGCGCAGAGAGCGATTTGGAAACCGATTATCAGGCGGCGAGCGATCACCTTAATCTGGTCCAGACGGCGATGCGTCAGCAGGAGAAGATTGCGCGTTACGACGCCGATCTGGAAGAGCTGACTTATCGCCTCGAAGAGCAGAATGAAGTGGTGGCCGAAGCGCGTGAGGTGCAGGAAGAGAACGAAGCGCGCGCTGAAGCGGCGGAAATTGAAGTCGACGAGCTGAAAAGCCAGCTGGCCGATTTTCAGCAGGCGCTTGATGTGCAGCAAACCCGCGCCATCCAGTATCAGCAGGCGTTGCAGGCGCTGGAAAAAGCGCGGGCGCAGTGCCAGTTGCCGGACCTCACCATCGACAACGCCGCAGAGTGGCAGGAAACTTTCCAGGCGCGCGAAGAAGAGGCCACCGAACGGCTGCTGCGCCTGGAGCAGAAGCTGAGCGTGGCGGAAGCGGCGCACAGCCAGTTTGAACAGGCGCTGGCGCTGGTCACCAGCATTGCTGGCGAGGTAAGCCGGCAGGATGCGTGGCAGGTCGGGCGCGAATTGCTGCGCGATGCCGCTAACCAGCGCCATCATGCCGAACAGCTCTCTTCGCTGCGTCTGCGTCTCAACGAACTGGAAACCCGCCTGCGCGAGCAGCATGACGCCGAACGTCTGCTGGCCGACTTCTGTAAACGTCAGGGCCAGCAGTATGACGCTGACGCGCTGGAAGGCCTGCAGCGTGAACTGGAAGCGCAGATAGAGCAGCTGAACGAAAGCGTGGCCGACGCCGGTGAACGCCGCATGCTGATGCGCCAGGAGCTGGAGCAGCTGCGCGAGCGCATCACTGCGCTGACCGCGCGGGCGCCGCACTGGCTGGCGGCGCAGGAGATTCTCACCCAGCTGAGCGAGCAGACCGGCCAGACGCTGAGCAGCAGCCAGCAGATCACCGAATATATGCAGCAGCTGCTGGAGCGCGAGCGTGAAACCACCGTCGAGCGTGATGAAGTGGCGGCGCGCAAGCGCGAGGTGGAGCAGCAGATTGCGCGACTCAGCCAGCCGGGCGGTGCGGAAGATGCGCGCCTGACTCAGCTGGCGGAGCGGTTTGGCGGCGTGCTGCTGTCAGAAATTTACGATGACGTGACGCTGGATGATGCGCCGTACTTCTCCGCGCTGTATGGCCCATCGCGTCACGCCATTGTGGTACCGGACCTGTCGCTGGTGCGCGAGATGCTCGACGGCCTGGAAGAGTGTCCGGAAGATCTCTATCTGATCGAAGGCGATCCGCAGTCGTTTGATGACAGCGTCTTCAGCGTCGACGAGCTGGAAAATGCGGTCGTCGTCAAAGTGGCGGAGCGCCAGTGGCGTTATTCGCGCTTCCCGAAAGTGCCGCTGTTTGGTCGCGCGGCGCGGGAAAATCAGCTGGAGCTGTTGAACAATGAGCGCGACCAGCTGGCCGAACGTTTTGCCACGCTGTCATTTGACGTGCAGAAAACCCAGCGTCTGCATCAGTCGTTTAGCCGCTTTATCGGCAGCCACCTGGCGGTGGCTTTCGACGAAGATCCGGAAGCGCAGATGCGTCAGCTTAACAGCCGTCGTGGCGAGCTGGAGCGTGCGCTGGCGCAGCACGAGAATGACAACCAGCAGCAGCGTGCCCAGTTCGAGCAGGCAAAAGAGGGCGTGGCGCAGCTCAACCGCCTGCTGCCGCGCGTTAACCTGTTGCTTGACGACTCGCTGGCCGACCGCTGCGAAGAGATTCGTGAGCGGGTGGAAGAAGCCCAGGAAGCCGCGCGCTTCCTGCATCAGCACGGCGCGAAACTCAGCAAACTGGAGCCGCTGGTGGCGGTGCTGCAGAGCGATCCGCAGCAGCACGAACAGCTGACGCGTGACTATCAGCAGGCGCAGCAGCAGCAGCGCGAAGCGCGTCAGCAGGCATTTGCCCTGACCGAAGTGGTGCAGCGCCGCGCGCACTTCAGCTATGAAGATTCGGCCGGCATGCTGACCGGTAACAGCGATCTCAACGAAAAACTGCGTCAGCGTCTGGAGCAGGCGGAAGGCGAACGCAGCCGCGCGCGCGAACGCCTGCGCGAGCATCAGGCGCAGCTGACGCAGTATTCCCAGGTGCTGGCATCGCTGAAGAGTTCGTACGACGCCAAGCGCGACATGCTGAAAGAGTTGCAGCAGGAGATGCAGGATATTGGCGTGCACGCCGATGCCAGCGCCGAGGAGCGCGCACGCAGCCGGCGTGACGAACTCTACACGGCGCTTAGCCACAACCGTGCGCGTCGCAATCAGCTGGAGAAACAGCTCACCTTCTGCGAAGCCGAGATGGATAGCCTGCAGAAGAAACTGCGCAAGCTGGAGCGCGATTATCACCTGATGCGTGAGCAGGTGGTCAGCGCCAAAGCGGGCTGGTGCACCGTGCTGCGTCTGGTGAAAGAGAACGGCGTCGAGCGTCGTCTGCATCGCCGCGAACTGGCTTACCTGAGCGGCGATGAGCTGCGCTCGATGTCGGATAAGGCGCTCGGTGCGCTGCGCCTGGCGGTCGCGGATAATGAACACCTGCGCGATGTGCTGCGCATGTCGGAAGATCCAAAACGACCGGAGCGCAAGATTCAGTTCTTTATCGCCGTCTATCAGCATCTGCGTGAACGTATCCGTCAGGACATTATTCGTACCGACGATCCGGTTGAAGCCATCGAGCAGATGGAGATTGAGCTGAACCGCCTGACCGAAGAGCTGACGGCGCGTGAGCAGACGCTGGCGATCAGCTCGCGCAGCGCGGCCAATATCATTCGCAAAACCATTCAGCGCGAGCAGAACCGCATCCGTCAGCTGAACCAGGGCTTGCAGGCGGTGAGCTTTGGCCAGGTGCGCAGCGTGCGGCTGAACGTCAACGTACGCGAAACGCACGCCATGCTGCTGGATACGCTGTCGGAAGAGCATGAACAGCATCAGGATCTGTTTACCAGCAATCGACTCACGTTCTCGGAAGCGCTGGCGAAGCTGTATCAGCGTCTCAATCCGCAGATTGATATGGGCCAGCGCACGGCGCAGACCATCGGTGAAGAGCTGCTCGACTACCGCAACTACCTTGAGATGGAAGTGGAAGTGAACCGCGGCTCAGACGGCTGGCTGCGCGCCGAAAGCGGGGCGCTGTCGACCGGTGAAGCGATCGGTACCGGTATGTCGATTCTGGTGATGGTGGTGCAGAGCTGGGAAGAGGAGTCACGGCGTCTGCGTGGTAAAGATATTTCACCGTGCCGCCTGCTGTTCCTCGATGAAGCCGCGCGTCTTGATGCGCGCTCCATCGCCACGCTGTTCGAACTGTGCGAGCGTCTGGAAATGCAGCTGGTGATCGCCGCGCCGGAGAATATCAGTCCGGAAAAAGGCACCACTTATAAGCTGGTACGTAAAGTCTTTAACAATACGGAGCATGTGCACGTGGTCGGACTGCGCGGTTTCTCCGCCGATCCGACGCCGGTGAAACAGGAAAATCCCGGCGCAGGCGTGGCCACTGAAAATAGCTAGCAGCAAATCTGGTTAAAAATTCAGGCTGCGGTTAATCTGTAAACGGCATCGGCCCTGCGAGGCGGATGCCGTTTTTTATTTTATACTCAACCATAAGAGTACAGGCGGTACACGGCGTTTTCAGGATGCTGTGTCTTTGGTAAGAAGGGGGCAGGGATGTTGCTGAACAAGAAGAGCAGAGTTAATCGTGCTGCAATAGCACTCAGTTTGTCACTGATGGCGGCACCGCTGGCTATCAGCCAGGCGGCAGACGTCGGCGCGCTGCCGCATAGCACGCTGTCAGTGGCCGCCAGCCAGCAGCAAATTCAGCAGGCATTTAGCCCCAGCGAACGACCCTTTTATCTGCCCGGCCTCGCCGGCATCTATGCGGCACGCAACATGGCGCCGCTGTGGCAGGATCGCGATGCCGTGCAGGCTTTCCAGCAGCAGCTGGCGGAAGTGGCGCTCTCCGGCGTACAGCCGCAGTTTACCCGCTGGGTAGAGTTGCTCACCAATCCGGATATCAAAGGCTTCGCGCGGGACGTGGTGCTGAGCGACGCCATGCTTGGCTATTTGCAGTTTGTCGCTAACGTACCGACCCAGGGCGAAACCTGGCTGTACAGCAATGTGCCGTACAAGCTGACCATGCCGTCACTCTCCGCCATTAATCAGTGGCAGAACGCGGTGAACGGCGGCGGCAGCCGCGCCTTTGTGGTGTCGCTGCAACCGCAGCATCCGCAGTACGCACCGATGCACAGCGCGTTAAAAGCGTTGCTGACCGATAACCGGCCGTGGCCGCAGCTGCGCGATAAGGGCACGCTGCGCCCGGGTCAGATCAGCGATGATGTGCCGGCGCTGCGTGAGATTCTGCAGCGCACCGGGATGCTGACCGGCACGCACAGCGCGACGCCCACGCCAGCCGACGATGCCGTCCCGACGGCGCCGCAGCCGGTGAGCCAGAGCGATCAGCCAGTGGCCGTCAGCCCGTCGGCCACCAGCGTCAGCGATCTGCCAGCGCAGGTACCGCAGACCAGCGGCAACATCAGCACGGTCACCCCGGCTGCCAGCAATAATGTCTACGACAACACGCTGGTGGAGGGGGTAAAACGCTTCCAGCACTGGCAGGGACTGGCCGACGACGGTGCCATCGGCCCGCGTACCCGCGAGTGGCTGAATGTTTCCCCGCAGATGCGTGCGGCGCTGCTGGCGCTGAATATCCAGCGTCTGCGTCTGCTGCCGGATGACATGCACAACGGCATCATGGTGAATATTCCCAACTATTCCCTGACCTACTACAACAACGGCAATACCATTCTGTCCTCGCGGGTGATTGTCGGTCGTCCGGACCGCAAAACGCCGCTGATGCGCAGCGCGCTCAATAATGTGGTGCTCAATCCACCGTGGAACGTGCCCACTACGCTGGTGCGCCAGGATATCGTGCCGAAGGTGAAGCAGGATCCGAGCTATCTGTATAAGCACGGCTACACGCTGCTGTCGGGCTGGAGCGCTGATGCGGAAGTGATCGATCCGTCGATGATTGACTGGCACATGGTGTCCGCCGCCAGTTTCCCGTATCGCATTCGTCAGGCGCCGGGTGCCAGCAACTCGCTGGGCCGCTATAAATTCAACATGCCGAGTTCAGACGCGATTTATCTGCATGACACGCCAAATCATGGCCTGTTCCAGCGTGATATCCGCGCGCTCAGCTCCGGCTGCGTGCGCGTTAACAAAGCTTCTGAACTGGCCGATCTGCTGTTGCAGGACGCGGGCTGGAACGACAGCCGCATCTCTGACACGCTGAAGCAGGGCGATACGCGCTACGTGCCGATTCGCCATCGTATTCCGGTCAATCTCTACTACCTTACGGCCTGGGTGGCGGACGATGGCCAGCCGCAGTATCGTACAGATATTTACAATTATGATAACCCGGCGCGCTCCGGCAGCCAGGTGCTGACCAAAGCGGGGCAGCTGCTGCTCTAAGCGTTGATTTCCCTGTTATCCTTCCCTCAAAGAAAATGGCAAGACCGGTCTGGAAAATTGATTTCAGACCGGTTTTGCGCATTCTGTGACAGATTGCGGGTTGACTGCTCACCAGGCTGCGGTTACTGTTCGGCCTTGTGTACTTTTTGCACATATTTTTATCGTTTTAGATTAGGTAACCCCGCTTCATGGCTAATTTTGATTCTCAACGTCGTCGTTTATTGCTGCTGGGTGGCGCAGCGGCTGGATTGTCACTGCTGCCGGGTGCAGCGCTGGCGTCAGTTTCCACCTCCCGCCCCCGGGTATTAACGCTCAGTAACATGCATACCGGTGAAACCCTCAAAACTGAGTTTTTTAACGGTAAGAGTTATGACAAGGATGAGTTAGCTCGCTTAAACCACTTCTTCCGTGATTACCGCGCCAATCAGGTTAAACACATCGATCCGCATCTGTTTGACCAGCTGTATCGTTTGCAGACGCTGCTCAACACGCGCAAACCGGTGCAGCTGATCTCCGGCTACCGTACGCTGGCGACCAATAATATGCTGCGTGAATCGGGCCCTGGCGTGGCTAAACACAGCTATCACACCAAAGGGCAGGCGATGGATTTCCACATTGAGGGCATTTCTCTTAGCAATGTTCGCAAAGCGGCGTTATCTATGCGCGCCGGTGGTGTAGGATATTACCCGCGCAGCAACTTCGTACACATTGATACCGGGCCTGCAAGGCACTGGTCCTGATACCGGCAGCGCTGCGTGTGTCGGTCATGGAGCGCTATGAATTACCTGATTATTCCGGTCACCGCCTTTTCACAGAACTGTTCCGTTATCTGGGATGACGAGACGCAACAGGCTGCGCTGGTTGATCCCGGCGGCGATGCCGAAACCATTATTGCCGTGCTGGCGGAGCGAGGCTTAACGCCGTCGCAAATCCTGCTGACCCACGGCCATCTCGATCACGTCGGTGCTGCTGCCGAACTGGCGCAGCACTATCAGGTGCCGATCGTCGGGCCGCAGCCAGCCGATGCCTTCTGGCTGGATAACCTGCCCACTCAAAGCCGGATGTTTGGTTTGCCGGAGTGTGCGCCGCTGACGCCAGATCGCTGGCTGGAAGAGGGCGAGACGGTACAGCTGGGCAACGTGACGCTGGAAGTGCTGCACTGTCCAGGGCATACGCCTGGTCATATCGTGTTCTTTGATCGTGCTGGCCGTCTGTTGCTCTCAGGTGATGTGATTTTTAACGGTGGCGTCGGACGCACCGATTTCCCGCAGGGCAGCCACAGCGATCTAATCGCGGCAATCCGGGATAAACTTCTGCCGCTGGGTGATGATGTGACGTTTGTCCCCGGCCATGGCCCGATTTCCACCCTCGGCCACGAGCGCGTCAGTAATCCTTTCCTGCAATAAAAAAATGGGCCATCAGGCCCATTTTCGTTGGTCACAGCACGGCGACTATCGCTTCGCACAGCGCCGACATATTATCCGGCGTCATGCCTGCCACGTTAACGCGACCAGAATTCACCGCATACACGCCAAACTCTTCACGCAGACGCACCACCTGATCTTTGGTCAGACCGCTGAACGAGAACATGCCGTTCTGTTTGATGATGAAGCTGAAATCGCGCTGTGCGCCTTTCTCCGCCAGGGTATTCACAAACAGCTGACGCATGCGCTGAATGCGCTGGCGCATGTCGGTCAGTTCCTGCACCCAGATGGTACGCAGCGCGTCGTTACCGAGAATGGTGGCGACCACGGCAGCACCGTGCGACGGCGGATTAGAGTAGTTGGCGCGGATGCTGTATTTCACCTGGCTGAATGCTGTCTTCGCCACGTCGGCCGTTGCCGCCACCAGCGTCAGCGCACCGACACGCTCGTTGTACAGACCAAAGTTCTTCGAGTAGGAGCTGGCGACGATCAGTTCCTGATGGGACGCTGCGAAAATGCGCAGGCCTTCAGCATCTTCATCCAGACCGCGTGCGAAGCCCTGGTAGGCGAAGTCGAACAGCGGCAGCCAGCCTTTCTCCAGCGACAGCTGCGCCAGCTGTTGCCACTGGTCAGCGGTAGGATCGATACCGGTCGGGTTATGGCAGCAGCCATGGAACAGCACCACGTCGCCCGCCTGCGCTTCCTGCAGCGAGGCCAGCATGCCGTCGAAGTCGAGGCTGTGGGTTGCCGCATCGTAATACTGGTAGTCACATACTTCCAGGCCGGCGGCGTTGAACACGTTTTTGTGGTTCGGCCAGCTGGGATTGCTCACCCAGACGCGTTTGACGTTGGTTTGCGTAGCGAGGAAATCCGCGGCGACGCGCAGCGCACCGGTACCGCCCGGCGTCTGCGCGGTGCAGGCGCGGCCAGCGCTAATCAGCGCGTTCTCTTTGCCAAACAGCAGTTCCTGCGTGCAGCGCGCGAAATCAGCCAGACCATCAATGCTGAGGTAGTTTTTGGTGGTCTCGTTCTCCAGCAGATACTGCTCAGCTTTTTTCACACTGGTCAGCACCGGCGTTTTGCCGGTTTCATCTTTATAAACACCAATGCCAAGATTGATTTTATTCGGGCGGTCGTCGGCGCGAAACAGGTCAGCCAGTCCCAGAATAGGATCGGCTGGTGCGGCAGAGATTGATTCAAACATGAGTCAGTTCCGTTAGGGTGAACTTTAGCAAAATGAGCTATCAGGTTAACGTCAGACGCAACGCTTGCCAACCGCTGACATAAAAAAGAAATAACTGTGGCGTATAAAGTAATGGCGCTAATCGGGAGCCCGATCACTGAAATGCAAAACGGAGCCCGAAGGCTCCGTTTCTGAGGTGTTACGCAGTTCGAATCGGCAGATTAGAACTGGTAAACCAGGCCAACGCCAACCACGTCGTCGGTACTGATGCCCTTCGCACGGGTAAAGTCGTTGTCGTCCAGCAGGTTGATTTTGTAGTCAACATAGGTGGACATGTTTTTGTTGAAGTAGTAGTAAGTACCCACTTCGATGTATTTAACCAGGTCAGCATCGCCGCCAGCGAAGGTTGAACCGTTGCCAGTCGCGCCGCTCAGGTCCTTACCTTTAGACTGCAGGTAAGCGATGGATGGACGCAGACCGAAGTCGAACTGGTACTGAGCAACCACTTCGAAAGCCTGAACTTTGTTAGCAGTCTGGGTGTTAGTACCACCGTATGGCGTGGTGTTACGTGATTCACCGTAGAAGGCAGCCAGGTATACGTTGTTCGCGTCATATTTCAGACCGAAACCGTAAGCGTCAGCTTTATCGCCGTTGCCATCAAGAACCTGTGCATCGGTACGGTCAGAAGAGAAGTATGCACCTACAGCGCTGATGCCCATACCGGTGTCATACGCTACAGAAGAACCCCAGCCGTCGCCATTCTGGTTCAGGACGTCACGGCCTTCGTTTTTGCCCTGATACTGCACGGCAAAGCTCAGACCATCAACCAGACCGAAGAAGTTGCTGTTACGGTAGGTAGCCAGACCGTTTGAACGACCAACCATGAAGTTGTCGTTGTCCTGATACAGGGTATCGTCACCGAATACTGGCAGCTGGTCAGTGTAAGACATTGCGTCGTACAGAACGCCGTAGTTACGGCCGTAGTCGAAGGAGCCTGCATCACCAAATTTCAGACCGGCAAAGCCCAGACGAGTTTTAGAGCCTTCGGTGCCCTGGTTCTCAGTCACGTTAGCCTGAATGTTGTATTCCCACTGGCCGTAACCGGTCAGCTGGTCGGTAATCTGAGTTTCACCCTTGAAGCCGAAACGAACGTAAGATTTGTCGCCGTCTGAGCTTGAGTCATCAGAGAACTGATGGCGCGCATCAACTTTACCGTAGAGGTCCAGTTTGTTGCCGTCTTTGTTATAGATTTCTGCTGCGTTTGCTGCGCCGGCAGCTAACAGAGCAGGGATAACCACTGCAAGAATGTTGCGCTTCATCATTATTTATTACCCTCATTGGAGTTATTTGGACATCTGCCACTGCCGTCAAGAAACCTTTACGGGAACCTTGAAAGAAGTTTGATGTCTCCTGTGTCTGCACGCATCTTTCCATCACGGGGTTGCTAATTCTAGCCCGAAAATGATTCAATTCTCGTAATTAGGTATCAAAAAGCAAAATTGTATTACAATTTGTAAAATATCGGGAACTTTGTGAGAGAACTCAAAATTTACAAAAATAAAAAAAGGCCGGCAGGGCCGACCTCAATATATATATGAATTTCTTATATTTAATCTTAAATCTTAGAAATTCGCGTTACGTGGCGTGCGTGGGAACGGGATAACGTCTCTTACATTTTGTACGCCAGTGACATAGGCGATCAAACGTTCGAAACCTAAACCGAAGCCGGCATGTGGCACGGTGCCATAGCGACGCAGGTCACGATACCACCAGTAATCTTCCTTATTCAGGCCCATTTCAGCGAGGCGCGCGTCCAGCACATCAAGACGCTCTTCACGCTGGGAACCGCCGATGATTTCACCGATGCCCGGCGCCAGCACGTCCATCGCCGCCACGGTTTTACCGTCGTCGTTCATACGCATGTAGAACGCTTTGATATCTTTCGGGTAGTTCTTCACCACCACCGGCGCTTTGAAGTGTTTCTCCGCCAGATAACGCTCGTGTTCTGAAGAGAGATCGACGCCCCATGACACCGGGTTCTCGAAGCTCTGGCCGCTTTTCAGCAGAATGTCGACGGCGTCGGTGTAGTCTACCTGGGCGAAATCCGTGTTGATGAAGCGCTCCAGACGGGCGATGGCTTCTTTATCCACGCGCTCGGCGAAGAACGCCATATCATCAGCGCGCTCTTCCAGTACCGCTTTAAACACGTACTTCAGCATTGCTTCCGCCAGGGCAGCCGCATCGTCCAGCGTAGCGAACGCCACTTCCGGTTCCAGCATCCAGAATTCCGCTAAGTGACGGCTGGTATTCGAGTTTTCGGCACGGAACGTCGGGCCAAAGGTATACACTTTGGACAGCGCACAGGCGTAGGTCTCGGCGTTCAGCTGGCCGGAAACGGTCAGGAAAGCCTCTTTACCAAAGAAGTCTTTATCGAAATCGACTTTGCCCTGCGGGTCGCGCGGCAGGTTTTCCAGATCCAGCGTTGAGACGCGGAACATCTCGCCGGCACCTTCGGTGTCAGAAGCGGTGATCAGCGGCGTGGAGACCCAGAAATAGCCGTTTTCATGGAAGAAGCGATGCAGCGCCTGCGCCAGCGTATGACGTACGCGCGCCACGGCACCGACAATGTTGGTGCGCGGACGCAGGTGCGCCACTTCTCGCAGGTATTCGATGCTGTGACGTTTAGCCGCCATCGGATAGGTATCCGGATCGTCCACCCAGCCGGTGACTTCAACCTGGGTCGCCTGCAGTTCGAATGCCTGGCCTTCACCCGGCGACTCCACCACTTTACCGGTGACGATCACCGAACAGCCGGTGGTCAGACGCAGCACTTCATCCTGATAATTATTCAGAGAATTATTGACGACGGCCTGAACGGGATTAAAGCAGGAACCGTCATAAACGGCGATGAAGGAAAGACCGGCTTTGGAATCTCTTCGGGTACGTACCCAACCACGTACGGTGACTTCACTGTCAACCGCGACACGGCCGTGCAGTACATCCGCTACAGGCACTACGCTCATAAAAATCTCTCTATATAAATGAAGATGGAGTGAAATAAGCCCCATTCCGGGGTTTAGCTATGTTACTTGCGAGCCACCAGGAAACAAGCAAAATTGCCGGTGAATAAAGAGATTTTCTGGCGCAGAGCAGGGCGCAGGCACCCTGCTCAGGCCGATTAGCTGGCGCGTTTGACCAGCGGCAGGTCGAAGGCTTTGCGCAGGGCGCGCACGAAGGCTTTATCCTGGCAGATGGTTTTACCGGGACTGTCGGAGAGTTTGGCCACCGGTTTACCGTTGCAGCTCACCAGTTTGATCACGATATTCAAAGGCGTGACGCCGGGAATATCGCAGGTGAGGCGGGTGCCGATGCCAAATACCACGTTCGCGCGCTGACCGAAATGACGATACAGCGCCAGTGCTTTGTCGAGGTTGAGATTGTCGGAGAACACCAGCGTTTTGCTGAGCGGATCAATATTCAGCCGCTGATAATGCGCAATGGCTTTTTCTCCCCACTCCACCGGATCGCCCGAATCATGGCGCAGGCCCTGATAGCGATGGGCAAAACCGGGGCCGAAATCACGCAGGAAGGCGTCCATCGTGATGCAGTCGGTCAGGGCAATGCCGAGCTGGTTATCGTACTCATCCAGCCACGACTGCAGCGCCGCGCGCTGGCTGTTGGCCAGTACCGGGCTGATCTGCTGATGCGCCTGGAACCATTCATGTGCCTGGGTTCCGACCGGGTTAAGCTGCAACCGGCGCGCCAGATCGTAGTTACTGGTGCCCAGCAGCCACGGGAATTCGTTTTTCAGCGTGCTGACAATCGCTTCCTGCACCGCGCGCGAATAACGACGCCGCGTGCCAAAGTCCATCAGCTGGAAGCGCGACATATCGAGATCACCCACCTGCTCACGGAAGTGCACCAGCTTCTGCTGCAGATGCGCCACCGCCTGTTCCGCGCCGCTTTCCGGCGTCCGGTGACGGTGTACCACTTCGCTGATCAGCGCCAGCAGCGGCACTTCCCACAGAATCACTTCACGCCACGGGCCGCGAATCTGAATGCGCAGATGCCCGTGATCGTCGCGCACCTCAACCTGCGAGGCATCGAAGCGGAACTGGCGCAGCCAGTCGAGATAATCCTGCTGGAAAAACGGTAAGCTGCTGAGGTAACGATATTCGTCATCGCTCAGCGCCAGAGATTGCATGGCAGTAATGTGCGTGCGGATGGCGTCGGCATACTGGCCGAGCTGCTCATCGCTGCGGCAGCGAAATTCTGCCGTTACCGGGACATCGTAGTAACGATGATAAACGGCCTGCTGCATGTGAAGCTTATAGGCATCGGTATCAAGCAGCGTGGTCAAAATCGGGGAAGCGTGTCCAGTCATGGTGCGTTTCAGCATCCTCTTCCGCGGAGCAGAGCCCGGTATTCAACAAAGTCATAAAGACGCAGGAGTATAAAACAGTAATCACCGCGATCACACCATAATTGCAGGTGACAGGTCGAGGGTCATTTGTGCCATTGTTAATGAATTGTAGACTTTTGGCGCAACGCACGCATTGTGCGTGGCAACCCGGGCGCAACCCGCTTAGACTCTGAGGGTTGACTATATTAACGATGCGAGAAGGATTTATGACGCAACAGCCGCAAATTAAATATCGCCACGACTACCGGGCGCCGGACTACACCATCACCGATATCGACCTGACGTTTGATCTTGATGCGGCCACCACGCGCGTCACCGCCGTCAGTCAGGTAAAACGCCTTGGCGCGCAGCAGGCTGAACTGCGTCTGGACGGTGAGGCGCTGACGCTGCTGTCGCTGGCGGTGGATGGCAATCCGTGGCCGCACTACCGCGAAGAGCAGGGCGCGCTGATCATCAGCCAGCTGCCGGACAACTTTACCCTGACCATCATTAATGAAATCCATCCGGATAAAAACACCGCGCTGGAAGGGCTGTATAAATCCGGCGAGGCGCTCTGCACCCAGTGTGAAGCCGAAGGCTTCCGGCATATCACCTGGTATCTCGATCGCCCGGACGTGCTGGCGCGTTTCACCACTACCCTGATCGCCGACGCGGCTAGCTATCCGTACCTGCTGTCCAACGGTAACAAGCTGGAGAGCGGTCAGCACGAGGATGGGCGTCACTGGGTGAAATGGCAGGATCCGTTCCCGAAACCCTGCTACCTGTTTGCGCTGGTCGCCGGCGATTTCGATGTGCTGCGCGATAGCTTTACCACCCGTTCCGGCCGTAACGTGGCGCTGGAAATTTTTGTCGATCGCGGCAACCTGGACCGTGCGGACTGGGCGATGACCTCGCTCAAAGCCAGCATGAAGTGGGACGAAGAGCGGTTCGGCCTCGAATATGACCTCGATATCTTTATGATCGTCGCGGTGGATTTCTTCAACATGGGCGCGATGGAGAATAAAGGCCTCAACGTCTTCAACTCCAAATATGTGCTGGCTAAAGCGGAAACCGCTACGGACAAAGACTATCTCGGCATTGAAGCCGTGATTGGTCACGAATATTTCCACAACTGGACCGGCAACCGCGTGACCTGCCGCGACTGGTTCCAGCTCAGCCTGAAAGAGGGTCTGACGGTCTTCCGCGATCAGGAGTTCAGCTCCGATCTCGGCTCGCGCGCGGTCAACCGTATTGATAATGTGCGCGTGATGCGCGGCGCGCAGTTCGCCGAAGATGCCAGCCCGATGGCCCATCCGATCCGTCCGGATCAGGTGATCGAAATGAACAACTTCTACACCCTGACGGTGTACGAGAAGGGTTCTGAAGTGATTCGCATGCTGCACACGCTGCTGGGTGAAGAGCAGTTCCAGCAGGGGATGCAGCTCTATTTCGAGCGTCACGATGGCAGCGCCGCCACCTGTGATGATTTCGTGCAGGCGATGGAAGATGCCTCCAACGTCGATTTGTCACAGTTCCGCCGCTGGTACAGTCAGTCGGGCACGCCGGTGCTGACGGTGCGTGATGACTACAACCCGGAGCTGGAGCAGTACACGCTGCACGTCACGCAGCACACGCCACCGACCGTCGATCAAAAAGAGAAGCTGCCGCTGCACATCCCGCTGGATATCGAACTGTATGACGGCGAAGGCAAGGTCATTCCGTTGCAGCACAACGGTCATCCGGTTCATCACGTGCTGAACGTCACCGACGAGTTCCAGACCTTCATTTTCGACAACGTCTATTTCCAGCCGGTGCCGTCGCTGCTACGGGAATTCTCCGCACCGGTGAAGCTTGACTATAAATGGAGCGATGCGCAGCTGACTTTCCTGATGCGCCACGCGCGCAATGACTTCTCGCGCTGGGATGCGGCGCAAAGCCTGCTGGCGACGTATATCCGCCTCAACGTGGCGCGCCATCAGCAGGGCCAGCCGCTGTCGCTGCCGCTGCACGTCGCCGATGCTTTCCGCGCGGTGCTGCTGGATGAGCAGGGCGATCCGGCGCTGATGGCGCTGATCCTGACGCTGCCGTCAGAGAACGAGATCGCCGAACTGTTCGAGGTGATCGACCCGCTGGCGATTGCCGCAGTCCGCGCGGCGCTGGTGCGCACGCTGGCGAATGAGCTGAGCGATGAATTCTATGCGGTGTATCTCGCCAACCAGAGCAGCGACTACAAAGTCGAGCATGCCGAGATCGGCAAGCGCGCGCTGAAGAATGTCTGCCTGAGCTATCTGGCGTTTGCGGACGCAGAGCAGGCCAGCAAACTGGTGCAGGCGCAGTACGACAAAGCCAGCAACATGACCGATGCGCTGGCCGCGCTGTCAGCGGCGGTGGCGGCGCAGTTGCCGTGCCGTGATGCGCTGCTGGCGGCGTACGACGAGCGCTGGCATCAGGATGGTCTGGTGATGGATAAGTGGTTTATGTTGCAGGCCACCAGCCCGGCGGCTGACGTGCTGAGCAAGGTACGTAGCTTGCTGACGCATCGCTCGTTCACCATGGGTAACCCGAACCGCATCCGTTCGCTGATTGGCGCGTTTGCCTCGGCCAACCCGGCAGCCTTCCACGCCAAAGATGGCAGCGGCTACCAGTTCCTGGTGGAGATGCTGACCGATCTCAACCGCCGCAACCCGCAGGTGGCAGCGCGCATGATTGAGCCGCTGATTCGTCTGAAGCGTTATGATGCCGACCGTCAGGCGCTGATGCGTCAGGCGCTGGAGACGCTGAAAGGGCTGGAGAATCTGTCCGGCGATCTGTATGAGAAGATCACCAAAGCGCTGAACGCGTAATCACTCAGGTCGCCAGGAATGGCGGCCCTGCACGACTCCCGTAGTAATCCCCAGGTCGCCATAAATGGCGACCCTACACGGATTTCGCACGGTACGTGTTTCATTACCATTAATGGCAACGATGCACGACCCCGTAGGGTGCGCATTTATGCGCACCTGTTCCTTCAGCGCTGCTGCGCGAACTGCAGGGGCTGCTCTGAGGTTCCCCGCTTCATCACCCGATCCAGCACCTCGGCCTCCAGCTCGGCGAGGCGCGCCGATCCTTTGCGGCGCGGACGTGGTAAATCCACCGCCAAATCCAGCCCGATCTGACCCTCTTCAATCAGCAATACGCGATCGGCCATCGCCACCGCTTCGCTGACATCGTGCGTCACCAGCAACACGGTAAAATTATGCTGCTGCCACAGCGACTCAATCAGGCCCTGCATTTCAATGCGCGTCAGCGCATCAAGTGCGCCGAGCGGTTCATCGAGCAGCAGCAGGCCGGGACGATGAATCAGCGCCCGCGCCAGTGCCACCCGCTGTTTCTGTCCGCCGGAGAGCGCTGCCGGCCACTCATGTGCACGATCGGCCAGACCGACCGCCGCCAGCGCTTCCAGCGCTGCGCTGCGCCACTCGCGGCCTTTCAGACCGAGGCCAACGTTATCGATCACTTTCTTCCACGGCAGCAGACGCGCATCCTGAAACATCAGGCGGGTATCTTCGCGCGCCTCGGCCAGCGGCGCGTTGCCCGCCAGCAATTCACCGTGCGTGGTGGATTCCAGCCCGGCCAGCAGGCGCAGCAGGGTACTTTTACCGCAGCCGCTGCGGCCGACCACCGCGACAAACTGGCCGGCCGGAATATGTAAATCGATATGATTCAGGATGGTGCGATTGCCATACTGCTTGGTGACGCCATTGACGCCCACCGGGGTACCGCGGTTCAGGCGCGCCGGGCTTAGCGTTGCGTTGCTCATGCGTTCTCCTCCTTCAATTGGTAAGCCGGATGCCAGCGCAGCCAGACACGCTCCAGCAGCTGTGCCGTCACGTCGGCCAGTTTGCCCAGCAGGGCATAGAGAATGATGGCGACCACCACCACATCGGTTTGCAGAAACTCACGGGCGTTCATTGCCAGATAACCAATACCGGAGTTGGCCGAGATGGTTTCGGCCACGATCAGCGTCAGCCACATCAGACCGAGGGCAAAGCGCACGCCAACCATGATTGACGGCAACGCGCCCGGCAAAATCACCTGAATAAACAGGCTCCAGCCGGAGAGACCATAGCTGCGGGCCATCTCCACCAGGCCGCGGTCAATATTCCGTATGCCGTGATAGGTATTGAGGTAGATAGGGAACAGGGTGCCGAGCGCCACAAGAAAAATTTTGGCTGACTCGTCGATGCCGAACCACAGAATTACCAGCGGGATCAGCGCCAGGTGCGGCACGTTACGCAGCATCTGCACCGAGGTATCCAGCAACCGTTCGCCGGTGCGCGACGTGCCGGTAATCAGCCCGAGAATCAGGCCAATCGAACCGCCAATGGCAAAACCGATTGCCGCTCGCCAGCCGCTGATGGCGAGGTGTTGCCACAACTCACCGCTGGCCGCGAGATGCCAGAAGGTGATGACAATATTCTCCGGCGAGGGCAGGATGCGCGTCGACAGCCAGCCAGCCTGTGAGGCAATCTGCCACACCACCACCAGCAGCACCGGCAGCGCCCACGGCAGCAGGGCATTGCTCAGCTGTTTCTTGACCTTTGCCATATGCGACTCCTTAACTCTGCGCGACTTTTTGCGGGGTGAAATCATTGGCGACCGCTTCACCGTGCGCCTGCACCACGCGGGGTTGCGGGATTTCCGGCACGGCCAGGTCGAGATGCGGGAACAGCAGCTCGCCCACGCGATAGGCCTCTTCCAGATGCGGATAGCCAGACAGAATGAAGGTCTCGATGCCGAGTTCCTGATACTCCTGCATACGCGCCGCGACCGTCGGACCGTCGCCCACCAGGGCAGTCCCGGCACCACCGCGTACCAGACCGACGCCGGCCCACAGGTTCGGGCTGATCTCCAGCCGATCGCGGCGTCCGCCGTGCAGCGCGGCCATGCGCTGCTGACCGACTGAATCGGTGCGGGCAAAAGCCGCCTGCGCTTTAGCAATGGTGGCATCGTCAAGATGGGCGATGAGCCGGTCTGCCGCCTGCCATGCTTCCTCATTGGTTTCACGCACAATCACGTGCAGACGAATGCCGAAGCGCACCGTGCGCCCCTGGGCCGCCGCTTTGGCGCGCACCTGTTCAATCTTCTCTTTGACCAGCGCGGGTGGTTCGCCCCAGGTCAGATAGACATCCACCTGCTCCGCGGCCAGATCCTGCGCCGCATCCGAAGAACCGCCGAACCACAGCGGTGGACGTGGCTGCTGCACCGCTTTAAACATCAATCGTGCACCGCGCACTTTGACGTACTTGCCTTCGTAATCGACCGTTTCACCCTCGCTGACCCGGCGCCAGACCCGGGTGAACTCCGCGGATTCGGCATAACGCTCGCGGTGATCGAGGAAAACGCCGTCGCCCGCCAGCTCTTCCGGATCGCCGCCGGTGACCAGGTTAAACAGTGCGCGACCGTTGGAGAGACGATCGAGCGTGGCGGCCTGCCGTGCGGCCTGCGTCGGGGAAATCACCCCCGGGCGCAGCGCCACCAGAAAACGCAGGCGCTGCGTCACCGGAATCAGGGATGCGGCCACCAGCCATGCATCTTCACACGACCGGCCGGTGGGGATCAGCACGCCACCAAAACCGAGGCGATCGGCGGCCTGCGCCACCTGTTGCAGATAACCGTGGTCCACCGGGCGCGCGCCTTCGGCGGTACCGAGATAGTGGCCGTCGCCGTGGGTGGGAAGAAACCAGAATACGGATACGCTCATGATAAATTTCCTTATGGCCGGGCCGGCTGTGGCTGCCAGATGCGATCGGCAATGGTGACTTTGACCGGCATTAAATGGTTGGCATAAAACAGATCGGCAGTTTGCTGTTGGGCCTGCGCCGTGTGGGCGCTGACCGGCGTAATGGCGGTCGGAGGACGATGGTCAAGGTAGCTGGCGATCACTGACTTCGGCAGGCCCATCGCCTGTGCCAGCAGATCGATACTTTGCTGGCGCTGGCTACGCGTCAGCGCGTCGGCTTCGCTAAAGGTGTGCAGCACATGCTGCACGAAGTCACCGTGCTCGGTAGCAAAGCTGCGCGTGGCGAGGTAGAACGAACCGGTCTGGTTCAGCTTACTGCCGTCCACCAGCACACGGACGTTGCCCTGCAGCAGCGCAGCGGAATAGTAGGGATCCCAGATCGCCCAGGCGTCAACATCACCCTGCTGAAACGCGGCGCGCGCATCGGCTGGCGTCAGATAAGTCGGCTGAATATCGTTAAAGCTCAGCCCGGCCTGTTCCAGCGCGCGCAGCAGCAGATTGTGCGAACTGGAGCCTTTCTGGAACGCCACTTTATGGCCTTTCAGTTGCGCCACGCTGTGGATGGGACTGTCCTTCGGCACCAGAATCACCTCGGCCTGCGGCTTCGGTGGCTCCGAGCCGACATACAGCAAATCCGCCCCGGCGGCCTGAGCAAACAGCGGCGGGATGTCGCCGGTGCTGCCCAGGTCAATGCTGCCCACGTTCAGCGCCTCAAGCATTTGCGGACCGGCCGGAAACTCGATCCACTGAATGTTGGTGGCCGGGAAGCGCTGCTCCAGCAGCCGATGCGATTTGGCCAGCACCATGCTGACCGATCCTTTCTGATAGCCGATACGGAATTGTGCCGGCGCTTCGGCAGCCTGAGCCGCGAGGGTCAGGGCAAACAGCGCGGTAACGGTTGGCAGCAGCCAGCGGGTTAACATCCTTTTCATCGCGGTTCCTTTATACAGCCTGAGCATAGGGTTGATGACGACGGTGCAGCGCCTGCCAGAAGGTTTCCAGCGCCTCATCAATGCGCTCGCTCAGCAGCGCATCCAGCTCAGGCTGGCGGTCGTAGTGGGTGATTTGCGTATCACTGGCGAACACGCCGTGCAGAACTTCCTGCGCTTTCAGCGCGTTCAGCACCGGTTTCAGCGCGTAGTCAACGGCCAGCATGTGCGCCACGCTGCCGCCGCTCGCCAGCGGCAGCACCACTTTATGTTCCAGCGCGCGCTCTGGCAGCAGGTCGAGCAGGGTTTTCAGCGCGCCAGAGAAAGAGGCTTTATAAATCGGTGTGGCGACGATCAGCCCCTCTGCGAGCGCTAAATCCGCTTTCAGCGCGGCCAGTGCCGGTGAGTCGAAGCGCGCATACAGCAAATCTTCCGGCTGAAAGTTGTGAATGTTCCACGGAATCACCTCAACGCCACGCGCTTCCAGCGCCCGCTGACACACACTCAGCAGCGCCGTAGAACGTGAAGGAAAACGCGGACTCCCCGCCAGCGTAATAACCCGCATGGTCACTCCTTATAACTGAAAGTTATTGATTAGCAATTATTGAGAACTGATGCGTTCAATCCTGACAGAGCAGGCGGCGAGGCGTAAATGATTTATCCGGCAATGGATAGCCGTCAGGCGGGAATAGCGCCCTCTTATAAAAGAAGGGAAAAGCGCCTCTAAGGTTAATCTGAATTACACCCGCAGGTTGCCGGGTTTTCATTAGCGGCTTCCGTCACGGGCAAGGTGAGAATGATTAAAAGCGCTGTTGCCTGGTTAAATCAGAGGTGTAACCGTCGACACATATCGCCGGGCGCGCGATTGTCGTCAGGCTTAAGAAGAAATAGATGAGGTAATTTAAGCTGTAGCGAAGAAATGGCGGCCTAAGTTAAAAATTATCACCAGGATTTTTCTCACCTGCTGTTTTCGCTGCTCCATTTTAAGTTGGCCTTAAATTGAAGAGGAAGTGTGTCAAAACGTAGCCTTTTATTAAAATTGAGCCATGTCTCAACGTTTCCTGTTACGAGTATTGCTAATTTCCTCTGCGCTTAAGTGGGGCTTTCTTTAGTGACGCTTAACAATAAAAGGCAAATAAACAGCCAGCCTGGCAAGGGCCAATAGTCATGCCGTCGGCGGGCTGTTTATAATCGATTGAGTTTTCTTACGCTAAAAAAAAGTCACTGCCTTATTTGCGCCTTAATTGGGCGGATTTTTATCTGGCCATTATTCAGTATTATTTTTAGGGAGAGGAATATGGGAAGGTCTGCTCTGTTAGTGCATCCGGCTGAGCCGGTCGCCGCTCAGCCTGCGCGCGTCGCGGCTGATAACGTTAATCCGCTGTTGTGCTATCTGCTGCAGCCGGATGCCGCGCACAGCCAGTTTACCGCTGTGCCGCAGCCAGCGGCAGAGAGCGTCAGCGACGACGCGTTTTTACTGTTTGCCGCCGACGGCTTTGTGCCCTCTGCTGCACTGTTGCAGGAAGTGGCAAAGCTCAGCCATCAGCGCCCGGAGCTCAACTGCATGCTGGTTTCACTGGCACCGCGCGCACTGAGCAGCGGCCTGCAGCCGTCGCTGCAGCTGTTTCAGCAGCTGCAGGCGCAGCGCCTGTGGCAGCAGAATAACTATGCGGTCATCCTGCGCGCCGCGCTGGTGAAAAATGCCGCTCCGCTGGTACGCATTCAGGATGTGATGCTGGCCGGCCTGTTAAATACGCAAACGGTATGGCTGCTGGATGCCCGCGCAGAGCATGAGGTCACCACGGTTAATCCACCGCCCAGCTATCAGCAATTTATGACGGAATATGAAAAGGTCACCCGTTTGTCACACTTTATTCCGGAGCGAAACCGCTATCGCCAGAGTTATTTACGCAGCGGGTTATTACAGCTGGTACAGCAGGAATTAAACGCTGAAACGCAGTTCTCTAATAATGTGCGGCACGCGGTGCGCTACTTTGCCGATCAGTTTTCACCGCAGAGCACAATGGAAAAACTGTTACTGAAACAGCCCGACCTCTATTTCTCACTGATGAAAATGAGAAAAAGCCGCTGAGATAGCGCCAGCGTTAATTTTAAGAATTACTCCCGTGGGCGCTGAGGTATTTTTGTGTCACGCTGTTAACACTGAGAAAAATACCCAGACGCCAGAGTTTTTATGTCTATCAAACGTAACGCGATTGCCAACTATGTTGGCCAGATCTATCTGACGCTGTCAGGTATTTTAGTAGTTCCCCTGTATATTCAGCATTTAGGTATGGAAGCTTACGGTCTCGTGGGCTTCTTTTCTATATTGCTGACCTGGCTGCAGCTGCTCGACGCGGGCGTTTCCACCACGCTGATGCGCGAGGCGGCACGCTACCGGGCAAATCAGGCAGAATTTGTCTGGTTTCCGGCGCTGTTTGCCACGCTGACCCGCTTCTTCCTGTTCTCCACCCTGGTGCTGGTGGTGCTCGGCTGGCTGGCGACGCCATGGATTGCCACGCACTGGCTGGATGCGCAGCACTTACCCGCCAGCGATGTGGTGGTGGCCGTGGCGATCATGGTGATCACCGCCGCGATTCGCTGGCGTACCAGCCCGTATCGCAGCGTGATTGTCGGTTTTGAGCATCAGGTCTGGCTCAACGGCGTGAACCTGATCATTACCACGCTGCGTACTTTTGGCGCGGTACTGGTGATCCAGCTGTTCCCGAATCCGCTGCTGACCTTCTTTATCTGGCAATTGCTGGTGTCGATTGCCGAAGCCGCCTGCTGTATCTGGAAATCCTGTCAGCTGGTGCCCCGCGCAGCGCGCAAAGAGAAGCGCGACGACCTGAAAGGCGTGCTCAAACCCTTTATCCGCTTCGCGCTGAGCGCCGCCTTCTCCAGCGCCGTGTGGACCTTTATTTCGCAGATTGACCGGCTGGTGCTGTCAAAAACCCTGCCGCTGAGCGAGTACGGCTCGTTCACCGTGGTCGCCACGGCTGCGACCGGGATCCTGCTGCTGAGCAGTCCGATTATGCAGGCAATTGTGCCGCGCATGACCGGCATGAAAACCCGTCAGCAGGGCGATGCCGAATCGCTGAAGCTCTATCGCTATACCACCCAGGCGGTGGCAATTTTTATGGCCCCGCTCAGCATCACCATTGCCTGCTATGCCGGACCGCTGCTGTGGGCGTGGACGCAGAAACCGCAAATTGTCGAAGAGATGGCGTTCGTGCTTAGCCTGTATGCGCTCGGCAGCGGCATCCAGGCGATCTGCGGCCTGCTGTATCACCTGCAATACGTCAACGGCAATCTGAAACTGCACATGCAGGGATTCACCTGTTTTGCCGTCGTGCTGGTGCCGCTCAACATCTGGTGTGCCGTCCATTACGGGGCGCTGGGCACCGGCTGGCTGTGGCTGGGGCAAAACATCTTCTATTTAGTTGGCTGGGCGTGGCTGGTGCATCGCCGCTTTGCGCCGGGCATCCATTTCAGCTGGCTGACGCGCGACGTAGCGCTGATTTGGGCGGTGTCGGCACTGATTGCCTGGCTCAGCACGCTGTTGCCCATTGAGTGGAACCAGAATCGCTGGATCAACCTGCTGTGGCTGGGGCTGATCGGGGCCTTTAACCTTGGCGTGTGCTGTCTGTTACACAGCCTGGTGCTAAAACGCCTGCGCGCGCCGCTTGTTAACGCAGAGGAAAGAGGATGAGCATGACATCACGCCGCACGCCGACGGTTTCGGTAATTATCCCTAACTGGAACTGCGCGCCCTGGCTGCCGGAAACCCTGGGATCGCTGCTTCGCCAGTCATCGCCGCCGGAAGAGATCATCATTATTGATGATGGCTCGAGCGATGACAGCGTGGCCTGGCTGACGGCGTTTGCTGCGCAGCATCCGCAGGTGACGCTGCTGAGTGGCGGACGCGGCGGGGTCAGTGCCGCGCGCATGAAGGGGCTGGCCGCAGCCAGCGGCGATTTCGTCTATTTTATGGATGCCGACGACTTCGTCTCGACTGAACTGTTCGCCGATTTCCGCCGCGTGCAGGCCCGTCACCCGGAGATTGATCTGTTCTGCTTTGGCGCGAAAATGTTTTTCGACCTGCCAGCGCCGCAGCGCCATTATCAGACCATCCATCAGCGCCACGTCAGCGGTCTGCTGCCGGGCGGCAGCGCCACGCTGCGCACGCTGATACAGCATCAGTCGGCGCATCGGGTGATCTGGAGCAGCATCATCTCGCGTCGCCTGATTGACCAGCTCGATCTGCAGTTTCTGCCGATCCAGAACCATGAAGACGCGCCCTTTATGTTCGCCCTTTATCTGCAGGCGCGCGCGCTGTACTGCACCAGCCAGAGCTACTACTACAAACGCTTCATGCTGAGTTCTCTGTCGCAGAGCACGCGCGACTTCTCGTGGGTGAAAAATTACTTTATCGCCCGCGCCGGCAGTGAGCAGTTCCTGCAGCAGCAGCAACTACCGCACGATGAGGCGCTGCTGGATGACTATTACCAGACGGTGATGCACGGCTGCCTGACGCAAATCCGCAAAAATCAGATGACGGTGCCCGCCGAGTGGCAGCCGCAGGTGAATCAGCTGGTGCGTAAAGTGTTACAGCACAACGCGCGACTGAAACTGCTGTGGTATTGCCCGGCGATTTACAGCGGCTTACAGGCCTGCCGCGATCGTCTGGGACGCTATTCCGCCCGACGCTGATACCGATCAAATTGTTGCATCCCAGAGTAATTTACTTTTGCGCCAGAGCACCTTACCATTCTGGCGCACAAATTCCCGTGCACCCGACTTTCACGAAGCTTCCGCCATTCAGGAGAGTGCATGCTATATCCTATCGTCCGGCCGGCGCTGTTTAAGCTCGATCCAGAGCGCGCGCACGAACTCACCTTTCAACAGTTACGCTTCATCAGCGGCACGCCGCTGGAAGGGCTGATTCGTCAGTCGCTGCCGTCACGCCCGGTGACCTGTATGGGGCTGACCTTTCCGAACGCGCTGGGTCTGGCTGCGGGTCTGGATAAGAACGCGGAGTGCATTGATGCCTTTGGCGCCATGGGCTTTGGCTTTGTTGAAGTGGGCACGGTGACACCACGCGCACAGCCGGGCAATGACAAACCCCGCATGTTCCGGCTGGTGGCGGCGGAAGGAATCATCAACCGCATGGGGTTTAATAATCTCGGCGTTGATCACCTGGTTGAGAATGTGAAAAAGGCGCGCTTTAAAGGCGTGCTTGGCATCAATATTGGTAAAAATAAAGACACGCCGGTGGAGCAGGGCAAAGACGATTATCTGACCTGCATGGAAAAGGTGTATGCGCACGCCGGTTATATTGCCATCAATATTTCCTCACCGAATACCCCCGGATTACGTTCGCTGCAATATGGCGAAGCGCTGGACGATCTGCTGTCGGCGATTAAATTAAAACAGCGGGCGCTGCAGGAAAGCCATCTGAAATATGTGCCGGTGGCGGTGAAGATCGCGCCGGATCTTTCTGAAGAAGAATTGATCCAGGTTGCCGACAGTTTAGTGCGCCACGAAATAGATGGCGTGATCGCCACCAATACCACGCTCGATCGTTCGCTGGTGAGCGGGCTGAAATATGCCGACGAAGCGGGGGGATTAAGTGGTCGTCCGGTTCAGTCGCGCAGCACCGAGGTGATTCGCCGTCTGGCGCAGGAGCTGCAGGGACGTCTGCCTATTATTGGCGTCGGTGGCATTGATTCGCTGGTCGCGGCACGGGAAAAAATGGCGGCTGGCGCAACGCTGGTGCAGATATACTCTGGCTTTATTTATAAAGGTCCGGGTTTAATTAAAGATATCGTGACCCATCTCTAAGACATTTCTCACTTTCCCTGGCCGGGGGGTTTATTTCTCCCTCCGGCTCGTTTATATTTTGTCCTGTTCGTACAATTTTCAGCTTTTTCCTTAAAGCAATATTTTAAATTTCAGCGCCGTTTAGCGCAGCGTAAATCCACAGGGCACCCCATGAAAATCAAACCCGATGACAACTGGCGTTGGTATTTTGACGCAGAGCATGACCGGATGATGCTGGATCTGGCCGATGGAATGTTATTTCGCTCGCGCTTCTCGCGCAAAATGCTGACGCCCGATGCCTTTAATGACAGCGGTTTTTGCGTTGATGACGCTGCGCTTTATTTTACTTTTGAAGAGCGCTGTCGCCAGAGCGGTTTAAAAAGCGATCAGCGCGCCGAGCTGGTGCTGAATGCGCTGGTGGCCAGCCGTTTCCTTAAGCCGCTGATGCCGAAAAGCTGGCACTTCACCAGCCATGCGCACAGCTGGCAGCCCGTCGCGGGCGATATGGTGGCGGTAACGCTGGCTGACAGTGGCGAGCAGGCACAGCTGCTGGTGGTCGAAAGCGGCGAGAATGCCGCGCTCTGTCTGCTGGCGCAGAGTGCGCTGACGGTGGCGGGCAAAGGGATGCAGCTCGGCGATGCCATCAAGATCATGAACGATCGCCTGCAGCCACAGTTGCAGGAGAGCAGCGCGCCCTTCGCCCGCGCGGTGTAGCGCTTACGCCAGTTCGATATCTCCGTTCGGAATACAGCTGCAGCTGAGAATGGTGCCGTCACCGCGTACCGCGCTCTGCTTCAGCGCCTTCACGTCACCCGACACCAGCGTCATTTTGCAGCTGCCGCAGATTCCGGCCCGACATGAATAGGGAATGCGAAAGCCCTGCATCTCCAGCTGTTCCAGTAATACCTGCTGATTATCGCCGGCAAACTGCTGACCCTTATAGCCAATGGTCACGGCGGCCGGCGCGCTGCTGGCCGCCTGCAGCGTTTCCACCACCTCACCGGCACCGTAAGCGCGCGGTGTTTGCCGTTCCAGCACTTCAACCGTATCGCCGACGCGCACGATACCGCTGTTAAGCGCAATCAGATTCAGGCCGAAATCGATATCACCGCTGCCGTCCTGCGCGCTGCGAAAACGCTGCAGCGTGGCGAGCGGTTCGCCCTGCGGATGCTTGCGACCGCTTTCGGTGCCGATGGTGGTAAACACGCAGCGGCTGCACGGCTTCGGCATCTCGAAGGTGATCTCGCCGATCTTAATACGTTTCCAGCTGTCCTCGTCCCAGGCGCTGGCGCCGCTGACGATCAGATTGGGGCGGAACTGCTCCAGCCGCACGCTGGCCGGACAGCGCTGCTGCAGATCCTGCAGCGACGCCATGTTGACCAGCAGATAAGGGAAGCCGTCGGCGAACCCCAGCGGGACCTGGTCGAAGCGTTTTACCCGGCGAGACGGCTCAGTGCCAACCCAGCGCAGCTGCACCGGGCGCGGGAAAAAGCCGCTCAGCCACTGGTTGATGGTGTCAGGCGCAATGCGCGCAGTGAACTGGTTGCCCCACACTTTCGTCGGTGCCGGCTGGGCGCTGAAATCGCTGAAGCGGATCAGCGCCTGGCTGCCGTCCGGCGCGGTGATGAATAGCCCGTCGGGCAGCAGGGCGGGCGTGAAACGCACCATCTCCGGAAACTGGCGGGCGGTAATAAAGGTCCCGTCCGCTTCGGTCACCATAAAGATGCGATCGAAGGCCAGACCGCTTTCCAGCACCTGCGCGTGTGACAGCTGCAAACCACGCATCGATTTAACCGGGTGAATATACAGGCGAGACAGGGTAATCATCACAACTCCGTACAGACAAAAAGAAGCTAACTTTATGACATAGGACGCTGATTCGCTATAATGCGCAACAATTTTAGCAAGAGTAAAAGTGACGATATGAATTCTCTGTTTGCCAGTACGGCGCGTGGGCTCGAAGAGCTGTTGAAAACTGAGCTGGACGCGCTGGGTGCGCAGGATTTGCAGGTGGTGCAGGGCGGCGTCCACTTCCGAGCCGACGACCGCGTAATGTACCAAAGCCTGCTGTGGAGCCGTCTGGCTTCACGTATTTTGCTGCCGCTGGGAGAATTCGGCGTCTGGAGCGATCTCGATCTCTACGTCGGCGCGCAAAGCATCCCGTGGAGCGAGCTGTTTGACAGCAACACCACGTTCGCCATCCACTTCAGCGGCACCAATGAGGTGATTCGCAACAGTCAGTTTGGTGCGCTGCGCATCAAAGATGCGATTGTCGATAGCTTTACCCGGCAGAATCTGGAGCGTCCGAGTGTCGATCGCGATCAGCCGGGCATTCGCATCAACGCGTGGCTGAACAAAGATCGCGTTAGCATCGCGCTGGATCTGAGTGGCACCGCACTGCACCAGCGCGGCTATCGCCAGCAAACCGGCCAGGCACCGCTGAAAGAGAACCTGGCGGCGGCGATTGTGATGCGCTCCGGCTGGCAGAGCGGCACGCCGCTGGTCGATCCGATGTGCGGCTCCGGTACGCTGCTGATTGAAGCGGCGCTGATCGCCTGCGATCGCGCGCCGGGCCTGCTGCGTTCGCACTGGGGCTTCAGCCGCTGGAAACGCCACAACAATGCACTGTGGCAGGAGGTGCGCAGCGACGCGCTGCAGCGTGCGCGCGCCGGCACAGCCGCTACCACGTCACGCTTCTTTGGCTATGATAATGATGGTCGCGTGCTGGAGTGGGCACGTGCCAACGCACGCCGCGCCGGCGTGTTCGATCTGTTCACCTTTGCGCAGCAGGATGTGCTGCAGCTGAAAAATCCGCTGGCGGGCGAAGCGATGCGCGGTACGGTGCTGAGTAACCCGCCGTACGGTGAGCGTCTGGAGAGCGAGCCGGCGCTGATTGCGCTGCACAGCCAGCTGGGCCGCATCATGAAACAGCAGTTTGGCGGCTGGAATTTGTCGCTGTTCAGCGCCTCACCCGAGCTGCTCAGCTGCCTGCAGCTGCGCGCCGATCGCCAGTTTAAAGCGAAAAACGGTCCGCTGGAGTGCGTACAGAAGAACTACCAGCTGGCGGAGAACAGCGCCGAAGGCGGCGCACAGATTGCCGAAGACTTTGCTAACCGCCTGCGTAAGAACAGCAAAAAACTGGACAAGTGGGCGCGCCAGTCGAATATTGACTGCTACCGCCTGTATGACGCCGATCTGCCGGAGTATAACGTGGCGGTCGATCGCTACGCCGGCTGGGTGGTGGTTCAGGAGTACGCGCCGCCGAAAACCGTGGATGCGACCAAAGCGCGTCAGCGCCTGTTTGACGTGATCGGTGCCACGCTGAGCGTGCTGGAGATACCGGCCAATCGCCTGGTGCTGAAAACCCGCGAACGGCAGAAGGGCAAAAACCAGTACCAGAAGCTGAGCGAGAAGGGTGAATTCTTTGAAGTGCAGGAGTTTAACGCGCGGCTGCTGGTGAACCTGACGGATTATCTCGATACCGGCCTGTTCCTCGACCACCGTATTGCGCGCCAGATGCTGGGCCAGATGAGCCAGGGGAAAGATTTCCTTAACCTGTTCTCCTATACCGGTAGCGCCAGCGTGCATGCCGGGCTGGGCGGCGCCAAGTCCACCACCACGGTCGATATGTCGCGCACCTATCTGGAGTGGGCCGAGCGTAACCTGCGCCTGAACGGATTAACCGGGCGCCAGCATCGCCTGATGCAGGCGGACTGCCTGAGCTGGCTGCGCGAAAGCGATGAGCAGTTCGATCTGATCTTTATCGATCCGCCGACTTTCTCCAACTCCAAACGCATGGAAGATGACTTCGATGTGCAGCGCGACCACCTGATGCTGCTGCAGAACCTGAAGCGCATGCTGCGTCGCGGCGGCACCATTATGTTCTCCAATAACAAGCGCGGCTTCAAAATGGATCTGGACGGCTTGCAGCGTCTGGGTCTGCAGGCGCAGGAAATTACGCAAAAAACGCTGTCGCAGGACTTTGCGCGCAACCGTCAAATTCACAACTGCTGGCTGGTAAGCCACGCCGGTAAGGAATAAGTTTTATGTCACTGATCAGTATCCATGGCGCTTACCTGTCGTTCAGTGATGCGCCGCTGTTGGATAACACCGAACTGCATATCGAAGAGGGCGAGCGCGTCTGTCTGGTTGGGCGCAACGGCGCCGGTAAATCGACGCTGATGAAAATCATCAACGGCGAACAGCCGCTGGATGACGGCCGCATTATTTATGAGCAGGATTTGGTGGTCGCGCGGCTGCAACAGGATCCACCACGCAATATCACCGGTTCGGTGTACGACTTCGTCGCCGAGGGCGTGGCCGAACAGGCTGAACACCTCAAGGCCTACCACGCCATATCGCATTTAGTGATGGAAGATCCGAGCGAGAAAAACCTCAACGAAATGGGGCGACTGCAGACGATTCTCGACCATCACAACCTGTGGCAGCTCGACAGCCGCATCAACGATGTGCTGCAGCAAATCGGGCTGCAGCCGGACACTGAGCTGTCGTCACTCTCCGGTGGCTGGCTGCGTAAAGCCGCGCTGGGCCGAGCGCTGGTCAGCAACCCGCGCGTGCTGATGCTCGACGAACCGACTAACCACCTCGATATTGAAACCATCGACTGGCTGGAAAGCTTCCTGAAAACCTTCAACGGCAGCATCGTGTTTATTTCGCACGACCGCTCGTTTATCCGCAATATGGCGACGCGCATCGTCGACCTCGATCGCGGCAAGCTGGTGTCGTGGCCGGGCGATTACGATCAGTTCCTGCTGGGCAAAGAGGAAGCGCTGCGCGTTGAAGAGATGCAAAACGCCGAATTCGACCGCAAGCTGGCGCAGGAAGAAGTGTGGATTCGCCAGGGCATCAAAGCGCGTCGCACCCGTAACGAAGGCCGCGTGCGCGCGCTGAAAGCGCTGCGTCGTGAACGCTCCGAACGGCGTGACGTGATGGGCAAAGCCAATATGCAGGTCGGTGAAGCGGCGCGTTCCGGCAAAATCGTCTTTGAGCTGGAAAACGTGGATTACGGCGTTGACGGCAAAACGCTGGTGAAGGATTTCTCTACCCAGGTGCAGCGCGGCGACAAAATCGCCCTGATTGGCCCGAACGGCTGCGGTAAAACCACGCTGCTGCGCCTGATGCTCGGCCAGCTGAAGGCAGATGCCGGTCGCGTGCACTGCGGCACCAAACTGGAAATCGCCTACTTCGATCAGCATCGCGCGGAGCTCGATCCGGATAAAACTGTGATGGATAACCTGGCGGAAGGCAAACAGGAAGTGATGGTCAACGGCAAGCCGCGCCACGTGCTCGGCTATCTGCAGGACTTCCTGTTCCACCCGAAACGCGCCATGACGCCGGTGCGTGCGCTGTCCGGCGGCGAGCGTAACCGCCTGCTGCTGGCGCGTCTGTTCCTCAAGCCCAGTAACCTGCTGATTCTTGACGAACCGACCAATGACCTCGACGTCGAAACGCTCGAGCTGCTGGAAGAGCTGGTGGATGGCTATCAGGGCACCGTACTGCTGGTGAGCCACGATCGTCAGTTTGTGGATAACACCGTGACCGAATGCTGGATCTTTGAAGGCAACGGCGAGATCGGTACCTTCGTCGGTGGCTACCATGATGCGCAGCAGCAGCGCGCCGCTTACAAGCAGACCAAAGCTGCACCGGTCAAAAGCGCAGCGACTAAACCGGCAGAAAAAGCCGACGCCCCCAAACGCAGCGCAGGCAAGCTAAGCTATAACCTGACGCGTGAACTGGAACAGCTGCCGCAAAAGCTGGAGCAGCTGGAGACGCGTATCGGTGAGCTGCAGGCGCAGATGAGTCATCCGGACTTCTTCAGCCAGCCGCACGACAAAACGCAGCCGGTGCTGGATGCGCTGGCGCAGGCGGAGCAGGAGCTGGAAACCACCTTTGAACGGTGGGAAGAGCTGGAAGCGCTGAAAAACGGCGCATAACGCAGAGGGAGTCAGCATGTGTGCCACGCATCAGACGCAGCACTGGATGCTCTGTCCGCAGTGTGATTTAACCGTAAAACTGCCCGCCGTACCGGTGGGCAGCCGTGCGCGCTGTCCGCGCTGTCACACCACGCTGGTGGCTAACTGGCACGAACCGCGTAAACGTCCCACCGGCTATGCGCTGGCGGCGCTGTTTATGCTGTTGCTGGCCAATCTGTTTCCGTTTATCAGCATGCATGTGGCCGGGCTCAGCAGCCAGATCTCGCTGATGGCTATCCCGCAAGTGATGGATCGTGAGGATTATCGCAGCCTCGCCACGCTGTTCCTGCTGTTTGTGCAGGGCATTCCGGCTTTCTGCATGTTCGCCATTCTGCTGCTGGTGAATCCGGTGCGCCTGCCGCACAGCCTGCGACTCGGGCTGGCACGCATTCTGTTTCAATTGCGCAGCTGGGGTATGGCGGAAATTTTCATGGCCGGCGTGCTGGTCAGCTTCGTCAAACTGATGGCCTATGGTGAAATTGGCCTTGGCAGCAGCTTCTGGCCGTGGTGCCTGTTTTGTCTGCTGCAGCTGCGTGCGTTTCAGTGCGTCGATCGCCGCTGGGTCTGGCAGCGCATCGATCCGCTGCCGCCGCTGGCGCAAACGCCGCAGGCGGGCATCAGCGGACTGAAGCAGGGGCTGCGCAGCTGTCCGTGCTGCACCGCGATTCTGCCAGTCGCGCAGAGAACCTGTCCGCGCTGCGGCGTAAGCGCCGCGCCACGCAGGCAGCACAGCCTGCAGTGGACGCTGGCGCTGCTGATCACCTCGGTGATGCTGTATATCCCGTCGAATATTATGCCGATCATGGTGACCGAAACGCTCGGCTCGCAGTATCCGTCCAACATTATGGCCGGCGTGATTTTGCTGTGGAGCGATGGCTCCTGGCCGGTCGCGCTGGTGATTTTTATCGCCAGTATTATGGTGCCTTCGCTGAAGATGGTGGCGATTGGCTGGCTGTGCTGGCACGCCAGTGGCCGCGGCCGGCGCGACAGCGAGAAGATGCACCTGATTTATGAGGTGGTGGAGTTTGTTGGCCGCTGGTCAATGATTGATGTGTTTGTGATCGCTGTGCTTTCTGCGCTGGTGCGCATGGGCCAGCTGATGAGTGTTTACCCTGCGCCAGGCGCGCTATTGTTTGCGCTGGTGGTGATCCTGACTATGTTCGCCGCCATGACGTTTGATCCGCGCCTGATTTGGGATCGCCTACAGGAAACTGAACGTAAGGAGCCGCGTCTTGACGGACAACCAACACGGCATTGCTAACGTCGACCAGATTAAACGCTGGTCGCCGGTGTGGATCGTACCTATCGTCACGCTGTTAATCGGCGGATGGATTCTGTTTTATCACTTCAGCCATCAGGGACCGCAGGTCACGCTGATCACCGAAAACGCCGAAGGCATTGTTGCCGGTAAAACCACCATTAAAAGCCGCAGCGTCGACGTGGGCACCGTCGAAAGTGCGGTACTGACAGACGATCTGCACCATGTGGAGATCACCGCACGCCTGAATGCCGGCATGGAAAAACTGCTGCATAAAGACAGCGTATTTTGGGTGGTGAAGCCGCAGATTGGCCGGGAAGGGGTGACGGGCCTCGGTACGCTGCTCTCCGGCGCCTACATTGAACTGCAGCCCGGCGCCAAAGGGGATAAGCCAGAGCATTATCAGCTGCTCGACGCGCCGCCGCTGGCCCCGCCGGATGCCAAAGGTATTCGCGTCATCCTCGACAGCAAAAAAGCCGGCCAGCTTAATCCGGGCGATCCGGTGCTGTTCCGCGGCTATCGCGTCGGCACGGTGGAAACCAGCACCTTTGATACCGACAAGCGCATGATGACCTATCAGCTGTTCATCGCCGCGCCTTACGATCGCCTGATTACCACCAATGTGCGCTTCTGGAAAGACAGCGGCATTGCGGTGGATATGTCCGCTTCCGGCATGCGCGTCGAAATGGGCTCGCTGACGACCCTGTTCAGCGGTGGCGTGAGCTTTGACGTGCCGGACGGCTGGGAACTCGGCGAGCTGGCCAAAAATCAGGACGACTACCATCTGTATGACGACCAGCGCAGCATTCAGGATTCGCTGTACACCAAACACACTGATTTCCTGATGTTCTTCAGCGACTCGATTCGTGGTCTGCAGGTCGGCGCTCCGGTAGAGTTCCGCGGCATTCGTCTTGGTACCGTGGCTCAGGTGCCTTACATGATCCCGGGCGTGAATCAGGCGCTGAACACTGATTACCGCGTGCCGGTGCTGATCCGCATCGAGCCGGACCGCTTTATCAGCCGTCTGGGTGGCGACTTCAATCTTGAACAGCATCTGCAGGATGGTAAGAAACGCGGCCTGCGCGCCACGCTGAAAACCGGCAACCTGCTGTCCGGTGCGCTGTTTGTCGATCTCGACTTCTATGATAATGCACCGGCTTACAAAGGACCGAACGAAGTGGCGGGGCTGGAAGTGATTCCGACCGTAAGCGGCGGTCTGAGCCAGATTCAGCAGAAACTGATGGCGGCGCTGGATAAGATCAACGCGCTGCCGCTCAACCCGATGATCAACCAGGCCACCGGCACGCTGAAAGAGAGCCAGCGCACCCTGCAGCAGCTGCAGAAAACGCTGGATAACCTCAATCAGATCACCGCCAACCCGGCGATGAAAACGCTGCCGGCCGATATGCAGCAAACCCTGCGCGAGCTTAATCGCAGCATGAAGGGGCTGCAGCCGGGATCGCCAGCCTATAACAAACTGGTGGGCGATATGCAGCGCCTTGACCAGGTGCTGCGCGAATTGCAGCCGGTGCTGAAAACGCTCAACAGCAAGAGCAACGCGCTGGTATTTGAAGCCAAACCGGGTCAGGATCCGCAGCCAAAGAGGGCGAAACAGTGAAAAAAGGGCTGATTATCGGTGCTGTGCTGCTGCTGGCGGGCTGTAGCAGCACCATCGACACCACTTATTACCAGCTGCCTGCGGGCAGCAATATGGCGCGCGTCAGCAGTGACGCCTCCGCCAGCCAGCCGATGATTTGGGTTGAACAGGTGAGCGTGCCGGATTATCTCGCCGGCAACGGGCTGGTTTATCAAACCAGCGACGTGAAGTACGTGATTGCCGCCAATAATCTGTGGGCCAGTCCGCTCGACCAGCAGCTGCAGCAGACACTGGTGAGTAACCTCAGCCAGGCGTTGCCCGGCCGGCTGGTGGCCAGTCAGCCGCTGGGTGACACGCACGATACGCTCAGCGTGCACGTCACCGGCTTCCACGGCCGTTATGACGGCAAGGTGGTAGTAAGCGGTGAATGGCTGTTGCAACATCAAGGCCGGCTTATCAAACATGGCTTTAATCTGACGCTGCCGCAGACCGAAGATGGCTACGATGCGCTGGTGCGCACGCTGGCGCTCGGCTGGCAGCAAACGGCACAGCAAATTGCTAACAGCGTGGTGACGCTAAATTAGGATTTGTTCGATGCTTATGCTAAGTCCCTGATTTGCCGTTATGTGACGGCGCGCAAATCAGGGACTTTTTTATTGCGGAATCAGCCAGATATGGCAGCGGCACTGAGGAATTTGTGTCGATTTCACGGCAAATTGATGACATTGGCGTGAATTTTGCGCATTGACCTTTCACCCACCACAGGTTAGAACATTACTGTGGTTGAACATTAATTCACCACTCTTTCTTTCCACCAGATTCCACCAGACCTGAAATGAGGGAAACGAGGTATGAAGAGACAGAAGAGAGACCGCCTGGAACGAGCACATTCACGAGGCTATCAGGCAGGCATTACCGGCCGCTCAAAAGAGATATGCCCTTATCAAATGATCGATGCCCGGTCTCACTGGTTGGGAGGTTGGCGACAAGCCATGGAGGACAGGTCGGCGGTGGCTTAGGCACCGTCGGATGTCTGTAAACAGGAAAAAAAACCTCCGCTGCGTGCGGAGGTTTTTGTTGGCGGGTCAGAACGCTGAAGTGTCTTTAAACAGGCCCACTTTCAGGTCAGTCGCGGTGTAAATCAGGTTACCGTCGACGAACACTTCGCCATCGGCCACGCCCATCACCAGCTTGCGGTTGATGACGCGTTTGAAGTGAATTTTGTAAGTAACCAGCTTCGCCGTCGGCAGAACCTGGCCGGTGAATTTCACTTCACCCACACCCAGCGCACGGCCTTTACCTTCCGCACCCAGCCAGCCGAGATAGAAGCCAACCAGCTGCCACATAGCATCCAGACCCAGACAGCCTGGCATCACCGGATCGCCTTTAAAGTGGCAATCAAAGAACCACAGGTCAGGGCGGATATCCAGTTCGGCTTCCACATAACCTTTATCGAATTTGCCGCCGTCTTCGGTCATTTTGACCACGCGGTCCATCATCAACATGTTGTCAGACGGAAGCGGTGGGCCATTCTCGCCAAACAGTTCGCCGCGACCAGAGGCAATCAGGTCTTCTTTGCTATAGGATTCGCGTTTATCTACCATGTTCTCAATATGCCTTCTTTTAGTGAAGCCCGAATATTAGCGAACAGTTGTACGCTGGGCAATGTAATCAGCTGTGGTTGAACCAGTTGAGCCAGCGTAATGGCCAGGGCCGCGGTCGGTTTTCCTGCTGATTGAGCTGAGTAATGCGCTCCTGAATGGTGCTCAGCAGCGAGTCGCCGCTTTCGCTCTGCCAGGCAATACCGGTTAACAGCGGCAGCGCTTCGTCAACGCGCTCAATCGCCCAGATATGGAACTGGCCCTGCTGCACCGCTTCTACCACGTCGTCGCTGAGGCTGAGATGGCGCACGTTGCTGGCAGGCAGAATCACGCCCTGTTTGCCGGTCAGCTCACGCGACTGGCAGATGTGGAAGAAGCCTTCGATTTTCTCATTCAGACCACCCACCGGCTGCACGTTACCAAACTGGTCCACCGAACCGGTAACGGCAATCTGCTGGTTCAGCGGCTGGTTTGCCAGCGCGCTGATCAGCACGCACAGCTCGGCCAGCGAGGCGCTGTCACCGTCGACTTCGGAGTAAGACTGCTCAAACACCAGCGATGCCGAGAAGGGCAGCTGCTGTTCCAGCTCCAGCTCGGAAATCAGATATGCCTGCATGATCATCATGCCTTTGGCGTGGATGTTGCCGCCAAGCTCCGCTTTGCGCTCCACGTCGGTAAATTCGCCATCGCCCGGGTGCACAACACAGGTGATGCGTGATGGCTCGCCCCACGGACGTGGATGACCAGGGAATTCAATCACCGACAGGCCGTTGATCTGACCAACTACTTCGCCTTCCGTTTCGATCATGATCTGATTTAACAGGATCTCATCGCGCATCCGGTCGGCAAGGAAACTCTCGCGCCACTGGCGTGCTTCCAGCGCCTCTTTCAGCGCCTCACCATTCAGTGTCTCACCGTGCAGCGCGGCTTCCTGCAGCTGACGGCGCAGCCAGCGCGGGCACAGCGGCAGCGTGTCCTGATCTCCGGTCAGACGCACCGCTTCCTGGATCAGCAGCGGCCAGAAATCAGCTTCGGGTGGCGTAAGACCGGCCTGTTCCGCCTGGCATAGCGTCCAGCGGCACCAGTTGGCCATGTCATCATCATCGACCAGCTGGAGATTCTCTTCGAACTCGCTGTAGAGCGCCATTTCGTGCACTTCAACGTCCAGTTCCTGGAAGCTGGCCAGCGCCTCGCGATCGCCACATAAAATCAGACGCAGCTGCAGCGGCAGTGGGGGAATGGTCACCGGCAACGGGCGGCGCTCGTCCGGTGAATACCAGTCGAAGCGACCCAGTTCAATCACTTTGCGCAGGCGCAGCCACAGCAGCGGCTGTGCCAGCAGGGTATTGATCGACAGAATCAACGTGCCACCGTTAGCCTGATGCAGCAGACCGGGCTCCAGCTGCACGCGATCTTTATACTGACGCACGCAGCCGAACAGCTGCTCGGACTCAATCCAGTCGGCGTAATGTACGCCGCCAGCGCTGGTGAACGGACGGCTGGCGTCAACAGGCGGTTGCAGGCTGACATTATCGCCCATCACATGGTAATCACCGCCGTACAGCGCAGTCTCATCCGGCTGGAAGCGCTGTGCCGCTTCGGCAATCCACGCCAGATAATCACTGTTTTCCTGGCTGCGTAACAGCAGCAGCGGAAAGCCCAGCGTTTGATGATGTAAATGCGCCAGCGCATTCAGCAGACGCGGCTGAACCGCGGCAAGCGTATCGCTATCTTCCAGAGAGACGGTTGAGAAAAGTGATTGGTAGCGTGAGCTATCCGGCTGCAGGGCTTGCCACGTAAGTTGAGTGCTGGTCAAAATATTCGCATTAGTCTGGTTCAGGAAAAGCGCGATTATACAGGATTCAACCCGGTTAAGCACGGCGCACTTCCGGCCTGAACTGTGATGGCCGCAACATGTTTTTCCTTGCTGCATCCGGGAAAAAAGCTGTTATTCTTAGTTTGTTACGTGATCACGATGAGATTCCGATGAAATACCAGCAACTCGAAAATCTTGAAAGTGGATGGAAGTGGAAATACCTGGTGAAAAAGCATCGGGAAGGTGAGCTGATCACCCGGCATATTGAGCTGAGCGCTGCGCAGGCGGCGGTAGAGACGTTGCTGGCGATGGAGAATAACCCGGTTGAGGTCGGTGACTGGATCGCAAAGCATATCCATCCGGAGCTGGAAAACCGTCTGAAGCAGACCATACGCGCGCGGCGTAAACGTCATTTCAACGCAGAGCATCAGCACACGCGGAAAAAATCGATCGATCTGGAGTATCTGGTGTGGCAGCGTCTGGCCGGTCTGGCGCAGCGTCGTAACAGCACCTTATCAGAGACCATCGTTCAGCTGATCGAAGATGCAGAACGCAAAGAGAAGTATGCCAGTCAGATGTCAACGCTGAAGCAGGATCTGCAGGCGATTCTGGGTAAAGGTGGCGCGGATAACGAATAGCAAAAAATGCGTGTGATAAAAAGCCAAAAAAAACCCCGCCGAAGCGGGGTTTTTTATTGCGCGATAACTTAAGCCTGTGGCTGAGTTACAACGTCTTTGATACCTTTCACGTCGATTTCAACGCGACGGTCTGGCGCCAGGCAGTCGATCAGGGCATTGCGGCCTTTCACGCTGTCACAGGTGTTGCCAGTAACTGGGTTAGATTCACCCATGCCACGTGCAGAGATCTTGTTAGCCGGGATACCTTTAGATACCAGGTAGTCGACAACAGACTGAGCACGTTTCTCAGACAGTTTCTGGTTGTACTGGTCTGAACCGATGCGGTCGGTGAAGCCCAGAACCACAACAGAACCGTCTTTCGGATCCATTGAGCTCAGCTGGCTGTACAGCTGATCCAGAGCCTGCTGGCCTTCTGGCTTCAGGGTAGATTTGTTGAAGGTGAACAGCACGTCAGACTTCAGAGTGAAACGCTTGGTTTCAACAACCGGAGCCGGAGCTGGCGCTGGAGCAACAACTGGTGCAGCAGCTTCGTCCTGACCGAAACGGTAAGAAACGCCGACGCTCAGCATGCTGTTGTCTGGACGCGCACCAACGGTACCTGCGTCACCGATGTTGTTAACCCACTGGTAGTCCAGGCGAGTCGCCCAGTTTTTGGTCAGTGCGTATTCAACACCAACAGCAGCCAGCGGAGAAACGCCGGTGTCGTGGTTGCTGATGCGGCCGTTGTCTGGGTTGGTCTGAGTTGAATCAGCACGCCATACCATGCCGCCCAGACGGGTGTACACGTCCAGATCGTCAGCAATTGGGTAGCTCAGTTTAGCTGCCAGCTGAACGCCCTGTGCTTTGAATGCGCCATTGGTCACGTTGCCTTTGTTCGGCATACGGCCCAGCCAGTCGTAGCCCAGCTCGAAGCCCAGGTATGGGTTAGCCTGGTAGCCCAGGAAAGCACCTGCGCCCAGCTGAGATTCGTGAGTTGGACCGTCGTTGTTTTCGTAACCGTTACCGTAGTAACCAGTATCGTGATACTGAGACCAGCCCAGTTTAGCACCGGTATACCAGGTGTCATCTTTAGGAGCGGCCTGCGCTACGGTAGCGAAGCCAGCCAGTGCCACTGCAATTGCGATAGCTGTCTTTTTCATTTTGCGCCTCGTTATCATCCAAATAGGCAATGAGCAAAAAGGTTGCTCTTGGTTGTAATCCTTCGCCGGGTCTAAACGCTCGCTTATGACTCTACCGAAAAAACGGAGGTTATTGAGCACCCTGGCGAGGTAAAGTCTACAACGAGATTGGAAACTTACAAGTATGATGTGACGTCAGCGGATAAAAAAACAGGGATTTATACACACATTTTAACAAATGACATGGCAAAATTTTCGCTACCAGAAAAGAAAAATGCGGCTAAGCCATTGTCATAGCTGGCGGGAAAAGAATCAGTGGCTTAGCCGCAACTTTGTGAAAAAATAGCGTGAGAAAAATCTTAGTTTTACTTAATGAAACAAATCAGAGGGAATTTTTGCGCTGTTTGGCTGTCTGGACAGAGCAAGATCCCGCCCCTGAGGACGCATAATCAATCCCAGCGCTTCGCCTTCGGCGGCTGCCTGCTCAAGTTCCAGGCGCTCTTCATTGCTCAATTCATAAGGAATCCAGGCGAGTACCACGCTGTAGTTGCCGGTGCGCAACGCTTTCACCATGCTCTCAACCGTGCTTAAACGCTCGGATTCCGTAATATGCATACTCTTTTCCAGCGGTAATCCTGACTGCTGCATCCAGCTGCGGTTCAGTTTGTGCGCTGGCGTCAGCCACAGCTGCCAGCGTGACTGCGTGCTCAGCTGCTTGAGGACCGGCAGTAACAGCAGCGGCATGATGCCGGGCTGCTCGCTATAACGCAGTTCAGTAATACCACCCAGAGAAGGTTGCGTTAAGCCCGTCGCAGCGAAACGGTGAGCACGATCAGCAGGGCCAGAGTATTGAGTACGCATATTTTAATCACTCAGTAATGAACTGTATGAATATACAGTAATGAGTTCCTGGATAAAGATCAACCTCAATTTCTGAAAATGCCTCGCAAATTCCGCACAAGAACCGCGCGTTGCCGCTTTTATTCATTGAACAGCTAAATCGTTTTTTCTATCTTCTAACCAGATGAATCTCTGAGCTTTTTATAGGAAATTTCCCGCGCAAGGAATGAGGAAAAGGGGACGTTATGAAGAAAAATAATCCGGTGGTTGAGCAGTCCAAAGCCCAGTTAGCGGCATTGGGAAAAATTGAATCGCGCACCCAGTTTGGTGGTTACGCGCTGGCGGTCGAAAAGGTGGTGTTTGCTTACATCAATGAGGATGCGCTCTATCTGCGCGCCAGCGAGGCGCTGCAGCACTATGCCGCACAGCGCCCGCTGGAACCGTTGATATATCGCAAGCGCGGCATGCCGGTGACGCTCAGCTACTACAAAGTGGATAAACAGCTCTGGCAGGACGCCGATCAGCTGCTGCGCTTATCGGCCAGTTCGCTGTCTGCGGCGCGCGCCGAGGCGGCGAACAGACTTGTCTTGCTCAGGCTGAAAGATCTGCCCAATCTCAGCCTGCGCATGGAGCTGATGCTGCACAAAGTCGGGATCAATTCTGTTCGCTTACTGTATGAAATGGGCTCGCGTCAGAGCTGGCTGAAGTTGCGGGCGGTGAATAAAGATATCGGCCTGAAAACGCTGCTGGCGCTGGAAGGCGCCATTTCCGGCCATCACCAGGCCGCTTTGCCGGCGGCGGTACGTGAAGAGTTAAGCGCCTGGTATCAGGAAACGCTCCGCCAGCACGCCGCGGCGGAGAGCCTGTTGCCTTAAGCGGCAGCGAGGGTGCGGCGCAGACGGGCAATTTCCGGCAGCAGCGCAACCAGCAGCCCCAGCTGCTGCAACACCAGCGGTGCCTGCGCCTCCTCACTGGTTTTCAGCGCGCTCAGGCGCTGCATCAGTGCCTGCTGCATCGTTTCCGCCTGCGCTTCGCTGACGCGTTCGATCTGCAGCACATCCTCGACGAAGCATACCGCGTCATCTAAAAGCGTCAGCAGTTCGCCCTGCGTCAGCTGCTCCCGGTGCGCGCCCAGCGCCGAGATGTAGCTGAGGAACGAGTGGTTGAGGCACATCAGACGGAACGCATTCTCGCGCAGCGGCGGCTGTTGCTTCAGTTCGCCGCTGATATTGGACACCACGGACGCCAGTTCCGCATCGGCGTTGTGCGCGTCACGGCGCGCCACGCGGTAGGCGAGACGGTTATCTTTACCCTGATGATACTGTTCCAGGATGGCATCAAGATAACGACAGTTGGCATTCAGCGTGCGATCGGCAACCGTCGTCAGCTGACGGAAACGCCAGTCAGGCCAGACAAACGCCACCGCCAGCCAGGCCAGGCCACAGCCGAGCAAGGTATCCACCACGCGCGGCAGAGCGACATCAAAGCCTTCACCCAGCAGATTGAAGCACAGCAACACCAGCAGGGTGATGAACAGCGTCGCCTGCGCGTACTGAATCTGGCGGAAGGCGAAAAACAGCACGCCGCTCAGCACAATCAAAACCAACTGGCCCTCGATAGAGGGCACCAGCCACAGCACCGGCAGGCCAATCGCAATACCGGCCAGGGTTCCGCCAATGCGCAGCGCCAGCCGCCGCCGTGTGGCGTTGTAGTTAGGCTGGCAGACAAACAGGCTGGTCAGCAGGATCCAGTAGCCGCGATGCAGGCCGGTAAGCTGAATGAAGGCGTACCCCACGCACAGCACCAGCGACATGCGCACCGCGTGGCGGAACAACGCCGAGGTCGGACTCAGATGTCGACTGAGGCGCAGCCGGATATCCGCCCAGCCACTCAAGCCTTCACGCGACAGATGGTGATCGCTCTGCGTCAGCGGTTCTGCCAGCCGCTGCTCTGATTCGATCGACGCCAGCTGCGCATCAATGGCGCGTAAGTTGCGCAGCAACCAGAACAGCGGACGAATGTGCGTCGCCTGCGGATCGTTATGTTGCAGGCGCTGGAGGGCGGTCTCCAGCCGTTCAAAGCTACGCGCAAAGTGACTATCGTGGTGCCACGGCTGGCGCAGCACGATATTCTCTGCCAGCTGGCGACAGGCCTGCGCCTGCATGTTCAGCAGCCGCTGAAAGCGAAACAGCACCTCGTTGTAGCGCCAGTCATCGCGCAACAGGTGATATTGCAGATGCGACGAGCTGGCGCGCTCGTGAATATCCTGCGCCACAAAATAGTAATGCAGGCTGCGCCGCGTGCTGCGCGAGCCGCGGTCGCCGCGTAAACGGCTCTGAATGGTGGTTTTCGTCAGGTTGAGCTGCGCCACCAGCTGACTATTGACCATCGCGGTGGCGATCAGCGCCGCGTCATCCTGCTCACCGCCGTCGGGATCAAACAGATTGGCCTTGGCTTCCAGATAGCGCGCCAGCTGGGAAAAGCTGGCGGCCAGCTGCTCCTGCACCGGGCGCACCGGAAACATCAGGTGGCCGATAAAGGTCAGCAGGTTGTACCACAGCGCGCCAATCAGCAGCAGCGCCGGCTGCATCCACCACTGCGGAAACAGGCCAATGCCCAGCATGGTGTACACCGCGATCAGCAGGGCACCAAACGCAATGGTGGCGTAGCGCTGCCCCAGCGCGCCCAGCAGAATAAATCCCCAGCTGGAGAGCGCCAGACCGATAGCAAACAGCCACGGGTGCGGAAACAGCAGCTCAACCGAAACCGAGGCAATGCAGAAGCACACCAGCGTGATGAGCAGGTTGCGCACGCGGCCGGTCCAGCGATCGTCAAGATCGGCCAGCGCGGCAGCCACGACGCCGAGCGTTAGCGGAATGGTCCACTCAATCTGCTGCAGCCACCAGGGAACGGCGGCACAGCCGGCCAGCGCGAAGAAGATGCGCAGCAGGTAGCGCAGGCTGCTGTTGAACAGATAACGGCGCCAGCCGGGCAAAGCGTCAGGCATCATCTTCAGCCTCAGTAGCGGCGCCGCGCGTTGGCTTCACGCGCCGCCTGCGCTTCTTCCACTGACACCACGCGACGACCTACCGGCCACAGCGCGATAGCGGCGATTTTAAAGTGGGCAATGCCGGTCGGGATACCGATGATGCTCAGACACTGCAGGATGCCGGTCGAGATGTGCATCAGGCACAGCCACCAGCCAAAGAAAATCAGCCAGAACAGGTTGAGGAAGGTGCCGCCGGCGTTCAGCACGTGGCTTTTGCTCTCCGGGCGCAGCACGTCAACGTGAACCGCTTCGTTGCCAAACGGCAGCAGGGACAGTTTGGTGATCTCCCAGCAGGAGCGGGTCAGCGGCAGGGTAAAGATCAGCACGATGCTGATCAGCGTGGCCAGCAGCCAGCCGAGGGTGGTGATAAAGCCGCCAAGAACAAAATTCAGAATATTAAGCACGGTGCGCATAACGCGATTTTCCTTTTGCAATCCGCAATATGTGTCGCCCAGTTTAGCGTGTTTTAAGGCTGGAGCGCTAAGGGTCTGACAGGTAAACTGCGCGATAATTGAATTCCACATGACGGTGCGGAGATGGAACTAAAAGCAACATCCATGGGCAAACGGCTGGCACAGCATCCCTATAACCGGGTGCGACTGCTGGCTGCCGGTGTGGAAGTCAGCGGCGATCGTCACGAATACCTGATCCCGTTTAATCAGCTGATCGGTATCACCTGTAAACGCGGCCTGGTGTGGGGCGAGCTGGAGTTCTTATTACCGGAAGAGAAAGTGGTGCGGTTACACGGCACCGAGTGGCAGGAAACCCAGCGTTTTTATCATTACCTGCAGCAGACGTGGCAGCAGTGGAGCCTCGAGATGAGCGAAATCAGCGCGCAGGTGCTGAGCGCGCTGCAGCAGGAGATCGTCGCGTTTACCGGCCAGGATCGCTGGCTGAAGCGCAGCGAACTGGCCGCGGTAAAAGAGACCATCACGCGCCAGTTTTCCGCCTTACCGCTGCCGCTGGCAAGGCTGGAGGAGTTTGATAACTGCCGCACGCTGTGGCGCTTTTGCCAGCAGTGGCTTGAGCAGGGCGAGAGCGCGATTCGGCAGCGCAACCGTGAGTGGAGCGCGCGGGTGATCAGCGATAATCACGCCTTCTTCTCCACCGTCGAAACCACGCCGCTCAATCCATCGCAGTGTGCGGCGGTGGTCAACGGTGAAGACGCGCTGCTGGTGCTGGCTGGCGCGGGCAGCGGTAAAACCTCGGTGCTGGTGGCGCGCGCCGGCTGGCTGTTACAGCGCAAACTGGCGCAGCCGGAGCAAATCCTGCTGCTGGCTTTTGGTCGCCAGGCGGCGGAAGAGATGAACGATCGGATCCAGACGCGGCTGGGTGAGAGCGCGATTCAGGCGCGTACGTTCCACGCGCTGGCGCTACACATCATTCGTGAAGGCAGCAATAAGCAGCCGGTCATCAGCCGGCTGGAAAGTGACAGCAGCGCGCGACGTCAGTTGCTGATCGAAAACTGGCGCGAGCAGTGCAACAGTAAAAAGGCGCAGGCCAGCGGCTGGCGACAGTGGTTGCAGGAAGAGCTGGCGTGGGACGTGCCGGAAGGTCCGTTCTGGCAGGATGACAAACTGGCGCAGCGTCTTGCCGTGCGGCTGGAGCGCTGGCTCGGCCTGATGCGCATGCACGGCGGCGCGCAGGCGGCGATGATTGCCGATGTGCCGGAACCGCTGCGCGACAATTTCACGAAGCGCATCAGGCTGATGGCACCGCTGCTCAAAGCATGGAAAAGCGCACTGAAAGCCGAGGGCGCGGTGGATTTCTCCGGGCTGATCCATCAGGCGATCGCTGTGCTGGAGAAGGGCCGCTTTATCAGCCCGTGGAAACACATTCTGGTGGATGAATTCCAGGATATTTCACCGCAGCGGGCGGCGCTGCTTAGCGCGCTGCGGCAGCAAAATAAGCGCACCAGTTTGTTTGCGGTCGGCGATGACTGGCAGGCGATCTATCGCTTTAGCGGCGCGGAGATGAGCCTGACCACCGCGTTTCATCACTATTTTGGCGAAGGCGACCGCTGCGTGCTGGATACCACCTACCGCTTCAACGATCGCATCGGTGACGTTGCCAACCGCTTTGTGCAGCAGAATCCGCATCAGCTGCGCAAGCCGCTCAACAGCCTGAGCAAAGGGAACAAGAAATCCATTACGCTGCTGCCGCAGGAGCAACTGGAAGCGCTGCTCGACAAGCTGAGCGGTTACGCGAAGCCGGACGAGCGCGTGCTGCTGCTGGCGCGTTACCATCATCTGCGTCCGGCCATGCTGGATAAAGCCAAAACCCGCTGGCCGAAACTGCGTATCGACTTCATGACCATCCACGCCAGTAAAGGTCAGCAGGCGGATTTTGTCATCGTGCTGGGGCTGCACGAAGGGCGTGACGGTTTTCCGGCGCAGGCGCGCGAGTCGATCATGGAAGAGGGATTGCTACCGCAGCCGGAGGATTTTCCGCATGCCGAAGAGCGGCGCCTGGCCTACGTGGCCATCACGCGCGCGCGTCAGCAGGTGTGGCTGATGTTTGATAAAGAGCGGCCTTCCGTGTTTGTCGAACACCTGCGCGAACTGGGCGTTGCGCAGAGCCGGAAGGCCTGAGCCATCAGGCTTTCAGGCGTTCCGTCAGGTAGCGCTGATAATCGGGGATCTGGATGGTCACTTCGCTGGCAAACATCGGCGAATGGATAATGAAATCAGCGGTGGCGCGGTTGGTCGCCACCGGGATATTCCATACGGTGGCGAGGCGCAGCAGCGCTTTGACGTCCGGATCGTGCGGTACTGCATTGAGCGGATCCCAGAAGAAGAACAGCACATCAATTTTACCTTCAGCAATCAGCGCGCCGACCTGCTGATCGCCGCCCATCGGCCCGCTGAGCATGGCATTCACATCCAGTCCGGTGTGACGATTGATCAGGTTGCCGGTGGTGCCGGTGGCATACAGCACGTGAGGTTGCAGCGCATTTTGATTGATTTTTACCCAGTCCAGCAGCGAGGCTTTGCAGTGGTCGTGGGCAACGAGGGCGATGTGTTTCTGAACTTTCAGGGTACGAACGGTCTGCTCCATGGGGCTTCCTGTTTCGGCGCGTGCAAACGTAGTGAATGCACGAGTTTACCCCTGGCGTTCAGCTGCTATCAACTTGCGCGTAGGGTTTTCACCCAACTGATAAAACGCTGCCGCGTGGCGGCATCAACACGCTGCAGCCAGCGTTGCAGCGCGGGCATATTACTGGCGTCCTGCCATACCATATCCAGACTGAGACTGGCGTCCGGTACGCTGGCCGCCTGCAGCGCAAAGCGCGGCACGCTGGCCGCCTGCGCCGTACGGTTGTAATTGATCATCGCCTGTTCAACATTGCCGCTGCTCTCACCCGGCAACCGATCGCGAATGCTGGCTATTTCATTACCACGCTCATCAATCAGCTGAAAATTTAAAGATTTATCAAACAGGCTGCGTTCGCGGCGGTTATTCAGCGCCGGCAGGCGAATCGCTACGGAATGGGCGTCGGCAGTGAAGGTGACGATCATTAGTTCTGAGCGGAAGTGAGTGGCATCGGCGCAGGGTTTATCCACGCGAAACAGAAACTGATGCTGACCGCGCTCCAGCTCAAGGCTGTCCGCGCCTTTCAGCAGCGAACCTGAGATTTTGCGCCCATCCAGCACCAGCAGGTCGATCTGCGGATCGAGCTTCAGGGTGATGGCATGGCAGGTTGCCGATACGAGCAGCAACAGCAAACCCGTAACAGCCAGAGACAGCTTCATTTCAACTCCCGGAACAGGGGAAAAAGGGCGATGTGTAGCAAATTATTACATTATGGCAGTTAATTTACATTTTAACATATTTATTCGTGTCGCCGCGCAAACTTTTCGTGCGCTGCGCTTGCACTTTAGCGCGCAATGGCATCTACACTCAGGCGAGTGAACAAGGAGAAAAACATGAACGATCAAACGATTCGCGATGTCCTGACGCAAACCCAACGCATCGCGCTGGTCGGTGCCAGCGATCGCACTGAGCGTGCCAGCTATGGCGTAATGAAATACCTGCTCGATCAGGGTTATGACGTGGTGCCGGTGAGCCCGAAGCTGGCGGGACAGCAGTTGCTGGGCCAGACCGTGTATGGCACGCTGGCGGAGATCCCGGGCAAGATCGACATGGTGGATGTGTTCCGCAATTCCGAAGCGGCATGGGGCGTGGCGCAGGAAGCGATTGCTATCGGCGCCAAAACCTTGTGGCTGCAGCTGGGCGTGATCAATGAGCAGGCGGCGGTGCTGGCGCGTGATGCCGGGCTGACGGTGGTGATGGATCGCTGCCCGAAGATAGAAATTCCGCGGCTGGGCGTAACGCGGTAAAGACAAACGGCGACGCGGCGTCGCCGTACCCTTAATGCCGCAGGCTGGGTGCCTGCAGCTGCTGGCGGATCGAGGCGGCCAGCTCATCCATGGATGGCTGTTCCGGATGTTCGAACGAGGTTTCGCCGGCCAGCTGAATCTCAGCGATATAGGTATGCACCTGTTCGCCTTCCTCATCTTCCATCACCACGTGATACCAGGGAGCGGCACGCAGCGATTCCGTCGCGCCAACCTCATCCAGCTGCGGATCGTCCAGCGAATACTCCGGGTCGACATCCACAATCACGCCGAGCACCCCGGAGAGACGGTGCCGGACCTGCTGTCCAATTCCAAATTTACTGGCAATCATTGTGACCTCCCAAAACTTTGCCCTGCCACCGATATGGGGGCAGGGACAGCGTTTTCAAGTCACAGCACGCGACAGGCAAAGCCTTTCAGATAAAGCCCTTCAGGATAGCTGGCGATCACCGGATGGTCGGCTGCCTGACGGAACTGCTCTATAAATTGTACATCACGACCGGCATCAACAGCGGCATCGGCGATAATTTTCTGGAACAGCTCGGTGGCCATCAGCCCGGAACAGGAGAAGGTCAGCAGAATGCCGCCCGGATTCAGCAGCTGCATCGCCAGCATATTGATGTCTTTATAGCCGCGGCAGGCACCCATCAGCTGGTTTTTATTCTCAACGAATTTCGGCGGATCCATGACGATCATGTCGAACTTCTCGCCGCTGTCGCGGTAGCGACGCAGCAGTTTGAACACATCGTCACGCAGGAACTGCGCGCGTGAGACATCCAGCCCGTTAAGCGCCACGTTCTGTTTTGCTACGTCAAGGGCGTCCTGCGAGGTATCCACGCTGATCACTTCCCGGCAGCCGCCGAGCAGAGCAGAGACCGCAAAGCCGCCGGTGTAGGAGAAGCAGTTAAGCACACGGGCATTTTCTGCGTAACGACGGGTGGCAAAACGGCTGTCGCGCTGATCGAGGTAATAACCGGTCTTGTGACCGCCCTGAATATCCACCAGCAGCTGCATACCGTGCTCAGTAATCGGTAGCAGCGCAGGCGGCAGTTCACCGCTTACCGGACCCTGCGCCAGCTCCAGTCCCTCTTTCTTGCGCACCGCCACGTCAGAGCGGTCGTAGATGGCGCAGTCGGGATAGCACTGCTGCAGCGCCGAGACGAGAGCCGGGCGCTGATACTCCGCCCCGGCCGACAGCAGTTGCAGCACAAGGAAATTACCGAAGCGATCAATCGTGACGCCCGGCAGTCCATCGGACTCGCCGGCAATCAGGCGATAGCTGTCCAGCCCGTCGCGCTGCGCCAGCCAGTCGCGCCACTGCTGGGCTTTTTGCAGCGTGCGCACAAAGAAGGCGATGTCGATTGACTCATCCTGTTGCCAGCTCCAGACGCGCGCGCGAATTTGTGACTGAGGAGAGTAGGCGGCGCGGGCCAGCCATTTGCCGTTGCTGTCACAGATATCAATGGTTTCACCCGACTGGGCTTTACCTTCCATACGGGCAACGGCCCCGGAGAACACCCACGGATGGCGGCGGAGCAGGGATTTTTCACGTCCCTTAGCGAGAATCAATCGAACGGTCATGTTTGCTATGCTTACCTGAAAAAATGAGGCGCCATTTTCCGGTGGATGGCGGCAAAATGCAACGCACAAAGGGGGAGATCGCCATGGCGACGACAGGTTATAAAATCTGGGTTCACGGCAGGGTGCAGGGCGTGGGCTTCCGTTATTACACCCAGGCGCAGGCGAACGCGCTGGGCGTCACCGGCTATGCGCATAATCTGGCCGATGGCAGCGTGGAGGTGCTGGCGGCGGGAGAACCGCAGCAGGTGGAGTCACTGATTGCGTGGCTGAAGGCGGGCGGACCGCCCAGTGCCCGGGTCGATAAGGTGCTGGTGGAGCCGCATCAGCTGGCGGAGCGGCCGACGCGGTTTACTACCGGGTGATCACAGACACTTCGCCGGTTTTGGCAGGCCAGCGATTTTAGTGGCCTGTTTGGCCGGACCTTCCGGAAACAGGCGAAACAGATAGCGGCTGTTGCCTTTCTCTTCGCCATATTTTTGCGCCATGGCTTTGACCAGCATGCGCACCGCCGGCGAGGTATTAAACTGCTGATAAAAATCACGCACAAAGTGCACCACTTCCCAGTGCGCTTCACTCATCTCAATCGCTTCCTGCTGGGCGATGGCCTGCGCCAGCGCTTCACTCCAGTCGGCGCTATTTTTCAGATAGCCTTCTGCGTCAGTGGCAATCTCTTTACCGGCAAAAATCACATTATTTCCTCATATCGTCAGCGCGCTATTGTAAAGGCGGCGGCGGATAAAAAGCAAAAACCCCGCCGGAGCGGGGTTTAACGGTGCGTGCGTTACGTCTTAGTCGCGGTTGGCGAAGCCCAGCAGGCTCAGCAGGCTGACAAAGATGTTGTACAGCGAGACATACAGGCTGACGGTGGCGCGAATGTAGTTGGTTTCACCGCCCTGAATGATGTTGCTGGTTTCCCACAAAATGGCACCGGCAGAGAACAGAATAAACAGGGCGCTGATCGCCAGGTGCAGCGCGGGCAGCTGCAGGAAGATATTGGCAACCACGGCCACCAGCAGCACCACAAAGCCGGCCATCATCATGCCGCCAAGGAAAGACATGTCGCGACGCGTGGTCAGGACATAGGCGGAACAGCAGAAGAACACCAGCGCGGTGCCGCCCAGCGCCATGGCGATAACATCACCCATACCGGCGGTGAGGAACGAGCTGAGAATCGGGCCGAGGCAGTAACCAAGGAAGCCGGTAAAGGCAAACGCGGCCAGAATACCCGCCGGACTGTTCGCCAGGCGATAGGTCAGGAACATCAATCCGTAAAAGCCCACCAGCATCAGAATCAGTCCCGGCGAGGGCAGAGCGTAGACGGTGCTGAGCGTGGCGGTGACGGCGGAAAACGCCAGCGTCAGGCCAAGTAAGAAATAAGTATTGCGCAGCACTTTATGGGTGCTGAGTAGCGACTGCTGCTGTGACGAGCTAATTATTCTGTCCATCATGCGCTCCTGTTAGAGAGAGAACACCAAATATGGCCTGAGAATACGCAACGGTCAGAGGACAGAAAAGGCGTTTTACCCATCTTTACGCGATAAATTGCTGTTTCACTGAGCAGAATGACGATTAAGACGGCAAAAAAATCATTTTTGACTGTTTTTCAGGCGAACGAATCATTGGATGCTTTACATCGTTCGGGGGGATGTTTATAGTGCGCCTCATTGCGGAGGGGTGGCCGAGCGGCTTAAGGCAGCGGTCTTGAAAACCGCCGATGGGAAACCATCCGAGAGTTCGAATCTCTCCTCCTCCGCCACTTCACACTCTCGCAGTGTGAGGTGACAAAAAGATTTCAGGAGGGATGGCCGAGTGGCTTAAGGCAGCGGTCTTGAAAACCGCCGATGGGAAACCATCCCAGAGTTCGAATCTCTGTTCCTCCGCCATATAAGAGAAGCCCGCAGCGATGCGGGCTTTTCGCTTTTCTGCTTTCCATCCTTCTGAAAAACATCCTGAAGCTTTTCAATCTGCTGCCGTAACCCGACGGCCAGCGCGTTTACTGCTATAGTCGATGCACGGTTTTTGCAAACATCTGGCGATTTTCTCAGGCAAGCTGGGTTACACTGTGCGGTAATTCGCTCTTTGGCGAGCTAATCGCTTGAATGCCAGAGTGTTTCCCTGATGAATTATGGAATAGGCACAATGATCAAGAAACTGAGTCTTTGCGCGCTGTCAGTGATCGCGGCGCTGCCGATGGGTATGAGCGCTTACGCCGCGGATGGCGACATGCAACTGCAGCAGGTCCTGATGCTGAGTCGTCACAACCTGCGTGCCCCGCTGGCCAACAACGGCAGCGTGCTGGAGCAGGCGACGAAAAAAAGCTGGCCGCAATGGGATGTGCCCGGCGGTGAGCTGACCACCAAAGGCGGCGTGCTGGAAGTCTACATGGGTAACTACACCCGTCAGTGGCTGGCTCAGCAGGGGCTGGTACAGAACGGCACCTGTCCGGACAGCAGCAACATTTTTGTCTATGCCAACAGCCTGCAGCGCACCGTCGCGACGGCGCAGTATTTCGTCACCGGTGCTTTCCCGGGCTGCGATATCGCTGTCACCCATCAGGATGCGATGGGCACTATGGACCCGATCTTCAATCCGGTAATCACCGATGGCAGCGAAGCGTTTAACAAGAAAGCGCTGGCGGCGATGACCGCAGCTAATGAGAAGCTGGCGCTGAAGCCGGCCTTCCAGCGGCTGGAAAAAATCGTGGATTACAAATCAGCTCCGGCCTGTAACGGCAAGAAACAGTGCGACCTAAGCAGCGGCGACAACACCTTTAGCGCGGAAAACGGCAAAGAGCCCGGCGTCAATGGCCCGCTGAAAGTGGGTAACTCGCTGGTCGACGCCTTCACGCTGCAATATTACGAAGGTTTCCCGGCGGATCAGGTTGCCTGGGGACAAATCAAAACGCCTGAACAGTGGAAAGAGCTGGCGGCGATCAAGAATGGCTATCAGGATGCGCTGTTTACCGCGCCTGAAGTGGCGCGTGACGTTGCCGCCCCGCTGGTGGATTACATCCGCAGCCAGCTGGTCGATCAGGACAAAGCCACCGCGCCAAAAGTCACGCTGATGGTCGGACACGATTCGAATATCGCGTCATTGCTCAGCGCGCTGCAGGTTAAGCCATACGAGCTGCCGGGTAACGACGAGAAAACCCCGATTGGCGGCCAGGTGGTGTTTGAACGCTGGCACGATGCGAAGAACAATAAAGATCTGCTGAAAGTGGAGTATGTCTATCAGACGGCGGATCAGCTGCGTAATGCCGATGTGCTGAGCCTGAAGAACCCACCGAAGCGCGTTACGCTGCAGCTGGCGGGGTGTGACACTGACGCCAACGGCTACTGCAGCTGGGATCAGTTCACCAGCGCGCTGAACAACGCGCTGCAGGGTACACCGCTGCAGCCAGCCGCACCGGCACCGGCCGCACAGCCTGCTGCCGCGCCGGCAGCCAGCGATGACGCACAGGCCAAAGCGGATCAGGCCAGCGCAGATAAAGCGGCGGCTGACAAAGCCGCGGCTGATAAAGCTGCAGCGCAGAAAGCCGCTGACGCCAAAGCCGCTGAGGAAAAAGTGAAGGCGGACAAGGCCGCGGCGCAAAAAACGGCGGACGACAAAGCCAAAGCTGAGAAGGCCAGCGCTCAGAAGGCCGCAGATGAGAAGGCGAAAGCCGATGCTGCAGCGGCGCAGAAAGCGCAGGCTGAAGCAGCGCCGGCGAAGCCGGAGGCGGACGCTAAACCCGCGCAACAGCCGGCAGCAGCCAGCAACTAAAACGCCAGCAGGGTCGCCATGCACGGCGACCCTGCTGTGTTGTTACCGGCTGCGCATTGACGCGCACCGCAGTAAATCGAATAAAACCACCGTTCAGTTCCACGGTGGTTTCATGCCGCTTAACCGGCTACCACGACCAGTTTCTGGTTAGCAAACTCCTTCAGCCCGAGATCGGACAGTTCACGGCCATAGCCGGAACGCTTCACGCCGCCGAACGGCAGCTCAGCCGCAGTATCGCTCTGCGAATTGATAAACACCATGCCGGTCTCAATCTGCGAAGCCATGTTGCGCCCGCGCGCAATGTCCCGCGTCCATACGGAACCGCCCAAACCGTAGTGCGAATCGTTAGCCAGCGCCACGGCAGCACGGTCGTCCGCCACCACATACACCTGCGCCACCGGGCCGAAGAACTCCTGATAGTAAGCCGGGTTATCCGGCGTCAGGCCGGTCAGGATGGTTGGCTGGTAGTAGCAGCCGACGCCGTCGATTACGCGTCCGCCGCACTCCACGCGGGCGCCATGCGCCACCGCCTCGTCCACCTGTTTTACCAGCCGGTCACGTGCATCCTGTGACGATAGCGGCCCCAGCGTGGTTTTTTCATCTAACGGATCGCCGGGCGTAGCGGATTGCAGCGCCGCGCTAAATTTAGCCATAAAGCGTTCAGCAATCTTTTCATGCAGAATAAAGCGCTTGGCCGCGGTACATACCTGACCGCAGTTGCTGAGCCGCGCCTGCGCCCCCTGGCGCACCGCTTCATCAATGTCGGCATCGTCCAGCACCACAAACACATCGTTACCACCCAGCTCGAGCGTGGATTTTTTCAGGTGCTTACCGGCCTGCTCGGCCACCGCGCTGCCAGCGCGCTCTGAACCGGTGAGCGCCACACCCTGCACGCGCGGATCGGCAATCAGATCGGCCACCTGCTGGTTAGAGATAAACAGATTGGTCCACGCGCCCTGCGGCGCACCGGCTTCCAGCACCAGCTTTTCAAACACGTCGGCGCAGTGCGGCACAATATTGGCATGTTTCGCCAGCACCGGATTGCCCAGTGCCAGGTTCGGTGCCAGCACGCGCATCAGCTGATAATAGGGAAAATTCCACGGCTCGACGGCCACCACCACGCCAATCGGATGGTATTCGAGCCAGGCATCACCGACATCGCTGGGATAGGGCTGGGCCTGTAACAGCCTTGCCGCGTGTTCGGCATAATAGCGCGCGATGCTGGCGCAGATTTTCACTTCGCCGCGGCTCTGGCCAATCAGCTTACCCATCTCTTTGCTGGCGATGATGGCCAGCTCTTCGCTGCGCTGCTCAATCAATTCTGCCAGACGCTGCAGCACCTGCAGACGCGGCTGAATGTCGCCTTTGCTCCACGGCGAATGGTAGAGCGCATCGGCGGTGTGCAGCGCCTGCTGCGTGTAGCTGTCATCGTGTGATGGCCAGGTTTTCAGCAGCTGATTATTGGCCGGATTAATGCTTTGATAGGCTGACATAAAGGCTCCCTGACGGCTAAAAATGAGAAGGCGGGACATGCCCGCCTGTGCTTTAGATGTTTTTACGTTCGACCGGCTTATCGTCCCACGTCAGGACGTCCTGGTCGGTTTTCTCAAACGCGCGGAATAACACCTCATCGCTGCCTTGCTGGCGCCAGATCTCTTCGGCAAGCCGTTCGTCATAATTCGCCACTTCGAAAATTGCTTCAGCGATTTCCGGTGAGGTGTGACGTAAGGTCGCCCATTCGCCCACGTGGTGAGCTTTAAACTGTTCTGTTGCCATAACTCTCTCCTGTTGGGAATTTATCCTTTCAGTTTTACCGCCAGACCGGCGACGTATTGGCCCTGATAACGGGCAATTTCCAGTTCTTCCGCCGAGGGCTGGCGCGATCCATCACCGCCCGCCAGCGTGGTTGCGCCATATGGCGTACCGCCACGCACCTGCGAAATATCAAATAACTCTTTGGTGCCGTAGCCGATGGGCACAATCACCATGCCGTGATGTGCCAGGGTGGTCCACACCGAGGTGATAGTCTGCTCCTGACCGCCGCCGGTGCCGGTAGACGCAAACACGCTGGCAATCTTGCCGTACAGCGCGCCAGAGGCCCACAGGCCGCCGGTGCGGTCCCAGAAATTACGCATCTGACCGGACATATTGCCGAAGCGCGTCGGGGTGCCGACGATGATGGCATCGTACTGCGGCAGATCGTCCGGTTTGGCTTCCGCCGCCGGCTGGTTAACCTTCCCGCCGACCTGAGCAAACCGTTCGGCATCCATACTTTCCGGCACGCGCAGAATGGTGACTTCGGCACCGCTCACGCTCTTCGCACCGTCCGCCACCGCGTTAGCCATGGTTTCGATATGTCCGTACATGGAGTAATAAAGCACCAGAATTTTTGCCATCGTGTTTTCATCCTGTGGTGTAAGGAACAGAAAGAAGTATAGAAGAGGCTGCGCGCTATGCTGGTCAGCCATTGAACAGTCGCGGAGATCGCGCTGCGACTTCTGCCGCTAACCGCTTGTTTTTCAGCTGAATATCTCGCCATAAAAACGATGCTAAGAGGTTTATCTGTTGCAAAGTATGAATATGTGCCTGATTGTGCGCATCCATTGGCTATGCTTTAAGCGGGTGTGGCGAGATATTACGCACCTGACCTGACACTGTTTGCGCAGTGAAATGTCTTCACCACCTATGCTCAATACCTGGAGGAAATGATGGCTCAACATCGTGGAGGATCAGGCAACTTCGCGGAAGATCGCGAAAGGGCCGCGGAAGCGGGTCGAAAAGGCGGTAAAAACAGCGGCGGGAATTTCAGAAATGACCCGCAGCGTGCTGCCGAAGCAGGTGAAAAAGGGGGACGCAGCCGCGCGAAAAAATAGTGCGTCTGTGACGGTATCCCCGGCCGCCGGGTACGCCCGGCGGTTACAATGATTGCAATTTGCCCGGCTAATCAGCAAAAATGTGCGCCAGTCCTCTATTCTGGTGCGTTATGTCTGCTTCTATTTCCCGCCTCAGCCTGCGTATTACGCGCCAGGAGCTGGTACTTATTTTTATCACGATGGTCTGGGGTGGCACCTTTCTGGTGGTGCATCGCGCCATGGCGCACTCGGGGCCGTTCTTTTTTGTCGGGCTGCGTTTTGCTACCGCCTCGCTGCTGCTGGCCTTTTTCTTTCGCCGCTATTTGCGTCACATTACCTGGCTGGAAATCAAAGCGGGTGCGCTGATTGGCGTGGCGATTGCCGGTGGTTACGGATTGCAAACCTGGGGTATGCAAACCATTTCCAGCAGCCAGTCGGCGTTTCTGACGGCGCTTTACGTGCCGGTGGTGCCGCTGTTGCAGTGGCTGTTTCTGCGCCGGCCGCCGGGCCTGATGGCGTGGCTGGGCATTTTGCTGGCGTTCACCGGTCTGGTGCTGGTGGCGGGTCCGCAGGATGGCAGCCTGACGTTGAATGCCGGTGAGATCGCCACGCTGCTCAGCACCCTCGCCATTGCCGCCGAGATCATTCTTATCAGTCGCTACGCCGGTCAGGTCGATGTGCGCCGCGTGACGCTGGTACAGCTGCTGGTGGCTTCGGCCTGCGCCTTCGTGCTAATGCTGCCCAACGGCGAATCTTTACCCACGCTATCGGCGCCGCTGCTGTTCAGCGCGCTGGGCCTCGGCGCGGCCAGCGCGCTGATTCAGGTCACCATGAACTGGGCGCAGCGCAGCGTCTCGCCGACGCGCGCCACAGTGATTTATGCCGGCGAGCCGGTGTGGGCCGGTGTGGTCGGCCGCATTGCCGGCGAACGGTTACCGGCGGCGGCGCTGCTGGGCGGCGCACTGATTGTCTGCGGGGTGATTGTCAGTGAACTGCGCCTGCGGCGCAAAAAAGCGGTGCCGGAGCAGGCACCGCAGAAGCCTTAAGGCTGCGGGCGCGCCGCCGGCTGGGTCAGCGCGGCACCGCGTCGCTGCAGGATTGCGTTGAGGATGATGGCACCGAAGGTGGCCGTGCCGATGCCGCCGAGGGTAAAGCTGCCAATCTTCAGCGCAAAATCCCCGGCACCGAGCACCAGCGTGGTGGCCACCATAATCAGATTGCTGTTCTGGCTAAAATCGACATGGTTTTGCACCCAGATACGTGCGCCGGCCACGGCGATTAAGCCAAACACCACAATCGAGGCACCGCCAATTACCGGGCCGGGAATGGTGTGGATGAGCGCGCCGAACTTAGGCGAAAAGCCCAGCACCAGCGCAATCAGCGCCGCGGCGACAAACGCCAGCGTGGAGTAGACTTTGGTCACCGCCATCACGCCAATGTTTTCGGCATAGGTGGTGACGCCGCTGCCGCCGATGGAGCCGGACAGCATGGTTGCCAGGCCGTCGCCGACGAACGCGCGTCCCATCCACGGATCGAGATTGCGCCCGGTCATGCCCGCCACCGCTTTAATATGGCCGAGGTTCTCCGCCACCAGAATAATCGCCACCGGTGCGATCATCACGATTGCCTGCATATCAAATACCGGCGCGGTGGTGTGCGGCAGACCAAACCACGCGGCGCTGGCCACGCGGCTGAAATCCACCGGCTTGCCGAAGCCCATCACATTGGTCAGCAGAGCGTACAGCGCCCAGGCGACAATCAGTCCGACCAGAATCAGCAGCCGCTGCACCATGCCGCGGGTAAATACCGCCACCAGCCCGATGCACAGCACCGTCATCACCGCCATCCAGCTATCAAACATCGAGGCGGAGACGCTGTGCACCGCAATCGGTGCCAGATTAAGACCGATAGCCATCACTACCGCGCCGGTTACCACCGGTGGCATCAGCCGTTCAATCCAGCCGGTACCCACTTTCATCACCACCAGGCCAATCAGCGTGTAGAGCGCGCCGCAGGCAATAACGCCGCCCAGCGCCAGCGCCAGGTTGGGATTGAGCCCCTGACCGTTGAAGCCGGTAATGGCGATCACCACGCCGACAAACGCGGCGCTCGATCCGAGATAACTCGGCACGCGACCACCGGTAATGACAAAGAACAGCAGGGTGCCGATACCGGAAACCAGAATCGCCAGGTTGGGATCCAGCCCCATCAGCAGCGGCATCAGCACCGTTGCGCCAAACATTGCTACCGCATGCTGCAGGCCCAGCACGAACGTCTGCCCGAGTGGCAGGGTTTCGTCCGGGGCAATCAGCCCGTTATCGCTCATGGCTGACTTTTTCTGCCAGCGGGGGAACCAGGAACTCGCCATCGTCTTCTCCAGGGTAGTGGTCGAACCGGGCCGCACGGTGCGGCGTTAGCGGGCGTCCTGCCGTGAAAGGGCATGGTAGCGACGGTCAAACCACATCAGACCGGGCTGGGCATCATGGCGCTCCAGCGCCATCACGTTGCAAAACAGAATGTCGTGTGTCGCCACGCTGACGACCTGCGTGATGGTGCAGTCGAACGCCATCAGCGCCCCCTGCAGCAGCGGTGCGCCGCTGCGCTGCGTATGCCAGCGGGCGGCGGCGAAACGTTCGGTCATCGGGGTTTTGCCGCCAAACAGCGTCGACAATGACTCCTGCCCGGCGGCCAGCGTGTTCACGCACAGCACGCCGTTATCGCGGAAAAGAGGCCACACCGACGCGTTGCGATTGAGGCAAACCAGCAGCGTCGGCGGCGTATCACTGACGCTGCACACCGCGGTGGCGGTAAAACCGGCGCGTCCGGCGGGACCGTCGGTGGTGATGATATTGACCGCTGCGCCCAGGCCGGACATGGCATCGCGGAAAGCCTGCTGGCTCACTTCGGGCAGCAGGGGCAGTTCATGTACGCTCATCATCGGCTCCGTGATTAGCTGGCGCGGCGAGCCGGCGTGGCGGTGTCCGCCAGCCAGCGCAGCAGCAGCGCATTGAAGTTGCCGGCATCGGTCACGCTCATGGCATGGCCGCCCCACGGCATCTCAATCAGGCTGCCGTTGGGCAGCGCCTGCGCCAGCTGTGGCGAGCAGCTCCACGGCACCAGCAGGTCATCCTGACTGCATATCGCCAGCACCGGCTGGGTGATTCGCGAGGCGTGCGGACGGAAATCGGCCGATTTCAGCGCGTGCAGACGCCGCAGCAGGTTCTCCATGCCCTGGAAATGCGCCACGTGATGCACATCCTCCGCGCTGATGCGTGACTGATGGCGTGCCAGCCATTCGGCCGGATAAAGAAACAGCGGCTGCGCGCGCACAAACGCTTCAACACCAACGTTGAGCAGCAGATCCTGACGCACCTGGAAGCAGCGTTCGGTGTGGGCATCCAGCGCCAGCCAGCCGTTGATCACCACTACGCGTCCGACGCGCTGCGGATAATCAAGCGCCAGCTGCAGGCCAATCAGCCCGCCAAGCGCATGGCCCACGATGTCATACTGTTCGATGCCGTGCTCCGCCAGCGCGTCGGCCAGTTCCGCTGCCATCATCGCCATGCTGTAACCTTCCGGCAGCGTATCGGGGCTGCGACCGGTGCCGCGCTGATCGTAGGTCACCACGCGATAGTGCGGCGTCAGTGCCGCCAGCTGCGGTTGCCAGAAAGCGGCCACGCCGCCCAGCCCGGACGACAGTACCAGCGTCGGCGCGTCGGGCGCGCTTAATCCCTGAATGTCCAGATGCATTACGCCTCCTGCCGGCCAATGTGTGCCACGCTGGCGATTTCGATCAGCGCATCGGGTTTCACCAGACCGCACTGAATACAGAAGCGCGCCGGTTTGTCGCCGGGGAAATAGTCGGCATACACCTGGTTTACCGCCGCGTAGTTGCTCCAGTCGGTGATGAAAATCGAGTTGAAAGTGACGTCCTGCAGGCTGCCACCGGCGGTCTCGATCACTTTTTTGATGGTCTCCAGCACGTGGCGGGTTTGCGCCGCCGCATCCCCGACGTGCACCACGTTGTTGTCGGCATCGAACGGCAGCGTACCGGAAACGTACACCACGCCATCGGCTAAGGTGCCGGGTACAAACGGAGCGATCGGCGTCGTGGTGCCGGGAGGAATAATCACTGTTTTAGGCATGACTCAGAGTCCTTATTATTAAGCGTGCAGGTGAAACGGCGGTTATGACTTCAGCGCCTCGCAGAAGGTGTCGGTATCGCTGACCCAGCCAAAAAAGGTTTCAATGTTGAACAGCGCCGCCTGCTGAGCAAACGACGGTCCGGCCTGATGGGTGGCATCGGCCAGCACCACGCCGAAATACTCGAGGAAAAAGCCGTCGCGCAGCGTCGATTCCACGCAGACGTTGGTGGCAATGCCGGTAAACACCAGATGACGAATACCGCGGCTGCGCAGCATGCTGTCGAGCGGCGTGTTGAAAAAGCCGCTGTAGCGCGGTTTGGGCAGCACGATATCGCCGGCTTGCGGCACCAGCTCATCCACCAGCGCATAATCCCAGCCGCCTTTTGCCAGCAGCGTGCCGTGCAGCTCCGGCCGCTGGCGCATGGTTTTCAGCGCGTTGGATTTATGGAAATTGGGCGAACCGGCGTCACCGGCTTCGACATACTGATTATCCCAGCCGTTCTGGAACCAGATGATCTGCATCCCTGCCGCGCGGGCGGCGGTGACCGCCTGATGAATCCGGGCGATAACCGGCTGAGTGGTGGAGACATCAAACCCGGCCAGATCAAGATAGCCTCCCTGGCTGGCGTAGGCGTTCTGCATATCCACCACAATGAGCGCGCTTTGCGCCGGCGGCAGGGCGATGGCTTCCGGGCGCGCCGGCAGAGTCACTGCAGGCTGGCTGCTGCTGTGGGCACAAACGACGGTATTCATTATGCAACCTCCTTGTGGGCGTCAATCAGCGCGCGGCGGCACGCCATCAGCGGCTGGATACGTTCACCAAAATCTTCAATGCCCTGCAGGAAATCATCAAAGGTCAGCAGCACGCCTTCGGTGCCTTCCACCAGCGCCACTTCATCCAGCATGCGTGCCACGCTGGCATAAGAACCGACCAGCGTGCCCATATTGATGTTGACGGCAGAGGTCGGATCGGCCATCTGGCGCACATTGGTGTCGCTGCCGGATTTGGTGTCCTGCTGGCTCTGCGTGGTGAGCCAGGCGAGGGCTTCCTCGTCAGCACCGGCTTTGTAGTGTTCCCATTTGGCGCGCGCGGCTTCGTCGCTTTCGGCGGCGATAATCATAAACAGCACGTAGGAACCGACGTCGCGCCCGGTTTTGTCCGCGGCCTGTTTCATGCGTGCGGCAGTGGGTGCAAAGGCGGTCGGGGTATTGACGCCCTTGCCGAAGCAGAAGTTGTAATCAGCGTATTGCGCCGAAAAGGCCATGCCGGCATCACTTTGACCGGCGCAAATCACCTTCATCGGCTTCTGCGGCTGCGGACTGACGCGACAGTCGTTCATGGTGAAGAACTCACCTTTGAAGTCGCTCTGGCCAGTGCCCCACAGGTCGCGCAGCACCGTGACATACTCCGTGAGGTAGTTGTAGCGGCTGGCAAAATATTCATCGCCCGGCCACAGCCCCATCTGCTCATACTCCGGCTTCTGCCAGCCGGTCACCAGATTGACGCCGAAGCGGCCGCCGGAGATGGAGTCGATGGTGGCGGCCATGCGCGCCACGATGGCGGGCGGCAGCGTCAGGGTGGCGGCGGTGGCGTAGATTTCAATGCGTGAGGTCACCGCGGCCAGCCCGGCCATCAGGGTGAAGGACTCCAGGTTGTGGTCCCAGAATTCGGTTTTGCCGCCGAAGCCGCGCAGCTTAATCATCGATAGGGCAAAGTCGAAGTGATAGTGCTCAGCCTTGAGCACAATCGCTTTGTTGAGCTCAAAGGTCGGCTTGTATTGCGGGGCATGCGTGGAGATGAGCCAGCCATTGTTGCCAATCGGAACGAAAACGCCAATTTTCATGTGAAACCTCTCTGCATTGAACATGGATTGCTTCACGCGCTGCGTTGCTTCCTGCACGCATCCTGCGGGCGGCGCTCGATCACAAAATTGCAAAGCCTGTGCCACAATTTTAAAAGTGATACATAACAATCAGTTAAAATTGGCGACGTAATGAATCCTGAGTGACTGGTCCAAAACAGACCATCTGGTCAAAACAAATTGCACGTTTTTCATGCGTCATCTGAGCGAAAAAGGTGCAGGGCACAGCATTAGGCAGGAAACAGGGCGTTTGTTATGATGCGATTTCGCAGGATGGAAGAGGTAACAGTGTGAAAAGCGATGAAAAAAAGCCAGGACGCCGATCGCGGGCCGTTGCGGCGAAACGGGCAGCTATTCTGGAAGCGGCATTGGCCTTCTTCTCGCAGTTTGGCATTCACGGCACCAGTCTGGATAAAGTGGCTGAGCGCGCGGACGTCTCAAAAACCAACCTGCTTTACTACTATCCGTCAAAAGAAGTGCTGTATGTGGCGGTACTGAAAGAGATTCTTGATGTGTGGCTGGCGCCGCTGCGTGCGCTGCGTCATGACCAGGATCCGCTGGTGGCCATCCGCAACTATATTCGTCTCAAGCTGGAAGTGTCGCGTGACCACCCGCAGGCATCGCGTCTGTTCTGTCTGGAGATGCTGCAGGGCGCGCCGCTGCTGAAGGGCGAGCTGGCGGGGGATTTAAAAGCGCTGGTGGATGACAAAGCGGCGATTATCGAACAGTGGATCGCCGAAGGGCGTATTGCCGGCGTGCAGCCGCAGCATCTGTTCTTTCTGCTGTGGGCGACCACGCAGCACTACGCTGATTTCGCGTCCCAGGTGGAAGCCATCACCGGCCAGACGCTAAACGATGCGGAATTTTTTGCCCAGACGCTGGATAACGTTCAGCGCATGATCATTGAAGGGATCCGCGTGCGCTGATCCCCGTGGCTGACCAGGAGAGTGCATGGATTCGCTATCACAACTAACGCTGGGCGCGGCGGTGACCGTGGCCGTAATGGGCAAACGCGTGCCGCTGTGGCAGGCGGCGCTGGCGGGGGCGGTCGCGGGCACGCTGCCGGACCTCGACGTGTTTATCGACCACGGAGATGCCATTCGCAACATGACGCTGCACCGCACCGAGAGCCACGCGCTGCTGTGGCTGACGCTGGTGGCACCGTTGCCCGGCTGGCTGGTGGCTGGCGCGACGCGCAGCCGGCAGCACTGGCGCGCCTGGTGCCTCGCCATCTGGCTGGCACTGATCACGCATCCGCTGCTGGACCTGACCACGGTGTACGGCACGCAACTCGGGCTGCCGCTGACCGATTCCCCGTTCGCCATCGGCAGCATGTTCATCATCGATCCGCTCTACACGCTGCCGCTGCTGATCGCCCTGATCGTCGCACTGTGGCGGCGGGATGCGTGCGGGCTGCGCTGGAATCAGGCCGGATTGCTCATCAGCACGCTATACCTCGGCTGGAGTATGGTGGCGCAGAGTGTTGCTACCCGGCATATTGAGCACCAGCTGACGCAGCAGGCCGTGCAGCCCCAGCAACTGCTGGTGACGCCCACCGCGTTCAACACGCTGGTGTGGCGCACGGTAATTATCACGCCGCAGCGCTACGGGGAAGCCTGGTGGTCGCTGCTGTCGCCCGATCGTCCCTTACAGATCCGCTGGTACGATCGCCATCCCGCGCTTTTTGCCCCGTTTAAAGGCCAGTGGCACGCCGAACGCGTTGCGTGGTTCAGCCATGGATTTTATGCCATGCGCCAGCAGGGCAATGACACGCTGATCGTGGATTTGCGCATGGGGGAAGAGCCGGATTACACCTTTACCTTTAATCTCGGTTCCGCCGCAGCGCCGGCAGCAGCACCACAGCGGGAAGATTCGCTGCGGCCGTCGCTGGCGCAGGCGTGGCACAAATTCACAGAGCGCTTATAACGAAAAAGGCCCGGATAACCGGGCCTGTTCGTTTAGGTGGATCAGGCTTTACGCCGGCGTAGCAGCCAGCCCATGGTCAGCACCACAAACCACAGTGGCGTCACCATCAGCGCCTGGCGGGTATCTTCCTGCAGCGTCAGCAGCACCAGCACAAAGGCAAAGAAAGCCATGCACACCCAGCACATCAGCTTGCCGAGTGGCATTTTGAAGCGTGACGCCGCATGCCGCTGCGGATGCTGTTTGCGGTAGGCCAGATAGCTGCACAGGATAATGGTCCAGACAAACATAAACAGAATCGCCGAGACCGTGGTCACCATGGTGAAGACCGTCATCACATCCGGAATCAGATAGATCAACGCCACGCCAGCCAGCAGACACAGGCAGGAGAAGAACAGGCCGGTGGTTGGCACCGCGCGCGCCGAGAGGCGGCCAAACGCTTTATGCGCCACGCCCTGTTCCGCCAGGCCATACAGCATGCGGCTGGTGGAGAAGATGCCGCTGTTGGCTGAGGAGGCTGCGGAGGTCAGCACCACAAAGTTAACGATGCTGGCAGCGGCCGGCAGGCCAATCAGCACAAACATTTCAACGAACGGACTGCGATCCGGCATGACCTGGTTCCACGGCGTCACCGCCATGATCACCAGCAGCGCCAGCACGTAGAACATGATGATGCGCAGCGGGATCGCGTTGATGGCGCGCGGCAGAACTTTATGCGGATCTTTGGTCTCCGCCGCCGCCGTGCCCACCAGTTCAATGCCGACAAAGGCAAACACCGCAATCTGGAAGCCGGCAAAGAAACCGCTCAGCCCTTTCGGGAACATGCCGCCGTGATCCCAGATATTGCTCAGCGCCGCGTGGCTCCCGTTCGGCGAAGGGTAGTGCAGGCTGACCAGCACAATCCCGGTGATGATTAACGCCACGATGGCGACAATTTTGATAATGGCGAACCAGAACTCCATCTCGCCAAACAGTTTTACCGTGGCGATGTTCAGGGCAAGGAAAACAAACACGCACAGCAGCGCGCTCATCCAGATCGAGAAGTCCGGGAACCACAGCTGGAAATAAGCGCTGATCGCCACCACGTCGGCGATGCCGGTCACCACCCAGCAGAACCAGTAAGTCCAGCCGGTGAAATAACCGGCCCACGGCCCGAGCAGGTCGGCGGCAAAGTCGCTGAAGGATTTGTACTCAAGGTTGGAGAGCAGCAGCTCACCCATGGCGCGCATCACAAAGAACAGCATAAAACCGATGATCATATAGACGAAGATGATCGACGGACCCGCCAGGCTGATGGTTTTACCGGAGCCCATGAACAGACCGGTGCCAATGGCACCGCCGATAGCGATAAGCTGGATGTGACGGTTATGCAGGTTGCGCCGGAGTTTTTCCGGCTGTTCGGCCTCAATGGGCGCCGCTTTAGATTGATCAACCATAAAAATATCTTTCCTGTCTTGATGTTGTGTCAGCTCTGCTGGCTGTTGAATAACGTGCTTTTGCACAGGGCAAGAGGGCATAAGATAGAGGAAAGGCGGCCACTCTCGGTAATGGTTTTTAAACCTTTGTACCCTTTTGCGTGCTTTACCGTGTCAGTAAATATTTACATGGCGCGCCGTGCCGTCATTTTGCGTAAATGTTCTGCAAATGAGCCGCTTGCACCCCGCAGCGCTGCGCAGGGTTCTACACTTGTCATTTCGATGAACCCGGAAAAAGTGAGGCAGCGTGCGCGCTTTGCTCGCGATAGTGCTGCTGGCCCTGTGCGGCTGGTGGAGTTTACCCTGGCTGAAAACGCATCTGCCGCCACAGTGGAATCCGTTTATACCGCTCCAGGTTACCGATCCGCCGGGCTGGATGACGCGCTACAAGCTGCAGCGGCTGAGCAGCGATCCGGCCGCGTGTCTGGCGGTGATGCGCGCGGCCAGCGCGCAGGGCAGAGTCAGTTTCCGTGAGGTGCCGCCGCTGCAGGGCGATTGTCCGATTGATCAACCGCTGCGCATCAGCCGCTTCGGTGAGGTCACGCTGAGCAGCAGTTTTCTTGCCAGCTGTCCGATGGCGGTAGCCAGCACGCTGTATGTCACACGCAGCAATGCGGCGCTGCAGCAGGCCGGCATTACCTCGCCGCTGCGCCGCATCGCGCATGTTGGCAGTTACGCCTGCCGCAATATTTATCACCGCCAGGAAGGACGCCGCAGTGAACATGCGACGGCGGAGGCGTGGGACATCACGGGCTTTCAGCTGGCGGACGGGCGCTGGCTGCAGGTAGGCAAAAACTGGCAGCAACCGCCGCAGGCCGCTGCCGGTTTGCACGCGTTATGGCGCAACGGCTGTGCCAGCTTCGGTAATGCGCTGGGGCCGGATTACAATGCGGCGCATGCCAGCCATTTCCACCTTGGCATGCGCGGCGCAGGCTTTTGTCGCTAAACTACACCGCCGGGTTTAATCCGCGTTTGATGAGGAAATGATTTGCCGGCCAGGAGAAAATAAATCCGGTGAGCATCGCCAGCTGTAACATAAACCAGAAGGCGCTGAGCAGGGGATTGAGCTGTTGATTAAGCACATATTTTAGGGCCAGCGTCATAAAGATAAAGATTCCCGTTTGATAAATCAGCAGCGGAAAGGTTTCTGTTTTCAGCGCTAATAATAACGTACGGACAATAGAAAGTTGTTCCCGCTGGCGAATGGCCAGAAACTGAAAAAATAATCCCGCCAGTAACGAAATTATCACGCAAATAACCGCCTGTAACCACAGCGCGGGGCTAATTGCAAAATGCTTGAGCAGAGTGACTATTGGCAGGGTGATGATGTCGCCGAATATACAGGCGGCGGCAGAGAGCGAGGTGGAAATAAAAATGGTTTGCCAGCTGGCATAACCGGTTAATCCGGATGGCAGCAGCAGCGCCAGTTTTCGCTGACGTGACGGTTTACGCCCGAGATACCACCATGCCAGCCAGCCGAAAAACGGCATGTACAGCCCGGTGAGCGGCCAGATGATATTCATGACCGCCAGCGGATGCGGGTGACGCAACAGATCTTTAGCAATCATCAGGGCGGTACACACGCCCACGACCAGAAAGGGTAATGCCAGCTGGTTTAACATAGTCAGTCCCACTCAGTTTGCTGAAATCGCGCCAGCCTGCGGAGCTATGCTGGTGCCTGCCACCTTGCGCCTCTGCTAAAGCGTAGCTGGAAAAGACGGTGCCGGAAATGTCTGCCACAGGGGCACTGCAGGGAAACACTGCAGAAATAACTGGAATTAAGCCGCGCTGCGGACTTAATCAGCAGGAAGATTATGACGGGCGGTATAAAAAAGGGGAATGGCAAAGATAATAGCGATTAATGATGAGGCGAATGTTTTATCTGCGAAGTCTGGCGTTTAATCAACAGGACGATTGAAAATTCTTCAGAAAAATCTTATTCTGATTCGCACGACTTATCATCCTGATGGTGCCGCTGGCAAACGCACCATAGTTTAATTTCTCATTTGGGTAACATATTGACAACAAGGTAGTTATCACTTTTTACCCGCAATGCCGCTCTGGTTTCAATCAATATTTTTTCTCTGGTTAATTTATTTTTTACATTAATCGGCACAGATATCCTGTTATGAATAAGGCGTGAAACAGCGCCAGGGCAATAATGACCATCGATAATTATTTCGTCTGGCGAGGCGAAACTGAAAAAGAATTTCAGGCGCTTTCCGAAGTGCTGCAATTGAAATCGCTGCTGCAAAAACATGTTGAGGCCCTTGGATTTGATGCTTTTGCCTTTTTGGTACAGCATCCGGTGCCTTTTACCCGACCGCGTATTTTTCTCTTTAGCACCTATCCGCAGAGCTGGGTGAAACGCTACGAGAGTGAAAATTACTATGCGGTAGATCCGGTGTTAATGCTCTGCCAGCAGCCCGGTCGCGGCGTGGAGTGGACGCGTGATTTATTTACCGGCGCAGGCAATTTATGGGCAGAAGCCAATGCAGCAGGGCTGGTAAGTGGCTTTTCATGCTCGGCAATGGCGCTAAATCGTGCCATTGGTATATTATCTATAGCATCGCAACAACCCAGCCAGACCCAGCACAGACGCGTTGAGCTGGAGGTGCAACTGCACTTCCTGGCGGAACTGAGTTTGCGTGTGCTGGACCGTCTGAATGACGGCTCAATGGTGGTGTTATCGAATGATTTTAGTCAGCGCGAGCTGGAAATATTGAAATGGACAGCGGAGGGAAAAACCTCAGCCGAAATTTCCCTCATTCTGGCTATTCCTGAACACACGGTAAATTTTCACCAAAAGAATATGCAAAAGCGTTTTAATGTTTCCAATAAAACGCAGATTGCCTGTTATGCCGCAGCCATTGGCCTGATATAGCGAAAAGGCAACTACTAATTTTAGTAGTTCCTAAGCCGCAGTCAGTTGTCTACCCTGCGCCGGAAACTCCGCCAGGCTGGCGCTTAATAAATCATTGCAAACATGGGGATGTCAGGGGCGCATGATGAAAATAATTCAAACACAGCTAAAGGATATGCCGTCCTCTTTGCTGGCCGAGTTGGGCACTTATCGTTACAGCGTCTTTGCGCGTGGCGAGGGCTGGTCAATTCCGCCGCGACTCAGCACGCCGGGACAGGAGTATGATCGCTTCGATCGTTCCGATGTCACCTGGCTGATTGCCTGGACTGCGCGTCAGGGCATTTGTGGCTGCGCACGTCTGTTACCGTGGCACGAGCCGGAAGTGCCGGAGGGCATGGTGCTGCCTTTTGACCAGCAAAAAGTGTGGGAAATGTCGCGCTATTCGGCCCGCCTTGAAGTGGATGCCGAACTGCCGCTGAACATCTTATGGCATTCGGTACAGCTGGCAGAGCTGAGCGGGATGGAGTATTTGATCAGTTCGGCCACGCCGATGCTGGAAAAGATGTTTGAGCAGCATCAGGTGGTGTACGAGCCGCTCTCGCCGGGACTGATCCAGTCAGAAGACAATCTCTTTGCCATTCGTATTCCGGTGCAGCAGCCGGCGCTGGCGGAGAAGTATCGCGGCACGCGTCGCTTCAGTCCGGAAGAAGTGCTGCCCTCGCTGGGCGTGTCGGTCAACTGGCAGTCACACAGCTAACGCCCCGCGCAGGATGCGCAGGGCACGCCGCTTACTGACGGTAGGCGGTTTTAATCTGGCGGATGGTGTTGCTGAACACCTCGGCCTGAGGTTTATCCGCCAGCGCGGACTGGACGTAGCGCTCCATGTTGATGATCACTTTACCGGCATCAGCCTGGCCCATGCCTTTCAGGATCAGCGTCACCATCATTTTCAGGCAGGCGACTTCATCCGCCAGCGCCTGGGTATCGCGCGATGTTACGAAATCTTCATCACTCATCATTATCTCCTTTGTGGAATGACCTTGTGCGCACACATTCTTCCCGTGCATAAAAAACAGAGTATATCATACGCTTGATGGAAGAATTTAGGCCACATCATCGACCCGCGCGCAGAGGGTTAATTAATTGCGCCGTTCGTTATTTTTTGTGCGCAAAAAACTTCCACGGAAAGATTATTTTTAGGTGCTGCCGACGGAAAGAAGCGAAGGCGGGTTGTAAATTATAACTTAATGATATTAGTCACATTTTAACAATTTTATTCCATTATGGTATTGCATCAGCTAAAAAAAACAATCACTGCGGCCTGCTATTTGACATGGGTCATTGGTTTTGAGATTTATCTGGCGCCCCTGATGTTCTTTCCACGCGAAACCCGGTAAGATAACGCCCCTGAAATATATTTTCCCCCACTAACCTGCGGAGTACGTCCCGTTGATCAGCCTGCTTCTTGTTGATGACCATGAACTGGTACGCGCCGGTATTCGTCGCATACTGGAAGATATGAAGGGACTGGTGATTGCCGGGGAAGTGGCCTGTGGTGAGGATGCGGTAAAATGGTGCCGCACACATCCTGTGGATGTGGTGCTGATGGACATGAACATGCCCGGTATTGGCGGACTGGAGGCGACGCGCAAAATCGTGCGCTTCAATCCGGATATCCGCATCATCATGCTGACCATCCACACCGAAAATCCTCTGCCAGCGAAAGTCATGCAGGCCGGTGCGGCAGGTTATCTCAGCAAAGGGGCGGCGCCGCAGGAAGTGGTCAGCGCCATTCGCTCGGTGCACGCCGGTCAGCGTTACATTGCCTCTGATATCGCTCAGCAGATGGCGCTGAGCCAGATCGAGCCGCAGCGCGCCGAATCACCGTTCAGCTGTTTGTCGGAAAGGGAATTGCAGATTATGCTGATGATTACCCGAGGGCAAAAGGTGACGGAGATTTCCGAGCAGCTTAACCTGAGCCCGAAAACCGTTAATAGCTATCGCTATCGCATGTTCAGCAAGTTGAACATCAGTGGTGACGTAGAGTTAACGCATCTGGCCATACGCCATGGCCTGTTCAATGCGGAGCCGTTAATCAGTAGTGAGTGACGTTTTCAATCCAAAAGCCTTTCTCAGCACCGTGACCAGTCAGCCCGGCGTCTACCGCATGTATGACGCGACAGGCACGGTGATCTATGTTGGTAAAGCCAAAGACCTTAAAAAACGCCTGAGCAGCTATTTCCGCACGCAGGTGGGAAGCCGTAAGACCGAAGTGCTGGTCAGCAACATCCATAATATTGATGTCACGGTCACCCATACGGAGACCGAAGCGCTGCTGCTGGAGCACAACTACATCAAGTTGTATCAGCCGCGCTACAACGTGCTGCTGCGCGATGATAAGTCGTACCCCTATATTTTCCTTAGCGGCGATCCGCATCCGCGCCTGGCGATGCACCGCGGTGCCAAACACGCCAAAGGCGAATACTTTGGTCCGTTTCCCAACGGCTATGCGGTGCGTGAAACCCTGGCGCTGCTGCAAAAGGTGTTTCCGATTCGCCAGTGCGAGAACAGCGTCTACCGCAACCGCTCGCGTCCGTGCCTGCAGTATCAGATTGGCCGTTGCCTCGGCCCCTGCGTCGCCGGCCTGGTGAGCGAAGAGGAATATGCGCAGCAAACCGACTATGTGCGGCTGTTTCTGGCCGGTAAAGACGATCAGGTAATTAATCAGCTGGTGCAGCGTATGGAGCAGGCCAGCGTGGGCCTGCGTTTCGAAGAGGCGGCGCGCCTGCGGGACCAGATTCAGGCGGTGCGGCGGATTACGGAGAAACAGTTCGTCTCCAATCAGGGCGATGATCTCGATGTGATGGGTGTGGCCTATGACGCCGGCATGGCCTGTCTGCACGTGCTGTTTATCCGGCAGGGCAAAGTGCTGGGCAGCCGCAGCTATTTCCCGAAGGTGCCCGCAGACACGGAACTTACCGAAGTGGTGCAGACGTTTGTCGGACAGTTTTATCTGCAGGGCAGCGAAGCGCGTACCTTACCGGCGGACATCCTGCTGGACTTCACTCTGCCTGAGCGGGAACTGCTGGCCGCATCGCTGAGCGAACTGGCCGGGCGCAAAGTCAGCATTCAGAGCAAACCGCGCGGCGACCGTGCACGCTACCTGAAGCTGGCGCGCACCAATGCCGCCACGGCGCTGACAACGCGGCTGGCGCAGCACTCGACCATCCAGCAGCGTCTGGCGGCGCTGGCGGCGTTCCTCAAACTGGAGCAGATTAACCGCATGGAGTGTTTCGACATCAGCCACACCATGGGCGAACAGACCATCGCGTCCTGCGTGGTGTTCAATCGTGACGGCCCGTTGCGCGCTGACTATCGTCGCTACAACATTGAAGGCATTACCCCCGGTGATGACTACGCGGCGATGAATCAGGTGCTGCGCCGTCGTTACGGCAAGGCGCTGGAACCGGAAAAGATCCCGGATGTGATCCTGATCGATGGCGGTAAAGGTCAGCTGGCGCAGGCGCAGCAGGTGTTTGCGGAACTGGATGTGCCATGGGATAAAAACCGGCCGATTCTGCTGGGCGTGGCAAAAGGCAGCGACCGTAAAGCCGGCCTGGAAACGCTGTTCTTTGCGGCGGAAGGCGAGGGCGTTTCGCTGCCGCCGGACTCGCCGGCGCTGCATGTTATCCAGCACATTCGTGACGACGCTCACAATCATGCAATTTCGGGCCACCGGAAAAAACGCGCCAAAGTGAAGAACACCAGCGCGCTGGAGAGCATAGAAGGCGTCGGACCCAAACGGCGTCAGCAGCTGCTGAAGTACATGGGCGGCCTGCAACCGCTGATGAATGCCAGCGTCGATGAGATCGCTAAAGTACCGGGTATCTCCTTCGCCCTGGCGGAAAAAATCTACTACTCGCTGAAACACTAACATTGAAACAGGGTGGGCAATGTAGGAACATACGTTAAATCCTACTCACACCAGACAGTTACTGGCATATGCAATTTAACATTCCGACGTGTCTTACCCTGTTTCGAGTTGTTCTGATCCCGTTCTTCGTGCTGGCGTTCTATCTGCCATTTCACTGGGCTCCCTTCGCGACGGCGCTGCTGTTTGTCATTGCTGCGGTCACTGACTGGTTTGATGGCTTCCTCGCGCGTCGCTGGAAGCAGACAACACGTTTTGGTGCCTTTCTCGATCCGGTCGCTGACAAAGTGATGGTGGCGATGGCGCTGGTGCTGGTCGCCGAGTATTTCCACGCCTGGTGGATCACGCTGCCGGCCGCCACCATGATCGCGCGTGAAATCATTATCTCGGCCTTACGTGAGTGGATGGCGGAGATTGGCAAGCGCAGTAGCGTGGCGGTGTCGTGGATTGGCAAAGTGAAGACCACGGCGCAGATGCTGTCGCTGGTGGCGCTGCTGTGGCGTCCGGACGCGACCGTAGTAGGCGTTGGCGTGGTGGCGTTGTACATCGCAGCGGTGCTGACTTTCTGGTCAATGTTCCAGTATTTAAGCGCGGCACGCGGCGATTTGCTCGATAGCTGATCGATGCGATTTAAAAAGCAGCAAACGGACGCAGTGTGTGGATAATTCTATTGACTCGTTGCGTCAGATAAGTAGAATGCATCGCATCGAACGGCAGCAAGGCTGCAAGAAGCTGAATAAAATCAGCAAGTTCGGTGAAGCATAAGCACATGCGGGAATAGCTCAGTTGGTAGAGCACGACCTTGCCAAGGTCGGGGTCGCGAGTTCGAGTCTCGTTTCCCGCTCCAGATATTGCAATACGTCGCAGACGGCTTGCACCTCAGATTAAAAGGCGCGTTGGCAGAGTGGCCATGCAGCGGATTGCAAATCCGTCCACCTCGGTTCGACTCCGGGACGCGCCTCCAGTTTACACCCTGCCCGGGTGGTGAAATCGGTAGACACAAGGGATTTAAAATCCCTCGGCTTATGGTCGTGCGGGTTCAAGTCCCGCCCCGGGCACCATATTTAATACCGAATAAAATCAAAGCAATAAGTAGCAATGTCGTGACCGCCCAAGGGCGGTTTTTTTGTGCCTGAAAATCTTTCCTAATATCACTTCATAATATCAAACGGTCTTCTTCTGCCCGCCAACCACAACCATTGTAACCATTACGTTCTTTCGATCATGCGCAGCCAGTTGTTCAACGTTTAGATGCTGAAAGTAATATCAATGATTGATGCCGATAATGGTTAGGCGGGGCACCTGCCGCAATTTGCCATTTGCCATTTGCAAATTGCACTCAATTGTTCCGGTGAGATCTCACTTGCGGCTAACTGACCGACCTGAGTGGTAGTTTTTATCACATACAGCAGCAGCCTCTCGTTTGCGAATTTGTAAAGGCACGCGTATGGCAAGCACTGGATTAGAGCAGGTTGATCTGATGAAAGTCTCCATTATGGTGACATCGCTAAGCTCTAACACTTTGTATATATTGTACTGTTGCGGCTGGTCTGTTTTCAGCTTTATACGCAACGTATGCGCATTTTTGCCAGCCTGCCGCACACTGTCTTCCATATTTTACGTAGCACGAATCTGCGGCAGGCATCGTTGCAGTGCATACAGGTTGAAACTTTGAAGTCAAACATGGTTAAATTCCTTGCTGCCAAATAAAATCATTGGCAAAATCGAGACTTAACGTGACTGATAGTTAGCTTCTTTTGTCAGTGCGATCAGGTTGAAGAATTTATGAATCTTGCGAGTTCTTGACCAGATTGAGAGACGGCTATCTTTCAACATCCTGAGATAGGGTTTATAGTGTCTATCAGCCGCTTATGCAAATTTCGGTAGCTACAAATAATATTGCTCAAAGTAAATTAAAGTGGAAAGTGCATCCTATCTTTTAAAGTAAATACGGGTAATTGCATTCTTTGACAAGAAATCGGCTATGCTGCATTTTAAAATGGAATGTCGAATGTTAACATTGCGGATAACTTAAATGGCATTTTAGCTGAACTAGCTTTAGTATGCAGATCATTGAAAGATTGGCTTTTCCTGCTAACAAGAGTTCTTCGAAAAGATCGGCGTTTGTGACGTAACGATTATTACATGGATTGACCGTAATTACTTTACTGGTGAAGCAGTAGTAGATTGCGTTCTTAATACTGGTTTTGATTGTGAGTGGTTTGCCCTCACAAAATACGAGCGTGCAATTTAGCTCAATCGATTCTGGTCATCATTTTCAGCTACTTAAGCCGGATTTTATTAAAGCTTCTTTACAGGCAGAAGATTGAATTAAGTATTGAAGTCATGCAGATTTTGGAAAACAACACGCAAAGCATTTCGATATATTTTTTAAACCTAATAATGAAGTTTTGATCACTCAGCGCGTCAACTTACTGTGGTGTGAAACGTTGCAAAGAATATCCGATAATCACTAGCGTTTTGAAGGTGTGGATTGGCCCGTTGAAGAAGTTGATCAGTTGCGAAGGTCATCGATTGTATCAAACGTAAAATTAAATTGGGGGTGCTATGGATAGAAAACTCAGTATTTACAACTACACACGCAACAGAGATAAGTTACTTTCAAATCTTGTCAATATTATTGAGGGGGTGACTTGTGATGGGCAGATTGATGCCAAAGAATTACTATATCTTGATACTTGGTTATTGGAATCAGAAGCAATCAGCGAAAATTATTGCGTCCAGGTATTGCGGGATAAAATCGCAGCCATTTTAGAAGACGGAGTTATCGAAGATGTTGAATTGCAGCAATTTAAAGACGACCTGCTTAACATTCAACAAAACCTTCTCGACACCCCTAACGTTGATTTTTATTCTACAGAATCTGATAAACACCTTCTTGAAGGTCTGTGTAAAGGCATGCTGGCCAATCATGAGTTAACGGAAGATGAGATCCGCTATCTTCATTGGTGGTTATCTAATAATGGTTTGTTGAAAACAAACTTCCCCGGCAAAGATCTTTATCTTTTAATTGAGAACATCTTGGCTGATGGTGTTGTAACTCCTGATGAAAGAGAAGAACTGAAAGAGGCCATGATAGCCTTTACGGGCTGTGATTTAGCCACTGGATCAGTAGATGGGCTCTCAATTCGTTCACCGCTTGAATATGTGGATGAGTTAAAAATCAAAGGCTCTGTGATTTGCCTTACAGGAAAGTTTCTTTGCGGATCGCGTTCCTCATGTGTTGCTGAAATTGAAGCGGCAGGCGGAATTGTAATCGATGACATCACTCAAAAATTAGACTACCTAATTATTGGGACTTTGAGTTCAAGAGACTGGCGCTATCAAAGTTATGGCCGAAAAATTGAAAAAGCCATCGAGTACAGAGAAAAGGGGCACTCTTTGAAGATAATCAGCGAAGAACATTGGCGTCAGCATTCTTCTTGATGCTCATTATGTGGTCATGTTTAGAAGCCAAAAATAAAACATTGACCACTTTTTCATATACAGCAAAAATTACTCATTTTCTTTTTGAGGAAACTGCATATCTGTCAGAAAAACCTAAAACGGAAAGTGGGTTTGTGATTATTACTCAGAGGACAGAGGAAGTAAGCGAATTCGCAAAAGATTTGCAACTCGCGGCGAGGCTTTACGTTACGAGCGACAGTAGTTCGCTTAAGGCAACGATTCCATCATAAATACGATTGAAGCGAAGTCCCGCGCAGTTAGCCTTGATGAGTTAGTTAATGATTGGTATGAATTACATGGAAGGTCTTTAACCAATGGCGATGCGAGGCTGCAAAAATTGAACTTATTCGGTCATAACTTGGATGATCCAGATGCTCTCACACTCAACCATGAAATGTTTGCGGGCTATCGTAAGCAGCGATTGGCGGGAGACTTCACCGCTAACCTAAAGTATGGCATGAAGAAAATACCGAAAGAAACCACAGTAAACCGTGAACACGCTTACTTACGTGCAGTGTTTAAGGAACTAAAAAGGCTGGAACGTTGGAAAGGCGATAATCCACTCGATGGTGTGCGACTCTTTCGCGAGAGTGAAAACGAACTTGCATTCTTATACGAAGAAGATATTAAAAGATTACTCCATGAGTGTTACGCATTATAAAATAAAGAACTTGGCGTTATTTTACGCCTTTGCCTCGCAACCGACGCCCGTTGGAGAGGCAATCTCAAGTCATGCCTTTTCGAATTATCTATACCAATACGAAAAGTAAAAAGAATCACACTATCCCAATATCGAAAGAACTTCATGTATTAACTCCAAAAAGTCGTGGTCGATTATTTGGCAATGCTTATGATGCTTTCGGTGTTGCGATTAAAAGAGCGAAAATTGAATTGCCAGACGGCCAACGCACCCATGTTTTGAGACATACGTTTGCAAGTCACTTCATGATGAATGGTTGAAATATACTGGTGTTGCAACAAATATTAGGTCATTCAACATTTCAAATGACGATGCGATATAGCCATTTCTCACCAGAGCATTTGGAAGCGGCGTTAAAGCTAAACCCTTACGATAAAATATCAAAGGATTAATATAAGGATTTATACTATGGATGCTTTCTTTAAATTATTTGAAAGAGTTAACTCTCGTCCTCTACTTCAAATTTTTGGCGCTTTAACTATCTGTTGCTTATTTGATAAAAGCCCTCTTGAGAACCCGGGGGTGGAAAATAATTTCTTTTATATAATAGGGTTTATTACTTCTGGCATTACGTTTTATTTTGTTAGGCTTTTAATTAACTATTTTAATGCCGGATTACATCCTAGCGATCTATCTGATATAGGGCCAAGCATTGGCGCGATTTTGTTGGGATTTTATGTTATTTATGTGTTTCATTACTTATCAAGCAAATCATCTGAGATGACAGCTGCTAAATTAATAACCCTCGGTTTTGTTTATACGACTACGTTATTGCTATTTTCTCTTGAAATGATGAACCTTAATAGGTTGAAAATAAGCTAATATAAATTGCGAGTGACATAACATGAATGTTATTGGACTGAATGGATTGGAATTAGATGCTAAATGCCACATTACCACTGAAGATGATTTTTTTGGGTTGGTACTGGAATCATGGGGACAAAAAAATAACCCTGATTACAATAAGGCACTTACGACAATAATTGAGCGATTAAAAGAAAATGGCGTAAAAAAAATCATATCATTTTTAGCCTCTAAGCCCGTTAGGAAAAGCTTACCATTACCTGTTGATAGACTTTTATACTACGGCGAAGATCAATTTTTCTATCTTGATAAAGATGACTCTGAAACATTGAGGCGTAAGTTATGCAAGCAGCAAAAATATTTCGATTCTAAGTCAAGAACAAATATTGCTAAAGGTAATGGCACCAAAAGAATACTTATTCATGTTAATGGGTATAAGGTGTCTGATTGGAATAAAATTATTCTCGGCGATAAGTCAGAAATCTATGAACCGACTGACAATATTTCAATTTTGAATCAACGTGTTGAAAAGATTTTACAGTCAAAATTTACTAAACCTTCAGGATGTGGCAAGCCAGAAAAAATTTACAAGCAGGCTACAGTGTATATTCGAGACCCATTAGTAGTTGCGTGGATACTTCGCAATAGTAAAGGCAACTGCGAGTGTTGCGGAGAGGCAGCACCATTTTACAAGAAGGGCAATCTACCTTACTTAGAAGTCCATCATGTAATCCCTCTTTCTGAAGAAGGCTCAGACATGACGGAAAATTGCGTAGCTTTATGCCCAAACTGCCATCGAGCCATGCATTTCGCAGATGATGCAGAGCAAAGAATCGAACAGCTTTACCAGAAAGTTTCACGCCTCATAAAGAACTGAAAAACATGACTAGATGTCTCGTATCAACCCAAGTAAACCCAAATATGTGGATATTAAAAGCATTAATTATCATACGCTTATGATTTATAAGGAATGCAGATAGTTTTTAAAATCCCTCGGCTTATGGTCGTGCGGGTTCAAGTCCCGCCCCGGGCACCATATTTAATACCGAATAAAATCAAAGCAATAAGTAGCAATGTCGTGACCGCCCAAGGGCGGTTTTTTTGTGCCTGAAAAATAAAAACGGGACATAACGTCTGTCCCGCTAATCTCAATCCTGTGGCTGGCCGACCGGGCCTTCGCCTTCGCTGGCGCCAGGTACTGACTGCTTGCTGGGCGCATGCGGACGTCCGTCACTGCCCACCGCATCGCTGTGTTGCATACAGCCGGCCAGGGTAACCAATGTCAGTGCCGCTAAGGCTGCCTTCATCAAACCACTCATTTTGCTCTCCTCCTGTTACGAACCGCGTAATCGTTAACGCACTGAGAAATAAGCAAAGCCACGAATACGCCTTTACGCAAGCGAAGCGCGTACAGTTTTCTTCTTTACTCTTAGCGGTCCTGCGCCAGCGTTTCAACGCGACGTCGGTATTCTCCCGGTGTGCAGCCAAACTCACGGACAAACGCTTTGTGAAAGGATGATTCGCTGGCGTAGCCGACGGCCAGAGCGATGTTGATTAACGGGGCTGTTTCGCGCGCCAGTCGCTGAGCGGCCAGCTGCAGACGAAGGGCGGTGAGCACGGCCAGCGGCGTGGTAGCGCTGAGCTGGCGGAACAGCAGCGCGAAGGAAGCGCGGGACATAAACACTTGCTGAGCCATGGCTTCTACCGTCCACGGTCTTTCCGGCGCGGCGCACAGCTGGGTGATTAAAGGACCAAGCCGTGGATGCAGAGCCAGGGAGAGTAAGCCAGGGTGCGCTGCGTGAGTTGAGAGCCCATGGCGCACCGCCAGTGTGAACAGGCTGCCAATCTGCTGGCTGCGAAGTGCGGCATCACCAGCAGTTGGCAGTGCGTCAGCACTCTGGGTGATGAACGGCAGCACCGCAGCCAGCCAGCGACCATCGCTGCTTGTGGGTTCGGGGGCCAGCATTAGCACTTCGGGCAGGGCGGTGAGGAAAGCATGCGCCGACGCGGGCAGTTCCAGCAGGCCGCATACCAGTTGGGTTGGCTGAGTATGGCGCTGATAAATACGATGCGCGGCGTTTTGCGGCAAAAATATGACGCTGCCAGCAGGGAGTTCGACACCCGCAGTGACGGGCATATCCAGCATGACCGGGCCACCTGTGACCGTATGCCAGCGCACTGCGCACAGGTGCCCGGCGCTGTGCGGCAGTTGCCACTCACCGCTCAGCACGCAGTTCTTATCTATGCTGCCCTGCGGGTTATGCAGCAGAAGCAGTTGACTCAATGGATCCATCTGTTTTTTCCCTTTTCCCTGAACTGCCCGCTTGATTCAGACGCAAAGACAAAAATACCAGCGTTGCGGCGAAATACGGCGCGGCAGCAAACCGTAAGCTTTGGGTGATGACTATTTTTGACGCTTATGGAGAACATCATGAACCATTATCAGGCAGCAATCATCGGATTTGGTAAAGCAGGTAAAACACTGGCGGCGGCACTGGGGCGCGCCGGATGGCGTGTCGCGATCATCGAAAAATCCCGCGTAATGTATGGTGGCACCTGCATTAATGTTGGCTGTATCCCAACGAAAGCACTGGTACACGATGTGCAACATCATGCCAGTTTCAGCGAGGCCATGCAGCGCAAAGCGGCAGTAGTAGAATTGTTGCGTGAGAAGAATTATCTCAACCTGGCCGCTATTGCGCAGGTCGATGTCATTGATGGCGAGGCGGAATTTGTGGATGCCCACACGCTGAAAATCACCTCTTCGCAGCAGGTCAGCCAGATTCATGCTGAGCGTATTTTTATCAATAGCGGTGCCGAAGCGGTGTTTCCCGCACTGGAAGGCTTAGTTGCCGGACCGCGCGTGGTTGACAGCAGCGGGATCCTGAATTTAACGCAACTGCCGCAGCGGCTGGGGATCCTTGGCGGCGGTTATATTGGCGTTGAGTTTGCTTCCATGTTTGCCGGTTTTGGCAGCGAAGTGACGTTGTTTGAAAGTGCACCGCAATTTCTGGCGCGGGAAGATGATGATATCAGTGCGGCGATAGCCGGGATCCTGCAGGAGCAGGGCGTTAAGCTCGAGCTCAACACTGCATTACAGCGTGTAACCAGCGGTCGCGACAGCGTGACGCTGCATACCGCACAGGGCGATCGTGAAGTCGATGTGCTGCTGGTTGCCACGGGCCGTCGCCCGGCGACGAAGGCACTGAAACTGGAAAACGCGGCAGTGGTGACCGATGCGCGCGGCGCGGTGCGCGTCGATAAACAGCTTAAAACTTCCGTGGATCATATCTGGGCGCTGGGCGATGTGACCGGTGGGCCACAGTTTACCTATATTTCGCTTGATGATTTCCGCATCGTTTACGATCAGTTGCTGGGTAAGGGCACGCGCACCACCGAAGATCGCGTTAACATCCCGTATTCCGTGTTTATGACGCCTGTGTTATCACGGATTGGTTTGACTGAAGCGCAGGCGCGCGCGCAGGGGCGGGATATTCAGGTGGTGACACTGCCGGTCGCCGCGATTCCGCGTTCGCGCGTTGTTGACGACACCCGTGGCATGCTGAAAGCCGTGGTTGATAATGGCAGCCAGCAAATTCTCGGCGTGGCGCTGCTGGCAGCGGACTCGCATGAAGTCATTAACATCGTGAAAACGGTAATGGATGCCGGGCTGCCGTATAGCGTGCTGCGTGACCAGATATTTACCCACCCAACCATGAGCGAATCGCTCAATGATCTGTTTTCCCTGGTAAAATAATGCCGAACAGGACGCCCGCGTCGGGCGTCCCTATCGCACATCTAGCCGAGATTGCCGCTGAGGCGATCGCGGAAATCGCTGCTGCGGTTATCCAGGCCGGTGAAGGTGACGCTGGCGCCGTGCCGCTGGTAGCGGTACTCAATGGCGTCGAGCGCCGCCACGCTGGAGGCATCCCAAATCTGCGCGTGGGTCAAATCGATGGTGACGCGCTGCGGATCGTGGCCGTAGTCAAAATGCTCAAACAGATCGTTGCTGCTGGCGAAAAACAGCGGGCCGCGCACCGTGTAGTGCACGTGCTCGCCATCGTCACTCAACTGGCGTTCGGCATGAATCACATGAGCGATGCGGCGGGCAAACAGCATCATGGCGAGCATCACGCCCACCAGCACGCCAAGCGCAAGGTTACCGGTCCACACCGTGACGGCGACGGTCAGCACCATCACCAGCGTTTCCGACCACGGCATGCGTTTCAGCGTGGCCGGCTGCAGGCTGTGCCAGTTCACGGTTTTCACCGCGACCACCATCATAATGCCCGCCAGCACCACCATCGGAATCTGCGCCATGATCTGGCTAAGACCGGTGACCAGCAACAGCAGCACCAGCGCTGCGGCCACGGTGGACACCCGGGTACGCGCCTTGCCCAGCTCAACGTTAACAATGGTCTGGCCGATCATCGCGCAGCCGGCGATACCGCCGTAAAACCCTGCCAGAATATTGCCGACGCCCAGCGCCCAGGATTCACGCCGCTTGCCGGAAGGCGTATCGGTCATGTCATCCACCAGTTTGGCGGTCAGCAGGGATTCCATCAGGCCGACGAAGGCGACCGACAGCGCGGTGGGCCAGACAATCTGCAGCGTGTGCAGATTAAGCGGCACCAGCAGGGTATTGAAATCCGGCAGGCCGGCGCGCATTGGCCCTTCATCGCCGACGTTGGGCACGCGATAGCCCAGCAGCAGCGCGACAGCGGTGACAGCCACGATAGCCACCAGCGGCGAAGGCACGCTCTTAAGCACTTTGGGCAGCAGCAGCACGATGGCCAGCGTGGCGGCGAACAGCAGCCACACCAGACCCGACTGGCCCCAGACGTGCGGCACCTGCGCAAAGAAAATCAGTATGCCCAGCGCGTTAACGAAGCCGATCATCACCGAGCGCGGAATATAGCGCATCATGCGCGACAGCCCGGCAAGGCCGAAAATGATCTGAATAACACCGCCGAGGATCACTGCCGGCAGAATGTACTCCACGCCATGCGCGTGCACCATCGGCCCGATCACCAGCGCGACGGAACCGGCCGCCGCGGTGACCATCGCAGGCCGTCCTCCCAGAATCGACAGCGTCAGGCACAGCACCACCGAAGCGACAAGGCTGACTTTAGGGTCGACGCCGGCAATCACGGAAAACGAAATCACTTCCGGTATCAGCGCCAGGGCGGTAATCACCCCGGCCAGGCACTCGCGGGTGAAAAGAGAGGGGGAACGCAGCACACGTGCGACCGTGATGTCGCTCACTGTGGCAGCGGGGCGATCGGCAGTTTGACTCATCTGTTGCAGGCTCTTTTATTGGATGCGCATGCCGTCACGGCATAGCAATATTTAATGGAAAAGTTAACGCGGGCGATGTTACCGGGGGATGACGCGAGGCGCCAGTAAAACGGGGCGATAAGGTTGATTCCATCCCTGGAATCCGCTGCGGCTACAGCGAAAAATCATCCGGGGTCTGGTGAACCACCAGTTCCAGCAGGTGACGGTAGACATCCAGCTGGACGACATCGGCTTCCTGCTCCAGCCGGCCAATCAGGGCGGCAATAATCGCCTTATTGGTCACCGGCATACCGCTGTGCAGGATTTCAGCAATCAGATGGCCTAAGACTTCCATCTCATTGGTTTCACTGTTGACGGCCTGTTTGAAATTGTCAGCGATGGCATCGCTGCTGTTGACGGCATTTTGCATGTGTAAGCCCTTAAGATTGGCTGATGGCCCAGCGGCCAGCACAACCAGGATGAAATATTTCCGCGCGGACAGGCGCGAAAAACTGACTCACCACCCAACACAAAAAGACACCTCTGAAGGTGGAAATCCACAACACCTTCAGAGGCGACGCAACTGCATCATTCGTTACCGAATCGTTAACCGATTCATGGCGGCTAAAGTTATACAGTAACCCCTAATCTGTACAAGCGGCGGCTTGTGCATTTCGTGCTGATCAGGCTAATTTACTCAATATTATAGGGTATTTTGCCGAAAAAAGTTATACAGGCAAGCTGTACACACGACCTGATCGGGCCTTTCCGCGACTTAAGTGAAACTGGTAATCTGCGCGCAGCACGACTAAATTTGCTGATGTAAGCAAACTTTTCATTCGCACGTCGCTTAGCTTATAATAACCCTCCCATTTAGTTAGAACTCTAACCATTAGGCCGCTACGCTTTGACTGACCATCCACAACCGTTTTCCCGTCTGTTGCATCTTGCTGCCCATGCGTGGCGGCTGGCGGTTGATCGCCGCCTGAAAGAGAGCGGTTTGAGTATGAGTAGCTGGCTGGCAATTTCCAGCGTAGCGACCGCCAATGAACCGCCGACGCAAAAGGCGCTGGCACAGCTATTGGGGCTGGAGGAAGCCAGTGTGGTGCCGCTGGTCGATCGGCTGGTGAAACAGCAGCTGCTGGCACGGGTGCAGCCAAAGGAAGATCGTCGCAAGCGCCTGCTGGTGTTAACCGAGCAGGGCAACGAGGCGTTCGCTACGGTGAAAACGCAGGCGGATGCGCTGCGCGCCCAGCTGCTGGCCGATATCGATCCCGCCGCGCTGGCAGTGACCGAAAACGTGTTGCAGCAGCTGCTTGAACGCTTAGGAAACGTATAGCCGTGGCGAAACGTAACCCGTATGCCCCTCGCGAATGGCTGCCGCACGAAAAGCCGATGCTGCCGGGATCGCCCTCGACACCGCTGCATGCGCCATCGAAACGCATCGCGTTTGGCCTGATCGGCCTGCTGATCTCCATTACCGGTGCGCTGAGTAATGCGCTGGTGACCGCCAACCTCACCAATCTGCAGGGCACCTTCGCCGTGTACAGCAACGAAATCGCCTGGCTGCCGGCGGTCTACGTAATGGGCAATATCTCCATTAATCTGTTGCTGGTGAAGTTCCGCCAGCAGTTTGGTCTGCGGCTGTTTACCGAAGCTTTTCTGGTGCTGTACGTCATCGTGGCGTTTTTTCACATCCTCGCTAACGATCTCAGCTCGGCGATTATCGTGCGTACCGCGCACGGCATGGTGGGCGCGGCGCTCAGCTCGCTGGGCATCTATTATCAGATCCAGGCCTGGCCGGCGAAGCACCGTCTCAAAGCGCTGGTGATTGGCATCACCGCCTCACAGCTGGCGATTCCGCTGGCGCGGCTGTTCTCCAGCGAGCTGTTGCAGCTGGAGGAGTGGCGCGGCCTCTATCTGTTCGAGCTGGGCCTGGCGATGATTGCGCTGGGCTGCGTGCTGGTGGTCAAGCTGCCGCCGGGCGACCGTATCAAAGCGTTCGAAAAGCTCGATTTCGTCACCTTTATGCTGCTGGCACCGGGCATGGCGTTATTGTGCGGCGTGCTGTCGCTCGGGCGCATTGAGTGGTGGTTCAGCACCCCCTGGCTTGGCGTCTGTCTGGCGCTGGCGCTGGTGCTGATTGTCGCGGCGGTGGTGCTGGAGCATAACCGCGCTAACCCGCTGATTAACACCCGCTGGCTGAGCAATGGCATGATTGTGCGGCTCGGCATCGTGATGATCATGATGCGCATCGTACTGGCCGAGCAGAATACCGGCGCGGTGGGCTTTCTGCAGCAGCTGGGCCTGCTCAACGATCAGATGCGCGGGCTGGCGCTGGCGATCATTGCGGGCGTGATCTGCGGCATGATTGCCAGCGCGCTGACCATCAAACCCAACCATCTGAGCTGGCCAATCGTGGTCTCGCTGGCCGTAATGATTGTCGCCTCGCTGATGGATGCGCAATCCAGCCCGCTGACGCGCGCCAGCAATCTCTACTTCAGCCAGTTTCTGCTCGGTTTCAGCAGTGCTTTTTTCCTTGGGCCAGCGATGCTGCTTGGCATCGGCGGCGTGGTGACTCAGCCGAAAAATCTGGTGAGTTTTGTTGTACTGTTTGGCATGAGCCAGAATCTTGGCGGACTGATTGGCTCTGCCATTCTCGGCACCTTCCAGACGTGGCGCGAAAAATATCACTCCAGCCTGCTGGGCGATCAGCTGTCGCTGCTCGATCCCAATGTAGTGGATCGCCTCAGCCAGTACAGCGCGCTGTTTCGCAGCCAGCTGGCGGACAGCGGCCTGCTCAGCGCGCAGAGCAGCAGTCAGCTGCAAACCGTGGCCACGCTGCAGGCCAACGTGCTGGCTTATAACGATACCTATTTACTGACCGCCGCGCTGGCAATGATAACGCTGATGTGGGTGCTGTGGCGCCTGACGCGGCTGCGTTATCTTAACTGGCGCCAGACGCGACATAATCTGACTGAGCAACAGCAGCAGGCTGCGCCAGCAAACCGAACGGAGACCCCATGAGTCAACAGGACGATCTACAGGCTGCGGAGCGCGAGCGCACCAACCGCCGACGCATTCTCTCTATCGCCGCCGGGAGCGGTATCGCCATCGTGGGCGTGCTGGTGATTTTATACGCCTGGCAGCTGTGGCCCTTTACCAGCACCATCCAGTCAACGGAAAACGCCTACGTGCGCGGCCAGGTGACCTTTATCAGCCCGCAGGTCAGCGGTTATCTGACGAACGTTGAGGTAGTTGATTTGCAGCCGGTGCGCAAAGGACAGCTGCTGATGACCATTGACGATCGTATCTATCGCCAGCGCGTGCATCAGGCGCAGGCACAGCTGGCGATGAAGATTGCCGCGCAGAATAACAACCAGCAGCAGCAGAAGAGTGCGGAGGCCACTATCGCCAGCAATAAAGCCGCACTGGAGAATGCCAAAGCGCAGGCGCTGAAAAGCAGTCTGGATTTGAAGCGGGTGGAAAATCTGGCGGCTGATGGCTCGCTGTCGGTACGCGAGCGTGACGCCGCGCGCGCAGCCAATGCGCAGGCTCAGGCCCAGCTGCGCCAGGCGGCGGCGCAGGTGGCGGTCTCGCAGCAGAATCTGCAAACCACCATCGTCAACCGTGCGGCGCTGGCCGGCGACGTAGCCAGCGCGCAGGCGGCACTGGAGCTGGCCAATATCGATCTGGACAACACGCGCATTATCGCGCCGGACAGCGGCCAGCTCGGTCAGCTGTCGGTGCGCAAAGGCACGTATGTTACTGCCGGCACGCGGCTGACCTCGGTGGTGCCGGATAATAAATGGGTGATTGCCAACCTGAAGGAAACCCAGCTGGCGCGCGTGCGCCCCGGCCTGCCAGTGTCGATCCGCGTTGATGCGCTGGACGGCAAGCGCTTTGACGGCCGCGTTGAGTTTATCTCGCCCGCCGCCGGATCTGAGTTCAGCGCCATCTCGCCAGATAACGCCACCGGTAACTTCGTGAAAATCGCCCAGCGCATTCCGGTGCGCATCAAAATTCTTGGTGACGAACTGCAGCAGCTGCGGCCGGGGATGTCGGTGGAAGTCGACATTGATACCGCCGCCGAACCACACCGGGATGCGTTATGAAGCGGCCGTTACTCGCGGCGCTCATCGCGCTGCTGCTCACCGGCTGCGCCCGCGAAGTGGAGCAGGCGCCGTCGTCGCTGCCGATTCCGCCCGGCTGGCGCCAGCAGGTCGGGCCCGCCGCCGCGCCGGAAGCGCAGTGGTGGCGCAGCTTTGATGATGATCGCCTCAACTGGCTGGTTAACCAGGCGCTGCAGCACAACAGCGATATTCTCATTGCCCGGTCGCGCGTTGATCAGTATCGCGCCGAGCTGCGCGCTGCGCAGGGCGACAACTTCCCCACGCTGTCGGCGGGCGTGGCGGCAACCCATCAGCGTGCGCTGTCAGCGGCGACCGGTCAGCCGTACGAAAGTGCGGTATTTCAGGGACTGCTGCAGGCGAATTATGAGGTCGACTTATGGGGCAGCCGCAGCAACAGCATCCGCGCGGCGGAAGCCACGCTGGCGGCGCAGCGTGCGGCGGCCTCGGCAGCCGAGCTGACGGTGGCCAGTTCGGTCGCGTCCGGTTACCTCAGCCTGTGCGCGCTCGACGAGCAGCTGCGCGTCACCGAGGCCACGCTGGAAACGCGGCAGAACTCGCTAAACCTGGCGCAGCGTCAGTTCGAAACCGGCTATACCTCGCGGCTCGAATGGATGCAGGCGGCATCGGAATATCAGACGGCGAAAGCGCAAATTCCGCAGCTGCAGCATCAGATCGCCCAGCAGGAGAACGCGCTCAGCATTCTGGTCGGCATGAATCCGCGCCAGATCGCGCGCAGCAGCCAGTTCGACCAGCTGCGACCCCACGCACTGCCGGCGCTGCTGCCGTCGCAGCTGCTGAATCGCCGGCCTGACATAGTCCAGGCGCAGCGCCTGCTGCTGGCGAGCGACGCGTCGCTGGCGGCGGCACAGGCACAGCTGCTGCCATCGCTCAACCTGACGGCGTCCGGCACGCTGCAGAGCAGCCAGCTACACGATCTGCTGGATAATCCGTTCCGCCTGTGGAGCATCGGCGGCAGCGTGCTGGCACCGCTGCTCAACCGCGAAGCGCTGACCGCGCAGGTGGATGTGGCGATGGCGTCGCGCAACCAGGCGCTGTACGGCTACGAAAGGGTGGTGCGCAACGCCTTTGCCGAGGTGGATAACGCGCTGGATGCCATTACGCGCAGCCAGCAGCAGCTAACAGAGCTGCAGGCGCAGGAACGCTACGTTGCCGAGGCGTGGCGGATTGCGCGCAACCGTTATCAGAATGGCTATGCGTCCTATCTCGATGAGCTTGATGCGCAGCGCACGCTGTTCAGCACCCAGCTGAATATTGTGGCGGTGAAAAACACGCTGCTGCTGGCGCAAATCGATCTCTACCGCGCACTTGGTGGCGGCTGGCAGGGGTAACACTGCGGCAGTTACGTTGGTACGTGACTGCTGCAACGCTTTCCTTGTTTAGCGGCGGTTCTTGCCTCTCCTCTCACTGAACATCACTTTTAGCAAATTGCTTGCATTTAGCTGTACGCTGCGCATAATCGCAAACCGCAATAATAATGATTCTCAGTATAATTTACATCAGGGGATAACCATGCGCAGAACGCCTTTCAATCCCGGAATGAAACCGACGCTGCTGGCCATGCTGGTCAGCGCCGGTTGTTTGCCAGTGATGGCTGCTACCACTAACACCAGTAACGCACCTCAGGGCGCTAACGAACAGCAGACGCTGACCGTCACCGCCACGCCGCAGAGTGAATTCAAACCCGGCGGCAACGACTTAGTACCGGCCTTTCTCGACGGCCAGATTGCCCACGGCGGTCGCCTCGGCATGCTGGGCGAGCAAAACGCCATGGACGTGCCGTTCAACGTCATCGGCTATACGGCAAAAATGATTCAGGACCAGCAGGCGCAAACCATCGCCGATGTGGTGCGCAACGATGCGGGCGTGCAGAACGTCAAAGGTTACGGCAATTTCGCTGAAACTTACCGCATTCGGGGATTCACTCTCGACGGCGATGATATGACTTTCGGCGGTCTGCCGGGCGTGGTGCCGCGCCAGGTGATGGACGCTTCGCTGATCGATCGCGTGGAGATCTTCAAAGGCGCCAACAGTCTGGTTAACGGCGCAGCCAGTTCCGGCGTCGGCGGTATGATCAACCTCGAGCCGAAACATGCCGAAGATACGCCGATCAATCGCGTGGGCCTCGATTACACCTCCTCGTCTCAGGTTGGCGGAACGCTGGACGTGGGGCGCCGCTTTGGCGATAACAATCAGTTTGGCGTGCGGGTTAATGCCGTACATCGCGAAGGTGAAACCGGCGTTGACGGCGAGAAAAAACGCACCACGGCGGCTTCGGTCGGTCTTGATTATCGCGGCGACCGGCTGCGCACCTCGCTGGACGTTGGCTATCAGAAGAAAACCTTCCATGACGGCTTACAGGGCGTGAAATTCGCCAGCGCCGGGGTGATCCCGGCGGTGCCTTCAAATTCGCACAACTACAGCCAGAAATGGGTGTACAGCGATATGGAATCTGAATTCGGTATCGCCAAAGCAGAATACGATATTACCGACAGCTGGACGGCCTATGCCGGTCTCGGCGCACAGCACGCTCATGAAACCGGCAACTACGGCGCGCCGACCATTACCAACAGCAACGGTGACGGTACCATCAGCAGCTTCTACTCCAACCGTATTCAGGACAACATGAGCGGCATGGTGGGGCTGCGCGGTGAGTTTCACACCGGTCTCGTCAGTCATAAAGTCAACGTGGGTTACTCGGCGCTGACCACCAATGCGAAAAATGCCTACGACATGTCGCTGGTGGGCACGCCGTTTAATATCTACCACAGCGGTGACGTGGCGGAACCGGCGGCCACCTTCGCCGGCGGCAAGTTCTCCGATCCGCTTACCACGTCACGCACCCGCACCCAGGGCTATCTGCTGAGCGATACGCTCGGATTACTGGACGATACGCTGCTGGTGACCGTCGGTGCACGCCATCAGAAAGTGGTGGTGCGCAGCTATAACTACAACACCGGCGCGGAAAGCGTTGATTCGCGCTTCACCAACGACCGCTGGATGCCAACGTACGGCGTGGTCTACAAGCCGTGGAAAGAAGTGGCGCTGTACGCGAACCATACGGAAGCGCTGCAGCCTGGTGAAGTGGCCCCTAAAGACGCCGTCAACTATGGCACTGTGACCGGCGTGGCGCACTCGAAGCAGAATGAGATCGGCGTGAAAACGGATTTCGGCCGCATCGGCGGCTCGCTGGGGCTGTTTGAAATCCAGAAACCGTCCGGCCTGATCAACAGTGACAATGTCTACGTCATGGATGGCGAGCAGCGCCATCGCGGCGTGGAAGCCAACGTGTTTGGTGAGCCGGTGCTGGGCCTGCGCCTCAACGCCAGCGCCACCTGGATCGATCCGGTGATGAAGAAAACCGCCGGCGGCACTTACGATGGCAAACAGGCGATCGGCGTGCCGCGCTACACCTACGCGCTGGGCGCGGAGTATGACATCAAGCCGGTGGAGGGTCTGACGGCCACGGCGCTGCTCAACCACAGCGGCTCTCAGTACGCCAACTCGGCCAACACCCTCAAGCTGGACAGCTATACCACGCTGGATCTTGGTATGCGTTACCGCATGAAGGTGAATCAGAACGATCTGGTGTGGCGCGTGGCGGTCGAAAACGTCACCAATGAGAAGTACTGGTCAAACGTTGATGACACCGGCACCTATCTCGCGCAGGGCGACCCGCGCACGCTGAAAATCAGCATGAGCTACGATTTCTAAGCGGCCACCACGGGGCGTAGTGACGCTCCGTGGTCTTTTCCAACAGAAATAGTGCTGTACGTTGGCCGCTATTCCATTACACTCTGTGCGGCAATCCCGCTGAAAAACGCCTCTTTCCTGTTGAGTCATCATGAGTTCACCCGCGCCACCTGACGATCACGACGAACCTTTACGGCAACCGCTGGATGATGCGCACTTCGCCATTGTGGTACTTGCAGTGACCTCGGTTACCCTTATAATCTTCGTCCTGATGCTTACATTATGGATGAGCTGAGGCCAGCAACCGACTACGGACGCCCGCAAGGAGATGTCGATGGAATCCCGGGATGACAAACTGATCGCCATCATTGGACTGCTTTCCGCCTGCCTGATCGGCGTAGTGTTCCTTTTCACCATGACCTGGCTGACGGACGTGCGCCATCCAGCCGATCCGTCACTGGATGTACAAACCTGCCCGCCCAAAACCGCCAGCCCGGTGCAGCACTCTTAATCCTGGGTGCGCCATTTAATCTGCTGACTGCGTAACTCCAGCGCCAGCGCTTCATGCAGGGTGCGATTGCCATTGGGATCGCCCAGACCAAACAGCGCGCCAGGCGAGCGCCGATCGTCGGCCCACGCCGGATACTCCACCACCGGATAGAGCGAAATGCCTTCCAGCGCCACGCCCTGCGCTAAGGCCAGCCGCGCTTCATCACTGACATGCCGCAGCCAGGGCGCGCGCGCGTCGCCTTCCGCGCCGGTTTCTGCCAGCAACAGCGGGCGCTGATAACGCTGCCAGCACTGCATCAGCAGCCGGTGCAGCGGCTGACGCTGCGGGTGGTCGGGCGGAATGGTGTCGCCGGAGAAGAACCAGTGGTTGTCGGGATAATAGTTCAGCCCCAGGATGTCGAGAAAATCGGGCTGACCACCCAGCTCCGGCGCATCGCGTCCTGCCAGCCAGTCCCAGGCTTCAAACTGCGCCTGATGCTGGCTGTCGGCATAAGGTTTGCTGTCGGGGTTATGCGGATCGGCGGCGATCTGCACCAGCGGGTCGGTCAGCACGAAGCGGGCGTCCGGATAGACGTCGCGAATGGCGTGCATGGCCGCCAGCGAGGCGCGCACCAGCTGACGTTTCAGTTCGCGACCACGCGCGCTGGCGTAGGGATCGAGCCACGAGACATCGGCGCCGGCCCAGGACCAGAAGGATATCTGATTGATAGGCGTAAAGAACGGCTGCTCCACGCCTTCATCCCGCATCAGCTCAGCCATGGCGCGCGCGAAGCGGCCAAAGTGCTCCACAAACGCCGGCTTCCAGATATCGAGATGATCGGGGTAGCCAAAGTGCGCCAGCTCCCAGATGATTTGTAAATCATGGCGCGCCGCCGCGTGAATCATCGGCAGAAAGGTGCGCCAGTCGTATTCACCTGGCGTGGCTTCAATCAGGTGCCAGCGGGCGCCGTCGCGCGCGGTGCGCAATCCTTCCTGCGCCAGCGCGGCGTAATCTTTCTCCAGCAGCATGTCGTGGCCGCTGCTGATGACCATATCCAGTCGTCGCCCGCCGCTGCGGCAGGCGGTAGAGCAGGGGAAGCTGCCCTGAAAAAAGGTGCGAAATAGCCGGGGCTGATGGCGCGGGGATAGCTGAGTCATGATCTTCTCCTCACGAAGAACGCCGGATGCAGAACGCCTGGCTAAGTCTAGACTAAATTAACGCCGCACCCGACGCGGAAGTAGACGGCTCTGATTGCCTTTACGTGCGGTGATACCAACAATAACAGCTTCAGGGTAAGCAGGGATTGAGTATGAGCGAAGCGGCACTGCGTTCCTCACGCGAACGGCCGGGCGACGGGCTGAGAGAACATGCGCAACAGCAATGTGCCCGTCATCCGGGACTGAGCGGCATTCATCCGCTGAACGATGGGCTGGATGCGTTTGCGGCACGCTATCTGTTGATGGGCATGGCGCAGCACACCATCGACGTCCAGTATTACATCTGGCACAACGACATGTCCGGACGCCTGCTGTTCAGCGCGCTGCTGGATGCGGCGGAGCGCGGCGTGCAGGTGCGCCTGCTGCTGGATGATAACAATACGCCCGGGCTGGATGAAACGCTGACCGAACTCGATCGGCATCCAAATATCGCCGTGCGGCTGTTTAATCCCTTCTCGTTTCGAACCCTGCGCGCGCTGGGCTATCTGACTGACTTCGCCCGCCTGAATCGCCGGATGCACAACAAAAGCCTGACCGTGGACGGCGCGGTAACGCTGGTGGGCGGCCGTAACATCGGCGACGAATATTTTGGCACCGGCAATGAGCCGCTGTTTACCGATCTCGACGTGCTGGCGCTGGGACCGGCGGTAGATGAAGTGGCGGAAGATTTCGCCCGCTACTGGCACAGCAAAGCGGTATCGCCGTTGCGCAGCGTCGTGGACACCGGCGCACCGCCGCATGAAGCGGTGCGTTTACCGCCGGAGTGGCAGCAGAGCGAGGCGGTGCAGCGCTATCTGGCGCGGCTGGAGAAATCTTCATTTGTCAGCCAGCTGGAGCAGGGCTCGCTGAGCATGACCTGGGCACACACGCGACTGCTGAGTGACGATCCGCGCAAAGGGCTGGGCAAAGCGAAGCGCTCCTCTTTGCTGCCGCAGCGCATGCTGGAGGTGATCGGCACGCCGCAGCAGCAGTTCGATATTATTTCGGCCTATTTTGTCCCGACCCGGGCCGGCGTGGCGCAGCTACTGGCGCTGAAGCGGCGGGGCGTTAAGATCGCCATCTTAACCAACTCGCTGGCCGCCAATGATGTCACCGTGGTTCACGCCGGCTATGCGCGCTGGCGCAAGAAGCTGCTGCGTCACGGTATTGCGCTCTACGAACTGAAGCCGCAGGCCAATGCCGCGGATGCCCCGCACGATCGCGGCCTGACCGGGAATTCCGGCTCCAGCCTGCACGCCAAGACTTTCACCGTCGATAACCGCAAAGTGTTTATTGGCTCGTTTAATTTCGATCCGCGTTCGGCGGTGCTGAACACGGAGATGGGGCTGGTGATTGAGAGCGAAGCGCTGGCGCAGCAGACCCATCAGCGCTTCAGCAGCGGCATGCGCGACCGCGCCTGGGCACTGCGGCTGGATAAGTGGGGCCGCGTTAACTGGGTGGAGTACAGCGGCGAAGCGCGGGAAGTGGTACATAAGCACGAGCCGCAGTGCACGCTGTTGCAGCGTTTGCTGGTGCGGCTGGTATGGCGTCTGCCGGTGGAGTGGCTGCTATAGCCGGGCTGCAACGCGCGCAGCCCGGCGGGTAAGCACGCCGTTACGTCTGCGCGGAGGTCTCTGGTTTGCGCTGCGGCTTGCCGGAGAACAAAAAGCGCAGCAGCGGGATACGCAGATGAATCTCGTACAGGGCAAAGGCAACGCCAAACACCATCAGCAGGCCGACAAAGAAGCCCAGCGTATTACTGCTGATGTGTGGCGTAACGTAGATGCCGTACAGGATGGTCAGCGGATGGTGCACCAGATAAATAAACAGCGACGCGTTCACCAGATACATGATGCGCGGCGAGTGGCTGTTCAGCAGCTTGTGGCCGAAGCTAAAGCAGACGTTCAGCATACACAAGCCCATCAGCGTAGAAATGATGGCATCAAGCTCGTACAGCCAGCCTTCACCGCTGCTGTAGCGCTGATTCAGGCTGTACGCGATGAACACCGCAATGGCACCAAAGCACATCACCGGATTAAAACGCACAAACAGCGCTTTCAGCGCCTGATGTTTCCAGCTCAGTGCACCCAGCATAAAGAACGGCAGGAAGAACAGCGACTGCATTACCGCAATGCTGAACAGGCCATCCATTAACAGCGCGGGAGCAAAGTGGAAAATCAGCCGGCGGAAGGCGCACCACACCAGCGCATAGGCCAGCAGGGCCAGCGTCAGCTTGCCCCAGCCAACCTGCTGATAATCGATGCGGCGCTGCTGATCGCGCAGCCAGCGGAAGCTCAGCATGCCAAACGCGGTGAGAATCACCAGTACCAGTAAAAACCACAGGTGCGAAATCAGATCCCACATCAGCGCGTTGTACTTGTCATACAGCGAGAAGTTTGCCCAGTCGCCGACTTTGCTGGTGAGATTTTTCAGCATAAAAAACTGTGGCAGGGTAATGAGCGGCACCGCAGTTAACAGCGGAATGCCGACGCGCTCCAGCCGCACCTTCAGCCAGCGGTTGGGCTGATAGCGCAGATAGAGCATATATGAGAAATAACCTGAAATAACAAAGAACACCTGCATGCGGAAGGCGTGAATAAAATCATTCAGCACCGTCAGCCACAGTGAGGCGTCCTGGCTGTTAACCGACCAGCGTTGGGTCGAGTAAATCAGCGAGACGTGGAAAGGCACGCCCAGCAGCATTAAATACGCTCGAATCGAGTCGAGGAAATATTCACGTTCGGGTTTGGCTGAACTCATAAGCTTCCGGTTTGTCAGTTTACTTGCCGGTTTCACCCTGAAACCGGATTATGCCGGACGAAATTCTACCGGCTGTAAACAGCGTATACTATCAGGTGAATCTGTTTCTTAATCTTCCGGGTTTAATTATCCGAAAAGTACACTTTCGGCTTACGAATCAGGGGAACAATCTTTTACATAAGCTGTCGGAAAACCGAATAATCCTTTAAGATAAATGGGTTTGATCTAAGCACACGAAAGGGGGGGATGTGCTGACTAAAGTGAAGAATAATGGCGGGCTGGTGAAGATGCGCTGGGTAGGCGCAGCAGTTCTGCTGGCGTTGTACGCCAACAATAGCTGGGCGTTCAACATTGATGATGTGGCAAAGCAAGCTAAGGCGCTGGCAGGGAAAGGTTTTGAAGCGCCAAAAAGCAATTTACCCTCTCAGTTTCGTGAAATGAAGTTTGCTGACTATCAGCAGATCCAGTTTAACCACGACAAAGCATACTGGGGCAAACTGCGCACGCCGTTTAAGCTCGAGTTCTATCATCAGGGCATGTATTTCGACACGCCGGTGAAAATCAATGAAGTCACCGCGTCTTCGGTACGTGAAATCAAATATAACCCTGACTACTTCAATTTCGGCAACGTGAAACACGATGCCGATGCGGTGAAAAACCTCGGTTTTGCCGGTTTCAAAGTGCTGTATCCTTTAAATAAAAAGGGTAAAGACGATGAGATTACCAGCTTCCTGGGTGCCAGCTATTTCCGCGTGATTGGCGAAGGCCAGGTGTATGGCCTGTCGGCGCGTGGTCTGGCGATTGATACCGCGCTGCCTTCCGGTGAGGAGTTCCCGCGCTTTAAAGAGTTCTGGATCGAGCGGCCGAAGCCGCAGGATAAACAGCTGGTGATTTATGCGCTGCTGGATTCTCCGCGCGCCGCCGGTGCCTATCGCTTTGTGATCCAGCCGGGCAAAGAGTCCACCGTGGACGTGCAGTCTAAAGTGTATCTGCGTGACAACGTCGGCAAACTCGGCGTAGCCCCACTCACCAGTATGTTCCTGTTTGGCGCTAACCAGCCGTCGCCGGTCAGCAACTTCCGTCAGGAGCTGCATGATTCGAACGGCCTGTCGATTCACGCCGGAAATGGCGAGTGGATCTGGCGTCCGCTCAATAACCCGAAACACCTGGCGGTCAGCACCTTTACCATCGAAAACCCGAAAGGCTTCGGTCTGCTGCAGCGTGGCCGTGACTTCAGCCATTACCAGGACCTGGACGACCGCTATGATCTGCGTCCAAGCGGCTGGGTTGAGCCGCAGGGCGACTGGGGCAAAGGCCGCGTAGAGCTGGTGGAGATCCCGACGGCAGATGAAACCAACGATAACATCGTGGCCTTCTGGACGCCGGAGAGCCTGCCAGAGCCAGGCAAAGAGATGAACTTCAAATATCGTCTGCACTTTACGCGCGATGAAAACCAGCTGCATCAGGACGATGTGGCCTGGGTGAAAGACACGCTGCGTTCTGCGGGCGATGTGAAGCAGTCTAATCTGGTGCGTCAGCCGGATGGTTCCATCGCCTTTACCGTGGACTTTGTCGGTAAAGCGATGAGCAAGCTGCCGGAAAACACCCAGGTGGCGCCGCAGGTCAGCGTCGGTAACAACGCCGACGTGGTCGAGCAGAGCGTACGCTACAACCCGGTCACCAAAGGCTGGCGTCTGGTGCTGCGTCTGCGCGTGAAAGACAACAAGCAGCCGACCGAAATGCGTGCGGCGCTGGTGAGCGGCGACAAGACATTGACGGAAACCTGGAGCTATCAGTTACCTGCCAATGAATAAATCGACTTATTTACCTCAATCTTACGTGGAGGCGCTGCCGCTTGATGCGGCAGCACGCGCCACGCTCAGCGCCTCGCTGCAGAATGCGCAGGCGTTTCATGCCATTCACAGCGCGCTGGGGCAGGATATCGCCGCCAGCGAACGGCCGGACGATGCGCCGCTGAAATCGGTCTCGTCGCGCGTATCCATGGCGTGGCCGGATTCGCTCGCCGATGGCCAGCAGCTCAGTAAAGATTACCTCGACCGCACCACACTGAAGGCGATGCCGCCGGTGAAGCGTTCGCTGATGTTCCCGGAAGCCTGGCGGACTAACCCGATCGCGCGCGCCTGGGATTCCCTGCGCGGGCAGAAAGGCAACCCACGCTATGCCACGGTGGAAGAGCAGAAAGCGGAAGACAAATGGCGCCACGTAGGTTCCATGCGTCGCTACGTGCTGCTGATTCTGACCATTCTGCAGACCGTGGTCGCCACCTGGTACATGAAAACCATTCTGCCGTATCAGGGCTGGACGCTGCTCGATCCGGTCGAGCTGTTTAACCAGAACTGGCTGCAGTCGGTGGAGCTGATCCTGCCGTATATTCTGCAGACCGGCATCCTGTTCCTGTTTGCCATCCTGTTCTGCTGGGTATCGGCCGGTTTCTGGACCGCGCTGATGGGCTTCCTGCAGCTGCTGATCGGCCGCGATAAGTACAGCATCTCGTACTCGACCACCGGGGATGAGCCGCTCAATCCGGAACATCGCACCGCGCTGATCATGCCAATCTGTAACGAAGACGTGGAACGCGTGTTCGCCGGTCTGCGCGCCACCTGGGAGTCGGTGAAACGCACCGGTAACGCGGAGCATTTCGACGTTTACATCCTGAGCGACAGCTACGATGCCGACATCGCCATCGCCGAGCAAAAAGCGTGGATGGAGCTGGTGCGGGATGTCGGTGGGGCAGGCAAGATCTTCTATCGCCGTCGTCGCCGTCGCGTGAAGCGTAAAAGCGGCAACATTGATGACTTCTGCCGTCGCTGGGGCAGCAACTACAGCTACATGGTGGTGCTGGACGCCGACAGCGTGATGAGCGGTGAGTGTCTTACCGGTCTGGTGCGCATGATGGAAGCGAACCCGAACGCCGGTATTATCCAGTCGTCACCAAAAGCGTCAGGCATGGATACGCTGTATGCGCGCTGTCAGCAGTTCGCCACCCGCGTTTACGGGCCGCTGTTTACCGCCGGTCTGCACTTCTGGCAGCTGGGCGAATCGCACTACTGGGGGCACAACGCCATCATTCGCGTGCAGCCGTTTATTGAACACTGTGCGCTGGCGCCGCTGCCGGGTGAAGGCTCCTTCGCCGGTTCGATCCTGTCACATGACTTCGTGGAAGCGGCGCTGATGCGTCGTGCCGGCTGGGGCGTGTGGATCGCCTACGATCTGCCGGGTTCTTATGAAGAGCTACCGCCGAACCTGCTGGATGAGCTGAAGCGTGACCGTCGCTGGTGCCACGGCAACCTGATGAACTTCCGCCTGTTCCTGGTAAAAGGCATGCACCCGGTGCACCGCGCGGTGTTCCTGACCGGCGTGATGTCCTACCTGTCGGCGCCGCTGTGGTTTATGTTCCTTGCGTTGTCGACCGCCCTGCAGGTGGTGCATACGCTGATGGAACCGACCTACTTCCTGCAGCCGCGTCAGCTGTTCCCGGTGTGGCCGCAGTGGCGTCCGGATTTGGCGATTGCGCTGTTCTCCACCACGCTGGTGTTGCTGTTCCTGCCAAAACTGCTCAGCGTGGTGCTGATCTGGTTTAAAGGGGCCAAAGCGTACGGTGGCGCATTCCGCCTGTTCCTCTCGCTGCTGCTTGAGATGCTGTTCTCGGTGCTGCTGGCACCGGTGCGCATGCTATTCCACACCGTGTTTGTGGTCAGCGCCTTCCTCGGCTGGGAAGTGGTGTGGAACTCGCCGCAGCGTGACGATGACGCCACGCCGTGGAGCGAAGCGTTCCGTCGCCATGGTTCACAGATGCTGCTGGGGATTGTCTGGGCCGTCGGGATGGGCGTGCTCGATCTCAACTTCCTGTGGTGGTTGGCGCCAATCGTCTTCTCGCTGATTCTGTCGCCGTTTGTCTCGGTGATGTCGAGTCGCGCCACGGTCGGGCTGAAGAGTAAGCGTGCCAGGCTGTTCCTGATCCCGGAAGAGTATGAGCCACCGAAAGAGCTGGTCGACACCGATCACTATCTGCAGCTGAACCGTGAACGTGCGCTGAAGCATGGCTTCATGCATGCGCTGTTCAATCCGGCGTTCAACGCGCTGGCGACGGCGATGGCGACATCGCGCCATAAGCAGAGTGCACTGCTGGATCACGCGCGCGATCGCCGCGTCGATCAGGCATTGAGCGATGCGCCGGAAAAACTGAATCGCGAACAGCGTCTGCAGCTGATCAGCGATCCGGTGGTGCTGGCGCGCGTGCACACGCGTTTGTGGGAAAGTGCGGATAAATATCATCAGTGGGTAGAAAGTTATCAGAAACTCACGCTTAACCCGCAGGCGCTGCCTCAGCGCGCCTGACAGGCTAACGGTGATGAAAAAGCGGCAGCGATGCCGCTTTTTTTATGCCTGCGCTTCAGCGAAGTGCTTAACGCGCCTCACACAATCTTTACGCATAAAGACATAGCGGTTTAGCTGCACCCGCAGCTAAAATGGCGCGATGACATGTGCCAGCGTTCCTGAGCACATTTAAACAGTCACTGACGCACATCAGAATCAGGGGTGTCAGTTCAGGGTGAGTAAATGCAGTGAAATATTGCCTGAAGTTAATTGCGCTGTGCGCCGCCATTTTACTGCTCACGGGCTGTGGCAGCATTATCAGCCGGACCGTACCCGGACAGGGGCACGGTAACCAGTATTATCCGGGCGTGCAGTGGGATGTGCGTGACGGGCCGTGGCGCGTGCTGACCATTCTCGATCTGCCGCTTTCGCTGGTGATGGACACGCTGCTACTGCCGGTTGACGCACAGCACGGCCCGTACGAGTAACTTACGCCCAGTTGTCTGACGGACTGTCGTCGTCTTCCCACTCTTCGGCCGCTGCCTCGCCTTCTTCCAGGTCGCGCGGCGGCTCCAGCTGAAATTCGCCTTCGTCCCATTCGTGCAGGGTATTTTCCGACTGCCACTCCTGGCGCAGCTCAATTTCATCGAAATTACCGTCGAACACCGCCTGCGCCGCTTCACCGCTGCAAATGGGCAGGCATTCGCCCTGGCCGTCTTCATCAGCGAAAAACTCCGCCTGCCACATAATGTCGCCATCCTGCATCACGTACTTCTGCAGCGCAAACTGGCTGACGCTGGCGTCATCCTGCTCCAGTTCAGGCTGGCTGGCGAGGAACTCTTCGCGTGCGGCTTCAATGGCTTCTTCTAAAGTACTATACAGGCTCATCTGCAACTCCTTGTCAGTGCAAAAAGGGATTTCACAGAAGAATAGACGAAAATTGGCGGCTGTCAGGGCGGGAGAGAACAATGACGGGGTGGATGCGTAAAAAGTCATCCACCCGCGCCGGTTACATCATTTTTTGCGGAAAGTGCAGAACCGGTCGTACCGACTCGCGTAACACGGGTGCAGAATAACGGATGCAGCATTTAATACAGGGCTTCACCTTTTTAAAATTAATTCGTGCGGTGGCCAAAGCCTGATTTAAATTATAGAGCGTACCGATGAACACCATATCCTCCTTAACCGGCAGACGTTTACACTCTTTCCGATGCAGCAGATGGTAACCCTCCTGATCGGTACTGATCGTCACGTAGTAGTAGATACCTTTATTCATATTATGTGTCCTGAATATATTTGCTGTGTGTAATCTTTTTATATTTTTAAACGCGCAGTTAACGAGCTAACTGTCAGGGTCGAAACTAACTGGATTCGATCGGGCTAACCAATTCCATAAAGATATATTAAAGGTGAATTTTTAATCAAAAAAGAATATGGCAGTTAACTTTCAGACAAATACTTGTTTAATCAGTAAAATTTATTAGATAAGTAAACAAGACGGCAAGCCTGAGTAAAATTAAATAGGAAAAGGCCTGGAAGTCATCAAAATCAGATCCGCACCCGTCATATTTACGCATATTGCCGTACAAACTCAGGCACTGAAAAGCAGCGGCGGGCGAGGGAGAACGCGTCGGCGTAGCAGCTAAAAACCGTGATTAATTCGTAAGATAGCAGCAGTCAGCGTAAAGGGTGTCGTTGACTTGAGTGTCGCCGTGTGGAAGGCACAGCAGCTCAGTCTGGGCCTTTTTTAGCGCGCCACTGCGCAGACAATCACGTGAATTAAGGCAAATGTGCGGTAAATAACGCGGGGCATTGATAATACCCCGCAACCGATTAATAGCGTGAAGGCTGCCCTTCAGGCCGGGTTTTAAAGCGGCGATGCAGCCACATATACTGCTCAGGCGCCAGCAGCACCGTCTCTTCCACCACTTTATTCATCACGATAGCGGTATCCAGTTCACTCTCCAGTGAGAATTTGTGGCGGATATCCGGCATCATTTTCAGTTCGTAGCCGCGGCCGTGCGGCAGGCGGCGTGCCAGAAACGGCACCACGCTCGGATTAGCCAGACGAATCAGCATATGCGTGCCGGTGGTGGTCGCGGCTTCCTGAACGGCAAAGAACGGGGCAAATACACTGCTGCGCGGGCCGTAGTCGTGATCGGGCGCATACCAGATGATGTCGTTGTTCTTCATGGCGCGGATCATGCCTTTCAGATCTTTGCGATCCAGCATGCTTTTATTGGAACGCATGCGTCCCCAGGTTTGCAGCCAGTCCAGTAACTTGTTGTCGTTAGGGCGATACACGCCAATGCCCGGGTTGTACATGCCAAACACGCGCGCACCCAGCTCCAGCGTCAGGAAGTGCATGCCAATCAGCAGGATGCCGCGCTTTTGTGCCAGCGCCTCGGTAACGTGCTCCAGGCCGCTGGTGCTGACCCATTTACGAATACGCCAGTCCGGCCAGAACCATGCCATGCCGGTCTCAATCAGCCCCATTCCCACCGATTCGAAATTGTGCTTCACCATGGCTTCACGTTCGCTGGTCGGCATATCGGGGAAGCACAGCGCCAGATTGCGTTGCGCGACCTGAACACGACGCTTCATAAAACGCATGGCAAGGCGTCCCAGCCCGCAGCCAGTCACGTACAGCAGCGGGTAGGGCAACAGCACCAGTACATAGAGGAAACCGATGCCCAGCCAGGTCAGCCAGTAGCGTGGATGAAGGAGTTCGCGGGTAAATTGCGGAAGTTGCGTCATGGAAATATCAATGTCCTGCGTCGTGTACCAGAGAGTCCGGTTTCTGTAATTGGCCGGGATTATGCCATTTTTTCTCTCTGACTGAAATCAACCATCCGTGCGTCAGCGCACGACGAACAGCATTTCTGCGCAGATATTAGCGAGCACAACGCAGAACCCCGTCGATTGTGGCTGATGGCAGGAGAATTGCACCAGAGGCTTTGCATCACGCTCAATTCAGGTATCATATGCGCGCTAAATTTCTCTGATTGCTAACAGGTGTTCACCATGCCAGTGTTACACAACCTCGTTTCCAATAAAGAGCTGAAAGAACGTATGCTGGCCGAAACCGAGCCGCGTACCACAGTCTCTTTTTATAAATACTTCCAGATTGCCGATCCACAGGCATTCCGCGACCGTCTCTATGTTGCCTTAACCCAGCTGAAGGTGTTCGGCCGCGTCTACGTGGCGCAGGAAGGGATTAATGCACAAATCAGCGTGCCGGCCAGTCGCTATGAAGCGATGAAGGCGATGCTCTATGCCTTTGACCCGGCGCTCGACAATCTGCGCATGAACATCGCGCTGGATGACGACGGCAAATCGTTCTGGGTGCTGCGCCTGAAAGTGCGCGATCGCATCGTGGCTGACGGTATTGAAGACGGTAGCTTCGACGCCAGTAACGTCGGTAACTATCTCAAAGCGGCCGAAGTCAACGCCATGCTCGACGATCCGGATGCGGTGTTTGTGGATATGCGTAACCACTACGAATACGAAGTGGGCCACTTCGACAACGCGCTGGAAGTGCCAGCCGATACGTTCCGCGATCAGCTGCCGATGGCGGTGGATATGCTGCAGGCGCAGAAAGACAAAAAAATCGTCATGTACTGTACCGGCGGCATCCGCTGTGAAAAAGCCAGTGCGTGGATGAAGCACAACGGTTTTGATGATGTTTACCACATTGAAGGGGGCATCATCGAATATACCCGCCGCGCGCGCGAGCAGGGTTTACCGGTGCGCTTCAAAGGCAAAAACTTCGTGTTTGACGAGCGCATGGGCGAGCGTATCTCTGACGATATTCTCTCCAGCTGCCACCAGTGTGGTGCGCCGTGCGACAGCCACACCAACTGCGTTAATGACGGCTGCCATCTGCTGTTTATTCAGTGCCCGAGCTGTGCGGAAAAGTATCAGAACTGCTGCAGCCCGCTGTGCATGGAAGAGTCGAAACTGGCGCCGGAAGAGCAGCGCGCGCGCCGCGCTGGCCGCGAAAATGGCAACAAAGTGTTCAATAAATCGCGCGGTTTACTCAACATGACCATGGCGATCCCCGCGCCGGACAAAAAGTAACGGCTTAACAGCCTGGCGCATTGCCCGCCAGGCTGTACTGCTGATTACTGACGCACACCTTCGACTGAAATGATCAGCTCGGCTTTTTGCGAGGCCGGACCGAGATCTTTGCTGATGTTGAACTCTTTCAGCACGATTTCGCCGCTGGCAGCAAAGCCGGCGCGATAACCGCCCCACGGATCCTTGCCTTCCCCAATCAGCTGCGCATCCAGCGTGATCGGCTTCGTTACGCCGTTGAGCGTCAGGTTGCCGGTGATCTTATAATCCTTGCCCTGTTTTTTAACCTCAGTCGAGCTAAAGCTGGCCTGCGGGAATTTGCCGGTATTGAGGAAATCCGCGCTGCGCAAATGCTTATCGCGCTCGGCATGGTTAGTATCGAGGCTGTTGGTATTGATGGTCACGTTGACCTTGTCCGCGGCCGGATTGGCTTCATCAAAGGTAAAGCTGCCATCAAAATCTTTAAAGCTGCCGTACAGCCAGCTGTAGCCAAGATGCTGAATGCGGAACTGAACAAACGCGTGCTGACCCTCTTTATCAAACTTATACTCAGCCGCGCTGGCACTCAGGCTGGTCGAAAAGAGGGCAGCGGCGCTGAGCGCCAGCAGGGTTTTCCTGATCATATTACTTTTCCTTTTCAGAGGTTAAGGGGATGCGGTAACCGAGCATCCGTTTCAGCGTCATGTCGCGATCGACAAAATGGTGTTTCAGCGCGGCCAGGGTGTGCAGGGCAGACAACAGCACCAGAGCCCACGCCAGCCATAAATGGACCTCACCGGCGACATCGGCCTGCTCACCCGCGCCGCTAAACAGTGCCGGTACCTCAAACCAGCCAAACACTGAGACCGGCTTGCCGTCTGCGGTAGAGATCAGATAGCCGCTGATCAGCAACACCAGCAGCAGGCCATACAGCAGCCAGTGCGCAGCATGGGCGGCACGGCGTACGTGCGGCGAGTAACTGTTGAGCGGTGCCGGCGGCGGCGATATCACACGCCAGCACAGGCGCAGCAGCAGAGCGCCAAACAGTAAGATGCCGATGCCTTTGTGAATCTCAGGGGCGCTGTGATACCAGCCGTCGTAATAGCCAAGTCCGACCATCCATAAACCCAGCGCGAACATACCGTAAATCGTCAGCGCCATCAGCCAGTGCAACGCAATGGTTAACGCACCGTAATGCCGTGGAGAATTACGCCACATAGTTAAGCCGTTATCAGGAAATAAGTGGTAATGAGAATCTACAACCTGAAATAGAAAATCAATCGTCCTTACTTTTCTATAACTTTGAATTTAGGGGTTCGATATATATGGCGAAAGGCTGGCGGTGTAATTCAATAATTCTGAATAGATAAGCAAAAAGCAGTTTTAGCCCTGGCGGCAATGGGTATTGCTTCACCAAATGCGCCATAAACGCGGGAGGAAAGTAAATCTGTGTCAGGAAAGGTCAATAACTGCCAGTGCGCTCCGCACCGGCAGCAACAAAATCAGGCAAAACGCGTAAGTGAGAAGGGCGTGAGGTCAAAGGAGAACGGTTTATTCTGCGCAAATTCGCTGGCCAGTTCACCCAGCACGCTGGCGAATTTAAACCCGTGGCCGCTCAGGCCGGTGATAATCAGTCGGTCAGGCTCGCCGGGCAGGGTATCGATAATAAAATCTTCATCCGGCGTGTTGTCATAGCTGCAGGCTTCACCATGCAGGCACACGCCTACGCCTGGCAGAAACTGGCGCAGGAAGCTAAAGGCTTCGTTACCGTCAGCGGCGATGCTGCCGAACGGTTTGCGGTCCGCTGGCGTCTGCATCGGCTGACCGCCATCGTGGCGTCCCACTTTCAGGGCATTATTGTCTGCCGGGAAACCGTAGAAATGGCTGCCATCCGGCATCTCTACCGTAAAGCCGGGGAACTGGTTATTTTCGCTGTAGCGCCCATCGGCCTGATACCAGGCAAACACCTTGCGCACCGGCGTAACGGGCAGATTGTCCACCAGCTGACTGACCCAGGTGCCGGCGCTGATCAGTAGCTTGCGCGCGCGGAATACGCCATCGCTGGTGGTGACCTGCTGCAGATCGCCCTCGCGGCCAATCGCGCTGACCGGGCAGTTAAACAGCTGCGCGCAGCCAGCCTGTTCCGCCAGCTGCACCCAGCTGCGCACCGCCTGTTCGCATTTCAGGAAGCCAGAGTTGGGCTCAAACACGCCGACGTAGCCGTCCGGTACGCTAAGCTGCGGCCAGCGTTTACGCACCTCATCGGCCTGTAACACCTGCACCGCTAACTGCCAGCGGTTAGCACTGTCGATTACGTTGTGAATGAAATCCGAGCTGGCCGGCGCCAGATTAAGAATGCCGCTGCGGTGCATAATGCGTTCGCCGCTCTGGCGCTCCAGCTCATCCCATAACGTCTGGGCGCGCAGCACCAGCGGCACGTAGCGTTCACCTTCGCCGTAAGCATGACGAATCAGGCGGGTTTCGCCGTGATGCGTCCCCTGGCTGTGGGGCGGGTGCGCGCTGTCGATCATCAGCACCGACAGGCCCGCCTGGGTTGCGTAGAAACCCGCGGCAGCTCCGACGGAACCACTCCCCACCACAATCAGATCATAAACCATGACGACATCACTCCTGCAAAACGGCGATTTTTTTCAATAGCATATCAAAAGAGTGCGCCCATGAAAAAGGCACCCTGTAGGGTGCCTTTTCACGCGATGGTGATGATTAGTGCTTGCGATTATCGCGTAGGTATTGCTCAGTGGACTCGATCTTTGCAATGCCAGCTTCGAGGATAGAGATAAACTGTCTGGCTACGTCAGTTGTCAGCCAGTATGTTGGGCCCACGTCAGCTTCTTCTTCTTTCTGGTCCTGCGATGATAGCGAGTGCAGGCGGATCATCATGGCGTCATAGCTGTCAACGGTGCTGATATCCCATCCCACCAGCGGATGGGTCTGGATGACGTCTTTACTTCTGTCCATTATAACCTCCTTATTACTCGTTAAACGAAGTGCTTTCGAGGTTCAATGCGTCTGTATCTTGCACTAGCGAGATAATTATAACATGGAATTAACAGTACAGTAGTTAAAAAGTGTGGTGACTAAAAACACAGCAAAATAAAAGCAGCCAAAAGCCGGTTTTCAACGAATAAATAAACGCCTTACGCAGCTGGGTATTTATTGTCGCAGCGCAACGTGTCGTCATACCGATTATCGGCATCTCAGCATTAAAACTTTAACGGGCTGAACGCCAGGGTAAAAATCTGAAATTATCCCTGCGACTCGGCAGGCAACTGCCCTTTGCGCCGGTGGATCTCGTCGGCCAGCCGGGCAAAATGCTGCTGTAACTGAGCGTCATGATTCTGGTTTTGCGCTTCGAGCGTCAGATTGTGAGCCAGCAGCTGACTGGCGCGATCGTCCAGACAGAAGGTCAGCGTAGCAAAGGCATTTTCCAGCACGGTCAAACGGCGTTGCTGTTCAGCAATGAAGGCCAGTAATTCCCCAAACGTCATCGCCTCTTCTGGTTTTTCAGTAGTCATGTGCAACACACCTCCTGTAAGCACGACGAGGCAAGAATAGGACATCGTTTAATCAGAGTCTAGCTGGCGCGGGTTTTTCTGGCGAGCGGGAAATAAAAACAAAAAAGCCGGGCGGCGGGCCCGGCAAAAACGGCACAGTGGCGGTTAATCGGTAATAAACCAGTCGTCAGCGCTTTCCCAGGTTTCCTGCAAAATATCGCTGATGCGGTCGCGTGATTCTTTACAGCCGCCAAACACGCTGAGCTGGTTACCACCGGCATAGCGCACTTTGACGTGATGATTGTCGTCGGGAAAATCGCGGGAGATACGGCGAGTGAGTTCAGCGCTCAGTGCATCCAGTGCACCGGCGGGAAGGGGCTGAGTCTTTGCTACGGTAATTTCAACACGCATAAACGCCTCCGGGATAATATACTGGTTATTTGTACAGTATAAAATTCCCGAAGGCAAGCGGCAGATGATTATTCTTTGATGCGCCAGTTAAGGGTTTCACCGGCGAGGAACGGAACCAGCGTATCGTCAGCGACCGTGATGCTCTCCTGCACCGTCCACGGCTCACGCACCAGCGTCAGGGTACCGTCGTTGAGCGGCAGGCCGTAGAACCTGGGGCCGTTCTCAGAGCAGAAGGCTTCAAAATGCTCCAGTGCGCCAAGCTCTTCAAACACGGTCAGATAAGCGGGCAGCGACGTCGGCGCATTAAATACGCCGGCACAGCCGCAGCTGGCTTCTTTCAGATGGCGCAGGTGCGGTGCCGTGTCGGTGCCCAGGAAGACACGACGGTTGCCGCTTGCCACCAGGTTACGCAGCGCTTCCTGATGAATGTTGCGCTTCAGAATGGGCAGACAGTAGAGATGCGGGCGCACGCCGCCCACCAGCATGTGGTTGCGGTTGAACATCAGATGCTGTGGCGTAATGGTCGCGCCAAGCAGTTCATTGCCGGCGGCAACATACTCCGCAGCTTCCTTCGTGGTGATGTGTTCCATCACCACTTTCAGGCCCGGGAACTGCTGGCGCAGCGGCTGCAGCACGGTTTCGATGAAACGCGCTTCACGATCAAAGATATCAATGTGCGCATCGGTGACTTCGCCGTGCACCAGCATCGGCATACCGATTTCCTGCATGCGCTCCAGCACGCTGGCAATTGAGGCAATGTTGGTGACGCCATGGCTGGAGTTGGTGGTGGCGTGTGCCGGATAGAGTTTTGCCGCCGTAAAAATACCGCTGCGGAAGCCGCGTTCGATTTCGTCCGCATCGAGCGAATCGGTGAGGTAACAGGTCATCAGCGGCGTGAAGTGATGCTCAGCAGGCAGCGCCGCCATGATGCGTGCGCGATACGCTTCGGCAGCCGCAACGCTGGTGACCGGCGGAACCAGATTTGGCATGACAATCGCACGACCATTCACCGCGCTGGTATAGGGCAGCACTGCATTGAGCATCGCGCCATCGCGCAGGTGGATGTGCCAGTCGTCAGGGCGGCGAATCGTGATTTGCTGGGGTTGGGCTGTCATTCAAAAAGGCTCCGGCTGAGGTGAAAACGAAATGGCTCGTTTAGGCCGGGGACTAATCATAAGGGGGCGGGCAACCGTTTGCACGGGATTTTGCAGTGCGGGAGAGAAATAACCACAGGCGCGGCAGGTTGCGCGGCAGGCGCGGGCGGAATAATGCCGGCATCCTGCCACGCTATCCAGGGCCGCCGCTGAGAACGGCCCTTTGCAACGTTAATCGGTAAACGGAATCACCAGCTGGCCAGGCTTGACTTCCAGCCCTTTAGCCAGTTTCTTCGCCAGCGCCTCGCCTTTGCTACGGTCGGCACTCAGCACGTAGGCGGGTTTTTCATTGAAATAGCGCTTGAGGGATTCGTTCAGATACGGCGTAAGGGTTTTCATGATCGACGCCATCTTCTCAGGTTGCACCTGCGCGTCGACGATTTCGAGGTCCTGCAGATAGATGGCGCCCTGCTGCGCGTTGTACACCGGTTGCGCTTTCATCTTCAGCTGCATTTCGGCCTGCTGCGGACCAAACAGCGAGCTGACGTTGATGTTGGCTTTACCAGACAGCGTCACTTTACCGGGTTCTTCACGGCCAATCTGGCTGCTCAGATCGGTCAGTACAATATGGGCATTCACCAGCCCGGACACGCCGATGTCTTTCTCGTAGTTGTTGCGCTTTTGCAGCGCCTGATTCACTTCCTGCTCGCTGATGGTGTATTGCGTCAATTGGTTACAGCCGCTGAGCAGCACGGCAAAAAACAGGGCAAACAGCCCGGGAAACGCCTTCTTCATCATTTCTTCTTCCTGGTTGATACGGCCAAACAGCCTTTAGCCTGCCTGATTCAGGGCCAGGTGTCACCAGGAGAGAGATGAGAAACGCAGCCGCGCGCTTCTCATCACAGCGCCATCAGGCCGCAATCGACGACAGCAGATTCACCTGCGTCTGTTTCGCCATATTATCGCGGTAGTCGGCAACGCGGCTCGGCCATTCGATACCGGAAACCAGCGTCAGCGAGCGCAGCAGCGGAAACAGATGAATGTCATCCTCAGACAACTCGCCGTTTACCGCATTGGGTTTAACGATCAATTTATCCAGCTGGCGCAGATCATCGCTGATATTTTTGATGAAACCCGGGGCATGCTTACGCAGTTCGGCAAAGTCACCGAGGCTGGCCTGTTTCTTTTCGCGGAAGTAATCACGTGCTTCGGGGGTGGCGAATTCAGCAAACGCGGCCTCGGCGATGCGCGGCAGCAGCAGCTTGTTGATGTAGCCATTGACCCGTCGCAGCCAGTCGGCGATGGCGGGATTTTGCTTGCCGGTCAGCAGCGGCTGGCGATCCTGATTATCGACAAAGCGCACGATATCCATGCTCTCCGGCATCGCACTGCCATCGGCTTTTTGCAGTATCGGCGCCATTTTCTGGCTAATCAGCTTTTTCGGCGTTGCTTCATCATCATTGAGCATCACAATCAGCTCAACCGGCAGGTTTTTCAGGCCAAATATCATGCGTGCTTTGACGCAGAAAGGGCAGTGATCGTAGATGTAAAGTTTCATCCCGTTTCTCCTGTGGTTCTCAGGGTGACAGAGGTCACCCTTTTTCCGGACGTGCGGGAAGTATGGAAGAGAACGCCTGAACCGGCAAACTAGCTGCTGAAGATCGCCGGTGCCACCTGGCGCGGCTGGAACTGCCACCACAGCGCCAGTAGCGTGATCATGCCGACGGTGCTGAGCAGCATCCACGGCAGCTCCGGCAGGGCCAGCTGCTGGCCCATATCGAACATCCAGCCGCCACCGGAGTAACCAATCAGCCCGCCAATCGCCAGACCGAGCCGGCTGAACCCCATGTAGCTGCCGCGTGCCCGGGCGCTGGCCAGGGAGGCACTCAGGGTTTCACGTGCCGGTTCAGCGATGATCGATCCGAGATAGAAGACGGCGATCAGCAAAAACAGCGACGGCAGCGAATCGGTCATGCCAACCGGCAGCAGGCTGAAGGTCATCAGAAACAGTCCGGCCATCAGGCGTGTTTCCAGGCGGAAGCGCTTTTCACTCCAGCGTGCCAGCGGATAGAGCAGGCTGAGCGACAGCAGCGCTTCAATCGCGTACATCCACTTCACCGCCGCCGGTGCGCCCGCCACCTGATTGACCATGACCGGCAGCATCAGCATCACCTGCACGGCGAGAATGTAATAGCCGGTCAGGGTAAAGACATACAGGCGGAAACGGCGGTCGCGCCACACGCGCTGCATTCCCTCGCGCATGGCGATACGCTCCGTAGAGATGCGCCATGCTGGCAGCCACACGGCGTTAAAGATGGCGGCGACGACAAACACCGCCGCACCGACCCAGCACACCAGACGGAAATCCCAAGCCAGCAGCCAGCTGCCAATCAGCGCGCCCAGCACCGCGCCGGCGCTGTCCTGCATCATCAGCAGCGAAAAGAAGCGTCCGCGCTCGCGTGCCCGCACCAGTTTCACCACCAGCGCGCTGCGTGGCGGATCGAACAGCGTGCCGCCCAGTCCGGACAGCAGGCAGGCCAGCCACAGCAACCACGGCTGATGCGCCAGCGCCATACAGGCGAAACCGGCGGCACGCATCAGCATGCCGGTAACGATCAGCGGCCGCGCGCCAAAACGGTCTGCAATGGCCCCACCGAAGATACCCAGCCCCTGCTGCACCAGCTGACGCAGGCCGAGCGCAATGCCCACCAGCAGCGCGGCCCAGCCAAGCTGTTCCACAAAGTGAATGGAGATCAGGGGAAACACCACAAAGAATCCCATTACCACCAGCATGTTATCGACTAACAGAAACGTTTTTCCAAGGCGTCGTGCCCGCGCAACCCGTGACATGCTGAATCCTGAGCAAGTGAGAAGGAAAAGTGACCAGCTGGTCTATTTTCTGCCTGCTCCGGCGGGAAAAATAGCGTTTTCAGGATGATATTTTTTTATCCAGCCTGAAGAGAAATTAATCCTTAATCGGAATCAATTGCCATGAGCGATGCGCGGGGTTTTACCGCAGCCGGGGTGACAGTTATAGTGAGAAGTAACGCCGCTGGCGTACATCTTTCTTTCGTTATGGATTTCAGGAGTCATGATGTTTGGCTATCGCTCTGCTGGCCCGCGCGTGCGGCTTACCACCGATCGTCTGGTGGTGCGTTTAGTACATGAACGCGATGCCTGGCGTCTGGCGGATTACTACGCCGAAAACCGCGCCTTTCTTAAACCCTGGGAACCGGTGCGCGATGAGAGCCACTGTTATCCATCTGGCTGGCAGGCGCGCCTGGGTTTAATTGCCGACATGCATAAACAGGGCTCCGCGTTCTATTTTGTGCTGATGGACCCGGAAGAGCATGAAGTGCGCGGCGTCGCCAACTTCAGCAATGTGCTGCGCGGATCGTTTCATGCCTGCTATCTCGGCTACTCGCTGGGAGAGAAGTGGCAGGGGCAGGGCATGATGTTTGAGGCGCTGCAGGCGGCGATTCGCTATATGCAGCGCCAGCAGCGCATTCATCGCATCATGGCCAACTATATGCCGCACAATCAGCGTAGCGGTGATTTGCTGGCGCGCCTCGGTTTTGAAAAAGAGGGCTACGCCAAAGACTATTTACTGATTGATGGCCGCTGGCAGGATCATGTGCTGACGGCGCTTACCTGGCGCGAATGGAACCCGGATCGTCGCGGACAATAATAAAAGGAACACGTAATGAAGATGGCTCTCTCCGCGCAGGCATTGCGCGTGATCGGCTGCCTGCTGGAGAAGCAGGTCACCACGCCGGATCAATATCCGTTATCCCTCAATGGCGTGGTCACCGCCTGTAATCAGAAATCTAACCGCGAGCCGGTGATGAACCTGAGCGAAAGTGAGGTGCAGGCTCAGCTCGATGAGCTGGTGAAAAAGCATCTGGTCACCGCTAACAGCGGTTTCGGTCAGCGCGTCAGCAAATATGAACAGCGTTTCTGCAACTCAGCGTTTGGCAATCTGCAGCTGAATGCCGCCGAAGTGGCGGTGCTGACGCTGCTGTTCCTGCGCGGCGCGCAGACGCCGGGCGAACTGCGTACCCGCAGTGGTCGTCTGCATGAGTTTCAGGACATGGCCGAGGTGGAACGCACGCTGGAGGGGCTGACGACGCGCGACGACGGCCCCATGGTGGTGCGTCTGGCGCGCGAGCCGGGCAAGCGTGAAAGCCGCTATATGCACCTGTTTGGCGGCGAGGTGGCGGACGAACTACCCGCCAGCCACACAGCGTCGCCTGAGTCTGACGATCTGGCCGCGCGCGTTGCTCAGCTGGAAGCGCAGGTGGCGCGCCTTGATGCTCAGCTGCAGCAACTGCTGCAGCGGGAGGCGTGAAATGACGCTGCGTATTGGTGTGGTCGGGCTTGGCGGTATCGCGCAGAAAGCCTGGCTGCCGGTACTGGCACAGGCCAGCGGCTGGCAGCTGGTGGGCGCGTTCTCGCCCAGCCAGGCGCGGGCGCAGCCGATCTGCGACAGTTACCGTATTCCTTATTTTAGTCAGCTGGATGCGCTGGCGGCGGCCAGCGATGCGGTGTTTGTGCACAGCAGCACCGCCAGCCATTTTGAGGTAGTGCAGGCGCTGCTGCTGGCCGGTAAAGATGTTTGTGTCGATAAGCCGCTGGCCGAAACGCTGCAGCAGGCGGAGACGCTGGTGGCGCTGGCGGAAAAGCGCAAACGCAAACTGATGGTGGCCTTCAACCGGCGCTTTGCACCGCGCTACCAGCAGCTGAAAGCGCAGCTGCCGGGCGCGTCCTCGCTGCGCATTGAGAAACACCGGGCAGACAGCGTCGGCCCGCACGACCTGCGCTTTACCCTGCTGGATGATTATCTGCACGTGGTCGATACCGCGCTGTGGCTGGCCGGCGGCAAGCTCAGGCTGGAGCTCGGCCATATCGACACCCATGATGACGGCGCAATGCTCTACGGTGAGCACCATTTCTCAGCCGGATCGCTGCAAATTACCACCAGTATGCATCGCCGCGCGGGCACGCAGCGTGAAGTGGTCAGCGCCATCTGCGACGGGCGTTACATCGAAATTAATGAGATGCGCGACTGGCGTGAAGAGACGCTTAGCGACCTGCGCAGTGATGTCCCGCCGGCGTGGCAAAGTCATCTGACCCAGCGTGGCTTCAGCGGTGCGGCACACCATTTTATCCAGTGCGTGGAAAATCAGACGATGCCTGAAACCAGTGGTGAACAGGCGCTGGCGGCGCAGCGTCTGGTAGAAAAACTGTGGCGCGACGCCGTACAGGAATAATCCCTTGTAACACTCAATGCTGGTCATTTCCCACCGCAGCAGTAGACTATCGCCGGACATCGCAGGATGTCCGCGCTAAGTTGCTCATTTATCCGACACTTTTCAGGATGCGCCACTCATTATGAATTTGCTGAAATCGCTGGCTGCGGTCAGTTCGATGACCCTGTTTTCCCGCGTGCTGGGCTTTGCCCGCGACGCCATTGTGGCGCGCGTTTTCGGGGCTGGCATGGCCACCGATGCCTTTTTCGTGGCGTTCAAACTGCCCAATCTGCTGCGCCGTATTTTCGCCGAAGGCGCCTTTTCACAGGCCTTCGTGCCAATTCTTGCCGAATATAAAAGCAAGCAGGGCGAAGACGCCACGCGGGTGTTTGTTGCCTATGTATCAGGCCTGCTGACGCTGGTGCTGGCGGTGGTGACGGTGCTGGGCATGGTCGCTGCGCCCTGGGTAATCGTGGTAACGGCGCCGGGTTTTGCCGATACCGCCGACAAGTTCGCCTTAACCAGTTCGCTGCTGCGCGTCACCTTTCCTTATATTCTGCTGATCTCGCTGGCGTCGCTGGCCGGGGCGATTCTTAATACCTGGAACCGCTTCTCCGTCCCGGCGTTCGCGCCCACGCTGCTGAATATCAGCATGATCGGCTTTGCGCTGTTTGCCGCGCCGCACTTCCATCCGCCGGTGATGGCGCTGGCGTGGGCAGTGGTAGTGGGCGGGTTGCTGCAGCTGTTTTATCAACTGCCGCACCTGAAAAAGATTGGCATGCTGGTACTGCCGCGCGTCAACCTGCGCGATGCCGGCGTGTGGCGGGTGATGCGCCAGATGGGCCCGGCGATTCTCGGCGTGTCGGTGAGCCAGATCTCGCTGATCATCAATACCATTTTCGCCTCGTTTCTGGTCTCCGGCTCGGTGTCGTGGATGTACTACGCCGATCGTCTGATGGAGTTTCCCTCTGGCGTGCTGGGCGTGGCGCTCGGCACCATCCTGCTGCCGTCGCTGGCGAAGAGTTTTGCCAGCGGCAACCACGATGAATATTCCCGTCTGATGGACTGGGGCCTGCGTCTGTGCTTCCTGCTGGCGCTGCCGAGCGCGGTGGCGCTGGGCATTCTTTCCGGTCCGCTCACCGTGGCGCTGTTCCAGTACGGCAAATTTACCGCTTTTGATGCGGCGATGACCCAGCGCGCGCTGATTGCCTATTCGGTTGGGCTGATGGGGCTGATCGTGGTGAAAGTGCTGGCGCCGGGCTTCTATTCGCGTCAGGACATCAAAACGCCGGTAAAGATTGCTATCGCCACCTTGATCATGACCCAGCTGATGAACCTGGCGTTTATTGGCCCGCTGAAGCACGCTGGTCTGTCGCTGTCGATTGGTCTGGCGGCCTGCCTGAATGCGGCGCTGCTCTACTGGCAGCTGCGCAAACAGCAAATCTTTCAGCCGCAGCCGGGCTGGCACGGTTTCCTGCTGCGTCTGCTGGTCGCCGTCGCGGTGATGGCTGCTGCGCTGCTGGGCATTCTGCAGGTGATGCCGGCGTGGGAAGAGGGGCAGATGTGGTGGCGGTTACTGCGGCTGGCGGCGGTGTGCGCCATTGGCGGCGGCGCTTACTTCGTGATGCTCGGTTTACTGGGCTTCCGCCCGAGCGATTTTGCCCGCCGCACGGCGGTGTGAGCGAACAATAAAAAGGGTCGCCCGGTGTGGCGACCCTGATTCAGCGGACCCGCAGCACGGCTGCGTTTAGCCTTTGCGGCTCAGCGTGCTCTGGCCTAAACCGCGGCCGTCCGGGCCGTAAAAGGACTGGGTCTGATGCGGTTTCAGCACCGACAGCGCCTGTTCGGTAAAGGTCATCTGATGCTGCAACAGCATGCCATTGTGCTGATTGGCGTCGCGCAGACGCTGGGTATGTTGCTGAATGCTGTGCCAGCGGCGTGCGATATCACTGTGACCACGATAAGGCGCTTTGGTACCCAGCGACAGCTCGGTTTTGCGGCGCATTTCGTCCAGATAATTCAACGTCGTCAGCAGCGCGCTTTTATCTTCTGTAATGCGCTGCAGCAGGTTGCCATTAATCCGTCCGGCAGAAAGTTGCTGCTGCTCTTCATCCATCACGACGTTAAGCGAACTCAGCACATCCTGCATTTTATCTAAGGTGGTCAGCAGATTATCCATCGGGACTATTTACCCTCTAAAAACGCCCTGGTATCGGCGATCAGCGCATCGGCGATCTTACCGGTATCCATTTTCAGTTCACCATTACGAATGGCGGTCTTCAGCTGCTCTACGCGCGCTGTGTTAATATCTTTGCTGCCCGGCTGCATCAGCTGCGCCTGAGCGGGACTCAGCGTCACTTCTGCACCATTCTGGCTGGTGCTGGCGGCCGGTGCGCTGTTCTGACGCACTTTTGCCTGGTTGTCGCTGCTGTCACGGGTTTGTACAGTGCTCACCGGTTTTAAAGGCTGCGTTCTGTCGATACTCATGGTGTGGCTCCTGTTAGGGTCAATTGGGGATCAGCCAACTGAGTCAGCATAGGGTAATATCATTGTTGATATCTCTATCGGCAGAACAACAGCGTTCTTTAACGCTTTATAGCGATATCAGAATATTCCCATCCTCGCTGACACGACCGCTTACCACCTGGCCATTGCTCATGCGCACGCGCACCGTCTGCGCCGCGCTGGCGTTGTTTAACGCACGACCTTCACTGCTGGCATTAAAGCCGTTGCCGCTGGCAATCACCATCACATTCTGACCGGCTTTCACCCGCCACGGCTGGCGCAGCATAGTGGCCGTCACCGGCTGGCCTGGCGCAATGTCACGCAGGGCAATGGCGTCCGCCAGATTGCTGCTGCTGAGCAGCGCGCGCGCCGGCAGCGTGTCCAGCCGGCCACTCTCCAGGCGGAAATCACTGGCGCTGACGTTGCTGCCGCGCGCCAGCTGACGATTGGCCACCAGATACTCGCCGGTGACCTGCACCTGTACCTGCAGATAGCGACGATTCTGGCCGCAGCTGGCGGCAATGCTCAGATTGCCCCACTGGCGACTGTTACCCGGCAGCAGCAGCTGCGGTGTGTCGCAGGCGGGCCACTGCGTCTGCGGCGTGCGGACCACCACGGTCATACCGGCGGCGTGCTGCGGATCGCGCGCCTGAAAGAACTGAGTCAGCTGCGCGCTGAGATCGGCAGCATAGCCGGGCGTCGCGAAGGCCAGCCACAGCAGGGCCAGCAGGGAAGAAGTTGTACGCATCAACGCCTCCTGTCGAAAAGATGGCACTGAGTCTACTCCGCGCACCAAAAATTCAAGGTGAAAAATAGCCACGATTTTTGCTGCTATTCAGACGATAGCCCTTGCTTTTGTCCCATTAAGCTGTCAGCTCGAAATTCTCATTCGCGGAGGAAGCATGCTCGACAAACTCGATGCCGCGCTGCGATTTGGTACAGAAGCATTAAACCTGCGGGCGCAGCGCCAGGAGATTCTGGCGTCTAACATTGCCAACGCCGATACCCCGGGCTACCAGGCGCGGGATATCGACTTTGCCAGCCAGCTGAGCAAGGTGATGCAGAACGGCCGTGCCGAAGGCAGCAGCCTGGCGCTTAATGTCACGTCATCGCGTCACATTGAAGCGCAGACCAATTCACAGCCCGCACTGGATCTGCTGTACCGCATTCCCGATCAGCCTGCCGCGGATGGTAACACCGTGGATATGGATCGCGAGCGTACGCAGTTTGCGGATAACAGCCTGAAATACCAAACCGATCTCACCCTCATCAGTAGCCAGATCAAAGGCATGATGAGCGTTCTGCAGGGGCAATAATCATGGCATTGCTGAATATCTTTGATATCGCCGGTTCTGCGATGACCGCACAGTCACAGCGGCTCAACGTCAGCGCCAGTAACCTGGCCAACGCCGACAGCGTCACCGGGCCGGACGGCCAGCCGTACGTGGCGAAGCAGGTGATTTTCCAGACCGATGCCGCTCAGGGCGCGGCCACCGGCGGCGTCAAAGTGGCCGGTGTCGTGAACGACCCGACGCCCGCCAAACTGGTGTATGACCCGGGTAATCCGCTGGCTGACCAGAAAGGCTACGTCAAAATGCCTAACGTCGACGTGGTCGCCGAAACCGTTAACACCATGTCCGCGTCGCGCAGCTATCAGGCCAACGTCGAAGTGCTGAACACGGTGAAGTCAATGATGATGAAAACCCTCACCATGGGTCAGTAACGGAGACGCATTATGAGCCTTGCAGTAGGGATTAAAGACAACCTCGACCCCACGGTCCTCAGCTCCAGCAGCAGCACCGGCAGCGGCAACAGCGCGCAGGATCTGCAAAACCAGTTCCTGAACATGCTGGTGACGCAGCTGAAAAATCAGGACCCGACTAACCCGATGGACAACAGTCAGCTGACAACCCAGCTGACGCAGATCAACACCCTGAGCGGCATTGAAAAACTCAATACCACGCTGGGATCGATCTCCGGTCAGATCAGCACCAGCCAGTCGCTGCAGAGCTCAACGCTGATCGGCCATGGCGTGATGGTGAAGGGCAGCCAGGTGCTGGTCGGCAGCGGCACCAGCACGCCGTTTGGCGTGGAGCTGGGCACCGCGTCGACCGCCACCAGCGTCACCATCAAAGATGGCAACGGCAGCGTAGTGCGCTCTATCGATCTCGGCGGTCTCAGCGCCGGCGTTCACACCTTCTCGTGGGACGGCAAGATGGACGATGGCAGCGCCGCACCGGACGGCAAATATACGGTTTCACTCGCCGCCAGCAATGGCAGCACCCAACTGGTGGCACAGCCGCTGAACTACGCCTATGTCAACGGCGTCAGCACCGTGAATAACACCGCAAAACTGGATCTCGGCACCATGGGCTCCGCGACCCTCGATGAAATTCGTCAGATTCTCTGACTAACCTCTTAGCAGGAGAAATAGCATGTCATTTTCACAAGCGGTGAGCGGCCTGGGCGCTGCCTCCAGCAACCTCGACGTTATTGGTAACAACATCGCCAACTCGGCGACGGCCGGCTTTAAATCCAGCACCATCGCGTTTGCCGATATGTTCGCCGGTTCTAACGTCGGTATGGGTACCAAAGTCGCAGCGGTGATTCAGAACTTTAACGACGGCACCACCACCTCTACCAGCCGTGGGCTGGACGTGGCGCTGAGCGGCAACGGTTTCTTCCGTCTGACCGACGCCAGCGGCGGCGTGTTCTATTCGCGCAACGGCCAGTTCACGCTGGACGAAAACCGTAACCTGGTGAACACCCAGGGCCTGACCGTAACCGGCTATCCGGCTAACGGCACCCCGCCAACCATTCAGGCCGGTGCCAACCCGGTCGCGCTGAGCATTCCGACCACCCAGATGTCGGCGCGCGCCACCACTACCGCCACCATGGTATCCAACCTGAACTCAACCGATGCGGTGCCAACCGGCGGTGCGTTCACGGCAACCAACGTGGATACTTACAACGCCAAAAGCACCGTGACCGTGTACGACTCGCAGGGTAACGACCACGCGCTGGATCTGTACTACGTCAAAACGGCCGACAACAACTGGACGGTGCACGCGATTGATTCCACCACTGGTCAGGCTGCCGGTAACTTCAACATGGTATTCGATACCAGCGGTAACCTGACTTCGGCCAGCACAGTGGCGCTGACCATTCAGGGTGCCAACGGTGCCGCGGCCAACCAGGCCGTCAGCCTCAGCGTGCTCGGCAGCCTGCAGCAGAACACCGGCAAAACCAACTTCGGTAACCCAACCCAGGATGGCTATGCACCGGGCGATCTGACCAGCTACACCATCAACGATGATGGCACCATCACCGGGACTTACTCCAACCAGAAAACCCAGCTGCTGGGTCAGATTGTGCTGGCGAGTTTCTCTAACCCGGAAGGGCTGAAGTCCGAGGGCGATAACGTCTGGTCGGCAACCAACTCCTCGGGCCAGGCGGCAGTCGGTCTGGCTGGCACCGGTACCTACGGCAACCTGACCTCCGGCGCGCTGGAAGCGTCCAACGTCGACCTGAGTAAAGAGCTGGTGAATATGATCGTTGCCCAGCGTAACTACCAGGCCAACAGCCAGACCATCAAAACGCAGGACCAGATTCTTAACACCCTGGTCAACCTTCGTTAATACGCTAACGGGATTGCTTTATGGATCACGCAATATATACCGCGATGGGCGCGGCCAGTCAGACGATGGAGCAACAGTCTGTCACCGCCAGCAACCTCGCCAACGCCTCGACGCCGGGCTTTCGCGCTCAGCTCAATGCGCTGCGCGCGGTGCCGGTCAACGGCTGGTCGCTGCCAACACGTACGCTGGTCGCCGCTTCGACGCCGGGTGCCGATATGTCGCAGGGCTCGCTCGATTACACCGAGCGTCCGCTCGATGTGGCGGTGCAGCAGGATGGCTGGCTGGCGGTGCGTACCGCTGACGGCAGCGAAGCTTATACCCGCAACGGTAACATGCAGATCAGCCCGACCGGCCAGCTGACCATTCAGGGCAATCCCGTGATGGGCGATGGCGGTCCGATTGCCGTGCCGCAGGGCGCGCAACTGACCATTGCCGCCGACGGCTCCATCACCGCGCTTAACGCCGGTGATGCGCCGAACGCCACGGTGCAGCTCGGACGGCTGAAGCTGGTACGTGCCACAGGCCAGGAACTGACGCGCGGTGATGACGGCATGTTCCGTCCCAGCGCCGCCACTCAGGCACAGCGCGGCGCGGCACTGCCGAATGACGCGACCGTGCAGGTGATGCCGGGCGTGCTGGAGGGCAGCAACGTCAAGCCCGTGGAAACCATGGTCGACATGATCGCCAACGCCCGACGTTTTGAGATGCAGATGAAAGTGATCTCCAACGTCGATGAAAACGAACAGCGGGCTAATCAGCTACTCAATATGAGCAGCTAAGGCTTAAGGAAAACACAATGATTCGTTCTTTATGGATCGCGAAAACCGGTCTTGACGCACAGCAGACCAACATGGACGTCATCGCCAACAACCTGGCGAACGTCAGCACCAACGGCTTTAAGCGTTCACGCGCGGTGTTCGAAGACCTGATGTACCAGACCCTGCGTCAGCCGGGTGCGCAGTCGTCAGAACAGACCACGCTGCCGTCGGGCCTGCAGATCGGTACCGGTGTGCGTCCGGTGACCACCGAACGTCTGCACAACCAGGGCAACCTGTCGCAGACCAGCAACTCAAAAGATGTGGCGATCAACGGTCAGGGCTATTTTCAGGTGCAGATGCCGGACGGTACGTCTGCGTATACCCGCGACGGCTCGTTCCAGGTGGACCAGAACGGCCAGCTGGTGACCAACGCCGGTTTCCCAGTGCAGCCAGGCATCACTATTCCGGCGAACGCCACCAGCATCACCATTGCGCGTGACGGCGTGGTGACGGTGACACAGCAGGGGCAGACGCAGCCGGCGCAGGTTGGCCAGCTGACGCTCAGCACCTTCATGAACGATGCCGGACTGGATAGCGTCGGGGAAAACCTCTATCAGGAAACCCAGGCTTCTGGCGCACCAACTGAAAGCACGCCGGGCCAGAACGGGGCCGGTCTGCTGTATCAGGGTTACGTGGAAACCTCCAACGTCAACGTGGCGGAAGAGCTGGTGACCATGATTCAGACGCAGCGCGCTTATGAGATCAACAGCAAAGCGATCAGCACCTCCGATCAGATGCTGCAGAAGTTAACCCAGCTGTAATGCCGGGATCGTTGGGCCAGCGCGTCTGGCCCGATTAAGAACATGAAAAAGGTCAGAACTCCGTGGCGAAGCAAGTGATTCTCAAGCCTGGGCATTGGTTAGTAGCCACGCTGCTACTGACCCTTAACGGTTGTGCGCTGGTGCCGCGCACGCCACTGGTACAGGGTGCGACGACGGCTGAGCCGACGCCATCCGCACCGCCGGTGGTGAACGGTTCCATTTTTCAGGGCGTGGCGCCGCTCAACTACGGCTATCAGCCGCTGTTTGAGGATCGTCGTCCACGTAACATTGGTGACACCCTGACCATTACGCTGCAGGAAAACGTCAGCGCCAGCAAAAGCTCTTCAGCGAATGCCAGCCGCGACGGCAGCAACAGCTTTGGCCTGAGCGCCATCCCAACCGGCCTGGCCGGACTGGTGGGCGCCGGCGGCGAAAAAGCCGCGCTCGACGCCAACGGCAAAAACGATTTCGCTGGCAAAGGTGGCGCGACCGCCAACAACACCTTTACCGGCACCATCACCGTCACCGTTAACCAGGTGCTGTCGAACGGCAACCTGCGCGTAGTCGGCGAGAAACAGATTGAAATCAACCAGGGCACCGAATTCATTCGCTTCTCTGGCGTAGTGAACCCGCGCACCATCAGCGCCAGCAACGCGGTGCTGTCAACGCAGGTCGCCGATGCACGTATTGAGTACGTCGGTAACGGTTATATCAATGAGGCGCAGACCATGGGCTGGTTCCAGCGCTTCTTCCTGAACGTCTCGCCGATGTAAGAGGTCATGATGAAAAACACTACACTGCTGCGTTTGGGCCTGGGCTTGTTGCTCGGCATCAGCAGCCTGATGGCGCAGGCCGATCGCATCCGCGATCTCACCAGCGTGCAGGGCGTACGCGATAACCAGCTGATTGGTTACGGTCTGGTGGTTGGCCTTGATGGCACCGGTGACCAGACCACCCAGACGCCGTTCACCACGCAAACGGTGAGTAACATGCTGTCGCAGCTGGGCATCACCGTGCCTGCCGGCACCAACATGCAGCTGAAAAACGTGGCGGCGGTGATGGTCACCGCCAAACTGCCGTCGTTTGCCCGTCAGGGACAGACGGTTGATGTGGTGGTGTCCTCACTGGGTAACGCCAAAAGCTTGCGCGGCGGTACGCTGCTGATGACGCCGCTGAAGGGCGTCGATAACCAGGTTTACGCGCTGGCGCAGGGTAACATTCTGGTCGGCGGGGCGGGCGCCTCGGCCGGTGGCAGCAGCGTACAGGTTAACCAGCTCAACGGCGGCCGCATTACCGGTGGCGCCACCGTGGAGCGCGAGCTGCAGAGCAACTTCGGCAGCCAGAACACCATCAACCTGCAGCTTAACAACGAAGATTTCACCATGGCGCAGCGCATTGCTGATGCCATCAACAGCCGTGGCGTGGGGTCAGCGCTGCCACTGGACGCCCGTACCGTGCAAATCCGCGTGTCGCCAAACAACAGCTCGCAGGTACGTCTGCTGGCGGAGATCCAGAACATCGACGTGTCGGTGCCGCTGGAAGACGCCAAAGTGATCATCAACTCGCGCACCGGTTCGGTGGTGATGAATCGCGAAGTGACGCTTAACACCTGTGCGGTGGCGCAGGGCAACCTGTCGGTCACGGTTAATCAGCAGCAGAACGTCAGCCAGCCGGATACGCCGTTTGCCGGTGGTCAGACGGTTGCCACCACGCAAACGCAGATCGATCTGCGTCAGAGCGGCGGCGCGCTGCAGCGGGTTAACGCCAGTGCCAACCTGAACAACGTAGTGCGGGCGCTGAATGCGCTGGGTGCGACACCGATTGAGCTGATGTCGATTCTGCAATCGATGGAGAGCGCGGGCTGCCTGCGCGCGAAGCTGGAAATTATCTGATGACCGATACGCAATCGCTGATGAACGCGGCGTATGACAGCCGCTCGCTGAACGAACTGAAACGCCAGGCTGCCGTGGACCCGAAAGGCAAAGCGCTGCAGGTGGCGAAGCAGGTCGAAGGGATGTTCGTGCAGATGATGCTGAAGAGCATGCGTGAAGCGCTGCCGCAGGATGGCATGCTGAGCAACGATCAGACGCGGCTTTACACCTCGCTTTACGATCAGCAGATTGCGCAGGAAATCGGCAAGCGCGGGCTGGGTCTGGCCGACACCATTGTCAAACAGATGCAGCCGGCGCAGGCACCGGACGAAAGCGCCGGTACCGTGCCGATGAAACTGGATAACAGCTTCATCTATAGCAGCCTGGCGCCCACGCAGCTGGAGCAGATGGTGCGCAAAGCGGTGCCGCGTCTGCCGGTCTCGCCGGCCAGCCTGCCCGGTGACAGCAATGAGTTTATCGCCCAGCTGGCGCAGCCGGCGAAAGTAGCCAGCCAGCAGAGCGGCATTCCTCACCATCTGATTCTGGCGCAGGCGGCACTGGAGTCCGGCTGGGGCCAGCGGCAGATCCTGACGCGCGACGGTAAGCCGAGCTACAACGTGTTCGGGATCAAAGCCAGCGGCGACTGGAAGGGCGAAACCACCGACATCATGACCACGGAATACGAGGGCGGTGAGGCGAAGAAAGTGCGCGCCACCTTCCGCGTTTATGGCTCCTATTTCGAAGCGCTCAGCGACTACGTGCGGTTGATTTCCAGTAACCCGCGCTATGCGGCAGTGGCGAACGCACCGAGCGCCGAGCAGGGCGCGCGCGCGCTGCAGGCGGCCGGCTACGCGACTGACCCGAAATATGCGCAGAAACTGGTAGGAATGATCCAGCAATTCAAAAACATGGGCGAAAAAGTGGTTAAGGCTTACAGCCAGGATTTCACCGATCTGTTCTGATTTTTCCGCTCAAGTTTCGCTTAAGCACGCCGATAACCTTCACATGCCGCGGGCGTTGTGGCCCGCGCAATCGCACTGATGACTGCCAGCCCGGTTAACGGGAAAAAGGAACCGAGATGTCCAGCATAATTAACTCCGCGATGAGCGGGCTGAGCGCCGCACAGGCCGCATTAAGCACCACCAGTAACAACATCAGTAATTACACCGTGGCCGGTTATTCGCGCCAGACGATTTTGCTGTCGCAGGCCAACAGCACGCTGCAGGGCAGCAACTATTATGGCAACGGCGTCAACGTGACCGGCGTGCAGCGTGAATACGATGAGTTTATTACCGCCCAGTTGCGCGGTAACAGCGCCAACTACAGCGCGGTCAATTCACAGTACAACCAGATTTCGAATATTGATGATCTGCTGTCGACGTCGACCACCAGCCTGTCTGACTCGATTCAGAGCTTTTTCACTAACGTGCAGAACGTGGTGAGTAACGCGGACGATCCTTCTGCGCGTCAGTCTATGCTGAGCTATGCGCAGGGACTGGTAAACCAGTTCCAGACTACCGCACAGTATCTGACCAGCATGCAAAACAGCGTCAATACGGACATCAAAGCCAGCGTCGAGCAGATCAACACCTACTCCAGCCAGATTGCCGATCTCAACACGCAGATCGCCAAGCTGACCACCGGCGGCGGCTCTGCGCCTAACGACCTGCTCGATCAGCGCGATCAGCTGGTCAATAACCTGAATGGCCTGGTCGGCGTAAACGTTTCGCAGCAGGACGGTAATTACATCGTCTCGATGGGCAACACCACGCTGGTCAACGGCAGCAAAACCACCTCGCTGATCGCCATGCCTTCCAGCAGCGATGCGTCGCGCATTACCGTGGGCTATGTCGATAAGCAGGCCGGTAACGTTGAGATCCCGGAAAAAACGCTGACCACCGGTTCGCTCGGGGGCCTGCTGGCGTTCCGTACCCAGGATCTGGACAACGCGCAGAACCAGCTCGGGCAGCTGGCAGCGGCATTCACCACCAGCTTCAACCAGGTGCACAGCCAGGGCTATGACAGCAAAGGCAACACCGGCATCAACTTCTTCAATATTGGTAGCCCGACAGTGGTGACCAACAGCAAAAACACCTCTGCCGCTACCGTCAGCGCCAGCTGGACCGACACCGGGGCGATGAAAGCCTCTAACTACAGCGTGAGCTATGACGGCAGCAACTGGTCGGTGACGCGTCTTTCGGACAACGTGAAAGTGACGCCGACCATGGGCAGCGACGGTGCCGGCAATACCACCATGAGCTTTGACGGACTGTCATTAACGGTAAACGGAACGGCTAACGCCAAAGACAGCTTCCTGGTCAAACCGGTGCAGGATGTGATTAGCGGCATGTCAGTGGCTATCACCAGTGAATCGCAGATCGCGGCAGCTTCGGCTGCGGGTGGCGCCAGCGATAACCGTAACGCGCAAAAGCTGCTGGACCTGCAGGATGCCAAACTGATTAACGGTAACGCCACGCTGGCGCAGGGTTATGCCAGCCTGGTGAGCACCGTTGGCAACAAAACCAAAAACCTCGAAACCGCCGCTACCACTCAGAAGGGCGTGGTGACGCAGCTGACCGAACGTCAGCAGTCGGTTTCTGGCGTAAACCTCGACGAAGAGTACGCCAACCTGAGCAAATATCAGCAATTTTACATGGCGAACGCGCAGGTACTGCAAACCGCCAATACCATTTTCGATGCTCTGATGAGCATTCGCGGTTAATACGGGAGGCCTGACCGATGAGACTCAGTACCAACATGATTTTCGACCAGCAGGTGCGCGGCGTCACTGACGCGCAATCCTCCTGGCTGAAAGCGGGTGAACAACTGTCAACCGGTCGCCGCGTGACCAATCCGTCTGACGATCCGATCGCCGCTTCGCGCGCCGTGGTGCTGTCGCAGACGCAGGCGCGCGACAGCCAGTTCGCGCTGGCGCGTTCGTTCGCGAATCAGGGACTGTCGCTGGAAGAGAGCACGCTGAGTGATGTCACGACGGCGATTCAGTCGGCGCAATCCACGCTGATCAGCGCCGGTAACGGCTCGCTGAGTGACGATGACCGCGCCTCTTATGCTACCCAGCTGGAGGGCATTCGCTCGCAGCTGCTCAACCTGGCCAACAGCAAAGACGGCAACGGCCGCTACCTGTTTGCCGGCTATGAGTCCGACAAGCCGCCGTTCACCGAAGATGCCAGCGGTAAAATCATCTATAGCGGTGGCAGCGACGCGATCACCCAGAAAGTCGACAGCGAACGCACCATGACGGTGGGCCATACCGGTAATTCGATTTTTGACCAGCTGACCAGCAACGCCAAGCCGGAGCCGGATGGCAGCGCCAGCCAGACTAACCTGTTCGATATGCTGGATAACGCCATTGCGGCGCTGAAAGTGCCGCAGAATGACGCTGACGATGCCACTAAACAGACCTTCAGCGCGGCGATGGACAAAGCCAACCGTGGCTTCAGCAACTCGCTGAACAATGTGCTGGCGGTGCGTTCTGAGATTGGTACCCAGCTGGACGAACTGGATACGCTGGATGCAAAAGGTGACGACCGCAAGGTGACGCTGAAAGATCAGATGAGCACGCTGGTTAACGTCGATTACACCGAAGCCATTTCTACCTATACCATGCAGCAGCAGCTGCTGCAGGCGTCGTACACCACCTTCAGCGATATGTCGAAGATGTCGTTGTTCCAGATGAATAAATAAACCTGACTGTTTGAGCGTACTTAAACCGGGTACGCTTAGTTTTTCCCACTGCCTGCGAGGGCCGTGGGATTTTTTTTGGCTTTTATTCAGAGTGTTCAGTCAGGTGGGAGGGGAGAATGCGGGCAATAAAAAACCCCGGACCAGCCGGGGTTTGGAGACGGTAGTGCTACAGCAGAGGCTTACGCGCTTTCCGGACGGGTAGCCGGTGCGGTAGCCTGATGCGTGGCGCTGTGACCACCGGCTGAACCGCGTCCTTCGAAGTTGAAGGCCGGACGGACCCAGTCACTGTGGCGCACGGGCTCAGGTTCCCATGCCGGTGCTGGTGCTTTGGTCATCGGTGCCGTAGCGTGATGCTTGAAGCGGGTCTCAGCATGGCTGACACCGGTATCACGGGCGGCAACCGGTGCGTGCGGTTCGGTGACCGGCGAGACAGGTGCTTCGGCCGCTACCGGCGCGGACAGCACTTCTTCTACCTGCGCTTCGACTGCGGGTGACACCTCGATTGGAGCCTGTTCCGCTGCGCTAACCGCTTCGGTAACCGCTTCGGTAACCACTGGCTGCGTCTCTTCGGCAGGCGTAACAGCCGGTTGTGCTTCTGCTGCGGTTTCCTGTGCAACCGCTTCATCGGCGGCGGAAATCACTGCTGGCTGGTGATCAACCGGTGCCGCCACTGGCGTCAGGTCATCAGTATTCACCACCGGCACTTCAGTGTGCGCCTGCGGTTCAGCCTGATGCACCACTTCTGGCGCTGGCGTTTCTGACTGTGCCACGGCTGCGGCTTCGACAGCCACAGGCAGTTCTTCCGCCGGCGCGGCATCCTGATAGCCATAGTCTGGCATTTCGTTCAGCGCCTGGTTAGAGGTGAAGTGCTCGTGAGTCTGCGTGACCGGATAAGTGATCCACACTTTGCCTGACGCCATCTCTGGTGAGGCTGCAGCTGTTTCCAGCGGCATCGCAGACTGCGTAGGGTAACGCTCGTCACGATAGCGACGACGACGCTGACCGCTGACGCGCAGATGACGCGGTGAGCGACGTGAACGGCGCGGCATGTTGGCCCCGTCACGGTTCTCGCTGTCATCCTGCTCATCCTGAGCGGTTTCGGCTTGCTCTTTCAGCTGGGCGCGCTGGCTGTTTTCCTGCACCGCTTCAGTAACGGCAGCGGCAGGCAGCTCAGCTGGCATCGCCTCAGCGTTGTCACCTACGCGCACGCGCTGACTGAGCTGGCGCTGTTTGCGACGCGGCATAACCTGAACGCGTTCGTCTTCCTGCGCAACGCTGTCATCAACGCTATCAACAACAGGCACCTGCTCAGCCACTTGCGGCTCCTGCTGCGCACGCTTCTCTTCCTGACGACGACGCTGGCGCTCAGCACGCTGTTCGCGACGCTGTTGCTGCTGCTCATCACGCTGCTGCAGTTGCTCTTCAGTCAGCGCCGGACGCTCGCCGCGCGCGTCATTCTGACGCTTGTTACGGCGGTTATCCTGATCGCGTGGCTCGCGTGCTTCACGAGGCTCACGGGGTTCACGCGGCTCGCGCGCTTCACGTGGCTCACGGCCTTCACGGCTCTGCGCATGCTCACCGTTGCGCGGTGTGCGCTCGCGGCGATTGTTGTTGTTGCGACGATTGTTACGACGCTCACCACGCTGCTGCGTATTCTCACCGTCAGCCGTTTTCGCTTCGGTCTTCTCTTCAGCAGGGGCCGCGGCGGGTGCATCACCAGCAAACAGTTTTTTCAGGCCACCCAGCAGGCGCGCAACAAAACCGGTGCTGACGGTCGCGGGTGCTGCGACCGCCGGTTTGGCTTTGACGTCAACCGCTGCCGGCTGGCTCTCTTCACTCACTTCAACCGGAGCCGGTGGTGCATCCGGCATCACGAAGGCGGCCAGTGCTGGCTGCTCCGGACGACGACGCTCAGCGTGCTCTTCTTCCGAAGGCAGCGCCATCTCAGCTTCATGCAGTTTCGGCAGGTGATAGGAGAGGGTTTGCGTCTCTTCACCTTTGCGCACGCGCAGCACCGAGTAGTGCGGCGTTTCCATCTGATCGTTTGGCACGATGATGGCACGCACGCCGCCCTGACGTTTCTCAATCGCACTGACCGCTTCACGTTTTTCGTTCAGCAGGTATGAGGCCACCTGAACCGGCACAATGGCGTGCACTTCTTTGGTGTTGTCTTTCAGCGCTTCTTCTTCAATCAGACGCAGGATCGACAGCGACAGCGATTCGTTATCACGAATGGTGCCGGTGCCGCTACAGCGCGGGCAGACGTGATGGCTGGACTCACCCAGTGACGGGCTGAGGCGCTGACGCGACATCTCCAGCAGACCAAAGCGTGAAATATGGCTGATCTGGATACGCGCCCGATCCTGACGTACCGCTTCACGCAGACGGTTTTCCACGGCGCGCTGATGGCGCACCGGCGTCATATCGATGAAGTCGATAACAATCAGACCACCGAGGTCACGCAGGCGCAGCTGACGGGCAATCTCGTCGGCGGCTTCCAGGTTGGTGTTGAAGGCGGTCTCTTCGATATCGCCACCGCGTGTAGCGCGGGCGGAGTTGATATCGATGGCGGTCAGCGCTTCGGTGCTGTCGATAACGATAGAACCGCCGGACGGCAGACGCACTTCGCGCTGGAACGCCGATTCAATCTGCGATTCGATCTGGTAATGGCTGAACAGCGGAATTTCACCGGTGTACAGTTTGATTTTGCTGCTGAAGTCCGGACGACCGAGCGCGGCGATGTGCTGACGCGCCAGCTCCAGCACTTTCGGGTTATCGATAAGGATTTCACCGATATCCTGGCGCAGGTAGTCGCGGAAGGCGCGGACAATCACGTTACTTTCCTGATGAATCAGGAACGGTGCCGGGCGGCTGTCTGCGGCTTTTTTGATGGCTTCCCAGTGCTTCAGACGGAAGCTGAGGTCCCACTGCAGCGATTCGGCAGATTTGCCGACGCCAGCGGTACGCACGATCAGGCCCATGCCGTCCGGCAGCTCCAGCGCTGACAGCGCCTCTTTCAGCTCGGTACGGTCATCACCTTCGATACGGCGGGAAATGCCGCCGGCGCGCGGGTTGTTGGGCATCAGCACCAGATAGCTACCGGCCAGCGAAATAAAGGTGGTCAGTGCTGCCCCTTTATTACCGCGCTCCTCTTTATCGATTTGTACGATCACTTCCTGGCCTTCACGCAGCACATCTTTGATGTTCGGACGGCCATGCGCGTTGTAATTAGCAGGGAAGTATTCGCGGGAAATTTCTTTCAGAGGGAGGAAACCGTGACGCTCGGCACCGTAATCAACAAACGCAGCTTCGAGGCTGGGTTCAATACGGGTGATTTTACCTTTGTAGATGTTGGCTTTTTTCTGCTCGTGTCCGGGGCTTTCGATATCCAGATCGTACAGACGTTGTCCGTCAACAAGGGCAACGCGCAACTCCTCCTGCTGAGTTGCGTTGATTAACATTCTTTTCATCGTGACTTACTCGTTATTCTCACATGAGTGATAAAGCTGCGGGCATCGTTACCCTGGACGAGAATCAACCGATGGCCCCGTGTCTGCATGCACTGACGTCAACCTCACGGTTGTCGGCGGCTAAAGGGGCGCAAATCTTGTCGGTGGCCTGTTTTTCATAAGGAAAACCAGCGCCTGAAGGTGGAAGTGCTACAGAGTATTCAAAAATCCACACATCCCAGTCTGTCGTCCAGGCCGCAACCCGCAGCCCGCTAAGTGCCTGATTAAACATCACGTCTTACGCCATTGCTGCGTGTCCGTTTCATCCGGCAAAATACCTTAATTTCGCTCTTTTTCCTGCCTGACTCTTTCCAGGACAGAAACCTCTGCATTATTCCATTGCTTAGCAACTTATAGCAAGGCGACTTTTACCGAGCTGTGAAGTTTGTTCATCCTTAACCTGTTCATTTGCAGGGGTAATCATCGCATCGTTGAAAAAGCCAGCATTCTGGCCGCGTAACGCGGCAATAAAGTCAGAGTTAAGCACAGAAAAAGGGGTGGCGCTATCCGGGGACACTATTTAGAATCGCCGCCATGAAAACAGAGAATCCCGGCGTACAATTTGTCGCCATCACGGCTGAAAATGCCGGTCAACGCATTGATAACTTTTTGCGTACCCAGCTGAAAGGGGTGCCGAAAAGCATGATTTACCGCATTCTGCGTAAAGGCGAGGTGCGGGTGAATAAGAAGCGCGTAAAACCTGAATACAAGCTGGAAGACGGCGACGAAGTGCGCGTGCCGCCGGTGCGCGTGGCCGAGCGTGAAGAGCAGGCGGTATCGCCCAAACTGGATAAAGTGGCGGCGCTGGAGTCGTGCATTCTGTATGAAGACGATTATCTGCTGGTGCTGAACAAACCGTCCGGCACTGCGGTGCACGGCGGCAGCGGGCTGAGCTTCGGCGTGATTGAAGGGCTGCGCGCGCTGCGCCCGGAGGCGCGTTTCCTTGAACTGGTGCACCGTCTCGATCGTGACACGTCCGGCATTTTGCTGGTGGCGAAGAAGCGCTCGGCGCTGCGTTCGCTGCACGAGCAGCTGCGTGAGAAGGGCATGCAGAAGGATTATCTGGCGCTGGTGCGCGGCGACTGGCCATCGCACCTGAAAGTGGTGCAGGCCCCGCTGCTGAAAAACATTCTGCAAAGCGGCGAGCGCGTGGTGCGGGTCAGCGCCGAGGGCAAGCCGTCAGAAACGCGCTTTAAAGTTGAAGAACGTTTTGGCCTGGCGACATTAGTTAAAGCCAGTCCGGTGACCGGACGCACGCATCAGATTCGCGTGCATACCCTGCATGGCGGGCACCCGATTGCCTTTGACGATCGCTATGGCGATCGCGAATTCGATCGCCAGCTGGCACCAACCGGTCTGGCGCGGCTGTTCCTGCATGCTGCCGCGCTGACGTTTACCCATCCCAACACCGGCGAAAGCCTGCGTATGGAAGCGCCGCTGGATAAGGCACTAAAGCACTGCCTGTCCCAGCTGCGCCAGCAGAAAAAAGCCTGACAGCGTGGCATCAGCCCAGCGGATTGATGCCCGCCTGCCTTAACAGGCCATTCAGCGCGATCAGCGGTAAGCCAATCAGGCTATTGGGATCGCGCCCTTCCAGCCGTTCGAACAGACAAATCCCCAGTCCCTCACTTTTGAAACTGCCGGCGCACTGCAGCGGCTGCTCCAGCTCGACGTAGCGCGCGATCTCAGCCGTGCTCAGTTGCCGAAAATGCACGGTAAAGGGTTCACACAGCACATGCTGCTGCGCGCTGGCGGGGTGAATCAGCGCCAGGCCGGTGTGAAAGGTAATGGCTTTGCCGCTCGCCAGCGCCAGCTGCTGGCATGCGTTCTCTGCGGTATGCGGCTTGCCGGCGATGCGGCCGTCCAGTACACAGACCTGATCGGACCCAATGATCCAGTGCGCAGGATAGCGCGCGGCCAGCGCCTGCGCTTTGGCAATGGCCAGACGCTGCACCAGCTGCGGCGCGGTTTCTCCCGGCAGCGGCGTTTCATCACTTTCAGGGGCGGCAGTGATAAACGGCAGGCCGAGCTTGCGCAGCAGCGCCTGACGGAACGGAGAGGTTGAGGCTAAAACCAGCGGTGTCATCATTTTTTTGCAGAAGTGATAGCGTAAAGATGACAGGCATTTTAAACTATGCGCCGCACTGGATGCGACTAACGGGTGAAAGATGCTGTAAACCGGCCTTTTTCTTTGACTCTATGACGTTACAAAGTTAATATGCGCGCCCTATGCAAAAGGTAAAATTACCCCTGACGCTCGATCCGGTCCGCGCCGCGCAAAAACGCCTGGATTATCACGGTGTTTACGCACCTGAATTGGTGGCGCGCCTGGCCGAAACGGTCGTGAGTGTGGACAGTGATGTGGAATGTGCCATGTCGTTTGCGGTTGACAACCAGCGCCTCGCGGTTCTGCAAGGAACAGCCGATGTGCAGGTAACGTTGTTATGTCAACGCTGCAACCAACCGTTCCCGCATGCTGTGCACGTAAGCTATTGCTTCAGTCCTGTCTCTTCTGATGAGCAGGCCGAGGCACTGCCGGAAGCCTACGAGCCGGTCGATGTCAACGATTTCGGTGAAATCGACCTGCTGGCGGTGATCGAAGATGAACTCATCCTCGCGCTGCCGGTCGTTCCGGTGCATGATTCTGAACACTGTGAAGTGTCCGACGCGGACATGGTCTTTGGCCAGCTGCCTGAAGAGGCGGAAAAACCAAACCCATTTGCCGTATTAGCCAGTTTAAAGCGTAAGTAATAGGAGTAAGGTCCATGGCCGTACAACAGAATAAACCAACCCGTTCTAAGCGTGGTATGCGTCGTTCGCACGATGCGCTGACCACTACCACTCTGTCAGTAGATAAAGTTTCTGGTGAAACTCATCTGCGTCACCATATCACTGCGGATGGTTACTACCGCGGTCGCAAGGTTATCACCAAGTAATTCTTTGCGGTTACGCAAGGCGATACCTTGACACGTTTGACCCTGGCAGTTGATGCCATGGGCGGGGACTTCGGTCCCTGCGTGACAGTGCCTGCAGCCTTGCAGGCACTGGCCTCTCATTCGCAGCTGGTTCTTCTTCTGGTCGGCGATCCCGACATCATCTCGTCATTTCTTGCCAAAGCGGATTCCTCGTTACTGGGGCGTGTGCAGGTAATCCCTGCCGAATCGGTTATTGCAAGTGATGCCAAACCCTCGCAGGCGATTCGTAACAGCCGCGGCAGCTCCATGCGCGTGGCGTTAGAGCTGGTGAAAGAGGGGAAAGCGCAGGCGTGCGTCAGTGCCGGCAATACCGGTGCGCTGATGGGCCTGGCAAAATTATTACTGAAGCCGCTGGATGGCATTGAGCGTCCGGCGTTGATGACCGTGCTGCCGCATCAGCAGCACGGCAAGACGGTGGTGCTGGATCTGGGCGCTAACGTCGATTCCGACAGTGAAATGCTGGTGCAGTTTGCCGTGATGGGTGCGGTGATGGCGGAAGAAGTGCTGGAAATCAGCCAGCCGCGCGTCGCGCTGCTCAACATTGGTCAGGAAGAGACGAAGGGGCTGGAGACGATTCGCGCCGCATCGGCGGTGCTGCGGGCCTCGCCGCAGATCAACTATATTGGTTACCTTGAGGGGAACGATCTCCTCACCGGCAAGACGGATGTGCTGGTCTGTGATGGCTTCGTGGGTAATGTCACGTTGAAGACCATGGAAGGCGTGATAAGAATGTTTCTTTCTCTGCTCAAATCGTCAGGTGAAGGAAAAAAACGGGCCTGGTGGCTGAAATGGCTGGGACGCTGGATCCAAAAGCGTCTGGCTAAACGTTTCGGTCATCTCAACCCCGACCAGTACAATGGCGCTTGTCTGTTAGGATTGCGCGGGACAGTGATCAAGAGCCACGGCGCGGCGAATCAACGCGCGTTTGCCGTGGCGATAGAACAGGCAGAGCAGGCGGTGCGCAAGCAAGTTCCCGAGAGAATTGCCGCGCGCCTTGACGCTGTATTAGCCAGGAGTGACAAAGCGTAGATGTTTACCAAAATTATCGGTACGGGCAGCTATTTGCCTGAGCAGGTTCGCAGCAACGCGGACCTGGAAAAAATGGTGGAGACTTCGGACGAGTGGATTGTCACCCGGACCGGTATTCGTGAACGTCGCATTGCGGCACCGGATGAAACGGTAGCCAGCATGGGCTTCACCGCTGCCCAGCGTGCGCTGGAGATGGCGGGCGTGGCAGCCAGCGACGTTGGCCTGATCATCGTGGCAACTACTTCTTCCAGCCACGCCTTCCCGAGCTCAGCGTGCATGATTCAGCAGATGCTGGAAATCAACGACTGCGCCGCCTTCGATCTCGCAGCCGCCTGTGCCGGCTTTACCTATGCACTGAGCGTGGCCGATCAATACATCAAAAACGGTGCGGTGAAGCACGCGCTGGTGATCGGCGCGGATGTGCTGGCTCGCACCCTCGATCCTGACGATCGCGGCACCATCATCCTGTTTGGTGATGGCGCGGGTGCCGTGGTGCTCGGCGCAAGCGAAGAAGCGGGCATCCTCTCCACGCATCTGCATGCCGATGGCCGCTACGGTAAGCTGCTGACGCTGCCGTACCAGGATCGCGCGCATCAGGATGAGCCGGCTTACCTCACCATGACCGGCAACGAAGTGTTTAAGGTCGCGGTCACTGAGCTGGCGCATATCGTCGATGAAACGCTGCAGGCGAATAATCTCGATCGTGAACAGCTTGACTGGCTGGTGCCGCATCAGGCCAACCTGCGCATCATCAGCGCCACCGCCAAAAAGCTCGGCATGGGCATGGATAAAGTGGTGGTGACGCTGGATCGACACGGCAACACCTCGGCAGCGTCGGTGCCAAGCGCGCTGGACGAAGCGGTACGTGATGGCCGCATCAAGCCCGGACACCTGATTTTGCTCGAGGCCTTTGGTGGCGGTTTCACCTGGGGCTCGGCGCTGGTTCGCTTTTGATTGACAGGAACGCAAGATGACGCAAATTGCTTTTGTTTTCCCGGGACAGGGATCGCAGACCGTCGGCATGCTGGCCGATCTGGCAGCGGAAAATCCACAGGTTGAAGCCACTTTCCGTGAAGCTTCTGACGCGCTGGGTTACGACTTATGGCAGCTGGTCCAGCAGGGCCCGGCTGAAGAGCTGAACAAAACCTGGCAGACCCAGCCGGCGCTGCTGGCAGCCTCGGTCGCGATTTATCGCGTCTGGCAGAGCAAAAATGGCGCGCAGCCCGCGCTGATGGCCGGACACAGCCTCGGTGAATACTCTGCGCTGGTGTGTGCGGGCGTACTGAATTTTGCTGACGCCATCAAGCTGGTTGAACTGCGCGGCAAACTGATGCAGGAAGCGGTGCCGGAAGGCACGGGCGCCATGCAGGCGATTATCGGTCTCGACGACGCGGCAATTCGCAAAGCCTGTGAAGAGAGCGCGCAGGGCCAGGTGGTTTCGCCGGTCAACTTCAACTCGCCGGGCCAGGTGGTGATCGCCGGCAATAAAGAAGCGGTAGAACGTGCCGGTGCCGCCTGTAAAGCCGCAGGCGCCAAACGCGCGCTGCCGTTGCCGGTCAGCGTGCCGTCGCACTGTGCGCTGATGAAGCCGGCCGCTGATAAGCTGGCGGTGGCGCTGGAAAGCGTGACCTTCAATGCACCTTCGGTGCCGGTGGTGAATAACGTTGACGTTAAATGCGAAAGCGACGCTGCAGCAATCCGCAGCGCGCTGGTGCGTCAGCTTTACAGCCCGGTACGCTGGACTGAGGCGGTTGAGTTTATCGCTGCGCAGGGCGTGACCGTACTGCTGGAAATCGGCCCGGGTAAAGTGCTGACCGGCCTGACCAAACGAATTGTGGACAGCCTGACGGCTGCAGCGGTGAACGATCCGTCGTCACTGGCTGCGGCGCCTGGCCAGGAATAAGAGGAAAATCATGAGCTTTGAAGGTAAAGTAGCGCTGGTGACCGGCGCCAGCCGCGGTATCGGACGTGCCATCGCGGAAACGCTGGCGGCACGCGGTGCAAAAGTGGTGGGTACTGCCACCAGCGAAAGCGGCGCGGAAGCCATCAGTGCTTACCTCGGCGACAAGGGCAAAGGTCTGCTGCTGAACGTGACCGATGCGGCCTCTATTGAGAGCGTGCTCGAGAAAGTTCGCGCCGAATTTGGCGAAGTTGACATTTTGGTCAATAATGCAGGCATTACGCGTGACAATCTGCTGATGCGCATGAAAGACGATGAGTGGGCGGATATCCTCGATACCAACCTGACATCGGTGTTCCGCCTGTCGAAGGCGGTCATGCGTGCCATGATGAAAAAGCGCGTGGGCCGTATCATTACCATCGGTTCGGTAGTTGGAACCATGGGTAACGCGGGTCAGGCAAACTATGCTGCAGCAAAAGCAGGTTTGATTGGCTTTAGCAAATCACTGGCGCGAGAAGTTGCGTCACGTGGCATTACCGTAAACGTCGTGGCTCCGGGCTTTATTGAGACGGACATGACGCGTGCACTGAACGAAGATCAGCGCTCGGGCATTCTGGCAGAAGTGCCGGCAGGTCGTTTAGGCGACCCGCAGGAGATTGCCAATGCTGTTGCATTCTTAGCCTCTGACGAAGCCGCCTACATCACGGGTGAGACGCTGCACGTCAATGGCGGCATGTACATGGTCTGATAATCACGAAATCATTTGCATTATCTGCGGTAAACACCGCAGAATAACGCAAAATCGTGGTTCGACCAGCCGGGATTTTGTTGCATCTTTTTCAACATTTTATACACTACGAAAACCATCGCGAAAGCGAGTTTTGATAGGAAATTAAATAGTATGAGCGATATCGAACAACGCGTTAAGAAAATCGTAGCTGAGCAGCTGGGCGTTAAAGAAGACGAAGTGGTTAACGGCGCTTCTTTCGTTGAAGACCTGGGTGCAGATTCTCTTGACACCGTTGAGCTGGTAATGGCTCTGGAAGAAGAGTTTGATACTGAAATTCCAGACGAAGAAGCTGAGAAAATCACTACCGTTCAGGCAGCGATCGACTATATCAATAACCATAAAGGTTAATGAATATCTTCAGGCGGTCATTCGACCGCCTGAGTTTTATGTTTGCCCCACATAGCGTCATTATTTCCCTCCTTGGAGGACGAACGTGTCTAAGCGTCGTGTAGTTGTGACCGGTCTTGGCATGTTGTCTCCTGTCGGCAATACCGTAGAGTCTACCTGGCGTGCTCTCCTTGCCGGTCAGAGCGGCATTAACCTGATCGACCATTTTGATACCAGTGCCTACGCAACGCGTTTTGCGGGTCTGGTGAAAGATTTTAACTGCGATGAATACATCTCGCGCAAAGATCAACGCAAGATGGATGACTTCATCCAGTACGGCATTGTGGCCGGTATTCAGGCTATGGCGGACTCCGGTCTGGTCGTAACCGACGAGAATGCCGGACGCATCGGTGCGGCTATCGGTTCCGGCATCGGCGGTTTGGGTTTGATCGAAGATAACCATACCTCGCTGGTCAATGGCGGTCCGCGCAAAATCAGCCCATTCTTTGTGCCTTCAACCATCGTTAACATGGTCGCTGGCCACCTGACCATTATGTACGGCCTGAAAGGCCCGAGCATCTCGATTGCGACCGCCTGTACGTCTGGCGTGCACAATATTGGTCACGCTGCCCGTATCATCGCGTACAACGACGCGGATGTGATGCTGGCCGGCGGTGCTGAAAAAGCCAGTACGCCACTGGGCGTGGGCGGTTTCGGCGCGGCGCGTGCGCTCTCTACCCGTAACGACAATCCGCAGGCGGCAAGCCGTCCGTGGGATAAAGATCGTGACGGTTTCGTGCTGGGCGACGGTGCCGGTATTGTGGTACTGGAAGAGTACGAACACGCGAAGAAACGCGGTGCGAAGATTTATGCGGAAATCGTCGGTTTCGGCATGAGCAGCGACGCTTACCACATGACATCTCCACCGGAAGACGGTTCAGGTGCAGCCGCAGCGATGGTCAACGCGCTGCGTGACGCGCAACTGGATCCGGCGCAGATTGGCTATGTTAACGCGCACGGCACCTCAACGCCGGCCGGTGACAAAGCCGAAGCGCAGGCGGTGAAGTCAGTGTTTGGTGCGTCAGCGCACAGTGTGATGGTCAGCTCGACCAAGTCGATGACCGGTCACCTGCTGGGTGCGGCGGGCGCGGTAGAAGCGATTTACTCGATTCTTGCGCTGCGCGACCAGGCGGTTCCGCCCACCATCAACCTCGACAATCCTGACGAAGGTTGCGATCTGGACTTTGTGCCGCACACGGCGCGCCAGGTCAGCGGACTGGAGTACACGCTGTGTAACTCCTTCGGTTTCGGCGGCACCAACGGCTCGCTGATCTTCCGCAAGGTTTAAGCGCTATCCAGCCGAACAGAGGCCCGCAATGCGGGCCTTTTTTATATTTTGTCACGCAGTGGCGTGGAATGTTACGCGCTACAGTGCTATTCAACGCTGACGCCAGCGGCAGAGGAGAAGCGCATGTGGATTAACGGAGTGGCACAGGACACCCTTTCTGCCCGCGATCGCGCGGTGCAGTTTGGTGACGGCTGTTTCACCACGGCGGCAGTCAAAGAGGGCCGCATCCAGCTGCTGGAAGCGCACCTGCAGCGTCTGGATGAGGGCTGTCAGCGCCTGCTGATGGCCGCGCCGGACCGCGCCTTACTGGCGGAAGAGATGCGCCGCGCGGCGGCGGGCCAGCGCGAAGCAGTGCTCAAAGTGATCCTGACGCCCGGCGCGGGCGGACGCGGCTACAGTCGCGCCGGCTGCACGCAACCCACGCGTATCATCGCGCTCGCACCCTGGCCACAGCACTACGCCACGCTGCAGCAGCAGGGCGCGCGGCTGGTGACCAGCCCGGTGCGGCTGGCGCAGAACCCGCTGCTGGCCGGCATCAAACATCTCAACCGGCTGGAGCAGGTGCTGATTCGCCAGCAGCTGGACGCGTGCGACGCTGACGAAGCGCTGGTGCTTGACACCGCCGGGACGGTAGTGGAATGCTGTGCGGCCAATTTATTCTGGCGCAGCGGTAAGACCATTTTCACGCCGCGCCTCGCGCAGGCCGGCGTTGATGGCATCATGCGTCGTTATCTGCTGGCGCAGCTGGCCCAGGCCGGTCACGACTGCCAGCAGGTGGAGGCCAGCCGAACGGCGGTGTTAAGCGCCGATGAAGTGGTAATCTGTAACGCGCTGATGCCAGTATTACCCGTGCGGCAAATTGACGATGTCACCTTTGCCGCACGTACGCTGTACCAGCAACTGCTCGCCAGTTGCCAGACGATGGAAGCATCATGACCCGAATGAAAAAAATAGTTGCCGGCGCCGTAGTCATCGCTGGCCTGGCTGCCGCATTGAGCTACTGGCAGATTAAACGCTTTGCCGCGACGCCATTAACCATTCACCAGGAAACCCTGTACACCCTGCCGGCCGGCAGCGGTCGCGTGGTGCTGGAAGCGCAGCTGGAGAGCCAGCACATCATTCCGCAAAGCATCTGGTTTGGCCCGTTGCTGAAGCTGGAGCCCGATCTGGCTAACTTCAAAGCCGGGACGTATCGCCTTGAGACCGGCATGACGGTGCGCCAGCTACTGCAGTTGCTGGCCAGCGGCAAAGAGGCGCAATTTCCGCTGCGCTTTGTCGAGGGTTCCCGGCTGAAAGAGTGGCTGGCTGAGCTGCGTAAAGCCCCATACCTCAAACACACGCTGCCGGATGATGAATTTGCCAGCGTTGCGGCCGCGCTTAAGCTTGATGTCAGCCAGCTGGAAGGCGGTTTCTATCCGGATACCTATCTGTATACTGCCAACACCAGCGATGTGGCACTGCTGGAGCGGGCGCACGCGCGCATGAACAAGCTGGTGGATGAGATCTGGCAGGGGCGGATGGCCAGTCTGCCTTATAAAACACCGCAGCAGATGGTCACCATGGCGTCGATTATCGAAAAAGAGACCGGTGTCAGTGAAGAGCGTGCGCGCGTTGCCTCGGTATTCATCAATCGCCTGCGCACCGGTATGAAACTGCAGACCGATCCCACGGTGATCTACGGGATGGGCGACAGCTATACCGGTACGCTGACGCGCAAGGATCTTGAGACGCCGACCGCGTACAATACCTATACCATCAGCGGTCTGCCGCCGGGACCGATTGCCATGCCGGGGCGCGCCTCGCTGGAAGCGGCGGCTCATCCCGAGAAGACCAATTACCTCTATTTCGTCGCGGATGGCAAAGGCGGTCACACCTTTACCACCAATCTGGCCAGTCATAATAAAGCCGTGCAGGTTTACCGGCTGGCGATGAAGGAAAAAAATGAAAAGTAAGTTTATCGTCATCGAAGGTCTTGAAGGGGCGGGCAAAACCACCGCGCGTGAGGCGGTGGTTGCGGTCCTGCATGAGCAGGGCATTGAAGACGTGGTCTTTACCCGTGAGCCGGGCGGCACGCCTTTAGCCGAACAGCTGCGCGTGCTGGTGAAACAGGGCATTGATGGCGAACAGGTGAGTGATAAAGCCGAGCTGCTGATGCTGTATGCCGCGCGGGTGCAGCTGGTAGAAAACGTCATCAAACCGGCGCTGGCGCGCGGTGCCTGGGTGGTGGGCGACCGTCACGATCTTTCGTCGCAGGCATATCAGGGCGGTGGCCGCGGGCTCGACACTCAGCTGATGACCACGCTGCGCGATGCGGTGCTGGGCGATTTTCGTCCCGACCTGACGCTCTATCTCGACGTCACGCCGGAGATTGGCCTGCAGCGTGCCCGGGCGCGCGGCGAACTGGATCGCATTGAGCAGGAGTCGCTGAACTTTTTTACCCGCACGCGCGAACGCTACCAGGCGCTGGCCGCTGCCGATCCAACCATCAAAACCATCGATGCGACACAACCGATTGAGAATGTGACAGCGTCACTTAAAGCCGTGCTGCGTCAGTGGCTGGCAGGTCAGGCGGCATGAACTGGTATCCGTGGCTGAACCAGCCGTACCGACAGATCATTGCCCGCCATCAGAGTGGACAGGCACATCATGCACTGCTGATTCAGGCCATCGACGGCATGGGCGACGATGCGCTGGTGTGGGGCGTCAGCCGCTGGCTGATGTGTCAGCAGCCGCAGGGACTGAAAAGCTGCGGCCAGTGTCACGGCTGCCAGCTGATGCAGGCACACACCCATCCGGACTGGTATCGGCTGGAAGCGGAAAAGGGGAAAGCCTCGCTCGGCATTGATGCGGTTCGCGACGTCAGTGAAAAGCTGTACCATTTTGCCCAGCAGGGTGGCGCGAAAATTGTCTGGCTGCCGGATGCGACGCAACTGACCGAAGCCGCGGCCAACGCGCTACTGAAAACGCTGGAAGAGCCGCCCGCCAACTGCTGGTTTTTCCTCAGCGTGCGCGAGCCGTCGCGACTGCTGGCCACGCTGCGCAGCCGCTGTATGACGTGGCATCTGTCGCCGCCGGAAGAGACGCACAGCCTGCAATGGCTGCAGAAACAGCAGCCGCAGCCGGAAGCGATTCTGCGCGCGGCGCTGCGTCTGAGCAACGGGGCACCTGCTGCGGCGCTGGCCTTGTTACAGCCGGACCGCTGGCAGGCACGGCAAACGCTGTGCGACAGCCTGAACAGCGCACTGAGCGGCGATATTCTGCAGCTATTGCCGGCGCTCAACAGCGACGATGTGGCGGTTCGCCTCGGCTGGCTGCTTTCGCTACTGGTGGATGCGATGAAGGTGCAGCAGGGCGCCAGCAACTGGCTGAGTAATGGCGATCGCCCGGACGTGGTGACGCAGCTGGCGCAGCAGTTCAGCAGCAGCGCGCTGAATGCGAGCGTGCAGCAGTGGCTGCAGTGTCGCGAGCAGCTGCTGCACGTGGCGGCGCTTAATCGTGAACTGATTCTGACCGACTGTCTGCTTGCCTGGGGACGTTTGCTGTCTCCCGCGACGGTCGGCTAAGGGTAAAAGAGAGATCTATGTTTATTGTTGATTCGCACTGCCATCTTGATGGCCTTGATTATGAAACCCAGCACCGCGATCTGGATGACGTGATTGCCAAAGCGGCGGCGCGGGATGTGAAATTCATGCTGGCGATTGCCACCACGCTGCCGGATTACTACAAAATCAAACAGCTGGTTGGCGATCGTGACAACATCGCGCTGGCCTGCGGCGTGCATCCGCTCAATCAGGAAACGCCGTATGACGTGGAAGAGTTTCGCCGTCTGGCGGCGGAAGCGCAGGTGATTGCGCTGGGCGAAACCGGGCTGGATTATTTTTACCAGCAGGAGACCAAAGCCCAGCAGCAGGCCTCGTTCCGTGAGCACATCCGCACCGGCATTGCGCTGAATAAGCCGATTATTGTCCACACCCGCGATGCGCGAGAAGACACGCTGGCCATTCTGCGTGAAGAGCAGGTAGAGCGATGCGGCGGCGTGCTGCACTGTTTCACCGAAGACAAAGAGACGGCGGCGCAGCTGCTGGATCTTGGGTTCTACATCTCCTTCTCCGGCATTGTGACCTTCCGTAACGCCGAACAGATTCGCGAAGCAGCGCGCTATGTACCGCTGGATCGCATTCTGGTTGAAACCGATTCACCCTATCTGGCCCCGGTACCGCATCGCGGCAAAGAAAACCAGCCGGCCTTCACCCGCGACGTAGCTGAGTATATGGCCGTGGTGAAGGGCGTCGATCTTGCTACCCTGGCGGCCGCCACCACGGAAAACTTCTCCCGCCTGTTTAAGGTGCCGATGAGCCGACTCGGCGGCTAACGCGCTTTATTTCAAACTCTGTAATTAATCTGAAATCACTCATCTGCGCTGCGTGTTTCGCGGCGCAGGCAGTGATTTATTGCTGTTTATAGCAGCAAGTCAGTAAGAAATGACTGAAATTTCAGCGCTGTGTTTGGTGAAACGTGATAGCCGTCAAAGTAACGTGTCGTCATTTATTTTACCCTTCGTAATAAATCAAAAGACGCTTAGCGTCACCCCGGCTAAGGATCCTCCCCCTTTGCCATGCGCACTGCGCTAAAAAATGCACTCATACTCAGGAGCTTCTATGTTCAAGAACGCATTTGCGAACCTGCAAAAGGTAGGTAAATCGCTGATGTTGCCGGTATCGGTTCTGCCGATTGCCGGTATTTTGTTAGGTGTTGGTTCTGCTAACTTCAGCTGGCTGCCGGAAGTGGTTTCCCACGTGATGGCCGAAGCGGGTGGTTCGGTGTTTGCTAACATGCCGCTGATCTTTGCGATCGGTGTGGCACTGGGCTTTACCAATAACGACGGCGTGTCGGCGCTGGCCGCCGTGGTCGCCTACGGCATTATGGTGAAAACCCTGGCTGTGGTCGCGCCGCTGGTGCTGCATCTGCCGGCAGCCGAGATCGAAGCCAAACACCTCGCCGATACCGGGGTGCTGGGCGGCATTATTGCCGGTTCGATTGCAGCCTACATGTTCAACCGCTTCTACCGCATCAAGCTGCCGGAATACCTCGGCTTCTTTGCCGGTAAGCGCTTTGTGCCGATCATTTCCGGTCTGACCGCGATTTTCACCGGTGTGGTGCTGTCCTTCATCTGGCCACCTATTGGTACCGCGATTCAGGACTTCTCCCAGTGGGCGGCCTATCAGAACCCGGTGGTGGCGTTCGGTATTTACGGTGTGGTTGAGCGTGCGCTGGTGCCGTTTGGTCTGCATCACATCTGGAACGTTCCTTTCCAGATGCAGATTGGTGAATTCACCAACGCGGCTGGTCAGGTCTTCCACGGTGACATTCCGCGCTACATGGCGGGTGACCCGACTGCCGGTAAACTGTCTGGCGGCTTCCTGTTCAAGATGTACGGCCTGCCGGCTGCGGCTATCGCCATCTGGCATTCTGCTAAACCTGAAAACCGCGCCAAAGTGGGCGGCATCATGATCTCCGCCGCGCTGACCTCGTTCCTGACCGGTATCACCGAACCGATCGAGTTCTCGTTCATGTTCGTGGCACCGATCCTGTACGTGATCCACGCCATCCTGGCGGGCCTGGCGTTCCCAATCTGTATTCTGCTGGGCATGCGTGATGGCACCAGCTTCTCACACGGTCTGATCGACTTCATCGTGCTGAGCGGCAACAGCAGCAAAATCTGGCTGTTCCCGATTGTCGGTATCATCTACGGTCTGGTGTACTACACCGTGTTCCGCGTGCTGATCGCAAAACTGAATCTGAAAACCCCGGGTCGTGAAGATACGGCGATGGAGCAGAGCAGCGCGACCGGCAGTGAAATGGCGGGCAAGCTGGTCACGGCGTTCGGTGGCAAAGAGAACATCACTAACCTTGATGCCTGTATTACCCGTCTGCGCGTCAGCGTGGCGGACGTAGCGAAGGTGGATCAGGCTGAACTGAAAAACCTCGGCGCGCGTGGTGTGGTGGTGGCGGGTTCCGGTGTGCAGGCGATTTTCGGCACCAAGTCCGATAACCTGAAAACCGAGATGGATGATTATATCCGCAGTATGTAATCAGGCAGCTATCGTGCACGAAGCGCGCACGATGGTGACAAGCAGTAAGAGGCGGCAGAGGAGTAAAGTGTCCCGCGACAGGGATGTCGCGGGCCAAGCCCCAGGGATGTTTATGGCGTCTTTACGATCTGACGCCTCTTACTGCGCAAGCACAGCCCCTCATCCGAGGGGTTTTTTATTTTAGTGCCGCCAGCCACCGCCCGCCGCGCCGCGCCAGCGTGAAAAAGTGATGCAAAGGCAGCCATTTAATGAAGAAAAGTGGTCCTGAGGTTGAAAGAAACGGAATTCCTCACGCATACTGCCTGACTGAACTCAGGCTTAAGGAACTGCACCATGGCTGAAGAAACCATTTTCAGTAAAATCATTCGTCGCGAAATTCCCGCCGACGTGGTTTATCAGGACGAACTGGTCACCGCCTTCCGCGATATCGCGCCTAAAGCGCCTACCCATATACTGATTGTCCCCAATGTACTGATTCCGACCGCCAACGATGCGCAGGCGGCGCATGAGCAGGCGCTGGGCCGCATGGTGACCGCCGCCGCAAAAATTGCCCGTGATGAAGGCATCGCCGAGGATGGCTATCGCCTGATCATCAACTGCAACCGTCACGGTGGGCAGGAGGTTTACCACATTCATATGCACCTGGTCGGCGGACAGCCGCTGGGCCCGATGCTGGCCATCTAACCTCAGGCGGACCTTGTGATGCGTCAATGGCTGAGCGGCTTGCTGTTGCTGACCCTGGTGGGTTGCAGCAGCGATAAGCCGATGATCAACACCTCCCAGTCGCTGGTGATGGAGTCTGCCGTACTGTCGGCGGGCATCATCACCGATGAGCCCGCGCTGACCAGCCGAGACGGCCAGCAGCGCGCTGCCAGCGTGCTGCAAAATCTGCGTGAAACGCCGGTCACCGTGCACTATCGTTTCTACTGGTACGATGACAAAGGGCTGGAGATTGAGCCGCAGGAGCCGGCGCAGACTCAAACCTTACCGGCGCACGGCAGCGTAGAAGTGGCCTCGCAAATGGGTAACCCGACCGCCAGCAAGGTGCGTCTCTATCTTTATCTTTGAGGAGTAACCTGTGATTCGCAGTGTACAACGTTCCGGCGCGCTACTGTTTGCGCTGATGCTCACCGGTTGTGTGGTGAAACAACAAACCCCGGCGCCGGTTGAACCGACGCAGCCGACCACGCCAACCCAGCCAGAACAACCACCCGCGCAGCCGGTGCCGCCGCCGCAAACTGTGCCGCAGCCGCCGAAGCTGAAAACCATCAACTGGAATGCCAGCGTCCAGCCGTTAGTCGCCAATATGGTGCAGTCGGCGGGCGTCAATCCGGGCAGCGTGCTGCTGGTGGATCGCATCAAAAACAGCACCAACGGCTCGCTGCAAACGGAAAAAGCCACGGCAGCGATTGAGAACGCGCTGGCCAATAACGGCAAGTTCAGCCTGGTCTCAAACGATCAGCTCAATCAGGCGAAGCAAACGCTCGGCCTGTCGCCAGAGGATAGCCTCAACTCGCGCAGCAAAGCGATTGGCCTGGCGCGCATCGTCAACGCGCAGTATGTGCTGTACAGCAACGCGCAGGGCGATGTGAAAGCCCCTGCGCTGCAAATGCAGCTGATGCTGGTGCAGACCGGCGAAATCATCTGGTCGGGCAACGGCGTTGCACAACCCTGATCCCCGGCTGCAGCATCTGGTTCAGCAACAATGGCCGACGGCGCAAGCTGCCGGTCATTTTTTCGCGCTGCCGGGACTGAGCGGTAACAGCGTGCAGGTACGCAGCGAGCAGGGCGATCTGCTGGCGCGCCGGACACCGTCGCAGCCCATCCCGTTTGTCGATCGTCAGCGCGAATACCGCATCCTGCGTCAGTTGCGTACTACGGCGCTGGCGCCGCAGCCGCTGACGTGGCAGGCGCCGTGGCTGCTGCAGCGCTGGCTGCCGGGCGAGGTGCTGTCGCCGGATCAGTTCAGCGCGCAGCGCGCAGCGGTGCTGACGCTGCTGCTGCGCCTGCATCACCAGCCGCTGACCGGTTATCGCTTACGGCTGGCACCGCTGCTGCAGCGCTACTGGCAGCTGTGTCAGCAGCGGCACTGGCGCTGGCAGCGGCGCTTAAACCAGTTGCTGCAGCGCGGCGAACCGTCGCCGCTGCGGCTGGCACCGCTGCACATGGACGTCCACCCTGGCAATCTGATTGCCACACCGGATGGCCTGCGTTTAATTGACTGGGAATATGCTGCGGATGGCGATGTGGCGCTGGAGCTGGCCGCTGTCGGCGCGGTGGATGGCGCTGAACACGATCACTGGATAACCGACTATGCCGCCGAGGCGCGGCTGTCGGCAACGGCGCTGCGGCGTCAAAGCCGGCGCTGGCAGCCGTGGCTGCAGCTGCTGATGGCCAGCTGGTATCAGCTGCGCGCGGAGCAGAGCCATGACCAAACATTGCAACGGCTGGCGCAGGCCAGCTGGCAGGATCTTTAATTCAGGAACCGAAACATGACGATGACAACGCCCGGACCGCTGATGCTGGACGTCGAAGGCTACGAGCTGGACGCCGAAGAGCGCGAAATTCTGCAACATCCGCTGACAGGCGGACTGATCCTGTTCGCCCGCAACTTCCATGATGTTGCGCAGCTGGCGGAGCTGGTACGCCAGATCCGCGCGGCGTCGCGCAACCGGCTGCTGGTGGCGGTAGATCAGGAAGGCGGACGCGTGCAGCGCTTCCGCGACGGTTTTACTCAGCTGCCGGCGATGCAATCGTTCGCCGCGCTGCATGACATGGCACGCGCCGGCGAGCTGGCGCAGCAGGCCGGCTGGCAAATGGCGGCGGAAATGATCGCCATGGATATCGATATCAGCTTTGCGCCGGTGCTGGATATCGGCCACATCAGCGCGGCCATCGGCGATCGCGCTTTCCATGCCGATCCGGCGATTGCGCTGCAGATGGCGCGCCAGTTTATCCACGGCATGCACGAAGCCGGCATGAAAACCACCGGCAAGCACTTCCCGGGCCACGGCGCGGTCAGCGCGGATTCGCACAAAGAGACGCCGCGCGACACGCGCGATGTGGCCACGCTGCGCCAGCACGACATGGCAATCTTCCAGCAGCTGATTGATGAGCAGCTGCTGGATGCGGTGATGCCCGCGCATGTTATCTATACTGAAGTGGACCCGCTGCCGGCCAGTGGTTCGCCTTACTGGCTGCAAACGGTGCTGCGGCAGGAGCTGGGCTTCAACGGGGTGATCTTCTCAGACGATCTGTCGATGGAGGGCGCGGCAGTGATGGGCAGCTACGCGGAACGGGCTCAGCAGTCGCTGAATGCCGGCTGCGATATGATCCTGGTGTGCAATCAGCGTGCTGGCGCGGTGAGCGTGCTGGATAATTTGACGCCGATCCAGGCGACGCGCGTCACGCAGTTATACCATCAGGGAAGTTTTGACCGTCAGAGTTTGCAGGCCAGCGAGCGCTGGCGGCAAAATCAGCGTCAGCTCAGCGACCTGCAGGATCGCTGGCTGGCGCACAAAGCGTCGGGCAGATAATCGCCGCTGCCCGGATCTCACTCCACGCTGAGGATAATCATGATCATCTATCTGCACGGTTTTGATTCCAACAGTCCGGGCAACCATGAAAAGGTGCTGCAGCTGCAGTTTATTGACCCGGACGTCAGACTTATCAGCTACAGCACCCGCCATCCGAAACACGACATGCAGTTTCTGCTCAAAGAGTGCGACAAACTGCTCCAGCAGGGCAGCGATGCGCATCCGTTGATTTGTGGCGTCGGCCTGGGCGGCTACTGGGCGGAACGCATCGGCTTCCTTTGCGGCATGCGCCAGGCGATATTCAATCCCAACCTGTTTCCTGATGAAAACATGGAAGGCAAGATCGACCGGCCGGAAGAGTATCTTGATATCGCCACCAAATGCGTCAGCAACTTCCGTGAAAAGAACCGCGACCGCTGCCTGACCATTTTGTCACGTCACGATGAAGCGCTGGATAATCAGCGCAGCGCGGCCGCATTGCACCCGTACTACGAAATCGTGTGGGACGAGGAGGCCAGCCACAAATTCAAAAATATTGCCCCGCATCTGCAACGCATCAAAGCGTTCAAAACCCTTGCCTGAGTGCTGCTGCGCCGTGTGATGCGGCGCACAAAACGTGTAACATTCTGATAATGCAGTGCAAAGATTGATGTACATCAATTTTCTTATGTCCGGATGATTATGCCGTGCTATTCTGCCCTCAGCTCGCGATTAAATGTCGCCAACCCTATGTTTATTAAGGTTTTATATAACCATTAATTAACTTTTGGTTTACAACTTTGAGGGGGTCTTCATTGACTACAAGTATGGAAAAAATCGTCATCGTCGGTGGCGGTGCCGGAGGGCTGGAGCTGGCAACACAGCTCGGCCATAAACTCGGCCGCAGGAAAAAGGCGGAGATCATCCTGGTCGATCGTAACCACAGCCATTTGTGGAAACCGCTGCTGCATGAAGTGGCGACCGGTTCGATGGATGAAGGTATTGATGCGCTCAGCTATCTGGCGCATGCGCGCAACCACGGTTTCCAGTTCCAGCTGGGTTCGCTGACGCAAATTAATCGCGACACAAAAACCATTGAACTGGCGGAGATCCGCGACGCGGAGGGTGGGCTACTGGTACCGCAGCGCGAACTGGCGTATGACCGTCTGGTGATGGCGCTGGGCAGCACCTCGAACGATTTCGGCACGCCAGGCGTGAAAGATCACTGCATCTTCCTCGACAACCCGCATCAGGCGCGTCGGTTCCATAATGAGATGCTCAACCTGTTCCTGCGCTTCTCTGCCAGCGAAGGGCAGCTGCAGAAAGTCAATATCGCCATTGTCGGCGGCGGCGCGACCGGCGTCGAGCTGTCAGCAGAACTGTATAACGCAGTGAAACAGCTGCACAGCTACGGCTATAAAGGTCTCGATAGCAGCGCGCTCAACGTTACGCTGGTGGAAGCCGGCGAGCGTATTCTGCCTGCGTTGCCACCGCGCATCTCCGCAGCGGCGCATCAGGAGCTGAGCAAGCTTGGCGTGCGCGTACTGACGCAAACCATGGTCACCAGCGCAGCAGCCAACGGTCTGAATACCAAAGGGGGCGAATTCATCGAAGCCGATCTGATGGTGTGGGCGGCGGGTATTAAAGCGCCAGACTTCATGAAAGAGATTGGCGGGCTGGAGACCAACCGCATTAATCAGCTGGTGGTCAAAGAGACGCTGCAGACCACGCTGGACGACGATATTTACGCCATCGGCGACTGCGCCTCCTGCGCGCTGCCGGGCGGCGGATTCGTGCCGCCGCGCGCGCAGTCGGCGCATCAGATGGCGTCGCGTGCGCTGGAAAACATCCTCGCCCAGCGCAAAGGCAAGCCGCTCAAAGCCTACGTGTATAAAGATCACGGCTCGCTGGTGTCGCTGTCCCGCTTCAGTACCGTCGGCAGCCTGATGGGGAACCTGATGCGCGGTTCGATGATGGTGGAAGGGCGTATTGCGCGTTTTGTCTACATCTCCTTGTACCGTATGCACCAGATTGCGCTCCATGGATACTTCAAGACCGGTCTGATGATGCTGGTCGGCAGCCTCAACCGCGTGCTGCGTCCGCGTCTCAAACTGCATTGATGGCTGGCGGGCGGTCATCCCCGCCCGCTGCGCGCCCGGCTGCCGTAACCGGCTGATTGCCGTTCAATCAGCGCCAGATTACGGCGCAATGACACTGCCGCTCAGAACTCTCCTAAAAGCTGGTCCTGCTGGCTTTCCGCTGCGTTTCCTCCATTAATCTGATGTTGCATTTTCGGACCATCTGTAAAACTTATGCCAACGAACACGGCGCGGCGCGCACGCCGGTTATGCCTCGGTAACCCGGGATCGGGTTGCGGCAGGAATGCGCGGTAACAACTTCAGGAGGACATTCCTGTGAATAAATCAATGTTAGCGGGTATTGGAATCGGCGTAGCAGCAGCGTTGGGCGTGGCCGCCGTCGCCAGCATGGATGTGTTTGATCGTGGCCCGCAGTATGCTCAGGTGCTTTCGGCAACGCCAATCAAAGAGAGCATCAAGCAGCCGCGTCAGGAGTGCCGCAACGTTACCCTCACGCACCGTCGCCCGGTGCAGGATGAGAACCGCATCGCCGGTTCCGTACTGGGTGCCGTGGCCGGTGGGGTGATTGGTCACCAGTTCGGCGGTGGCCGCGGCCGGGATATCGCGACCGTAGCCGGTGCGCTGGCAGGCGGCTACGGCGGTAACCAGGTACAGGGTGCGCTGCAGGATCGTGACACATACACCACCAGCGAGCAGCGCTGCAAAACCGTGTACGATAAACAGGAAAAAATGCTGGGTTATGACGTGACCTATAAAATAGGCGACCAGCAGGGCAAAATCCGCATGGAGAATGACCCTGGCACCCGCATCCCGCTCGACCGAAATGGTCAGCTGATCCTGAATTCGAATCAGGCCTGATTGGGCAAAGCTACTTCACAGCAGCAGTAACAAAAAAAGCGCCGTAAGGCGCTTTTTTTACGTTGGTTTTTTTAATTCAGGGTGAAGAAAAGAGATCCGGAGCTTATACCTCATGACGAATTTCATCAGCTATCACCGGTCTGGCTTATTATCTGTTGGCAGGCATGTTATGAGGTAATCAGGTTCGCTTATCTACCATCGAAACGAGAACTGTGCGCGGTTGTTCCTCAATTTCAATCGACACGGTGACAAGCGGATCGTCGCCAGTCCAGCAGTCACCTGCAAAACTGCACGCTTCGCTTTGTTTAAAACCCTTTTCTTTCATAAACGCATTAATTTTATCTGCGTTGGTCGCGCCAATAAACCTCAGCTGAAAAATCAGTGCGGGGTTGGGACCTGATACGTTACTGTAATAAAAGCTATAGTTATCAGTAATGCGCGGCATCTTTTTGAGTAAATCAGGCGTATAAAAGTCGTAATCCAGCGTGTCGTGCTCTGTATAATTAGCGCTATCTGCAAACTCCATACGGAGATAATTCAAGCCATAGGCCATACCGACCACACCCGCAATGAGAACGCAAAGTAGAATCCTGAGCGATTTTTTCATAGTTTTGATATGCCCTTACCAAAATGGATAAAGCCACGGTCCGGGTCTATGATGCTAACATCTTCTGATGTCCACCGATTATAGGGCGTTACGCTTCGCATGAAGATCGGTAACTGACCAAAGTGAGGTTTGGCGTTAGGGAATTGAAGAGGGTCAGGGAAAAGCAGTGGCTTAAAGGTTTCGTTTTTCCAGGAGCCAATTTTTCCATAATGGTCCCAGCGTCTTAATGCATCCGCCTGACTCACTGGTTTCAGGTGGCTGAAAATGCCGCTCATGCATGCCACAACCCGGTAAAAACCCAGGAGATCCGATACAAGGTCTTCGCCACTGAATCCGCTGTCAGTAGCCCAGCTAAAAAGGGAAAGAATTCTGCAGCCCTTCAAACCTGCGCGCCAGCGTCATCATCATGGCAAGAGCTATGCTTTGCTTTTGGTGATATGACAGACCTTTTTTGAGACGCCAGGTGATTGATTTTCCCACAGTCAGGCGCCTTTTGAGGCCAGCCATTGATTGTTTATAGGTAACGTCATACGTCAGGCCGCTCTGTGCTTCGCCGCACAGCATTTGCGCCCATAACTGTCTGATGTCATTGCCCTGGGCGTGACCGAGATCTATCCAGCCCAATACTTCTGTGTAAACCAGGCCGTAAGCACTTCTTTCTGCTTTACTGCCGTCAAGAATATCCTCTCGCCTGCTCATCATTGAGCTCCTTCCATGAATAAATCCTGTGATGCCATCCTTGTGATATCACAGGATCAAGCGGTGATTTAATTTTTTCCGCTAAGTTTGCGAGCTCGCTCCTTAAACCCGGTTCTTCGCCAGCTCGGCGACAAAATTCTGCACCCATTCCATGCGTGTTTTCCGTTCGCTGAGATCGCGGGTGAATTTCAGTCGTGTCGGGCCATCCAGCTTCCACTGCTTCGCATCTTTCTGCAGCAGGCCGATCAGCCAGCCGGGATCGACCTGATTCTGCGGCGCGAACTCAAAGAAGCCGCCTTTTTCGCTGGCTTCGATTTTGCGCAGCCCCAGTTGGCGCGCCACCAGGCGCAGCGCGGCGATATCGAGCAGGTTACGCGCGGCGTCGGGCAGCTTGCCGAAGCGGTCAATCATCTCAATTTTCAGCTCGGCCAGCTCCTGTTCATCGGCCGCACTGGCGATGCGTTTATACAGCGACAGGCGCGTATTGACGTCCGGAATAAAATCATCCGGCAGCAGGGCAGGCATGCGCAGCTCAATCTCGGTCTGATTGCTGGTGAGATCTTCCAGCGACGGCTCACGTCCGGCCTTGAGTGCATCCACCGCGTTTTCCAGCAGCTCCATGTAAAGCGTGAAACCGATGGTCTCCATCTGACCGCTCTGATCTTCACCCAGCAGTTCACCGGCACCGCGAATCTCCAGATCGTGCGTCGCCAGCGCAAAGCCAGCGCCCAGATCCTCCAGCGAGGCAATCGCTTCCAGTCGCTTCTGGGCATCGGTGGTCATCGCCTTCGGATGCGGCGTCAGCAGCCAGGCATAGGCCTGATGATGCGAACGGCCGACGCGGCCACGCAGTTGATGCAGCTGCGCCAGACCGAAATGGTCGGCGCGCTCAATGATGATGGTATTGGCGCTGGGTACATCGATCCCGGTTTCGATGATGGTGGTGCACACCAGCACGTTGAAGCGCTGGTGGTGAAAATCGTTCATTACCCGTTCCAGATCGCGCTCGCGCATCTGACCGTGGCCGATGGCGATGCGCGCTTCCGGCACCAGCTCGGCCAGCCGCTGTGCCGCTTTCTCGATGTTCTCGACGTCGTTGTAGAGATAGTAAACCTGGCCGCCGCGCAGCACTTCACGCAGGATCGCTTCGCGCACCACCAGGCTATCATACTCGCGCACGAAGGTTTTCACCGCCAGACGGCGCGCCGGTGGCGTGGCGATAATCGACAGATCGCGCATGCCGCTCATCGCCATGTTCAGAGTACGCGGAATCGGCGTTGCGGTGAGCGTCAGAATATCGACGTCAGCGCGCATCGCTTTGATGCGCTCTTTGTGACGCACGCCGAAACGATGCTCTTCATCGACGATCAGCAAACCGAGATCGCGCCACTTCAGGTCGCTCATCAGCAGCTTGTGGGTGCCGATCAGAATATCAATTTTGCCCTCGCTGGCCTGTTCCAGCACCTGCGCCTGCTCTTTGGCGCTGCGGAAGCGCGACAGCATCTCAATGCGCACCGGCCAGTTGGCGAAGCGGTCGCGGAAGTTGTCATAGTGCTGCTGCGCCAGCAGGGTGGTTGGCACCAGCACCGCCACCTGTTTGCCATTCTCCACCGCAAGGAAGGCAGCGCGCATCGCCACTTCGGTTTTACCAAAGCCAACATCGCCGCACACCAGGCGGTCCATGGCCAGCGGCTGGCACATATCGCTGAGCACGGCGTTAATTGCCTGCGCCTGATCCGGCGTGGTTTCAAACGGGAAACCTTCGCAGAACAGCTGATACTGCTCGCGGTCGTGCTTAAAGGCAAAGCCAGCCTTGGCCGCGCGCTGGGCATAGATATCCAGCAGCTCAGCGGCCACGTCGCGCACTTTCTCCGCGGCTTTCTGGCGCGCACGTGACCAGGCATCGCTGCCCAGTTTGTGCAGCGGCGCATTTTCATCGGCGCCGCCGGCGTAACGGCTGATCAGATGCAGCGATGACACCGGAACGTAAAGTTTGGCATCGCCGGCATAAGAGAGCATCAGATACTCAGCCACGATACCGCCGGCTTCCAGCGTGGTCAGGCCGATGTAGCGCCCCACACCGTGTTCAAGATGCACCACCGGCTGGCCCGGGTGCAGCTCGGCGAGGTTGCGAATCAGTACGTCCGGATTGATGGTGCGGCGATTGTCCTGACGGCGGCGGCTGACGCGCTCACCCAGCAGATCGCTTTCGCAAATCAGCGCGCGCTGGCGCTGGGTGTCGATAAAACCGCGCTCGCTGGCACCAATCATCAGGCTGTACGGCTGCTCATCGGCCTGCTCGAAGCGATCGATCGGCTGCGGGCGCAGTTTGATGCGGGACAGCAGCTCCTGCAGGCTTTCGCGGCGACCTTCGCTTTCTACTGAGAAAATCACCTGACCGGTAAACTGCTCGAGGAACTGACGCAGCAGATCGAGCGGCGCTTTGGCCTGCGCCTGCACCGTCAGCTCCGGCAATGGCTGATAGCCCAGATTACTGTTCGCGGCTTTCTCCGGCAGCATCTCAGCGCTGAGCTGCATGCGCGGCCAGTTTTTCAGCTCGCTCAGCAGCGCATCCGGGCGCAGCCATAGCGTGGCCGGCTCCAGCAGCGGGCGCATAGGATCGATGCGGCGATTTTCATAGCGTGCGTTAGCATCCTGCCAGAAACGCTCAGCGCTGGCGTGCAGATCGCCGCTGTTCAGCACCAGCGTGCTGGCGGGCAGATAGCTAAACAGGGTAGGCAGTTCCTGCTCGAAAAACAGCGGCTGCCAGTACTCAATCCCGGCCGGCAGCGTGCCTTTGCTCACCTGCTGATAGACGTGCTCGGGTTCGCGCCGCACGTCGAAGGTTTCACGCCAGCGGCTGCGGAACAGCTCAATGGCCGCTTTGTCGGTGGGAAATTCATGCGCCGGCAGCAGGTTGATGGCGCTCACCGCCTCCAGCGTGCGCTGTGAATCGACGTCAAACAGGCGCAGGCTGTCGATCTCATCATCAAAGAAATCGATGCGGTAAGGCTGATCGCTGCCCATCGGGAACAGGTCGAGCAGCGCGCCGCGCGTCGCGTACTCGCCATGCTCCATCACCTGATCGACATGGCGATAACCGGCCTGCTCCAGCTGATCGCGCAGGGCATCGCGCGACAGTTTCTGGCCCTGCTGCATCACCAGCGCATGACCGTGCAGGAAGCTGTGCGGGCAAACGCGCTGCATCAGCGTATTGACCGGCAGAATCAGCATGCCGCGCGTCAGGGTGGGCAGCTGGTACAGCGTAGAAAGACGGGCGGAAATAATGTCCTGATGGGGCGAGAAGCTGTCGTAGGGCAGCGTTTCCCAGTCAGCAAGATTGGTGACCGGCAGATCGGTAAACTGCCTGATCTCCTCCTGCAGCCGCAGGGCCGATTGCATATCCGGGGTGATCATTAACACCGGACCGCTGTGGCGTTCGGTGATGCTGGCACACTCAACCGCCTGCGCGGCGCCGACCAGCTGACCGAGCTGACGATGGTCGCCTGCTTTAGCAGGCAGGGTATAACGACGCTGTTCCGACATAAGGTCCGACATTCTCTCCTCAGTTTCCAGGGCGTCATCATTCCACATTCCGCTGTGAGGATCATCTCTCCTTTCTGAGTTTATGTCAGGGTGCATGAATGCGCACCTTACATCAGCGGCACCCTGAAGGGCCGCCAGTATGGCCAGTTGCCAGGTCGTCATTGATGGCGACCTGGCCGCGTCACGTTATTTACTGGATTGCTGTGTGTAGTGCATGCGTGGACGATCCACATTGGCCCATGACAGCTCGCGCTCGACATGGTAGCTGTTGTTGCCATCGTCCCACTTCACATAATAACCGGTTAGCGCGTCTCCCTGCTCAAAGACATTGACCACTTCGCCTTTGATCTCGCCAGATTTATGTTTAACGATACTGCCTTTAGGAAACCTGCTCATGGTAAGAACCTCCGTACTGCGCTTACTGTGATGCGAAAACCGGTACTGCAAGCTAAGTCTAACCCACCTGCTGATGAATAATCGTACTAATAGCGTCACTATTTTGTCGTAATTTTGTGCATTGTCGCGCAGGAGGACGCATTTTGACGCAACTTTGCAACTGACTCAGCGGGTTAGAGGTTTCATAAAGCAGACGGCTCCTTTATCATCGCTCTACTTAATTTTGAGCAACGGCCAAGACGGATCTCATGTATCAACCAGTCGCGTTATTCATCGGTTTGCGCTACATGCGTGGACGTGCTTCAGACCGTTTCGGTCGTTTCGTCTCCTGGCTCTCGACTATTGGTATCACGCTCGGCGTGCTGGCACTGGTGACGGTGCTGTCGGTAATGAACGGCTTTGAGCGCGAGCTGGAAGGCAACATTCTCGGCCTGATGCCGCAGGCGCTGGTGACCAGCGACACCGGCAGCATCAATCCGCAGCAGATGCGCGCGCAGGATCTCAAACTGCAGGGCGTGACGCGTATTGCGCCGCTAACCACCGCCGATGTGGTGTTGCAGAGTGCGCGCAACGTGTCGGTGGGCGTGATGCTGGGCATCAATCCTGACGAACCGGATCCGCTGACGCCTTATCTGGTCAACACCCACCAGAGCGTGCTGCAGCCGGGCCAGTATAAGGTCATTCTCGGTGAACTGCTGGCCTCGCAGCTGGGCGTGAAGCGCGGCGATCAGCTGCGCCTGATGGTGCCATCGGTCAGTCAGTTTACCCCGGTGGGGCGCGTGCCGAGCCAGCGCATCTTTACCGTTGCCGGTACCTACGCGGCCAATAGCGAAGTCGATGGCTATCAGATTCTGGTGAACCAGCAGGATGCCTCGCGCGTGATGCGCTATCCGCTCGGCAACATTACCGGCTGGCGCCTGTGGCTGGATAAGCCGCTGAATGTCGATGCGCTGAGCCAGCAGCCGCTGCCGCAGGGGCTGACGTGGAAAGACTGGCGCGAACGCAAGGGCGACCTGTTCCAGGCGGTGCGCATGGAGAAAAACATGATGGGGCTGCTGCTCAGCCTGATCATTGCCGTGGCCGCCTTCAATATCATTACCTCGCTGGGCCTGCTGATCATGGAGAAGCAGGCGGAAGTGGCGATCCTGCAAACCCAGGGCTTAACGCGGCGGCAAATCGTCGCGGTATTTATGGTGCAGGGCGCCAGCGCCGGTATTATCGGCGCGCTGCTCGGTACGCTGCTGGGCGTGCTGCTGGCCAGCCAGCTCAACAATTTAATGCCGGTGATCGGCCTGTTCCTTGATGGCGCGGCGCTGCCGGTGGATATCAATGTCTGGCAGGTGATCACCATTGCGCTGGTCTCGATGGCCGTGGCGCTGCTCTCTACCCTTTATCCGTCATGGCGCGCTGCCGCCGTTCAACCCGCTGAGGCTTTACGTTATGAGTAATACCCCTTTGTTGCAGTGTCGTGACCTGTGCAAACGCTATCAGGAAGGCAGCGTGCAGACCGATGTGCTGCGCAATGTGGCTTTTAGCCTGCAGCCGGGCGAACTGACGGCCATCGTCGGTAGCTCCGGCTCCGGCAAAAGTACCTTACTGCACCTGCTGGGCGGGCTGGATGCGCCAACCTCCGGTGACGTGGTGTTTGGCGGGAAATCGCTCAACGCCATGTCGTCGGCGGCCAAAGCAGAGTTGCGCAACCGGGAACTCGGCTTCATTTATCAGTTTCACCATTTGCTGCCGGACTTCAGCGCGCTGGAGAACGTAGCCATGCCGCTGCTGATTGGCAAAACCGGCAAAGCCGAAGCGGAAGCGCGCGCACGCGAGATGCTGGCGGCGGTTGGCCTGGAAAAGCGCGCGGCGCACCGGCCTTCTGAGCTGTCGGGCGGTGAACGTCAGCGTGTGGCGATCGCCAGGGCGCTGGTGAACCGGCCGCGGCTGGTGATGGCCGATGAGCCTACCGGTAACCTCGATGCGCGCAACGCGGACGCCATTTTTGAACTGCTCGGCGAGCTCAACGTGCAGCAGGGCACCGCGTTTCTGGTGGTGACGCATGACCTCAACCTGGCGAAGCGCCTGAGCCGTCAGATGGAAATGCGCGACGGCCAGCTGAGCGATCACCTGACGCTGGGAGCGATCTGATGGCGTCCTCTTTATCCCTGCTGCTCGGGCTGCGCTTCAGCCGCGGCCGGCGGCGCGGCGGCATGGTGTCGCTGATCTCCATCATCTCGACCATCGGCATTGCGCTTGGCGTGGCGGTGCTGATCATCGGGCTGAGCGCGATGAACGGTTTCGAGCGGGAGCTCAACAACCGTATTCTGGCCGTGGTACCGCACGGCGAAATTGAGGCGGTTAACCAGCCATTTCGCAACTGGCAGCCGATGATTGCGCCCATCGAACAGGTGCCGGGCATCGCCGCGGCGGCGCCTTACGTTAACTTTACCGGATTGATTGAGAGCGGTGCGAAGCTGCAGGCGCTGCAGGTGAAGGGCGTTGATCCGCAGCAGGAGCCGCGGCTCAGCGCGCTGCCGCGTTTTGTCGGCGGTGATGCCTGGTCGCAGTTCAGCGCCGGCAGGCAGCAGATCATTCTGGGCGGCGGCATCGCCAGATCGCTCAACGTGAAGCAGGGCGACTGGATCACCATCATGATCCCGAATAATGATGGCGAGAACAAACTGCTGCAGCCAAAACGCATTCGTCTGCAGGTGAGCGGTATTCTGCAGCTGAGCGGCATGCTGGATCACAGTCTGGCGCTGGTGCCGCTGGCCGATGCGCAAAAGTATCTGGATCTGGGCGACAGCGTCAGCGGCATTGCGCTGAAGATGAGCGATCCGTTCCAGGCACAGAAGCTGGTGCGCGATGCTGGCGAAGCCACCCACTCCTATGTCACCATCCGCAGCTGGATTGGCACTTACGGCTACATGTATCGTGACATCCAGATGATTCGCGCCATCATGTATCTGGCGATGGTGCTGGTGATTGGCGTGGCCTGCTTTAATATCGTGTCGACGCTGGTGATGGCGGTGAAGGACAAGAGCAGCGATATCGCCGTGCTGCGCACGCTGGGCGCGAAAGACGGCCTGATTCGTGCCATCTTTATCTGGTATGGCCTGCTGGCCGGGCTGCTGGGCAGCGTCAGCGGTGTGGTGGTTGGCGTGCTGGTGGCGCTTAATCTGACGCCGGTGATGCGCGTAGTGGAGCACTTTACCGGGCATCAGCTGCTGGCGGGCGACATCTACTTTATCGACTTTCTGCCGTCTGAGCTGCACTGGCTGGATGTGGCCATCGTGCTGGCGACGGCGATTGGCCTGAGCCTGATTGCCAGCTGGTATCCGGCGCGGCGCGCCAGCCGCATCGATCCTGCCCGCGTGCTGAGCGGTCAGTAAAGACAAAACACGCAGCCGCCTTCGCGGCTGCGCACATTTTCAGCGTCTGCGGCATGCAGCCGTCATACCCAGCCGCTATTATCGGGTCTGAGTAACCCGGAAAACACCCGCAGCGCGGCGTTCAGCGCCGCAGATTAAGGAGCCTTTATGCGCCAACCGCGCCGCCGCCTTCGACTCGCCCGCTACAAAAAGAACCGCCGCAAAGTGCATCAGCGCTTTCGCCAGCGCATCTTTGAGCGCGATCGTCAGGTCGAACTTGCCGCCCATCCGCAGCCGCACGTGGTGGTGCTGACCGGTGCCGGAATTTCGGCAGAATCCGGCATTCGCACCTTCCGCGCGGAAGATGGCCTGTGGGAAGAGCATCGCGTGGAAGATGTGGCGACGCCCGAAGGCTTTCGCCGCGATCCGGCGCTGGTGCAGGGGTTCTACAACGCGCGCCGGCGTCAGCTGCAGCAGCCAGAGATCCAGCCTAACGCGGCGCACAAAGCGCTGGCCGAACTGGAGCAGGTGCTGGGCGATAATTTCCTGCTGGTTACGCAGAACATCGATAACCTGCACGAGCGCGCCGGCAGCCAGCGCGTGCTGCATATGCACGGTGAATTACTGAAGGTGCGCTGTGAGCATAGCGGTCAGGTGCTGGCGTGGACGGAGGACGTCGGTCCGGACGATCGCTGTACCTGCTGCCAGTTCCCGTCGCGGCTGCGTCCGCACGTGGTGTGGTTTGGTGAGATGCCGCTCGGCATGGAGGAGATTTATCAGGCGCTGGAACAGGCCGATCTGTTTATCGCCATCGGCACCTCAGGCCACGTCTATCCGGCGGCAGGATTTGTGCACGAGGCGAAACTGCAGGGGGCGCACACCGTGGAGCTGAATCTGGCGCCCAGTCAGGTCGGTAACGAATTCGCTGAAGCACATTACGGCTTAGCCAGCGAAGTGGTGCCCGAATTCGTGCATACTTTTTTGCGCGGCTTGTATAAATAGTCAGCGTACTGCGCGTTTCCCCTCATCCCGGCCTTCTCCCGGCGGGAGAAGGGGAAAAACGCGCCCGACTGAAACTCAGCTAAAACCGGCACGAATGAACCCTCTCCCTCTGGGAGAGGGCAGGGTGAGGGCCAGGCCGCACCGAATCCCCACCTCAGAACCTCACCGTCCCGCTTTCAGCTTCTGGAACAGCGTTTCGTACTGCACGCTGGCGGCACCGACATCGTTCTGCCACTCGCCGTTTTTGATCACTTCAGCCGGCGGATAGAGTGACGGATCGCTGGCCACCTCGGGCGGCAGCAGCTTTCTTGCCGCCAGGTTGGGCGTCGGATAACCGATGGTTTCCGCCACTTTAGCCGCCACATCCGGGCGCAGCAGGAAGTTAATCAGCTTCAGCGCGCCTGCTTTATTTTTCGCATTCGCCGGGATCGCCAGGTTATCCATCCAGAAAATCCCGCCCTCTTTTGGCCAGATAATCTGCAGCGGCGTGCCAGCCTGGCGCGCCACCCAGGCGGAGCCATTCCAGATCATGCCGACGTTGACTTCGCCTTCCATAAACGGATTACCGGGATTATCCGAGTTGAACGCCAGTACGTTCGGCATCAGCTTTTTCAGCTCTTCATAGGCGGCTTCAATCTGTTTTGGATCCTGCGTATTACCGGAGTAGCCGAGCTTGCGCAGCGCCATCTGGAACACTTCACGCGCGTCATCGGTCAGCAGCAGGCTCTGCTTATACTGTGGTTTCCACAGATCGGCCCATTGGGTCAGGGTTTTCGCATCCACCTCGTCGGTATTCACGCCAATGGCGGTTGCGCCCCAGATATAGGGAATGGAATAGTCGTTGTTCGGATCAAACGGCTTGTTCAGCAGGTCGGGATCGAGGTTGCGGAAGTTGCTCAGCTGTGACTTGTCGATCTTCTGCAGCATGCCCTCGTTACGCATTTTGGCGATGAAGTAGGTCGACGGCACCACCAGATCGTAAGCGCCCGCTTTCCAGGTTTTCAGCTTGGCGTACATGCTTTCATTGGATTCATAGGTGGAATAAATCACTTTGATGCCGGTCTCTTTGGTGAACTGCTCCAGCAGCCCGGGCGGCACATATTCGGTCCAGTTATAGAAGTAAAGCGTGTTGTTGTCATCCGCCTGAGCGCTTTGCATACCCAGTGCCAGCGCCCCAGCCGCCAGCCAGTGAGACCATTTTTTCATCGGTTATCCTCTATTTGGTTTTATCACGCAGCAACAGCTGACTGGCTGCCACCAGCAGCAGCGACAGCAGCATCAAAATGGTAGCCAGCGCGTTCACCTCCGGCGACACGCCCACTTTCACCATGGAATAAATTTTCAGCGGCAAAATTTCGAAGCCGGGACCGGTGACAAATGACGACACCACCACATCATCCATCGACAGGGTGAAACTCAGCAGCCAGCCCGCGGCTACTGCCGGCAGTGCCAGCGGCAGTAAAATCTTACGCAGAATAGTCACTTCGCTGGCGCCGAGATCTTTTGCCGCCTCCAGCATGCGCACGTCAAAGCCTTTCAGGCGCGAATAGACGGTAATCACCACAAACGGCAGGCAGAAAGTGATGTGGGAAAACAGCAGCGACCAGAAGCCGAGCGAAATCCCCAGCAGCATAAACAGCACCAGTAGCGAAATCGCCATCACGATATCCGGCGACATCATCACCACAAATAGCATACCGCTGACAAACGGCTTGCCGCGAAAACGGTAGCGGTACAGCGCCACGGCGGTGAGCGAGCCGATCAGCGTCGCGCAACTGGCCGACAGCACGCCCATGATCAGCGAATGCTGCGCTGCCTGAATCAGGCTGTCGTTATTGACCAGCAGGCGATACCACTGGGTGCTGAAGCCCTGCCAGTTGATGCCGAAGCGCGAGGCATTGAAGGAGTTGACGATCAGGATGATGATCGGAATGTAGAACCAGGCATAAATCACGGCCATGAAGCCGTAGCGTAATCCGCGCGCCATCATTGCAATGCCGCCTTGTGATTCAGCAGACGCGCTGCGCGCCAGTAAACCAGCAGCATCAGCCCCATCAGCAGCGTCATGACAATGCTGGTGGCGGCGCCGAACGGCCAGTCACGAATATTGAGGAACTGGCTTTTGATTACGTTACCGATCAACAGGTTCTTTGCCCCGCCCATTAAATCCGCTACGTAGAACAACCCCATCGCCGGGATAAATACCAGTAGCGCGCCGGCAACGATACCGGGTAGGGTCAGCGGCAAAATGATACGGATGAAGGTCTGTAGCCTGCTGGCGCCAAGATCGCGCGCCGCTTCCAGGCAGGATTTGTCCAGCTTCTCAAGGCTGGAGTAGAGCGGCAGCACCATAAATGGCAGCAGAATATAGATCAGCCCGAGGATCACCGCTTCCGGGGTAAACATGATGCGAAACGGCTTGTCGATGACGCCGAGCCACAGCAGAAATTCATTGAGCCAGCCGCGCGTGCTGAGAAAAATTTTCAGACCATAAATGCGAATCAGAGAGTTGGTCCAGAACGGTACAATCAGCAGAAACAGCATCAGCGGACGCAGACGCGCCGGCAGTCTGGTCAGGCACCAGGCAAAAGGGTAGCCGAGCAGCAGGCAGCACAGCGTGGCGATGCAGGCCATGTTGAGTGAGTGCAGCAGCACGTCGGCATACAGCGGATCGAGGAGCCGGCCGTAGTTGTTCAGGGTGAACACCATGCTGACAAAGTGCGCGTCGTCGCGCGTCAGAAAGCTGGTGACGAAGATCATCAGATTCGGCAGCAACACGAACAGCGTCAGCCAGCCGACGATCAGTGCCACAATGGCTTTCTGCAGACGATTACGCATCCGTTTCATACGGCAGCACCACCTCCCAGTTTGGCACCCAGCTGACCGCCATTTTCTGGTTCAGCGAGTGGTCAAAATCCGGATCGTCCTCATTAAAGAACTCGCTGACGGTGAGCAGCTTGCCGTTCTCCAGTTCGACGGTGGATTCCAGCGTCATGCCTTTATAGTTGCGTTCGCGCACATAGCCGATCAGGTTTTCGCTGCGGCTGTCGTGATCGATCTCCTCGACGCGCAAATCTTCCGGTCGCAGCAGCACATGCAGCCGATCGCCGGGTTTGACCGGGAACGGGCAGTGAATATCACACTCGCGGCCTTCGACGCGAGCGCGTACCTGCGGCGCGTGCGCGCTACCGATCACTTCTGCATCAAACACGTTGATTTCGCCAATGAAGCGCGCCACAAACAGGTTCGCGGGCTCTTCGTAGATCTCGCGCGGCGTGCCGTCCTGCTCAATGCGCCCGTCGCGCATCACCACGATGCGGTCGGACATGGTCAGCGCTTCTTCCTGATCGTGCGTGACAAACACAAACGTGATGCCCAGCTTGCGCTGCAGTGCTTTCAGCTCGTTTTGCATCTGGCGGCGCAGTTTGTAATCCAGCGCGGAGAGCGACTCATCAAGCAGCAGCACTTTGGGCCGGTTGACCACTGCGCGCGCAATCGCCACGCGCTGCTGCTGGCCGCCGGAGAGCTGGTGCGGCCGGCGCGCGGCAAAGCTTTCCAGCTGCACCATCGCCAGCGCCTCGTTGACGCGCTGCGTCAGCTCTGCCGCCGGGGTTTTCTGCATGCGCAGGCCAAACGCGACGTTCTCAAACACTGACATGTGCGGAAACAGCGCGTAACTCTGAAACACGGTATTGATATGGCGATGCTCGGCGGGCGTTTCAGTGATGTCGCTCTCATTCAGATGGATACGTCCGCTGTCGGCGTTTTCCAGCCCGGCGATCAGGCGCAGAATCGTGGTCTTACCGCAGCCGGAGGGGCCAAGCAGGGTGATAAATTCGCCACGACCGATGGTCAGGTCGAAATCCGGGATGATGGTTTTGCCATCGAAAGCTTTACTGATGCCAGAAAGCGTAACCAGCGCCTGCTGCGCGCGTGTTTGCGTCATTTTAGTCACTCAGTCTGATGAGAATCAGGTTACAGCATAGCCGCCGGCGACAGCTTGCCGTGATGAAGGGCGCGATAATACCTGAAAAATGCGCCATTGCCATGTTCAGACACGGAATAACCTTGAAAAGTCTGCAAATTGCTGGAGTATGCTCATCGGGCCAGCCGGACGGGTGGCTGGCAGGGCGAATTTCAGCGCACGATTGGGCTGAGAGGGCTAACCTGAAGGATAATGATTTGACGCAACATGGCGATAATCAGGCCCCATGATAATAATGCAGGTTCTTTAGAGGGATGACAGATGGATCAATTACTTGAGCGTTTTCTCAGTTATGTGGCAGTAGAAACCCAGGCAAAACCTCAGGCGCGGCAGGTGCCGAGCAGCGAAGGGCAGTGGACGCTGGCGCGTCAGTTACAGGAAGAGCTTATTGCGCTGGGTTTTGTGGACGTCACCTTAAGCGATCATTGCTGTGTGATGGGCACTCTGCCGGCAAACGTCGACTGGCCGACGCCGGTGATCGGTTTTATTTCCCACATGGATACCTCGCCGGATTTCACCGCGAAAAATGTCAATCCGCAGATCATTGAAAACTATCGTGGCGGTGACATCGCGCTGGGCAACGGGGATGAAGTGCTCTCGCCGGTGATGTTCCCGGTGCTGCACAAGCTGACCGGGCATACGCTGATCACCACCGACGGTAAAACGCTGCTGGGCGCTGATGATAAAGCCGGTATCGCTGAGATCATGACGGCAATGGCCGAGCTGGCCAAAGGAGATGTGCCGCACGGCGCCATTCGCGTGGCCTTTACTCCGGATGAAGAGATCGGTCGCGGCACGTCGCACTTCGACGTTGAGGGGTTTGCGGCTGACTGGGCTTATACGGTTGACGGCAGCGATCTTGGCGAGTTTGAGTTCGAGAACTTTAATGCCGCGACGGCGCTGGTCAAAATCACCGGCAACAACGTGCATCCCGGCAGTGCGAAAAACGTGATGGTGAACGCGCTGGACCTGGCAATGCGCTTCCACGCCGAGCTGCCGGCCAAAGAGAAGCCGCAGTTTACCGACGGCTACGAAGGTTTTTTCCACCTGCACACTATTAAGGGATCGGTAGAGCACGCCGAGCTGATGTACCTGATTCGTGATTTTGATGCCGACAGCTACGAACAGCGTAAGCAGCTGCTGCAGGAGATTGGCCGCCGCGTCAGTAAAGGTCTGCAGGCTGAGTGCTCCATCAAGGTGGAGATCAGCGACAGCTATCGCAATATGCGGGAGAAGGTGGAACCGCATCCGCACATCATTGAGCTGGCGCTGCAGGCGATGCGCGACTGCGGTATCGAGCCGAACGTGAAGCCGATCCGCGGCGGCACCGACGGATCGGCGCTGTCATGGAAAGGACTGCCGTGTCCGAATCTGTTTACCGGCGGCTACAACTATCACGGCAAGCATGAGTTTGCGTCGCTGAATGTGATGGCGAAGTCGGTTGAGGTGATCGTGCGCCTGGCCGCGCTCGCGGCGGAGAAGAAGTAGGGCGGAGAGGGGCTTGCCCTCACCCTAACCCTCTCCCGCCTGCGGGAGAGGGGACCGATCGAGCGGGTATCAGGTTTTGTTTATTGCCTTAATCACTGCTTTACCCATCTTGTCGCAAGGCGAGCACGGTTTTCTCCCTCTCCCGCGCGCGGGAGAGGGGACCGATCGAGCGAGAATCAGGCTCTTCATTTGCCCATGCCGTCGCCGGCGCTTTACTGTAATCGTAATCGTCGCACGGTTTTCTCCCTCTCCCGCGGGCGGGAGAGGGCCGGGGTGAGGGAAACTGGCGCAGAGGACCCACCAGACTCAATCAGCAAAAAACCAGTACCCGCTGTTCACCAGTGCCGCCAGTTGAGCCAGCAGCGAAGGATCGTCCAGCGCATCGCCGAAATCTTCCAGCGTCAATACGTGTTTGTGTGCCAGCGCAGCCAGAACCGACGGATGCGCGCACTCGACGCGTTCACCGTTGACGTACACCGCGTCGCCCAGCGTCAGCACGCGCAGGCCGCCGAGGCGCGTCAGCGCATCACCCTGCTGCAGCGCGTCATAAATCTCATCCGGCTGATACGGCGGTTCCGGCGGAGCCACATCCAGCTCGTGACGCGACTGGGAAATAAATTCGCCAAACCACTGGTTAAACTGCTCCGGCTGATTAATCACATCCAGCATCACTTTGCGGATCCCTTCCACTTCCGACGGCAGAATCTGCGAAGGACAATCGCGCGCTGGCACATCCGGATCGCTGAAGCGGTAGCTGCCCAGCTCATGCGCCAGCATGTAATCCGCAAAGCCGCTGATCAGCTCGCGTCCGTTAGGTGCGCGGAAGCCGACTGAATAGTTGAGCGCGTTCTCCAGCGAATAGCCTTCGTGCGGAAAACCCGGTGGAATATACAGGATGTCGCCCGGTTCCAGCTCTTCATCGATGATGGCGTCGAACGGTTCAACCTGCAGCAGGTCCGGATGCGGGCAGTGCTGTTTCATCGGCACTTTTTCGCCCACGCGCCAGCGACGGCGGCCAGTGCCCTGAATAATAAACACATCGTATTGATCAAAGTGCGGGCCAACGCCGCCGCCGGGCACAGCGAACGAGATCATCAGGTCGTCGATACGCCAGTCGGGCAGAAAGCGGAACGGGCGCATCAGCGCAGCAGAAGGTTCATGCCAGTGGTTCACTGCCTGTACCAGCAGCGACCAGTTGCTTTCACCCAAATGATCGTAGCTTTCAAACGGACCATGGCTGACCTGCCATTTGCCGTTGTTGTGGCTGACGAGGCGGCTGTCCACCTCGTTTTCCATTGCCAGACCGGCCAGCTCATCCGGAGAAATCGGATCAATGAAGTTTTTGAAACCCCGTTTTAGCACCACCGGGCGTTTTTGCCAGTAGCGCTGAATAAAGTCGGGCCAGTTGATGTCGAGCTGATAGTCCATGCGAGGATTCCGGTTAGGGCCATAATTGCTGCCAAGTATAACAGCCCGCGCCCGGTTCTACTCGCGGTGATGTTCAACTTCCTGCCGCTGAAAAATCACCTCCATGCGTGCGCCGCCGAGTGGGCTGGTCGTGGCGATTACCTGACCGGCATACTGCTCGAGAATATCACGCACTACCGCCAGTCCCAGTCCCTGACCGGGACGCAGCGTATCGGCACGCTGGCCGCGCACAAAGATCAGATCACGCTTGCTTTCGGGAATGCCGGGGCCGTCGTCGTCAATGAACAGATGCAGCGCGTTTTCCGTCTGGCGCGCGCTGACCTCAATAAATTCGAGGCAGTATTTGCAGGCGTTATCCAGCACGTTGCCCAGCACTTCCATAAAGTCATTTTGATCGCCGATAAAGGTCAGCTCCGGCGAAATATCCAGCGTGATCTCAACGCCCTTGCGCTGATACACCTTATTGAGCGCGGAACACAGGCTATCCAGCAGGGCCGAGACAGAGTGCAGATCGCGCTGCAGCGGGTTGTGATCCGCCTGCATACTGGCGCGATGCAGGTAGTAGCCAATCTGCTGCGAGATGCGGCTGATCTGCTCGAGCATGACCGGCTCAGCCTGTTCGATGGTCAGCTCTTTGCCACCGCGCAGCGAGCGCAGCGTGCTTTGCAGCACCGCCAGCGGCGTTTTCAGGCTGTGCGTCAAATCCGACAGCGTGGTGCGATAGCGCGTGTAGCGCTGCCGTTCGTTGGTGAGCAACAGATTGAGATTGCGCACCAGGCTGCGCAGCTCCTGCGGCGGGTTGTCATCGAGATTTTCCCGGTGACCGGTTTCCAGCTCGCGCACCTGCGAAGTCAGGTGGCCAATCGGGCGCAGGCTCCAGTGTGCCGCCAGCCACAGCAGCGGAATCACCAGCAGCAGATTGGCTGCCAGCACATAGCTAAACCACGACCACACCACGTCTGAGTGCTGCAGCTCCTGCGGGATCGAGTCCACCACCACAATGGTCAGCGCCGGCAAATTGGTGGTCGCGTCGTAGCGGTTCACTGCCACCGAGTGGGTGAAGGTGTCGTTGCTGTCACTGTCCAGCGCGTGCAGCCGCTGCTGTGCCTGCGGATTGTTACCCATCGCCGCCATACTGGTGCGATTGCTGGTATCGATCTCGTAAAAGTCTGGCTTCATCAGCCAGTCGCGGCGAATGTTTTTGCGGATTTCCGGCACGTCGCGCTGCTGCCACAGCAGCTTACCGCGCTCGTCATAGATGAACACCAGCGTCGGGAAATTGAGCGTCATGCGTTCCGGCTGGGCGATGGTGAGCTTGTTGTCTTTCCACTGCGCGAGGGTAAAGAACAGATTGCTCTCGCCGCGCATCACGCGATAGGTATTTTTATCAAAGCTGACGACGTAGCCAATGACCGCCACCATGCCATACGACAGCGACAAAAACAGCACGATCGCCGCCGTCGCCAGCAGAAAACGCGCGCGTAAGGAGAAAGGGCGCTGACGGCGGAGCAGCTTCATAAATCAGAGATCAAAGCGGTATCCCTGGCCACGCACGGTGTTGATCACTTCGGTCGGGTGCAGCGCGAGAATTTTTTTACGCAGCCGCCCCATCAGTACATCAATGGTGTGGCTTTCGCGCAGTTCCGCATCGGGATACAGCTGCAGCATCAGCGAGTCTTTGCTGACCACTTTACCGGCATTGCGGATCAGCGTTTCAACAATGGTGTACTCAAAAGCGGTCAGCTTGACCGGCGCGTCGTTCACCGTAAGTTCGCGGCGCGACAGGTCAACCTGGAACGGCGGCATGGAGATAATTTGCGAGGCGTGCCCGCTGTTGCGGCGCATCAGCGCCTGTAAGCGGGCGGCGACCTCTTCAATGTGGAATGGCTTGGTCACGTAGTCATCGGCACCGGCTTCCAGCGCTTCAACTTTCGCCTGCCAGCCTTCGCGCGCGGTCAGCACCAGAATCGGCTGACGAATGGCATCGCCACGCCAGCGGCGAATCAGCGACATGCCGTCTTCGTCGGGCAGGCCGAGATCGACCAGCGCGATATCGGGAATGTGTTCCTGCAGGAAATAGTCGGCTTCTTTGGCGTCTTCGGCGGCATCCACCTGATGACCCATGTCACGTAACTGGACTGCGAGGTGATGGCGCAGCAGGGCATTATCTTCCACAACCAGAACACGCATAGAATTTCCTTACCTTCAACTCAGTGATGATGGCGAAAAGTATACGCTACGCCAGCTAAACCGCAGATTAACACTCCGCTGTGATGCACTGGCAGGGAAACCTCAGCCACCACGTGACGTGCGTGACTGAGGGAACACCAACTTGCCATAGCCTGAGTTTTCAGAGCAAGGAATTACTTCAGGTCATCAACCATCTGAATCGCGCGGCCGAGGTAGTTGGCTGGCGTCATCTGCTTCAGGCGCACTTTCTCTGCTTCCGGCAGCTCAAGGCTGTCGATAAATGCCTGCATACCGGCTGCGTCCACGCGCTTGCCGCGCGTCAGCTCTTTCAGCTTCTCGTACGGCTTTTCAATGCCGTAGCGGCGCATCACGGTCTGGATCGGCTCAGCCAGGACTTCCCAGTTGTGATCCAGCTCGTCCAGCAGGCGATCGCGGTTCACTTCCAGCTTGGAGATACCTTTGAGCGTGGCCTGATAGGCGATCAATGCATAGCCGACGCCGACGCCGAGGTTACGCAGCACGGTAGAATCGGTCAGATCGCGCTGCCAGCGTGATACCGGCAGTTTGCTGGCCAGGTGCTGCATCACCGCATTGGCCAGCCCCAGATTCCCTTCGGAGTTTTCGAAGTCGATAGGGTTAACCTTGTGCGGCATGGTTGAAGAGCCAATTTCGCCAGCAATGGTTTTCTGTTTAAAATGGTTCAGGGCGATGTAACCCCAGATGTCGCGGTCAAAATCAATCAGGATGGTATTGAAGCGCGCGATGCAGTCAAACAGCTCGGCGATGTAGTCATGCGGCTCGATCTGCGTGGTGTACGGGTTCCAGCTGATGCCCAGTGAAGTCACAAACTGCTCGCTCAGCTGATGCCAGTCCACTTCCGGATACGCGGCGATGTGCGCATTGTAGTTGCCCACCGCGCCGTTGATTTTGCCCAGCACTTCCACCTTGCTCAGCTGACGCAACTGGCGTTCCATGCGGTAGGCCACGTTGGCCATCTCTTTGCCCATGGTGGACGGCGTTGCCGGCTGACCGTGGGTGCGCGACAGCAGCGGAATGTCGCGATACTCCTGCGCCAGGCCCTTCACGGCGGTAATGATCTGGTTCCAGAACGGCACGATCACGTCGCGGCGTGCGGTTTCCAGCATCAGCGCGTGTGACAGGTTATTGATATCTTCGGAGGTGCAGGCGAAATGGATAAACTCAGACACCGCGTGTAGCGCCGGCACGTTGGCTACTTTCTCTTTCAGAAAGTACTCGACGGCTTTCACGTCATGGTTGGTGGTGCGCTCAATGGTTTTGATACGCGCTGCATCTTCTTCGCTAAAACCGGCGACAATTGCATCAAGGAAAGCGTTTGCGTCGGCATCAAATGCAGGAACTTCCTTGATCTCTGCGGTCGCGGCCAGTTTCTGTAACCAGCGAACTTCAACCTCAACGCGGAATTTCAGCAAACCGTACTCGCTGAAAATCGCACGCAGCGGGCTGACTTTATCGCCGTAACGACCATCGACAGGTGAGACGGCGGTCAGAGAGGATAATTCCATCAGTGCAACTCCTGAATCGTTAACAATATAGGGCAGGGCGGCGCTTAATACGCCGGACCCAGCCGGGATAAAAGGGTTTTCGCTTCGCGCAGCAGACGCTGGCGCGCAAACATCAGCTGCAGCCGACCGCCGCCGACCTGCTGCCACAGCACCGCCGCGCGGATACCGGCCAGCAGCGCAGCGCGAACTTTGCTCTGCACCTGCGAATTCTGCAGCACCTGCGGTGAGCCGGTCACCTGAATGCGCGGGCCGAGCGGGCTGATCACATCAACGTAAATGCCGGCCATGGCGCTGGTAATGGTGTCTGATTCCAGTTCGTAATGCGCCAGCTGACGATCAAGCTGGCCGATGCGCTGCGCCAGGGTGTTTAGCGCGGTTTTGTTACCGTGCAGTTTACGCTCCAGCACCATCAGGCTCAGGGTATAACGCGTCAAATCGGCGCTGGCACCCTGCCGGCTGCCGCTGTTCAGCACCGCCATCAGCGCTTCCAGCCCGGGGCGCAGGTTGGCTTCATCATTGCCAAACACCGCCAGCGTTGAACCTGGGTTCAAATCCAGCAGGCTGCGCAGCGACACCTGCAGCGCCGCGTTGTTGCAGTGCCCCTGGTGTGCCAGCTGCTGCACCAGATGGGCTGCCTGGCAAACGCCGGCCAGCGCCAGCGTTATCTCATAATAGTTTTTAGCCACGCTTCACTCCTGTAGACGCGTCGGCAGTGCCGACTCAGGCTTCTGTCAGCGGCAGGCGCTGTTCAATAATACCGCCACCAAGGCACACGTCACCGAGGTAAAATACCGCGGACTGACCCGGGGTGACGGCCGCGACCGGCTCATCGAAACGCACTTCAATGCGATCGTCGCCGTGCGGAATGATCTCGCAGGGAATGTCGCTCTGACGATAGCGGGTTTTCACCGTGCAGCGTAGCGCAGCGGTCACTGGCTGGCGATCGACCCAGTGCAGCTGCTGTGCTATCAGGCCCACCGACATCAGGCGTGGATGATCGCCGCCCTGTGCCACAATCAGCGTATTGCGCGCGACATCTTTGTCGACCACATACCACGGATCGTCATTGCTCTCTTTGCGTCCGCCGATGCCCAGCCCTTTACGCTGACCCAGGGTGTGATACATCAGCCCCTGGTGTTCACCGACCACTTCACCGTCAACGGTTTCGATGACGCCCGGCTGAGCCGGCAGGTAACGACCGAGGAAGTCGCGGAATTTACGCTCGCCGATAAAGCAAATACCGGTGGAGTCTTTTTTCTTCGCCGTAATCAGATCGAGCTGTTCGGCGATGCGGCGCACCTCAGGCTTCTCCAGTTCGCCGACCGGGAACAGGCTCTGTGCAATCTGCTGGTGGCTGAGCGTGTAGAGGAAATAGCTCTGATCTTTGTTGCCGTCGAGACCGCGCAGCAGCTGGCTGGTGCCGTTGACATCGGCACGGCGCACATAGTGGCCGGTGGCAATGTAGTCTGCGCCGAGATCGTCTGCAGCGAATTCGAGAAACGCTTTGAACTTAATCTCTTTGTTACACAGAATATCCGGGTTCGGCGTGCGTCCGGCCTTGTACTCTTCCAGAAAGTGCTCGAATACATTGTCCCAGTACTCAGCGGCAAAATTAATTTTGTGCAGTTTGATGCCGAGCTTGTCACACACGGCCTGTGCGTCGGCCAGATCGTCAGCGGCGGTGCAATACTCCTCGCCATCGTCTTCCTCCCAGTTCTTCATGAACAGGCCTTCAACCTGATAGCCCTGCTGCTGCAGTAACCAGGCGGAAACGGAAGAATCGACGCCGCCGGACATCCCGACGATCACTTTTTTCTGGCTGTTGTCAGACATGACGCACTCTTGATTACGATAAAAACAGGCGGCGCATTCTATCACGCGGAAGCGTTGTGCGCACCCTCATGAAACGGCCACTGATACGGAGCTATCAGCTGCAGCGGATAGCGGGCCCCCTGCTGCCACAGCCGCACGCTTTCGGCCACCAGCGGCGAACGCAGCGTCTCTGCGCTGAGAATTTGCGCGGGCGACAGCCACCAGCAGCAGTCAATATCGCTGTCGTGTGGCGTGGTGGTGACGGTGGCAGGCAGATCGAGGCCAAACAGAAAACGCACAAAAGGTGTATGGTCCGGGGCGATCCACTGCTGCACGCCGAGAAAATAGTCGGGCTGCGCGCTGATGCCGGTCTCTTCGTACAGCTCACGTTGCGCGGCTTCCAGCAGCGTTTCATCGGCCTCAAGATGACCGGCCGGCTGATTCCAGGTAACGCGGCCGTCGACGCGCTCTTCTACCACCAGTAATTTGCCCTGCGCGTGCACCATACAGGCGACGGTTACATGAGGTTTAAACATCGTTCCTCCCAAATAGTTAACCTGACGTTATCGAAATGTATAAACTACGTCCGGTCGCTGATGTCGCGCCATTCGCCCGGTGCCAAATCCTGCAGCTGGTAATCACCCATGGCAAAACGGATCAGGCGTAACGTTGGAAAGCCAATGTGCGCCGTCATCCTTCGGACCTGGCGATTGCGCCCTTCATACAGCGTGATTTTCAGCCAGCAGGTGGGGATAGCTTTGCGCTCGCGAATCGGCGGGGTGCGCGGCCACAGCCACGCGGGTTCAGGCACCACTTCTGCGCCCGCCGGCAACGTTGGGCCATCGTTGAGGGTGATGCCACTGCGCAGGCGGGATAAATCTGATTCCTGCGGTACGCCTTCCACCTGAACGTAATAGATTTTGCCGGTGCGCTTGCCCGGCTGCGTCAGCTGCGCCTGCAGTGCGCCATCGTTGGTCAGAATCATCAACCCTTCGCTGTCGCGGTCGAGACGGCCTGCGGCATACACCTCGCTCACCGGCACAAAATCTTTCAGCGTGCGGCGGCCAGCCTCATCGCTGAACTGCGGCAGAACATCGAAAGGTTTGTTAAAGAGTATGACGCGACGCGGACCTTTTGGCCGCGTGTCACGCCGCGCAGGCTGGCGCGCCGGGGCAGCAGGGCGCTTATGCTGGTGAATTCGTTGAGAAGTTTTTCGCATGGGCTTTGCAGTTGGTAACAATCGGCGCATTATAGCGCGAAACTGCGGTGATTGGCGTGGCGGAAATATTCAAGTAGTATTGACGCGCATCTTACAAATCATTAACAAAAAATCGCTCGAAGGAGAGGTTAATGGAAAGCAAAGTAGTTGTTCCGGCGGAAGGTCAAAAAATCACCCTGGATCAGGGCAAACTGAATGTCCCGAATAACCCGATCATCCCCTACATTGAAGGTGACGGTATTGGGGTTGACGTTTCCCCGGTGATGCTGAAAGTGGTTGATGCCGCTGTGAAGAAAGCCTACAACGGCGAGCGAAAAATTTCCTGGATGGAAATTTACACCGGCGAAAAATCCGTCGAACTCTATGGCCAGGATGTCTGGCTGCCGCAGGAAACCCTCGATTTAATCAAAGAGTACCGCGTGGCCATTAAAGGCCCACTGACTACCCCGGTAGGTGGCGGTATTCGTTCCCTGAACGTGGCACTGCGCCAGGAACTGGATCTGTACGTGTGTCTGCGTCCGGTACGTTACTACAAAGGCACGCCAAGCCCGGTTAAACGTCCTGAAGATACCGACATGGTGATCTTCCGCGAAAACTCCGAAGATATCTATGCCGGTATCGAGTGGAAAGCCGGTACGCCGGAAGCGGACAAAGTGATCAAATTCCTGCGTGAAGAGATGGGCGTGAAGAAAATTCGCTTCCCGCAGCAGTGTGGTATTGGCGTGAAGCCGTGTTCAGAAGAGGGCACGAAACGTCTGGTGCGTGCCGCGGTTGAATACACCATCACCAATGACCGTGATTCCCTGACGCTGGTGCACAAAGGCAACATCATGAAGTTCACCGAAGGCTCTTTCAAAGACTGGGGCTACCAGCTGGTGAAAGAAGAGTTCGGCGGCGAGCTGATCGATGGCGGTCCGTGGATGAAGTTCAAAAACCCGAACACCGGTAAAGAGATCATCGTTAAAGATGTGATCGCCGACGCCTTCCTGCAGCAGATCCTGCTGCGTCCAGCCGAGTATGACGTTATCGCCTGTATGAACCTGAACGGTGACTACATTTCTGATGCCCTGGCGGCACAGGTAGGCGGCATTGGTATCGCACCGGGCGCCAACATCGGTGACGAGTGCGCACTGTTCGAAGCTACCCACGGTACGGCACCGAAGTATGCGGGCCAGGATAAAGTGAACCCAGGTTCCGTGATCCTGTCTGCAGAAATGATGCTGCGTCACCTGGAGTGGTTCGAAGCGGCTGACCTGATTGTTAAAGGCATGGAAGGCGCAATCGCTGCCAAAACCGTGACCTACGACTTTGAGCGTCTGATGGACGGCGCTAAACTGCTGAAATGTTCTGAGTTTGGTGACGCGATCATCGCGAACATGTAATTTGCCCTGAGCAAATGCAACATGAAAGGGAGCCGCAGGGCTCCCTTTTTTTATGCTGGCAGCGGGAAGGACTTCTGTCACCGCCGGTTTGCCATGCATGACGACCGTGCGATGCGTGGCTTTATTCCGCCGGAGGCTGTAACTGACCGATCTGGCTATCGCGCGCCTGCGACAAACGCCAGAAATCATTGCCGGCCGGATGCTGGTAAATCCGCAGCGAAAACTGACCGACGATGGCGTAGATGAATTCAAATATCGCCGACTGGGAATTCTCGTAATCAACCCACAGCACCGAGGAGGTAAAGCAATAAACCTCTACCGGCAATCCCTCCGGTGAGGGTTTCATCGCGCGCACCACGATATACATATCTTTTTTAATATCGTCGCGCTGCGCCAGCCAGGCGGTGAGATAGTGACGGAACACCGTGAGGTTGGTGATGCCGTTTTCGGCAAACCAGCGGTCACCGACCACGCTGCTATCGCGGCCATCCATCAGGATTGAAAGCTGCTCACTGACGCCGCGAATCTGGCTCATCTGCTGCACCATTTGCTGATCGAGAAAGCGAATCGAGGTCTGGTCGAGATGAAAGCTGCGCATGATACGCCGCGCGCCGGAAGAGAACATCGCCTGCCAGTTGGTGTAGGTTTCGGTCAGGAAATTTTTGGTCGGGATCCGCGACAGCGTATTGTCCCAGTTGCGGATGGTAATGGTATGCAGAGCGATATCAATCACTTCACCGCTGATGCCGTTATCCGGCATTTCAATCCAGTCGCCGAGCTGCAGCACATCGTTCGATGACACCTGAATATTGGCCACCAGCGACAGCAGGGTGTGCTGAAACACTAACATCAATACCGCCGCGACCGCACCCAGACTGGAGATGATAATCACCGGCGATTTGTTCGACATGATAGCCAGAATCATGATGGCGGAAATGATGTGCACCAGGATCTTACCGATCTGGATATAGCCTTTTATCGAGTGGTTCTTACGCTTCGACTTACGCGAATAGGAGTTATTAACGATCTCCAGCACTTCGTTAAAGAACAGCGACAGATAAACAAAAAACAGAATGCCGCAGATGGTTTTCACCGCGATCAGCAGATGCTCGGGCAGGTCCGGCATAAACTGCAGCAGGTAATAGACGGTGATCACCGGAATAAAATTCGACAGCTTTTCTGAGAGCCGGACGTCTTTATCCAGCGGCACCTGGTTTTTATGCGTGCTGAAGAACACGCGGCGCACCACTTTTACCACGAAGAACTTACAGATCAGATGGGTGACCATGCCGGCAACCAGTAACAGCAGCAGGCTGAAGGTGGCGGAGAGCACCGTATTGCCTTCAATAAACGTTTGTATGTCGCGTAAGTAATTCATTTTAACCACATGCCGGCCGGTTGAGGCGGGAATTCAAACATAAAGCTGTCGCGGACGATAAGCGACGCGTGCGCAATCGTGCGGCTAAGAAACCAGCGCTTTGCGCGCCGCCTCGGCAAGAAAATGGCTGCGGCTGCTGTAGCGCGCGTTATTACTGACCATCTTATCGATCTTCTCAATCAGCAGATGCGGCATAGTGATGTTGATGCGCTCGGATTTGCCCAGATAGCGGGTGACATCAATATCAACGTAGATCCACACGCCAGGCTGGCTAAATTCCTGCTGCCAGTGCTGCGCCGGTTCCGGAATCAACAAGCCTTTCTCCGCCATCAGTTCAAAGTGGGCATGCAGCGCAGATTGCGCATCCTGCAGCGTTTGCTCGGGCGTATCACCGGCAAAATAACAGCCGGTGACATCCGGGAAATAACCACTGGCCGAGCCGTCAGCGTCAATCTCTACCAAAGCGGGAAACAGCATCATGTCACCTCTGAGCAAGCGGAATAAAACCAGCATGGATCAATCCAGCCTGGCGTCTTTCAGAATCTGCATCAGCGTGCCTGTCTTCATATCTTTCTGCGGATGCGGCACGGTGATCAGATGAGCAAAATCCGGGTGCGAGAACTGATGATGACTGCCGCGTATGCGTTCCAGCTTCCAGCCATTCTTTTGCAGCAGTTTAATCAGCGTCGCGCTCTTCATCGGACTTCCTGTAGGTGAAATTATACACATAATACACACTGATGCAAGGCGGTCTCTGCCATCACATCGGCGGGCCATGGCCAAACTAACCGGGACGGCCGCGACAGGCACCCATTGATGCTGCGTTCTGCGGACTGTTTTCCACGGCTTTTTCCCGCTGCGATAGCGGTTTGCGTAAAACTTTGAAACAGTTAACATCCCGGCACCGGCGCGCGTGCCATTTGCTGGCTGAACCGCTATCTTCTGCCTTCATCAATCCGGAGGTGCTATGCAAGGTGTGATCAAGTTTGTAAAAGGCTGGCTGATTTTTTCCCTGCTGTGGGGCATTTTTATGTGGTTTGTATCCTGGCAGGCACAGGGCAAAACGCCGGGCATGATGATTGTCATGAGCCTGTATGCCGGTTTGATTTATCAGGCATTAATGACCATGGTGGCGCGTTACAAAGCGCGGCGCGCACAGGCCTGATTATTCACAACTGCCGACATAGCTTTGCGTCGCGCTGACGCTAATTTGCATGACATCCGGCAAGCTGAGCGCTCACTAATCAGCGTGTAAGGCGGGCAGGATGGGAAGAACGTTACTGACGGGATGGTTTTTATTGCTGCTATCACTGGCGGCCAGTGCACAATTACCGGTGGGGCCTGTGGTGATAGCGGGGCAGCATGGGCGCCACCTGGCCGGGCACAGCAGTACGGCAGATGTCGCCGAGACGCCGGATGAACATATTCAGGAACGGCGGGACGGCGTGCCGGCGCGGCATTGAGTATCGGGGCCGCACGGGCCCCGATTGCCGGGGATTATTTACGGCCCAGCAGGAAACCGACAATCACGCCGATGCTGGCGGCAACGGCCAGTCCGGTCGCCGGGTTGTCGCGTACCGATCTCACCACGCAGTCTGCTGCATCCTGCACCGCATAACTGGCCTGCGCCGGATAGCGTCGCGCGGCACCGCGTGCCTGATGGCGGCGTGAACCGGTGAACTCGCCAAATTTTTCCTGTACGGCACCCGCCGCTTCATTCAATTTTGCTTCCGCTTTATCGGTCATATTGACTCCCTGAGAGTGGTGAATGTCTCTTTCAGCGTAGACAGAGAAGTGCAGACCAGCAACCTGGTGGCTTTTCAGGATGTAACAGTGGTTTGCAGGAATCGGCATTGCTGTCCATACCTGGTAAGGACCACGTTAAGCTGCACGAACCTCACGCAGCGCTCACTGAACGGAGGAGAAATGAAACGCGATATCCTGAATGAAGACGATTACGATGAAGTTTGCCGGGTGATTGGCGATGCGGTAATTGTCCTTTCCGAGTGCGGTCATGAAACCAGACGGGAGGAGATTGCCCGTTTGCTGCAGCGTACGCGCCACGATCGCGCCCACGACGAACGCGATGAACAGCGAATGCTTGAACACGCGATTCGTCTGGTACGGCCGTAAGCGCAGGGCGTCACGCGGACGCCCTCACTGCTGGCCGCGATACGCCGGGTACCAGCTCACCAGGAAGTGGCGCAGATGATCAAAACACCATTCGGCATCGTCCGCCTGCTGGCAGTAATAGCGAATAGTGACCTTCTCATAGCGGCGATGGCGCTGCTGCAGCGGCGACCAGCTCCAGTCCAGCACCGCGCGCGCATAGTTGACCAGCGCGTCGCGTGGCATGCTGTGCTGCTGCTCCTGGCGGCGCAGATACATCTCAAAGAACTGATCGAGGCTCTGTGTCTCTTCGCTGCTACTGTCCAGCGTGGGGCGGAACGCCACGTCGAGAAAGCCGCACACGCCATCTGCGCGCTGCTGCCAGTCACAGGCCAGCGTCATAAACAGGCCCTCCTGCAGATTGACCTCTTCCAGCAGACGACGCAAATTTTCAGAATGTTTACCGGCGGCGATCTCATCAATGCGATCGGTTTCCAGCGTCAGGTCAAAACCGCACGGGTTGACCGAGCCATCCGCGTCTCGGGTGGCCGGAAAGGGGAAATCGATATAACCGTTATTGTCCAGACTCTTTTCCATAATGCAGGTCCGCAGCATGACAAACGCTGACAATAAACCATCTGCGCGCGCCACGCACGGCTTATGGACACGTCCAGGTAATCATGGTGTTACGCGCCGGGTTGATCAGGCGGAACTGCTTGTCGCTCAGCCGCTGTGCATAAAAGCCTTCCGGCGTCACGGCAGAAGGGACATAGCGGAAACGGTCGGTGGAGTGCAGTGCGCCGCTGCTCAGCGTTACGCCATCGCGCGCCACCGAAAACGAATTCACCAAATCGAAAATGCGCCCTTCGGTGTGGCCCAGCGACTGACCATAGAGCGTTGCGACCTCGCCGGGGCAATCGACGCCTTTCGGCGTGGAGCTGCAGCCAGCCAGCAGGATAACTGTGAGTAGAAAACTGAGTCTTAACATGGTCCTGTTCCTGGTGCATTCCCTGATTTATGCTGGCCTGACGATGCGCGCCACTGATCCGATCATAGCATGTCTGACGCCACTGCCCATTTGCCATTTGTTTAATCGTTAAGCGGTAAGCATGTAAAGGGGTGACTTTGCTAGCAGATAAACGTTATTCTTGCCAGCGTTGCGCACCAGGTAAGCAAAACAAGGGTAAATCCATGAGAGAAGAAGAAGCCAGTTTAATGATTCTTCAGCACGCGATTGATAAGTTAGACGCCGACAAAAAACAGCAGGTGATGAACTGCGTGACGGCGATCCATGAAGTTATGCAGCGTTTCGATCCAGACGATGCCGGACTGGCGCTGATGCTGGTGGCCGCGCAGGTCGCGGCAGAGTAGCTCCATCCCATCCCGGTCTTAACCATTTATTTCACCCACCAGCCAGCGGTGAATCACCCGCACCATATATTGCTGCTGCTCTGCCGTTAACGGCTGATGCGCAGCAATGCCATGCCATTTTGCCAGACAGCCGCGGCAGCAGGTTGCCGTGGCGTGCTGGGCGATAAATACCGGATGGCCGCGCATTGGCGTCTGTTTGCCATCATTCTTTGGTTCGGCTGCGGCCAGTCTTTGCTGGATAAAATCGGCCGCATGTTGATCGATCACCGCCGGGCCTTTCTCAATACAGTACTGCCGCTCTTTCGCGCCTAAATGGAAGCGGCGGCGAAACGGCGATTGCGCCAGCCGCGCGAATAATGCCTGTTCATCTCGCATAACATCCTCCTGACGCGATCTTAGCGCATTTTACTTAACTCGTTACAAAGATATCCCGATCACATAAAACCTCACAAAATCAGAGATGTGGAGGCGTTCTTCCTGCCCGCAGTGGCTGACCTGCGGTCGCAGATTACCGCACCGGCGGAGGTTGTATGTTACCCTCTGGCCAATTAAATTCCTGCAAAATCATAATCTAACCTCAGTGGAGAACCCCCCATGAAGGCGATAACCCTTGCCGCGCTCCTGATGGCCTGCCAGATTGCCCCCGCGTGGAGCGAAAGCGAATTCCAGATCACCTGCCCGGGCCGCCCCACCATGACGGTATCGCGTGCCGCTTACGGGCTCAGCACGCTGATGTGGCCAACCCGGCATTTCCAGATTGCCGCCGGGCAGCAGCGCACGCATCTGCAGGACGGCGATAAGGTCGCCATTACCCGTTTCCGCAATGGCGATCAGCTGATCGTGAATAAAAACAGCGGCGAAACCTTTTTCGTCTACGCCGACAGCGATAAGCTGTTGCCCTGCAACCGTACGGAAAAACGCGATGCTGATATTCTGTCGCTGGAGCGCTACGACGACCGCCAGCACCCCTCTTCATAATGCCGCCACAAGGAGCCGACCATGCAATTAAGCGTTACGGATAGCGTCACGCATCAGGATCTGGATGAAATGCGCCTCGGCCTGAACGCCTTCAACAGCCGCTTTATTGACATCAATGAGATGAAAGCCATCGGTGTGTTCATTAAAGACGGCGCCGGGAAAAAGCTGGCGGGGCTGACGGGCTCAACCTATGGCAACTGGTTACGCATTGATATGCTGTGGGTCAGCGATGGGTTACGCGGGCAGGGCGCCGGCAGCCAGCTGATTCAGGCTGCCGAACAGGAAGCCCGCGCACGCGGCTGCCGTTACGCGCAGGTGGATACCGCCAGCTTTCAGGCGCGGCCGTTTTATGAAAAGCTTGGCTATACGCTACGTTTTAGCCTTGATCACTATCCGCGCGAACATCAGCGTCACTATCTGAGCAAGACGCTGTAATCACAGCAGTGGCTGCTGGCGCAGATCCAGCGGCGACTGTTCCGCTTCATCAATCGCGGCCAGCCAGCTCTGTAAATCGACCTTCGCCCAGGAGAGATGTCCGCGCGTGGTGCTCATCAGCACCACATCCGGACGCAGCGAGCGGTACAGCTCCAGCGACTGCTGCAGCTCCGCAGGATTACTGTCCGGCACCAGCACGCTGATCCAGCGATGGTAATCCCGCGTCAGGGTGTCGCCGACAAACAGGTAGGTCTGGCCGAGCGGTGAATGGTACAGGTAGCTGCAGCTGCCCGGCGTATGGCCCGGCGTGGGCAGCAGGTGAAAGTCGCCAAAGTGCACGTCCTGATGCGTGAAGGTTTCGTCCGGCTCAATCACCAGGCTCACCGGGCCGAGCGATCGGCTGTGGCAATACAGCGCACTATTGAAGCGCTGCTGAATGGCCCGCGCGCCCGGCGCGGCTTCGTGCCAGTGGGTAAAATAGTGGCGAATCACGCCGCCCGCGTCCGCGAGCACTTCATGATCCAGCAGCTGCTCAACGCGACCAATCAACAGGTTGCCGCGCGGATGGCGCAGCATAAACCCGTGCATCATTAAATCATTTGCCGTCTCTTCGGCGGGAAATTCCGGCGTGGAGATCCACAAGTCTTCGTACAGCGGCTTCAATAGCGGTCTCCTGCGGCAACACGTCAGCGCAACGTCGGATGGCCGGTAAAGGCTAACCGCGCGGCGCCCTGGTCAATCTCAAGCGTGGCGCTGGCGCCGAGCGGCAGCGTCACGGTATCGGCATCATGGCCAAACGGCAGATCGCTGATCACTGCAATCTGGTACTCGTCACGCAACCGCTGCCACACCGTGGCGAAATCAAAGCCGTTATCGTAATCGGACAGGGCGGTGCTAGTGAAGCTGCCGGTGACAATGGCGCGCTGGCGCGCCAGAATACCGCTCTGCTGCAGCTGAATCAGCATACGCTCAATGCGGAACGGATGCTCATTCACATCCTCGATCACCAGAATGCCGTCTTCAATCTGCGGCAGCCACGGCGTGCCAATCAGGGAGCAGATCATCGCCAGATTGCCACCCCACAGCGTGCCCTGCCAGCGGCCGCGATCCGGACTGGCGCTGTGCCACGCCAGATTGACTGTAGGAGATGTTAGCGCCAGCCAAAAGTGGCTGACGGTAAATTCAGATAAAGCCTCCGCGCCAAAATTGCCGGCCAGCATCGGTCCGCTGAAGGTGATCAGCCCGGTTTGCGCCAGCAGCGCCAGCTGAATAGCGGTGAAATCACTGTGGCCGCATAGCGCGACAGGCTGATTAAGCAGGCGACGCTGCAGCGCCACATAGTCGAGGTGATCGAGCAGGCGTGAGGCACCATAGCCGCCGCGCACCGCCAGTACGATATCCGGCAGCGACGCCAGCGACGCCAGCGCATTCACGTCCTGCAGGCGCTGCGCGTCATCTCCAGCGAAACGCTGCCAGCGGCGCGTAATGGCTTCCGGGTTTTGCAACTGATGGCCTTCCGCCTGCAGGCGCTCCACCGCGCGCCGGGCGGCGTCCTGATTGTGGCAATAACCGGAAGGGGCGATGAGGCGTATTGAACGAGGGGCGAGCATAACTTCCATCCTGCTGTCTGTTGGCCTGCCGATGATGACGAAATGCGTTACCGAAGTCACGGTAGCACAAGGTTTTTTACGTATTTAGGATAAACGGTAATTTTACCTTTTACCGTCATGGTTATGATAGCTTGCGCCAATCTTATAGCGGAACCGAAAATCAGTGAAAATTCGACTACTTATGCTGTCTGCTTTGCTGCTGGCTGGCTGTGCCAGCGAGCCGGAAAAACCGGTGACGCCGGAGAGAAATACGCCATTAACCCAGGCGCCGCCGTCGAAAGTGAATGATGCATGGTCACTGTTTACCGAAGATGCCGCCAGTCATTATGGCGTTGATGAGAAGCTGATCAGCGCCATTATTAGTGTCGAATCCGGGGGCAACCCAACCGTGGTAAGCCGTTCTAACGCGGTCGGGCTGATGCAGATCAAAGCCGCCACCGCCGGGCGCGAGGTGTATCGCGCACAGGGACGCCACGGCCAGCCGAGTAACTCCGAGCTGCGCGACCCGGCGAAAAATATTGATATCGGCGCGGCCTATATCCGGATTCTGCAGGATTCCGCGCTGGCGGGCATTCGCGATCCGCTGACGCTGCGCTATGCCACCATTGTTTCCTATGCCAACGGCGCCGGCGCGCTGCTGCGCACCTTCTCGCGCGACCGCGATCGCGCCATTGCAATGATCAACGCCATGACGCCGGATGAGTTCTACCAGCACGTGCAGAACAAGCATCCGGCCGCCCAGGCGCCGCGCTACCTGTGGAAAGTCACCACCGCCTATCGCACCATCGGCTAATGCCGCTGGCGGGGCTCAGTGCTGTGCGCGCTCTGCCGCAGCCTCATTCGAGGCATCGCTGAGGTTAATGCGTGGCAGCACGCCGCCGGTGAACTCCACGCGGCGCATCGGGAAGGCGAAACGAATCTGTTTCTGCTCCAGCTGCGCCATTAGTTGCAGGTTAATCTCCTGCTGAATGTCCATGTATTTGTTGTAATCGGCGCTCAGCACGAAATAGACCACCTCAAACGTCAGCTGCGATTCGTCAAACGACAGGAAATGGGCGCGATCAAAACGCGTGTCCGGCACGCCTTCAATGATGCGTTGCACCATGCCGCCAATCTGCCGCACTTTCTCCGCCGGCGTGCCGTAATTAATCCCGAACTTAAACACGATGCGCCGCTGCTGCATGCGTTTGTAGTTGTGGATGGTTTGCTGCAGCAGAATAGTGTTGGAGCAGACAATCTGTTCGCCGCCGAGACTGCGCAGCCGGGTGGTTTTCAGGCCAATGTGCTCAATAGAGCCAGCGATGTCGCCGAACACAATAAAGTCACCGTGCTCAAAGGGCTTATCGAAGCCAATCGCCAGCGAAGCGAACACATCGCTCAGCACCGTCTGAATCGCCAGCGCGATGGCGATACCGCCGACGCCGAGGCTGGCCACCAGCGCGGTGATATTGATCCCCATATTGGAGAGGATCGCCAGCAGCATCATCACCCACACCACGACGCGTAGCAGAATGCCAAGGATCACCGTGGTGACCGGATTGCGCACGTGCAGCGGATCGCGCAGCAACGAGTGCAGCCACAGGCGAATGCCGCCGTCAATCCACAGCGTGAGTTGCAGAATCAGCGCCAGGAACCAGCCGTGGGCGATGGCGACGCTCCAGCTGTCCGGCAGATCGACAAATTTCAGGGTGATAAGCAGCGAGAAGATCAGCAGCAGCAGCTGACTGGTGCTGCGCAGAATCTCCACCAGAATGCCGGTGAAACGCACGTGGCGCTGTTCGCTGTAGTGGGCGATACGGTTAGAGACAAAACGAATGACGGTGCGCAGCAGCCAGTAAACAATCAGCGTGCCGAACACAATGATGGCGCTATTAATCCAGAAGTTTTGATTGAGAAAGATAAGTTGCAAATGGTGGGCAGAAAGCCAGTTTTCCATTGGGGAGCATCTCCTTGCTGGGAGCCGGTGAAAAGAATGTGCAAGGAGAAAGCATAGACTACGCTGGCGTCGCGCGGGATGCCGGCGGTTTACTGAAAGCGATTGGCCTTGTCGCGCGCCAGCCGCTCCAGCGCAAAAATCACCTGCTGCAGCTGACGCTCCTGCACCGGTTCGATGGCGGTAAAACGGAAGCTGAGTCGCGGCGTGATGCGGGTTTCGTTCTTGCTGGTCACGGTGCTGCGCTCGCCGATGTGCAGCAGCTGTGCGGTCACTTCGAACTGGCCATATTCGCCCAGCTCAACGCGCAGCTTTTTGAAGGTATCGCCACGGTTAAGACCTTCCGGCAGCGCCTCATCCAGCAACACGCCGACGCCGCCAAGCGACAGATCCTGCAGGCGAAAGCGCGCGTTGCTGCCGTCCGGCCACTGGCTGTGGCAGTAAAATACCGGTTCGAGCGGCGCGTTGACGCGAAAGAATTCCCGGCGCTGAATCTGCCACACCAGGTCGGGCAGCGCGGCGGCAAAGGCGGGCAGGCCGTCATAATCGATGCGGGTTAATCCCTGCAGCCCAAACTCCACTTTGGCACCGTGGGTTTCGGCCGCAATATTCACTTCGCCGCCCTGCAGTGCCAAATCATTGTCCAGCGCGTTGCTGCCGAGATCAAAAATCACCCGATCTTCATCCGCGGCCAGCAGCCGGCTGATGAACTGACCACGGGAGAAATTGACCATCAGCAGGGTTTGATAACGCAACAAATCCTTCATCACGTTCAACACCGCCAGCGTACCGCGCTTGAGATATTGTTCTTTATCGGCGTCTTTCACGTCCTGCTCCACCTGTCCGATTGCTATTTTACGAGTGCCACTGCTCTTCGTCGGTTATCGACCGGGGCGGTAAAAGCTTTAGCCGGCGTGAACGAATTCATCATGATGTTGATGTAGCAGAGAAAAAATTCCCGGCTATACTTAGCGCGATGAACACCTTGATTCATAACGTAAGGAGCAGCAAATGGGTATTCTTTCATGGATTATTTTTGGTCTGATTGCCGGGATTATCGCTAAATGGATCATGCCAGGTAAAGATGGCGGCGGATTTATTTTGACCGTGGTACTCGGGATTGTCGGTGCGGTGGTGGGCGGCTGGATCAGTACCCTGTTCGGCTTTGGCCGGGTTGACGGCTTCAACTTTGGCAGCTTTGTGGTCGCGGTGATCGGTGCCATTGTGGTGCTGTGGATCTACCGTAAAGTCCGCAGCTGACGCCAAATCACGATTCAACAAGATCCGCAGTCCCGTCCGGGGCTGCGGATTTTTTTATGTCGTCAGAAATCGTAGCCGATTGTGGCGGTCAGCGTCCGCTCCGCGCCGCGATAGCAGTAACCGGTGCCGTAGCAGGCTGCCAGATACTTTTTATCCGTCAGATTGCGGGCATTCAGCTGCAGCCAGGCACCTTTCAGGCTCGACTGCCACGCGCCCAGATCGGCGCGCAGCGAGGCGTCAAACAGGGTCACCGACGGCAAACGGGTGGTGTTTTCGTTATCGGCCCACTGGCGGCCAATATAGCGCACCCCGGCACCCGCGCTCAGGCCGTAATCAAACTGATAATGCCCCCACAGCGACGCCATGCTATTTGGCGTGACGTAAGGCGTATGGCCATCGTTGCCGTCCACGGAATCCTTAAAGCGCAGATGGTTGAGCGTATAACCGGCAATGGTGCTGAACCGTTCGGTCAGTTGGCTGCGCGCCTCCAGTTCAATGCCCTGCGCATGCACTTTGCCGGACGGGGTGTAGGTGCCGTCCTGCACGTTACGGTTGGCCACATCGTTCTGTGTCAGATCGTACAGGGCCACGCTGTAGAGATCGCGCGTGCCGTTCGGCTGGTATTTCACCCCGGCTTCATACTGTTCTGAGGTGGTCGGTTTTAGCTGATTCCCGTCGGGATCGGTCAGCGAAGCCGGGGTAATCGCCTGGCTCCAGCTGACGTACGGCGACACGCCGTTATCAAAGGCGTACAGCAGCGCGGCGCGGCCGCTGACGTGATCGTCCTGACGACGACTATTGCCATTCTCTGACACGATGCGGTCATAGCGACCAGACAAATCCAGATGCCAGCGCTGCCACGCCATCTCATCCTGCAGATAGAGGCCGCTCTGATAGTAGCGGCGCGTCTGCGCTGTCCAGAGGTAATCCGGCTGGCTGCCGATGGCCTCGCCGCTCCAGGCATTCAGCGGTGAGGCAGCGCCGCTGGCGTCGCTCAGATCATTTTTGTAGCGGTGATACTCCGCGCCGAGCGTGACGCGATGCTGCAGCGCACCGCTGGCAAACTCCGCCTGCAGCTGATTATCAGTCGCCCATGCGCTGAGCGAAGAGCGCTCACCGGAGTAGTAGCGGTTGAGCAGGTCCGGATTGTCGCTGTTCCAGCCAATCTGGTACACCTGGTCGAGCGCCACGCTGGAATGGCTGTAGCTGCCGGTGCTGTGCACCGACCATACCTCATCGAAACGGTGCGAGAAGTCGTAGCCGTAAATCTGCTCATGACGTTTGAACTGATCCAGCGCGCTGTCGCCCTCATAAAAACCGTCGCTCAGCCAGCGGCCATTGTGGCTGTAAAGCGTGCCTTCCGCCGGCACCGAGCCGTGATAGCCGCCTGAGGGATCTTTTTGCAGATAAGCACGCAGCAGCAGGCTGGTGTCTTCATCCGGCTGCCATAGCAGCTGGGGTGACAGCGCGTATTTCTCTTCGCGCGTGTGGTCGTACTGGGTATCGCTGTTGCGCGTGATGCCGGTCAGGCGGTACGCCCATTGATCGTTAATCGCGTCGGTGTAATCAAAGGCGGCGCTGTTACTGGCATTGCTGCCGGTGGCGAAGCGTAAATGGCCCTGCGAAGCAAACTGCGGCCGCTTCGTGACCATGTTCACCAGCCCGCCCGGCACCGTCTGACCATAAAGGGCAGAAGAGGGGCCTTTAATTACGTCGATGCGGTCAAGGAACCAGTTATCCACCTGCAGGATGTTGAAGCTGCCGCCGTCGCTCATCACGCGCAGACCGTCAAGGAAGGTGTTGTCGACGTCACCGCCGTGGAAACCGCGCAGCGAAATGGTGTCGTAACGCGTGGCCGCGCCACCAAAGTTGGTGAAAACCCCCGGGGTATAGCCCAGCGCCTGGTTCAGATCCTGCGCGCCCTGATCGTCAATCTGCTGACGCGTCACCACGGAAATGGACTGCGGCGTGGTGACGAGTGGACGATCGCTTTTCGTGGCGCCGCTGCGGGTGGCGAGATAGCCCGCCGTGGGCGAGGTGGCGCTCTCCTGCGGCTGTGCGGTGACCACCAGAGAGGGTTCGGCAACGCCGAGTGCCGGAAACGCCAGCGCCAGCGCGCACAGCAGCCGGCCACGGTTGAGGGGGAACAGCGCGGTCATAATGATTCCTTTGGCTGAGAACAAAAGCCGCACCACACCAGCGCGGCGGTTAATGATGAGAAAAAGAGTAATTTTAAGATTGAGAATTATTATCTTTTAGTAAGGGGTGTTTCAAGATGTAAAAGATAAGTAATGGAAAAGTGTGATGCGCAGGGGGATGCCGCAGCGCCGGGCGTGGCCATCGCCTGGCTGTGGCATCGGGCTTGAGAAGCAGGTGCGCACGGCGGCGCACCTGACGTCAGGGTTATTTCGCCGCGTTTAGCGTCGGCATTGAGGGGATGTCGCGTGTGCTGTTACAGGTTTTATCTTTCGGACAATACTTATCCAGCAGCTTCAGCGTTACGCCGTTGGTCCAGCCAAAACCGTCCTGCAGCGGATACTCGCCGCCGCCACCACCGCCCAGCTGGGCACCGTCGACCACATACTTCTCGACCAGCTTGTGCTCGCGATCGTAAGTTTGCTGCACATTTTGCAGGAAGCGCTGACCGATCTGCTGTGCCAGCTGGTTCTGCTTGTAGTGCTCCAGACCTTCGACCGCTACCCACTGCAGCGGGGCCCAGCCGTTAGGCGCATCCCACTGCTGGCCGTTGTTTACCGTCGTGGTGACCAGCCCGCCTGGTTTCAGCAGCTGTTTTTCCACTGCGGCAGCGGTGCGTTCCGCCTGTTTGTCGCCCGCCAGCTGCATATACAGCGGGAACAGCGTGGCGGCGGTGAGCTGATTGTGCACCTGCTTTTTCTGGAAATCGTAGTCGGCATACCAGCCCTGTTTGTCATCCCACAGGTAACGATTGATCGCTGCCTGGCGCTTCTCTGCATCCGCCGCAAACTGCTGCGCTTTATCATTCTGTTTTGCCAGCTTCGCGGCTTTCGCCAGCGTCTGCTCCAGGTGGAACAGCAGGCTGTTGAGGTCCACCGGGGCCAGCTGGGTGGTGCGAATCGAGGCCAGATTGTGCGCATCGGTGAACCAGCGTGAGCTGAAGTCCCAGCCCGAGGCGGCGCCCGCGCGCAGATCGCGGTACACCTGCTGTTTATTGCGCTCAGGCGCTTTTTTCGCGGTGTTGACATCGTCGAGCCAGGATTCGGTGCGCGGCACGTCACGGTCATCCCAGTAGCGATTGAGCAGGGTGCCGTCGCTCAGCTTCACCACGCGCTTGCTCGCCTGGCCGGCAGCCACCTTGTCGCTGTCCGCCATCCAGTAGTCATACTCTTTTTGCAGCTGTGGCAGATACTGGCGGTAGACATCGTCTCCCTTATGGCTGGCCAGCAAATCCACCATCAGGCTGAAGAACGGCGGCTGCGAGCGGCTGAGATAGTAGCTGCGGTTGCCGTTAGGGATGTGGCCGTACTTGTCCAGCTCGCTGGCGAAGTTGTCCACCATATCCTGCACCCGATCCCAGTGGCCGCTCTCTGCCAGCCCGAGCATGGTGAAGTAGCTGTCCCAGTAATAGACTTCGCGGAAACGCCCGCCTGGCACCACGTACGGTTTCGGCAGTGGCAGCAGCGAATCGTACTGACTGGCCGTTGGTGTGCTGCGCGTCAGCACCGGCCACAGGCCATTAATGTGCGCGCGCAGGCTCTGGCCGGCGGGCGGCACGTATTTATCCTGCGCTTTGGGCAGGGTGAAGTTGGTGTCCACGAAGCGCCTGAGATCGAAATTACGCTGATTTTTCTGCATCTGCCAGTCGGCGAGAATCGACGCCGGGTCATATTTGGGGACCGCATCGGCAAAGGTTTTCTGGTCCGGATAAAATCTGGCCTGCTGCACGGCACTGAATAGTGGGCCGAGTCGCACATCCGGCGGCTGCGGCTGGGCGCTGAGCATGCGGCTGTTATCCTCAGCGTGCACAGCAGACGCGCTCAGCAGCGTCGCGCTGAGCAACAGGGTAAGACGCGCAGGCGTAAACACTACATTTTTTATCATCGGTTTTTCTCCTTGTCCGAAAAGGTGGTGCGCTAACGCATTGACCACCCGAACAACTTTAGACGTTAACGCGCCGCTTAGCCTTTTGCAGCGGCGGAAATGTGAAGCCTTCGCGATTAATCGCCGGAAAATTGCGGTGCCGCGCGGGTTTTTACTTGCCCTGCGCCGCTATTTGACTGAGGCTGAAAGAAAAAAAGGAGAGCAGTATGAAGATCATCTGGTATCACCCGTCACTGAATCCGCAGCCGTGGCTGGACGGCATGCGCCAGCGACTGCCGGAAGTGCGCATCCGCCAGTGGCAGCCGGGCGACAGTGCGCCTGCCGACTACGCCATTGTGCGATCGCCGCCGGTGGAGATGCTGGCGGGACGGGCGCTGCGTGGCGTATTCGCCATGGGGGCCGGCGTGGACGAAATTTTGCGGCAGCTGCGCACGCACCCTGAGATGCTGGCTGACGCGGTGCCGCTCTACCGGCTGGAAGACACCGGCATGGCACGCCAGATGCAGGAGTATGCGAACTGGTGCGTGCTGGACTGGTTCCGCCGCTTCGCCGACTATCACCAGCAGCAGCGACAGGCGCTATGGCAGCCGCTGCCGGACCGCGAACGTGCTAATTTTACCATTGGCGTGCTGGGGGCCGGCGTGCTCGGCCGCAGCGTACTGGAGAGCCTGCAGCAGTGGGGCTTCCCGCTGCGCTGCTGGAGCCGCTCGCCGAAGCAGATTGCCGGTGTCAGCACCTTTCATGGCCGCGCGCAGCTAACTGAATTTCTTGCCGGCACGCAGATACTGATTGATTTGCTGCCCGCCACGCCGGAAACCAGCAACCTGATCGATGGCACGTTTCTTAGCGCGCTACCGCGCGGCGCCTGTTTCCTCAACCTCGCGCGTGGTGCGCACGTGGTTGAGGCCGATCTACTGGCGGCGCTGGAGAGCGGTCAGCTGGCCGCCGCCGCGCTGGACGTATTCCAGGTGGAACCGCTGCCGGCCGCGAGTCCGCTGTGGTCTCATCCGCGTGTCATGATTACCCCGCATAATGCCGCCACCACCTTGCCGCATGAGGCGATGGACTATATTGCCGGTGCCATCACGGCACTGGAGCAGGGCCAACAGCCGCGCGGTCTGGTCGATCGCCAGCGTGGCTATTAATTCAGCAGAGGAGAAGAGGATGTATCCCGTCGATTTACATATGCACACCGTGGCCAGCACCCATGCTTACAGCACGCTGCACGATTACGTCGCGCAGGCGAAACAGAACGGCCTGAAGCTGTTCGCCATTACCGATCACGGTCCGGACATGGCCGATGCGCCGCACTACTGGCATTTTGTCAATATGCGCATCTGGCCGCGCGTGATTGATGGCGTCGGCGTGCTGCGCGGCATTGAAGCCAACATCAAAAATCAGCAGGGTGAGATTGATTGCAGCGGGCCGATGCTGGATGCGCTGGATTTGATCGTCGCTGGCTTCCATGAGCCGGTCTATGCGCCGCGCGACAAGGCTCACCACACCGAAGCGATGATCGCCACCATGGCCAGCGGACTGGTGCACATCATCAGCCATCCGGGCAACCCTAAATTCCCGGTGGATATTCGCGCCATCGCGGAAGCCGCCGCGCACTACGATGTGGCGCTGGAGATCAACAACTCGTCGTTCACCCATTCGCGCCCGGGCAGTGAACCTAACTGCCGCGCGATTGCGGAAGCGGTGCGTGACGCCGGTGGCCGGCTGGCGTTTGGCTCCGATTCGCACACCGCCTTTACGCTCGGCGATTTCGAGCACTGCCTGCGTATTACGCGCGAAGTGGATTTTCCGCAGGATCGCGTGTTAAATGTCACGCCGCGTCGCCTGCTCGACTTTCTCGAACAGCGCACCGGCAAACACATTGCGGAATTTGCCGACTTTTAACTTTTTTGCCTCAAGGAATTCTGTTGCATGAATGAGTTTTCCATTCTCTGCCGCGTCATCGGCTCGCTGTTTAATCGCCAGCCGCAGGACCCGCTGCTGGTGCCGCTGTTCACCCTGCTGCGTGAAGGCAAACTGAAAGAACAGTGGCCGCTGGAGCAGGATGAACTGCTGACCCGGCTGCAGCAGAATAGCGATCCGCAGGCGCTGGCGGCGGATTACAACGCGCTGTTCGTCGGCAGCGACTGCAGCGTGCCGCCGTACGCCTCACAGTGGCCGAACGGACCGCAGGAAGCCGAGGTGCGGGCGTTTTTAACCTCACGCGGTATGCCACTGAGCGAGTCGCCGGCCGATCACTTTGGCGTGCTGCTGCTGGCGGCCTCCTGGCTGGAAGATCAGTCTGCAGAAGATGAGGCGGCGGCCCAGCTGGCGCTGTTCGATGACTACCTGCTGCCGTGGTGCGGCGCCTTCCTCGGTAAAGTGGAAGCCCACGCCACCACCGCGTTTTATCGCACGCTGGCGGCGCTGAGCCGTGAGGCGATTCAGGCGATGTATGACGAACTGCGTGAAGAGGGCGACGACGCCTGAGTCGTCACCAGCAGGGATGGCTGCTGCCGGGCAGTTGCGCCGGTGCCGCGCACAGCATCGGCGTACCGGGCAGATAAGCCGCGGCGCGCAGGCGCTCGCCAATTCCCCAGCGATTGATCTCCAGCGCGCTCAGCGCATCGTGCGGCTGCGGCGTAATGCCGCGCTGTTCGCCTTGTGGCGCTGCGCCGTGCTGCTGAAGCAGCAGCGCGGTACGCGCCAGCGACAAACGCGCCTGCCAGCCGGTGCCGTTAACGCGGCGCTGGCGTAATCCTTCCAGCACCGCGGCCGCCATCATATAGCCGGTGGCGTGATCCAGCGCCTGCACCGGCAGCGGCGTCGGTTTAACGCCTGCCTGCCAGCGCATACCCTGTTCGGCGATGCCGCAGGCCATCTGCACCAGGCTGTCAAAACCGCGCCGGTTGCGCCACGGCCCGTGCCAGCCCCAGGCGTTGAGGCTGACATCCACCAGCCCCGGCGCCAGCCGCTGACGACTCTCCGCATCCAGCCCCAGCTTTTCCAGTGCGTCCGCGCGGTAGCCGTGCACCAGCACATCCGCATGCTGTAGCAGCGTAATCAGCCGATCGCGCCCGGCGCGGGTTTTGATATCCAGCTGCGCGCAGCGTTTGCCGCAGTTGATCTCCTCTTCCAGCGTCGGTTCACGCCAGCCGGGCGGATCGATGCGCAGCACCTGCGCGCCGAGGCTGGCCAGAAAGCGGGTCGCTACCGGTCCGGCAATGATGCGCGTCAGATCCAGCACCCGCACGCCCAGCAGCGGTCGCGCCGGCAGCAGCGCCCAGCCCGGCGTGGGCGCTTCGCCGGTTGCCCGTTGGGCAATCAGCGCTTCTTCGCTTACCGCCATCCCCTGCGCGTGCTGCTGCCACTGCTGTGCGCTGCGCATCCAGGCGGCACAGCCGCCGGCGTCGACCACGGCCTGCTCCAGCGCGTGTCCCTGCCAGCGTGCCACCCCCGCCGCCAGCGATGACCGATCGGCGTGCTCGCCCAGCACGCGTGCCATGGCGGCGCGATGGTGCGGTGCGTTGGTGTGCAGGCGGATCCAGCCATCCTCGCACGGATAGTCACCGGCCAGCGCATCCCACTGGGCGGCTGGCGGACGGTTCAGCGGCGTCAGGCTGTGCTGAAACCAGCGCGAGGCCAGCCGGACGTTAACGCTGACCTGGGCCGGGCGCTCCAGCAGATCGCTCAGCGCCTGGCTGGCGAGGCCGATGCTGGTGGCGGCGAGTTCGCTAACGGCAAAAGCCGAGGGGAAGCTGTCGGTCTGAAGAAAGTGGATCGTCGGCGCGTGTTCCGCACCCCGCAATCCCTGCCACAGTTGCTGCCACAATGCGGCAGCGCGTTGAGAATCCATGCTAAACCTCCGGAAAACACGCGAGCTTCAAGCATAGCAGAGTGGATCAGCGACGGCGCAGGCGCGGAAAGCGGGCATGCATGCGCAGGTTACGCAGGTTAATCACCGCAATCGCCGTCCCCAGCACCACCAGCGAGGCGCCCAGAATTTTGAAGCTGTTCATGCTGTCGCCCAGCACCAGCACGCCCATCAGTACCGCCAGCACCGGCGTCAGCAGCGAGTAGGGCATGATCAGGTTGACGTTATATTTTTTCAGCAGCGCGTACCACAGCGTATAGGCGACAATCGATGAGGCGAGGGCGCTGTACAGGATGCCAAACCAGCCGCGCCAGCCGGCGTGGCTCAGCGCGGTAAACTGCTGCGATTCAGTCAGCCACGAGGCCGCGCCGACAATCGGCACCGCAAGGAAGGAGATCCAGCCGGTGAGCGTTAGCGGTTTAATCGGCGGCGACTTTTTCACAATCATATTGCTCACCGCCCAGCCGGTGGCGCTGCACAGCAGAATACACAGCACCCACCACGCCGGAATTGTCGGGCTGCCGGAGAGCACCACCACCCCGGCCAGCGAGATGGCGATACCGCACAGCTGCACCAGCCGCAGTTTCTCCTTCAGCACCACCATCGCCAGCAGCATGGCAATCGGCGTGCCCAGCTGGACCACAATGGCCCCGGTGCCGGCATCGGTATAGCGCATGCCGACAAACAGCAGCGAAAAGTGCATGAAGCCAAAAGTAAACGCCAGCGTCAGCAGCCACGGCAGCTGGGCGCGCGTGATGCGGCAAAACGGCACCAGCACAATAGCCACCACCACAAAGCGCATCCAGGTCAGAAACAGTGGCGGAAGCTCCAGCAATCCCCACTTTATCGCCACGTTATTGAACGCCCAGATGCACACCACCATCAGAACCAGAAAAAAATGCCGCACCGCCACGCTGCTGTCCTTTGTTTTATCGATGTTGTCACCGTCTAATGATGGCACGAAGGCGATCGGTTGGCGCACGCGGGCGACGCTTTTTTTCGTAATGGCATTAGCTTATGCCGAAAAATCCAGGACAGAGAGCAAATTTACTGTCAGAGTGGATGTCCGAAACACGATCATTTGAGGACCGTATTCGGCATGACACAGATCCGCACCTTACCCCTTGCTCTGATTCAACTCGAAACGCCGCCGCCGCAGGTGGTGGCAAAAATTGGTGAACAACCACAGTGGTTTATTGAAGCCCTGGCGCTACAGCCGGATGATTATGTCATTGTGCGGCCGCATCTCGGGGAAGAGCTGCCGGCTTTCTCTGGCATCAGCGGTGCGATTTTCAGCGGTTCGTGGGCGATGGTGACCGATCACGCCGACTGGAGCGAGCGCACCGCCGCCTGGATTCGTGCGGCCATCGACGCGCAACTGCCGCTGCTCGGCGTTTGCTATGGTCATCAGCTGATGGCCTATGCGCTGGGCGGTAAAGTGGGCGATAACCCGAACGGCTGGGAGCGCGGACTGAAAATCCTGACGCGCACTCCGCACCGCGATCCGTGGCTGGCACAGTTGCCGGAGGCCTTCCCGGCGTGGTTGTCGCACCGCCAGTCGGTGCTGGTACCGCCGCCGCAGGCACAGGTGCTGGCGCGTTCAGCGCTGGATGGTTGCCAGATCCTGCGCTATTCGCCGCAGGCGCTGTCAGTGCAGTTCCATCCGGAGTTCGACCATAACATCATGACCGCCTGTCTGCCTTCCGGCGTCAGCGATGATGGCGCGCAGCTGTCAGGCGAAGACTGGGCGCGCGAGCTGCTGCAGCGTTTCTGGCAGCAAACGCGCCCGCAGGCGCAGGCTCAGGGCGCGTAATGCCGCGTACAGCGATAAACCCAGGCGGGTGGCATATTTTTCAGCACCCGCTGGCGCTGCCAGGTAAAGTAGCGTGACAGGCTGGGCTGCGTCAGCGAGGTGTATTGAAACTGGACAAACACGCCGCGCGGCCCCAGTCCTTCATGCACCGCGCTGAGAATGGCGTCGCGCGTTGCGGGCGACAGCGACAGCAGCGGCAGGCCGGAAAAAATCACGTCGTACTCCCCGGACAGATATTCTGCCGAGCAGGCGCGCACCTGCATGCGCGCATCGTTCCAGCGGCGTAACCCTTTTACCAGTTCGGGACTGATTTCAAACACATCCAGCTGCGCCTGCGGTGCCATATGTGCCAGCAGATGACGGGTCAGCACGCCGTCGCCGGCGCCCAGCTCGGCAATGCGCAGGCTGTGCTCCCAGTTGACCGTTTCACACATGGCGCGACACAGGGCGGCTGAAGAGGGCGTGATGCTGCCCATTTTGCGCGGATTGCGGATAAATTGCTGAACGAAGTTCGCTTTGGCGCGCATTACCATCAGGGCTGAAGCCAGCATCTTGTTCTCCTGTTCACGGGTCTGCTTCATATTGACCGCACAAATCGCACATGTTCCGCTTTTCATCACGCTTATGGCCAAACTCGGAATTATCTGTCTGCGACAGGCGCAGGTTATGGCGTGACGGCAGGGCCGTTTCTTAATGCCCTCTTTTCCTTCGATGCGGTCACAGTTTCCCGCTGAGCGATCTGACAGGCTGGCATTGTTCGCTCAATGTTAATAACAAGTTTAAATGTTGTTAATCGCCACTCTGTCCCGCAAGGAGAAACACCATGCGTTACGCTGCTCCGGGAGAAACCGGTTCTCTCATCCATCTGCAATCGCGTTATGGCAACTTCATCAACGGCGAATTTGTTCCGCCGGTAAACGGTAACTATTTTGTTAACACCACGCCGATCAACGGTTCGACTATCGGCGAATTCCCGCGCTCGGATAAACAGGATATCGACAACGCCGTCGCCGCCGCACAGGCCGCTGCGGACGCATGGGGCAAAACCTCGCCGCAGGCGCGTTCGCTGCTGCTGCTGAAAATTGCCGACCGGCTGGAAGCCAATCTGGAAGCCATCGCGGTCAATGAAACCTGGGATAACGGTAAGCCGGTGCGTGAAACCCTGGCGGCTGATTTGCCGCTGGCGGTTGACCACTTCCGCTACTTTGCCGGCTGCGTGCGCGCCCAGGAAGGTACTGCGGCAGAAATCGACGAATTCACCGCCGCCTACCACTTCCATGAGCCGCTTGGGGTCGTCGGACAAATTATTCCGTGGAACTTCCCGCTGCTGATGGCGGCGTGGAAACTGGCGCCGGCGCTGGGTGCCGGTAACTGCGTGGTGCTGAAGCCCGCCGAGCAGACGCCGCTCTCCATCACCCTGTTGATGGAGCTGATTAAAGACCTGGTGCCGCCGGGCGTGATTAACGTGGTGCACGGCTACGGCAAAGAGGCCGGCGAGGCGCTGGCTTCGCATCCGGGTATCGCCAAAATCGCCTTTACCGGATCGACCGCCACCGGCGGCCACATTCTTGAGCTGGCGGCAAAAAGCCTGATCCCGTCCACCGTCGAGCTGGGCGGCAAGTCGCCCAACATTTTCTTCGAAGACATCATGCGGGCGGAGGAGAGCTTCATCGAAAAAGCGGCCGAAGGCGTGGTGCTGGGCTTCCTCAATCAGGGCGAAGTCTGTACCTGTCCGTCACGCGCGCTGGTGCAGGAGTCGATTTTTGAGCCGTTTATGGCGGCGGTGATGAAGCGCATCCAGACCATTAAACGTGGCGATCCGCTCGATACCGAGACCATGATCGGCGCGCAGGCGTCGCAGCAGCAGTTCGACAAAATTCTCTCTTACCTGGAGATTGCTCAGCAGGAGGGCGCGCAGGTACTGCACGGCGGCGGGGTGGAGAAAATCGGTGAGGCGTTTGCCAGCGGTTACTACATTCAGCCGACGCTGCTGAAAGGTGATAACAGCATGCGCGTCTTCCAGGAGGAGATTTTCGGACCGGTGGTCGGCGTGCTGACCTTTAAAGATGAAGCGGAAGCGATTGCCATCGCCAACGATTCGATTTACGGCCTCGGTGCGGGCGTGTGGACGCGCGATATTAACCGTGCTTACCGCGTAGGTCGCGCGATTAAAGCCGGTCGCGTCTGGACCAACTGCTATCACCTCTATCCGGCGCACGCCGCGTTTGGCGGCTATAAAAAATCCGGTATTGGCCGTGAAACTCACAAAATGATGCTCGATCACTATCAGCAGACCAAAAATCTGCTGGTCAGCTACAGCACGCAGCCTCTCGGCTTTTTCTGATTTAACCGGCAGCGGTGCGCGCCGCTGCCGCCTTCATGGCAACGTCACACAGCCCTGTCACAGTGCTGACAGAAAAAACAGATTATTCCCCCTGTTATTAAGACGCGTCTTGTCGATATTAAGAGGCGTGAGTTTATACAGTAACGCACCGTTTTTAAGGAGAGAAGATGAACACCCTGTACCACTTTCAGGAGCAGCACGACGAAGTGCTGGATGCGGTCGAAGAGAATATCATTACCGTAAATCTGCCGGGCCGCCAGGCAATCTACGTGATTGGCCAGAACGACGACGATGCCGATCTGTTGCTGGACGTGCAGCTGCGCGGTGTGTGAGCGCAGCAGGGGCTGGCAGACAAAAAAAATCCGCAGCTTTTACGCCGCGGATTTTTTTATTGCAGGCCGGCTTATTTCACGCAGGCAGCACACTGGTTGTGGATCTGCTGGAAGAAGTCATTGCCTTTGTCATCCACCAGGATGAACGCCGGGAAGTTCTCCACTTCAATTTTCCAGATCGCTTCCATGCCCAGTTCGGCATACTCCACGCACTCCAGACTCTTAATGCTTTGCTGCGCCAGCACCGCCGCCGGGCCGCCAATACTGCCCAGATAGAAGCCGCCGTGTTTATGGCAGGCATCAGTGACCTGCTGGCTGCGGTTACCTTTGGCCAGCATCACCATGCTGCCGCCGTTAGCCTGCAGCAGATCGACGTAGGAGTCCATGCGGCCGGCGGTGGTCGGACCGAGTGAACCGGACGCGTAACCTTCCGGCGTTTTCGCCGGGCCTGCATAGTACACCGGGTGATCTTTGATGTACTGCGGCAGACCTTCGCCGTTGTCGATGCGCTCTTTCAGTTTGGCGTGCGCAATATCACGCGCCACGATGATGGTGCCGTTCAGCGACAGACGCGTTGCCACCGGGTAAGCGGAGAGCTGGGCGAGGATCTCGCTCATTGGGCGATTGAGATCGACGCTGACCACTTCGCCTTCGCCCTGCTGACGCAGCGCTTCCGGGATATAGCGGCCTGGGTTGTCTTCCAGCTTCTCGATCCAGATGCCTTCGCGGTTAATTTTGGCTTTGATGTTGCGGTCAGCCGAGCAGGAAACGCCCATGCCTACCGGGCAGGATGCGCCGTGACGCGGCAGACGCACCACGCGGATATCGTGAGCAAAATATTTACCGCCAAACTGCGCGCCGAGGCCGAGTTTCTGCGAGGCTTCCAGCAGTTCCTGTTCCAGCTGCACGTCACGGAACGCCTGACCGTGTTCGTTGCCTTCGGTCGGCAGCGAATCGTAATAGTGGGTTGACGCCAGCTTCACGGTTTTCAGCGTGCTTTCAGCGGAAGTGCCGCCGATGACAAATGCAATGTGGTACGGCGGACAGGCCGCCGTGCCGAGCGACATCATTTTATCGATCAGGTAGTTTTTCAGCTTCGCTGGCGTGATCAGCGCTTTGGTTTCCTGATACAGATAAGTTTTGTTAGCAGAACCGCCACCTTTGGCGATGCACAGGAATTTGTATTCGTCGCCGTCAACGCTGTAGAGATCGATCTGCGCTGGCAGGTTGGTGCCAGTGTTGACCTCTTTGTACATATCGAGCGGCGCATTCTGCGAGTAGCGCAGGTTATCTTCGATAAAGGTGTTGTAAACGCCCTGAGAAAGCGCGGCTTCATCGCCGCCGCCGGTCCAGACGCGCTGGCCTTTTTTACCCATGATGATGGCGGTACCGGTGTCCTGGCAGGTCGGCAGCACGCCTTTGGCGGCGATTTCCGAGTTGCGCAGGAACTGCAGCGCCACGTATTTGTCGTTCTGGCTGGCTTCATCGTCCGCCAGAATCGACGCCACCTGCTGCTGATGTGAGGCGCGCAGCATAAAAGAGGCATCGTGGAACGCCTGCTGCGCCAGCAGCGTCAGCGCTTTCGGGTCGACTTTCAGGACTTCTTCACCGTCAAAGTTGGCCACCGAAACATGGTCGCGGCTCAGCAGATAGTACTCGGTATCATCTTTGGCGAGAGGAAAGGGATTCTGGTAGTAGAAGGGTTTGTTCGACATGTTGGCTCACTTAGCTTCGTGTTGCCCGCCAGCATGACGGGCGACAAATTAGGCGATCTGTTATTCGATTTTCTCTCGCCAGTCCGCGGCAAGAGCTGACTGGCGAGTATCATACCACTTTAAGGTTGTCACGCGGCTGCGTTTTTAACATCAAAGCAACATCATCAGAACATCATCACCATCCACGGGTAGGCAATGACCATCAGCGCCACCAGGAACAGGGCACCAAAGATGGTACCGAGACGCCAGTAGTCTTTGGTTGGCAGGTAGCCGCTACCGTAGTAAATCGGGCTTGGGCCTGTGCCGTACGGGGTGATAATGCCCATCACACCCAGTGAGGTACACATCATCAGGCAGAACACCGGCATGTTGATGCCCGGAATCGAGGCGGCAATGGTCAGCATGGCAGGCAGCAGGGCGGTGGTGTGCGCCGTGGTGCTGGCGAACAGATAGTGCAGCAGGTAGAAGGCCACCAGCAGTACTACCGCGGATACCTGCGGGTCGTAGCCGTGCAGCAGCAGCGCCCCCTCTTTACCCAGCCAGGCGATGAAGCCCACGCGCGCCAGACCATCAGCCAGTGCGACCAGCGTGGCAAACCAGGCGAAGGTGTTCCAGGCGGCTTTGTTGCTGGTGATGTCGTTCCAGTTCAGCACGCCGGTCCACAGCATCAGCACGATAACCAGCAGGGCGGCCATCGCCGGTTCAATCCATGCGGTCGCGAAGATCCACATCATCAGCGCAGCGACCACGAACACCAGCAGCAGAATTTCATTGCGCGACAGCGGACCCAGTTTCTCCAGCTCGGCTTTAGCCCAGCGTGGCACTTCGTCATTCACTTTCACTTCTGGTGGATAGAGCCAGTAAGCCAGCAGCGGCATGGTGAGAATCAGCAGGATACCCAGCGGCAGGAAGGCGAGGAACCACATGCCCCACGAGATATCAAAGCCAACCACGCTTTTTACCAGCGCCAGCGCCAGCAGGTTAGGGGCCAGCGCGGAGAGGAACATTGAACTGGTGATACAGGCGGCGGTGATAGCAACCCACATCAGGTAAGAACCAATTTTGCGTGCGCTTGGGTCGTTAGGTTTAGAACCGTACAGCGGCGGCAGGTTGGCAATGATGGGATAGATCGTCCCGCCGCTGCGCGCGGTGTTGGACGGCGTAAACGGTGCCAGCAGCAGGTCGGCAAAGGTGATGGCATAGCCGAGCGTCAGGCTGCGACGGCCGAGATATTTCACCAGAATCAGCGCCAGGCGGCGACCGAACTGGGTTTTATCGTAGCCGGCGGCAAACATGAAGGCACCGAAAATCAGCCACACGGTGGAGTTGCCGAAGCCGCTCACCGCCCATTTAAACGCCTGTCCGGCCGTTTTGAACTTCGGATCGGCCAGTTCTGCCGGGCTGAACAGCACGTACTGGCTGAACAGCGCGATGATCACCACGCCGGTCAGGCCGATGACCGCGCCCGGCAGCGGTTCGAAGATCAGGCCGACAATCACCCCGACGAAGATGGCGAAGAAGTGCCACGCGTACGGCTCCAGCCCGGCAGGGGTGGGCACCAGCAGCAACAGCACGGCAACCACGATCGGCAGGCACAACATGACTAGCCGGTTCTTTTTCCCCGGTGCGGCAGGTGGCGCCTTTAGGGGTTCACTCTGGGTTGTTTGTGTATTCATAGTTTTGGTCTGCAAGTTATGGGAATGCGATTGACGGCCCGGTCGGGTTGATTTTTTTAGTTACGAAACGCTTGTAGCAGATCAACCGGGACGTTTTAAAGTGTCTTTTACATGAATCTTCGTTATTGCAATTTTGCTTCGCGAATTATCAATTGAATGACGCTATGATGCGATTAATTAAAATATCTATTTTGATCTGGATCAATAAAATTATTAGCGGGTTTTTTGTTTTAACGTTTTGCGCCGTAATAAATGAACCAACAGGTGTAAAATATGTGTTAAAAGTGAACGAAACGGCAAAAATACCGCCAGAATCGGTCGAAAAGCTCTTTTTATCTCTTTGATATTATTTAATTTGTTTTAAATGTAAGGAAAAAGTTGATTTTTGTCAAGTATTGGTTAAAACTTAGCGGAGCGCGGATTTCAGCAATGAGCAATAAAAAGTATTTTCACGCGTAAAACTTATATAACTAACATTCTGGGTTATGTAACTAAATAAAATGGTATATTTATACCATGAAGTCGGACCACTTAAATTAATTATAAAGACCTCCGAACTGCCAAAGAATTGAATACACGATTTCTTAATTCTGGAGTTGCTCATCATGAATACGCTCACCCCGATTCTTAATCCGCTGACCTTACCGAAAGGGGCGGTGCTGAAAAACCGCCTGGTGATGGCCCCGATGACCACCTGTACCGGCTATTACGACGGCGGCGTGACCAGCGATCTCGTTGAGTATTATCGCGTGCGTGCCGGCAGCATCGGCACCGTGATCGTCGAGTGCGCCTTTATCGATAACCGCGGTCCGGCGTTCCCGGGCGCTATCGGCATCGACAGCGACAACAAAATCCCTGGCCTGGCCAGAATCGCGCACGCCATCAAGTCCCAGGGTTCTAAAGCCATTTTGCAGATTTACCACGGCGGCCGCATGGTTGAGCCCGCGCTGATCGGCGGGAAAACTCCGGTCGCGCCCAGCGCTATCGCCGCGCCGCGTGAAGGTGCCAGCACCCCGCAGGCGCTGACGGCGGAAGAAGTGGAGGTGATGATCACCAAGTTTGGTGATGCGGTGAACCGCGCCATCAAAGCCGGCTTCGACGGCGTGGAGATCCACGGCGCTAACACCTACCTGATTCAGCAGTTCTACTCGCCTAACTCTAACCAGCGTGACGACAAATGGGGCGGCAGCCGCGATAACCGCGCGCGCTTCCCGCTGGAAGTGCTGGAAATCACCCACAAAATGGCGGAGCGCTTCGCCGCAGCGGATTTCATCATCGGCTATCGCTTCTCACCGGAAGAGCTGGAAGTGCCCGGTATCCGCTGGGACGACACGCTGTACCTGCTGGAAAAACTGGCGGCGCGCGGGCTGGATTACGTGCACTTCTCTGTCGGCCAGCTGCTGCGTCCGTCGATTGTCGATACCCAGGATCCGACGCCTTTAATCAGCAAATACATTGAACAGCGCTCGGCAACGCTGGCGAAAGTGCCGGTGATTGGCGTTGGCGGCGTGGTGAACAAAGAGGATGCCGAACTGGCGCTGGCCTCGGGCTTCGATCTGGTGGCGATTGGTAAAGCCTGTATTGCCTATCCGGACTGGGCCGATCGCATCATCAAAAACGAGCACATGGATCTGTACATCGACAGCACCAAACGCGAAGCGCTGACCATTCCGGAACCGCTGTGGCGCTTCTCGTTGGTGGATGCGATGATCCGTGACGTCAGCGATGGCCATCGTAAGTACAAAGCCGGCGTTTACCAGGCGAAAGTGGAAGCCGAAGCGCTGAAGCTGAAAATCAACGTGACGCTCGACACCGACCGTATCACCGACATCTCGCTGGTGCCGGATCCTAACCTCGACGTCGATTTCACCAGCACCTTTGAAAGCCTGCGTGAACGTATTCTGGTGGCGAACAGTCCGCACGTCGATGCCATTACCGGCGCTACCACGCAGAGTGAGGCGCTGAAGAAAGCGGTATCGCGCGCGCTCACCACTTCCAGCAAAGAGTATGTGATTGAAGAGGGCGGTAACCCGAATGCGCCGGTCAACTACGATGTGGTGGTGGTCGGTACCGGCGGTGCCGGTCTGGCGGCGGCGATTCAGGCACACGATGACGGCGCGCGCGTGGTGATCATTGAGAAGATGCCCACCATTGGCGGTAACACCATCAAAGCGTCGGTGGGGATGAACGCGGCGGAAACCCGTTATCAGAAACTGAAAGGCATCGAAGACAGCAAAGAGCTGTTCTACGAGGAAACGCTGAAAGGCGGCAAGTTCAAAAACAACCCGGTGCTGCTGCGTGAGTTCGTTGAGCGTGCGCCAGAAGCCATTGAATGGCTGGCGGCGAAAGACATTGAGCTGAGCGATATCACCATTACCGGCGGCATGAGCATTGACCGTACGCACCGTCCGGAAGATCGCTCGGCGGTGGGCGGCTTCCTGATTAGCGGCCTGGTGAAAAACGTTAACCAGCGCAACATCGAAGTGCTGCTGGAAACCTCAGTGGCCGAGATCCTGTTTGAAAACGGTGCGGTGACCGGCGTGAAAGTGGTCGATGAATATAACGACAGCCGCATCCTGAATGCGAAAAGCGTGATTGTGGCCACCGGTGGCTTCAGTGCCAACCGCGAGATGGTGGTGAAATACCGTCCGGAGCTGGATGGTTTCGTCACCACCAACCACAAAGGCGCCACCGGCAGCGGTATCGCCATGCTGCAGAAAATTGGCGCTGAGACCGTCGACATGGGCGAAATCCAGATTCACCCAACGGTTGAGCAGACCACCTCGTACCTGATTTCCGAAGCGATGCGCGGCGGCGGGGCGATTCTGGTCAGCCAGGCCGGTAAGCGTTTCTATAATGAAATGGAAACCCGTGACAAAGTTTCTGCCGAGATTATCGCGCTGCCGGAAAAAAGCGCGTGGATTGTGTTCGATGAGCAGGTACGTGCCAACAACAAAGCGGCGGACGAATACATCGCCAAAGGCTTTGTGATTAGCGCGCCAACGCCTCACGAGCTGGCGGTGAAACTCAACATGGATCAGGAAACGCTGCAAAGCACGCTGGGCCGTTACAATGAGTTTGTGATTAACCAGAAAGACGAAGACTTTGGCCGTGCCACCGCGCTGCGTCATCCGCTCAATCAGGGTCCGTTCTTCGCGATTCGTATCGCACCGGGCGTGCACCACACCATGGGCGGCGTGACCATCAACACTGAGACCGCGGTGCTTGACGCACAGAAACAGGTGATTCCTGGTGCCTGGGCGGCGGGTGAAGTGGTCGGCGGCATCCACGGTGCGAACCGCATCGGCGGTAACGCCGTCGCCGATATCATTATCTTTGGTATCAAAGCGGGTCGTAATGCCGCTAAACTGGCGTTAGGTAACTAAGCTATCACGATGCCCGCGCCCTGCGGGCATCGTTCTCTTGCGGGGCCACAATGACAAGCGACGCTGGCGTCCATTCCTATTCTGCCGTCCTCATGGGTTCGCCCATTCTGCTCAAACTGTTCGAAGACAATCCCACGCTGGCCAGCCAGGTCTTTCGCCTGATCAAACAGCAGGAAAATCTGTTTACCGTCAACCGCGCCGCATCTGAAGTGATGGCCATTAATCAGGCCGCCGGACGCCATCCGGTGGTGGTGAGCGCGCCGGTATTTGCGCTGATTAGCGTGGCGCACGCGGTGAGCATCCTGCCGGACAGCGCGTTTAACTTCACCATCGGTCCGGTGGTGAAACGCTGGAAAATTGGTTTTCAGGGGCGTGAAGTGCCGCCTGCAGCGGAGATTGAGACGCTGCTGCGCCTGACCGATCCGCATCAGGTGGTGCTGGATGCCGAACAGCGCTCGGTGTTTCTGCCGCTGCCGGGCATGGAGATCGATCTGGGCGCCATCGCGAAAGGCTACATCGCCGATGTGGTGCAGGCATTTCTGCGTCAGCAGGGTGTTGCGCAGGCGCTGATTAATCTCGGTGGCAATGTGCAGACGCTCGGCAGCCCGCCGCATCAGCCGCAGGGCTGGGGCATCGGACTCAAAAAACCGTTTGGCCGGGACGATGAGCTGCTGGGGACGCTGCAGGTGCAGGGCAAATCGGTGGTGACGTCCGGGATTTATGAGCGCTACTTTGAACGCGACGGCCGCTGCTGGCATCACATCTTTGATCCGCGCACCGGCTATCCGCTGGACAATGCGTTATTGAGCGTGACGGTGATTGCCGATCGCTCGCTGGATGGCGATATCTATACCACGCTGCTGTACGGCATGGGCGTAGAGCAAGGGCTGGCGTATCTCGCCGGCCAGCCTGATATCGACGCGGTGTTTGTCACCCGCGATCGGCAGATTATCTGCTCGCCGGCGCGCCATTTCCGCTTCAGCCAGCTGGATTTCAGCTGGCAGCTGCGTCACTGACAGTACTGCTGCAGCAGCGAATGGTACTCCGGCTGCAGGCGATAGCGATATACCGGGCGGCCGGTGGCACCGTAGTGAATGCTGGTGAACAGAATATTAATCTGCGCCAGCCAGATCAGGTATTTCCGACACGAAACGCGTGAAATGTTCACTTCGGCCGCCAGCTCGTCGGTGGAAAACTCATGGCCGGGATGGGCGTCAATCCACTGACACAGCGTGCGCAGCGTCTGCGGCGTTAAGCCTTTCGGCAGCCGTTTGTTGTCGTGCTGGGTGGCCGGGCTGCCGTGCATCAGCAGATCGAGATCCGATTGCTGATAGTAGTGCTGGTTATCCATCAGCGATTTTTTCTGCCGCCAGCCGGTCAGCGCCTCTTCAAAACGCGGGAACTGGAACGGTTTGATCAGGTAGTCGACTACGCCGTAGTGCAGCGAGGTTTTGATGTTCTCCGCGTCGGCCGCTGACGAAATAATGATCACCTCCACTGAGCTCTGCGCCTGGCGCAGCTCCGGCAGCAGATCGAGCCCGTTCTCCTGCTGCATATAGATATCCAGCAGCACCAGGTCGATCGGCGTTTCGCTATTGAACAGGAACTCGCGCGCCTGCTGCAGCGTCGCGGCGGTACCCACGCAGTGAAAGCCCGGTACCTGGCCGATAAAGCTGCGGTTCAGCTCGGCCACCATGGCGTCATCGTCGACCACTAACACGTTAATCATGCGGTTTGGTTCCTCCATCCCACGGAAGTTGGACTAAAAATTGGGTGAACACGCCGGGCTCGGACTCCACGCTGACGCTGCCGCCGAGGTGCTCCGTCTGCTGTTTGAGCAGGAACAGGCCGACCCCGCGATCCTCGCCTTTGGTGGAGAAGCCCTTGTCGAACACGGTTGCCAGATGTTGCGGCGCAATGCCCGGTCCGTCATCGCTCACTTCACAGGTCAGCCAGCCGTTCTGATAATGCAGCATGACGTGGATTTCGCCCTCGGTCTGCTCGCTCATCGCATCCAGCGCATTCTCCACCAGGTTGCCGACCACGGTGATCAGCGCCGCCATCTGCTGCTCGTTGCCGCTGTCCGGCAGGTAACTGGCATCGCTGATGGTCAGGCGATGGCCGCAATCAGAGGCGCGGTTAATTTTGCTGAGCAGAAAACCGGCGATCACCGGTGATTTGATCTTCTCCAGCAGGAAGCCGATTTCCGTCTGATAGTTATTGGCGGTTTTCAGAATATAGGCTTCTACCTGCGCATAATTTTTCATGTGCAGCAGGCCGAGGATCACATGCAGCTTATTCATGAACTCGTGCGAGCGCTCACGCAGGGCATCAACATAGTTTACCATGCCGGTCAGGCGCTGCATCAGCTGGCTGATTTCGGTCTTGTCCCTGAAGGTGCAGACCGCGCCGATAATGCGTCCCTGACTGCGCACCGGCACGGTGTTGCTCAGCAGCAGACGGCCATTGACGTTGAGCTCCTCATCGCGCCGTGCGCGACCGCCGTTGAGCACTTCCTGCAGATGCTGGTCGATCACCGAGGCATCATAAATGCGCGCGGTACTCACTACGCTGCTGCCCATTTTATCGCTCAGCAACTGGCGCGCCGCCTGATTGACCAGCGTCACCTCGCCCTGATCGTCCATCGCCACCACGCCTTCCTTGACGGAGTTAAGGATCGCCTGGCGCTGCTCAAACAGGGTGGAAATTTCGTATGGCTCGAGGCCGAACAGGATACGCTTCAGCACGCGCACCAGAATGAAGGTGCCAACCGCGCCGGCAAAAGTGCCGATCAGAATGGTCCACAGAATGCTCCAGCGACTCTGGTTGATCTGGTCGGTGACCGCCTCCAGCGAGATGCCGATAGCCACCACGCCAATCTGCCGCTGCTGGGCGTCATACACCGGGGTAAACACGCGCAGCGATTTGGCCAGCGAGCCCTGATTCACGGAGACATTCTCGTTGCCGCGCAGCGCCGGTTCGATGTCCGGGCCGATAAAGTGTTTGCCCACCAGCTCCGGATTACGGTGCGAGTAGCGGATGCCATCCATGTTGGTGATGCTGATAAACAGCAGATGGTTGCTCTCTTCCACCGCTTTGGCGATGGGCTGGATAGCGGCCCGATCGGGCGGCAGGCGCAGCGCCTGCTGAATTTCGGGGGATTTCGCCAGCGTGCGCGCTACCGCCATGGCTTTATCCTCCAGCTGGCTGCGCGTCGCGGCGCCAATCTGGAAGAAATAAAACATGTGTACGCTCAGCAGCACCAGCACAATCACCGCGCTGAGCATCAGCGTCACCAGGGTGTTGAGCTTCATCGGTCGCCTGCGCACTGGCGTGGCTTGCTGTGGTGAGATCATGGTCGTGCTCTGCGGAAAACGGGGGGCTATTATGACGGATAATCCGCAGCGGGTCGCGCTAAATGCAGGAAGGCCGTCAGCGATGACGACCTTTCGTGAGGGAGGGCGGGCGGGTTAAGCCTGTTTCACCCGGTTCGCGAAGCTTTTCCGCAGTTTCTGCAGCTTCGGCGGGATCACCGCCAGGCAGTAACCGTTGCGCTGGCCGGCACCGTCCCAGTAATCCTGATGATAATCTTCTGCCGGGTACCAGGCTTTCAGCGGCTCGATGGTGGTCACCACCGGCACGCTGTGATCTTCCTGCGCGCGGGCAATTGCCGCAATCGCTTCGGCTTCCTGTTCCGCGTTAGCCGGGAAAATCGCCGAACGGTACTGGGTGCCGACATCATTACCCTGACGGTTCAGCTGGGTAGGATCGTGGGTGGCAAAGCTGATGTCCAGCAGATCGCCGTAGCTCACTTTCTCCGGATCGAAGCCTACGCGAATCGCTTCGGCGTGGCCGGTCGCACCGCTGCACACCTGCTCGTAGGTAGGATTAGGACGTTCACCGCCGGTGTAACCACTTTCGACTGACTCGACGCCAATCACATCTTTGAATACTGCTTCGGTGCACCAGAAACAGCCACCCGCGATAATCGCATATTCGGTTGCCATTGTTTTACTCCTGTCAGGGCGAAAGCGTTAGAGTGGGGGTTCAGCACGCTGAATTCAAGCCGCTTTCTGTTAACATTTCTGGCGCAACCTGGCGCGGCTTAGCCCGCCGCTGCTCGCTCATCACGCGTAAACGGCCTGGGCTGATCGCATGCAGCATCATTTGGCCTTCACGCGCGGCACGTCACTAATACGCGTGGTGTAAGCCGGAGACAGCATGTCGCGTTTCATCGCCCAGGGTTTCTGGATGCCCTGACCGGCAAACCACAAGGCACCGCGCTGGTGGGCGTTGATCTTATCCATCAGCGCCATCAGCTGATCGCTGTTACGGCGCGGCTGATAGTCAGCAAACAGATCAAGCTGCGCCACCCCGTCGCTGAAAAAGTCGCCCAGCATTACGCCGCCTTTCAGGTAGCGCTTGCCGGGGATCCAGATGCGATCCAGGCAGTTGAGCGTGGCCTGAATGATGTCGCGGCTGTCGGCGGTAGGGGTAATCAGCGTCTGGCTGGCGGCGTTGGCATAGTAGGGTTGATGCGGATCGTGCGGGCTGGTGCGGATAAAGGTGCCGATGTAGCGGCAATACTGACGCTCGCTGCGCAGTTTCTCCGCTGCGCGTGCCGCATAGCTGGCGATGGCTTCGCGCATATCCTGATAATCGGTAATGCGATCGCCAAACGAGCGCGAGCAGAGGATATTTTGCCGGTGCGGAATCACCTCTTCAAACGCCAGGCAGGGTTCGCCGCGCAGCTCGCGCACGGTGCGCTCCAGCACCACGCCGAAATGCTTGCGGATCAGCGCAGTGGGCGTCTCCGCCAGCTGCAGAGCGGTTTGAATGCCCATCAGGTTCAGCTTGTTCGATAAACGGCGGCCGACGCCCCACACTTCCTCTACGCCCACCCGCTGCATCAGGCCGCGCTGGCGCGCCGGATCAGAGAGGTCCATGACGTTTTCGGCTTTGGTCCAGCGTTTGGCCGCCCAGTTAGCCAGCTTGGCGAGGGTTTTCGTTGGCGCGATGCCGACGCCCACTTTCAGGTGCGTCTCTTTCCACAGGCAGTCACGTACCTGCTGTCCAAAGCGCGTCAGCGAGGTGTAGCCTTCAATTCCGCTGACATCAAGAAAGGCCTCATCAATCGAATAGACGTCTACGCGCGGCGCCAGCCGGTCGAGCGTCTCCATCACGCGCGCCGACATGTCGCCGTACAGCGCATAGTTGGATGAAAACACCACCACCTGATGGCGCATCAGCTCGTCGCGATGCTTGAACCACGGCGCCCCCATTTTTATGCCCAGCCGCTTCGCTTCACGGCTCAGCGAGATAATGCAGCCATCATTGTTTGACAGCACCACGATCGGCCTGCCGCGCAGATCCGGGCGAAACACGGTTTCGCAGCTGGCGTAGAAAGAGTTTACGTCGACCAATGCATACATCATCGGCACCCTGAGAATACTGTATATAAAAACAGTATAGGTCAGATGCAGGAAAAATGAGAAGCAGAAATCGATCTGTCCGGCCAGGTTGCTGGTGGGGGAAAAGAACAGAGTGGTTACAGACAGCAGGACGAAAAAACGGCGTTCCCGTCAGGGAAACGCCGTGGGCCAGGGGTCAGTTACTGCGCGAGAAAAAACGTGTCACTGCCTGGTCTGACTGAACGTCAGGGCGCCTTCTTGCTGCCCGCTTCCGCGCCGGTAATCGGGTCGATCAGCGGATCGGACGCGGTGCGTGCGGCCAGCGCGTCAATGTCGCGCTGCTCATCCGGCGACAGCGTCACAGAAGGCAGACCATCGCCGCCATCCACCGCCGGTTGCGGATCGGCCACATAATCGAAGTTGTCATCGGAGTTCCAGCTACCACGCACGTCATCACCTTCCGACATGTTGTAGTAGTTGTGCGCATACTGCTCAATTGGCGGCAGCTTGCCCGGTGGGAAGTTGTCGCGAATGGAGTACAGCGCTTTCTCAAACGAAAGCTGGTGCGCGGCTTCACGCGTCATCAGGAAGCCTAACGCATCCTTCACGCCGACATCGTCAGTGACGTTGATCAGGCGTTCATAGATGATTTTGGCGCGCGCTTCGGCGGCGATATTTGAACGCAGATCGGCCGTCACTTCCCCGATAGTATCCACGTAAGCCGCGGTCCATGGCACGCCGCCGGAGTTGGTCAGCGGCGGACCACCGCCATAAAGAATTGAAGTCAGATGGCTATCGTTACCGGCACCCGTGATTGAGCGATACAGTTCGCCTTCCTCTTCAGTGCCTTCGGCCAGCTTGCCTTTGGCGCCTTTATTGAGCATGCCAACCAGCGAGCCGATAATCTCAAGATGGCTGAGCTCCTCGGTAGCGATATCCATCAGCAGGTCGCGGCGTCCTAAATCCTCATCGCCGAGGCCCTGGGTAAAATAGCGCATGGCCGCAGCCAGTTCGCCCTGCGGACCGCCAAACTGCTCTAGCAGCAGATTGGCCAGGCCCGGGTTCGGCGCACTGACGCGCACCGTGTACTGCAGTTTCTTAACGTGTCGAAACATAGCTCACCTCAAAAAGTCTCTTACGAAAGGAGAAAATCAGCGTTTCGCTTTCGCGTCCGGGTCTTCGCTGCGCAGCAGGAACTGATCGGTCAGTTCAGGCATGTGCGTTAACATCCAGTCCGCCATCGCGATCTCCTGCTCACAGATCTGTTTGAGAATGGCCACGCTCTCCTGATCCCCGGCACGCGTGGCGGCGCTAATCAGGCTGGTGTAACTGCCAATCTCGGCATTCTCGAACACGTAGCCGCTGATAGCGCCTTTCACCACTTCGTCTTCCGCGAAGGTACCGCCAAAGGCCTGGCCCATAGCGGCCATTTTCCCCATCACGTCTTTCACGCTGGAGTGGGAAATACCGTGGCGGTCGAGAATGGATTCCAGCAGAGACTGCTGCTGACGGGTTTCTTCGATATGCTGCTCAATGCGGGCCCGCAGCTGCGGGTAGTTTTCCAGGCGTTTTGCCATCTGCTCGAGCATGGTTTCGGCCTGTTTTTCCATGGCGTGAGCGTCGCGCAGCCAGTCGTGATAATGCGAGAGTGCGGATGTGGTCGTCATATCTACCTCCGTTGTACGGCAGTCGCGTTACTGTTTTTCCGCGATATCCGTGAGTTTTTCATCGGTGGATTTTTCTTCTGCCAGCGTGGCAGCCAGCAACTCTGCGGCCTGGTTGAGCTCCAGCTTTTTCGCCATGGCCACCAGCGTGCCGTAAGTGGCAATTTCGTAGTGCTCAACCTTCTGCGCTGCGCCGATCAGGCCAGCATCGCGCACCGGGCCGGCTTCGGTGGATTCAATCAGCTCCTGCGCTTCTTCGACCAGGCCTTCCAGCGCGTGGCACTTCATACGCATGATGCGCAGCTCATCGTGGCTCTCTACGACCTGATCGAGGCGCTCAATTTGTCCCTGGGTCTCTTCCAGATGTTGCTGAAAAGCGTTTTTTAAACTTTCATCGGAGGCTGCCCGGACCAGTTTGGGTAACGCACGGGTGATCTGTTTCTCCGCGCTGTAAACGTCCGAAAGATCGTGAATAAAAAGATCGAGTAGCGATTTAACTTTCATGGAATATTCTCCGAATCGGTGATTAACGGGAGGCTGAAGCCATTTAGTGATAACGCGATTAAGAGAGGGAATGAAACGAAGCAATAAATCCCTGTCATCCTGTTGATGACGGAGCATTCCCTGCTCCGAGACATTCCTTACTCTGCGTTACAGCGCATCAGGAATCGCGATGGCTATTCTGTCCGCCTTTTTTGCCGGCTTCGGACGCTTTCTCACGGTCGTTTTTGAAATTACCGCCGCTGTTTTGTCCGCCTTTTTTACCCGCTTCAGATGCTTTCTCTTTGTCTTCTGCGAAATTACCTGAACCGCCTCTATGCTCTGTCATACTATTACCTCGTGATGAGTAATAAATAACATGACGCATCTGCCGCCATGCATGTTTTGCACACTTAATACTAATGCAGGCTGCCTCACTGACAAGCGCGACGGTTATATTTTTCACGCCTCGCTAACGCTATATTAATGAGAAGGCTGGAGATTGTGGTGTAAAATAACCACGCTATTTTTAGCGAGCCGGTCCATATTACGGTCTCGCTTTTAACCCGCCTGATGATTATTTATGCTCAACACATTTTCCTCCGGTGGGAATTTTATCCGCCCGGCTTATTTATTTACGTTTAATCATTGAACGGCGAAGCGGCGCTAAATAGCGTCGAGCAGACGGTTCAATTCCGCCAGACTAAAAAGGGTTGCTTTGCGCACCACTTCTTCACCTTCACCTGAAAACCATTGCCGGCTGGTGTGCACGCTGCCATCTGCCAGACACCATGCAAACCACACGGTGCCGGCTGGCGTGCCGTCCTCACCGCCGTCCGGGCCGGCATAGCCACTGACGGCAATAGCCAGCGTATCCCCGGAGAGCTTTTTCGCGCCGCAGGCCATCTCCCGTACCGCGGCTTCACTGACGGCGGTGTCACGCGCCAGCGTCTCCGCGCTGACGCCCAGCACGCGCTGCTTCGCCTGATTGGTGTAAGTAATAAAGCCGCTGCTGTAAAAGCGGCTGCTGTCGCTGGCGGCCGCCAGCGCGGAACCGACCCAGCCAGAGGTGCAGGATTCGGCGGTGGTGACGCTCAGGCCGGCGGCCAGTAATTTATTACCCACTTCGGTCGCTAAATTAACCAGTTCTTCATCCATATTCTGTATTCCTTGTCAGAGTAAAATTAATAAACCCCGTCTCTGGCGCTGCTCACAGGCATTGCCAGCGGCGGGCATCCGAATTATAGGCGTAATTTCTGCACCGCTGCTTAGCCGAATTAAACTGTTATCAAGGATCCCGGCGTTTACCGTTAAGCTTAAAATTCAGGACGAAGAGGAAATAACCGTAGCGATAAGATGTCAGCTAATTAACTGTAAGAGGAATAACGCCATGAAGAAAGATGAGTTAGCCAGCCGTGATTATCCGGTACAGGAGGATATGCGCTGGCAACGCAGGGAGAGTGTTATACAGCGTATCGGTGAATACGTGCTGATGGTGATTGTGATCCTGGGTGCCTGCGGGCTGTTTTCCAAAGGCATATTAAGTGACGGGCAGGCGCAGTCGGCTGATGGTTCCGTCAGCCTGCGCTATGAACGTTTTGGTCGCATCGACAGCAATATGAACCTGCGGATTCGCGTGGCACCGCAGAGCGGCGAACGTTTCACCGTCACGCTAGGCAGCGGCGCGTTAGACGATTTGCAGATCCAGACGCTACAGCCACAGCCACAGCAGGCCATCACGCGGGATAACACGCTGCAGCTTACTTACGCCAGCGAGGCGGCAGAAGGTCATGTGATCTGGCTGGGGATCCAGCCGCAGGCGGCGGGACGGGTTGCGCTGAGCGTGCACGTCAATCATCAGGTACCGGTAAAGGTATCGCAGTGGATTTACCCCTAAAAGGAGAGCGTTATGGAAACGGTATTACGCGCAGCCGCCATTTATCTGTTGTTAATGGTGGTATTTAAAATTGCCGGTCGACGCACACTGCTGCAAATGACCTCATTCGATTTGATTCTGCTGCTGATTATTAGCGAAGCCACACAGCAGGCATTGCTGGGTGATGACTTCTCCGTTACCGGTGCCAGCCTCACCATCATTACCTTAATCACTATTGATATTGTGCTGGGCAAACTCAAAGCGCGCTTTCCGCTATTCGAACAAATGGCGGAGGGAGGACCGCTGATTTTGGTGGAGCATGGCCGGATATTAACGCAGCGGCTAAAAATGTCGGGCATCAGTCGGGAAGATATCCTCGAGGCCGCGCGTTCAGGTCAGGGGCTGGAACGCATCGATCAAATTAAATACGCGGTGCTGGAAGTGAGCGGTCATATTTCCATCATCCCGGAAAATTCAGATAAAACTGAAAAATAGCAATAATCTCTCAATACTTGTTTGTGATAAAGATCACACTTTTGTTAATTAATTGATTTTATACCACTAAAATTATTTTGTACAAGTTTGAAAAAAAATCTTTACAAGCAACCCGCTATAAGCGCAGCGGTGAAAATAACCATTTGCGCATGGCTTTTTGTCAGCGCAAATATGCATATTAAATGTTGTTTTATCTCCAATCCCATCCATATTGTTCCTGTGTGGAGATATTCTGTCGTTTAACTACTTAATTATTTTTATCAATGGGGTGACATATGACACAACGACGTGGTGGTGCAGGTAATTTTGCAGAAAATACCGAGCGTGCTCGCGAAGCGGGTAAAAAAGGCGGCAGCGTCAGCAGCGGGAATTTTAAAAACTGTCCTGAAAGGGCAGTAGAAGCGGGCAGACGCGGTGGAAAAGTAAGTCGTCGCGGCAAAACCGCAGCGGCGGAAGCTTAAACTGCCTTCTTTAATATAAATGCAGTCAGCGTAATCAGTTAAGCTTCCCTGAGGCGGCTTAATCGGTAACGCAGCGGCGCAATTCAGGGAGTGGTCCATTGCGCCGCACGCATTTTATATCACCAGCTGCCGTGCTGCAGGGAACGAAAAAATGACGCGCGGTAATATCTGATAAGCGCAGCGGTTGCAACCACCAATAACGATTGTTAGCGCGAGAGGAAATAAGTAACAGGCAGATTAGGTGGCACCGATAACGAAGCGATACGTTATCGACTCATTATTAATGTGGACCTGATCGGGCGTTGGCGATGTTAAAAAATTTCAATTTATGCATGGGTTAATAACTTTTCGGTAGCACTTTTTGCAATAAAAAAACCCCATTCTCTTGTTTATCCTCTTGTACAGATTTTGAAAAACTTGTACAACTTAGCCAGAACATTTTTCTGACAATTTAATGTTAACGGGAGTCACTTATGCGCCAGAACGGATACACTCCGAACTCAGTCGAGGCGATTGCCAACTATTTTAGCAAAGCCACGCTGCCTTCGCAGCAGGAGACGCTGGGCCAGGTCGTGGTCGAAATCCTGCGTGAAGGCCGTAATCTGAACCGTAAATCGCTGTGTACTAAGCTGCTGCGTCGTCTGGAGCTCGCTTCTACCACGGAAGAAGAGCACCATTATCACCAGCTGATTGGCCTGCTATTTGAACGCGAGAGCTGAGAGCGAAGCGAAAGCGTCCAGGTTGTACACACGAAAACGCCATTCTGATAACGTATCACTGCATGTATGACTTGTGACGGGCTGTATCGCGCCGCAGGATAGCGGCGCTGTTTTTCTGTCGCGTTCCCGGTCGGGGCAGGCAGCATGCAGAGATTTCTTATGATATGAACAGAAGCGAACACCAGACTCTTATTGATGAGATCATCGGCGAAGCGGCGTTAACGCTGCTGCAGCGTTCCGGGCCGGTCACCACCCAGGCGTTGCTTGATGAGCTCCACATTATGCAGCAGCAGGCCAGCGATGATGCGCAGGCGGCTGCGATTCGCACGGCAATCGATGAAGTCCGGTCGAGCATGACGGCTGGACAAAAGCGGCGTGGCGAACAATCGGATCGCGATAATGTGCATCCGCTGTTTGGCCACAACGGTCAGGGTGGCGGCAGCCGCAAGCACTGACTGACAGTTAAATTATAATCTGACTGTATTGCTCACAGTACGGGAAAAGAACGATGTCGGAGAATCACTCTCTCTATTCTGCGCTGCCGGACACGGAACTGGCGGCGCATTTTCGCGATGCCGGAGTGGCATTGAGTGAAGAGGCCGCGGTACTGAATGATGTCATTCGTAGCGTGCTGGCCAGCGAAGGCCGCGTCAGTAACAAATCCATCATTCTATGTCTGATTATGGCGCTGGAAGCGACACAGGACGAAGCGCAGGCAAGTGTGCTGCGCAGAACGCTGGAAATTGTGGTGGGTTATACGCCAGACGACGCCTGAGGTAGTGGTCCCCGCGCAGGGGGGATCGGTTCAGTGCATAAGATCTGCCAGTAGCCTTATTGCGGCATCGCAGCGATGCCGGAAATCCTCATCACGCGCTTCTGCTTTCATCGTATGCAGCACCTGCGTCACGTCATGTATCCTGAATACGCTACCTTCCCTGATAAATTCCGTCACCGCGATGCCTATCAGCGCATACAGATCCGGTGCAGGACGGTTAACTTGTTTCACGTCACCTCCGGGACTTGTATATCCGTACAGTGTTACACAGGTGATAACAACCCAACACCTTTTTCTGCTGTCAGTGAAAATGGCACAGGTTATTAGTCAGACACATTGCCAGGTGTTATCACGCTGCGCGAATAGTAATACGCTGCTGTAGCAGATTCATGCAACTAAAAAATGGTTAAGCATGCCGATAACTCTATTTTAGCGCTGCGCTTATTGCGCCCGGAACATTCACCGACACGCTGCGCGGCGGGCGGGAATTATCGCGCCTGCTGCGACCGAGATTAAATTTATGCAGCCAGCTGCGATACTGCCTGATTAATTCCTGCGCATTTTTTTCATCACTGACGCGACAAATAAACAGCTGGCTCATGGTCTGGTGCTCAGCCGCCGTGGCGTAGATCTCGCAGGCCATCTCGCGTTGCTGCAGTTCAATCGCCGTAAAATGTAACTGCGGCCACTGCTGCAGTCGGTTAGCGAACATTTTATAGTCCATTTTAGGATCCTTTTATTTTTCTATTTTCTACTGGTATTACCTGTAAAAGGCACAATAGACCAAAAGTGAAAAAGCGCCAGTTTTGCGGGTCACGACCCATTAAATAGTGCACAAAATGAAAAAAATATTTACGTGTACAGCTTTTACCGCTGCGCTTATATTTTCGTGAAAGATTGAATAAGCGCAGCGGTTAATAGCAACAGTGCAGAAATACCGTCTGGCTCGCAGCATCGCCTATCCTCTATTAGGGTTAACTGATGGCTAACCAAAGGAGAAGAGGCATGACCAATCCGAGTGCCGCCGATGAACTGGCGCTGATCGATCGCTACTGGCGCGCCGCCAATTATCTGTCCGTCGGGCAAATCTACCTGATGGCCAACCCGCTGTTACGCGAACCACTGCAGCCCGGGCATATCAAGCCACGTCTGCTCGGCCACTGGGGCACGACGCCCGGCCTGAACTTTATCTATGCGCACCTCAACCGCATCATCCGCCAGCGCGAGGTGGATCTGCTGTACATCTGCGGCCCGGGGCACGGCGGGCCGGGCATGGTGGCGAACAGCTGGCTCGAAGGCAGCTACAGCGAAATCTATCCGCACGTCAGTGAAGATGCCGCCGGTATGCAGCGGCTGTTTAAGCAGTTTTCGTTTCCCGGAGGCATTCCCAGCCATGCGGCACCAGAAACGCCGGGCTCGATTAATGAAGGCGGCGAGCTGGGCTATTCGCTGTCGCATGCGTTTGGCGCGGTTTTCGATCATCCGCAGCTGATCGTACCCTGCGTGATTGGTGACGGCGAAGCCGAAACCGGGCCGCTTGCCGCCAGCTGGCACGGCATCAAATTCCTCAATCCGCAGCGTGATGGTGCGGTGCTATCCATTCTGCATCTGAACGGCTACAAAATTGCCAACCCGACGCTGCTGGGGCGCAGCAGTGATGACGATCTGCAGCAGCTGTTCAGCGGTTACGGTTATGAGCCGCTGTTTGTCTGCGGGCACGAGCCGGCCGACATGCATCAGCAGATGGCGGCAGCGCTGGATAACGCGTTTGATAAGATTGCCGCTTATCAGCAGCAGGCACGCAGCGGCCAGGCAGAGCAGGCGATCCCGCGCTGGCCGATGATTGTACTGCGCAGCCCGAAGGGCTGGACCGGCCCGAAAGAGGTGGACGGTAAAAAGGTGGAAGATTTCTGGCGTGCGCATCAGGTGCCGGTGGCGGCATGTCGCGAAGACGCGTCGCATCGGCAGGTGTTAGAGCAGTGGCTGCGCAGCTATCAGCCGGAAGATCTGTTTGACGAGGCAGGTAAACTCAGGCCGGAACTGCGTGCGCTGGCGCCGCAGGGGGATAAACGCATGAGCGCCTCACCCTATGCCAACGGCGGACGGCTGCGCCGCACGCTCAACACGCCGGACATCCGCGAGTTTGCGCTCGACACCGACGCGCCGGGCAGCCAGCGCGGCGAAGCCACTAAGCAGTTCGGCCACTACCTCAGCGCGATTTTTCAGCGCAACGCCGATAACTTCCGTCTGTTCGGGCCAGATGAGACCGCCTCGAATCGCCTGACGCCGATCTTTGACGTCACCAGCCGCAGCTGGATGGCAGACATCGAACCGTATGATGAGCAGCTGGCGCGTGACGGCCGGGTGATGGAAATTCTCAGCGAGCATCAGTGTCAGGGCTGGCTGGAGGGCTATCTGCTCACCGGTCGACACGGGCTGTTCAACTGCTATGAAGCCTTTATCCATATTGTCGACTCGATGTTTAACCAGCACGCCAAATGGCTGAAGGTGACGCGCAAACTGGGCTGGCGCCAGCCGATCTCGTCGCTCAACTATCTGTTGTCTTCACACGTCTGGCGCCAGGATCACAACGGTTACAGCCATCAGGATCCCGGTTTTATCGATCACGTGGCGAACAAAAAGGCGGATATCGTGCGCATTTATCTGCCGCCAGACGCGAACACCCTGCTGTGGGTGGGCGATCACTGTCTGCGCACCTGGGATCGCATCAACGTGATTGTCGCCGGCAAGCAGCCGTCACCGCAGTGGCTGGACATCGACAGCGCTATTGCCCACTGTGAGGCGGGTATGGGCGAATGGCGCTGGGCGAGCGATGACGGCGAGCCGGACGTGGTGATGGCCTGCGCCGGCGATGTGCCCACCATGGAGACGCTGGCGGCGGTAGATCTGCTGCGAAACTATCTGCCCACGTTGCGCATTCGCGTGGTAAACGTGGTGGATCTGCTGGCGCTGCAGACGCAGCAGCAGCACCCGCACGGCAAGTCGGAAGAAGATTTCGATGCGCTGTTTACCCGCGACAAACCGGTAATTTTCGCCTTTCATGGCTATCCCAGCCTGATTCATCGTCTGACCTATCAGCGCAGCAATCACGCCAATTTCCACGTGCACGGCTTCAACGAAGAGGGCACCACCACCACGCCGTTTGATATGACGGTGCTCAACGAGCTGGACCGCTATCATCTGGCGCAGGCGGCGATTTTGCATGTGCCGGGCCTGGCCGATCGCCATCCTGAATTGCTCGACGACCTGCAGCAGCGCATCGCGGAGCACCATCGCTATGTGCGCGAATACGGTGAAGACGTGCCGGAAGTACGTAACTGGCTGTGGCCGGGCTAACCCGACCCGGGCGCGAAAAAAACCGCCTGAAAAGGCGGTTTATGGTTTATTCGGCCTGTTTATCCCCGGATTCAGGCGCGCTGGTTTCGTCATCTTTCGGCTTCTGGTCGGGGCTGTTTTTACGCGGATCGTAATCCGGCTGGTCGCCGTGAACGGGACGATCGGTCATTGTATACTCCTTAACGGTTACCATGTGAACCCGCGCCACCGTTGCCAGCTGCGCGGATGTAAAGGGTGGCTGCGCGGCTCAGCCCGGAACATTCTGCCGCTTCTCTGTGTGCTGAGGTTTCCCCATAGCCAGTGCGCTGGCGCTGGCCGGATCGAACAGCGACAGGCTTTCAATCTGGTCGACCATCAGCACCTTACGGAACTCCAGCGCGCTTTTGGGTTTGGAGACAAAGCTAATCTCGTGCTGGTGATACCAGCGACTGTAGTTATGCTCAATCGCCAGATTCAGCGTGCGCGAATCGCGGTAGCCGCTGAGCATCGGAATCAGCACGATATTGGCGGTGCTGGGATATTCAAAGGTGGCAGCGTGAATCATGCCGATGTAGATACGGCGCGATTTCAGCGTGACCCAGGCCAGTTCGCCTTCTTCCATGCAGTGCAGCAGCAGTTGTTCAATACCGTTAGAGCGGGACAGGCGCTGATATAGCTCTTTGCGACTGCCGGCGGTCAGCCGCGCGCTGCCGGAATTGGAACGATACACACAAAACAGCACGGCAAACGCCAGCATGATCACCACCGGTGCCTGAATGCCGAGAAAACTCCATGTCATGAAATCGACGTGCCAGCGCGCATGGAGATCGGCAGACAGCGCCAGGCTGTTATTGATGGCCGAGGCCGCCAGCAGTAGCAGCCAGACCAGGCCGGTGGCGACCACGCCCTGAACGACAAAAATGCAGCCGTACAGCGCAATGAGAAAATAGACGTCCCAGCCAAAGGAGCGTTTTATTTTCAGGCGGCTGGACATATCGCGACTGGTGTACCAGTAGCCGCAGACCATCAGCACCATAAATATCGCGGTTCCCATCAGATATCCTTTAAGCGCTTAATATGATCGGCGAAGTCTTGCTGTACCTGCGGACTGAGGGGATTAACCGAAGCGTTACCGTCTTCGTCAATAATAATCCGGTCACCTTCCTGAATGGATTCACGAATATCCTGGCGGCTCATCACCTGCAGTAATGATTCCGGACTGGAAAAAAGAGAGGTAAAATAGCGCAATATCACGTCAGGCTGTTCCTGTAGGCAATAAATAGTTAATTGATCATATAACGTTTTCTGCCAGATTCAGGCGGTTTCAGAGTTATCTGTTAAACGTGAGGAAAATCAGCGCAGGGTAAGACAATAATCCGTGGGGTAACGGCGCGCTCCCTGCGCCATGGCCGCCTCATCCTGTGCTGGCCGGCTAATCACGAGCCGCGATTGCTGCTCTGACCGCCTTTTTTACCGGCTTCGGACGCTTTTTCGCGGTCGTTTTTAAAGTTGCCGCCGCTGTGCTGTCCGCCTTTTTTACCGGCTTCTGATGCTTTCTGTTTATCTTCTGCGAAATTACCTGAACCGCCTCGATGCTGAGTCATAATATATCCTCTTCATGAGTAATAAATAACATGACGTTGTTGCGCTGTCATGTGCGTGTTGCGTATTTAATAGTAATCGCTGGTGCTATTTCCGCAAGCGTGACGGCGCATAAAAAGGCGTTTTTATTTTTTATCTTAGTTTGTTGAAATAACAATAATTCTGCGATGTCGCTGCGCTTATTTAAACTTTTTTCAGCAGTGAAGTAATAAAATGAAACACTCCAGCGCACTCAACCGGCCGGGCCAGACAGCTGACCCGGCGCCGTGAGCCACGCTAAATAACCATGCCTAAAATCTGCAGGATGCTCTGCTGCGAAGCAGTAATAAAAGGAATGTCTTTGATGTGCTGCATGCCAAAGGCTTCATAAAATTTGCGTGCGCGCACGTTCTCGCCCATCACTTCCAGCCACAGATAGCCTTCCTGCTTATCGCGTGCGGCGTGGATAATGCTTTCGAACATGCGCCGGCCATAGTTTTTACCGGTTTCCTGCGGATTGAGATAGAGCTTATTCAGCTGGGCACCGCTCATGCCGGAGTCCGGTACCGGCGTGTTCCAGGTCACTTTGGCAAAGCCGATGGGTTTGTTAGTTTCGGCAATCAGCCAGCTTTCGTTGGGGGCCACCAGGCTGCTGCGCAGTTCGGCCAGGCCGTACTCTTTGTCGATGAATTCATCCAGCTCGGCTTCGGATACCCACATATGTTTGAAGTGGGCGCTGTAGGTCATGCGCCCCAGCTGATGCAGCAGTTCGGCATCATCAGGCTGCGCGTTGCGTATGGTGAATTCCATGCCAGTCTTCCTTCAGTTTTTATGTTTTATCCTGCGTTACGGCAGAGTGGGGATGTCAGCGGGCATCCTGCCCGTACAGGTGACCCGTCATTATGCGCGAATCAAACCGGGTGTCATCCCTTTTACGGTAAGGATGTTGGCTGAATGTCTTGATTTTTTAACGGGAAAGGAGGCAGGCGCAGGATGTCCAGCGGGCTGAACATCCTGAATTGAGGCGGGTGGCGCGAATTAAAAGCCGTAGCTGGTAAGGCGATGGTAAAAATCCATGTGGTTTTTACAGCCCAGCTTGCGTGAGATGGTGTTCTTGTAGTGGCTGATGGTCTTATTGCTGAGGTGCAGCGCATGCCCGATCTCCGTCATGCGGCGCGGACCCGCCAGCCAGCGCAGCAGCGTGAACTCGCGCTCGGTCAGCACATCGGCGTTGCCGTGCGGTACGGCGACGGCGGCAACGTTTTCCGGCGTCAGCACCGCACTGACCAGTGTCGCCAGCGGGCATTTTTTACTCAGGATCAGCGCTTTCTTCAGGTGGCGGGCCACGTAATTCAGTACGGCTTCATCGCTGATGTCGGTGAGAATCACCAGCTCGACGCCCGGTGTTTTGAGCTGCATCAGCAGCAGGCTACGCAGCGTCTCTTCCAGGTTTTTACTGGCAAAATGCAGCTCGCTGATCACCACGTTACGCCCGCGTCCGGTAGGGATCGGGTCATCCGGCGAGGTGAGCGTCAGGCAGCTTATCATCTGCCCGGAAAAGTAGAGGCGCAGACCTTCCGTAATCCAGCGGTCGCTATCCATAGTGAAGATGTTCAGCATTGTTTCCTCCTGTGCTCGCGGTTAACCCATTTGAACGGAAACCGCGCTGAGCCGATATCAGACGGCCTGCGTCAGGTTGTAGGAAAAGGCTGAGAAATGTCTGGGATGGCGGGTGGACTGCAGGGGCGGGGATCTCTTAAAAGCAGCCAGGTAGCGAAATTGTAAATGCAACCTGCCGGGAACAATCAAACAAGTACAAATGGCACAAACATCAACGTCGGAAAGTTGCGTGACGACAGGATGCGTCATCTGCTGTGCGTAAGGATCGGACCTCAGGTTGTGTTCACCCTTTCTTACCTGGATAAAATTAATGAGTAACGGTTGAGTACCATGGTAATCGTGCAGAATCTTTCAAAGTTTTCACATGTCAAAGTATTAGCATGACGCTGAGCTTAAATGACTACTCGAATTGATAGATGAGGGAAGGGTTTTAAAAATGATATTTACCCGGCGTTATAAAAACGTAAAGGTTATTTATGCTTTTTAATCAGGCATCCATTCTTAAATGAATCCTGTCAGGGTTCTCCTGTCGATTGTTTTTATTAAATAACTGACTATTCGTATGGATATAAGTGAAAAGCCATCACAGAAGCGCCTGATTAAGTGCTTGTATTATTTGTGGTAATGGTTATTTGCCAGAATAATAAGTCATTATTAATATATTTAATAATATATATAACTATATTTTCAATTATTTGTGGATTATTAATCTGATAATTGCAGTTTAAAATGGATTTCTCGATCAAAATCTCAAATTTGATAGGTAAAAACATAGTTTATTCCGATCATAAGTGGTTTATTGATTGGTTAAAGTGATCATAAAATGAGAACAATCTGATGCTCATTATGGAATATGCTGCATATGTATCATTCCGAATCACTAATCTGTAATGCAGGTCGCGGATGGTTTGCTGAGCCGATTGTTGGAAGAGACGGCATGGTGCTAGCGGTCAGGATTCGAAAGAAGCGTGCCTTACCAGGGAAACTCTTCGGGTATTGGGGAGATGGAAGGACAACAGCAGAGCTGTTGAGGGAACAACTAAATCTGATCGAGAAAAAAAAAGAGTATTTCCTGAGTAAGGGTATTTTATGCTCCATTGAAATTGATTTCGAGAGGGCGTGCCTTTTAATACAGGATGCTGAAATTGCATCCTTAGCAAAACTACAGCCTTTTTTACGTTTAGAAATTTCGGAAGATTTCCCGAATCTCTCTGATGGGAAAAATAATCGTCTGCTGGAAATTCTATCCAATAATTATATTTTATGGTTGGGAGATCTTGGATCGGGCAGCGCGAATCTAAAGGCTTTACAGGAAAAGTTGTATGACGGGGTGAGAATAAGCAGCGATTTTTTTAATGCTTATTCTAAATCTGTCATATGGCCGGTGATCACTAAAAATGTCATGCGCTACTGCAACTTTATTATCGTTGCCGATATAAGCGATCAAAGTGAAATTGTTTCTCTTGAAAAAGAGATCAGCGCCATGCAGGGACAGTGTTTTAAAAGTGTGCCTCTGGAAGAGATAGAGCAGCTTGATACCTGGTTTGATATTCATTTCAAATAACCATTAGCTTTGCAAGTTCTGTATCCCATAAATACTGCAGCATGTATTTAAATTTTAAGTTAGTAAAAATAAGTGGAAAGAATAGCTTTGTTTCAAAGGTCATTGGTGCCAGTAAACCAGGGGCGGTAGCGTATCCGAAATTACTACAGCTCACTTAATTTTATCTCACCTTAAAAGGGAAGATCATGAGGAATTCATTAATTGTTGTATTTCTGATGGCGGTAGTTGTCAGCAAGAACGCGATCGCGGAAGACGTTAACAGTAAAGATAGAGCCGCTTATATTCAGAATAATGGTGTAGCGGCCGGAGATGCTGCTACAGCCTACGCAGTGGGTAGCTCACTTGCTATCGGGATTTCTGCAATATCAGTGCTGACGGGAGTCGCCCTGGCAACATTGAATGCAGGAGGGAGTAACACGAGCACAACAACGACGACAAGCACCATCCCTGGGAAGTAACGACGATTCAAGGTCAGACGGAATTTTACTGAGGTTAAAAGACATGAGGATCTTATCCGAAGACCATTATTTTAATCTGGGGCTAAGCGAGTTGCTCAAAATTCATAAAGCGGGACTGGAAGGTGTAACCATTTCAATGAGTTCAGATCTAAAAACAATAAGGATGTATAAAAACATCAGTGTCTACTCTGATGATATATATTTTATTCAAAGTTTTCTTGCTGGTTTCATATTGAGCCATAATCTTAGTCAGGGTCTTACATCTCTGCTTCATAATATATACAAACTAATCGCAGAGAGACAAACTATGTATCTGACACCGCGAGAGATCGATGTTATGAGAGCATTACTTAAGGGCGAAAACATTTTGGAAATTTCTCGCGTGAGAGGATTAAGTCCTAAAACCATTAGTGCGCAAAAGAATTCAGCTCTAAGGAAGTTAAAAGTGAGTAACTTGCCGATGCTTCATCGGGATATGTCGGCCTTTAAAAACCTCTTGTATACGTTGCCAGAGAACTCTGGAATTAAAAATGCAGTTTTATGATGATGTTTGTCATGCCTGTTTATTTATTATTAAAGGTAAGTAGGGTATTTAATTTATTTAATAGGCTAATAATTTAACTCATGATTGAATCATCTTTACGTCTATGCGCAATCGCGCTGGCTGTCTCATTACTTTCCGCTTGTACGCTAATCCCCGGGCAGACTTTATCTACCAATAACAAAGATGTGGTAGAGCAAATGGATTCTTATACTAATATTGATGAATATGTTAGCGTTATACCTATGACTCCCGGATTAATTGAATCTCTCAAACCTAAAAGCGTTATTTCAAGTGAAAACACACAACTCGATGATGCAATTAAGCAATACCAATACCGTATAGGTATTGGCGATGTGTTGATGGTGACAGTGTGGGACCATCCTGAATTGACTACACCGGCAGGGCAGTATCGTAGTGCCAGCGATACTGGCAACTGGGTCAACACCGATGGCACCATTTTTTACCCTTACATCGGTAAAGTTAAGGTGGCTGGTCGGACAATTGAACAGGTACGTGACGAAATAACGTCGCGCCTGAAAACCTTCATTGAAAGCCCGCAAGTGGATGTCAGTGTTGCCGCGTTCCGTTCCCAAAAAGCTTATGTGACTGGCGAGGTGGTTCGTTCCGGTCAGCAGGCGATCAGCAATATCCCGTTAACCGTGATGGATGCTATCAATGCTGCAGGTGGCTTAGCACCCGATGCAGACTGGCGCAATGTGGTGCTGACACACAACGGGAAAGACAGTTTGATTTCCCTCCAGGCATTAATGCAGCAGGGGGATTTACGGCAAAACCGGTTATTGTCTCCCGGCGATATTTTATTCGTACCGCGTAATGATGATCTCAAGATCTTTGTCATGGGGGAAGTGAACAAACAATCGACGCTCAAAATGGACCGAAGTGGCATGACTCTCGCTGAAGCGCTGGGTAATGCACAAGGTGTGTCACAAGAAATGGCAGATGCATCGGGAATCTTTGTTATTCGCCCACTACGTAAAAATACAGGCAGCCGTAAACTGGCGAATATTTATCAATTGAATGCCAAAGATGCTGCGGCAATGGTTCTGAGTACAGCATTTCAACTGCAGCCTTATGACATCGTATATGTCACGACTGCACCGGTTGTACGCTGGAATCGTGTCATCTCACAGTTGGTTCCCACCATCGGTGGTGTCTATGACCTTGCCGATGCTGTGCGCGATATACGCCAGTGGTAATCACCATGTTTGAATCAATTTTGCTCATTTGCGCTGGGAACATCTGCCGGTCACCGATGGCAGAACGTATTTTGTCACAGGCATTTCCACACAAATTAATTGCCTCTGTCGGTCTTGAGGCGCTGGTCGGTCACCCGGCTGATGCCACCGCTGCACGCATTGCCGCCAGACTGGGCATTTCCCTTGAAGGGCACATCGCCCGACGTTTCGATATCACTGAGGCCAATCAATATGGCTTATTGCTGGTCATGGAACAGAAGCAACTGGAAAAGATTTGCCTTATGGCACCTCAGTTAAGGGGAAAAGTCATGCTGTTGGGGCGCTGGAACGGCAATCGGGACATCCCTGACCCTTACAAAAAAAGTGATGCCGCATACGAATCAGTGCTCAATCTGATCGTTCAGGCCTGCGATCAATGGGTCAGTAGACTCGGCAATAAAAAATCAGGAAATAAAGATGACCACAATGATGACCAATAAGCAAAGTGTCAGAAGCCAGGATGAAGGCGAACTGGGGAGATACATTGCTGAGTTATTGGACCACAGGAAACTCATCATTACCATTACCAGCTGTTGCACGTTACTGGCTGTACTGTATGGATTGCTGGCGACGCCGGTTTACCGGGCTGATGCGTTAATACAGGTTGAGCAGAAACAGGGAAATGCCATTCTTGACAGTCTTAGCCAGATGTTACCCGACAGCCAACCCATATCGGCACCGGAAATCTCCCTGATCCAGTCGAGAATGGTGGTAGGGCAAACGGTTGACGATTTGAATCTACGCATTCAGGTACATAAAAAATACTTTCCGCTGGTAGGTAAAGGGATTGCAAGATTGTCAGGGGAAGAGGCGGGCACGTTGACTGTCGCAAAACTGCGTCTATCCACCACTACAGACATCGAACCCGGTAAAGCGGTGATAACCGTTATCGATAGTCAGAATTTTAGCGTTGACTATGATGATCAAACTGCAACCGGCCGCGTCGGTCAGCCATTAAACAAGGCAGGACTCTCACTGTTAGTTGAACAGATTAATGCCCAGCCGGGGGAACGCTTTATCGTAAAGGAGTACACCCGACTGGCTGCGGTGGATAGATTGCAGTCAATTCTGACGGTGGCTGATCAGGGTAAAGATACCGGGATGCTCGAGCTTGAGCTGACAGGTGATGATAAAGAGAAGATTAGCAGGATTCTCGATAACCTGAGCTACCACTATCTGGCGCAAAATATTGATCGTGAAGCCGCTCAGGATGCGAAGAGTCTCCAGTTTTTAAATCAGCAGTTACCGCAGGTGCGTAGCGAACTCGATCATGCTGAAGATAAGTTAAATGCTTACCGCCAGCAGAAAGACTCGGTGGATCTATCGTTAGAAGCGAAGTCAGTTCTCGATCAGGTGGTCAATGTCGATAATCAGCTAAACGAATTGACCTTCCGTGAGGCTGAAGTCTCGCAACTCTATACAAAAGAGCACCCCACCTATAAAGCGTTGCTGGAAAAAAGAAGCACCCTGGAGCAGCAGAAAGCGAAATTAACTAAACAAGTATCGTTAATGCCATCAACTCAGCAGGAAGTGCTGCGTCTCAGCCGCGATGTGGAGTCAGGTCGCGCAGTCTATATGCAATTACTGAATCGCCAGCAGGAGTTGAGCATTGCGAAATCAAGTGCGATTGGCAATGTGCGAATTGTTGATGCTGCTGTCGCGGCCCCAAAACCCGTCCGGCCGCAGAAAATTCTGTTGACCCTGGCTGGCGCTGTGCTCGGGTTTATTCTTTCGGTTAGCGTGATACTGCTGCGGATTTTCTTTCATCGCGGGATTGATTCAGCCGATCAACTCGAACAGGCGGGATTGCATGTTTATGCCAGTATCCCTAAATCTGAGTGGTTAAAAAGCACACCTGGCGGTCGTATAAAGTCGTTCCGCCAGCAGGGGAAAAATAGTTTCAACTTTTTAGCAGCCGAGAATCCAGCGGATCTCGCCATTGAGGCAATTCGTAGCTTACGCACCAGTCTACATTTCAATATGCAGGAGGCGAATAATAATGTGGTGATGATCTCTGGCGCAACACCAGAGGCGGGTAAAACATTTATTAGCTCAAACCTCGCTGCCATTATGTCGCTGACGCGGCAAAGAGTACTGTTAATTGATGCCGATATGCGCCGGGGTACTGGACACAAGGTGTTCGGGGTCAGCAACGCAACGGGACTGGCTGAAGTGCTTTCGGGAGAGGCACCATTTCCAACGGCGATAACCCGCGTCCAAAAAGATAATTACGATTTTGATTTCTTACCACGAGGAAAAACCCCGGTTAATCCAGCAGAAAGATTGATGGGGCCGATTCTGCCGGAGCTCATAAAATGGGCGTCAAACAATTATGATCTTGTGATTATCGATACACCGCCTGTATTGGCTGTTACCGATGCAGTGCTGATTGGAAAACACATTGGGACGTTACTGCTGGTGGCGCGTTATCAAACTAACACTGTGCGCGAAATTGAACTGAGTATTAAACGTTTCACTCAGTGCAATATCACTGTACAGGCTTGCGTACTCAATATGATCACTAATAGTTTCAGGAATTATTATACCTACGGTTATGGGAATAATACTTACGCATACGATGAGACCAGGTAACTTCACAGGCATTAAAAAAGGGATTAAAGAGCATCTGGTAGCTAATCAAAGATAAGTTCAGTGGAAAAATAAAACTGAAACTCCGGGAAATTTTATGTTGATATATTTACTTGCTGCTATTTTTTGCGTGTCTTTTGTTTACATTCAGGATAAAGCATTAAGTGGTCGCTCGGTTATTTTTCCATTGCTGGTATTAACACTTATTGCTGCATTGCGGGATTATACTATTGGCACGGATGCTAAAAGCTACACGCGAGACTTTCGTTTCCCTTTTAATCACTATCCGCTAACGCTAAATCCGGATGTGGAAAAGGGATATCAGATTTTGGCAATGTGGGTCAGAGGTATAGATAACGATTATTCTTTTTATTTCTTTATTATGGCTTTGGTGTGTGTATTTCCGGTGCTTTGGGTCTTAAAAAAACGCTCGCCTGATTATACATTGTCACTCTATATTTATATCACGTTTGGCCTGTACTTTGCGCTATATAACCAGGTTCGGCAAACCATCGCAATGGGGATTTGCTTTCTGGCTCTGAAGTTTTTAGTGGAGAAAAAACCATTAAAATACTCCATTTGTATTGCGATAGCGTGCCAGTTTCATATCAGTGCTGCGTTGATGCTTGTTTTTTATTTTCTCTGTCATGCGAAAGTAAGACTGGAGTTCAAGGTTTTAGGCACTTTTTTATGCGGTATGTTCAGCACCTCACTCATCATCACTATGATGGCAGCAGGTAATGAGCGTTATCAGCACTATACCGAGGGAGCGACAAACGGCAGGAATGGGCTTATGACTGTTGTTCTCTATGTACTGATAGCGATAGCTATTTATATATTCGGTAAAGCGTTACGAAGAGAAAATATTGAATACCGTGTGATGGAATGTAGCTATCTATGTGGAATAGCAGCACTGTTGCCGGTGACTATGCTGGGAACTGACCCGGCAGGACCGCAGCGAATAGCACAATATTTTGTTTATTATTTAATGCTTATCCTGCCAATCATTATTAATAAAATAAATAATAAACTCATTACTGCCGCGTTTTCCCTGTGTGCGTTGGTTTATTTTATCATGTTGATTTCGAGCAACATTGGTGGGATTTACCCCTACGTATTAAATGATGCGTTCACTATTTTCTAATGGCGATAATTTAAGGAATGAGCGATGAAAGTGCTTCATGCTGCTGAGACCATCAAGGGTGGCGTTGCCACGGTACTGGATAGTTTGGCGAGTTATCAAAAAGAGAATAACCAGGTAGCAAAGTTAAGCATCGTAGTGCCTGAGCAACATGTGTCCGAGCTTTCGGCCAGTTTGCGGCCTGATATCACCACATTTAATCGCAGTAAAAGGGGACTTTCGGGACTGTTATCGTTTGCCACTTGTTTTTATCGGCAGGTTAAATGTCAGGAACCAAATGTTGTTCATTTGCACAGTACTTTCGCTGGCTTTATTGGTCGGTTAATCATAATGATATTCTTCCGCAATAGAAAAATTCGGGTTATCTATTGTCCCCATGGCTTTTCATTCCTGGTCGATACCTTTTTTTTAAAACGCCTGATGTTCACGTTCTGCGAGCGGGTGTTATCACACTTTACGCAGGGCATCATCTGTGTTGGTGAGTTTGAATACATAAAAGCTTTAGAAAAAGGGTTCGCCAGCAATAAACTTTTTTTGATCAGCAATGGGGTAGAGTTACCCAGCACAATGAATGCATTGACACATAATAAGCTGGATGAATATACCCTGTTGTATGTTGGACGCTTTGATTATCAAAAGGGCACCGATACGTTAATGGAGGCCCTGCGCACCCTGGACGAAAAAAACCTGGATTTTAAACTTAACGTTATCATGGTGGGTTCTTCGGTAAACCAGGCAAGTGACAAATCACACTATGTGTTCAAAAAAATTGCCATTACCTATACAGGATGGATCAAGAAAGAACAGATCAGTGAATATTACAGAAAAGCTAATTGCCTGATTATTCCGTCCCGCTGGGAAGGCTTCGCGATGGTGCCGCTTGAGGCAATAAGCTTCAACCTGCCCATCATAACCAGTGATATTGTCGCGTTTAAAGAGTTGAACAAAGTGAGCAAGCTTTTCTTTAATTGCGGCAACAGTGCTTCGCTGGCGAGTCTGCTTTCCGGAATCAACACTTATGATTTAGATAACGCGAAGAAAAGATTAATGCAAAAGCTGGTTGATAATTACACCAGAGACAGGATGAACAATATGACACTGGATCTATATTCGCGAAATTTTGAAGGAAAATGAAATGAATGATATGCCACTGGTTTCAATCTATGTGCCCACTTATAACAGAATTGAATTGCTCAAACGTGCTTTGCAATCAGTGCTTAGTCAAAACTACCAAAACATCGAAGTGATAGTCGTTGATGATAAATCATCTGATGGCACGCAGGCATTTTTAACTGAGCTGGTTAAAAAAGATCCGCGCGTCAAATCCATCCTTAAAGAGGTAAATTCCGGAGCCTGTATCAGCAGAAATCTGGCTATTGAAAGCGCCACGGGTGAGTTTATCACCGGACTTGATGATGATGACTATTTTTTGCCGGGCAGGGTTTCCTGCTTTGTCGAAAATCGCCATTTATTAAATAAGTACAGTTTTTTATACACTCACTTTTTGACATTGACTAAACGTGGGCAGTATAAAAAAACGAGATACCTCGATATGGTAATGCCAGATGAAATAACGCCACAGGATCTCTTGTTCAAGAATATTATAGGTAATCAGTGTTTTACTTATACCAAAAGAATAAAGGATGCCGGGAAATTTACCCCTGACATGCCAGCATGGCAAGATATGGACCTTTTCTATCGCCTGCTCATGAATACCGATCAAAAGAAGGCAAAGCTGTTAAGGCAATCTCTGTATGTTCAGGATACCTCACACGATTTAAACAGAATTACACTCAGTAATAAGGATAAAATTAACCGTGCTTTTACCTTGTTTTGCGAACGTAATCGGGTGTCCGGAAAATACCAGGATATATTGGAGGCTCAATTGGTAAGTTACGGTATTAAGGTTAGTAACGCATTGTTTTTAACCAGACTGCGTGCTAATAGCAAACCCTATTTTTACCTTGTTGATGCCTTCCTGCTTTTTAAAAATCAATCAAACAAATAAATTCAACTTTCTTAACTCATTATCCGGGTCACATAATGAAAAAGTTATGTCTATTGGCAATGCTAGGCGTGTTTATTAGTGGCTGCGTCAGAGCCTCTGACACTATGTATACCGGGGTGTTCTTTCAGCCGGAACGCATGATTGAACAAGGCGATAAGACCATTGAGATACTAAAAAAATATCATTTTAATTCCTACCGCAGCGGTTTTAGATGGCGACAGGTAGAGCAGGTGAAGGGGGTTTACCGTATACCTGACGAGAAACTGTCACAATTTGTTAACGATTCTTTGCAGGCAGGAATTACCCCACTCCTGGTGTTGGGCAACACCAATGCTTTGTATGGAAATGACAAGCCGGTCCGTGCCGATCAGCTTATGGCATTCAGTAAATTTGTCGCATGGAATGTTGACCAGTTTCCACGCAAAAAAGTGGTTTACGAAATCTATAATGAGTGGTGGCACGACGACATGAAAAATCATCCCGAAAGTTATGATGATATTTCAGCTCATCAATATGCAACCATGATCAAAATGGCAGCTAAAGTCATCAGGCAGCACAATCCCGATGCTGTGATTATTGCAGGCAGTATGAACCCTCTGTCACAACGCCATATTAACTGGTTAGATGTGATGCTCAGGGACGGGATATTACAGGACGTGGATGGTATTTCTATACACCCATATTCCACGCATACACCAGAGTCAGATTTTAAAGCAATTGAAGATTTCGAACAGCATCTCCGGGCTATGAATGCGGGGCGAAAGGTAGATTTGTATATCTCCGAAATGGGATATTCAAACTCACTGCGTGGTAAGCTATTACCTTTCCAGCAAAGATCTTATACGAAAAGATATTATCAACTGGCTGCATCACAAGATTTCATAAAAGGCATTTGGTGGTACTCGTTACAGGACGTAAAAATTCCACACAATGCCTATGAATCAAATTTTGGTATGCTTGATGAGTCAGGCAATGAGAAAGACATTATGCGAGGATATCTTTCCTGGCTTTATGAAAAGAAATGATTGTAGGTTACGTTTTTAGTATTCGGCTCTCCTAGAAGAATTGTCAATTTTCATGATGCAGGATTTATTATGCGTACGATTATGGTGGTTGTATTAAGTGACTGCAGTGCCCTTGAATCAAATACACTTGAATCATTAAAGACATCAGAGCGTTGTTTAGATGAACTGCTAATTGTGAACAACGGTGGGGAAATAAGCACGATTGATCAAGACAAGATTCAGGATATGGGGTTGCAGGTTAAGAAAGTCAACGTTAAAAATTTCTTTGATGTCAGGCCACTCAGCTGGATCTATAATGGCGTGCTCAATGAGTATTATCAATACGATAGATTTATCTTTTTTAGTTATGATTCTTTTTTAGAAGGCAACTACATTGGTAACTTAATCGACTGTTATAGCGAAGGGGTCGATTTACAAATACCTAATATACGTGACAGCATCTCAAAGCAGATCATTTATCCACGTTTAAATAAAGTTACAAGGAAAATCCCGGATGGGATGAAAATTGATTCGCAGTATAATTTACTGTCCATGAATTCTGGACTGGTTATCTACCGGAGTTTGGTCGAAAAATTTTCTGAGTGCAACATTGAGGTGTTCGATAATCGGTTTGCTTTGTATGGTGTTGATTACAATTTTTTTAACCGCCTGGAAATTTTGAAAAAGGCCAAATATAAAATTTGTGTGCAAGTTGTCAATACCATTGAATCCTCAGTGCCAGTGACAGACAAGCAGAATGAACTCTCTCAGGAAGTGGAAAGACTTTATGACCGGGTGCTATCAGGGAAATATTATTCAAAGAATAAGCTTGTGATTTATTTAAGGTTGTTAAAGATTTCATTTCAGCAACTTATCAGGTTTAGATTCTCAAATTTAGAATTGATATTCAGAATTTACTTTGAAGGAAAGCATCCACGTTGTTGATTTGTCGATATAATATTTTGAGGATGATCAGGAAGAATTACCATGTGTTTATTGTTTAACTTTTCTTTGCCTGGCAGGAATAAACCGGATGTGGTTATTTCAATTGAAAGGTTGGTGCATCGATGAGTGTGTTGTCAAACGCCAAATGGAATGCAGTATCGCAATTTTTAAAAATGCTGGTGCAAGTTGTCAATCTGATCTATTTGGCTAAAATCATTCCCCCTGCGCAGTACGGCATCATGGCGATGGCAGTGGTCGTCATCAATCTGGGTGTTTTATTAAGGGATCTCGGGACTTCTGCGGCACTCATTCAGAAAAAAGAGCTGAGTAACCCGTTAATCAACTCAATCTTTTGGCTTAATGTTCTGCTGGGGGCGTTCTTGTGTGCTTTAGTTGGCTGCCTTGCGCATCCACTATCATTACTCTATCAACAACCGGAACTGGTACAGGTTCTCATACTGCTGGGATTAACCTTTCCGCTTTCCAGTTGCGCCGCAACTCACCTGGCATTATTAGAAAGAGACAACCAGTTCAAGTCAATTTCACGAGTAGAAGTTACATCATCTGTTTGTTCAGTTATTATTGCGATCATATTGGCTAATTGTGGCTTTGGTGTTTACAGTCTGGTGGCACAGGCATTAATTCAGAATTTGGTCTCAGCACTACAATTTTGGCAGTTATCCAAATGGCGGCCGTCACTCAGTTATTTTATTCGGATCTGCGATATCAAAGAGATCTTTACATTTAGTACGCAACTCTCTTTGTACAACTTCATCAACTATTTTTCCAGAAACACCGATAGTTTCATTATCGGTCGATATATGTCAGCAACGATACTGGGGCAATATAACCTGGCGTACCGCATTATGCTGTTTCCTTTGCAAAGTATGACATATGTGGCAACGCGATCGCTTTATCCGGTTTTGAGTCGTTTTCAGGATGATAATAAGCGTATCCAGGCAACCTATCTCAATACCATCTTTGTTGTTTTGGCTCTGACGGCGCCGCTCATGACGTTAATTGGGTATTACAGTTTTCCTATAATAAAAATATTCTTTGGTGAGCAGTGGCTCAAAACTGCAGAGATACTGAAATGGCTGGCACCCACTGCTATCATTCAGTCAGTACTCAGTACTACTGGTGCTGTTTTTATGGTGAAAAACCGAACTAACATCATGTTAAGGCTTGGGGTCTTAAACGCGGTTGTTATGGTTTCAACCTTCCTGTGTGGCGTAAGATTTGACATAACCACGTTTGCAGAATTTTACATGTTCGCCAACATATTTATGTTTTTTCCATTAATGCATTTTCTGATGAAAACAATATCGGGAAATTTAATCAATGTATTCCTCAAAGTCTATCAAATATTCATTGCCGTTGGCGTAATGATGATGACTATTTTTTCGATTGAATATGAATACCCTTTATCTGAGATAAAAAACTTTTTTGTGTTGGCACTGATCTGTAGCTGCTGTGTTATCACTTATATGGGTTCATTATTTTTGATCTCCAGAAGTACCCGATTATTTATTTTCCAGTACTTAAAACTGCAGCGCTGATATCTCTTCTCTTATAAATATAAATTATTAACATCATCCTCGTAGAATAAATACCTGTGAGTATAACTTCATTCAACAGTTCATTTGACGGCTAAACCAGGCAGGTTGACGATTATGAATAAATTGCAGCATCGCGTCCACATTCACTCTAATATCTCAGTGATTTCTATTGTCCAGCGCCTCTCTGATATGGTTGTTATTTTTATCGGGCTATATCTGGTTTCTGTTCTGCATCACACTGCTTTTGATGATCAATATTTATTGTTACTGATGACGGCCTTCATTGCTTTTGTGACGATTGCAGGCTTTACGAATTTCTATCGCTCGTGGCGAGGTATACATATTTATGCTGAGCTATTGTCAGTCACCAGAAACTGGATAGTGACTGCGGCATCAAGCTGGCTGGTGCTTCGTTGCTTTCCGCATTTCTCTCTGTCACTTGAGGCCATGGTGCAATGGTTTCTGTTGGCTGTCATTGGATTTACCGCCAGCCGCATAGTGATCCGTTACGTTTCTGGCACATTGCGTAAGTATGGTTATAACAATCGCCGTGTCTGCATCGCGGGCAGCATGCCTGCGGGCATTTCGTTATTAAAAAGCTTTGCCCGTTCTCCCTGGCTGGGTTTTGCCGTAAAGGGCGTATATGACGATGTGATTTCTAATGATCTAAACGGTTTACCCTATGCCGGTAATTTTGCGCAATTAATCAGGGAAGCACGTGACGGAGGGATTGACCGTATTTATATTGCGATGCCTATGAAAGACGAATGGAAAATTAGTGAGTTAGTGAAGCAACTTGCTGATACTACCTGTTCAGTATTGCTAGTACCCGATGTTTCAGCGTTCAACATTCTGCAATCTTATCCTGAGAACATCAATGGCGTTCCCGTCGTGCCATTAGTAGATACACCATTTGATGGCATCAACCGGGTCCTGAAGCGACTTGAAGATATCGTATTATCCTCACTGATTTTATTGTTAATCTCTCCGGTTTTACTTGCTGTAGCGATCGCAGTAAAGCTCTCCTCACCAGGACCGGCGCTTTTCCGACAGACGCGCTATGGCGTCGATGGAAAACCTATCGTTGTCTGGAAGTTCCGCTCTATGCGCGTGATGGAAAACGATGCCGAAGTGAAGCAGGCAACGCGAGGTGATAGACGAGTGACGCGGGTTGGACAATTTTTACGTAAAACTTCGCTGGATGAGCTACCGCAATTCTTCAACGTATTGCGTGGCGAGATGTCAATCGTTGGACCACGTCCTCATGCCGTCGCCCACAATGAACAATATCGCATGCTGATTCATGGCTATATGCTGCGTCATAAGGTTAAGCCTGGTATTACTGGTCTGGCTCAGATTAATGGCTGGCGTGGTGAAACAGATACGTTAGACAAAATGCAAAAGCGTATTGATTTGGATCTGGAATATATTCGCAGCTGGAGTATTTTGGGTGATTTAAAGATAATATCCTTAACCGTATTCAAAGGTTTTGTTAACAAATCAGCTTATTGATACAACGCAATCCCTGTGCTTTTATCCTCATTTAATCGCATTTAAAAATATCATCCTCATCAGGCGTGGCTTCTATCCGTCTGATGATGTCTCCGGATTTGCTATCTATAGGTGTTCTCATGTTTTATTCGATTCAGTTTTTAAGGGGAATTGCAGCGTTGATGGTGGTGCTAACACACATTGCACATAAAGGGCAACAGTACGGAACTGGTTCGTTGCATTGGTTTCATGTAGGCGGGAATGGGGTAGATCTGTTTTTCATTATTTCCGGTTTTATTATGTGCGTAACCACACACAAAAACAATATAACCTTGCTCAATTTTCTTATTAATCGCATTCTCAGAGTTATCCCTTTATATTGGGTTCTGAGTCTTGCTGCGTTGTTGATTTACCTGGTTCATCCCCAGCTGGTCAATTCATCTGGTGGTAAGACAGGCATTTTCCAATCTTTTTTTCTTATTCCGGATGGCGTTAAGTTTTTGATTCAAAACGGCTGGACCTTAAGCTACGAATTCTATTATTACCTGATCTTTGCCGCGTTCATTTTTTTGACTGATACAAAGCCTATCAGATATTTAGGTGTTTCATTAACCATTCTGGTGTTGTCACTTTCAGGGCTGATACTTCAGCCAGCAACGCCGCTGACTGTTTTTTTATTTAGTGATATGTTGCTTGAGTTTATGCTAGGTGTGCTTGGATTTGTGATTATCAGAAAAGTCAAACTGCCTCAGGTTTCTGCATGCCTGATGATATTGCTGGGTCTGGCGTGTGTTACTTATAATAATCTTTACGGTACGCCAGATCTTCCGCTTGGTAAGGTGATCAATTCCGGCCTGCCCATGTTTTTAATCTTTCTTGGTTCACTTAGTCTGGAACCGTGGTTTGCAGCGGGTAAAGGGCAACTTGTGCGCGCTTTTGAACATATAGGCAATTCCTCCTACTCGTTGTATTTAATCCATCCCTTTATATTGAGTCCTGTTGCGTTAGTTTTAAAGAAAGTGGGGTTATTAAGCCCGGGATTATTCACTGTGGCGTTACTGACAGGTTCAGTCATGTCCGGTTTGCTTACCTATCGTTTTATTGAAATGCCTCTTGGCCGGTTGACCAAAAAATGGGGAGCGAAGAGGTTAATTAAAAAGAATACGGCACAAGTTATTAGCTAATCTTTGAAGGTTAGATGCTCAAAATGATGATAAGTCAGAATTATATTAATAATTCAAAGGTGATGATATGAGAAAAGTTATCACTCATGTTCAAAATAAATTTATTGAAAGTGCAATTGAAAATCTTTCGTCAGAGATACCGTTTATTAGAGCCAACCTGCTCGTGTTTGATGTTCACCATTTCCTGCTGGCACTCAGCAGTAATAAATCATTGCCAAAACACCGTAACCTGATCGTTATTTACAGCAATGAATTAGAGGTTTTTATTCTGCAGTTTGTTTGTAATGTTTCATTTTACGCCCTCGATCTGCGAACCAACGATATTTTTGATTTCTTTAAAGGTGCGAAGCTGTTCAAAAAAATAAAGCCCTTAAAAGAAAGAGAAGATAGCGTCAGAATGCGGGTTTTCTTGTTGATTTTACGCGGCTGGGATGATGACCGGATCTGTCATGCTCTTTTTCTTACAATGAAAAAACTAAAGGAGTATAAATCTCAACTGACATGCTTATTCTTCGAGAAAAGGCGGAATCTCTTTTATCTGACATTGAACGATTTCATACAGTGTGACGCAATAGCGGCATGATGGTTTTCAGTTTTCATCAACCTGGAAAGGCAGGGTAGTCGTAGAATGAAAAAAATGTTTTGTATTCTTTGCCATAAAGTGACGAATCCTCTTATTTACACCGTGAACTATTTATCTTCTTTTGCAGAAAATACCATTCTCATTCATGTTGATGCAAAGTCGCCTGTTGAGAATTTCCAGCTATTTTCTGCCAGTAATGTTCATTTTGTTCAGAATCGCGTACAGGTAACCTGGGGAGATTACAGTCAGATAGCATCAACCCTGAATACTTTATCGGAAGCTCTACAATTCAATTTTGAGTATCTTTTTCTGATTTCAGGTGATGATCTTCCATGTAAAAATAATCAGTCGATGAATGAGCTATTATTTAGTATTGATAATAAAAATTTGGTTCATTTTCAAGACGAGCGCAATGGCTATGTTAACCCAACGGCACGGGTCAGGTATCGCTACCCTCAATTTTTCTACATCAGAAACAAAACGCCTTTCGATAAATTGAAAATCCTGGCGTTTAAATTTTTCAGATTTTTATACATCTCAGATAGTTTTAAACGACATTCGAATAAAATCAATGGTTTCTATAAAGGCACAAATTGGTTCTCATTAAATTACTTAACAGTTAAGGCCGTCATGGACTTTATTGAGGCTAACCCCTGGTATTGTGATTTGTATCGCTATTCCTTTTGTGGTGATGAGGTCTTCTTCCATACCGTTATTAAACACCTGAATATAAATGACCTTTATCATGATAGTGTTATGCTGAACGATGCTTTACGCTATATTGACTGGACAAGTGGCCCTGATTATCCCAGGGTTCTTGATGAGGGCGATTTGGAGAAAATCAGAGGCTCTGATTGCATTTTTTCACGAAAGCATGCTCCAGACATTGATCAAACCTTTTTCAATGATGTTCTCGGTGATTAGTCCAACTTAATGAAAAGCAATATCAGTATCGATGCTATGAGTTTTCCTGTTTTCAGCAATCTTTCATGGCACATCTTGTCTCTTTGAGGTTGTTTAGAGGCACAAGCCAATTGTTTGAAGGTTTATTCAATCAATGAATCTCTTTGTTGTTATTATAATTCCAGTTAATTTGTCAACTCTGATTATTCGGGGTTAACAATATTATAAGATAATGTTAAAATTCTTATTGTTAATGAGTTAGCGTAAGGGTAATCAGACCACTCTTCAACTTTGAATGGTTTGGTTGTTGCTTTCACAATTTTGTTAAATAGGTCGTTAACATGAAAAAGGCTATATCAAAAGATATGATGGCTACATTATTGAAAATTAATAAAGGCAAACTGTATAAATTGCGCGGGGATAAATCAATCGGCCTGGAGCTTAATCTTGATTTAGCAACCAGGAATAAACCAGGGAAAAACTGCCGAAGTCTTGCTCCACTGATGCGAAGGGGTTTTATAGAATTTGCTGATGTTGCATCAGATGTGTCGCGTTTCTATAGAGTACGGATCACAGAGGAAGGGATTGTTAAATTGTGCCAATCGTAGGTTGCAATGGTTGAAACGCTAAAAATTTAATATAAAGCTGTTTTTATAAATTCACATTCAGTTAATACACTCACCCTTAATTCGTCTTTAGCTACTAACTTCTCAGTTTTAATATTAAGATGAAGGCGGGGTGAGCTATTTTTTATTGCAGGTTGGTAGATCATTATCGCAGCAACAATCGGATAGATTGCCCTGAATCTGCTACTGCCTTTTGCACGTTTGCTCGCTGTGTTTTCCCCTTTTCTGCGTCCGTACGCCTTTTGCTACAGCTTACCGCTCATGGGCACCTTTCCTTGAGTCATCATAAATGGCTCTGAATTTGCAGGGGAAATGCTGGATAAATAGGTGTGCGAACGTGATATCCGGATTGACTTCCCATGACCGGGTACGCCCACAGATAATGCCACGGTGGAATCATTCAACGGCAGGCTGCGTCAGTAGTGTCTGAACGAAAATGGGTTTATGTCCATGGAGGATTCCCGGTGAAAAATCGAGGCCTGGCGCATACACTATAATCAGAGTGTCCCCATTCTGCACTGGGCTAAATTACCGCATACGAATTCTCCTGTTTATTAGCAGGATATGCCATTGGTGTTTTGCAATTTCCGGTTTGCAGAAATGAAATTGCACATGGTTCGTTTATCCTTATTTTAAGTCATTATCCGATCCCGCCTTTTAATGCCTGGTTGCTCCATCCACCGGCTGGCATGATGTCATATGAAACGCGAATTTGTGCAGATCTGCTGGAGCGTTATCTAAAAACTTCTCTGTCTGAAATGATGGGATACGAATAACGTCTGCGCCTGGCACAAAGCAGATATGCTGGCAGGATAAGGTTCCGCTTTGAGCGGGAAGCAGTCATAACAACCTCACGCGTTGCACGGGTGAGTAAACCCACCCGGCCAGCGGCGGTAATGATCAAAGACCATCATCAAGGTATGACCCTGCCAGATATCTCAAGGTTTGGCGCAGGACCGATTCCGCCGGCGCGTTACTTAAGGTCCAGAGCGGCCATCACTGCTGCTACTTCTGCCACCTCTGCGGCCGATAAGGGTAACAGGGGGCGAGGCAGACAGTCTGCTTCGGTCAGCCGCAGTATGCCTGCTGCCGCTGCGATCACGCGGATACTTCCGCCATGCTTACGGAACAAATCCCATAAAGGTTGCAGGCGGTTTGTTAAGGCCGTAACGCGTTCAGCGTCGTTAATGGCTGCGGCCTGCGTAATTTGTTTAGCGGTTTCCGGGAAGATACCGCCGCAAACGGAATACCAGACTTCGCAACCGGCATTCAGCCCCAGCCCGGCACTGGCGTCACCACTAATACCCAGGGCCACGCCAGGACGAAGATGTTGTCGTAATGCAGCAACGCGTTCAGCTGCAGCGATGGGGGTATCCGGTACTCCCGGAATTTTAATTGAGCGAATCCCTTTCAGTGACGACAGCTGCCCGAGCAGTTCGTCGGTAAAGCGGAAATGCGTGGTGCGGGGGTTGTCATAAACACAAACCGGTACTGAAGCATGGCGGGTAACCGTCTCAAAGAGGGCATACACCTCTTCATCACGCAGCGGCTGGTAACTCATCGCCGGCAGCAGCAGCGCATCAACGCCTGCGGACTGCGCATCTTCAGCCAGATGCAGTACGGCATCGGTACTGATAGCACCCACGCAAACCATCACGGGAATCTCCCCGGCAACCTGACACGCCAGCGTTGCGCTGCGTTTGCGCTGTTCCCTGCTCAGGTAAGCATAGCTGCCGGTTGAACCCAGAACACCCAAAGAATCGACACGGGCTGCCGTCAGGCGAGCCAGGATCTTCGTGAATCCCTGATCATCGACACCACGCGCGGTGACAGGCGTTAACGGGAAAGCAGACAAGCCGGTGAACATGCAGAGTCTCCAGAACTGATTTAAAGGCGTTACTCGCCGATGAGGGTGACGTTACACTGCCGTCCGGGCATCATTTCTTCAAGGCCGTCGGTCAGCATCTTTCCAGCTTCATGCAGCTGATCGGGCGGCATCTGCGGCAGACTTTCCAGAATAAACCACATGTGTTGCGCTTCAACGCTTAAGCGAGTCCTGATTCCCTGCCGCCAGTTCCAGCGACGGCAGGTTACGCCGGCATCATCACACCAGACGACTTCGCCAGGCGCAGGATACTCCACCGCCAGAACTCCTTCTTTCATGGTATCAAAGGGTTCCGTGCCTGTTGCCACCGTCAGGCGAGGTGCACCCTGGTACGCGGCAATATTTTCTCCCCCTACGGGCACGGCATAACGCAGACTGACAGCATTATAAAGATCAACGACCGGATCGAGCGCGGGCAGGGTGCCATCGCGAAGCACGCGTTTGCGTAGCGCATCAGCAGAACAGGGCGTGCGTTTGGGTTTGGCACCAAACTTCTGAAACACATCTGCCCATGCGGCCAGATGGGATTCAGCCCAGGCGGGGGAATCTGACAGCACCGCCTCACAGGCCGCCTTGAGTGCCGTTACCCCGACGTGCGGATTCACCACAGGCGCTGCCTGTACACTGATGCTGAGCGCCCGAAAACCGGGGGCGATTTGATAGACTTCAGGGGAAATTGACGCAGATACGATTAACACGCGATAATCCTGTAATGACCATTTTATTTCATGATATCGACCAATGACCAAAAAAGTCAATTTAGTGACCTTTGCCGGCGCAGATGTCAACACGGTTAATGAAGCCGTATCCCTGCGGATTAAGCAGTTTCGTAAACAAAGAAAAATTTCTCTCGATGAGTTATCCCGCAAAGCCAGTGTCAGTAAGGGGATGCTGGTTGAGATAGAAGGGTGCAAGGCTAATCCCAGCATTGCGCTGCTATGCCGGCTTGCTGCTGCCATGGGCGTGTCCGTGGCGGATTTTGTTGATGTCAGCGCCAGGCCTGATGTGCACATCATCGCTGATACGGACATCCCTGAACTCTGGACAGGAGACAAAGGGGGAAGCGCCAGGCTGCTGGCCGGCTCGGGTGGACCCGATATGCTTGAGCTGTGGCTGTGGGAAATGCGGCCAGGCGAAAAGTTTGAATCACCCGGGCATAGCTCAGGCACGCTGGAGCTACTGCACGTAAAATCCGGAACCCTCACGCTTGGCGTGAAAGAGAGCGTATTTCAGGTAACGGCGGGATTTTCCGTTACAGCAAAAACCGATGTTCCACATTTCTACGCAAACCAGGGAGAAAACACGCTGAACTTTATCATGACGGTGAATGAAAAAGCGTCATAAGCGTTTTTCAATGGACGGCCAAAGAAGCCCTGATTTGTGCGCTAATAATCATCCTTTGTTTTCGCTATTCATGTCCGTTTCTGCCACCACGCGGACTGTGTATTCGCCATGAGCGAGGAGCGGATATTAGCGACAAAGAGTCGGGGAATATCACACAGCGGCCAGGTCGATATCGCACATGGCTTGATCTAATAGCCGCTGGCGCCTTATTAAGGTATAAAAATATCCGGATCGCTACCCGAATGGGTCGATGAGGATATCTGACTACACCGTTGGAATAGTACCGCCATCGATGACAAATTCAGTACCGGTGATCGCGGCAGCATAAGATGATGCGAGGAAGACAATGAGATTAGCTACCTCAATGGGTTGGGAAGGGCGTCCCAGCGGAATACCGCCAAGTGCTTTCATGATGATCTGCTTACCGCCTTCGTAATCTGTTCCTGCCTGCTGCGCCAGCCGTTCCGCCATGGCCACGGAAGCTTCGGTTTCGATCCAGCCGGGTGCTACCCGAACCACCCGAACCCCCTGCGACGCAACCTCTTTCGACAGGCTTTTACTGTAGGCTGACAGCGCCGCTTTTGCTGCTGCATAACCCGTGGTTGATTCTGGTAAGGGCAGTTCTCGCTGGATAGAAGTGACATGGATGATCACTCCGCCCCCCTGCTGCAGCATGGCAGGCAACAGCGCACGATCTAAACGTACCGCGGGCAACAGATTAAGATTGAGCTCCTGTTGCCACTCCTCTTCACCCAATGCTGCAAAGCCACCACCGGGTGCGGTAGAACCGCCGGCCACATGAACAATGATGTCGACGCCTCCCAGATGTGTCTGAACGGCTTCCGCGACTGAGTTACACCCTGTAACCGTGGTCAGGTCTGCCGTTACGAAAGCGTCTGCCCTACATTCTGCGGATGCGTGGCGTGCGGTTGTTAATACTGTTGCACCCAGCTGTTTGAACAGCCCAACTACCGCTTTACCCACACCTTTGGTACCCGCAGTGACCAATATGCGTTTACCGTGGAAATCGAGATCACATGGCATTGGAGAATCTCCGGTCTGTTGATGTGGCAGTACCATAATCAGTAATGCTGGCAATATCGCCACCCTTGCTGAGCGCGAAGTCGTCATAAATAGCAAGCCGTAATGTGAATGGCATAGACCTGTACTCCCTTTGTTTACAGTACGGTCATATTCCACATAGACTGTTAAATTGACAAGTACGCACAAAAAAGTGAGTTACTGAATGATGAGTAAGTTATACAGTCCGGAATCAGCCGCAAGCGGAGTGGAGCAGGTTATTCAACTGCTGGAAGGGCGCTGGAAATTAATCATCCTTTTTCATCTGTTCGACGGCAAAGTACAGCGCTATTCAGATTTTGAAAAATTAATTCCCGGTATTTCGCAGAAGATGCTGGCGCAACAATTGAGACAGCTGGAAGCCGACGATATTGTGTCGCGGATGGTGTATCCTCAGGTGCCACCCAAAGTGGAATATCGACTCACTGAATGGGGACAGGCACTTTGTCCTGCTCTTGATGCCATGCTGAAATGGGCGGAAAAACGCCCGACTTAACCGGCCAGAACACTGATCCTGCTCAAATTTAACCTGTTCAGGCTGGTGTTTAGGGTATAAAGCGTGCTTTTATTCGTAGTGACTGAGAATTTCATAAAATTAAATTTAACGTCCCTGTTATGAACCCGGGATTGCCCCGCGATAAAATAGTAAGAAAACGTGGTTTATAAACGGTAAGTTCAGGAGGTTTCTTTGCAGGCAGATACGACACGACTTTATCTACGAACGGTAATTGAATCTGACGCTGATGATCTTTTCAGAATTTATGGCGACCCTGCTACAAATACCTTCAACCCCGCAGGTCCGTATCCCGATATTGATTATGCCCGTCAGGTGTTGGCTCGCTGGCTTCAGCACTGGGAAACGTACGGTTTCGGTAATTGGGCGATCGCGTTGACGGACAATCCGGGGAGAGTCATTGGTTTTGGCGGACTCAGCATCAGGAGCTATGCCGATTTATCAATCAATAACCTTGGATATCGCTTCTCTACAGAGGCATGGGGAAAAGGGCTGGCGACAGAGTTTGCTAAGTATACGGTCGACTATGGTTTTGGTGAAATAAAGTTGGCTGAAATATCTGCTGTAGTACGGGCAAATCATCTGGCCTCGCAAAAAGTTCTGACCAGGGCAGGATTGCAGTACTTACGAGAAATTCATGATGTGAAAAGTGCGCCCCCAAGCTTGCTTTTCACCTTGACTCAGGACAAGTGGAATAAAAAATAAATATGCGGGGCACACTGTCTCCCGCCGGATAACATCAATTTCCGCTGTGCTCTAAAATTAATGCTGCGAATCCGGCAACGCTCCACCTTAAAGTGCAGCGATTATCGCGGCTTCCATTTTTTCCGGGGGCGTGATCGGTGCAAAGCGTTTCAGCGGCTGGCCGTCGCGTCCGATGAGAAACTTGGTGAAATTCCACTTAATCCGTCCGCCCAGCACGCCGGGTAGCTCCGCCTTCAGATAGCGAAATATCGGGTGCGCTGCGCTGCCGTTAACCTCGACTTTGCCGAACATCGGGAAGCTTACCCCGTAATTAACATGACAGGTTTGTGAGATGTCATCAGCGTTTCCCGGTTCCTGCTTACCGAATTGATTGCAGGGATAGCCAAGCACCACCAGACCCTGTGCGGCATATTTCTGATAGAGCGCTTCAAGGCCGGCGTACTGGGGCGTGAAGCCGCAATGACTGGCGGTATTCACCACCAGAACCACCTTGCCTTCGTAATCGGCCATAGAGATAGGTTGACCGGTCAGGCTGGTGGCCGAAAACTGATAAAAAGGGGTCATGTCAGTGTCCTCAAAACAGCACAGGTTCGATGTTGATGTTGCCACGCGGGCCCAATAGCGGGCTTCGTAGCCTGGCGCGCACAGCATAACTTTCTGCGCGCCGTTGTCACAATAACACTGACATCTAACCTTACAGACAGAGCCTGATCGCCGGCACAAAACTCTGTCTGCCAGTCTCACTCAGACGCCTCTGCCAGCAACGCCGCCTGCACAGCTGGGCGCGCATTGATCCGTGCCATATACGCCAGTAGCGCAGGCCAGCGATTCACCGTCAGTTTGGACTGGTGTGTTCGCCATCCGGTCAGTCTTCTGTTGCTGCGCAGTCACTGCTGACGACGCTGCGTAAAGAAAGATAAGCCACGGTCCGGAGGTCACTTCATCGGCTGGCTAACCGTCAGTTTCATAATGAAGGACCTCGCCGCAATCTGTCAGCCGCATGAAAACCGGGAGGTTAATGAAAATCCGTGGCATCCGTGTGTTATGCCATCACGGCGCAATGACCGCCGACATCTGCTTCAACACTTCGTCACGTGCTCTCAGGCCAGCATTCGGCGTTAACACCTGTTCATCCTGAATCAGTTTGGCAAAAACAATTTTTTTCCTGCCTTTGGTCGCCCAGTCGACATACCAGCCATAGGCATGGTGCGGATCGTATTGATTATTTTTCCCCGCTGAGCCGGTTCCTGTTTTGCCGTGCACCGTCCAGCCCTTAACGCTGACGTCGTAGCGGGTAATATTATCTGTCATGTCATAGGCATGCTTGTTTACGTGCAGCTCACGGTTAACGACTTTCCTTAAAAAGCCAATCTGCTGAACCGGTGAAATCTGCAGGGATGACATAACCCACACCCCATTCTGACCGGGGGCGCTGACGTCAACGGCGGAAACATCTTCGTTTCCGTAAGCAAACGCCTTTACATAGTCTTCAAAGCGATGTTGCCCGATTTTTTTAACAACCTGCTGCGAATACCAGAAGACCGAATATTTTAGCCACGCCGTAGGATCGATTTTATTCATCCAGTTTTTACCGCCCCAGTCCGGGTATCCTTGTTGGTAATCCCAGGCGGGTTCCTTTTCATTTTTCAGCACGCCGGCATCAAATCCCATCAGGCTGATGGCTATTTTAAAGGTGGATGCGGGTGTGACTTCTCCACTGCAGTCGTTGCCACTCTCCAGCAGGGCTTTGCCTGATTCAGCGTCAACAATCAGGGTGCACAGGTTTTTGGCGAATGCCTGCTGTGAAAATAATATCGCAGCAACAGAGGCCATTACGACCAGACGGGTTTTCATTGATGATTGAATCCAAAGTTAAATGCTAACGTAATTTACACCCTGAGAAAGGGTACTGAACGCGGTCAGGCTGTGCATAAAGAGACTGGTCATGCCACATCCCTTTATCATCTGCAAATTATCGCGTCCGGTGTGCTTATTAATAACCCTGAGCGGGGGTAAATAAAAACGATTTAATCTGCGCCTGTTTTTTAGGGAAACTAAACGATATGAAACCGTATTTCCGGATGACAAACGGTGCGAAAGCGACGCTATTGCGATCTGCACACCTGCGGCATTTTTCGCCTCGACGGCGATGTAAGCGGTAATTAATGGGTTGTAGTCCTGCACCTACATAACCGGTAAGCACATCCGATGGTCAGAGATATTAATACGTGACAAGCTTATCCGCAGTTCACGGCAATCCTCTGCCAGGCATAATGAGAATGTATTTTCAGGAGTGGTTATGCAGCCGATTAAACGTTGGCAACGCGATGTCTGTCATTTAAATACCCGGGCGTTAACCTGGGTGGCGGCGGGCGCATTTTGCGCGGGCTGCTGGTTATTGATCAGCGTGCTGGTGCTAACCCTGTAACGCGTAGCCAGTGCGAAGAGAATTAGCGCCAGCCGGAAGGGAATCCGCACCAGGGCGTCAGGGATGAAATTTTTGTAGTGGTTGGGGGCGCGTTGCCCCCTTTTTTTTGCCTGCAGACAGGGGTAATGCAATGCGCAGCCCGTGCGATTACGGCCCGAGACGCAGCGTTTCGGCGCGTTTTGCTGTCTCGTAAACGTATTGCAGCATCGGTTCTAAATCGGCATCCGGTCCGGCGCTGATAATTTTGCCGCGCAGCCATTCAATTTCACTGGTGATATCAGGATGAAAGATGGTGTTGTTTTGCGCGTTGCGTAACCACTTCAGCAAAAAGTTATTTTTCCCGCGTACGCCGCCGGACTTCTTGCTGTTCACATAGAGTTTTAACGCAACCAGAATGCAGTAATAGAAATGGACGCGCTGACTATAATTCTGCAACATCTCTTGGCTCTTCATCTGCCGTTTTTCACGCCCGCCAGTGTGCATTGATGTGAAAAGCAGGTCAAACACAATTGGCCGCACGCCTGTCACAATTGCGAGCGCAACCAACATTTTAAGAATTTCTTTATCAGCTGATAAATTGCGCCCGCCAGCAGCTGGATGCTTTGCCGGGCAGAATAGCCTGTGATTATTTGTTAATAATCACAAAAAAGCACAGCCGTATCTGATAATTAGATAGATCCGATTCTCTAAATGAATTTCCCCTCCGCATCGCCATCTGCAACTCTGTTCTCCGCGCTGGCCACCCTTGCGTTTTACCGGCCGGTGAAATTTTTATTTGCATCAACATGGCTGTCATAAACAGGAGGTGAATTATGACAAAACCTGCTCTGGCGTTCGCTGCGGCCTTACTGGCGCTCAATGCCACCGCATCCGTTGCGGCTCAGCCGCATCACGTTTATACCAATAAAGATTTCTATAAAAATGGCGTCTTCCAGAAAGAGGTGGCGAAAGATGCAATAGCGCAACTGCTCGCCTCTTATGGTCATACGCTGACGCCGGCCATGCGCCAGCAGCTGTGGGTCAATGATTTCGGGCTGGGCGATTATCAGCATGTTGGCCTGGCCAGCATCACCTGGGTCAATAATCTGGATTACGGTTATTACGCTATGACCATGTATCTGCTGCCGAATCAGATGATTCCGGAGCATCGACACATGCCAATTAGCGCGCCGCCGGCACGTCCGGCAAAACATGAATCATGGCGCGTCCTCGATGGCTGGGTATATAACTTCTCTGAGATTGGCGCCGCATCAGCGGATATTCCGCCGACGCCGAAAAGTTTTGGTCCGGTGCAAAGCCACAATGTCGTCATTCAGCATCAGGGCGAAACGCTGTCGCTGAAAAAACTGGAAAGCTATCATTTCCTGATGGCCAACAGTAAAGGGGCGATTGTGGATGAATATGGCAACTGGCAGGATCGCCGTGGCTGGTTCAGCTCCAATCCTAAAGTCGCCCCTACGCCGTAAACCGTGCCCTGCGAGAGATAGTCGATGTGATTTCCCTGTAGCCACCGGAGGCGTTCGCGCCTCCTTTTTAATTAATGACCTATACCGGGATGCGCAGAGAGCCGCTCAGCCGCGGCGATTTACCCGGTGCAGACGAATATCACGCTGTTTCATCTCCTCAACGGCAGCACAGGGGCAATCGTCATCGGTGATCACACCGTCCAGCTGCTGCAGCTTACACACGGAATACACGCTGTAACGACCATATTTGCTGCTGTCAGCCACCAGATAACGCTGCGCTGAGGCGGCCAGCACCGCCTGATTCACCAGCAAGGTGTCTTCGTCGGGTGTCGAGAGGCCGTGCGTGACATCCCACGCGCTGGCGCTGAGGAAAGCCAGATCAATATTGAACGCGGCAAGGGCGGTCGCCGCCATGGCACCCACGCTGGCAATATGCCGTTTATCGACTTTGCCACCCGTATGAAATAGCGTGATGTGGCTGTGACGCATCAGCCAGGCGGCAATCGTAAAGTCGTTAGTCAGCACGGTGAGACTTGCCTGATCGCCTAACGCACGCGCAATTTCATAGCTGGTGGTACCGGCATCGAGGTAGACCACCTGGCCATCCTGTACCAGTGACGCAGCATAACGGCCAAGGCTTTGTTTGGCGTGCACGTTCAGCTGTGCCTTCTCCACATACGGCAATGCCTGATGAACCACGGCAGGCAGCCTGGCGCCGCCGTGTATGCCAACCACCAGGCCGGCGTTCTGCAGGAATTTAATATCGCGGCGGATGGTCATCGCCGACACCGCCATCAGCGTGGCCAGTTCGTGAATGGTGGCCGATCGTTTCGCAAACAGGTAGCGATAAATAGCGTCTTTTCGGTCTTCGGGCAGCATCATGAGCTCGGGGTTAAAAGTGACGTTTTGCCTGCCATGCCACGCGCGCATAGCGTCCGGTACGGCAGCTTCGCTATGATATCTCATCTGAAGTTGAATCAGATTCAACGAGGCAATGAGTCAGGAGACACGAAAATGCCCGCCCTGCAACGTAATGAACTGGCCGATCTGAATGTTTTTCTGCTGATTTGCCGGCGCAAGAGCTTCCGCCTCGCCGCGCTGGAACTGGGGGTCACCACGTCGGCCATCAGCCACACGTTGCGCAGTCTTGAAGCGCGTCTTGGCGTGCGCCTGCTCAATCGCACCAGCCGGGCGGTGGTGCCGACGGACGCCGGTGCCGCTTTTTTGCGCCATCTGGAAACCGGCTTTGCGCAGATTGAGCTGGCGCTGAACGATCTGCACCTGTATCGCGAATCACCCAGCGGCCGCCTGCGGCTGAACATCCCGCGTGATGCCGGGCAGCTGCTGTTTCGGCCGATCCTGGCGCGCTTTATGGCGACCTATCCGGAGCTCAGTCTGGAAATTACGGTGGATAACAATCTGGTGGATATCATCGGCAGCGGCTATGACGCCGGGATTCGCTACGGCGCCAGCGTACCGAAAGATATGATCGCCATGCCGCTGACGCCCAAACTGCGCTGGATCGTGGTGGCGTCACCCGATTACCTGCGCGACGCGCCGCCGCTGCAGCATCCGGACGATCTGCGCAACCATCGCTGTATTCGCATGCGCCTTGGCAATGGCACGCTGTATAAGTGGCCGCTGGCGCAGGGCAAGGTGGCGTATGAGGTCGATGTGCCGGGCACGCTGACGCTCAATGAGAGCGACATGATTATTGATGCGGTCGCCGGCGGTTACGGTCTCGGCTACTGCCCGGAGCGCTACGTACAGGCACAGCTGGCGAGCGGGCAGCTGGTGCGCGTGCTCACGGACTGGTGCAGCGAAGACGAACCGCTGGTGATGTATTACCCCGACCGTCGCCAGCTGCACCCGGGTTTACGCCGGCTGATTGAGATGATCCGCGCCGAAACGATGCGCTAACGCTGGACGCGTGCGGCGTAAATAATAAACGTCACCACGCCAAAAATTTCTAACTCCTCCTCTTCACGCAGCCGGATGGGCTGATAGCGCGGATTCATCGGCATCAGCTGTACGCAGGGATGCGTCTGCAGCCGCTTGACGGTGAACTCGCCGTTGATGGCGGCGATCACGATGTCGTCGTGCCGGGCATTGAGTGAGCTGTCGATCACCAGCAGGTCGCCTTCGCGGATATTGGCATCGCGCATCGAGTCGCCCTCGACGCGCACAAAATAGGTGGCGCTCGGGCGGGTCACCAGCAGCTCATTGAGATCAATCTGGCGCTCAATGTAGTCCTGAGCGGGCGAGGGGAAACCGCCGTGCACCGCGTCAAGGAATAGCGGGCGGGAGCGCGAAGGCGGTGAAAGCTGTGGCAAAAAGAAACGCGTCATAGCGAACATTCCATAGATACTGTTTTTATATACAGTATCAGGCGATTTTTGCTATGATCAAGTCTGCCCGCGGTAAAAAAAGCGAAGCGTATGAAAAACAGCAGAATTCAGTTTTTTGCCGCGCAAACCGCTGAAAAGTGCACTCTTCGCTAAGCACTCTGTGCGCCCGTCTGGCGAAACTTCAATTGTTGTCTACACTTAATGTTGCCGATGTTCGTAGTGCGGTTGCAGTGTTGATGAAAATTTCGTTTAGTTCTGGAGCGTTACCCTTTCGATTCCCGTGTTTACGGAAAAACCTCCTCACTTCCTGCCTGCCTGCGAACAGACTGCCCGTTTACGTTCAGATACAGGAGGAGACGTGACCCCTGCGGTTAATGAGAACAGCACCCTGCCGTCGCTAAGTGGCGGACTTTACGCCTTCTTTTTTGATGTTGACGGCACGCTGGCCGCGCTTCAGTCGCAGCCCGAGTCGGTTTCCATCCCCGCATCGGTGCGCCAGCATCTGCAACAAATTTCTAATTTAAGTCACGGCGCGCTGGCGCTGGTTTCCGGCCGTCCGATCAGCCAGCTGGATGAGCTGGTCGCGCCGCTGGAAGCCCCGGCGGCGGGCGTGCACGGCGCTGAGCGCCGCGATGCCAGCGGACATCTGCATCGTCAGTCGCTGCCCGATGAGGTGGCGCAAACGCTGCAGGTTGAACTGCAGCAGACCCTTGACCAGTGGCCCGGTACGCTGCTGGAAGTGAAAGGCATGGCCTTTGCGCTGCACTACCGCAACGCGCCAGAGTATGAAAACGCCATCATGCAGCTGGCCGAAGAGGCGGTAACCCGCTTTCCGGCGCTGGCGCTGCAGCCAGGTAAATGTGTGGTGGAACTGAAACCGCAGGGCATCGATAAAGGTGCTGCGGTACGCGAATTTATGCAGGAAGCGCCATTTACCGGTCGCATTCCGGTATTTGTGGGCGACGATCTGACCGATGAGAAAGGCTTTCTTGCTGTCAATGCCATGCACGGCATCTCGGTCAAGGTCGGTGAAGGTCCAAGCCAGGCGCGCTATCGTCTGCCCGATGTGGCAGCGGTCTGGCACTGGCTGGAACAACTATTATTACAACTAGAACATGACAACGTCGGTAAGGAGTTTAGGTTATGAGTCGTTTAGTCGTCGTATCTAACCGTATCGCTATTCCTGATGGAAGCAAAACCAACGCAGGCGGTCTCGCCGTCGGCATTCTGGATGCGCTGCAGACCACCGGAGGATTGTGGTTTGGCTGGAACGGAGAGATCAGTGAGTTTTCCGGTGAAGAAGATGAGGAACTTACCCAGATCGAACAAGACGGCATTACCTATGCCTCATTCCCTCTCAATCAAAACGATTACGATCAGTACTACTGCCAGTTTTCTAACACGGTGATCTGGCCCGCGTTCCATTATCGCCTCGATCTGGTGCAGTACCAGCGTGAAGCCTGGGAAGGCTACTGCCGCGTGAATACCCTGCTGGCGCAGCGGCTGAAACCGCTGATCAAGCCGGACGATATCCTGTGGATCCACGATTACCACCTGCTGCCGTTTGCCGCTGAACTGCGTAAACAGGGCATTAATAACCGAATCGGATTCTTTCTGCATATCCCGTTCCCGACGCCGGAAATTTTCAATGCGCTGCCGCCGCATCAGGAACTGCTGGAAATGCTGTGTGAATACGATCTGCTGGGTTTCCAGACAGAATCCGATCGCGTGGCGTTTCTCGACAGCCTGAGCCAGCTGACGCAGCTGCAGAATAAAGGCGAGAAGAAGCATCGCGCCTTTGGCAACACCTTTATGACCGAGGTTTACCCCATCGGTATCGAGCCGGACAGCATTAAAGAGATGGCAGAAGGGCCGCTGCCACCGAAGATGGCCGCAATGAAGCGTGAGCTGGGCGATTTGCAGAATATTATCGCCTGTGAGCGTCTCGACTATTCCAAAGGCTTGCCGGAGCGTTTCCTTGCCTATGAGGCGCTGCTGGAAAACTTCCCGCAGCACCGCGGCAAAATCCGCTACTCACAGATTGCGCCGACCTCGCGCGGCGACGTGCAGGCCTATCAGGATATTCGTCACCAGCTGGAGACAGAAGCAGGGCGCATTAACGGTAAATACGGCACGCTGGGCTGGACGCCGCTCTATTATCTCAACCAGCATTTTGATCGCCGCCTGCTGATGAAGATTTTCCGCCTGACCGACGTGGGGCTGGTTACGCCGCTCCGTGACGGCATGAACCTGGTGGCGAAAGAGTATGTCGCGGCGCAGGATCCGGACGATCCGGGCGTGCTGGTGCTGTCGCGCTTTGCCGGAGCGGCCAACGAGCTGACTTCTGCGCTAATCGTCAACCCGTACGATCGTGATGATGTGGCGGCGGCGCTGGACCGCGCACTGACCATGCCGCGCACCGAGCGTATCTCGCGCTATAACGACATGATGGCCGTACTGCGTAAGCAGGACATTTCGCACTGGCGGGAAAGCTTCCTGAACGATCTGAACACGCTGCCGGCACGCAGCGCCAGCCACGGTAGCGATAACAAGGTCGCGACGTTTCAGAAGCTGGCGTAATTAGCCCCGCAAGGCGCGATTTTCCCCTCAGGCAATGCCTCTCCCGTACGCGGGAGAGGTATCCGTCAGACGACGCAGGCAGGACCATGCTGCGTAGCGTTTTCACGCGATACCCTCACCGGATGAAATCGATTTCATTTTGTTAAGCGCTAACCCGCTGACCCGGCACCAAAAAACGCACGAATTGGTTAAAATTAAGCCAGTTAAGCACTGAAACGCTGAATTTTTTCTTCCGACCCTAAAGATTTGGCTGGCCAGGCCGATAGTTCTAATCCATCAGTGTGTTAGTTAGTCAATTCATTCATATCGCTAATGTAACGTGCTGTTACATCCCTTGTGACTCGCTAAACCCTCCCTACAAACTCTTTACACACCACAAGCGCGCTGCATCCACTCTTCACGCTTCGCTAGCACAGCGCCATTAGTCCTGCTTGGCAATATTCCCTGTAAGTGATTAATTTAAAAGCGAATAATTACGGCGATTTTTGGTGTTTTATGCTGCCTTTTTGGTTTATTTCGGGGTCTTGTCTTTGCCTAAAGCCAACGTAGCAGATAAAAGATCGTCCCATGGCGGCGATCTGCGACACACTTCAAAATTCAGACTTTTCCTGTGAAATATTAGCGAAACGTTTCAAAATCGCTCAAAAAAAGAACAACAGAAAAGCATTACTGAAGCTTCACTTGAAAAATTTGCCTTAAAAGTGTGACGCAGATCACACTTTATCTAAAATTTCATACCAATCACGTTGTATGTCGAAATCAGACGATATAGATTTGCCTTGTTTTCGGATTAGTCTTAAAAAACTGTAAGCAGACGTCACGGAAGATGGTTACAACTCAAGAAAAGATTGGCCTGGAGTTTTGACTACTACTGATCAATATCCCGGTGGGAAGTGAAACAGTTCAGTACGCGTTGGCTTATGCCTGATTATTTTTTGCCATCTTTAGATTTACCAACCAGCAACCCGAACCATAGAACACTTAATTCTGTGGCCGTATATATGTCGCGTCTATCAGGATGGAAAAAAATGGGTACATCAGAATTACTAAAACACATATATGACATCAATCTGTCATATTTATTGCTTGCACAGCGTTTGATAAACCAGGAAAAAGCTTCAGCAATGTTTCGTTTAGGTATCGATGAGCCAATGGCGGATGCATTGCAGCAATTGACTTTACCTGAGATGGTAAAATTAGCGGAAACCAATCAACTGGTTTGCCAGTTCCGCTTTACCGATCACAATCTTATTAACCGTTTAACGCAGGAATCACGTGTGGATGATTTGCAGCAAATCCACACCGGTATTTTATTATCCAGCCGTTTATTGCGCAGCGCATCGAAAGATGATGTCTCTGCTAAAAAGAGGGCGGTGTAATGACCGAAAAAAGTATCGTTCAGGAAGCGCGTGATATTCAGCTGGCAATGGAGCTGATTACATTGGGCGCACGACTGCAGATGCTGGAAAGTGAAACCCAGCTGAGCCGCGGTCGCCTGATTAAACTGTACAAAGAGCTGCGTGGTGCCCCACCACCGAAAGGCATGCTGCCATTCTCTACCGACTGGTTCATGACCTGGGAACAAAATATTCATGCGTCGATGTTCTGCAACGCCTGGCAGTTTCTGCTGAAAACCCGGCTGAGCAGTGGCGTAGAGGCGGTTATCAAAGCGTATCGCCTGTATCTTGAGCAGTGTCCGCAATCGGACGAGGGCCCGCTGTTGGCGCTGACCCGCGCCTGGACCCTGGTGCGATTTGTTGAAAGTGGCATGCTGGAATTGTCTGACTGTAAATGCTGTGGCGGAAGCTTCATCAACCACGCGCATCAGCCGCCGGGCAGCTTTGTTTGCAGCCTGTGCCAGCCGCCATCACGTGCCGTAAAAAGACGTAAACTTTCTGCAGATTCTGCCGATACCTTTCCACAACTGCTGGATGAACAGGTTAAACGCGCCGTTTAAGTTTGTTCGCATCGTGGAAAGCATCCAGCAGCGGTTAATACCGCTGCTTTTTTTTTGCCCACACCCTGCGAATAACACCTGCGGCTCTCTGGCTTAACTTCCACCAACACGTTACGGACGTAAGGATGTTTTTGTGCTGATTATTGTGGGTTATATCGTAGTCCTCGGTTCCGTGCTGGGCGGTTACATGATGGTAGGCGGCCATCTGGGCGCGCTTTACCAGCCGTCGGAGTTGCTGATTATTGGCGGCGCCGGCATTGGTGCGTTTCTGGTGGGCAACAACGGCAAATCGATTAAAAAGACGCTAAAAGCGCTGCCTTTGTTAATGCGCGGCTCAAAATATAACAAAGCCGTATACATGGATTTAATGGCGCTGCTGTATCGCCTGATGGCGAAATCACGTCAGCAGGGCATGCTGTCGCTGGAGCGCGATATTGAAGATCCCAGCCAGAGCGAAATTTTCGCTAACTATCCGCGTATTTTGTCCGATAAACCTTTAGTGGATTTTATTACCGACTATTTACGTCTGATGGTGAGCGGAAATATGAATGCTTTCGAGATCGAAGCCCTGATGGATGAAGAGATCGAAACCTATGAACACGAGTGCGAAGTACCAGCACAAAGCTTAGCGGCAGTCGGTGATGGCCTGCCGGCGTTTGGTATCGTCGCTGCGGTAATGGGCGTGGTGCACGCGCTGGCCTCCGCGGACCGCCCGGCGGCAGAACTGGGCGCGCTGATTGCGCACGCCATGGTGGGAACCTTCCTCGGTATTCTGCTGGCTTACGGCTTCATTTCGCCGCTGGCATCCGTGCTGCGCCAGAAGTGCGCGGAAACCACCAAGATGATGCAGTGCGTCAAAGTCACGCTGCTCTCCAGCCTGAACGGTTATGCGCCGCAGATCGCCGTCGAGTTTGGTCGTAAAACCCTGTATTCCACCGAGCGTCCGTCCTTTACCGAGCTGGAAGAGCACGTGCGTAACGCGAAAAACCCGGCTAAGCAGACTTCGGATACGCCTTCATGAAGCACGGTAATCGCCCGATTGTGCTGGTCAAACGGCGCAAACATAAAAAGCATGAAGGCAGCCATGGCTCATGGAAGATTGCCTATGCCGACTTTATGACGGCGATGATGGCGTTCTTCATGGTGATGTGGCTGATCTCGATCGCCAATCCGCAGGAGCTGGTGCAGATTGCCGAATATTTTAAAACGCCGCTCAAGGTCGCCCTGACCGGCGGTCAGCGTAGCAGCGACAGCGAAAGTCCGATTCCCGGCGGCGGCGATGATCCGACGCAGAAGAAAGGCGAAGTACAAAAACAGGTCGATATGGATGCGCAAAAGCGCCAGCTGGATGACATTCGCCTGAACCGGCTGCGTGAAAAACTTGACCAGCTGATTGAGGCCGATCCGCGCCTGAAAGCGCTGCGTCCGCATCTGATCATCAACATGGTGGAAGAGGGGCTGCGCATTCAGATTATCGATAGCCAGAACCGCCCGATGTTTAAAACCGGCAGCGCGGAAGTGGAGCCGTACATGCGCGATATCCTGCGCGCCATTGCGCCGCTGCTGAATGATATTCCTAACAAAATCAGTTTGTCCGGCCATACCGATGACTTCCAGTACGCCAGCGGCGATCGCGGCTACAGCAACTGGGAACTGTCGGCGGATCGTGCCAATGCCTCACGCCGTGAGCTGGTGGCGGGCGGGCTGGACGGCGGCAAAATGCTGCGCGTGGTCGGCATGGCCGACACCATGAAACTGAAAAACCGCGGCGCCAACGACGCGGTGAACCGTCGTATCAGCCTGCTGGTGTTGAACCATGACACCGAAGCGGCGATTGAAAAAGAGAATGCCGAGAGCGATGCCGTTCAGGTGAGTGACCCGGCGCAGATTTTACCTAGCATTACCGCACCGGCTGGTCCGGCGGCGCCAACTGCCCCCACGGGTTCTACCGCAGCACCGGCCACACCGGCAGCCGCGGCGAATCCGCCGGCAGCGGCACCGCCCGCCGCCAGCGCGGTGACACCAGACCAACCCTCACAGCCGAGGTGATCCCGTGAGCATGGACATCAGCGATTTTTACCAGACGTTTTTTGATGAAGCCGATGAGCTGTTAGCGGATATGGAGCAACACCTGTTGGGACTGGATCCCCAGGAGCCCGATTCCGAGCAGTTGAATGCCATCTTCCGCGCCGCCCACTCCATTAAGGGCGGAGCCGGTACGTTTGGCTTTACGGTTTTACAGGAAACCACCCACATCCTGGAAAACATTCTGGATGGTGCGCGCCGTGGCGAAATGCAGCTCAGCACCGACATCATCAACCTGTTTTTGGAAACCAAAGATATTATGCAGGAACAGCTCGATGCCTATAAAACCGCGCAGGAGCCAAACGCAGAAAGCTTTAACTACATCTGTGAAGCCCTGCGCCAGCTGGCGCTGGAAGCCAAAGGAATAGCCCCGCAAGCCGCCGCACCGGTGGTGGCGCTCGCCGACGTGGCAGCACCTGCCGCGCCCGCCAGCAGCGGCCTGCGCCTGCAGCTGATCAATCTGAAAGAGAAAGAGCCGGATCTGCTGCTGGAAGAGCTGGGCAACCTCGGCACCCTGACCGATGTGGTGAAAGGCGCCAGCTCGCTGGAAGCCACCATCGACGGTGTCGGCAAAGACGATATCGTGGCGGTGCTGTGCTTCGTGATTGATGAAGCGCAGATTCAGTTCCCGCAGGACGCCGCACCCGCCGCCGTTGCCGCCGCGCCAGTCGCTGAGGCCGAAGCCGAAGCGCCGGTGCAGCAAACGGCGACCGTCACCGACATTACCCCGGCGGTGAAGCGTGAGAGCAAGCGTGCTGCCGCGCCCGCCAAAAGCAGCGAATCCAGCAGTATTCGCGTGGCGGTAGAAAAAGTTGACCAGCTGATCAACCTGGTCGGCGAGCTGGTGATTACCCAGTCGATGCTGGCGCAGCGCTCTGGTGCGCTGGATCCGGTGGCACATGGTGACCTGCTCAACAGCATGGGTCAGCTGGAGCGTAACGCCCGCGACCTGCAGGAATCGGTGATGTCGATTCGTATGATGCCGATGGAGTACGTGTTCAGCCGCTTCCCGCGTCTGGTGCGCGATCTGGCCAGCAAGCTGGGCAAAGAGGTTGAACTGACGCTGCTCGGCAGCTCAACTGAACTGGATAAGAGCCTGATTGAACGCATTATCGATCCGTTAACGCACCTGGTGCGTAACAGCCTCGACCACGGCATCGAAACCCCGGAAAAACGGCTGGCCGCCAGCAAAACGGCGGTCGGCAATCTGACGCTGTCCGCGGAACACCAGGGCGGCAACATCTGTATCGAAGTGATCGATGACGGTGCCGGCCTCAACCGTGAACGTATCCTGGCGAAAGCGCTCTCATCCGGCCTGCCGGTCAGCGACAGCATGAGCGATGAAGAAGTCGGCATGCTGATCTTCGCGCCAGGCTTCTCGACCGCCGAACAGGTGACCGACGTATCAGGCCGCGGCGTCGGCATGGACGTGGTGAAACGTAATATCCAGGAGATGGGCGGTCACGTCGAAATCTCCTCGAAGCAGGGCAAAGGCACCACCATTCGCATTCTGCTGCCGCTGACGCTGGCGATCCTCGACGGGATGTCGGTGCGCGTGGCAGACGAAGTGTTCATTCTGCCGCTGAACGCGGTGATGGAGTCACTGCAGCCCACGGCTGAAGAGCTGAAACCGCTGGCCGGTGGCGAGCGCGTACTGGAAGTGCGCGGCGAGTACCTGCCGCTGGTTGAGCTGTGGAACGTGTTTGACGTGCAGAACGCCAAAACCGACGCCACGCAGGGCATCGTGGTGATCCTGCAGAGCGCAGGACGTCGCTATGCGCTGCTGGTTGATCAGCTGATTGGTCAGCATCAGGTGGTGGTGAAGAACCTGGAAAGCAACTACCGCAAAGTGCCGGGCATTTCCGCCGCCACCATCCTCGGCGATGGCAGCGTTGCGCTGATTGTCGACGTATCGGCACTGCAATCATTGAACCGTGAGAAGCGTGTGGCCGGTGCCGCAGCGTAACAGATAACGAAAGGGTAAAAAAATGACTGACATGGCAACCGTGACGAAAATCGCCGGCGAAACCGTCGGCCAGGAGTTCCTGGTTTTCACCCTCGGTGACGAAGAGTACGGCATCGATATCCTTAAAGTGCAGGAGATTCGTGGTTACGATCAGGTAACGCGTATCGCTAACACGCCGGAGTTCATCAAGGGCGTAACTAACCTGCGTGGCGTGATTGTGCCGATTATCGATCTGCGCGTGAAGTTCTCGCAGCCGGACGTGGAGTACAACGAAAACACCGTGGTGATCGTGCTGAATCTTGAGCATCGCGTGGTCGGCATCGTGGTGGATGGCGTGTCTGACGTGCTGTCGCTGACGCAGGATCAGATCCGTCCGGCACCGGAATTTGCCGTCACCATGTCGACCGAGTACCTCACCGGCCTCGGTGCGCTGGGCGAGCGTATGCTGATTCTGGTCGACATCGAAAAACTGCTGAGCAGTGAAGAGATGGCGCTGGTGGATACGCTGCGTAGCGCATAATCGTTCGCAGAGAGTCACGGGTCGCTGATGCGGCCCGTGACTATTACATTCTTTATTAAACCTTTATAAATCAATAGCAAAGCCCACAAATATTTCCTGCCCTCGCTCAATATTCCCGCCGCCAGGTCGATAACTGTATTGCACGATTTTTCTTCATTTCCCAGGGCAAACTATGTTTACGAAAATCCGCGTTGTGACCAGCCTGTTGCTGGTGTTGTTGGTGTTTGGCGTACTGCAGCTGGCTTCCGGCTCGCTGTTTTTTAAAGCGCTGAGTGACGACAAAAAAAGTTTCAATACCTCTCAGCTGGCGAGCAAAAACATTGCCGCCATCAATGATGCTTACATGAGCCTTAACCAAAGCCGTGTGATCCTGACGCGCATCCAGCTGCGTATTGCCACCAGTAAACTGACCGGCACCGAAGCTGACATCGGTACGCTGTTCGGGCAGAGCAGGACGTTCCAGCAGACGGCGCAGGATAACTTCACGCTGTTTAAAAACACGCCGGACACGCCGGGCCAGAATCTGCAGCTCAATCAGCAGCTGGAACAGACCTATAAAGCTTACGCCAGCGCACTGGCTGAGATGCAGCAGGTACTGCAGCACAACGATACCGCCGCAGCCGGCAAAGTACCGGTGGCCCCGACGCAAAGTGCCTTTCTGGAAAACTACACCCAGTGGCGCGCCGATCAGGATCGTCTGACGGCGGCCGGCGTGGCGGCGAACAGCGCCGCTTACGAGCACATGATGTGGCTGCTGGGGCTGGTACTGGCGCTGGTAGTGGGCGTGATCGTGCTGTGCTGGTTCGGCCTGCGTAAGGTGCTGATTAAGCCGCTCAACGACAGCATCCAGCACATTGAACACATTGCGCAGGGCGATTTAACCCAGACCATCACCGTCGAAGGACGTAATGAAATGAGCCAGCTGGCGAGCAAGCTGCAGGAGATGCAGCAGGCGCTGGTGCGCACCGTCAGCAACGTGCGCGACGGCTCGGACGCTATTTTTACCGGCGCCAGCGAAATCTCCGCCGGCAATAACGATCTCTCGGCGCGTACCGAACAGCAGGCGGCGTCGCTGGAACAGACTGCGGCCAGCATGGAGCAGCTCACCGCCACGGTGAAGCAGAACGCCGAGAACGCGCGGCAGGCCTCGCAGCTGGCGCTCAGCGCATCGGAAACCGCGCAGAAAGGCGGAGAAGTGGTGGAAGGGGTGGTGCGCACCATGCACGATATTGCCGGCAGTTCGAAGAAGATTGCCGACATTACCAGCGTGATTGACGGTATCGCTTTCCAGACCAATATCCTCGCGCTCAACGCCGCAGTCGAAGCGGCGCGCGCCGGAGAGCAGGGCCGCGGCTTCGCGGTGGTGGCCGGTGAAGTGCGCAACCTTGCCCAGCGCAGCGCGCAGGCGGCGAAGGAGATCAAAGGGCTGATTGAAGACTCGGTGCGTCGCGTTGACAGCGGCTCACAGCTGGTCGGCACGGCGGGCGATACCATGGGCGAAATCGTCAATGCGGTGACGCGCGTCACCGACATCATGGGCGAGATCGCCTCGGCATCGGACGAGCAGAGTCGCGGTATCGATCAGGTCGGCCAGGCGGTGACCGAGATGGACCGTGTCACGCAGCAGAACGCCTCGCTGGTGGAAGAGTCGGCGGCGGCGGCGGCCTCGCTGGAGGAGCAGGCCAGCCGTCTCAGCCAGTCGGTGGCGGTGTTCCGCATTCCACGTGGCGCTCAGCCTGTCAGCAGCACGGGTGTGCGCCATCCGCAGATCGCCCCCCCGCAGGCCAGTGCGCCACGCAAAGCGCTGACCGCGCCGGTCAGCGACGCCAACTGGGAAACATTCTAAGCTGAAACGGGAGCGGACAACGCGCCGCTCCCTCATCTCCTGCTTTCTTTACTTATAAAACGCTGTAAAAAAGCTTTAATTCAGCATTATCCCTCGTAAAGTCCGGTAAACCCTCTCAAATATTCAGCGCAGCGGTCGATAAACAGGGCGTAACCCCCTTTTTGGAGACACCATGTTAAAACGAATCAACGTCGTCACCAGCCTGATCGCAGTCCTGCTGGTGTTCGGTGCTATGCAATTACTGTCCGGCGGGCTGTTCTGGTCGGCATTACAAAAAGATAAAGAGGCGTTTGCTGTGGCACAAACGTCAAGTAATAACGTCGCTGCCATGTCCGATGCCTGGATTGAACTCAATCAAACCCGTACCGTGCTCAACCGCGCCATGCTGCGCATGCAGGGCAGCATGGCGTCACAGACCAACGGCGGTCAGCTTAATGCGCTGATCGCGCAGACGGAGAAACAGCTCGACACAGCGGCCGGCCACTATCAGCGCTATTACGATTTGCCAGCGACGCCGGGGCTGTCTGATGCGCTGCGCGACCGGCTGGAAACGGATTATGCCGCGTTCAATAACGGCCTGAAGGCGATGCTGGCCCGGCTGAAAGCCAACGATCTGCAGGGCATGTTTGATCAGAACATCGAAGCCAAACAGGTCAAAATGAAAGCCACCTATGAAGAGTGGCGCAGCGCGCAGAGTGCTTTAGCCGCTGAGGGCGTGGCGCAGAACCAGCGTGCCTTCCACACCATGATGTGGCTGCTGGCGATTGTCGCAGTGATGGTGATCGTGGTAATCGTCGCCTGCTGGTTTGGCCTGCGCACGGTGCTGATTCAGCCGCTGCATCAGTTGCTCGGCCACATTCGCCATATCGCCGCAGGCGATCTGACGCAGACCATCACCGTTGAAGGGCGTAACGAAATGAGCCAGCTGGCCAGCAGTCTGCATGAAATGCAGCAGTCGCTGGTGCACACCGTCGGCAACGTACGCGACGGTTCGGACGCCATCTTTACCGGCGCCAGCGAAATCTCCGCCGGCAACAACGATCTCTCGGCGCGTACCGAGCAGCAGGCGGCGTCGCTGGAGCAGACCGCGGCCAGCATGGAGCAGCTCACCGCCACGGTGAAGCAGAACGCCGAGAATGCCCGGCAGGCCTCGCAGCTGGCGCTCAGCGCGTCGGAGACCGCACGCAAAGGTGGCGACGTGGTCGAAGGCGTGGTGCGCACCATGCATGACATCGCCGGCAGTTCGAAGAAGATCGCGGATATCACCAGCGTGATCGACGGCATTGCCTTCCAGACCAATATCCTCGCGCTTAACGCGGCGGTCGAAGCCGCGCGCGCCGGTGAGCAGGGCCGTGGTTTTGCCGTGGTAGCGGGCGAGGTGCGTAACCTGGCGCAGCGCAGCGCGCAGGCAGCGAAGGAGATCAAAGGACTGATTGACGATTCGGTCAGCCGGGTTAACGCCGGTTCGCAGCTGGTCGGCACCGCAGGTGACACCATGCAGGATATCGTCGGTGCGGTGACGCGCGTGACTGACATCATGGGCGAAATCGCTTCGGCCTCGGATGAGCAGAGCCGTGGCATCGACCAGGTGGGCCAGGCGGTGACCGAGATGGACCGCGTCACGCAGCAGAACGCCTCGCTGGTAGAAGAGTCGGCCGCCGCCGCGGCCTCGCTGGAGGAGCAGGCCAGCCGCCTGAGCCAGTCGGTGGCGGTGTTCCGCATTCCGCGCGCGTCGGCTGCGGTCCCTGTGCGTCCCCCGCTGGCCACGACACCGCCGGCGGTGCGCAAAGCCGCTGCAGTCCCGGTGAGTGACGGAAACTGGGAAACGTTTTAATCATTGTCTGAATCGCCCCCTCTCCCGCAGCGGGAGAGGGTCGCGTGGCTGACCCTTCCCCGGTTTGCTGCTGGTCTTACCCCTTTCACCTCACATAAAGATCCGCGCCTGCGCGCCGATAACACCAGCGATCCGCCAATTAATGAGGTGTTTATGTTTAGTCGTGTTCGAGTGGTATCCGGCCTGCTGTGTGTGCTGGCGTTATTTGCCTTACTGCAGCTGTTTTCCGGAGGAATGTTTTTTTCAACGGTAAAAGCCGATAAAGATAATTTTGCGTACAACCAACGTCTTAGCACCCTGCAAAGGGCGATGGGCACCTCATGGGTTTCGCTGGTACAGGCGCGTAACACACTGAACCGTGCCGGTATCCGCTATCTGCTGGACAGTCAGCAGGCCGGCTCCGGTGCCACGGTAAAAGATCTGGTGGCGCTGGCCAATACGGAGCTGAAAACCGCCGATCAGAGCTTTGCCGAGTTCAACGCTAACCTGTCGGAAAAGGGCAAAAGCGCGGAGAACGTGCTGACGCTGCAGGCTAACTACAACGCGTTTCGCGGGGCGCTGGCCGAGCTGATTGATTTTCTCAGTGCCGGTAACTTTAAAGGCTTTGTCGATCAGCCAACGCAGGGTTTTCAGGACAAATTTGAAAAGGATTACAACGCCTGGCTCGCCTACAACATTGTGCTGGCAAAACAGGGCATTGACGCCAATGAGAGCGCTTACCAACACGCGATTATGCTGGTGGTCGGCACGCTGCTGGTGACGCTGCTGGTGATTGCGCTGGTGTGGAGCGGTATGCGTACGGCGCTGATCCGTCCGCTGCAGCAGAGCATTGAGCACATCCGCCATATTGCGTGCGGCGATCTGACGCAGCCGGTCGATCTCAGCGTACGTAACGAAATGGGCGACCTGCTCAGTTCGCTGCAGCACATGCAGCAGGAGCTGGCGCGCACCGTACGCATCGTGCGAGACGGTTCGGACGCCATCTACACCGGCGCCAGCGAAATCGCCATGGGCAACAACGATCTCTCTTCGCGTACCGAACAGCAGGCCGCATCGCTGGAGCAGACCGCGGCCAGCATGGAGCAGTTGACCGCCACCGTGAAGCAGAACGCGGAAAACGCCCGTCAGGCGTCGCAGCTGGCGCTGAACGCGTCCGAAACGGCGCAGCAGGGCGGCAAAGTGGTCGATGGCGTGGTCAGCACCATGAAGGACATCGCCGGCAGTTCGAAGAAGATTGCCGATATCACCAGCGTGATTGACGGTATCGCCTTCCAGACCAATATCCTCGCGCTGAACGCCGCAGTGGAAGCGGCACGCGCCGGTGAGCAGGGGCGTGGTTTCGCCGTGGTCGCGGGCGAGGTGCGCAGTCTGGCTCAGCGCAGCGCGCAGGCGGCGAAGGAGATCAAAGGCCTGATTGAAGATTCGGTCAGCCGCGTCAATACCGGTTCGGTGCTGGTAGAGAGCGCGGGCGAAACCATGAGCGAGATCGTCAACGCGGTGACCCGCGTGACCGACATCATGGGCGAAATCGCCTCGGCTTCCGATGAGCAGAGCCGCGGTATCGACCAGGTTGGCCTGGCGGTGAACGAGATGGACCGCGTCACCCAGCAGAACGCCGCGCTGGTGGAAGAGTCCGCGACGGCGGCGGCGGCGCTGGAAGATCAGGCCAGCCGACTGAAACAGTCGGTGGCGGTGTTCAATATTGGTAAAGAATTTGTCGCCCAGGCCGTTAACGTAACTACAGCGCCAAAAATTGCGCGTCAGTCTGCACCGCAGGCGCTGGCGCCAGCGGCAGGAGCTCGTGGCGCTGACGATAACTGGGAAACCTTTTAACCCTTGTGGCCGCCGCAGGGCGGCCCGTGTGAATGGTGTGCACTGGCAGCACAGTAGCAACCGCAGTATCACAATTTAATCAGTTTGTTGCCGGGTGACCCGAAATGAAGAAATCGACGTTATTGGATCAAAATGAAGCCACGACGCTGCTCTCACAAATGGTGCAGCGCCTGCCGCTTTCCGATACACATTTTCGTCGTATCAGCCAGCTGATCTATCAGCGCGCGGGCATCGTGCTGGCCGACCACAAACGCGAGATGGTTTACAACCGTCTGGTACGTCGGCTGCGCATGCTGAATATTGATGATTTTGGTCGCTATCTGGCGCTGCTGGAGCAGGACCCGAACAGTGCCGAGTGGCAGGCGTTTATTAACGCACTGACCACCAACCTGACCTCATTTTTCCGTGAGGCGCACCACTTCCCGATTCTGGCAGAGCATGCGCGCAAACGCAGCGGCAACTACAGCGTGTGGAGCACCGCCGCTTCAACCGGTGAAGAGCCGTACTCGATTGCCATGACGCTGGCGGAAACGCTGGGCACCGGACCGGGGAAATTTTCTGTCCACGCCAGTGATATTGATACGCAGGTGCTGGAGAAAGCGGTAGCGGGCGTTTATCGCCAGGAGGAGCTGCGCACCTTATCGCAGTCGCAGCTGCAGCGCTTCTTCCTGCGCGGCACCGGCCCGCACGCCGGCATGGTGCGCGTGCGCAGCGAGCTGGCCAACATGGTGAACTACGCGCAGCTCAATTTACTGGCGCACGACTGGGCGTTGCCGGGGCCGTTCGACGCGATTTTCTGTCGTAACGTGATGATCTATTTCGATAAAGAGACGCAGGAACAAATTCTGCGCCGTTTTGTCCCCCTGCTGAAGCCGGGCGGTCTGCTGTTTGCCGGGCATTCGGAAAACTTCAGTCAGATCAGTAAAGAGTTCTGGCTGCGTGGACAGACTGTCTATGGACTGACCAAGGAAAGACGATGAGCAAAATCACCGTGATGTGCGTGGATGATTCCGCGCTGATGCGCCAGTTGATGACGGAGATCATCAACAGCCATCCCGATATGGAGATGGTCGCGACGGCGCCGGACCCGCTGGTAGCGCGGGATTTGATCAAACAGTACAACCCGCAGGTGCTGACGCTGGATGTCGAAATGCCGCGTATGGATGGCCTCGACTTCCTCGAAAAACTGATGCGCCTGCGGCCGATGCCGGTGGTGATGGTTTCGTCGCTGACCGGTAAAGGATCGGAAGTGACGCTGCGTGCGCTGGAGTTAGGCGCGGTGGATTTCGTCACCAAGCCGCAGCTCGGCATCCGTGAAGGCATGCTGGCCTACAGCCAGATGATCGCCGACAAGATTCGCGCCGCCGCGCGCGCCAAACTGCATGCGCGTGCCGCCACGCCGCAGCCGGTGATGCTGAAAGCGGGACCGCTGCTGAGCAGTGAAAAGCTGATTGCTATCGGCTCTTCAACCGGCGGCACCGAGGCGATTCGCCATGTGCTGCAGCCGCTGCCGGCCACCAGCCCGGCGCTGCTGATTACGCAGCATATGCCGCCCGGTTTTACCCGCTCGTTTGCCGAGCGGCTGAACAAGCTGTGCCAGATCACCGTGAAAGAGGCGGAAGACGGCGAGCGTATTTTGCCCGGTCACGCCTATATCGCGCCGGGCGCGATGCACATGGAGCTGGCGCGCAGCGGTGCCAACTACGTGGTGAAACTGAACGACGGACCGCCGGTGAACCGCCATAAACCGTCGGTGGACGTCCTGTTCCGCTCGGTTGCGGTCAACGCCGGGCGAAATGCAGTGGGGGTCATTCTGACCGGCATGGGCAACGACGGCGCGGCCGGGATGCTGGAAATGCACCGCGCCGGCGCGTGGACCATCGCCCAGGATGAAGCCAGCTGTGTGGTATTTGGTATGCCGCGCGAAGCGATAGCGATGGGCGGCACCAGTGAAGTGGTCGATCTGGGTCACATCAGCCAGCATATGCTGGCCAAAATTAGCGCCGGACAGGCATTGCGAATTTAACGAGCCGGTCCTGCCGGACAAGACAACACAGGAGTAGATATGGCTGATAAAAACATGCGCTTTTTGGTAGTGGACGACTTCAACACGATGCGTCGTATCGTCCGTAACCTGCTGAAAGAGCTGGGATTCAATAACGTGGAAGAGGCCGAGGATGGCGTCGACGCCCTGACCAAACTGCGTGCAGGCGGCTTCGATTTCGTTATCTCTGACTGGAACATGCCGAACATGGACGGTCTGGAACTGCTGCAGACCATTCGTGCCGACGCCACGCTGGGCAAACTGCCGGTGCTGATGGTCACAGCCGAAGCCAAGAAAGAGAACATCATCGCCGCCGCGCAGGCCGGTGCCAGCGGTTACGTGGTGAAGCCTTTCACTGCCGCCACGCTGGAAGAGAAGTTGGGCAAAATCTTCGAAAAACTGGGTATGTAAGGAGATGTGATGAGCGACCTTCCGAAACCAACTGAAGAAGCTTCGGCACACGAGATTATTGCCCGGATTGGCTCTCTGACACGTATGCTGCGTGACAGCCTGCGCGAACTGGGGCTGGATCAGGCCATTGCCGAAGCGGCAGAAGCGATTCCGGACGCGCGTGACCGTCTGGATTATGTGGTGCAGATGACCGCACAGGCAGCGGAACGTGCGCTGAACTGTGTGGAAGCGGCGCAGCCACACCAGGACCAGATGGAAGCCGGCGCCACCCAGCTGAAAGGCCGCTGGGATGCCTGGTTTGAAAACCCGATCGAGCTGGCGGATGCACGCGAGTTGGTTTCGGATACGCGCCAGTTCCTTGACGACGTTCCGTCTCACACGGCGTACACCAACAAGCAGCTGCTGGAAATCATGATGGCGCAGGATTTCCAGGACCTGACCGGTCAGGTAATCAAGCGCATGATGGATGTGATCCAGGAGATCGAACGCCAGCTGCTGATGGTACTGCTGGAGAACATGCCGGAAGCCAATGCGGCGGCACGTAAAGAGGGCAACAGCCTGCTGAACGGTCCGCAGATCCATGCTAACGCGCCAGGTGTGGTTTCCAGCCAGGACCAGGTTGACGACCTGCTGGACAGTTTAGGTTTTTAATGCTGATCGGGTGTTCAACCCGCATCCGAACCCTCTCCCGCCCGGGAGAGGGGACCGCACGACGTGTTTTCCCGTCTGATCGCCCTGTATGCCCTTAGGTGGCGTAAAATCTGAAACATAGCAAGACAAGTCCTACGTTGGCGCAAGGATATGTTAAGGTAACCTCGTACAGTTTTGTGAGCCACTTCAAATTCTAAACTGAAACGACTACTCTTTTGCTATGCTGCCATTGGTTCTGACCCGCAAAATTTTCGCTGCTGTAACTTTAGGGGCCCCTGTACTGGCGGCCGTTGCGCCTGCGCAGGCCTTCACCGGTAACAGCGACGTCTCCGCCACACCGTTTGCCGATCCGGCACGTTTCCAGAAAATTGCTGATGAATTACCGGCGCTGGGCTATCAGGACGATACGTCGGCGTTCAGTAAAAAGCTGGCGGGCATTGCCAAAAGCATCGGCGAGGCCAGCCAGAACAGCGACAGCGATACCACGCTGGGTCAGCAGGCCGGTATCTGGGCGTTTAACCATTTTCGTGATGAGGTTGCCACCCGGGTGGCGGATGAAGGGCAGTCGCTGCTGTCGCCTTATGGCCAGGCACAGATCGATCTCAACGTCGATATGGAAGGTAACTTCAGCGGCAGCGGGGCTTCGCTGCTGACGCCATGGGCCGATCGCTACAATTACCTCACGTTCAGCCAGCTGGGCGTGCACCAGACCGATTACGGGCTGGTGGGCAATGCCGGGCTGGGACAGCGCTGGGTGGCCGGCAGCTGGCTGCTGGGCTATAACGGCTTCGTTGATCGGCTGTTCGACAGCGGCTTGCAGCGCGCTTCGCTGGGCACCGAGGCCTGGAGCGACTACCTGCGCTTATCCGCCAACTACTACACGCCGCTGTCCGGCTGGCGCAATCGCAACCCGTTCCAGCAGCAGCGGCTGGCGCGCGGGTATGATGTCACCACTCAGGGCTATCTGCCGTTTTACCGCCAGCTGGGCGTGTCGGTCAGCTGGCAGCAGTATCTCGGCAACAATGTCGATCTGTTTAATTCCGGCAACAGCTACCACAATCCTTCAGCGCTGACGCTGGGCGTCTCCTACACGCCAGTGCCGCTGGTTACCGTATCGGCCAGCCACAAAACCAGTAATGAAGGCGAGAGCCAGGATCAGCTCGGCTTACGTCTCAACTACCGCTTTGGCGTGGCGCTCAGTCAGCAGCTCAATCCGGATAACGTCGCCGCCGCGCGTTCGCTGCGCGGTAGCCGCTATGATTTGGTCACGCGCAGCAATACGCCGGTGCTGGAGTTCCGCCAGCGTAAAACCCTGTCGGTATTCCTCGCCACGCCGCCGTGGCAGCTCAATGCGGGCGAGAGTTTGCCACTGAAACTGCAGATCCGCAGTGCTCATCCAATCAGTAAAGTCAGCTGGCAGGGCGATACGCAGGCGCTGAGCCTGACGCCGGGTGCCGATCCCAACGACCCGCAGGGCTGGAGTATTATTATGCCCGCGTGGGATGCGTCGCCTGAGGCGAACAACAGTTATCGCCTGTCGGTGACGCTGGAGGACAGCAAGCAAAATCGCGTGACTTCCAACTGGATTACGCTGCAGGTGCAGCCGCCGGTGATGCTGGAGCAGGGGGGCGAAAACCGCTTCGACCTGCTGGCGCCATAATCAGCGCGGCACCAAAGAAAAAGGGCAGCCGGAGCTGCCCTTTGCTGCATCCTCAGCCGACACTTGCCGGGATGCCATGAGGGTAAATCACCATCAGAACTGGTACACCAGACCTACCGCGGTAATATCGTCGGTTTTCAGGCGCAGCGCGTTGTCATCTTTCAGCAGGTTGATGCGGTATTCGCTGTAGACCGACATGTTCTTGTTGAAGTAGTAGGTGGCACCGACGGACGCGTATTTGAACAGCCAGGCGTCGCCGACGTTTTCAATATTTTTGCCCTTTGAGCTCACGTAGCCCAGCGACGGACGGAAACCGTTCAGGAACTGATACTGCGCCACAGCTTCAAAGTTCACCGCTTTGTTGGCGAACCCGCTGTTACCGATTGGCGTGGCGTTGTGGGATTCGCCGTAGATGGTCGCCAGATAGAGCTGGTTAGCATCATATTTCACCCCGGTTTCCCAGTGTTCGGCTTTCTCACCTCTGCCGTAGGTGGCAAGGTTTTGCGCGCTGACGCGATTGAGGCTGGCATAGGCGGCAACCGCGCTCAGGCCAAAGTCGGTGTCATACGAGGTGGAAAGGGCGAAACCATCACCGTTGGAGCGGCGTACCGCCAGGTTTGGCGTTGCCGCGCTGTCGCTGCGCTCGTTTTTCCCTTCGTACTGCGCTGCGACGTTCCAGCCTTTAACCAGACCGAAGAAATCTTTGTTACGCCAGGTCAGCACGCCGGTGGAGCGACCGGACAGGAAAGCATCGACATAACCGGAATCACCGCCGAAGAAAGGCAGCATATCGGTATAGCCCAGCACGTCATAAATCAGACCATAGTTACGGCCATAGTCGATCGAACCAAACTGCGCGAACTTCAGACCCGCATAGCCGAGGCGGGTTTTGTTACCGGCCTGCGCATCGGCACCTTCCGTGTTACGCAGGCTGAACTGCGATTGCCAGAAACCGTAGCCGGTCAGCTGATCGGTAATTTTGGTTTCGCCCTTAAAACCGATACGGACATACGATGAGGTATCACCATCATTGGTGGTGTCATCGGAGAACAGGTGCGACACGTTGATTTTGCCGACCAGATCCAGCTTGTTACCATCCTTATTATAGATTTCAGCGGCCTGAGCCACAGAAAATCCCAGCAGCAATGGCATGACCGCTGCCAGTAAAGTGCGCTTCATCATTTATATTTTTACCCTGTGTTATTTTTTAATTTTTTAAGCCCCTGGTGGGGTGACAAGAAAATGACACAAAAGGATAAAGATCAGTAGTGCAATAGTTGTAACAAATAATTTCTTATTGGCTATTTGTGCGATTTTCATACGGCAATTCCATTATTCGGAAATGGAAATCGCTTTTACTTATCATGATTAAGTGAGCATTTAATCGACGATTAATATTTATCTTATTGATAAGTAATGATTAAATTAAGAATGGTATGACTTAATAAAAATAGCGTTTTATTGCCTTAAATAGCACAAGCCTATGCCTTAAAGTTCAATGCTTATGAATCAAAGCAGGCTGATAGTCACCCCGTAAATTATCCGCATTGACGCGCTGTGTCGGTTTATTTCAGGCTAAATAATATCCCGATCTTTAATACGTTTAATTACCGGCCAGCCTGGCACAGGGTAGCCAAAATAAGTTAATCAGTTGTTACTAATAAGCGGCCGACATGCACCACGCCGATGCCTGAACCGGGCTGTCACTTGCACCCGCTAAGCGCAGTGCGCCCCAAAATGGCGCAACAGACGCCTCATTTTGGCGAAATATCTGCTGTGCGATCACAAAAGCAATATTTCATTTTGCGAATGCATAAATCCGCTAAACAAATTACTACGGTGCCGCTGTCATCGGATGGTTATTCACTTTTTATGCATTAAATGTGCATAGCGAAAGGGTGTAACTTATTGATATTTCGTTGCTGAACCTGATTTATGCATTTTTTCCTCTGGCTGGCACGTTAACTGCACTCTATAGTCGAGCTGCAACTCAGCAAATTTTAACAATTTTAAAACAAAAGCTTCACCCGAAGTGAGGCAGGAGAAATGGCTATGTCACTGCAGGTTTCACGTCACGATTTCGATCAATGGATGATGCCGGTTTATGCCCCTGCGGCTTTTGTGCCGGTGCGTGCCGAGGGTTCTACGCTGTGGGATCAGCAGGGCAAAGAGTACATCGATTTTGCCGGTGGCATCGCGGTGAACGCGCTTGGCCATGCGCATCCCGCGCTGCAGCAGGCGCTGACCGAGCAGGCCGGTAAACTGTGGCACACCGGCAACGGCTACACCAACGAACCGATTCTGCGCCTGGCGAAGCAGCTGATTGATGCCACCTTTGCTGACCGCGTGTTCTTCTGTAACTCCGGGGCGGAAGCCAACGAGGCCGCGCTGAAGCTGGCGCGTAAAGTGGCGCACGACCGTTTCGGTGCCGAAAAAAACGGTATCGTCGCCTTCACCAATGCCTTCCACGGCCGCACCCTGTTCACCGTTTCAGCCGGCGGCCAGCCCGCCTATTCGCGCGACTTCGCCCCGTTACCGCCAGCCATTCAGCATGCCACCTTTAACGATCTGGCCTCGGCGGCAGCCTTAATTAATGACCAAACCTGCGCGGTCATCGTCGAGCCGATTCAGGGCGAGGGCGGTGTATTACCGGCCGATCCGGCGTTCCTGCGCGGACTGCGCGAACTGTGCGACCGCCATCAGGCGCTGCTGATTTTTGATGAAGTGCAGAGCGGCGTCGGCCGTACCGGCTCGCTGTATGCCTATATGCATTACGGCGTCACGCCTGATGTGCTGAGCACCGCCAAGGCGCTGGGCGGCGGCTTCCCCATCGGTGCGATGCTGACGCGTGAAGATCTGGCGCAGGTGATGGGCGTCGGCACGCACGGCACCACCTACGGCGGCAACCCGCTGGCCGGTGCGGTGGCCGGTAAAGTGCTGGAGCTGATCAATCAGCCTGAGTTTATGGCTGGCGTTGCCGAGCGGCACCAGTGGTTTGTCACGGCGCTGCAGGAGATCAACCAGCGGCTGCCGGTGTTTAAAGAGATTCGTGGCCTGGGGCTGCTGATTGGCGCGGTACTGAATGACGATTTTGCCGGTAAAGCCAAACAGTTCAACCTGACGGCGGCGGAAGAGGGCGTGATGGTACTGATCGCCGGTGCCAGCGTGGTGCGCTTTGCCCCGGCGCTGAACATCAGCGAGCGTGAAGTAAAAGAAGGGCTGGCGCGCTTCGAACGCGCCTGCGCACGCGTGCTCAAAGGAGCCACATCATGATGGTGATTCGCCCCGTCGAACGTGACGATCTGCCGCAGCTGCTGGCGCTGGCGGGGAAAACCGGCGGCGGTCTGACCTCGCTGCCCGCTGACAGCGAGACGCTGAAGGCGCGCATTGAGCGCTCGCTGCAAACCTGGCAGGACGCGCTGCCGCGCGCTGAACAGGGCTACGTGTTTGTGCTGGCGGATAGCAGTGACAATCGCGCCGTCGGCATCTGCGCCATTGAAGTGGCGGTAGGTTTGCAGGATCCCTGGTACAACTTCCGCGTCGGTACCCAGGTGCACGCCTCGAAAGAGCTGAACGTCTACGCCAGTTTGCCGACGCTGTCGCTGAGTAACGATCACACCGGCAGCAGCGAACTGTGCACGCTGTTCCTCGATCCTGACTACCGCGACGGAAAAAATGGCCATCTGCTGTCCAAGTCGCGCTTTCTGTTTATGGCGAATTTCCGCGAGCGCTTCATGAAGCACGTGGTAGCGGAGATGCGCGGCGTCAGCGACGAGCAGGGACATTCTCCATTCTGGGATAGCGTGGGCAGCCGTTTCTTCTCCATGGAGTTTCGCCAGGCCGATTTTCTCAGCGGCACCGGGCAAAAAGCTTTTATCGCAGAACTGATGCCCAAGCATCCGCTGTATATCCACTATCTGTCGGAAGCGGCACAGCAGGTGATTGGTGAAGTCCACCCGAAAACCGCGCCGGCGCGCGCGGTGCTGGAAGCCGAGGGTTTCCGCTATCTCAACTATATCGACATCTTTGACGGCGGCCCGACGCTGGAGTGTGAGATCGACCGCATCCGCGCCATCCGCAAGAGCAAAGTGCTGACCGCCAGCGAAGGCGAAGCTGAGGCGCACTGGCCGCTGTGTCTGGTGGCGAACTGCGACTATCAGCAGTTCCGCGTGGCGCTGCTGCCGGTCGATGTCGCATCCGGTCAGGTTCTGATTAATCAGCAGCAGCGCACCGCGCTGCGCTGCGACTATGGCGATTCGCTGCGGGTGGTTACCCTGGGTCGCGAGGAGAATAACGCATGACGCATTTTATCAACGGTGAATGGCAGCCGGGCAGCGCGGAGACGCTGAGTAAACACAATCCGGTGAGCGGCGAGATCTTATGGCAGGGCAACGCTGCCTCTGCGGCGCAGGTGGCGGCGGCCTGTGAGGCGGCACGCGCGGCGTTCCCGGCATGGGCACGCCTGCCGTTTGCTGCCCGCCAGGCGCGGGTAGAGGATTTTGCCCGTCTGCTGGAGCGGGATAAAACCGAGCTGGCGGCAATCATCGCACGTGAGACCGGCAAACCGCGCTGGGAAACGCTGACCGAAGTGCAGGCGATGATCAATAAAGTGGCCATTTCGATTAAGGCTTATCACACCCGCACCGGCGAACAGGCCGAAGGTGAGAGTTCACTGCGCCACCGGCCGCACGGCGTGCTGGCGGTGTTCGGTCCGTATAACTTCCCCGGCCATCTGCCGAACGGACATATCGTGCCGGCGCTGCTGGCGGGCAACTGCGTGTTGTTTAAACCGAGCGAACTGACCCCCGCCACCGCAGAGAAAACCGTGCAGCTGTGGCAGGAAGCGGGCCTGCCGGCGGGTACGCTGGCGCTGTTACAGGGCGGACGTGATACCGGCCAGGCGCTGGCGCAGGCGGAGCAGATTGACGGCCTGCTGTTTACCGGTAGCGCGGCCACCGGCTATCACCTGCATCGCCAGTTCGCCGGACAGCCGGAGAAAATGCTGGCGCTGGAGATGGGCGGCAACAATGCGCTGATTGTGGAAGATCCGGCCGACATTGATGGCGCGGTGCATATCGCTATTCAGTCGGCGTTCATTACCGCCGGCCAGCGCTGCACCTGCGCGCGTCGTTTGCTGGTGAAACGCGGTGCGGCGGGCGATGCCTTCCTGCAGCGCCTGGTCGAAGTGAGTGCGCGCCTCAAACCGGCAGCGTGGGATGCCGAACCGCAGCCATTTATGGGCAGCGTGATTTCGCCCGCCGCCGCCGGGCAGATCTTCGCTGCCTGGCAGCAGCGGATTGCGCTGGGTGGCAAGGAGTTGCTGGCGATGCGCTGGCCGGATCGCGACAGCGCCATTATCACGCCCGGCATCATCGACATGACCGGCGTCGCCGGACTGCCTGACGAAGAGGTGTTCGGACCACTGCTGCAGGTCATCCGCTACGACCATTACGCGCAGGCGATTGGCCTCGCCAACGACACGCGCTACGGATTGTCGTGCGGGCTGGTGTCACCGCAGCGTGACCAGTTTGATCAGCTGCTGCTGGAAGCGCGCGCCGGCATCGTGAACTGGAATAAACCGCTGACCGGCGCCGCCAGTTCGGCACCGTTTGGCGGCGTGGGCGCCTCCGGTAATCACCGTGCCAGCGCCTGGTACGCGGCGGATTACTGCGCCTGGCCGATGGCCTCGCTGGAGAGCAGCAGCTTAGCGCTGCCGGGCAGCCTGTCGCCAGGGCTCGATTTTGCTGCTTCAGGAGCGACATCATGAAGGCGTTTGAAGCAAACTTTGATGGTCTGGTCGGCCTGACGCACCACTACGCTGGCCTGTCGTTTGGCAACGAAGCCTCCACGCGCAATCAGCTGCAGCCCTCCAATCCGCGGCTGGCGGCTAAACAGGGGCTGCTGAAAATGAAGGCGCTGGCCGACATGGGCTATGTGCAGGGCGTTATCCCTCCGCACGAGCGGCCTAATCTGCCGCTGCTGCGCCAGCTGGGATTCAGCGGCAGCGATGCGCAGGTGCTGGCCAAAGCAGCCCGGCAGGCACCGCAGCTGCTGTCAGCGGCCAGTTCGGCGTCGGCGATGTGGGTGGCCAATGCGGCCACGGTTTCGCCATCGGCCGACAGCGCCGACGGCAAAGTGCATTTTACCGTAGCCAACCTCAACAATAAGTTCCACCGGGCGATCGAAGCGCCGGAAACCGCCGACCTGCTGCGCGCCATCTTCCGCGATGGCCGCCACTTCAGCGTGCACGACGCGCTGCCGCAGGTGGCACTGTTTGGTGACGAAGGCGCAGCCAACCATAACCGCTTCGGCGCTGACTATGGCGCGCCCTGCGTGCAGCTGTTTGTCTACGGCCGCGACGGCCAGCAGCAAGGCAGCGCACCGGCGCGCTATCCGGCGCGCCAGACGCGTGAAGCCAGCGCGGCGGTGGCAAGATTGCATCAGCTGGATGACGCGCGCACGCTGTTTGCTCAGCAAAATCCGGCGGTGATCGATCAGGGGGTGTTCCACAATGATGTAATCGCCGTCAGCAATCAGCAGGTGTTTTTCTGCCACGAAGAGGCGTTTGTCGACCAGCCCCAGCTGCTGCAACAGCTGGCGGCTCAGGTGCCGGGCTTCCAGCCGATTGTGGTGCCGCGCGATCGGGTGTCAGTGGCCGATGCGGTGAACACCTATCTGTTTAACAGCCAGCTGCTGCAGCATCCGGACGGCGGCATGCGGCTGGTGCTGCCGGAAGAGTCGCGCCAGCATCCCGGCGTGTGGCGCTATTTGAGCGAACTGGTGGAGAGCGGCGGCCCGATTCGCGCGCTGCAGGTGTTCGATCTGCGTGAGAGCATGTGCAACGGCGGCGGACCGGCCTGCCTGCGTCTGCGCGTGGTGTTAACCGAGGCGGAGCGTCAGGCCGTCAATCCGGCCGTGCTGATGAACGATCGCCTGTTTACGCGTCTGAATGACTGGGTGGATCGTCACTATCGCGACCGCCTGACGCAGGCCGACCTGGCCGATCCGCAGCTGCTGAGCGAAGGGCGAAGCGCGCTGGACGAGCTGACACAGCTGCTAGACTTAGGCAGTGTCTACGCGTTTCAGCGTTAACGCCGGGGGCAAATGTGTTGCCCCCTGTGTCAGAAAGGAGTGAACATGCAGGACTTTTTACAGCAAACCCTGTCAGGCAGGCCGCCCGCGCAGCGGCAGGGCAGTAACGCCCACCTGCACTGGCAGTGGCATGATGAGGGCATACTATCCCTGACACCGCATACGCCCACGCAGCAGGCGCTGGTTCTCTCCGCCGGGATTCACGGCAACGAGACCGCCCCGGTGGAGATCCTCAATCTGTTGCTGACGCCGCTGCTGCAGGGGGAAAAACCGCTGGCCGTGCGCCTGCTGGTGATCCTCGGCAACCCGGCGGCGCTGCGCAGCGGCAAACGCTACCAGCATTATGATATCAACCGGCTGTTCGGTGGCCGCTGGCAACAGGTGGCCGACGTGCCGGAGGCGCAGCGCGCGCTCCAGCTGGAGCAGGCGCTGGAGAACTTCTGGTGCGAGTGCCTCGATCACGAAATTCGCTGGCATCTCGATTTGCACACCGCGATTCGCGGTTCGTGGCATACGCGCTTTGGCGTGATGCCGCTCAACAGCCAGCCGTGGCCAGCAGATTTTTTACACTGGCTGGCAGCGGCCGAGCTGGAAGCGCTGGTGTTTCACCGTGCGCCGGGTGGCACCTTCACCCACTTCAGCTGTGAACACTACGCGGCAGCCAGCTGTACGCTGGAGCTGGGAAAGGCGCTGCCGTTTGGCGAGAACGATCTCACTCAGTTCAGCGGCGTGCAGCGTGCGCTGGCGGCGCTGCTGTACGGTGAGGCGCTGCCGCCGGTGCGCGAGACGCCGCGCCATTATCGCGTGGCACAGCAAATCACCCGGCACGGCGAGCAGTTTGTTCTGCACATGGGCCCGGAAACTCTCAACTTCACGGCTTTCCCGCAGGGCACGCTGCTGGCGGAAGAGGGTGAGCGGCGCTATTACGTGCAGCAGGCGCGTGAATATGTGCTGTTCCCCAATCCCAACGTGGCACCGGGCCTGCGCGCCGGGCTGATGCTGGTGGAGGAGAGTGAGCAGACCCAGGCGCTGGAGTTGTAATCCGAAAGCTTTACCCGGCAATCCCTCCTCTCCCTGTAACGGGAGAGGTCACGGATGAGCAGAGAACGTGCGCAAATTAACGACATTTTCCCTTCCGCAAAACCGACAAAGCCATTACACTCCTCCTTAATTCCTGCGCTTTCCCCTTGATCGTCATACTCTTTTGCAATTCCTCACGCATTTCTTCGCAATCTCTCCATGATTGCCCGATAACTGTCTTTTATGCTTGCAGGGCTTTACTCAGCCTCTGAGTAGTTGACGTTCAGCGTCGTATGCTTGTTTCCGAAGACGCGACACAGGCTGTCGTCATTAAACTGAAAAGTAAGGACAATATTATGCGTAAACTGACCTCCCTGTTTCTGGCTACCGCAATGGCTTTCGGTGCCGCCAATATCGTCCATGCTGCGGCTGACAACCTGACGCCGCCGCCAGCGGGCAGTGAAAAACCGATGCACAAGCCGATGCGCCACCACGGCATGGACATGATGTTCAAAGACCTCAACCTGACCGACGCGCAGAAAACCCAGATTCGCGACATCCTGCGTGACAGCCATAAAGACATGAAGCGTCCATCGCTGGAAGAGCGTCGTGCTAACCACAGCATCATCGCATCCGACACCTTTGACCGTGCCAAAGCAGAAGCGCAGGCAGACAAAATGAGCGCCAATGCGAAAGAGCATGCGCTGAAGATGCTGGAAACCCAGAGCAAGATCTATAACGTGCTGACGCCAGACCAGAAGAAGCAGTACAACGCCAACTTTGAGAAACGTCTGACAGAAAAAGGCCCGCACGACGGTAAAATGCCGCCACCGCCGGCTGATGGCGAATAAGCCGTTTAGCTCACCGGTTTGAGACCGCCGACGTTGTCCATGGCACACTGTGCTTTGGGCAGCGTCGGCGGTTTTGCGTTATAGCTCAATCAGCGGATAAACGCCGGACAGCAGCGGTCGGCAGAGAATTTTGTAACCGTCATGGTCGAAGCCGTGACGCGCACGCTGTAGCTGACGCGCTTCCTGCTCACTGCTGACCGATCCCAGCCAGAACCAGTGATCGATGACGTGAATCTGCGTCATCTCCGTCCCGCGCTCCACCATACCCACCGGGCCCTGCCACGGCCAGCACACCACGCGCAGCTGCTCCAGCCCTGCCAGCATGCGCTGCTGATGCGCCGCCAGCGGTTCCGCCCCGCAGCAGGCACCGGCACAGCGTTTAAGCGCCGCGCGGAAACAGCCGCGCCCCGGCTGCAGGCGCTCTAATCCCAGCAGGCCGTGACACAGGCGCAGCTCATCGGCGAGGCTTTTCAGCTTCTCTAAGGCGGCAAAGCGGCTGCGGAATAACCCGTACAGGTCAGGCGAGGAGGAGAAATCGAGATCGCGCGCGTACACCACCTGCGGTGCGCCATCGCCCAGCTGCAGCGAGCACAGCTGGCGGTTTTTGCGCAGGCGCTTATTGAACAGCGGCTGCTGCGTTTTGATCATCTGCGCTTCGAGCAGCTGCGCGCCCACGTCCCCGGCGGTGGGGATCCAGCTGACGCGTCGCGCCTGGCGCAGCATGCTGGCTTCATCCGCCGTGCGAAAATGGGCCATCACCCGGCTGCGCAGGTTGATACTCTTGCCGATGTACAGCGGCAGGTTGTCGTTATCACCGTGGAAAGTGTAAACGCCCGGCTGATTAGGCAAGCCTTCCAGCCACTGACGCAGATGTTCGGGATATTGATAGATAGCCGCCGCATCAAATTCGAGGCGATGGCGGTTTGCTCGTCTGACCAAAGAACGCTCCGCTTACTGGTTGTGCATACAGTATATCAGCGTGCGCTTTTTCCCGCCAGCGGGGGTGTGAAGAGGCAGGCCTCCCGCCGGGGGAGCGGGAAGCCGCAGGGGATTACTTCTTCCAGAAATCGTCGAACACGGTGATTGGCGGACGACGTTTATGCTCGGTTTTGGTGTACCAGCCTTCAATGATTTTCGCCGCGTCGGCGTCGATGGTTTTGCCTTCGAGGAAATCATCAATCTGCTGATAGGTCACGCCCAGCGCGACTTCATCCTGCAGACCGGGACGATCGTCCTCCAGATCGGCGGTGGGGTGCTTGAGATAGAGGTGTTCCGGGCAGCCGAGCGCTTTCAGCAGTTTTTTGCCCTGGCCTTTGTTGAGGCGGAAAATCGGGTTGATATCGCTGCCGCCGTCGCCGTACTTGGTAAAGAAGCCGGTCACTGCTTCTGCGGCGTGATCGGTGCCGACCACGACGCCTTTGGTCATACCGGCAATGCTGTACTGGGCTTTCATGCGTTCGCGCGCTTTCTCGTTGCCGCGCACAAAATCCGACAGGGCAATGCCCGCCTCCTGCAGTGCGCGCTCGCTGGCCAGTACCGCTTCTTTGATATTGACCACCAGCGTGCGATCCGGCTGGATGAATGCCAGCGCATCCTGACAATCCTGCTCGTCAGCCTGCACGCCATACGGCAGGCGCACGGCGATAAAGCTGTAGTCGTGATCGCCGGTCTCTTCACGCAGTTCAGTAATGGCAGTCTGCGCCAGCTTGCCGGTCAGCGTTGAGTCCTGACCGCCGCTGATGCCGAGCACCAGGGTTTTGATAAACGGATGGGCTTTCAGATAGGACTTCAGAAAATCGACGCTGACGCGGATCTCCTGCTGCGGGTCGATAACCGGTTTAACACCCAGGGCCTGAATGATTTCCTGCTGCAGTGACATGAACCTCTCCTCAAGTCGGTAGCCTGACGGCACAATGCGAATCATGTGCTAAAGCTAACGCCTCCGCAGAAAAACAACAAGCCGAACGGCTTGTTGTCCGGTGTTTCTGTTGGCAATTCAGGCGCTTTTTGGTTTCTGCGCCAGCAGCATGAACATCACGATGGCCAGCATAAAGCAGCCAAAGATGGTGGCCGTCATGCTGATTACCGAGGTGCCGCCAAGGCCGGTGATTGGTACGCTGAGCGCGCCGAGCGAGAACATCGCAACGCCGATCACCGCCGAGGCGCTGCCGGCGCGGTGGCCCTGGCTCTGCATCGCCAGCGATGACGCGGTGGTGGCGATCACGCCGTTACTGGCGATGGTGAAGAACAGCGCCACCAGCACCAGCGGCAGCGGCGCGCCGCTCACGCCGGCCAGCAGCAGGCAGCTGGAGGCGACAAACGCCAGCGTCAGGCCGCCCTTCAGCACGCGATATTCGCCCCACAGCGGACAGAGCCGGGCGCTGGTCTGGGAAGCAATCACCAGGCCAATACCGTTCGCCGCAAAGCACAAGCTGAACGCCTGCGGTGACAGGCCGTAAATCTGCTGCAGTACAAACGGCGAGGCGCCGATATAAGCAAACATGCCGGACATCATGAAGCCCTGCGTCAGGCAGAAGCCCATAAACGGCCGGTGGGTGATGACCTGGCCGAGCGCCGCCCAGGCGGAGAAGATCGATCCCTGGCTACGGCGTTCGGCTGGCAGGGTTTCGCGCAGCTTCCAGCGCGCCAGCAGAATCAGCAGCACGGCAATCGCGGCCAGCACTACAAAGATGCCGCGCCAGTTCAGCACTGTCATCAGCGCACCGCCCAGCACCGGCGCACCAATCGGCGCCAGGCCATTCACCAGCATCAGCAGGGCAAAAAAGCGCGTCAGCTCATGGCCGCTATACATATCGCGGGCAATGGCACGCGACAGCACCGCGCCGCCGGCACCGGCCAGCCCTTCAAACAAGCGCGCCACCAGCAGAGCGTGAATATCCTTTGCAAGCGCACAGCCAATCGAGGCGATGAACAGCAGCGCCAGCGACAGCAGCAGCGGACGAATGCGGCCAAACTTATCGCTCATCGGACCAAACAGCAGCTGTCCGGCGCCCAGCCCCAGCAGACCGGCGGTCAGACTTAGCTGGGCGGTGGCGGTTTCGCTACCGAGGTCGCGCGCCAGTTCAGGCAGGGCAGGCAGATAGAGATCGATACAAAGCGGCCCGAGCGCGGCGAGCAGGCCGAGCGTGATGGCATAAACCAGCCGGTTAGGGTGTGCAGGTGTCATTGATCCTCTGTGTTATTTTTGGCTTTAAGATGTATCTTGCGCCGCGATTATACGGAGCCGGTGACGGCAACACAGCATCTTTACGTAATCCTGACGCTTCAGAACTGACCGAAAGCACCGCCATTGAGTTGATAAATCTGGAATTATGTTCCAGGCTTAGTGGGACATGGACAAAGTATGAGGAACAACAAGATGAATAAAGTGCTGGGATGTATCGCTGCCGCTATGACGCTGGCAGCCCTGTCTGGTTGTACAACTTACGATCGTGCGGAAAGCTACGTGACTAAGCCTGTGGTGAAGGATGTGAAAAAAGGCATGACGCGTGAACAGGTGCGCCAGATTGCCGGACCGGCGTCAACCGAGATCACTATGGTTCATGCCCGGGGTACCTGCCAGACCTACGTGATTGGTGAGCGTGATGGCAAACAGCAGACTTACTTTGTGAGCTATAACGACACCGGTCGCGTCATGAACTACGGCTTCCAGAGCTGTAAGGATTACGATACCGATCCGCAAGCCGCGCAGTAACGGCAGCAGAATAACAAACGGCCCGTCTCAGACGGGCCGTTTTTCTTTGTGCGCTTACAGCCCATACGGCCGCGGCACCTCAATGTAGCTGCCGCTGATCTCGCGCTGATAGTAGTGACCATCCTGCACGTAATAGCGTTTGCCGTTGTAATCCAGAACGCGCATGGCGCTGGCCGGTGGGCCATCCGGCGGCTGGACCACCACGTAGGTGTCGCCCTGCCGCTGGTAGTAGCTACCGTTCAGCAGGTAGTAGGTCAGTCCGCCAATCAGCACGGCGGTCGCGGCCTCCGGCAGAAAACGCAGCGGTCCGGGATGTCCCCAGCGGGGTCCCGGACCACCCCAGTGCGGGCCAGGGCCCGGACCCCAGCCATACGGATGAGCAAAACTTACGGTTGGCGCTATCAGGGTTAACGCCAGCATTGAGGCGATAACGTTTCTCATGAGGGTTCTCCTGCGGTAACTCCCCGCAGCATTCGCCTTTCAGCGCGCAAACTCAAGCAAAAAACCGTCGATTTTGCCTCCGTTTACCATGCTTAACGTTTTCCTGACGTTAGCGCCATGATTGCGGAAAAAAGTGCAGAAAACGGCAAAAAAACGGCAGGCTTTGCGGCCTGCCGTTACGGGAAAACGGGTTAATTAGCGGTGCGCCAGTTCCGCGTGTTCGTCGCTCTCCAGCACTTTTTTGTCGGTCATACCCAGCCAGCGGCTGGTCAGTGAACCGGCGGTCATCGAGCCGTTAACGTTGAGCGCGGTACGGCCCATATCAATCAGCGGTTCGATGGAGATCAGCAATGCCACCAGCGTGACCGGCAGTCCCATCGCCGGCAGGACGATCAGCGCGGCAAAAGTCGCGCCGCCACCGACGCCCGCCACACCGGCTGAGCTCAGCGTGACAATACCGACCAGCGTGGCGATCCATACCGGGTCAAACGGGTTGATGCCCACGGTCGGCGCTACCATCACCGCCAGCATGGTGGGATAGAGGCCGGCACAGCCGTTCTGGCCGATGGTCGCGCCAAACGAGGCCGAGAAGCTGGCGATGGATTCCGGTACGCCCAGACGACGCGTCTGTGTCTCCACGTTCAGCGGAATACTGGCGGCGCTGGAACGGCTGGTGAAGGCAAAGGTAATCACCGGCCAGACTTTACGGAAGAAGCGCAGCGGGTTGATACCGTTGATTGACAGCAGCAGCGCGTGAACGCCAAACATGATCGCGAGGCCGAGATACGAGGCCACCACAAAGCCGCCCAGCTTGATGATGTCCTGCAGGTTGGAACCGGCAACCACTTTGGTCATCAGCGCCAGCACGCCGTACGGCGTCAGCTTCATGATCAGACGGACCAGCTTCATCACCCAGGATTGCAGGGTATCAATCGCCACCAGCACGCGCTCGCCTTTGGCTTTGTCATCTTTCAGCAGCTGCAGCGCCGCCACGCCGAGGAACGCAGCGAAAATCACTACGCTGATGATCGACGTTGGATTGGCACCGGCCAGATCGGCAAACGGGTTTTTCGGGATAAAGGAGAGCAGCAGCTGCGGCGTACTCAGATCCGCGACTTTACCAACGTAGTTGCTCTGAATGGCGCTCAGACGCGCGGTTTCCTGCGCGCCCTGTACCAGTCCCTCGGCGCTGAGGTGGAACAGGCCGGTCACCAGCACGCCCACCAGTGCGGAAATGGCGGTGGTAAACAGCAGCACGCCGATGGCCAGCACGCTGATTTTGCCCAGCGACGAGGCGTTATGCAGCCGCGCCACCGCACTGAGGATCGAGGCAAACACCAGTGGCATGACAATCATCTGCAGCAGCTGAACATAGCCGTTACCGACGATGTTGAACCAGCCAATCGACTCTTTCACCACCGGGCTGTTTTCGCCATAAATGGCCTGCAGTGCCAGGCCAAAGATCACCCCCAGCACCAGGCCGGTCAGCACGCGCTTCGACAGGCTCCAGCTCTGGTTGCCGACGCGGTTTAACGCAATCAGCAGCGCGACAAATGCCACGATATTGATGATCAGAGGAATATTCATTGTTAACTCCTGAAGGTCGCCACGCGATCGCGCCGCGTAACCGAAAATAGCAGAGGGATCCTCTGTAACTGTCGCGGCATGGTACCAGTTGGCCCTGCGGGAACAATATATCTAAATCGTCTGGGTTATAACTAAATGGTATTTAAGGCGATTTTTTCAGCAATCGCTGGCAGAAGGAAAAACACATCAGCGCATACTGCCGTTCACCAGTCGGCCAATGCCGTTCTGCAGATTGTTGAACAGCTGCTCCGGCCAGCCGTTAGCGCCAAACGACGGCATACCGGGCGGAAACCACAGCGCATAGCCCACCAGAGCGAGGCACAGCGCGCGCTCCAGTTGATTACCTTGCTGGCTGTTGAGGATAGGCAGGCGAAAGCGCCAGCGGCACGGCCACAGCAGCGGCACGCCGGCGGGCGTCAGCATATCGGCGACAATGTGGCTCAGATAGCCGAGCGTCATGCCCTGCAGGACATCCGCTGGCAGGAACCAGTCGGCCGGCACGTTAATCTGAAACAGCCACAGGCTGACCGCCACCGCCAGCAGGCTATGGGTAAAGCCGCGATGGCCAAAAGCGCGGGCTATCGGCTGCGACAGCCACTTTAGCCGCTGGCCCAGCACCGATTTAGGGTGATCGATATCCGGCAGCAGGCAGGTCAGCAGCGCAGCCGGCACCAGATGCCACCAGTCGGCACTGGCCATCACCGGCGTCAGTTCGGCGCGTTTGGCAAATATCGCACTGGCGATGGCAAAAATGATATGGCCTTCGGCCGTCATGATGGAACCTGGCTGCAGAAACTGTCGATGCATCCAGTATAGGGATTTATCCAGTAAATGAGAACGGTGACGCTGTAACGAAGAGTGAATTTTTTGCTGACCCGCGCCTGAAAAAAGCGCGGGAAATTAACGGTCTGGCTTACTTTTGCGCCTGGCAATCGGGCGAAACCTCAGCCAGGCGTAACGCGCGATGCACACCGATCAGTTAAACAGATGTTCCGCCTGCAACTGCGTCAGGTTTTCCAGTTGCACATTGGCCAGTGCCCAGCGCGCATCGTGGCGATGTTCGGCGGCAGGCACCACAATGGAACGCATGCGCACGGCTTTACTGGCGATCATGCCGTTGAACGAGTCTTCCAGCGCCACGCAGTTGAGCGGATCAACCCCCAGCTTTGCCGCAGCATCCAGATACACCTGCGGATGAGGTTTGCTGTAAGGCAGCGCTTCAGCCGAGGCGAGGGCGCTAAAGTAGTGACGCAGATTGAACATCTCCAGCACGCGTTCCAGCATCGCCAGCGGAGACGCCGAGGCCAGCGCAATCGCCAGTCCCTGTTGCTGACACAGCTGCAGCGCCTGCTCTACGCCAGGCAACAGCGGCCGCGTCTCTTCGACCAGCGCCAGCGCGCGGGCAATAATGCGCTGAGTGACTTCGGCCTGATCCGGTCCGTTCCACGGCAGCGCCTCGTACCACATGCGCACGGTTTGATCGATGCGCAGGCCGAGCGTATCCGGCAGCTCGTGGCGGCGGCTAATATCCACATTCAGGCTGGCAAACACCTCCAGCTCGGCGCGATCCCATAGCGGTTCAGAATCAATCAGTAAGCCATCCATATCAAAAATAGCGGCCAGCACAGGGCGACGATAGGTCATACAACAGCTCCATTGACAGTTTGCCCTACCTTAACATGGGCGGCGGCGAAAACCGACTTACGGCAGGTTACGCATTTTTCAGGAAAATTTGCTGTAGTGCAGGTAGACTTAGGGCAAAACTACTGTTTGTGAAGGGAAGACACCATGACGTATCAACAGGCTGGCCGCATCGCCATCCTCAAGCGAGTGGCTGGCTGGGTGATTTTTATTCCGGCGCTGTTATCCACCCTTATCTCCATCTTAGGCTTCATGTTTAAACACAGCGAAAAGCAGCCCGGCATTGACGCCGTGATGCTCGACTTCGTGCATGTGATGGTGGATATGATTAAGTTCAACACGCCGTTTCTCAATGTGTTCTGGAACAATTCGCCGGTGCCGGAATTCAACGGCGGGGCCAATATTGGCTTCTGGCTGATCTATATCCTGATATTCGTGGGCATCGCTTTGCAGGCCTCGGGCGCACGCATGTGGCGTCAGGCGCGCCATATCAAAGAAGGCATTGAAGACCAGATGATTCTGGAACAGGCGAAGGGCAGCGAAGGGCGCACGCGGGCGCAGCTGGAAGAGAAAATCCATGTGCCGCGACACACCATTTTGCTGCAGATTTTTCCGCTGTACATTCTGCCGGTGATCATCGCCGTGGCCGGTTACTTCGTGTTGAAACTGCTCGGCATGCTGTAAGGCGTCAGGCCGGTCTGACCTGGCGCTGGCCCAGCGCATCCTCCTCCAGCAACTGGCCGATAGCGAACTGCGCTTCGCCGGCCCAGTTGCCGCCAAAGACGTTGGCGCGGTTGAGCAGATAGTAGAGTTGATATACCGGCTGACGCTGCGAGAAGCCTTCCGGCAGCGGCCACACCGCATGATACCCTTCATAAATTTGGCGCGGCAGATCGGCGTAATAGCTGAGCATCGCCAGGTCGCATTCGCGATCGCCCCAGTAGCAGGCGGGATCGAACAGCCACGGGCCACTGGCGCTGCCGGCGCAGTTGGCCGGCCACAAATCACCATGCAGTAACGACGGTTGCGGATGGTGATTAGCGAGGCTGCGCTGCACGCAATCCACGATCAACTCCATGTCACCGTAGTGCACGCCTTTCTCCGCCGCCAGCTGCAGCTGCCAGCCAATGCGCTGTTCGGCGAAAAACACCGACCATTTGCGTAACCAACTGTTGGGTTGCGGCGTGGTGGTAATGTTGTTGTCGAAGTCGAGACCAAACTGCGGTTGCTCGCTCCACTGGTGCAGATGGGCCAGCTGCTGGCCGAGCTGGAATGCGCTTTGGGCGTTGAGTGGCTGCGGGGGAATGTATTCCAGTAGCAGAAAGCTGGTGTCACGATCGTTACCGACGCCGTAGACCTTCGGCACGCGCACCGTGTGGGTACGCGCCAGCAGATCAAGCTGGTCGGCTTCCCAGCTGAACAGCGTCAGCATGTCGCGCGTGTTGCATTTGACGAACACCTCCAGCTCACCGTAGCGCAGGCGCCACGCCGGATGAATATCGCCACCGGGCAACTCATGACGTTCGGTGATTTCGGCATCGCCGGCGTACTCGCTTAACAGACGACTAATGGCTGACCACATCGGGTAATCCTCTTTATTCGCTGCGTAAGGTCGATTGTAACGCGCAAAACTTGCACAACTCCAGCGGCAATGCGCAAATTGCGGATTGCGTCAGGCTTGCGCTTTAAGAAACGCTTCCAGCGTGGTGACATCAGCGTCCGGCTGCTGATCGAGTGCCACTGCCGCCAGCCCGGCGGCGTGTTCCGCCAGCGCCTGCTCCTCCAGCGCACTCACAATGCCAAAGCTGTTGGTGCCCAGCTCGTGCGGATGGCCGTCCGCATCGTGTAACGTGGTGCTGTAACCACCGTTAACCATCGCGCTATTCAGCGCCTGCAGATCGCCAAGACCCCTTTCCTGATAACGGAAGGTGACAACGTAACGCTTGAGATCATGATCGCCCATCTTTTCACCTCATTGTTATCGAACAGATTTCAGCGTAGACCAGCGCCTGCGATAGAGCGAATTCTGCACAATCGCCCGGCGGCGCACAGCGTAAAGTCCTGTCAGGGTCGGCAGAAAATTCTTGTAGCATTTAAGCTGTTATTTGGTTATTTGCCGCCTATAATGCGCGCCGGAAATGGGAAGATTCCCAATCCACACGCGGTGCCAGCGCAAAACCTGGCGATTCTGGTGCTTTCATACTTTTTTACAAAACTTACCGTAAATTGCATTGATTGCCCGGGAAAATTCTCCAGACTCATCTCTTTTTCAACTGTCGTACGGGTTACCATTTAATGAAAGCCTTCAATAAGCTGTCCGCTGTTTTGTTGCTCTCCGCCGGAGCATTTTGTCACCAGGCCTTTGCAGATAACGCTGTCTTCACCTCAATGGATGACCCTTCTACGGCAAAAAAACCGTTTGAAGGCACCGCGTCAGCCGGTTACCTGGCACAGACCGGTAACACCACCAGCTCATCGCTGACCGCGTCAACCAGCATGACCTGGTATCAGACCTCAACGGCGTACAGCCTGTGGGGTAACGCCGCGAATACCTCATCCAACGATGAGCGCTCGTCGGAAACCTATAACATCGGTGGCCGTAGCCGTTACAACCTCAACAGCGCTGACTACCTGTTCGGTCAGGCGAGCTGGCTGAGCGACCGCCTGAACGGTTATGATTCACGCGATGTTCTGACCGCCGGTTACGGTCGTCAGATCCTCAACGGTCCGGTGCACTCGCTGCGTGCTGAATTCGGTCCGGGTGTACGTTACGATGACTTCCACGATGGCGGCCACGAAACCAAAGCACTGGGCTACGGCGCGCTGAGCTATCAGTGGCAGCTGACTGACACCACTAAATTCATCCAGGGTGTGTCGGTGCTGAGCAGCTTTGGTGAAGACACCACGCTGAACTCCGAAACCGCACTGCAGGTGGCGATCAACGACCACTTCGCGCTGAAACTGGGCTACAACGTCACCTGGAATAACAATCCGCCAGAATCTGCGCCAGACCGTACCGACACCAAAACCACGGTCCAGCTCTCTTACGCGATGTAAACCAGAGCGCATTGTTATACCGTCGCCCGGCCTGTGCCGCGCGGCGGTTTTTTTTGATCTCTCTTTGGCTTAGCGCATTTCTTCGCGGGTTTTGCTCACTGCGGAAAGCTGTTATCATCGTTGCCGCTTTACGCGCCTGGCGTCATTCCGACAGTGTGGGTCTGACATCGCGCCAGGTTAACCAAACAAAACTCAGTGTTGCATGTAGGCTTTCGTGTGGCTTACCACTGCAATTAAGGATATGAAATGCCAGTAATTACTCTTCCTGATGGCAGCCAGCGCGTATTTGACCGTCCGGTCAGCGTGATGGACATTGCGCTGGATATCGGTCCGGGTCTGGCGAAAGCCTGCATTGCCGGTCGCGTCAATGGCGAACTGGTGGATGCGGTTGATCCGATCACCAGCGATGCGCAGGTCGCCATCATCACCGCGAAAGATGAAGCCGGTCTGGAAATTATTCGTCACTCCTGTGCGCACCTATTAGGGCATGCGATCAAACAGCTGTGGCCGAATACCAAAATGGCCATCGGCCCGGTTATCGATAACGGCTTCTATTATGATGTCGATCTCGACCATACGCTGACCCAGGAAGATCTTGAGCTGCTGGAAAAGCGCATGCACCAGCTGGCTGAGACCAATTACGACGTCGTGAAGAAGAAGGTGAGCTGGCAGGAAGCGCGTGACGTGTTTGCCGCGCGGGGCGAGAGCTACAAAACCACTATTCTCGACGAAAACATCAGCCATGACGATCGTCCTGGCCTGTATCACCATGAAGAATACATCGACATGTGCCGCGGTCCGCACGTGCCGAATATGCGTTTCTGCCATCATTTTAAACTGCAGAAAATCTCCGGAGCCTACTGGCGCGGCAACAGCGACAACAAAATGCTGCAGCGTATTTACGGTACGGCCTGGGCAGATAAGAAACAGCTGGCGGCGTATCTGCAGCGTCTGGAAGAGGCCGCGAAGCGCGATCACCGTAAAATCGGTAAGCAGCTCGATCTCTACCACATGCAGGAAGAAGCACCGGGTATGGTATTCTGGCACAATGACGGCTGGACCATCTTCCGCGAGCTGGAAGTGTTTGTGCGCACCAAGCTGAAAGAGTACGACTACCAGGAAGTGAAAGGTCCGTTCATGATGGACCGCGTGCTGTGGGAAAAAACCGGGCACTGGGACAACTACAAAGAAGCGATGTTCACCACCTCTTCCGAGAACCGTGAATACTGCATCAAACCGATGAACTGTCCGGGTCACGTGCAGATCTTTAACCAGGGTCTGAAATCGTACCGCGACCTGCCGCTGCGTATGGCGGAGTTCGGTAGCTGTCACCGTAACGAACCGTCAGGTGCGCTGCACGGTCTGATGCGCGTGCGCGGCTTTACCCAGGATGACGCCCACATCTTCTGTACTGAAGATCAGGTGCGTGATGAAGTGAACAGCTGCATCCGCATGGTCTATGACATGTACAGCACCTTCGGTTTTGAAAAAATCGTGGTGAAACTGTCGACGCGCCCTGAGAAGCGCATTGGCAGCGATGAGATGTGGGATCGTGCCGAAGTGGACCTCGCCGAAGCGCTGAAAGAGAACAACATTCCGTTCGAATATCAGCCGGGTGAAGGCGCCTTCTACGGCCCGAAAATTGAGTTTACGCTGCACGATTGTCTCGACCGCGCCTGGCAGTGCGGCACCGTTCAGCTAGACTTCTCCCTGCCGAAACGTCTGGACGCCACCTACGTGGGCGAAACCAACGATCGTCAGACGCCAGTGATGATTCACCGTGCGATTCTGGGTTCGATGGAGCGCTTCATCGGAATTCTGACCGAAGAGTTCGCCGGTTTCTTCCCGAGCTGGCTGGCGCCGGTACAGGCAGTGGTGATGAATATCACCGACGGCCAGGCAGAATATGTCAGTGAATTGACGAAGAAATTGCAGAATGCTGGCATTCGTGTCAAAGCAGACTTGAGAAACGAGAAGATAGGCTTTAAAATCCGCGAGCACACATTACGTCGCGTCCCTTACATGCTGGTCTGCGGTGAGAAAGAGGTGGAAGCAGGCAAGGTTGCCGTGCGCACCCGCCGTGGTAAAGACCTCGGGAGCATGGACGTAGATGTGTTTGTTGAGAAGCTGCAACAAGAGATTCGCAGCCGACATCTTCACCAATTAGAGGAATAAGGTTATTAAAGGCGGAAAACGAGTACAACCGACGCGTCCGAACCGTATCAACGGCGAAATCCGTGCCACCGAAGTGCGCTTAACTGGCGTAGACGGCGAGCAACTTGGCATTGTCTCACTGCGCGAAGCGATTGAGAAAGCAGAAGAAGCTGGCGTAGATTTAGTTGAAATTAGCCCGAACGCCGAACCGCCGGTTTGCCGCATTATGGATTACGGCAAGTTCCTTTATGAAAAGAGCAAATCTTCTAAGGAACAGAAGAAGAAGCAAAAAGTTATCCAGGTTAAGGAAATCAAATTCCGTCCTGGTACCGATGAAGGCGACTATCAGGTAAAACTCCGCAGCCTGATTCGTTTTCTGGAAGAGGGCGATAAAGCCAAAATCACGCTGCGTTTCCGTGGTCGTGAGATGGCGCACCAACAGATCGGTATGGAAGTGCTTAACCGCGTGAAAGAAGATCTGAATGAACTGGCAGTGGTCGAATCCTTCCCGACGAAGATCGAAGGCCGCCAGATGATTATGGTGCTCGCACCTAAGAAGAAACAGTAGGCTTTCAAGTAATAATGCCGCGTAGCGTTCGCGCTGCGCGGATTTTTATTCGCCTGTCTGGTTCATTTTATTAACAATGCGAAGTGGATATTTGTAAAAATGCCAAAGATTAAAACTGTACGTGGCGCCGCAAAGCGCTTCAAGAAGACCGCTTCTGGCGGCTTCAAGCGTAAGCACGCAAACCTGCGTCATATTCTGACTAAAAAGTCTACTAAGCGTAAACGTCACCTGCGTCCAAAAGGCATGGTGTCTAAAGGCGATCTGGGTCTGGTTGTTGCCTGCCTGCCGTACGCATAAGTTAACCCTTTTTTAATTCCCCGATAGATTTCGGGTTGCAGTCAGGCGGCAACGGAATGAATCCCTGCGCTTACATCAGTAAGTGACCGGGATGAATGAAGGCAGCCAACGCCACTGCGGCACGAAAGATGATGGGGAAATCACAGAATATGATATAGGAGAGCTCACATGGCTCGCGTAAAACGTGGTGTAATTGCTCGCGCACGTCACAAGAAAATCTTAAAACAAGCTAAAGGCTACTATGGTGCACGTTCACGTGTTTACCGCGTTGCCTTCCAGGCTGTTATCAAAGCTGGTCAGTATGCTTACCGCGACCGTCGTCAGCGTAAGCGTCAGTTCCGTCAGCTGTGGATCGCACGTATTAACGCTGCGGCGCGTCAGAACGGTATCTCTTACAGCCGTTTCATCAATGGCCTGAAAAAAGCGTCCATTGAAATCGACCGTAAAATCCTCGCTGACATCGCTGTATTCGACAAAGTGGCATTCACTGCACTGGTTGAAAAAGCAAAATCAGCTCTGGCGTAAGTCAGGTAAAAAAGGGAGCTTGCTCCCTTTTTTATTGCCTGCAACCCACGCAAATGATTGACATTTTAGCCGCAGGGCATTTCAATAGTGCGGTTTCTATCAAGACAAGGTAACGCAAGCATGCACGCTGCTATTTTCCGTTTCTTTTTTTACTTTAGCGCCTGATCGTCAGGGGCTTTTGCGCATAAGAAAAGAAACGAAAAATCGCGCTGAAAGCCTCCCTCGTGGAGGCTTTTTTGTTTCCGGCGACACTTAATCGGATCGCACGATCCCAACGAGAACTGACCAGCCCGGCTGGAAGAAGAGGAAATCATGTCCCAACTCGCAGACCTGGTGGCCCGTGCCACGGCCGCCATCGACGAGGCGTCGGATATCGCCGCCCTGGACGCCGTGCGCGTCGAATTTCTGGGTAAAAAAGGGCACCTGACGCTGCAAATGACCACCCTGCGTGAACTGCCGGCGGAAGAGCGCCCGGCGGCCGGTGCGGTCATCAACGATGCCAAACAGCAGGTACAGGACCGTCTCAACGCGCGTAAAGATACGCTGGAAAGCGCGGCGCTGAATGCCCGCCTGGCGGCTGAGACTATCGACGTGTCGCTGCCGGGACGCCGTATCGAGAACTGCGGTCTGCATCCGGTGACCCGCACCATCGATCGTATCGAAACCTTTTTCGGCGAGTTGGGTTTCGCGGTGGCGACCGGTCCGGAAATTGAAGACGATTATCACAACTTTGATGCGCTGAATATTCCGGGGCATCACCCGGCGCGCGCCGATCACGACACCTTCTGGTTCGATGCCACGCGCCTGCTGCGCACCCAGACTTCCGGCGTGCAGATCCGCACCATGAAAAATCAGCAGCCGCCGATTCGTATCATCGCGCCGGGTCGCGTTTACCGTAACGATTACGATCAGACGCACACCCCGATGTTCCATCAGATGGAAGGTCTGATTGTCGATAAAGACATCAGCTTCACCAATCTGAAAGGCACGCTGCATGACTTCCTGAACAACTTCTTCGAAGAGAACCTGCAGATTCGCTTCCGCCCGTCCTATTTCCCGTTCACCGAACCGTCAGCGGAAGTGGACGTGATGGGTAAAAACGGCAAATGGCTGGAAGTGCTGGGCTGCGGCATGGTGCATCCGAACGTACTGCGCAACGTGGGCATCGATCCGGAAATCTACTCCGGCTTCGCCTTCGGGATGGGCATGGAGCGTCTGACCATGCTGCGCTACGGTGTGACCGATCTGCGCGCCTTCTTCGAAAACGATTTACGTTTCCTCAAACAATTTAAATAAGGGCAGGTTATCCAATGAAATTCAGTGAACTCTGGTTACGCGAATGGGTAAATCCAGCCCTGGACAGCGCCGCGCTGTCTGAGCAAATCACCATGGCCGGTCTGGAAGTCGACGGCGTCGACCCGGTGGCAGGGGCGTTTCATGGCGTCGTGGTGGGTGAAGTGGTGGAGTGCGGCCAGCACCCGAACGCCGACAAACTGCGCGTCACCAAAATCAACGTGGGTGGCGACCGCCTGCTGGATATCGTCTGCGGCGCGCCAAACTGCCGTCAGGGCCTGAAAGTGGCGGTGGCGACTGTTGGTGCCGTGCTGCCAGGCGATTTCAAAATAAAAGCGGCAAAACTGCGCGGTGAGCCGTCAGAAGGCATGCTGTGCTCGTTCTCCGAGCTGGGGATTTCTGACGATCACAACGGTATTATCGAGCTGCCAGCCGATGCGCCGGTGGGCACCGATATTCGCCAGTACCTGCAGCTGGATGACAACACCATCGAAATCAGCGTGACGCCGAACCGTGCCGACTGTCTGGGCATCATCGGTATCGCGCGTGACGTGGCGGTGATTAATGGCCTGCCGCTGCAGGCGCCGGTCATCGAGCCGGTTAAAGCCACCATTAGCGACACCTTCCCGATTCGCGTTGACGCCACCGATGCCTGCCCACGTTACCTGGGCCGCGTGGTAAAAGGCGTAAACGTGAAAGCTGAAACGCCGCTGTGGATGCGCGAAAAACTGCGCCGCTGCGGTATCCGCTCGATCGATCCAGTAGTGGATATCACTAACTACGTGCTGCTGGAGCTCGGTCAGCCGATGCACGCCTTCGATCTCGACCGCATTGACGGCGGTATCGTGGTGCGCATGGCGAAAGAGGGGGAAACCCTGACGCTGCTCGACGGCAGCGAAGCGACCCTCCACAGCGATACGCTGGTGATTGCGGATCACCACAAAGCGCTGGCGATGGGTGGCATCTTCGGCGGTGAGCACTCCGGCGTCAACGAAGCGACGCAGAATGTATTGTTTGAGTGCGCGTTCTTCGATCCGCTGGCGATCACCGGCCGTGCGCGTCGTCATGGTCTGCATACCGATGCTTCCCACCGCTACGAGCGCGGTGTCGATCCGGCGCTGCAGCATAAGGCGCTGGAGCGCGCCACTCAGCTGCTGCTGGCGATTTGCGGCGGCGAAGCCGGCCCGGTTATCGATCAGACCGATGCCAGCAAACTGCCGGCGCGCGCCACCATTACGCTGCGCCGTGAGAAGCTGGACCGCCTGATTGGCCACGTCATTGCGGATGAGCAGGTGACCGATATCCTGACCCGTCTCGGCTGTGACGTCACCGTCGGCAACGGCGAATGGCAGGCCGTCGCCCCGAGCTGGCGCTTCGATATGGCCATCGAAGAAGACCTGGTCGAAGAAGTGGCGCGCGTTTACGGCTACAACAACATTCCGGATGTGCCGGTGAAAGCCAGCCTGCTGATGACCCAGCACCGTGAAGCCGATCTGTCGCTGAAGCGTGCCAAAAACCTGCTGGTGGATAAAGGCTATCAGGAAGCGATTACCTACAGCTTTGTCGATCCGAAAGTGCAGCAGCTGCTGCATCCGGGCGAAGAAGCGCTGATTCTGCCCAGCCCGATTTCCAGCGATATGTCGGCGATGCGCCTGTCGCTGTGGACCGGTCTGCTCGGCGCCGTGGTGTATAACCAGAACCGTCAGCAGAGCCGCGTGCGCCTGTTTGAGAGCGGTTTACGCTTTGTGCCTGATACGCAGGCCGATCTCGGCATCCGTCAGGATCTTATGCTGGCGGGCGTGCTGAGCGGTAACCGCTACGAAGAGCACTGGGATCTGGCGCGCCAGACGGTTGACTTCTATGATTTGAAAGGCGATTTAGAGTCGCTGCTGGATTTGACCGGTAAACTCGACGCGATTTCGTTCCGTGCAGAAGCCAATCCGGCGCTGCATCCGGGACAGAGTGCAGGCATTTATTTAGCCGGCGAACGAATCGGATTTATCGGGGTGGTTCATCCGGAGCTGGAACGTAAGCTGGATCTTAACGGCCGCACCTTAGTGTTTGAACTGCTTTGGAATAAGGTCGCAGACCGCGTCCTGCCTGACGCGCGCGAGATCTCACGCTTCCCGGCAAACCGCCGTGACATCGCTGTGGTAGTGGCTGAAAATGTGCCCGCAGCAGATATCATCGCGGAGTGTAAGAAAGTTGGCGTAAATCAGGTAGTTGGCGTAAACTTGTTTGACGTGTACCGTGGTAAGGGCGTAAACGAGGGTGAAAAGAGCCTCGCGATTAGCCTGATTTTGCAGGATACCAGCCGGACACTCGAAGAAGAGGAGATTGCTGCGACCGTTGCCAAATGCGTTGCAGCATTAAAAGAGCGATTCCAGGCAACCTTGAGGGATTGAACCTATGGCGCTTACAAAAGCTGAAATGTCAGAGTACCTGTTTGAAAAACTCGGGTTGAGCAAACGCGATGCCAAAGAGTTGGTAGAGCTTTTTTTCGAAGAAGTTCGCCGCGCGTTGGAAAACGGAGAACAGGTAAAACTGTCCGGATTTGGTAATTTTGATCTGCGTGACAAAAACCAGCGTCCGGGCCGTAACCCGAAGACGGGGGAAGATATTCCAATCACCGCCCGCCGCGTGGTGACATTCCGTCCGGGGCAGAAGTTGAAAAGTCGCGTGGAGAACGCGTCACCCAAGGATGCTGACTGATTTCAGTATGACAAAAAGGCCGCTCAGCGGCCTTTTTTATGCGCGCAATCCCGGCACCACGCTGCAGGCGCGGCTTTCTTTTTAGCGTAATCTCTCTACAATCAAATCTCTGTTTTCTCAGCCAATCTTACTTATGACTCTGCTGGATCAGTTGGCCCAACAGGCCGACCGTCGCAGCCGGCGCTGGCTCGGCGCGCTTACTGCCGCAGTGCTGCTGCTGCTGGTGCTCAGTCTGTGCACGGGCGACAGCTGGATATCTCCGCTGCAATGGTTTTCTGCCAGCGGCGATCTGTTCGTCTGGCAATTGCGCCTGCCGCGCACCCTGGCGGTGCTGCTGGTGGGCGCGGCGCTGGCAGTCTGCGGCGTGGTGATGCAGGCGCTGTTCAACAATCCGCTGGCGGAGCCCGGGCTGCTGGGCGTATCGAACGGTGCCGGCATTGGCCTGGTGCTGGCGGTGCTGCTGGGTAACGGCGCACTGTGGAGCCTGGCGCTGGCAGCGATGGCGGGCGCGCTGCTGATCACGCTGATCCTGCTGCATTTTGCCCATCGTCAGCTGTCGGCCAGCCGTCTGCTGCTGACCGGCGTGGCGCTCGGCATTATCTGTAGCGCCATCATGACGTGGGCGGTGTACTTTAGCACCAGCCTCGATCTGCGCCAGCTGATGTACTGGATGATGGGCGGCTTTAGCGGTATCGACTGGCGCTACGGCTGGATGATGCTGGCGCTGCTGCCGGTGACGCTGGCGCTGCTGGCCAGCGCTCGAACGCTTAATCTGCTGGCGCTGGGGGAGGTTTCGGCGCGGCAGCTCGGCCTGCCACTGCTGCTGTGGCGCAATCTGCTGGTGCTGGCGATGGGCTGGCTGGTGGGCGTCAGCGTGGCGATGGCCGGTTCGATTGGATTTGTCGGACTGGTTATCCCCCATCTGCTGCGCCTCAGCGGCCTGAGCGATCATCGCTACCTGCTGCCGGCCGCGGCGCTGGCGGGCGCGGCGGTACTGCTGGCGGCGGACATTCTGGCACGGCTGGTGCTTACCTCGGCCGAGCTGCCAATTGGGGTGGTCACTGCCACGCTCGGCGCGCCGCTGTTTATCATGTTATTAGTGAAGTCTTCGCGCTAGCTGCGGCTGGCACAGTGCAATCAACAACGGGAATCGACGATGAGCCTTTATCAGACAGAACTGGTTACGCTGGACGGTGAAAAAACCACGCTGGCACAGTATCAGGGCAAGGTGCTGCTGGTGGTTAACGTAGCATCAAAATGCGGCCTGACGCCGCAGTATGAACAGCTGGAGTCGCTGCAGAAGGCCTGGCAGGACAAAGATTTCAGCGTGCTGGGCTTCCCCTGCAATCAGTTTCTTGAGCAGGAACCGGGCAGCAACGAAGAGATCAAAACCTTCTGCAGCACCACGTACGGCGTAACCTTCCCGCTGTTCGACAAAACGGAGGTTAACGGCGAGCAGCGTCATCCGCTGTACCGTCAGCTGGTCGCCGCGCAGCCGGAAGCCGAACGCCCGGCAGGCAGCGGTTTCCTTGAGCGCATGGAGAGCAAAGGCCGCGCGCCGAAAGCGCCGGGCGATATCCTGTGGAATTTCGAAAAGTTCCTCATCAACAAACAGGGTGAGGTGATCGCGCGCTTCTCGCCGGACATGACGCCGGACGATCCGATCATTCTGAAACGCATTGAGCAGGCGCTGGCGGCGTAATGCTGCTGCAGTGCCACGACCTGCGCGTGCCCGGACGGCTGAGCGCGGGGGAGCTGACGCTCTGCCGCGGTGAGCGTGTGCACGTGGTCGGCCCTAACGGCGCCGGCAAGAGCACGCTGCTGACCGCGCTCGCTGGCCTGCTCGACGCTGAAGGGCAGCTGACGCTGGCCGGCCAGCCGCTGCGAAGCTGGTCGGGTGCCGCACTGGCGCAGCAGCGCGCCTGGCTCCCGCAGCAGCAGCCGGCACCTGCGGCGCTGCCGGTGTGGCACTATCTGCGGCTGCACAGCCCGCCGGGTGGCGACTACGCGCAGGCGACGCTCACTGACCTGCTGCAGCAGCTTGGCTTGCAGGATAAGCTGACGCGTCCGCTGGCGCAGCTCTCCGGCGGTGAGTGGCAGCGGGTGCGCCTGGCGGCGGTGGTGCTGCAGATCCATCCGGCAATTAATCCGCGCGGTGCGTTACTGATTCTGGATGAGCCGCTCACCGCGCTCGACATCGCACAGCAGCGCGCGGTGGATAAGCTGCTGTTGCAGCTCAGCGAGGCCGGCATCGGCATTGTGGCCAGCGGACACGATCTCAACCACAGTCTGCGCCATGCCGATCGCGTCTGGCTGATGCATCAGGGCCGCGTAGTCAGTCAGGGCAGGGCGCGCGAGGTGCTGACCGCCGAGCGACTGGAACCGCTTTATCAGGCCGAATTCGTGCAGCTGGAGACGCCACAGGGGCCGCTGCTTTATCTTCCCTGACTTGCGCGCCGCGCCGCTTTGTCGCTACAGTGTCAGCCGGACGACGTTTTTAAGGACTATTCTGATGCGGCTGACCCTGTTTCTCCTCGTGCTGCTGCTGGCGGGCTGTAGCCATCATGCGCCGCCGCCCAATGGCCGTCTGTCTGACTCCATCACCGTAATTGCGCAACTTAACGATCAGCTCAGCCGCTGGCGCGGTACACCTTATCGCTATGGCGGATTAAGCCGTGGTGGCGTGGATTGCTCTGGCTTTGTCTACCTGACCTTTCGTGACCGCTTTGACCTGCAGCTGCCGCGCTCAACGATTGATCAGACTGATATCGGCACGCGCATCGATAAAAGCGATCTGCTGCCCGGCGACCTGGTATTTTTCAAAACCGGCAGCGGCGAAAATGGCCTGCACGTAGGCATCTATGACACCGACAATACCTTCATTCACGCCTCCACCAGCCAGGGCGTGATCCGCTCCTCGCTGGATAATGTTTACTGGCGCAAAGTATTCTGGCAGGCGCGTCGCATCTAATCCGCTTAACCCCTTAGTGTTAAAAAAAGGCGTAATAAACAGATGGGTTTTGATCCGATTTATTTGTTTTTTTCCGCCAGATATAACTCTCATTTAAAATGGCACTTTACCGCAATCGGGTTTGCGACTAAAAATAGACGTCAGTGAATTTAATCAGTATGGACATTAACCTGGATCATTTGGCTTAAGTATTATTTGATGCAGAAAAGTCGGTAATTAGACAGAAAACGGCGTCTCTTCTAACGTTTGGTCCTATTGCCTGACCGTTTTCATTGATATACGATGCGCCAATTGCCACTGCATCTGGCTGTAAAAAATGAAAGTCCATTTATCTGCCGACTATCAGTCGGAAACCTGGTTTTATCCTGCCTATTCTCTGGCGGGCCAGCTGACTGCGGTTGAGCTGGTCACCCAGTTTGTTCATGACAGTGCGCCGATTACGCTGCCGCAGGACTTGCTGTTGCCGCAGCTTGACGATGCCCAGCAATTACGTTTGCTGCAGAGCCAGTTAGTGCTGCTGGAAAAGTACCGTGACTTTTTTGAGTTACATCAAATTATCGCGCTGGTTCGTATTGATGAATCTATGGCCACGACGCTATTGGCCAGTGAGTTTCTCTTAAGGAAATTTAAACAACTTCCCTTTATTGTTTTGGATATCAGTGAAACGTTTCCGCAATTATCGGCTGGTAAAAAGCAGCCGCTGTTAGCACGCCTGCAACAGGAATTTCGCTTATCGCTTTCTCAATTTGGGGCAGGAAAAGCCCCGGCTACGGCAGTATACGAAAATCTGTTTAGCGTGTTAAAAATGGACAAAGCGTTTATTCATGCGCTGGCGAAACGTGCCTCATTTACGCCATTTATTCAGACTGTTATCGATAATTTTTCCGCTTACGCCCCGCAAATAATTATTTGTGGCGTTGACGATAATGCCCTGCTGGAGAAAGTCAGTTCCCTGAGTGGCGCACAGCTGCAGGGCAGTCTGTTCCCGGTGGTTAAAGCGGAACGGTTAAGCGATCTCATCTATCCGCACGTCACGCTCACCACGCCTTCACAGCAGTAACCTTTCATCTGTCTTCTCCGTCCCCCCGACGGTAGACTACGCTTTATCTTTAAACGCAATGCGGGTGGCGCACCGTTGCGCACCTTCCGGAGTGTCGATGCAATTTATTAATAGCTGGCAGCAGACGTTGCCGGGATTCTACACCGCGCTGGACCCAACGCCGCTTGCCGGCGGGCGGCTGTGTTATCATAATGCCGCGCTGGCGCAGGAGATGGGCCTGGATGCCGCGCTGTTTGCTGGCAAAGGCCACGGCGTGTGGTATGGCGCAGCGTTGCTTCCCGGCATGTCGCCGCTGGCGCAGGTCTACAGCGGGCACCAGTTTGGCGTGTGGGCCGGTCAGTTGGGCGACGGACGCGGTCTGCTGCTTGGCGAACAGCAACTGGCCGACGGCCGCAAATTTGACTGGCATCTGAAAGGCGCGGGCCTGACCCCCTATTCACGCATGGGCGATGGCCGCGCGGTGATCCGTTCCAGCGTGCGCGAGTTTCTCGCCTCGGAAGCGCTGCACCATCTTGGCATCCCGACCACGCGCGCGCTGGCGCTGGCCATTGGCAACGAACCGGTCCAGCGTGAAACCCGCGAGCGCGGCGCGATGCTGATGCGCATCGCCGACAGCCATCTGCGTTTTGGTCACTTCGAGCATTTCTATTACGGCGGCGAGCCGGAGAAAGTGCGCCAGCTGGCGGACTACGCGATTCATCATCACTGGCCGCAGCTGGAGCAGGAGGCCGATCGCTACCTGTTGTGGTTTACCGATATCGTCAAACGCACCGCCAGCCTGATTGCCCAGTGGCAGAGCGTCGGCTTCGCGCATGGCGTGATGAATACCGATAATATGTCGATCCTCGGCCTGACGCTCGATTACGGGCCTTACGGTTTCCTTGATGACTACGATGCGGATTTCATCTGTAATCACAGCGATTATCAGGGGCGCTACGCCTTCAGCAACCAGCCGATGATCGGCTTGTGGAATCTTAACCGCCTGGCGCATGCGCTGTCCGGTTTGCTGAGCACTGAACAGTTGAAACAAGCGCTCAGCCATTACGAGAGCGAGCTGATGCGGGTGTGGGGCGAGAAAATGCGCGCGAAGCTCGGGCTGCTGACCGCCGATGCGGGGGATAACGCTATTCTCACTGACCTGCTGGCGCTGATGACGGCAGAGCACAGCGATTACACCCTGACGTTCCGTCTGCTGAGCGAGACGCAGCAGGCAGAGACGCGTTCACCGCTCCGCGATGAGTTTATCGACCGTGACGCCTTCGACCGCTGGTATCACGGCTATCGCCAGCGCCTGCTGCAGGATGGCGTCAGCGATGCGCAGCGTCAGGCAGTCATGAAAGCGGCTAACCCGGCGCTGGTGTTGCGCAACTATCTGGCCCAGCAGGTGATCGATGAGGTTGAGCAGGGGGAAACGGCGGCGCTGGCCAGATTACATCTGGCGCTGCAGCAGCCGTTTAACGAGGCGGCCATCAGTCCGGAACTGCGCCAGCGGCCGCCGGAGTGGGGAAAAACGCTGGAGGTAAGCTGCTCCAGCTAGCAGGCATCAGAAGCGGCTGTCCACGGCAGCCGCCAGCAGTGCCAGCACCTCCGCGCTGTCATCCCAGCCGAGGCACGGATCGGTAATCGACTGGCCGTAGGTCAGCGGCTGGCCGCTCACCACTTTCTGATTACCCTCCTGCAGGAAACTCTCAATCATCACTCCCGCCACTGCCCGCGAACCGGCACGGATCTGCGCCGCCACGTCCTGCGCCACATCGCGCTGGCGGCGATGCTGCTTCAGGCAGTTGCCATGGCTGAAGTCGATCACCAGCTGTTCCGGCAGGTTGAAGTCGCGCAGGTTGGCGGCCGCAGCGGCGACATCTTCAGCGTGGTAGTTCGGCTGACGCCCGCCGCGCAGGATCACGTGACCGTGCGGATTGCCGCTGGTCTGATAAATCGTCATCTGCCCGGTTTTGTCGGGTGACAGGAACATATGGCTGACACGCGCGGCGCGAATCGCATCAACCGCGATCTGCACGTTGCCGTCGGTGCCATTCTTGAAGCCCACCGGGCAGGAGAGCGCCGAGGCCATTTCACGGTGAATCTGGCTCTCGGTGGTGCGCGCGCCAATCGCGCCCCAGCTGATCAGGTCGGCAATAAACTGGCCGATCACCATATCGAGGAATTCCGTGGCGGTTGGCATGCCGATGGCGTTGATATCCAGCAGCAGCTGGCGCGCGATAGCGATGCCGCGGTTGACGTCGAAGCTGCCATCGAGATCCGGATCGGAAATCAGACCTTTCCAGCCGACTACGGTGCGCGGCTTCTCAAAGTAGGCACGCATCACAATTTCCAGCCGGTCCTTGTGCTGTTCACGCAGCAGATTGAGACGCTCTGCGTACTCCAGCGCGGCCTTTGGGTCGTGCAGCGAGCAGGGGCCGATAATCACCAGCAGGCGTGGATCTTCACCGGTCAGGATGCGCGCGATACGCTGACGCGCGGCGGTAACGTTAGCGGCAATCGCCGCCGAAATGGGGTGTTGTTGCGCCAGCGCGGCCGGCGTCAGCAGCGTGCCGATGCGCGCGGTGCGCAGTTCATCAGTTTTGTTCATTGGGATTCTCAAAAATCTGTTCTTCGCAGCGGTGAAATACCGGGAAGTGATGATGATCACAATAAACCATTAGCCCGTGAATTCAACCAGCTAAATCAAAAGGCTATTCATTACTGACGGCAGCCAGGCTTTACAACCTGGCAGGTGAGGTCAGTACATGCTGCGGCGCAGGCCCATGATGTCGAGGATTTTGGTGGCGATCTCTTCGACAGAGTAATTGGTGCTGTTGAGATAGCGAATCTGATGGGTGCGGAACAGCGCTTCCACTTCACCGACCTCCAGCCGGCACTGGCGCATTGACGCATAGCGGGTATTTTCAGCGCGCTCCTGACGAATCGCCGCCAGCCGTTCCGGATCGATGGTCAGGCCAAACAGCTTGTGCTGATGAGCGCGCAGCGCAGGCGGCAGTTTCAGATTATCCATGTCATCGGCGATGAACGGATAGTTAGCCGCGCGGACGCCAAACTGCATCGCCAGATACAGACTGGTCGGGGTTTTGCCGCAGCGCGATACCCCCAGCAGAATCACCTGCGCATCTTCCAGCCCGCGCAGCGAAATACCGTCATCGTGCGCCAGGGTGTAATCAATCGCGGCGATACGGGCATCGTATTTGCCTAAGTTACTGGCGGTCAGGCCGTGGGTACGGTGCGCCACCGGCATGGAGGCTACGCCCAGTTCGCTCTGCAGCGGTGCCACCAGCGCCTGCACGATGTCCTGGCAGAAACCTTCGCTCTCCAGAATGATGTCGCGCACCTCTGGTGTGACAATCGAGAAAAACACCAGCGGGCGCACGCCGCTCTGCTGGTAGAGCGCATTGATCTGGGCTTTCACCGCCTGGGCGCGCTGCACATTCTCCACGAACGGCAGCGTCACGCTGTTGGTATTCACCGGAAACTGTGACAGCACCGCGTGGCCCAGCACTTCCGCGGTGATGGCGGTGCCGTCAGAGATATAGAATACGCTGCGTTCAGTGCTCATGGTTGACCTCATACTTTTGTTTACTTTTGCGTAACATTATCACCTAAAATATTTCATTTTCACTAAGGGTAAAATGAAATATCCATATCTGGCCGGCGAATAATCTATTTTTACGCTGCGCTGATTACCCATCATAGATGAAAAGCCGGGTTGTTCAGCGCTAATTTCTCGCTTTTGCCCGCGCGGGCGCAAAATAAAAACGGCAAGCGTTGCGCAACAAAAATCGTGGCTAACCTCATGAAAAAGTGAAAAATATCGCATTGCCAATAGGTTGGTAAAAAATAGCTGCGTTGCGCAACAAGGCGCTTTTCGGGGAGTAATCCGATTTTAACGCTGATTTTCTGCTTTAACGATTCAACACTTAGTCTTTATTAATTGATTGTGCCAGGCTGATTTGGCGAATAGCAAAATGTTCCATGTGCTCCAATCATTTAAAAGGATAATCTCAATGTCCAATCAAGACCAACAGTCGCTAGTGCTCTGGTACAACCAGCTTGGCATGCATGATGTTGATCGGGTAGGGGGCAAGAATGCTTCCCTGGGAGAAATGATTACCAATTTGTCGTCGCTCGGGGTATCCGTGCCAAACGGCTACGCGACGACATCTTACGCTTTTAATCAGTTTCTCGACCAAAGCGGACTGAACCAGCGTATTTATGCATTGCTGGACAAGACGGATATTGATGATGTTGCAGCGCTGGCGCAGGCCGGCAAACAGATTCGTCAATGGGTGGTGGATACGCCTTTCCAGCCAGAGCTGGAAGCGGCGATCCGCAGCGCCTATGAACAACTTTCTGCTGATGACGCCGAAGCCTCCTTTGCGGTGCGCTCTTCGGCCACCGCCGAGGATATGCCCGATGCCTCGTTTGCCGGCCAGCAGGAAACTTTCCTTAACGTGCAGGGCTTCGACGCGGTGCTGGTGGCCGTGAAGCACGTATTCGCCTCGCTGTTTAACGATCGCGCCATTTCATACCGCGTGCATCAGGGCTACGACCACCGTGGCGTGGCGCTCTCAGCCGGTGTGCAGCGCATGGTACGTTCCGATCTCGCCTCCTCCGGCGTGATGTTCACCATTGATACCGAATCCGGCTTCGACCAGGTGGTGTTCATCACCTCGGCGTTCGGTCTTGGCGAAATGGTGGTGCAGGGCGCGGTTAACCCGGATGAGTTTTACGTGCACAAACCGACGCTGGCTGCTAATCGCCCGGCGATTGTGCGCCGTACCCTGGGCTCGAAGAAGATCCGCATGGTGTATGCCGATTCGCAGGAGCACGGCGAACAGGTGCGCATTGAGGACGTGGAACAGGAACAGCGAGACCGCTTTAGCCTGACCGATGACGAAGTGCAGGCGCTGGCGCGCCAGGCGGTGCTGATTGAGCAGCACTATAAGCGTCCGATGGATATTGAATGGGCCAAAGATGGCCACACCGGCAAACTGTTCATCGTGCAGGCGCGGCCGGAAACGGTGCGTTCCAACGGACAGGTGATGGAACGCTACAGCCTGCAGGGCAAAGGCAGCGTGCTGGTGGAAGGCCGGGCCATCGGCCATCGCATCGGTGCGGGTGAAGTGAAGGTGATTCACGACATTAGCGAGATGCACCGCATCGAGAAAGGCGATGTGCTGGTCACCGACATGACCGACCCGGACTGGGAGCCGATCATGAAGAAGGCGTCGGCGATCGTCACCAACCGTGGCGGCCGGACCTGTCACGCGGCAATCATTGCGCGCGAGCTGGGCATTCCGGCGGTGGTGGGCTGTGGTGACGCCACCGAGCACCTGAAGGACGGTCATAAGGTCACGGTGTCCTGCGCCGAAGGCGATACCGGCTATGTGTATAACGATCTGCTGGACTTTGAAGTCACCAGCTCGCAGGTTGATACCATGCCGGATCTGCCGCTGAAAATTATGATGAACGTCGGTAACCCGGATCGCGCGTTTGACTTTGCCTGCCTGCCAAATGAAGGCGTTGGGCTGGCGCGTCTGGAGTTCATCATCAACCGCATGATTGGCGTGCACCCGAAAGCCTTGCTGGAGTTTGATCAGCAGACGCCGGAACTGCAGGCGCAGATTGGTCAGATGATGAAAGGCTTTGACGATCCGGTGGAATTCTACATCGCGCGGCTGACCGAAGGGATCGCCACGCTGGGCGCGGCCTTCGCGCCGAAGCGCGTCATTGTGCGGTTGTCGGATTTCAAAACCAACGAGTATGCCAACCTGGTCGGCGGCGAGCGTTACGAGCCGGAAGAGGAAAACCCGATGCTGGGCTTCCGCGGCGCCGGACGCTACGTGGCCGACAGCTTCCGCGACTGCTTTGCGCTGGAGTGCGAAGCTGTGAAGCGCGTGCGCAACGACATGGGGCTGACCAACGTTGAGATCATGGTGCCGTTTGTACGCACCGTCGATCAGGCCGAGGCCGTGGTGGCCGAGCTGGCGAAGCAGGGCCTGAAACGCGGCGAGAACGGACTAAAGGTGATCATGATGTGCGAGATCCCGTCCAACGCGCTGCTGGCAGAACAGTTCCTGCAGCACTTTGACGGCTTCTCTATCGGCTCCAACGACATGACGCAGCTGGCGCTGGGGCTGGATCGCGACTCCGGCGTGGTGTCGGCGCTGTTTGATGAGCGTAACGATGCGGTGAAGGCACTGCTGTCGATGTCGATTCAGGCAGCGAAGAAGCAGGGCAAATACGTCGGCATCTGCGGCCAGGGGCCTTCAGATCATCAGGACTTTGCTGCCTGGCTGATGGAGCAGGGCATCGACAGCCTGTCGCTCAATCCGGATACCGTGGTGGAAACCTGGTTGAGCCTGGCTGAGCTGGACGCGGCCAAAGCGTAATCTGTTATACCTGCCTGGTGCCCGGCAACCGTCGGGCACCTGTCCCATATCCCATTCCACTTTTCATCACTTAAGATTGCCATAAACCCAGCGCTGACGGCGTTCGCCGCCGGGCCGCTCTGTTTATCGCTGAATTGCAGGCAAAAAAAAGCCCATCACAGGGGATGGGCAAAGACTACACACAGCAATTCTTCACTTTACTCAGGGGAAAAGGTTGTTTAAAAATCAGTGGCTTGATTTAAAACATAGTGAACATGTTATTCACCGCCGCCGCTGGCGTCTTTAAGAATCCTCTTATTAGTTTAAAGCTGATAATCTTTCATTACGTTTTATGACCCATCCGGCACAGGAATCAGTGCGAAAAATAATCATTTTATCGGTGCGATCGGGCTTAAACGCTGAAAAGTGCGTTTTTTCTTAAAAATAACTAATGGAAAAAATTATTGTGTCGCGAAATTAAGTGGTACGGATTAATGAGTGTTAACCACGGCTGACTAATGCAAATCGCGATGGGTGCGGAGAGGGAAAAGCGGATAAGCAAACCGGGCCTGGGGCCCGGTTATGCGCCGGAAGCGCGTTACGGCTGCGGCTCTTCGTGTTCGGCCAGTGCTTCGATGGCCGTTTCCGGATCGTCATCTGGTGCCGGCGCTTCATGCATCCACACCGAAACCAGCCGGTAAGAGACCGCCAGCACGACCGGACCGATAAACAGTCCAATCATACCGAAGGCGATCAGCCCGCCGATGACGCCGGAAAGTATCAGAATCATCGGTAAATCGGCGCCCATGCGAATCAGCATTGGACGCAGCACGTTATCCAGCGTGCCTACCACGCAGCTCCACACCAGCAGCACCGTGCCCCAGGTGGTGTCGCCGCTCCAGTAGAGCCAGATAATTGCCGGCACCAGCACAATCAACGGTCCAAGCTGCACCAGGCAGGTAAGAATCATTAATACGGTCAGCAGCGTGGCATACGGAATGCCGGAAATCGCCAGGCCGATGCCGCCCAGCACGCCCTGCACCAGCGCGGTCACCACCACGCCGAGCGCCACGGCGCGGATCGCCTGACCGGCCAGCAGCACGGCGGCGTCACCGCGCCGTCCGCCCATGCGGTAGGCAAAGTGACGGATGCCGAGACCAACCTGCTCACCGCGCCAGTACAGCAGCACGCTGAACAACAGCATCAGGGCAAGGTGCAGCATGAAACGGCCAAAATGTCCGGCCTGGGCGACAAAGAAGCCGGTGGTGCGGCCAATATAAGGCTGGACCTGGCTCATGATCGCCGCGCCGCCGCCGTCGATCAGTTTATGGTAGCTGGAATAGAGTTTGCGTCCGGCATAGGGAATATCGCGCAGCCAGGCAAGATCCGGCAGCACCAGATGGCGCTGGGTCGCCCAGGCGATGACCGGCGCGCTGTTATCAATCAGGCTGCTGACCAGCAGCGCGATAGGAATAATAAACAGCAGCAACAGCAGAATCGTCATGGCAATCACCGCCAGCGAACGGCGACCCCACAGCAGTTGCTGCAGACGAATCATCAGCGGCCAGGTGGCAATCACCACCATGCTGGCCCAGGCGAAGCCGAGAATGAACGGCTGCACCACCCACAGACAGGCAATGATCATCAGCAAAATAAACATCAGCGAGAACAACATTTGCGGTAGATCCACACCGCGTTGCAGGCTTTTCATCACAACACAGACCTCAGTAATCCTTCAGGAGGGCGCTCCGCGGCGCCTTCACAATGATGATCTATTTCCTGAAAATTAAACAGAAAAAGCAGCGCGACGCGGCCGTTTTCCTGAAAAAACAGCGGGCGGCAAAAAAATGTGATACAACCAAGAGCTGAAAAAAATTAACCACGCAAACGTTTACAACATCCCGGTCACGAAATAATGATCCCACAGATTTCTCAGGCGCCAGGCCTCGTTCAACTGGTGCTGACATTCCTGCAGTCGCTGAAAGAACAAGGTTTTACCGGCGACACCGCGACCAGCTATGCCGACCGCCTCACGCTCTCCACCGATAACAGTATCTATCAGCTCCTGCCCGATGCGGCGCTGTTTCCGCGTTCAACGGCGGACGTGGCGCTGATCGCCCGACTGGCCGGTGAGCCGCGTTTCAACAGCCTGGTGTTTACCCCGCGCGGCGGCGGTACCGGCACTAACGGGCAGTCACTCAATCAGGGCATTGTGGTCGACATGTCGCGCTACATGAACCGCATCCTCGAGATCAACACCGAGCAGGGCTGGGTGCGGGTAGAAGCCGGCGTGGTGAAGGACCAGCTTAACGCCTGGCTTAGGCCGTACGGCTTTTTCTTCTCTCCGGAGCTGTCGACCAGTAACCGCGCCACGCTGGGCGGCATGATCAATACCGATGCCTCCGGTCAGGGATCGCTGGTGTATGGTAAAACCTCCGATCACGTCGAAGGCCTGCGTGCCGTGCTGCTGGGCGGCGAAATTCTCGATACGCGCGCCATGCCCACCGCGCTGGCGGAACAGCTGGCCACGACGCCGACCGCTGAAGGGCGCATCTATAAAGCAGTGCTTAACCGCTGCCGCGAGCAGCGTGAGCTGATTCTGGCAAAATTCCCCAAACTGAACCGCTTCCTCACCGGTTATGACCTGCGCCATGTGTTCAGTGATGATTTGCAAACTTTCGATCTGACGCGCCTGTTGTGCGGCGCCGAAGGCACGCTGGCCTTTATCACCGAAGCCCGGCTGGATATCACACCCATTCCCAAAGTGCGCCGGCTGGTGAACATTAAGTACGATTCGTTCGATTCCGCACTGCGCAATGCGCCTTTTATGGTCGAGGCGCAGGCCCTGTCGGTGGAGACAGTGGATTCGAAAGTGCTTAACCTGGCGCGCGAGGATATCGTCTGGCATTCGGTCAGCGAGCTGATCACCGATGTGCCAGGCAAAGAGATGCTTGGCCTGAATATTGTCGAGTTTGCCGGCGACGATGCGGCGCTGATTGCGCAGCAGGTGACGACGCTGTGCGCGCGGCTGGATGAGCTGATGGCGCAGCAGCAGGGCGGCGTGATGGGCTATCAGCTGTGTGATGATCTGGCGGGCATTGAGCGCATCTATAACATGCGTAAAAAAGCGGTAGGTCTGCTTGGCAACGCCAAAGGGCGCGCCAAACCGATTCCGTTCGTGGAAGACACCGCCGTGCCGCCGGAGCATCTGGCGGATTACATTGTGGATTTTCGTGCGCTGCTCGACAGCCACGGCCTGAGCTATGGCATGTTTGGTCACGTGGATGCCGGCGTGCTGCACGTGCGTCCGGCGCTGGACATGTGCGATCCGCAGCAGGAGATGCTGATGAAGCAGATCTCGGACGAAGTGGTGGCGCTTACCGCGCGCTACGGCGGTCTGCTGTGGGGCGAGCACGGCAAAGGCTTCCGTGCCCAGTACAGTCCGGCGTTCTTTGGCGAAACGCTGTTTAATGAGCTGCGCCGCATCAAAGCGGCGTTCGATCCGGATAACCGTCTCAACCCCGGCAAAATCTGTACGCCGCTGGGTAACGACGAACCCATGATGCAAGTCGATGCGGCCACGCGCGGCAGCTGGGATCGCCAGATTCCGCTGACGGTACGCAATGACTGGCGCGGCGCGATGGAGTGTAACGGCAACGGACTGTGCTTTAACTTTGACGTGCGCAGCCCGATGTGCCCGTCGATGAAAATCACCCGCAATCGTATCCATTCGCCAAAAGGACGCGCCACGCTGACGCGTGAGTGGCTGCGCCTGCTGGCGGAGCAGGGCGTTGACCCGCTTAAGCTGGAGCAGGCCTTGCCAGCACAGGGCGCCAGCCTGCGCAGTCTGATTCAGCGCACGCGCAATTCGTGGCATGCGAAGCAGGGCGAATATGACTTCTCGCATGAAGTGAAAGAGGCGATGTCCGGCTGCCTGGCGTGTAAAGCCTGTTCGACCCAGTGCCCGATTAAAATCGACGTGCCGAACTTCCGCTCACGCTTCCTGCAGCTTTATCACACCCGCTATCTGCGCCCGGTCAGCGACCATCTGGTGGCGTCGGTTGAAAGCTATGCGCCGCTGATGGCGAAAGCTCCGCGGGTGTTCAACTTCTTCCTGAAACAGCCGTGGATGCGCGACCTCAGCCAGCGCCACATCGGCATGGTCGATCTGCCGCTGCTCTCCTCGCCGAGCCTGAAGCAGCAGCTGAGCGGCCACCCGGCGATGCGGGTCACGCTGGAGCAACTCGAGGCGATGGATGCGGCCCAGCGCGAACAGCACGTGCTGGTGGTGCAGGATCCGTTTACCAGCTATTACGAAGCGCAGCTGGTGACCGATTTCATCCGGCTGATTGAAAAACTCGGCTACCGGCCGGTGCTGCTGCCGTTCTCTCCTAACGGGAAAGCGCAGCACGTGAAAGGTTTTCTGCAGCGCTTTGCCCGCACCGCCGGCAAAACCGCTGAATTCCTCAACCGGGTGGCGCAGCTCGGCGTGCCAATGGTCGGTGTCGATCCGGCCACGGTGCTGTGCTATCGCGACGAGTATCAGCAGGTGCTGGGCGAGCAGCGCGGCACGTTCAGTGTGCAGCTGGTGCATGAATGGCTCCACGGCGTGCTGGCCGGGCGCGAGGAGCAGATCGCCAGCGGCGAAGCCTGGTATCTGTTTGCCCACTGCACCGAGGTCACGGCGCTGCCGTCAACGCCCAATCAGTGGCAGGCTATTTTTGCCCGTTTTGGCGCGAAGCTGGAGAACATCAACGTGGGCTGCTGTGGCATGGCCGGCACTTATGGTCACGAGAGTAAAAACCTGGCCAACTCGCTGGGCATTTATGAACTGTCGTGGCATCCGCAACTGCAGAAGCTGCCGCGTCAGCGCTGTCTGGCGACCGGCTTCTCCTGCCGCAGCCAGGTGAAACGCGCCGAGGGCAACGGTATGCGCCATCCGCTACAGGCTTTGCTGGAATTGATGTAAACAAATTGTAGGAGCCGTCACAAAGCTGGATTAGAATATCCAGCCTGCGTGGCGGACGAAATCACTTTGCAGGCGGGTCGCCTGGTCCCAGTCGCCGCTGAGCGCCAGTTGATGACACAAACGGGTCAGCGACAGGCGCGCCAGCTGGTAAGCCTGAATACGGAACAGGCGATCGCGATCGGCATTGCCCATCTCCTGTACTAAGCGGTGGTGCAGCTTGCCCATCGCGTGCAGGTAGCTGTGATCGTCGCCGTTCAGCTGGCAGATTTCGGCCATGTCGAGACAGGTATCGTTAAAACGACGCAGTTGTTCAATGGAACAATCGGTGCGGTTGAGCTTTGCCTGAGCCAGATAGAAGTCGACGGTGATATCGCGGACCGAAAACTTATATTCGTCGATTTTGTGTTGTAACCAGGCTGAGACGGAAAGCGTCATGTCGCCACCCAAAGTAGGTTAATGATAATCATTATCATATTAAACCGCGCCAGGAATGCAATTCCCGCCGTGAAATTTTATTGATTTCCTTTGCCTGTTACAAAAATCGGCAATAACAATCTCTTTACATTCAGCAAAGGCGTAACCTATCAATCAGAGCATAAACGTAAAAAGGGAACTGGAAAATTTACGGCTTATGAACAGGTTACGTTTTGACGGCGCGCGCGGGAATGGCGCGCACAAGCTGGTGGGAAGGGACTATGCTTAATAAAGCAGCAGTAAAAAACAGCACGAGATGATTATCCCTGCAAAACAAGAGGTTGAAGTGATATCTGATATCACTACCATAGGGGGATAGCCTGAAAAGGCCCAGACTTACGAGGTAGCACTATGTCATCAGTAAATGCAGCGTCTTTTTCACCTGACGAATTCGTCTGGAAAGGGCTCACGCTGACCGAGTCGGCAGCGAAACAGATTCTCAGCCTGGTGGAACAGGACCCGGAAGTTAAGGGCCTGAAACTGGGTGTGAAACAGTCCGGCTGTGCCGGTTTTGGGTACGTTATGGACCTGGTGAAAGCGCCTGCCGATGACGACCTGCAGTTCGAGCAATATGGCGCAAAACTGTTTGTGCCGCTTCAGGCGATGCCGTTTGTTGACGGTACCGAGCTGGATTATGTCCGCGAAGGCCTGAACCAGATTTTTAAATTCAACAACCCTAAAGCTCAGCACGCCTGCGGGTGCGGTGAAAGCTTTGGCGTCGAGTAAGTGAAATATGTCACGACACAGCGAAGCATCTGACGATGTACAAACCTGGGAAGGCAGCCTGAACTATAAAGAAGGCTTCTTCACCCAGCTGCAAACCGACGAACTGGCACACGGCATCAATGAAGATGTGGTGCGTGCCATTTCGGCCAAACGTAACGAACCCGAGTGGATGCTGGAGTTCCGTCTCAAGGCGTTTCGCGCCTGGCTGGAGATGGAAGAGCCACACTGGCTGAAAGCGCACTACGACAAACTCGATTATCAGGATTACAGCTACTATTCCGCGCCGTCCTGCGGCAATTGCGATGACAGCTGTGCCTCTGAACCGGGTGCCACCCAGACGTCCGGCAGCGTCGCCTCCAGCGATTACCTGACCAAAGAAGTGGAAGACGCGTTTAACCAGCTGGGCGTGCCGGTGCGTGAAGGCAGAGAAGTGGCGGTGGACGCCATTTTCGACTCGGTGTCCGTGTCGACCACTTATCGTGACAAGCTGGCTGAGCAGGGCATTATTTTCTGCTCCTTCGGTGAAGCGATCCACGATCATCCGGAGCTGGTACAGAAGTATCTTGGCACCGTGGTGCCGCACAACGATAACTTCTTTGCTGCGCTCAACTCGGCGGTGGCGTCCGACGGTACCTTCGTCTACATCCCGAAAGGCGTGCGTTGCCCGATGGAGCTGTCGACCTATTTCCGCATCAACGCGGCGAAAACCGGCCAGTTCGAACGTACCATTCTGATTGCTGATGAAGACAGCTACGTCAGCTACATCGAAGGCTGTTCAGCGCCGGTGCGCGACACCTACCAGCTGCACGCAGCGGTGGTTGAAGTGATCATCCACAAAAACGCCGAAGTGAAATACTCCACGGTGCAGAACTGGTTCCCGGGCGGAGAAGGCGAGGGCGGTATCCTCAACTTCGTGACCAAGCGTGCGCTGTGTGAAGGCGAGCACAGCAAAATGTCGTGGACGCAGTCCGAGACCGGCTCAGCCATCACCTGGAAATACCCGAGCTGCATCCTGCGCGGTGATTACTCAGTGGGCGAATTCTACTCCGTCGCGCTGACCAGCGGTCGCCAGCAGGCCGATACCGGTACCAAGATGATTCACATTGGTAAAAACACCAAATCGACCATCATCTCGAAAGGTATCTCCGCCGGTAAGAGCCAGAACACCTACCGCGGCCTGGTGAAAATCATGCCGACCGCGACTAACGCGCGTAACTTCACCCAGTGTGACTCGATGCTGATTGGGCCGGACTGCGGTGCGCACACCTTCCCGTACGTGGAAACGCGCAACAACAGCGCGCAGCTTGAGCACGAAGCCACGACGTCGCGCATCGGTGAAGATCAGATGTTCTACTGCCTGCAGCGCGGCATTAGCGAAGAAGATGCGATCTCGATGATCGTCAACGGCTTCTGTAAAGACGTTTTCTCCGAGCTGCCACTGGAATTCGCCGTGGAAGCGCAAAAATTGTTAGCGATCAGCCTTGAGCACAGTGTCGGCTGATGCCACACGCGTTGCCGGAAGCAATGTGAAGGAAAGAGTATGTTAAGCATTAAAGATTTACAGGTTAGCGTTGAAGACAAAGAGATTTTGCGCGGTCTGAACCTCGAGGTTAAGCCGGGCGAAGTGCATGCCATCATGGGCCCGAACGGCTCCGGCAAGAGCACCCTGTCTGCCACGCTGGCCGGTCGTGAAGATTATGAAATCACCGGCGGTTCCGTGACCTTTAAAGGCAAAGACCTGCTGGAGCTGGAGCCGGAAGAGCGTGCCGGTGAAGGCATCTTCATGGCGTTTCAGTACCCGGTCGAGATCCCGGGCGTCAGCAACCAGTTCTTCCTGCAGACTTCGGTCAATGCGGTACGTAAATACCGTGAGCAGGAAGAGCTGGACCGTTTCGACTTCCAGGACTTCATCGAAGACAAGATCAAGCTGCTGAAGATGCCGGAAGATCTGCTGACCCGTTCCGTCAACGTCGGCTTCTCCGGCGGTGAGAAGAAGCGTAATGACATCCTGCAGATGGCGGCGCTGGAGCCTGAGCTGTGCATCCTCGATGAAACCGACTCCGGTCTGGATATCGATGCGCTGAAAATTGTTGCAGAAGGCGTAAACAGCCTGCGCGACGGCAAGCGCTCATTCATCATCGTAACGCACTACCAGCGCATCCTGGATTACATCAAGCCAGATCACGTGCACGTGCTGTATCAGGGCAAAATCGTGAAGTCTGGTGACTTTACGCTGGTGAAACAGCTGGAGGAGCAAGGCTATGGCTGGCTTACCGACCAGGAGTGATAACGCGCTGCAGCAGTGGCATCACCTGTTTGAGTCACGCGGCGAACAGCGTTCGCTGCAGGCACAGCAGCACTGGCAGCAATTGATGCGTGTCGGCCTGCCGACGCGCAAGCATGAAAACTGGAAATACACCGCGCTGGACAGCCTGCTGGCACAGCAGTTCGTGCAGGCGGACGCGCCAGGCGTGAGCGCTGAGCAGGTGGCTGCGCTGGCGCTGCCGCTGGACGCGATTTGCCTGGTGTTCGTCGATGGTCGCTTCCAGCCTGAGCTGAGCGCGCGTGATACCGGTCTGTTTGACGTGCAGCACAGCCGTGCCGCTGAGCGACGTCCGTTACCGGCCGCAGTACAGCCGGAGGTGTTCCTGCACCTGACGGAAAGTCTGGCGGAAGAGGTGACCTCGATTCGTCTGCCGCGCGGCAAAGCTGCGGCGCAGCCGCTCTATCTGCTGCACATTACCAGCGGCCAGGCGGATGCGCTCAACACTGTACATCATCGTCACCATCTGGAGCTGGAGTCCGGCGCGGAAGCGCAGGTGATCGAGCATTACGTGACGCTGAATGGCAGCGCCCACTTCACCGGCGCGCGCTTTACCTTTGCGGTGGGCGACAATGCGCAGCTGAAGCACACCAAGCTGGCGTTTGAAGAGAGCAGCAGCTACCACTTTGCGCACAACGACATCGTGATTGGCCGTGACGCGCAGGTGAGCAGCACCAGCTTCCTGCTGGGTGCCGGTTTGTCGCGTCACAATACCAGCGTGCAGCTGAACGGTGAGAACACCCAGCTGTCGCTGAACAGCCTGGTGCTGCCGGTAGGCAGCGAAGTGGCGGATACGCGCAGCTATCTGGAGCACAACAAAGGCCACTGCCTGAGTCGCCAGCTGCACAAAACCATTTCGCGTGACAAAGGGCGCTCGGTGTTTAACGGCCACATTAAAGTGGCGCAGCACGCGCTGAAAACTGACGGCCAGATGACCAACAACAACCTATTGCTCGGTCGCCTGGCGGAAGTGGACACCAAGCCGCAGCTGGAAATCTACGCCGATGACGTCAAGTGCAGCCACGGCGCGACTATCGGTCGCATCGACGACGAGCAGATGTTCTACCTGCGCTCGCGCGGCATCGCCGAAGACGCGGCGCAGCAGATGATCATCCATGCTTTCGCCGCTGAACTGACGGAAGCGCTGGAAGATGACGCGCTGCGCCAGGTGGTACTGCAACGTATTACCGACCGTTTCCCGGGAGTTGAGTCATGAGTTTCGATCTCGAACGAGTCAGAGCGGAGTTTCCGATTCTGAGTCGTGAGGTCAACGGACATCCGCTGGCCTACCTTGACAGCGCGGCCAGCGCACAGCGCCCGCTCGCGGTGATCAATGCGGAGAGTCACTTCTATCAGCACGGCTATGCGGCCGTGCACCGTGGCATTCACTCGCTGAGCGCGCAGGCGACCAGCGATATGGAAAACGTGCGCGCCCAGGCGGCGCGTTTTCTGCATGCCGCGGCAGCCGAAGAGATCATCTTCGTTAAAGGTACCACCGAAGGCATCAATCTGGTGGCTAACAGCTGGGGCGGCAGTCAGCTGCAGCCGGGCGATAACCTGATCGTCACTGAGATGGAGCACCACGCCAATATCGTGCCGTGGCAGATGGTGGCGCAGCGTACCGGCGCGGAAATCCGTGTGCTGCCACTTAACGACAACGGCGAGCTGGCGCTGGAACAGCTGGCGGGGCTGATCGACAGCCGTACGCGCCTGCTGGCCGTGACGCACGTTTCCAACGTGCTCGGCACGGTTAACCCGGTGAAAGCCATCGTGGCGCAGGCGAAAGCCGCGGGCGTGGTGACGCTGGTGGACGGTGCCCAGGCTGTGATGCACCACCCCGTTGACGTGCAGGATATCGGCTGCGATTTCTACGTGTTCTCCGGCCATAAAATCTATGGGCCGACCGGGATTGGCGTGTTGTACGCGCGTAAGGCGCTGCAGGAGATCATGCCGCCGTGGGAAGGCGGCGGTTCGATGATCGATCAGGTCATGCTGCCCACCGGTACCACCTGGAATGGCGCACCGTGGCGCTTTGAAGCCGGCACGCCGAACACCGGCGGCATTATTGGTCTCGGCGCGGCGCTGACGTGGATCAGCGAACTCGGTCTGGAGACGATCCATCAGCGCGAGAGCCAGCTGATGCGTTACGCGCTGGACAAGCTGGCGTCGGTGCCGGACCTGGTTATCTACGGCCCGGCCGAGCGCAGCGGCGTGGTGGCGTTTAACCTTGGTAAGCACCACGCGTTTGACGTTGGCAGCTTCCTCGACCAGTACGGCATTGCCATCCGCACCGGCCACCACTGTGCCATGCCGCTGATGCGTCATTATGCGGTGCCCGCGATGTGTCGCGCCTCTTTCGCGCTCTACAACAGCGAAGAGGAAGCCGATCGCCTGGCGGCTGGCCTGACGCGCATTCATCGTCTGCTGGGCGGTTGAGCAGATTTCAGGAGTTATGCATGGCAAACCTGCCAGAAAAAGAGAAACTGGTGCGCAACTTCAATCGTTGCGCCAACTGGGAAGAGAAGTACCTCTACATCATTGAACTCGGGGCAAAATTACCAGAATCCTCTGAAAGCTTGCATCAGCCGCAGTACGTCATTTCCGGCTGTCAGAGTCAGGTATGGATTCGCATGACCCCACAGGCTGACGGCACCATTGCTTTTGAAGGTGACAGCGATGCCGCCATCGTTAAGGGCTTGATTGCCGTGGTATTTAGCCTGTATCAGGGGCTGAAAGCGCCAGAGATTCTGGCACTGGATGTCGCCCACTGGTTTGGCGAACTGGCCCTGACGCAACACCTCACCCCTTCGCGTTCGCAGGGGCTGGAAGCGATGATTCGCGCGATCCGGCATAACGCACAGTCTCTCAGCTAAGTTACACTCTCCAGACCCCGGCCATGACCGGGGTCTGTTCCATCCGACAAAGAGAAAATTGCATGAAACCTGCGCTTCGTTTAGCCGGTGCATTGCTGTTGTCCTGTTTCGGACTGTCTGCACCTGCGTTTGCTACGGAATACCCCCTGCCAGCCGCTGATAGCCGTTTGATTGGCGAAAACACCCTGACCACCGTCCCGGATGACAAACGGCCGCTGGAGAGCATTGCCGCGCGTTATAAGATAGGCATGCTTGGCATGCTGGAAGCCAACCCGGGCGTCGACCCCTGGCTGCCGAAAGCCGGCACGCAGCTTACCGTGCCGCTGCAGATGCTGCTGCCGGATGCGCCGCGTGAAGGTATCGTGATCAACCTGGCCGAACTGCGTCTCTACTACTATCCCAAAGGGGAAAATCGCGTCGTGGTTTATCCGATCGGCATCGGCCAGTTGGGTGCCGCCACGCCCAGTATGGTGACGAGTATCAGCCAGAAAATCCCTAACCCCACCTGGACGCCCACCGTCAATATCCGCAAACGCTACGCCAAAGAGGGCATCACGTTGCCCGCGATGGTGCCTGCCGGGCCGGATAACCCGATGGGGCTGTTTGCGTTGCGTCTGGCGCGCGGTAGCGGCCAGTATCTGATTCACGGTACCAACGCCGACTTCGGCATCGGGATGCGCGTCAGCTCCGGCTGTATTCGTTTGCGCCCGGACGATATCGAAGCGCTGTTTAACAGCGTGCCACAGGGTACACGCGTACAGGTGATTAACCAGCCGATCAAATATGCCATCGAACCCGACGGCAAACGCTACATCGAGGTACACCAGCCGCTGTCGCGTAATGAACAGGACGATCCGCAGACCATGCCAATTGCGCTGAGCGCGCCGCTGAAAGCCTTTATAAAGAGTGCGAAGAGCGACAGTGCGCTGATAAAGGCGGCGATTGAACGTCGTTCAGGCATGCCGGTACTGGTGAGCAGTGGGGAACCGGTGAGTGAGGCGACGCCGCTGCCGGCAGTGCTGCAGACGCAGCAGGGGGCAACAGGCGGTGCGCAAGCCACCATCAGTCAGGCGCAGGGCGAAGCCGCTGCGACACCGTGATTCAGGGCCAGCGGACGGCAGAATCCGGACAAAAAAAATGGTGCCACAAGGGCACCATTTTTCAAACCAGAACTCTTACTTACGGTAAGAGTGAGCCTGGTTGTCCAGACGCTGGTTAGCGCGAGCTGCGTCGTCTTTAGCAGCCTGAACGTCAGAACGGATTGCGTTCACGTCGTTGCTCAGCTGGTCAACTTTAGCGTTCAGAGTCTGAACGTCTGAAGACAGCTGGTCGATTTTAGCGTTGCTTGAGCAACCAGCCAGCAGAGTTGAACCCAGGATTACCGCGCCCAGTACCAGTTTAGTACGATTCATTATTTATACCCTCTAGATTGAGTTAATCTCCATGTAGCGTTACAAGTATTACACAAAGCTTTTTAAGTTGAGAATAAATTTTTGATGAGAACATGCTTAAATTTGATCGTTCGCTCAAAGAAGCAGCGTTTCGCAGAACATGATGAAAATATTTAGCGAAAACAGAGAGATTTAATCGGATTAACCTTAATTCTGCGGGATATTGAATAGTTATTATCGATTGGAATTTTCCGCTTTCTGTCTCAGGCGCGGAATAAAAAAAAGCGCCCCGAAAGGCGCTCTTTTAAATAAACATCACCGGCTCGATCAGAGTACGTGCACCGACGCGGTGTTGGTGGTTCCGCTCGGTACCAGCGCACCCGAAACCATCACCACGACATCGCCTTTCTGCGCGTAGCCACTCTGCAGCGCCATCTCTTTGCCGATGCGGTAGAAATCATCGGTCGAGGCGATTTCGCTCACCAGACGCGTTTCAATCCCTTTGCTGAGAATCAGCTGACGCGCGGTGGTTTGGTTAGTGGTCAGGGCCAGAATGGTGGCATCCGGGAAGTATTTACGCACGGATTTAGCCGACTTACCGCCTTCGGTCGCCACCACAATCACCGGCGCTTCCAGTTTCTCAGCGGTCTCAACGGCGCCACGGCACACTGCTTCAGTGATACGCAGCTTGCGCGAATCCTGCAGGGAATCGATGCGCGATTTCATCACGCGATCGGTACGCTCGCAGATGGTCGCCATGATGGTGACCGACTCCAGCGGGTATTTACCCTTGGCGCTCTCACCGGACAGCATCACCGCGTCGGTACCGTCGAGGATGGCGTTGGCCACGTCGCCGGCTTCAGCACGGGTAGGGCGCGGGTTCTTGATCATCGAATCCAGCATCTGCGTCGCGGTGATCACCACTTTGCGCGCTTTATTACACTTCTTGATCATCATCTTCTGCGCGAAGATCACTTCTTCAACCGGGATTTCCACACCGAGGTCACCACGCGCGACCATGATGCCGTCAGAGGCTTCCAGGATCTCGTCGAAGTTGTTCAGGCCTTCCTGGTTTTCGATCTTGGAGATGATCTGAATGTGCTCACCGCCGTGGGCTTTCAGGTGCTCACGGATTTCCAGCACGTCAGAACGTTTACGTATGAAGGAAGCCGCAACGAAATCCACGCCCTGTTCGCAGCCGAAGATCAGATCGCGCTTGTCTTTTTCCGCCAGTGCCGGCAGCTGAATGGACACGCCTGGCAGGTTGACGCCTTTGTTTTCGCCAAGGTCGCCATTGTTCAGCACTTTACATACCACGGTGTTTTCCGTGACTTCGGTGACTTCCATCCCGATCAGACCATCGTCGACCAGCACGGTGTTACCAATTTTCAGGTCTTCGGTGAAACCGGCGTAAGTAACGGCAACGCGCTCGCTGTTACCAATCACTGACTGATCGGTGGTGAAGGTAAAGGTCTGGCCAGCTTTCAGGGACACATCATTGCCACCGTCCAGTTTCATGGTACGGATTTCCGGGCCTTTGGTGTCCAGCAGAATCGCGGCCTGGCGACCGGTTTTTTCCATGACGGCACGCATGTTGGTGATGCGCTGACCATGTTCGGCATAATCCCCGTGAGAGAAGTTCAGGCGCATGACGTTCATGCCCGCTTCCAGCAGTTGAGTCAGCATCTCTTCGGATTCGGTTTTCGGACCGATAGTACAAACGATCTTGGTCTTTTTCATGTCAGATTTCTGTAAGTTGTGATGGATGATAAAGGTCGGGGTTCGATGCGCCTGGCACCGAAGTAAAAATCTGTTTGGTGTTGGTACGTTTGCCACAGAAGTAAGAATAGGTGACGACGGCTAAGCGTGCAGAGAAGTTATGCGCCGGGCGGAGAGACCGTAGCGACGGCGTTGCGCAAATGATGTAAGTGGCTGGCATAGGCACGTTAGCGCTGAAACCTTTCAGGTGGAACAACGCGGCATAGTATAGTCGCTAAGTATGCGAAAACCAATATAAAAGCAGAGGGAGAAAACCGACTCAGATCAAGGAAAGGCGAGTTGCGCAAGGGAGATAACAGCAAAAGTGGTGCGCTCTAATGGACTCGAACCATCGACCCCCACCATGTCAAGGTGGTGCTCTAACCAACTGAGCTAAGAGCGCATTTCAGAAATCTGGTGCGTCCGAGTGGACTCGAACCACCGACCCCCACCATGTCAAGGTGGTGCTCTAACCAACTGAGCTACGGACGCACTTGGTGCGCTCTAATGGACTCGAACCATCGACCCCCACCATGTCAAGGTGGTGCTCTAACCAACTGAGCTAAGAGCGCAACACGCTGTCAGGGCGACAGCGGGGACGAATATTAACGGCAGGCCGTGATGCTGGCAAGCGGAAAAGTGATTTTTCCTGACGACTGACCAGCAACTGTGCTATGCGTCGTTTTTTTCGCCATTGCGGGCCAAATAAACGCCCGCTCAGCCACTTAGCGCGCGGCGCGCGCCAGAATCACCTGCGCCGGTAAACGCTGCAAACGGCGGATGCGCCAGATCATCATTACCGCCGCCGACGTCAGGCCGACGATAAATCCGCACCAGAAACCGGCTGGCCCCAGTGGTGCCACCACCCAGTCGGTCAGCGCCAGCACGTAACCCACCGGCAGCCCCAGCACCCAGTAGGCGATCAGGGTAATAAAGAAGATCGAGCGCGTGTCCTTATAGCCGCGCAGGATACCGCTGCCAATCACCTGAATCGAATCAGAGAACTGGTAGATGGCCGCCAGCAGCATCAGCTGTGCCGCCAGGGTAATCACTTCCGGATTAGCGGTATAGAGCGCGGCAATATCGTGGCGGAAGGTCACGGTAAACAGCGCGGTGATCGCCGCCATGGTGATACCCACGCCCTGGCCGGTCCACGCGGCGATGCGGGCCTGTTCGGCTGAGCCCTGGCCCAGACGGTAGCCGACACGAATGGTGGTGGCGACGCCGAGCGACAGCGGCAGCACAAACATCAGCGAGCTAAAGTTGAGCGCGATCTGATGACCAGCGACTTTCACAATGCCGAGCGGCGACACCAGCAGCGCCACCACGGCAAACAGCGTGACCTCAAAAAACAGCGCCAGCGCGACCGGTAATCCCAGCGTGAACAGGCGCGTCAGGATGGCGCGCGACGGTGGCGACCAGCGGCTATGCATGCGGATATCGCGCATGGCCGGCATGCGCTTCAGCCAGAAGCGCATCACCAGATACATCACCCAGTAAACCGACGCGGTGGCGACGCCACAGCCCACGCCGCCCAGCGCAGGCATACCGAAATGGCCGTAAATAAACACATAGTTCAGTGGAATGTTGGTCAGCAGGCCGAGGAAACCCAGCAGCATCGCCGGCTTGGTCTTCGACAGCCCTTCACACTGATTACGTGCCACCTGGAAAAACAGGTAGCCCGGTGCGCCCCACAGCAGCGCGTGCAGATAACCTTCTGCTTTGGCCGCCAGCTGAGGATCAATGTCATGCATGGTGTGAATCAGGTAGCCGGCGTTCCACAGCACCACCATAATCAGCAGCGCCACGCCCGCCGCCAGCCAGTAACCCTGGCGCACCTGTTCTGCGATGCGTTCGCGTCGCCCGGATCCGTTGAGTTGCGCAACGGTTGGCGTCAATGCCAGCAGCAGACCATGACCAAACAAAATGGCGGGAAGCCAGATAGAGGTGCCGACAGCAACGGCGGCCATATCCGTGGCGCTCACCGCACCGGCCATTATGGTATCCACAAATCCCATCGCGGTCTGTGCCACCTGAGCAAGGATGACCGGGATCGCGAGGGCCAGCAATTGACGCGCTTCTGTTAAATACTTCTGCACGTATCACCTGCGTAATTTAAGAAGAGAGCGGGGTGGAATCCCCAAAGAATGCGCGACCTAGTGTAGCGGTAGCCCGCACTTCCGCCAAACATTGATCGCATTTGGCTGCGCCATTTGTGTAAAGTTTGCGCGCCGGCAAATTAAACCTTGCGGCGCAAGCTGTGATAAACTGCCACAAACTTCGCAGAGGCTGAAATTATGTTTACCGGAATTGTGCAGGGCACGGCAGAAATTGTCGCCATTGAAGAAAAAGAGTTGTTCCGCACCCACACCGTGCGCTTGCCTGCTGAGCTGCTGCCCGGCCTGGCGCTGGGCGCCTCGGTAGCGCACAACGGGTGCTGCCTGACGGTGACCGCCATTGACGGCGATCGCGTCAGCTTCGATCTCATCAAAGAGACGCTGCGCATCACCAACCTCGGTGAATTACAGGTTGGTGACATCGTGAATATTGAGCGCGCCGCGAAATTCAGCGATGAAATTGGCGGACACCTGATGTCCGGCCATATTATGACCACCGCCGAAATCTGTAAAATTATCCAGTCAGAGAATAACCGCGAAGTGTGGTTTAAATTACAGGACGCTGAGCAGATCAAATATATTCTGCATAAAGGATTCGTCGGCATCGATGGTATCAGCCTGACAGTCGGTGATGTCACCAAAAGTAAGTTCTGCGTGCATCTGATCCCGGAAACGCTGGAGCGCACCACGCTGGGCGCGAAGAAGCTGGGGCATCGGGTCAATATCGAAATCGATCCGCATACCCAGGCGATTGTCGACACCGTCGAACGTGTGCTGGCGCAGCGTGATGCCGCGGCTGCGCTGTTGGCACAAACGCTGCCGGACGCGGAGTAATCGCGAATAAAAAAGGCGCGGTAAGCGCCTTTTAGCATTGCACGGAAATCAACGCGCCACGCGCAAACCGCCTTCGGCGCCGCGGCTGAAAACTACCTGCCACAGCTGAATATCCCGCGCGCGAAACGCACCGGCGCAGGCGTTGAGGTAATAGCTGAACATCCGTTTGAAACGCTCGCCATACTTCTCCGCCAGCTGCGGCCATGCCGCCTGGAACCGCTCATGCCAGGCCATCAGCGTGGTGTCATAATCCGCGCCGAAGTTATGCCAGTCTTCCATGATGAAGTGAGATTCGCTGGCATCGGCAATCTGCCGTACCGACGGTAAACAGCCGTTGGGGAAAATGTATTTATCGATCCACGGGTCGACGTTCATGTCGGTTCTGATCGCCCCAATGGTGTGCAGCAAAAACAGGCCTTCCGGTTTCAGGTTACGATCAACCACATTGAAGTAGGTGGCATAGTTTTTCGGCCCGACGTGTTCGAACATGCCCACCGACACGATGCGGTCAAACTGCTGGTCCAAATCACGGTAATCCTGCAGCAGAATGGTCACATCAAGACCGGCACAGCGCTGCTGCGCCATTTTCTGCTGCTCGGCAGAGATAGTCACGCCATGCACTTTTACCCCGTAATGACGCGCGGCGAATTCCGCCAGTCCGCCCCAGCCGCAGCCGATATCCAGTAGCGTCATGCCCGGCTCAAGCTGCAGCTTGCGGCAGATCATATCCAGCTTGTCCTGCTGTGCCTGCTCCAGCGTTTCCGCGCTTTTCCAGTAGCCGCAGGAGTACTGCATAAACGGATCGAGCATCAATGAAAACAGGTCGTTGCCAAGATCGTAGTGCTCTTTACCAACAATCCAGGCGCGTTTCTTTGACTGCAGATTGGTGAGGCGCGCCGCAGCAATGCGCAGCGTATCTTTAAAATGGTGCGGTAACTGCTTATCCAGATGATGTTTCAGCACGCGGTGGAAGAACATATCCAGACGTTCACACTCCCACCAGCCGTCCATGTAGCTTTCACCGAGGCCCAGCGATCCTTCCTGCAGGACCCGTTTGAAAAAATCCGCATGTCTGACCTGAATATCCCAGGGACGTGTGCCGTTGATGTGAATGTCCGCCCGCTCCAGTAATTCATGGGCGATACGAAACCATTGGTTTTCTTCAAGGCTCACTTCTTCTATACACGATGAACTCATAGCTTCTCCATCACCTTTCCGATTTGAACCTGAGAAAAAGAATAGTCAAATTCCTCAGGCCTGTGAGAGAACTCACGGAAAATCCGTGCGCCAGATAGCCGACGTATTACAGAGGTATGAATCTGAATAGAAATGTCTGCCACAACTCCGGAGGTGAATATCGTGCAGACGCCATCCCAGCGACAGTGTCGCTAAAAAATACGATCATTATGTTATTGATTTGTTGCAGAAATGCTGACCCACTGAGTATATGCTCACGCAGGTCAGTATTCAATGGCTTATCGTTAGTTTGCTAACGATAATCGTTGCCTTAGCAATTATCTTCGCAGGGACGGGAAGCGTGAGCAATATCACTTTGTGCGCTGGCGCTGCGCTGCCACAGGAAACCGGCCCACGCGAGGATCACTGTCGCCACCATGACCAGCGTGGTATGTAACAGCGCCTGCTGCAGACCGGCGGAAACAATCAGGCTGGCGAGGAAGCATAAGCCCAGCTGCAGCAGATTCTGCAGGCCGGCCGCTTTGCCGGTGGCCTGCGGGAACGGGGCGAGGGCGCTGGACACCACAATCGGGTAAATCGCGCCATTGGCCAGCGCCATGCCGCAGAACGGCAGCAGCAGAGCCACCAGCGGCGGCGTGGTGATCAGCGCCACCGCAAACAGACCCAGAATGCTCAGACTGTAAATCATCAGCAACCACGGCAGCAGCTGCGCACCCTGAAAGCGGTTCAGCAGTGCGCGACAGCCAAATCCGCCCAGCAGGAAGGCGATGGTCTGTGGAATATAGCTCAGGCCAATGTCCGCCGGGCTCAGACCCGCGGCGGCGAGGATAAACGGCGAGCCGGTCAGCCAGGCGAAGAAACTGGCGGAGCAGGCGGCATAAATCAGTACGTTACCGCTGTAAATACGCGTCGCCAGCAGCGTCAGCCAGCCCGGCTGCGGCGTGCTGTCGTGGCGCGCACGCGGCGCGCTGGCCAGTTTCACCGTGCCGAACAGCAGCACCAGCGTCACCAGCGTGAGCGCGAGGAAGATGGCGCGCCAGTGGAAATGGGCCATCAGCCAGGCACCCAGCAGCGGCGCCAGCGCCGGTGACAGCGCCACCAGCGGCATAATCGTGGCAAACACTTTGTTGGCTTTGGCCTGCGGATAGCGATCAACCACCAGCGCCTGCCAGCTCACCGCCGCGGCGCATACGCCTACCGCCTGCACAAAGCGCAGCGCCAGCATCAGCCAGACGTTAGTTACCCACAGCATGGCAAGACAGCTCAGCGCAAACAGGCTCAGGCCCGCCAGCAGAATGGGTTTACGGCCGAAGCGGTCCGACAGCACACCCCACAGCACCTGCGCACAGGCAAAGCCGCCCAGAAACAGGCTCAGGCTGGCGCTGATGGTGCCCGGTGCGGAAGCAAAGTCGCGCTGCATGGCGCCGAAGGCGGGTAAATACATATCGGTGGCCAGAAAGCCGAGCATGCTCAGCACGGCAAGGTAAGGCAGAAATCCTTTGGATGACAGCATGGTTTTTCTCATTCGGCAGGTTGAACGGCGGGGAGTGTAAAAGGGTGCAGCGGGCTTTGTGAAACGCTAATATTTGCAGGGTGCTGTTAAAATTTTTGAAGGGAAAATTATGTGGTCAGAATATGCGCTTGAAGTGGTGGACGCGGTAGCGCGCACCGGCAGTTTTAGCGCGGCGGCGCAGGAGCTGCACCGCGTGCCCTCTGCCATCAGCTATACCGTGCGCCAGCTGGAAGGCTGGCTGGCGGTACCGCTGTTTGAGCGGCAGCATCGCGAAGTGGTGCTGACGGCAGCAGGCGAACATTTTGTGCGTGAAGGGCGTTCTGTTATCAAAAAAATGCTGGCCACGCGCCGTCAATGTCAGCAGCTGGCTAACGGCTGGCGCGGTCAGCTCAGCATCGCGGTAGATTGCATCGTCAAACCGCAGCGCACCCGCCAGCTGGTAAAGGATTTTTACCGCCATTTCCCCGATATGGAGCTGATCATCAGCTACGAAGTATTTAACGGCGTATGGGACGCGCTGGCTGATGGTCGTGTCGATGTGGCGATTGGCGCCACCCAGGCCATTCCGGTCGGCGGCCGCTTCGCCTTTCAGGATATGGGCGCGCTCAACTGGCGCTGCGTGGTGAGTCCGCAGCATGCGCTGGCCCACAGTCCGCAGCTGGATGACGAAACCCTGCGCGCCTGGCCGTCGCTGGTGCTGGAAGATACGTCGCGCGCGCTGCCGCGCCGCATGACGTGGACGCTGGATAACCAGCGGCGGCTGGTGGTGCCGGAGTGGGAAACCGGGCTGGATTGCCTGCAGGCCGGATTGTGCGTGGGCATGGTGCCGGGCCACCTGGCGCGCCCGCTGCTGGACAGCGGCGCGCTGGTGGAGCTGGCGTTGCCGCAGCCGTTTCCGGACAGCCCGTGTTGCGTCAGCTGGTCTGAGCAGCGCGCGTCACCGGCGCTGGCGTGGTTGCTGGAATATCTGGGCGATGCGGAGACGCTGAACCACGAGTGGCTCAGCGAGAAGGCGGCTTAACGGCGGTAATCGCGGAACGGGCCATCGGCCACGGAGCGACGCTCAATCAGCGTGGGCTGCACTTCAATGGTCTGCGGTTCTTCGCGTTTGCTGGTGATGCGGTCCAGCAGCATCTCCAGTGCCTTTTCCCCCAGCTGCGCTTTCGGCTGGTGCACGGTTGTCAGCGCCGGGGTGAAGTAGCGCGCGTTGCGCACATTGTCATAGCCAATCACCGAAATATCCTGCGGCACGCGCAGTCCCATCTCATCGGCCGCGCAAATCGCGCCCATCGCCATGATATCGCCGCCGCAGAACACCGCCGTCGGGCGCTGTTTCTGGTTCAGAATCTGCTGCATCGCCTGATAACCTGACTCCGGTTCGAAGTCACCCTGCACAATCCACTCGGGACGGACGCTGATGCCCGCTTCCTGCATCGCCTGCAGAAAACCCGCATGACGACCGCCACCGGTGTTGCGTTCCATCTGGCCGGGGATGGCACCGATATCGCGATGGCCGCGCTCAATCAGGTATCGTCCGGCGAGGTAACCGCCGTGGAACGCATTGTCCTGCACGGTATCGGTAAAGTCCCCGCGCGATTCGCCCCAGTCCATGACCACCATCGGGATATTGCGGTTCTCTTCCAGCATCTGCAGCAGATCGTCGGGATATTCGGAGCACATGACCAGCAGGCCATCGACGCGCTTTTGCGCCATCATCGAAAGATAAGCGCGCTGTTTTTGCAGATCGTTATGCGCGTTGCCGAGAATCAGCGTGTAACCACGCTCAAAGCAGTGATTCTCCACGGCTTCAATAATTTCGGCGAAGTAGGGCGCTTCGCTGGAGGTCGCCAGCAGGCCCAGCGTCTTGGTGTGATTCACCTTCAGGCTGCGGGCCACCGCGCTCGGTGAGTAGTGCAGCGCTTTAATCGCTTCCCATACGGCGTTACGCGTCTCTTCCGCGACAAAACGCGTTTTGTTGATGACATGCGAAACCGTGGTGGTTGAGACCCCGGCGCGTTTCGCCACATCTTTAATGGTTGCCATGAAAATGGTACTCCTGGGCTTATCGCAACTTACTGATAAGTATATTGTTAAACGTTTGCGTCTGCTAATGGTTTTGCGCCCTGAATATCAGGGCTGATCTGCTTAATCGGGCAGGAAAACATCCTTCAGCAGGCTGTCAATGCAGCATGCGCTAAATCTGTTGCGCAACGAAAGGCGGCGATTCTAGCAAGCCGGGGCGGATAACACGAGATTTTTGCCCATCACTGTGCGAAAATTATTTAACCATGCAAACTGTGTGACTAAGGAGTTGTGATGAGTACCGATTTAAAACTGGCATTGACCACCACCGCCGCTGCTCTGCTGATGATTATTGCCTTTAGCTTTACCGCCATTCTGCATTAATAAAAAAGCCGGTGCTGCTGAACAGCCACCGGCTTTTTTGTTGCGCAACGCTGAGGTTAGCGCACGGTTTTCGGCGTCATCATACGGCGTGCGCCAACGTAATGCTTCTGCCAGTAATCCTCGCCCAGCGCGCTAATCTGAATGTCCTTACCGGTGCGCGGAGACTGAATGAATTTGCCATTGCCCAGATAAACCCCGACATGGTCGGCGGTGCCGCGGTTGTTGATGCGGAAGAACACCAGATCGCCTTTCTCCAGCATCTCGCGCTTGATCGGCGCGGCGTCGCGCAGGTGATACATCTCATTGGCGGTGCGGGGAAATTTAAACTTCACCAGGTCTTTGTAGGCGTACCACACTAAACCACTGCAGTCGAAACCGGTGTGCGGTGAGGTGCCTCCCCACTGATACGGTTTACCCAGCTGGCCCATCAGTTTCGTCATCGCGGTTTCACGTGCTTTTTGATAGCGCAGGCGGTGGGCCTTGCTCATTTTAATGCCGCTCAGCTGCTGCACTTCATCATCAACGGCAACGTCACGCGATTTCTTCGCCAGCCGCTGATGACCATATTTTTTCGCACTGAGCTTGAGTGAGGATTTGCGCTGCGTGGTGTGCTGAAGAGCCGTTTCGCTTTTCTGCTGTTTTTTCAGCCTGAACTTCTGCACCGACGTCAGGCGTGACTTTTTGCTGGTGGTTTTCACCGGGCGTCGTTTGCGACGCTCATCTTCACGCGCGTTCTTTTTCTCCGCTTTCTGCAAACTGGCATTAACCGGCGCATGCGGAGAAGCCGCCGCCACATTAAAGAACAGTTGGGCAAAAGCCAGTATGAAAAGCGTAATCAGTAAACGCATAGTCCGGTTACAGGTTAAGCCGTCGGCAGGAAGCCAGACCGCGGTAAAGTTAGAAAAATCTGATCGACGATCAGCACCGGGGCAATTCTAATCCACTTTTTTTGCAAAAGGTAAGGTCTTTTTCCATTAATCTGTCACGGTACTGAAAGTGGGGCAAAAATGAGCGATTTCAGCTGTTTAACCCAGCGGAATTATTGCTAATTATTAATTGATTAATGCTTATTAATGATATGAAAATGTTATTCGTGGCGCGCGAACTTAACAAACATGGCGATATGCGCCGGCTAAGGCAAAATCCCGTTTTCAGTCGCGGGGCGAAGTCGCTACAATAAACAAACACGAAGTGAAGGATTAAGGAAGGCAAAAATGAGTACTGTTGAAAAAATTCAGCGCCAGATCGCAGAAAACCCGATCCTGCTGTACATGAAAGGTTCGCCGAAACTGCCAAGCTGCGGTTTCTCTGCGCAGGCGGTACAGGCGCTGTCTGCCTGTGGTGAGCGCTTTGCGTACGTAGACATTCTGCAAAATCCGGATATCCGCGCTGAGTTACCGAAATACGCCAACTGGCCAACTTTCCCGCAGCTGTGGGTGGATGGCGAGCTGGTCGGCGGCTGTGACATCATCGTTGAGATGTTCCAGCGCGGCGAACTGCAACCGCTGATCAAAGAGACCGCTGAGAAGCACAAAGAAGCAGAATAAGCAAAAGGCCGACAGCAGTGTCGGCCTTTTTTTGGCTGCGGTCTGACGGGCCTCAGGCGGAGGCATCGTCTTCGGCCGGCTCTTCACTCACCGCCAGCGGCCAGCCGCCGAGGCGTTTCCAGCGATTCACCAGTTCGCAAAATAGCGTGGCGGTCTGTTCGGTATCGTACAGTGCCGAGTGCGCCTGAGTGCTGTCAAAATCTATTCCCGCCGCTTTACAGGCCTTCGCCAGTACCGTTTGTCCCAGCACCAGCCCGCTCAGCGCGGCGGTGTCAAAGGTGGCGAACGGGTGGAATGGGTTACGCTTCATGCCGGTGCGCTCTGCTGCCGCCATCAGAAAATTATGATCAAAGGTGGCATTGTGCGCCACGATAATCGCCCGGTTACAGCCGCTGTCTTTGGTGCCTTTACGCACCATTTTGAAAATGGCGTGCAGCGCCTCATATTCACTCACCGCGCCGCGCAGCGGATTACTGGGGTCGATGCCGGTAAACGCCAGCGCTTCGGGATTGAGAATCGCCCCTTCGAACGGCTCCACGTGGAAATGCAGGGTTTCATCGCGGTGCAGCCAGCCATCCTCATCCATTTTTAACGTAGTGGCCGCGATTTCCAGCAGCGCATCGGTTTGCGCATTAAAACCGGCGGTTTCAACGTCAATCACCACAGGATAAAAACCACGGAAGCGTTGATGGAGAGCGTTTAAGGCGTTCGATTCAGACATCAGGATCTCATTGCAGGAAATGGGGCAGCGCGCATTATGGCAAAAATCGGCGCAGGGTGCAGCAGGAGAGGGAAGTCAGCCCGCAAATTAGCAGGCTGACTAACGGCATTAGTTGCCGAGGCCGTGACCGGCGTGTTTGTTTTCGATCAGCTCGATTTTGTAGCCGTCCGGATCTTCCACGAAAGCGATGATGGTGCTGCCGCCTTTGACCGGGCCGGCTTCACGCGTGACGTTACCGCCCGCCTGACGGATGCGGTCGCAGGTCGCCGCGACATCATCCACGCCCAGCGCGATGTGGCCGTAGGCATTGCCGAGGTCGTATTTATCCACGCCCCAGTTGTAGGTCAGCTCAATGACCGCACCTTCGCTCTCTTCGGTGTAACCCACGAAAGCCAGGGTGTATTTGTATTCGGTGTTTTCGCTCTGACGCAGCACGCGCATGCCCAGCACGCGGGTGTAAAAATCGATGGAGCGCTGCAAATCGCCAACGCGTAACATAGTGTGAAGTAAACGCATAACATCCTCTTTTTAAAAGTCATCAGGGAACCCGCTTAGTATAGCGAGGGAATGCCCTGAAGAAAGCACGCGGCCGCACATCCGCTGCGGCCGCGTTTGACTTACAGTGTCGGGTAGTCGGTGTAACCTTCCGCGCCGCCGCCGTAGAAGCTCTCCGGGCGCTGCGGGTTAAGCGGTGCATCCTGCTGCAGGCGTGCTACCAGATCCGGGTTGGCGATGAAGTCACGGCCAAAGGCCACCGCGTCAATCAGGCCACGCGCAATCAGATCGTCCGCTTTTTCCACGGTGTAGGCACCGGCACCGATAATCACGCCCGGGAAGGCGGCACGCACTTTCTGACGGAACTCATCGGTGTAAGGCTTACCGCCCGCCCAGTCTGGCTCAGACAGGTGCAGGTAGGCGAGGCCGCGCTTGCCCAGTTCGCTGATATACCACAGTGCCGCTTCTTCTTCATCCGGACCGTTTTCCAGATTCTGGAAGGCGCCGATTGGTGAGATACGAATACCAATGCGATCGGCTGACCAGTTAGCAATCGCCGCATCGACCACTTCCAGCGCGAAACGGCCGCGCTTCTCAATCGAACCGCCGTATTCATCGGTACGCTGGTTAGAACCGGGTGCGAGGAACTGATGCATCAGATAGCCGTGCGCAGAGTGCAGTTCCAGCAGGTCAAAATCGGCGTCGCGCGCATTCGCTGCCGCCTGACCGAAGTCTTTAACGATCTGCTGAATTTCTGCCACGCTCAGTTCACGCGGCATGGAGGTATCTTCGCGGTATACGCTGCCGTCGGCGGCGCGAAGCGAGGTACGAGTGCCTGCGGCGATCGCGGACGGTGCAACCGGCGCTTTGCCATCCGGCTGCACGCTATTATGCGAGATGCGGCCGGTGTGCCACAGCTGAACGGCGCTGTGACCGTGCGCGGCGTGAATGCCTTCGTTAATCATTTTCCACGCAGCAATCTGCTCCGCGGTGTGCAAACCCGGCGCACCGGCGTAGCCTTTCGCCTGGAACGAAACCTGGGTGGCTTCGGTAATGATCAGACCCGCGCTGGCGCGCTGCTGATAATACTCCGCCATCAGCGGGGTAGGAATATCGCCCGGTTCAATGCTGCGCAGACGCGTCAGCGGCGCCATAAATACACGGTTAGGTACGGTAATCGCGCCCACTTTCAGCGGGGTGAACAGCTGTTTACTCGCCATGATGACTCCTGTAATAGACCGGTCGTCTAGAAATTGCCGTTTTTAAAAATCAGCGGTGATTAAGCCACTGTTCGATGGTGTCGAGCGCCAGGCTAATCGGCCCGGGCTCACGTGAAATCTTGCTCTGCAGGCTGGCTCCCAGCCACAGCAGATAACAGCGTTGCGCCAGCTGCTGCGGGCTTTGCCCATAGGGCAGCGGCTGTTCGGCTGCGACCTCCGTCAGACAACGTGCGTAAGCGGCCGTGATGGCCGTAGCCCCGCGCTGCAGCGCATCGCGCATCGGCTCTGACAGATCGCACACTTCGCCGGAAAGCTTAACGCCCAGACAGCCGACGATGTGACCCTGCTCAATAAACAGCCGTTCCGCGTAGCGAAAATGCTGCAGTAAGCGTTTGCGTGCAGTAACGCCGGGCTGGGTCAGCTGCTGTTCAACCTGCTGCTGATAGTTGACGAAATAGCGCTCCAGCAGCGCCACACCGAACGCTTCTTTTGAGCGGAAGTAGTGATAAAACGAGCCTTTCGGCACTTCCGCCAGCGCCAGCATTTCGCTCAACCCCATGCCGGTGAAACCGCGCTGCAGGCAGACCTGCTCGCCGGTGGCGAGCAGATGTTCACGGGTTTCGTTGCGTTGCACTGTCTTGTTCATGGCAGGCAGAGTATTAGACCAGTCGGTCTAATGCAATCCTCAGGCGCGATTCTGGCACGATTTGATCATATCCAGCTGTGGCTGATACTGCTGCGTCTGGATGTTGAACAGGCCGAGCACCGTGTGGAACAGATTATCCTGCGACACCGCTGTCTCTGTCGCCTGCTGGCGCAGACAGGCCTGATCAATGTGATACGCCGCGGCGTAGCCCGGCGACATCCACAGCAGCAGCGGGATGTGCGTCTGCTGCGACGGCGCAAACAGGTACGGCGCACCGTGCAGATACATGCCGTGTTCGCCCAGCGATTCGCCATGGTCGGACAGGTACACCAACGCCACGTTAAAGCGATCGCTCAGGCCTTTCAGCTTATCGATGGTACGACTCAGCATATCGTCGGTATACAGCAGCGAGTTATCGTAGGTGTTGACCAACGCCTGGTGATCGCAATCCTGTATCTGATTACTGTCGCAGGTGGGCGTAAAGCGCTGGAACGCGGCCGGATAGCGCTTAAAGTAAGCCGGACCGTGGCTGCCCATCTGGTGCAGTACGATGATGCCGTCATTGTGCAGGCTGTCGACATAATTATCAAAGCGATGCAGCAAGACGTCATCGAGGCAGAAGCCATCGTGGCAGTATTGTGGCAGCTGCCACTGCGTCATATCGGTATGCGGCACGCGGTCACAGGCACCCTTGCAGCCGCCGTCGTTTTCGCGCCACAGCACGCTGACTCCGGCATGGGCCAGCACATCCAGTACGCCTTCCTGATGATGGGCGAGGTTCGCGTCATAATGCTCGCGTGGCATATTCGAGAACATGCACGGCACCGAAATGGCGGTTTCCGTGCCGCAAGAGCTGGCGTTGGGATAATAAATCACCTGCTGCTTTTTCAGCTGTGGGTTGGTGTCGCGCGCATAGCCGCCGAGGGAGAAGTTCTCCGCGCGCGCAGTTTCGCCCACCACCAGCACCACCAGCGTCTTCTTCGGCCCGGCGGTGATTAGCGGTCCTTTCTTCGCATCTTCGCCAATCTTCACCAGCGCCTGGCTGCCCTGCAGATAACGCTGATCGACATAATGGCCGGTGCCACTGACAATATTGGCAGGGGTGATCATCTTCACCAGGCCTTTGTTATTGCGGATCAGCGAAGCGTAGTCTTTGTAGAACAGCACAGCCATCAGCAGAATCACCAGTACGGCACCGAGCGCACTGGCGAGGCGCTGCAGCAGGTTCCACCACCAGCGCTGGCGATTGCTGATACGGACGCTGCACACCAGCGCGACCGGAAGAATGCCCATCAGCAGCATCCAGATGACATAGTTGCGGCTCATCAGCGCGCCGGTTTCCTGCGCATTCGACTCAAACACGTTTTCGATCATGTTGGTGTCGATGACCGTACCAAAGCTGTGCATAAAGTAGTTGGCGGCGGCGCTGGCGAGAATCAGCACAATCAGCAGTGGTTTGCGTAACCACGGCCAGGCCAGTAGCGAGAAAAGCAGATAAAACGCCGCGACCAGCACCACCGGCATGCTGGCGGCGAACAGGTAATCATGCACGCGTGTGTAGGGGATAATTTCCCACGCGCGCAATAAAAACAGGGCATTGAGAACAAAGGCAAAGAACAACGCGGCCAGTAAATTAAAACTGTTGTCGTGACACTGTAACTTAGAGATCGGTTTCATGGAGACTCATCGGAATAACGGAATATGACAATCGTATGAATTGAAGATGAGGAAAACCTTAACCGCGTCTCCTTACCTGATTGATTCCCTGACTATTGCCACGGTGTCGGAAGCTGGCGTGGTTGTCGCCGTGTACAGTACCAGTAATAACGGTTTATGCCTTGCACTATGTCACTAAGCTGTTATCAATAAGAGTGGATAGGTTCATTGCGGAGGTGATGTGGCTGAGCAATTAGAGTTTTTTCCGGTTCCGAGCCCCTGTCGCGGTATCTGCCAGAGCGATGCGCGCGGCTATTGCCGTGGCTGTCTGCGCAGCCGGGAGGAGCGCTTCAACTGGATGAAATTCAGCGATGCGCAAAAACGCGAGGTGCTGCGCCTGTGTCGTCAGCGCCTGTTGCGCCTGCAGCGTCAGCAAAAAGTGGATGAAAATCCTGATCCACAGCAACCGGAGCTGTTTTAAGAAAACGCGACCTGCGCATTTGGTTATACTCGCGCTTTCGCTATTGCGCAGAAGGGAGTTTAACCATGTTACAACCGCACGCTATTGCCCCGCAGGGACCCGCTTTTTCGCCGCTGATCGCCGGTTACTGGCGGCTGATGGAGTGGGGCATGACGCCGCAGCAGCTGGTGCAGTTTATTGAGCATCATCTGGCATTGGGCATCACCACCGTTGACCACGCCGACATCTACGGCGACTATCGCTGTGAAGCCGCGTTCGGCGAAGCGCTGCGCCTGGCACCGCAGCTGCGTCAGCAACTGCAAATCGTCACCAAGTGCGGCATTGCCACCCGCGCGAAACCGGAACATAAAATCGGTCACTACATCACCGAAGCCAGCCACATCCTGCACAGTGCGGAAAATTCGCTGCGCCACTTTGCCACCGATTATCTCGATCTGCTGTTGATTCACCGTCCGGATCCGTTAATGGATGCGGATGAAATCGCTGAAGCCTTCCTGCAGCTGCATCAGAGCGGCAAGGTGCGTTATTTTGGCGTCTCCAACTTTACCGCTGCGCAGTTCACGCTGCTGCAATCCCGCCTGCCGTTTAGCCTGGTTACCAACCAGCTGGAAATCTCACCGCTGGAGCAGTCAGCGCTGCTCGACGGCACGCTCGACCAGTGCCAGCAGACGCGTATGCGCCCGATGGCGTGGTCGTGCCTCGGTGGCGGCCGCCTGTTTAACGATCCGCACTACCAGCCGCTGCGCGATGAGCTGGAACAGGTGCGTCAGGAGATCGGTGCCAGCAATATCGAGCAGGTGGTGTATGCCTGGGTAATGAAGCTGCCCAGTCGTCCGCTGCCGATTATCGGTTCCGGTAAAACCGCGCGCGTCAGCGATGCAGTGAAAGCCTGTGAACTGACGCTGGATCGCCAGCAGTGGTTCCGTATTCGCAAGGCGGCGCTCGGCTACGATGTGCCCTGAAGCGTAAATCTGCGTCAAACTACGGCAGCCTGGGCAAAAGCGGTCCAGGCTTAGAGGGAATCTGAACCGTAAGGAGACGTTATGAAAAAAACCATTATGGCCGTGCTGACGCTGGTGTGTGCTGCCGGTGCACACGCGGCGTCAGAAGACGTGACGCTGCATCAGGTGACGGCGCAGGGTATCGGTGAGTCGATCGGTAAGGTGACCATCAGCGAAACCCCGTATGGCCTGCAGTTCGCGCCGGCGCTGAGCGGGCTGAAACCCGGCATTCACGGCTTTCACGTTCACGCCAAAGGCAGCTGTGAGCCCGGCGAATCCGCCGGCAAAACCGTGGCGGCCGGCGCGGCGGGCGGTCACCTCGATCCGCACAACAGCGGCAAGCACCTCGGTCCGTACGCTGACGGTCACCTCGGCGATTTGCCCGCGCTGTATGTCACCGACGACGGCAAAGCCAGCTATCCCGTGGTGGCGCCCCGTCTGAAATCGCTGAGCGAGATCAAAGGCAAAGCGTTGATGGTGCACGTCGGCGGCGATAACCATGCTGACCATCCGCAACCGCTTGGCGGTGGCGGGGCGCGTCTGGCCTGCGGCGTGATCTGACCACCGGGCGGCGACGGGCCTGACCCGCCGCCGCCGCGCAGAAAAATTCTGACCCATTTTCCTGCTACTCAGCGGCAACATTCCATCCTATGATGTTGATTCAGGAACGGAACCGCTCAGGGGCAGGCATGAAAACGCGTGGGATTTTGCTGTTGTGTTTAGCGCTGGTGGGCTGCGATCGCCCGAATGATACCCAGCTGCGACTGGATGCCAGCCGTCAGCTGCAGCGAGATATAGATACCAATCCGCTGCGCGCCAGTTGTGAAAATATTGCCCGCGGCCGCGAATGGCTGACGCAGCATACCCTGCAGCGGCTGCAGGCCAAAGGCTGTCAGAATGTCCTGCGCAGCGCCACCGAAACCAATTTCACCCATACCGAAATCCGCCGTCACAGCATCACCGTGGTGTGCGGCGGCATTCAGGGCACCAGTTTTACCGGCAGCACGCTGGCGCGGCGCTTTATCTACTCGTCGGACGAGAAAGCGCTGGTGATAGAACCGATGTCCGAGCAGGATAAAACCCGCTTTGAAGGGCAGAAGACCCTGCAACAGCTGCACGATGACTTTGATCGGCAGTTTACCCAGTACTGTGAATGATCAATCCGGCACCGCCTGACGCAGCTGCGCCAGCGAACAGCGCAGGCGCCACAAAATACCCGCCAGGGTGTTCGCGTCGCTCTCCGGCTGCCCCTGAAGCTGATCAATGGCCTGCTGCAGCGTATCCAGCGCGGTCTGCAGCGAGTCGTGACGCACACCGCGCAAACTCATAATACGCTGCAAATCCTGCAGACTGCTGTCGCGCAGCTGCGCCAGCGCCGGTGAGCGGGGTTGCCAGGCGCGCAGCTGCCAGACAATGTGCGAACAGTTCAGCAGCACCACGCCCCAGCGCAGCAGCCACAGGCGCGCCTGCTCATCACGGCTGTGGCTCAGCTGGCTGATGTGATGATAAATCTGCGATTCAAACCGGCTTTCACTCAGACGCGGCTGGCGACGTAGCTGATCGAGAAAAGCGTGGCGCAGCGCCCGGATATGGCGCCGGCTGCGGCGCGCATCAGAACCCGGCTGTAACACCTGAAACGCCAGCCACGCCAGCAGGACGCCACACACTTTTGCCAGGTTATCGTTAAGGAAGCTCTGGAAATCCCAGTCTGGCGGATTACTTACCGCGATAAACGATCCCATAAACACGATAAACTGGCCCCACAGCGCGGCGCGTTGCTTCTGTTGCAGCTTAAACAGTTGCAGCGTCAGCAGCAGCGGGAACAGCAGCAGCAAAAACTGCCACAGCGCGCTGATTTGCACCATCAGACCAAACTGCAGCACAAAGCTGAACAGCGACAGCCACAACAGCGTTTTCAGCAGCAGCGACACGCTGCCGCCGGGCGAAGGCGATGACGAGTAGAGCACGCAGGCAATAGCGGTAAGCGTCAGCGCGGCGGCGCCAGCGTCCCACTGGGTCCCGATCCAGAACGCGCAGCCCAGCATGATCACGCTAAACGTGCGCAGCGCACTCCAGCCAGCTTCGGCACTGTCGCTGGCACGTGCCAGTGCCGGCGCGTACGGTGGCTGGAAACGGGTGTCAGCGTCGGCGCGCTCAATCAGGCGAATCCAGCGCTCCACATTCAGCCACACCCAGCAGAAGTAGCGCAGCCGCTGGACAAAAGCACGTTGGCGGAAATCACCGTGCACGTCCGTCGTGATGCTGCGCAGAATCTGCGCCAGCCGGTATTTATCACACTGCGGCTGCGCCAGTTCGTGCAGCAGCTGTTGCATTGCGCTGTACAGCACCGGCGGCGCGTCGGGCCAGTTAAGCAGCATGCGCCGCAGGCTGGAGAGCACGCTGGTCAGGCGCAACTGCTGATGCAGCACGTAATTAAGCACGTTATTTTGCCGGCGGAAGCGATAGTGGCTCCAGAAGGCCTGAATGCGCAGCAAATTCATGGTAAGGATCTGGCTGATCACCGTTTCGTGGGCGGTGCGCACATTTTCTGTGCTGCTCTGCTGCAACAGCAGCACCGCGTGGTCAAGCAGGCGGGTGTGCATCTGGCGCAGCGATAGCATCAGTGCGCTGCCGTCCGAGGTGCTGGGCAGGATCATCATCATCAGCCCGGCGCAGAGAATCCCGACGATCACTTCGCACACGCGCGCCTGGGTGATGTCCCACAGCTGGCTGACGTCGCTAACGTTAACGCTGCTGAAGGCGATAATCGCGGCGGTGTAACCGGCCAGTGAAAAGGCGTAGGCCACATTGTTCTGAAAATGGCTGGCGACCCAGGTGCAGAGCGCCAGCCAGCCGGCCATGAAAAAGGCAAACAGCCACGGTTCGTTGAGCGTATGACCGGCAATCAGCAGCGCGGCGCTGGCTCCGAGCAGGCTGCCGACGATGCGGCCCAGGCTTTTGCTGATGGCGCCGCCGACGGTGGGGAAACTCACCACCGCGGCGGACGTCATGGCCCAGTAAGGCTGATCCAGCTGCAGCGCATACGCCAGGGTGAGCGCCAGACACATCGCGATTGCATTACGTAACGCATAGCGCCACTCGCCGCCGGTTGCCTTTATCCACGGCAGATTGTGCCAGGCCAGCCACTGCAGATTCATGCCGGCCTCAGTGCGCGACAGAGATGGTGCAGGTGGTACCGGCCACCAGCGGCACATTATCCGGTACCGCGTTTAGCCGGATACGCACCGGGACGCGCTGCGCCAGCCTGACCCACGGCACGTTGGGTTTGATATCGGGCACCAGACCGCCGTCGCTGGCGATGCTTTGATCGTAAATGGCGCGCCCGATGCTCTCCACCTGGCCCTGCAGTCGTGCGCCGTTGCTATACAGCACGATTTGCGCCGCCGCGCCGGGCTGGATATGGCGCAGTTTGGTCTCTTCGAAATAGCCCATCACATAGTAAGAGTGGCTGTCGACCAGCGCGAACAGTGGCGTACCGGCGGTCGCGTAATTGCCGGCACGCAGCGTCAGGTTACTGACCCAGCCGTCAGTCGGGGCCGTTACCGTGGTTTGCTGCAGGTTCCAGCGCGCCTGATCGAGCATCGCCTGTGCGGCTTTCGCCGTGGCGGCCGCTGCATTCGCGTTGAGGCGCGCCGCGTCCATATCCTCAGCGGAGATCACGTTACGCGGCAGGCTGGCACGGCGATCCGCCTCATGCTGCGCTTTGGCGAGGTCGGCCTGCGCCTTCGCCAGCTGGGCCTGCGCATTGTCCAGCGCAATCTGCCACGGCACCGGATCCAGCGTCAGCAGCACCTCGCCTTTATGCACGAACTGATTGTCGCGCACGGCCAGCGTGCTGATGCGGCCGGAAACCTCGGGCGTCACGTCCACCAGTTCAGCGCGCACTTTGCCATCGCGCGTCCACGGGGCCTGCATGTAGTAGTTCCACATCCACCAGCCTGCGAGCAGCGCCAGGGTAAACACCACAAGGGTAGAAAAGTACTTAAAGGGGTTGAATTTCATGGTGATTTATCCGAGGCTCAGTATCCACAGTGCGCCGCTCACGCACAGAACAAACAGTGAGAGATCCATTAAGGTGGGGTGCCAGACATCGCCGGAGTAGATCCAGCCGCGCAGCAGCGGATGAATCAGCAGCCAGAAAAAGAAGCCCAGCAGCACCGCTTTGAACAGCGGCGGGAAGAACAGTGAGGCACCAAACACCAGATCGGTCAGCGGCGCCGTCGCGGTGAGCGCGAAGATTGACACGTGGCATCATCCTTTTTACCCGGGCACGGTTAAATCAAGTGTAGACAGCGGGCGTGCCGTCTGGCCCGGGATTTGTAATTTGTCCTGTAAACTCGCAGAATAGTGTAAAATCTGGCTTGATAGCTAGCAAGCTAATTATAAGGAGATGAAATGGATACGCCGCTTGGAACAGATCTGTCTCGCCTGGTGCGCATCTGGCGCGCGTTGATCGACCAGCGTCTGAAGCCGCTTGAGTTGACACAAACCCACTGGGTGACGTTGCACAATATTCATCAACTCCCGCCAGAGCAGTCGCAGATTCAGCTGGCGAAAGCCATCGGTATTGAGCAGCCGTCGCTGGTGCGTACGCTGGATCAGCTGGAAGAGAAGGGGCTCATCACCCGCGCCACCTGCGCTAACGATCGCCGCGCCAAGCGCATCAAGCTGACCCGTCAGGCTGAGCCGATCATTGAGCAGGTCGAAAACGTGATCGACGCGACGCGTGACGACATCCTCTCCGGCATCAGCCTCGAAGAGATCAATCAGATGGTGACGCTGATTGCCCGGCTGGAAAAAAACATTCTCGAGTTGCAGAACCGCGAGAAATAAAAAAACCGACGCACTGGCGTCGGTTTTTTTTATCTGTGCGCTTAGCGCGGAGAGACTGTGACCTGGCTGCCGTTGGAGGCCATCACCACGCGCTGGCCGACCGAGTAACGGCTGGCGGACTGCTTCTGCACCACCATAATGGTATTGCCGTCATCCTTACGGATCTCCAGCTCTACGCCGTCAGATTTGTTGAGCGCACCCTGCACGCCCTGACCGGCTACGCCGCCCAGTACCGCACCGCCGGCTGTTGCCAGACTGCGCCCCGCGCCGCCGCCGATGGTGTTACCGAGGAAACCACCCAGCACCGCACCGCCAATGGCACCGATCACATTACTGTCGTCGCCGCCCTGAATTTTTACCGGACGCACGGATACCAGCGTACCGTATGAGACGCTTTGAACCTGCTTGGCTTCGCTGGCGCTGTAAACATCGCCGGAAAGGGTATCGTTATTAACACAGCCAGCCAGCGTGATACCCGCCAGGGCTACGGCTACGAAACGCTTAATCATGAGAAAGCTCCTTAATGCAAAAAAACGCCATATTCTCGTCCTGTACTGCAACAGTATAAGTCAGAAAATGGCCAATTGACGCGATGTCCGAACAATATGCGGCTGGGCCGAAGCATAGACCACCGCCCATCAACAAAAATTCAATTGCCGGATGAAAATAGTTTGCTGCCGGAATGCGTGTCGCAGCGCAGTTGAAAAGCGGAAATTTATCATAGAATTAGCCCCGGTAATTTGCCAGGCTAAACACAGATGCATTGCAGGCCCGCAAACGGGTAAGGAAGCGCTATGAAATCAGGACGCTATATCGGCGTGATGTCCGGCACCAGCCTGGACGGCGTAGACGTCGTGCTGGCCGCGATCGACCAGCATATGGTGGCGCAACAGGCCAGCTACTGCCATCCCATCCCGCTGGCGCTGCGTCAGCAGGTGCTGGCGATTTGTCAGGGACAGACGCTGACGCTGTCGCAGCTCGGTCAGCTTGATACCCGGCTCGGCCAGCTGTTTGCGGAAGCCGTACTGACGCTGATGCAGCAGCAGGCGCTGGAGGCCAGCGATATCATGGCGATTGGCTGCCACGGCCAGACGGTGTGGCACGAGCCGCAGTCGGCGGCACCGAATACGCTGCAAATTGGCGACAATAACCAGATCGCTGCCGCGACCGGCGTCACGGTGGTGGGCGATTTTCGCCGCCGCGACATGGCGCTGGGCGGCCAGGGCGCGCCGCTGGTACCGGCTTTTCACCAGGCGTTGCTGATGGACAGCGTCGAACGGCGCATGGTGCTGAATATTGGCGGCATCGCCAATCTGTCGCTGCTGATCCCCGGTCAGCCGGTGCGCGGCTTTGATACCGGACCAGGTAATATGCTGATGGATGCGTGGATCTGGCGCCACAAAGGCCTGCCGTTTGATAAAGATGCCGGCTGGGCGCGCAGTGGCCAGGTCGTGCCCGCACTGCTGGAGCAGATGCTCGGCGATCCGTGGTTTGCGCTGCCGCCACCCAAAAGCACCGGTCGGGAATACTTTAACCTGGGCTGGGTGGAACAGCAGCTGCAGCGCTTCCCGGCGCTGGCCCCGCAGGATGTGCAGGCAACGCTGTGCGAGCTGACCGCGTTGACTATCGCCCATCAGGTACAGCTCAACGATGGCTGCGATCGTCTGCTGGTGTGCGGCGGCGGCAGTCGCAATCCGCTGCTGATGGCGCGGCTGGCCGCGCATCTGTCTGGCACTGAAGTGGGCACCACCGATCAGGCCGGTATCAGCGGTGATGATATGGAGGCGCTGGCCTTTGCCTGGCTGGCGTTCCGCACCCTGTCCGGGCTGCCGGGCAACCTGCCGGCGGTAACCGGCGCGCGCGAAATGAGCGTGCTGGGCGCCATCTATCCCGCCAATCCCCACGCAATACGTTAAGGAGCAAACATGAAAAAGATGATTGTGCTGGCCGGCACCCTGACCTTACTCAGCGGCTGTGGTATCTGGCATAAACCCGCACCCGCGCCAGAGACGTTACATTACCAGTGTGGCACGCTGCCGCTGACGGTCACTCTGGACAACGCGAAGCAGCAGGTAAGCTTTATTCTGGACGGCAAACCACTCACGCTGACCCAGACGGTGTCTGCCTCCGGCGCGCGTTACAGCGATGGGACCTACGTTTTCTGGTCAAAAGGCAATGGCGCCTTTGTTGAACGCAACGATAAAATCGTGATTAATGATTGTGAACTGCAGAACGCGGATGCCTCCGCACAGTAAGAGAGAACCGGGATACCAGCATGAGCGACAGTGACAGCTTGCAACAAATTGCCCACCTGCGTCGGGAGTACACGCGCGGCGGGCTGCGGCGCAAAGATTTGCCAGATACTCCTCTGGCGCTGTTTGAGCAGTGGCTGCAGCAGGCGTGCGCCGCGCAGCTACCCGATCCCACCGCCATGACGGTGGCGACGGTGGACAGCAGCGGCCAGCCCTATCAGCGCATCGTCCTGCTTAAACACTACGATGAGCAGGGCATGGTGTTTTACACCAACCTCGGCAGCCGTAAAGCGCTGCAGCTGGCGGACAATCCGCGCATTTCACTGCATTTCCCCTGGCACTTCCTTGAGCGTCAGGTGATGGTGCTGGGCGAAGTGGAAAAGCTGTCGCCGCTGGAAGTGCTGAAGTACTTCCACAGCCGTCCGCGTGACAGCCAGATTGGCGCCTGGGTATCGAAACAGTCGAGCCGGATTTCCGCGCGCGGCGTGCTCGAGGGCAAATTCCTTGAGCTGAAGCAGAAGTTTCAGCAGGGGGAAGTGCCGCTGCCGAGTTTCTGGGGCGGATTCCGCGTCAGATTCCACACCATGGAGTTTTGGCAGGGCGGCGAACATCGCCTGCATGACCGCTTCCTTTATCAGCGTGATGGCAGCGGCTGGACAATCGACCGTTTAGCACCGTAAAACTGCGTTTTATCCCCTTTCAGCGCTGGCGCACGGCTCGTCAGCGCTTTATGCTATAGCCCTCATTTTTTCGTATCCGCACGTCAGCGGACAGCTGTGTACCAGCATAGGTGCAGTCTGATCAATTTGGAGTCAGTGATGACCAGCAGTAACCTGATACAACAATTGCAAGAGAGAGGCTTAGTAGCCCAGGTAACGGACGAGGAAGCGTTAGCAGAGCGGCTGGCGCAAGGGCCAATTGCACTCTATTGCGGCTTTGATCCCACCGCTGATAGCTTGCACTTGGGCCATCTGGTGCCGCTGCTGTGCCTGAAACGTTTCCAGGATGCCGGCCACAAGCCGGTGGCCCTGGTCGGCGGTGCCACCGGCCTGATCGGCGATCCCAGCTTTAAAGCGGCCGAACGTAAACTCAATACCACGGAAACCGTCAACGAGTGGGTAGAGAAGATCCGCAAACAGGTTGCGCCTTTCCTCGATTTTGACTGCGGCGACAACAGCGCCATCGCGGCCAACAACTATGACTGGTTTGGCGGCATGAACGTGCTGACCTTCCTGCGCGATATCGGTAAGCACTTCTCGGTCAACCAGATGATCAACCGTGAAGCGGTGAAAATGCGCCTGAACCGTGAAGATCAGGGCATCTCCTACACCGAGTTTTCCTACAACCTGCTGCAGGGTTACGACTTTGCCGAACTGAACAAGCGCTACGACGTGGTGCTGCAGATTGGCGGCTCCGATCAGTGGGGTAACATCACCTCCGGCATCGATCTGACGCGTCGTCTGCATCAGCAGCAGGCGTGGGGACTGACTGTGCCGCTGATCACCAAATCGGACGGCACCAAATTTGGTAAAACCGAAGGCGGTGCGGTATGGCTGGATGCGAAGAAAACCAGTCCGTACAAGTTCTACCAGTTCTGGATTAACACCGCCGACGCGGACGTCTATCGCTTCCTGAAGTTCTTCACCTTCATGAGCATTGAGGAGATCAATGCGCTGGAAGAAGAAGACAAAACCAGTGGCAAAGCGCCTCGCGCGCAGTATGTGCTGGCAGAGCAGGTGACGCGTCTGGTGCACGGCGAAAGCGGTCTGAGCGCGGCGAAGCGCATCACCGACAGCCTGTTCTCCGGCAGCCTGAGCGACATGACCGAAGCGGACTTTGAGCAGCTGGCTCAGGATGGCATGCCGACCATTAGCCTGAATGCGGACGACGATCTGCAACAGGCGCTGGTGGCGGCGGAACTGGTGCCGTCACGCGGCCAGGCGCGCACCATGATTGGCTCCAACGCGGTATCTGTCAACGGTGAGAAACAGTCTGATGCCGAGTATCGTTTCAGCGACAGCGACAAACTGTTTGGTCGTTACACGCTGCTGCGTCGCGGCAAAAAACACTACTGCCTGATTAGCTGGCAGTAAGGTGCAAGGGCCGGTCTCCGGCCCTTTTTTATGGCAAGCAGTACAGGGCAATAATGAAAAATATCCTCGCAATCCAGTCTCACGTGGTTTATGGCCACGCCGGTAACAGCGCGGCCGAATTCCCGATGCGACGCATGGGCGCCAACGTCTGGCCGTTAAACACCGTGCAGTTTTCCAATCACACCCAGTATGGTCACTGGACCGGCACCGTGATGCCCGCCACCCATTTGACCGATATCGTCAGCGGGATCGCCGCCATCGATCGTCTGAAAACCTGCGATGCGGTGCTGAGCGGCTATCTCGGCTCGGCGGAGCAGGGCGAACAGATCCTGGAAATCGTGCGTATGGTGAAGGCGGCGAATCCTGACGCCTGGTATTTCTGTGATCCGGTGATGGGCCATCCGGAAAAAGGCTGCATCGTCGCGCCCGGCGTGGCGGAGTTTCACTGCAAGCAGGCGATGCCGGCCAGCGATCTTATCGCGCCGAACCTGCTGGAGCTGGAGATGCTCAGTGGCCAGACGGTCGCTAACGTGGAACAGGCGGTGGTTGCCGCCCGCGCATTGATTGCGCAGGGGCCGCGCGTGGTGCTGGTGAAACATCTGGCGCGCGCCGGACGCCGTAGCGATCGCTTTGAAATGCTGCTGGTCACCGCCGATCAGTGCTGGCACATCAGCCGTCCGCTGGTGGATTTTGGTGTGCGTCAGCCGGTGGGGGTTGGCGATCTGACCAGTGGCCTGTTGCTGGTTGACCTGCTGCACGGCAAATCGCTGCAGGATGCGCTGGAACATGTGACGGCGGCGGTGTATGAAGTGATGCTGAAAACCCACGAAATGGGCGAGTATGAACTGCAACTAGTGGCGGCGCAGGATGCGATTGCGCAACCCACGCAGCACTTTGCGGCAGAACAGCTGTAATCGCTGCTAATCAACAGGCCGGCCAGCACGCCGGCCTGTGGCGTCAGACCAGACCTTCAGCCTTCAGTGCGGCCTGAACCGCCGGCCGCGCGGCCACCCGCGCAAACCATGCCTCCAGCGCGCTCAAACCTTCGAGATTCAGTTTGATGGCTTTTGCCCAGCGCGTAACCACAAACAGATAGACATCGGCGACGGTAAAGCGTAACCCCATCAGCCACTGTTTATCCTGCAGCGCGTCGTTAACGCGCTGAAATTTTTGCTCCAGCTGTGCACGCACTATGGCTTTGTACTCTTCCGGCGTATCCGGACGGAACAGCGGGGAAAAGGTTTTGTGCAATTCGCTGCTGATGTAGCTCAGCCACTCCAGCGTGTGATAGCGCGTCAGGCTGCCGGTCGGTGCCAGCAGGTTGCGATCCGGCTTGAGATCCGCCAGATACTGCACAATCGCCACGCCTTCCGTCAGTATGCTGCCGTCATCAAACTGCAGCGCGGGAACCTGTCCTTTGGGGTTTATCTGCCAGTAATCTTCTCCGCGCTCGGTGATTTTCTTCTGCAGATCGACATTGACCTGCGTAAAATCCAGCCCGCATTCGCGCGCAACGATATGCGGCGAGAGCGAACAGGCACCGGGCTTACAATAGAGTTTCATCATGGCCTCTCCTGATGAGTTGTTGTGATGACAGCAGCATAAAACTGCCAGAAATTTTTACCAGTGACAGCGATCAGGAATTGCGGGCGGGCGCGGGAAATTCAGCGGCCGCCTGCAGTCGCGGCGGCAGTGCCGTGAGCGCGAAATCCCAGAAACAGCGTACCTTGGGCGCCATGTTTTTCACCCGCTGCGCCACCAGATGCACCGGCAGTGGTGCCGGCTCCCACTCGCTCAGCAGGCGGATCAGCGTGCCAGCCTGCAGTTCATCTATCACCTGATAAGACAACAGACGGCCAATGCCCTGGCCACTGCGCAATGCATCCAGCTGGCTGGCGATATCATTGACGCGCAGGCGTGGGGTGATGCGCACACGCAGGTCGTGCGCGAAGCGCCACTCACGGGTGTGGCGCACGCCTGCCACCAGCGCATGCATGCTGAGCTCAGCCGGATGGGCTGGGATTCCGGCCTGGCGAAGGTAGTCCGGGCTGGCGACCAGCATCGAGCGTACGCTGCCGACGTTGCGCGCCACCATCGACGAATCCTGCAGCTCGCCAATGCGCACCGCAATATCCAGCCCGTTTTCAATCAGGTCCTGATAGCTGTCGCTGAGAATCAGTTCGATTTGCATTTCCGGATGCTGTTGCAGAAAGGCATTGACCAGCGGCATCACGTGGCGACGGCCACACATCACCGGGGCGGTAATGCGCAGCAGGCCGTGCAGTCCGCTGTGGTGGGCGCTGTCGAGCGCGCTCTGGTAATCGTTAAGCAAGCGCTGCGCCTGCTCAAACAGCTGCCAGCCGCTCTCGGTGGGAGCCAGCTGGCGCGTGGTGCGTTCAATCAGGGTGGTGCCAAAACGTGCTTCCAGCGCATTCAGCGTGCGGGTAATGACCGGCGGCGAACGCTGCAATACGCGCGCCGCGCCAGCCAGGCTGCCCTGCTGAATCACCGCAACAAACACCTGCAGCTCGTCAAATCTGTCCATGAGCCATTCCCGATCTCAGCCGTGCAAGGCGAGCATAAAAAGCGTGTTGCTTAAACTACAGCGGAAAGCGGGGGTTGTGAAGGGGGATAAAAAAAGCCGGGCTTAGCCCGGCTCAGAAACGATTACTGGTTAGCGCTGGCGCGCTTCAGTTCTGCCTGCGCATCATCCTGCGTCATGCGGTTTAGCAGCGGGGCGGTAATCAGCATCAGCAGGGCGATTACGCCAGTGGCGATACCAATCTGCTGGAACACCTGGCTATACACGGCCAGTGAGGCGTGAGGATCGGTGACGTTTTCCGGCACCGCCATCAGGTTCGCTACCTTACCGGCAATCATCGCGGCGCCAGCGGTGGTGAGGAACCAGGAGCCCATAATGAAGCCCATCAGACGTTGCGGCACCAGCTGCGCCACCATCGCCAGGCCGAGACCGGAGATCATCAGCTCACCGATACTCTGCAGCGCATAGCTCAGAATCAGCCAGTTTACCGAAACGATACCCGCCTGGTTCGCGAATTTCGCGCCAAACGGCAGCACCAGGAACGCTGCAGAGCACAGCACCATGCCAATGGCAAACTTGTGCGGCATCGGCAATTTATCGCCAAGCTTGTTATAGACTGCCGCCAGAATCGGGCTGGCCACCATGATCCAGAACGGATTGAGCGCCTGGAACTGTTCCGGCTCAAAGGTAATACCGAGAATCGCGTGCTCGACGTTACGGATGGCGAAGAAGTTCAGCGAGGTTGGCATCTGCATGTACAGCACGAAGAACACAATAGCTTCGACCATCAGCAGGAATGCAACGATCATTTTGCGGCGTGCCGCACCGTGCAGCGCAAAGGCTTCTTTGGCAAACACCAGCACGATACCGATCGCGATCACGCCCAGCGTCATGCGGGCAATGCTCTGATGATGCAGCAGCCAGGTGGCCAGTGCGATCAGCGCAACCACGCCGACAAGGGTCATCAGCAGCTTACCGACCTGCAGCGGCGCAAAGTCTGGTTTGGAGCCGTAATTCTTCACCAGGCGCTGGCAGAACAGGAAGTTCAGCAGGGTGATCACCAGGCCCACCACCGACAGCGAAAACGCCGCGCCCCAGCCATATTTGGCCGCCAGCCACGGAGTCAGCATCATCGAGAACAGCGAACCGATGTTGATCGACATGTAGAACATGGTGAAGGCACCGTCGATGCGCGGATCGTCTTTCTCGTAGCAGGTCGACAGCAGTGAAGAAGGGTTAGCCTTAAACAGCCCGCTACCCACGGCAATGGTCGCCATGCCGACATACACCATGGTGGTGTCATGACCGGAGAAGGCAATCATCGCATAGCCCAGCGCCAGCACAATGACGCCGAGAATAATCACGCGTTTGGTGCCGAGCACTTTGTCGCCCAGCCAGCCGCCAATGGCAACCAGGCCGTAAACCAGTGCGCTGAACGAGGTGAACAGGGTGATGGAGTCCGCTTCGGACATCCCCAGCTGTTTCACCAGATAGACCGCCATGATGGCTTGCAGACCGTAGTAGCCAAAACGCTCCCACAGTTCGATGGAGAAGATCAAATAGAACGCTTTCGGCTGACGGAAGGCGTTAAGGCTTACCGCCTCATCAGTGTGTTTGTTTGCAGTTGACACGTATACCTCAGTTTATACATCGCCTGTTTTACAACAGGAATTAAGTCTGCGTCGGGCTGGGTAATCCCGCGCAACATTGTTATTAGAAAGGAAAAACGGCGCCTAATTTGGCTGAATCAGGCCAACAGGGCAAGCATTTTCTGCACGCTGAAATACTTGTTACAGGCAGGGTTATAACCAGGATAATAACTTGTAAATCAGTGTTAAATATCACTGCGTGACATTATAGCAGGATAATTGTTCTTGTTGCAGATCGGTTGATGGATTTTCCTGAGATAAACTGCTTTTCCTGCTCCGGGCAGGACATAATATTATCCAGCCCATTAAGCTGGATGAATCCCCTGATTTTTGCCGAAGAAGTAAGCGCAATTGTCTGATTGTTGAGCACAATACGCGGCTGACAGTTCGCCGCAGGCTAATTTGTTGATCCTGCGCACAAAATTATCAATTAATTAGAAATGTAAAAAAAGAAAACGATTGCTGCTCTCCCGTTTGCCGACAATTTCACCACTTAATCGCGGCTTTCATTGTATAAGCTCTGCAACGCCCCCGGCGGCAGTGACCTGTTGCGCCAGGCAGGGGAAAGATGGATAGCTGATCGCCAGCCCTTAGACAGCCTGAAGAAATTGCTGTAACCTCGTTTTTTCCCTGCAAGGAACTCATCATGAAGCAGTCCGTTCGTGTCGCTCTCGTGGGCGATTACCGTGCCAGTGCCGTCGCGCATCAGGCCATTCCTCCTGCCATTCAGCTTGCCGCCGCCACACTCTCCCTTGACGTAACCTCAGACTGGATCGCCACGCCGGAAATCGATCTGCCGCGTCTGCACGACTATGATGCCGTCTGGGTGGTGCCTGGCAGTCCCTTCCTGAATGATGCCGGCGTGTTCGACGTCATTCGCTGGGCGCGCGAAAGCGGTAAACCCTTTTTAGGCTCGTGCGCCGGCTTTCAGTATGCGGTGGTGGAGTACGCGCGCAACGTGCTGGGCTGGGAGGATGCTGGCCATGCCGAGACCGACCCTGACGCGCGCTGGGTGATTGCGCCGCTGGCCTGCTCGCTGGTGGAACAGCGCGGTGAGGTGACGTTTGAGCCGGGTTCACGTATCGCTCAGGCCTATGGCGCGCTGCAGAGTAATGAAGGCTATCACTGCAACTTTGGCGTTAATGCTGAGTTCAGCGAGGCGCTGGCCACGCGCAATCTGCGCATTACCTCATGGGATTTGCAGGGGGATGTGCGCGGGGTAGAGCTGACCGATCATCCGTTCTTTGTCGCCACGCTGTTTCAGTCAGAACGCGCTGCGCTTCAGAACCGGCTGTCGCCGTTGGTGGTGGCGTGGCTGCAGGCGGCGCGATAACGATTATTACTGAGAGTACGGCGCGCGATGTCGCGCCGTTGTTAGCCCGCAGTCAGTCGGTCTTTTCCGCAAATTCACACAAATCTTCAATCAGGCAGGAGCCGCAGCGCGGTTTACGCGCCACGCAGGTGTAGCGACCGTGCAGAATCAGCCAGTGATGGCAGTCAACCTTAAAGTCGGCCGGCACCACTTTGAGCAGCTTCTGCTCCACTTCCTCAACGTTTTTACCCGGCGCAAAGCGGGTGCGATTGCTGACGCGGAAAATGTGGGTATCCACGGCAATGGTGGGCCAGCCAAAGGCGGTATTGAGCACCACGTTGGCGGTTTTTCGCCCGACGCCGGGCAGGGCTTCCAGTGCCGCGCGGTCTTCCGGCACCACACCACCGTGCTGCTCCAGCAGAATGCGGCAGGTTTTGATGACGTTTTCCGCTTTGCTGTTAAACAGGCCAATGGTCTTGATGTACTCTTTAACGCCTTCCACGCCGAGCGCCAGCATTGCCGCTGGCGTATTGGCCACCGGATAGAGTCGGGCGGTGGCTTTATTGACGCTGACATCGGTTGCCTGTGCCGACAGCAGCACAGCGATCAGCAGCTCAAACGGTGAGCTGAAATTCAGTTCGGTGGTCGGATGGGGATTGGCGTCACGCAGTCGCGTGAGGATCTGCAGGCGTTTATCCTTATTCACACAGCCTTCCCGGTTTCGCCCTGCGGCGCGGCAGCAGCAGCGTCCAGCTGACGTGCGGCGCGCTGCTTCATTTTCTGATCGATCAGGTATTTGCCGGCCAGCAGCATACCGAGGCCGATAAACGCACCCGGCGGCAGCATCGCCAGCAGCATCGGTGAATCAAAATGCACCACTTCAATGCGCAGCGCTTTAGCCCACGGCCCCAGCAGCTGGTCAGCGCCATTGAACAGCGTGCCGTTACCAATCAGTTCACGAATCGAACCCAGCGTCACCATTGCGCAGGTAGCGCCCATACCGATGGCAAAGCCATCCAGCGCGGAGAGGGGAATACTGCTTTTCGATGCCACCGCTTCCGCGCGTCCCACCACAATGCAGTTGGTGACGATCAGCGGGATAAAGATGCCCAGCGATTGATACAGGCCATAGGCATAGGCGTTGATCAGCATCTGCACGCAGCTCACCACCGAGGCGATGATCATCACGTAGATAGGAATACGAATTTCACCCGGCACCCAGCGGCGCGAAGCGGAAATCGCACTGTTGGTGATGGTCAGTACCAGCGTGGTCGCCAGTCCAAGGCCCAGTGCGTTAGTGGCGGTTGAAGTCACCGCCAGCAGCGGACAGAGCCCCAGCAGCTGCACCAGCGCCGAGTTGTTCTTCCACAGTCCGCCAATCAGTAAATTTTTCGCTTCACTCATGGTGCATCTCCACATTCAGGCAGCGAAGCGAGCTTCGCTGGCAGCGTTTCAATCAGCAGCGCCGTGCGTTTGGTGGCGTTGACCACCGCGCGCGGCGTGATGGTGGCGCCGGTAAACTGGTCAAATTCGCCACCGTCTTTTTTCACGGCAAAGGCTTTATCGTCGGCACCGTGCACCACTTTGCCGTTAAAACTGTTGATCCAGTCGGAAATTCGCAGCTCGATTTTATCACCCAGACCCGGCGTCTCATGATGTTCAATTACGCGTACGCCCAGCACTTTGCCGTGAAAATCGGCGCCGACCAGCATCTGTATCGCGCCAGAATAGCCGTCGGGGGCAGTGGTCTCAAGTGCGGCGGCCACCGGTTGATCTCCTTTGCGCGCCACATACAGATGATGCGGTTTGTCGTTGCCGAGCGCGCGGGCATCGGTCACCAGCAGACACTCCTGCTGAATATTGTTGTCGTACAAATCGGTGGGCACCACCTGGTCGAGCAGGTTTTTCTGCTGCAGCGCGGTCTGGTGATCGACCGTCGGTTTGGTGACATAGTTGACCACCGCCGTCACGCCGGTGGTGATCACGGCAAACATGCCCAGCGTGAACGCGTTCTTACGAATGGTTTCGATCATCATCAATCCCTGCGATGTCCATACACGCGCGGCTGCGTGTAGTAGTCAATCAGCGGCACGCAGATGTTGGCGAGCAGCACCGCGAAGGCGACGCCATCCGGATAGCCACCGAAGCTGCGAATCAGCCACACCAGCAGGCCAATCAGCGCACCGTAAATCAGCCGGCCACGGTTGGTGGTGGACGCGGTGACCGGATCGGTGGCAATAAAGAACGCACCGAGCATGGTCGCCCCGGAGAACAGATGCACCAGCGGCGAGTTCAGCGACTGCGGCGCGAACAGCCAGCCGAGCGTGGCGCACAGCGCCAGCGACAGCAGGAAGCTGAACGGGATATGCCAGCGGATGGCGTTCTTCGCCAGCAGCAGCATGCCGCCGAGCAGATAGCCGAGATTGACCCACTGCCAGCCGAGGCCGGCCAGTACGCCGCCGTAAATCGGCTGGGCCAGCAGCTGTTCGGCGCTGTGCCCGGCGCGCAGGCCGGTTTTAAAGGTATCCAGCGGCGTGGCCTGGCTCACGCCATCCACACCCAACTGCAACTGCTGCATGGTGTCACCGGCCAGCGTGTGGCCGGTAAAAATCATACTGAGTGAGTCCATCAGGCCAGGTTTAATGGCCTGCAGGACATCCGGCGGCAGCCAGCTGGTCATCTGCACCGGGAAGGAGATCAGCAGTACCACATAACCGACCATGGCCGGATTGAACGGATTCTGGCCGAGGCCGCCGTACAGTTGCTTGGCGATAACCACGGCAAATACGGTACCGAGCACTACCAGCCACCACGGCGCCAGCGGCGGCAGGCTGATGCCCAGCAGCAGCGCCGTCAGCAGGGCAGAGTTATCCGCCAGCGTCGGCACTACCGGCGCGTGACGCAGGCGCAGAATCGCGCCTTCGGTGATCCATGCGGTAGCGACCGCCAGCAGCACCTGAATCAGGAAGCCGATGCCGAAGAAATACCACTGTGCCGCCATGCCGGGCAGCGCGGCCAGCACCACCAGCAGCATGATGTTGCCGGTGCTGCGGCGGTTATGGGTATAAGGCGAACTTGCAATACGAAAAGCCATTTAGTCCTCAGTCGTCGAAGGCTGCTGCTGCGCTTTACGCGCTTTGGCACGGGCGACCGCTGCGGCAATCGCCGCTTTGCGTGGGTCGGCGGAGTCAGGAGAGGCAGCAGCCTCCACTTCAGGGGATGCGGCGGGCGCGTCGGCTGTCTGCTGCGCTGCGGCCGCGGCTTTCTTCGCTTTGGCACGGGCGATAGCGGCTTCGACTGCGGCTTTGCGCGGATCGACCTCAGCTGCGGGTGTTTCCGCTGCTGGCTCAGCGTCGGCCGACGTCTGCGCGGCCGCGGCTTTCTTCGCTTTGGCACGGGCGATAGCAGCTTCGACTGCGGCTTTGCGCGGATCGACCTCAGCTGCGGGCGTTTCCGCTGCCGGCTCAGCGTCGGCCGGCGTCTGCGCGGCCGCAGCTTTCTTCGCTTTGGCACGCGCAATAGCCGCTTCGACTGCGGCTTTGCGCGGATCGACCTCAGCCGCTGGCGTTTCCGCTGCCGGCTCAGCGTCGGCCGGCGTCTGCGCCGCCGCCGCTTTCTTCGCTTTGGCGCGCGCAATAGCGGCTTCGACTGCGGCTTTGCGCGGATCGACTTCAGCTGCTGGCGCTTCGGCTGCCGGCTCAGCATCGGCCGGCGTCTGCGCTGCGGCAGCTTTCTTCGCTTTGGCGCGCGCAATAGCGGCTTCAACCGCCGCTTTGCGCGGATCGCTTTCTGCGGTCGTGGTGTCAGCGGCTGGCTGTGCCGGCGCGGCTACTTTTTTCGCTTTGGCACGCGCAATGGCGGCTTCCACGGCGGCCTTGCGCGGGTCAATGGCCTGGCGGCTTAGCGGTTCGGTTTCAGCCTGCTTCTCAGCCTGCTGCGCCAGCGCCCGGGCATGGCGCGCTTCGCGTTCTGCCGCTTCCTGCTCCGGCGTCTTCGCCGGACGCGCTTTCACGCGCCCGGTTGCTGCTTCGAGCTCTGCTTTGTCGCTGCGCGCAACTCGCTGTTTGGCCTGCTCGTGGCGCGCCTCCCGCGCCAGTTTTTCCCGCTCAAGGCGTGCCTGACGCGCTTCAAAGCGTGCTTTGGCTTCGGCGGTGCGTTTGGCCTCCAGATCGATGGCGCGCAGTTCGGCTTTTTCCTGGCGGTAATACTGCACCAGCGGAATATTGCTGGGACAGACATACGCACAGGCACCGCACTCAATGCAGTCATCAATGTGATGGGCGCGCGCTTTATCATGATCGCCACCCTGGCTGTACCAGTACAGCTGCTGCGGCAGCAGTTTTGCCGGGCAGGCGTCAGCGCAGGCGCTGCAGCGGATGCAGGACTGTTCTTCCTGCGGTTGCCCCATCTCGCTGGCCGACGGTGCCAGAATACAGTTGGTGATCTTCACCACCGGCACGTTGAGGGACGGCAGGGTAAAGCCCATCAGCGGCCCGCCCATGATCACCATCTGGCGTGCGCCTGGCGTGAAACCGACCTGTTGCAGCAGATGGCTTACCGGGGTACCGAGACGGCCCCAGACGTTACGCGGCCGGGCAATGGCCTCGCCAGTCAGCGTCACCACGCGTTCCGTAATCGGTTCGCCATCGACAATGGCGCGCTTCACCGCCCAGGCGGTGCCGACGTTCTGCATCAGCACGCCAATGTCGGTGGAGCGTCCGCCGTGCGGCACTTCCCGCCCGGTGAGAATTTTGGTCAGCTGTTTGGCACCGCCGGAAGGGTACTTGGTTGGGATCACCAGCAGCTGCAGCTCACGGTCACCGGCCAGCGCCTGTTTCAGCGCGGCAATTGCCTCCGGCTTATTGTCTTCAATGCCAATCAGCACGCGCTCCGCCTGCAGCACCCAGGCGAGGATGCGGCAGCCTTCCAGCACTTCCGCCGCACAATCCTGCATCAGGCGGTCGTCCGCCGTGATGTAAGGTTCGCACTCGGCGGCGTTGATGATCAGCGTGTTGACGCCGCGCAGTCCGCCGCGCAGTTTGGTGGCGGTCGGGAAGCCTGCGCCGCCGAGGCCCGCAATACCGGCATCGTGGATGCGTTTCACTACCGCGTCCCGACCCAGCGCGCGATAGTCCGGCTGCGGATCAAGCGGCATCCAGCGGTCTTCGCCATCGGCGCGCAGGAAAACGCATAGCTCGGACAGGCCGGAAGGGTGCGCGGTCATGTGTGGCGCGATGGCTTCAATGGTGCCGGAAGTGGGCGCGTGCACCGGTAGCATCCGGCCGCTGCCAAAGGTCAGCGGCTGGCCGCGCAGCACCTTATCGCCCGGCGCGACACAGATTTCGCCTTCGTGGCCAATATGCTGTTTTAACGGAATGATGAACTGCTCAGGCAGCGGGAGCTGGCTGAGCGGCGTGCCGCTGGACTGAGTTTTCATTTCCGGCGGGTGAATGCCGCCTGCGAAATCCCACAGCTTGTCTTTGCGCAGCAGTGATAACAGATTAAGCATGATGTTCTACCGGGATCACCCGTACAGGTATGGTGTCAAGATCCCACTTCCAGTTGGCCGTGGTGGTGGCAACCGGACGCATCTCAATGCAGTCGGTCGGGCAGGGCGCGACGCACAGGTCGCAGCCGGTGCAGACATCGCTCAGCACGGTGTGCATGGCGCGCGTGGCACCGACGATGGCGTCAACCGGGCAGGCCTGAATACATTTGGTGCAGCCAATGCAGTTGGCTTCGTCAATCCACGCCACGGTGCGCACCGGCGTCAGCACTTCCGCGCCGCCATCCAGCGGCTGCGGTTCAACGTTAAGCAGCTCGGCCAGCTTAAGCATGGTCTGTTCGCCGCCCGGCGCACATTTGTTAATGGCCTCACCGTTATTGCCCACCGCATCGGCGTACGGACGGCAGCCGGGATAGCCACACTGGCCGCACTGGCTCTGCGGCAGAATCGCATCGATCTGCTCGACAATCGGGTCTTCTTCTACTTCAAAACGGCGCGAGGCGTAGCCCAGCAGGGCACCAAACACCAGCGCCAGCGCCGCCAGTACAGCTATAGCAATCCAAATCGCGGTCATATCAGAATTTCACCAGACCGGTAAAGCCCATGAACGCCAGTGCCATCAGGCCAGCGGTGATCAGGGCAATGGAACTTCCTTTGAACGGAGCCGGCACGTTGGCCAGCACCAGACGTTCGCGCATGCCGGCGAACAGCACCATCACCAGCGAAAAGCCGAGTGATGCACTGAAACCGTACAGCGCCGCCTGCAGGAAGGTGTGGTTGAGGTTGACGCTCAGCAGCGGCACGCCCAGCACCGCACAGTTGGTGGTGATCAGCGGCAAAAAGATGCCGAGCAGGCGATACAGCGACGGGCTGGTTTTACGCACCACCATTTCGGTGAACTGCACCACTACCGCAATCACCAGGATATAGGCCATGGTACGCAGGTACACCAGATCGAGCGGCAGCAGAATCAGGTGATTCACCAGCCAGGCGCAAATCGACGCCAGCGTAATGACGAACGTGGTGGCAAGTCCCATGCCAATGGCCGTTTCCAGTTTTTTTGACACGCCCATAAAAGGGCAAAGGCCGAGGAATTTGACCAACACGAAGTTGTTCACCAGCACGGTGCCAATAAAGAGCAGTAAGTAATCGGTCATTTTTTAACCTGGAAGCCGAAAGGCGTTTATTATCCGGAATTGAGAGGTGCATCTCAACCTTTGCGCGATTCGTGCGCTGGCTGAGAGCACTCAGAATTAAATTCCTGACGAAAAGAGCGTCATCAGGGCTGAATAAAGGTCTGTTTTACCCGCTGTGAGCGTTTGAAGTAGGGCACAAAGACTGCCGTCGAGAGCAGGGCCAGCAGCAGTGTCTGGATCGCTTTCCCATCGGCCACCGGCGTAAAAGCGAAGGTTTTCAGCGCCAGCAATACGGTCATCAGCAGCCAGAGAATGTAGTGACGCGGCAGACGGCGCGAGCGCTGACAAAAGATCCAGCACACCCAGATGCTGTACAGCCACACCGCGGCGGCGGTGAGTAAAGACACCAGCCACTGCGTCATTAAAATACTGGCGTGAGAAAACAGCGTGGTGCGCAGTTCCGTGTCAAACAGCGGCCGCAGATAGAGCGCCACCACCAGCGCGCTGGTCAGCATCGTCATAATCAGCCAGGCCAGCGGCAGCAGCAGCCAGCCGGCAATACGCGGCGGGTTTACCGATTCGGACATGTTGTTCATCCTGATGTAAGAAAAAAGACGAGGCAGAGCGTACCATGTCCAAACGGGTCACGCCCGATTCGGACAGCGCACCAGGGGCAGAAACAGAGATAAGCGCGCTTTACACCACGTAGCGCCAGACGGATTTCGGCACACAGCCGAGGTCATACAGACGGCCACCTGAGGCAAGTTCAGCACGGCGGTGATCGGCGGCGCGGTACATATTGATGATCTCGTTATCATCAGTGAGCGAATAATTGAGGTGATCGTAGAGTTTTTCCAGACTCTCAAGATTATTCACTTTACGAAATTTCAGCAGGTAATCGAGCGCAGTCATGATTGCCATAAAAGATAGAGAACGGGGAAGTGCTCAAGTATAGGGAGCACGCGGCCAGAGTCCAGACACCGCGGTTAAAAAAATTCAAAATTCAGACAACGTGCGCTAATTCGCTCATCAAAAGGGACTTTTTTACGCTTTTATCTTTTTTAACGCGCATTTTCCTGCGCGTCAGGCGCGTTTTTGGCCCCGTTAACCGGGGGCTGGTGAGAAAATTTAACAGCTGCCTTAAACGGTATTCCAGACGCTATTTTTCGCACTTTTGTTGCGCTTATTTTGTAACGCAGCAGGCGCGAAAAAGCGATTTATCTGTAACGGGTGACGCACAAGGGTGCAGCTGTGATGAAACGTCAAATCGCAAGTGTGCGAATTATCACAAAACAGAACATTGCCTGCTGCGCGCATGAATAACCATTCTTTACGTGTCCGTTGTAATCGTTTCCAGTGCCTGCGGTCATAACCGCTTCTGTTTATTACAGTTATTTAACCTCCGCTGACATAAAATTCAGGCGTTTTGTCCATAAGCTGAGTCAGCTGTCTGACACACTGATACGCGTAACCCCTTTAATTCATTCTGTTTTGTGAGGTGTGTCGCGCTTGTTTTAGCGCAATTGCGCCAGGCTTGAAGCGCGTTTGTACCCCTACAGCACACTCCCTTCAGAGGAATGAAAATTATGTGGAAACGTTTACTCTTGACCACCATGGTCAGCGCCGCACTCAGCACATCGGTTCTGGCTGCCGACATGACGGTGGGCTTCTCGCAGGTCGGCTCTGAATCCGGCTGGCGTTCAGCCGAAACCAACGTGGCAAAAAGTGAAGCGCAAAAGCGCGGTATCACCCTGAAAATTGCCGATGGTCAGCAGAAGCAGGAGAACCAGATCAAAGCGGTGCGCTCGTTTATCGCTCAGGGCGTTGACGCCATTTTTATCGCGCCAGTGGTGCAAACCGGCTGGGAACCGGTGCTGGAAGAGGCCAAAGACGCCAAAATCCCGGTGTTCCTGCTGGACCGCGCCATCGTGGTGAAAGATAAATCGCTGTACATGGCGGTGGTGACGGCCGACAACGTGCTGGAAGGCAAACTGATTGGTGACTGGCTGGTGAAAACCGTCGGTGACAAGCAGTGTAACGTGGTGGAACTGCAGGGTACCGTCGGTGCCAGCGTGGCGATCGACCGTAAGAAAGGCTTTGCCGAAGCCATCGCCGGCCACAACAACATCAAAGTGATTCGCTCGCAGTCCGGTGACTTTACCCGCAGTAAGGGTAAAGAGGTGATGGAGAGCTTCATCAAAGCCGAGAACAACGGCAAAAACATCTGCATGGTGTATGCGCATAACGACGACATGGCGATCGGCGCCATCCAGGCGATTAAAGAAGCTGGCCTGAAACCGGGCAAAGATATTCTTACCGGTTCGATTGATGGCGTGCCGGATATCTATAAAGCGATGCTGGCCGGCGAGGCCAACGCCAACGTTGAGCTGACGCCGGACATGGCCGGCCCGGCGTTTGATGCGCTGGAGAAATTCAAAAAAGACGGCACGCTGCCGCCGAAAATCATCAAAACCGAATCAAAACTGTTCTTACCGGCTGACGCTCAGGCGGAGCTGGATAAGAAAAAAGGCATGGGTTACTGATCCCCGCAACCGCCCTTCGGGGCGGTTTTTATGACGTAAGCGAGGCAGAATCTGATGAGCAGCTACGATGAAACACCCCTGCTGAGCCTCAACGGCATCAGCAAAGGCTTTCCCGGCGTCAAAGCGCTGGATAACGTGTCGTTCAGTATCCGCAAGGGCGAAATTATGGCGCTGCTGGGTGAGAACGGCGCGGGGAAATCGACCCTGATTAAAGTGCTGACCGGCGTCTACACGCGGGATGCCGGCACCATTACCCTCAACGGCGCGGTGATTGCCCCGCACAGCACCGCCGATGCGCAGCAGATGGGCATTGGTACCGTTTATCAGGAAGTGAATCTGCTGCCGAATATGTCGGTGGCGGATAACCTCTACATTGGCCGCGAGCCGCGCCGCTTCGGCATGATCGATCGCAAGCGCATGGTGCGCGACGCCGATGCGCTGATGCGCAACTACGGTTTTGCGCTGGATGTGACGCGTCCGCTCGGCCACTACTCGGTGGCGATGCAGCAGATCATCGCGATCTGCCGCGCGGTCGATCTCTCCGCGCAGGTGCTGATTCTGGATGAACCAACTGCCAGCCTCGATGCCAGCGAAGTGGAGATGCTGTTTACCCTGATGGCGCAGCTGAAAGCCAAAGGCATGAGCCTGATTTTCGTCACCCACTTTCTCGACCAGGTGTACCGTATTACCGACCGGATTACCGTACTGCGCAACGGCCAGTTTATCGCCACGCGGGACACCGCCTCGCTGCCGCAGATTGAGCTGATCAAGCTGATGCTGGGGCGAGAGCTGCTGGAAACCGCACTGCAGCGCCAGGGCAGCACGTTACGCAGCAATCAGCCGGTGGTGTCGTTTGAGGATTACGGCAAGAAAGGCACCATTGAACCGTTTAGCCTGCAGGTACGGCCGGGCGAAGTGGTGGGGCTGGCCGGGCTGCTCGGCTCCGGGCGCACCGAGACCGCCGAGGTGCTGTTTGGCATCCGCCGCGCCGATCGCGGTACCGCCACCATCAAAGGCAAAGTGCAGCACATCCGCACGCCGGCCAAAGCCTCGCGTCTCGGCATGGGCTTCTGCCCGGAAGATCGTAAAACTGACGGCATCATCGGCGCGGCCTCGGTGCGGGAAAACATCATTCTGGCGCTGCAGGCGCAGCGTGGCTGGCTGCGGCCGATCAAACGTCGTGAGCAGCAGGCGATAGCCGAGCGTTTTATCAAGAGCCTGGGTATTCGCACGCCGCATGCCGACCAGCCGGTGGAGCTGCTGTCGGGTGGCAACCAGCAGAAGGTGCTGCTGTCACGCTGGCTGGTGACTAAACCACAGTTTCTGATTCTGGATGAGCCGACGCGCGGTATCGACGTGGGCGCCCACGCCGAGATCATTCGGCTGATTGAATCCCTGTGCGCCGACGGACTGGCGCTGCTGGTCATCTCCTCTGAACTGGAAGAGCTGGTGGGCTATGCCGATCGCGTGCTGATCATGCGCGATCTGAAGCAGGTCGCCGAAATTCCGCTGGAGCAGCTGTCGGTGGCGTCGATCGTCAACGCCATCGCGGACGGAGGAGCACAACATGCTTGAATCGCCTATGACACACGAAAAACCGGAACGGCGGAAGCCGAAGCTGCCGCCGGGCATGCCGCAGATCGTCGCGCTGATTCTGGTGCTGCTGATCGACAGCCTGGTGGCGAATAACTTTTTTGCTATTCACATTCAGGATGGCCGGCTGTTCGGCAGCCCGATTGATATTCTCAACCGCGCCGCACCGGTGGCGCTGCTGGCGATTGGTATGACGCTGGTGATCGCCACCGGCGGGATCGATTTGTCGGTGGGCGCGGTAATGGCGATTGCCGGCGCGACGGCGGCGACGCTGACGGTGGCGGGGCATAGCCTGAGTTTTATTATTCTGGCCACGCTCGGCACCGGGCTGCTGTGCGGCCTATGGAACGGCGTGCTGGTAGCGCTGCTGAAGATTCAGCCGTTTGTCGCCACGCTGATTCTGATGGTGGCCGGGCGCGGCATCGCGCAGCTGATTACCCAGGGACAGATCGTCACCTTTAACAGTGACAGCCTCGCGTGGTTTGGCAGCGGTTCGCTGTGGCTGCTGCCGGTACCGGTGTGGATTACCCTGCTGGTAGCGGTAGCGGTATGGCTGCTGACGCGCAAAACCGCGCTTGGCCTGTTCATCGAAGCGGTAGGCATCAACCTGCGTGCGGCGCGTAATGCCGGGGTGACCGGCTGGCTGGTGGTGATGTCCACCTACGCCATCAGCGGCGTGTGTGCGGCGGTAGCCGGGCTGATTGTCGCCGCCGATATTCGCGGTGCCGATGCCAATAATGCCGGGTTGTGGCTGGAGCTGGACGCCATTCTGGCGGTGGTGATTGGTGGCGCCTCACTGATGGGCGGGCGTTTTAACCTGGTGCTGTCGCTGGTTGGTGCGCTGATTATCCAGTCAATGAATACCGGCATCCTGCTGTCAGGTTTTCCGCCGGAGCTGAACCAGGTGGTGAAAGCGGTAGTGGTGATGTGCGTACTGCTGCTGCAGTCGCCGCGCTTTATCGCCATGCTGAAGGGGAGACGTAAACCATGATCAAGCGTCATTTACCGTTAATGATTACCCTGCTGGTGTTTGTCGCGGGCTACCTGTTCTGCCTCAGCCAGTTTCCCGGCTTTGCCTCAACGCGGGTGATTTGCAACATCCTCACTGATAATGCGTTTCTCGGCATCATCGCCGTCGGCATGACGTTTGTGATTTTGTCCGGCGGCATCGATCTGTCCGTTGGCGCGGTGATCGCCTTCACCGGCGTGTTCCTGGCGCGCATCATCGGCGACTACCATGTTGACCCGCTGCTGGCCTTTGCGCTGATTCTGGCGGCAGGCGCACTGTTTGGTGCCATGATGGGCTGGCTGATTGATGCGTTAAAAATCCCGGCCTTTATTATCACCCTCGCCGGGATGTTCTTCCTGCGCGGCTGCAGCTATCTGGTGTCGGAAAACTCGATTCCTATCGATCATCCGCTGTATACCACGCTGTCGAGCCTGGCGTGGAAAATTCCCGGCGGCGGGCGTCTTAGCCTGCTGGCGGTGATCATGTTGGTGGTGGTGGCGGGGGGCATTCTGCTGGCGCACCGTACGCGCTTCGGTAATCAGGTGTACGCCATTGGCGGCAATCTGACATCGGCTCAGCTGATGGGCGTGTCGACGCGCGCCACCACGATTAAGATTTATATGCTGTCGACCACGCTGGCGACGCTGGCAGGCATCGTATTTTCCATTTACACCTCGGCCGGCTACGCGCTGGCCGGGCTGGGCGTCGAGCTGGATGCCATCGCTTCGGTGGTGATTGGCGGAACGCTGCTGTCGGGGGGCGTCGGTACAGTGCTGGGCACGCTGTTCGGGGTGCTGATTCAGGGGTTGATTCAGACATGGATTAACTTCGACGGCACGCTGAGTTCGTGGTGGACCAAAATCGCCATCGGTATCCTGCTGTTTGCCTTTATTGCGCTTCAGCGTCTGCTGACGGTGATGTGGGACCGCCAGCAGAACGCGCCGGTTAAGCGTTTAACGTCTTAGTCGTGATCGCATGTGTGTGTTAAGAGGTGCGCAAACTGGCGCACCTTTTTTTATGCACAGATTCGTGGATGTTGGGTGGGGTTTACAGTTTTAGCGCTCAGAGTCGTGAAAGTTTGGTGGAGTTGCTGTTAATTGGGTGCCTGGCCCCACAAAGGCCAGCCCGATCGCAAAGAAACCCCGCATCCATGCCGATCGGCCGCGCCATCCCTGGCGCGGACGCTTTGCGCTTCGGGCAGGCCTTGATGGGGCAAGTGAGACTGTCATTGCTGTCGTCAGTACGACGCTTGATGGTTGATGCAAATTCGGCTTCAGTAAAAGCGCAACGAAGCTGCATCAAGGAAACCAGGGCGGCCGGGGCGACAGGGAGGTATTCACGCCGGCTTTACGTAACGCCTGCCGTTGTTGACTGGACCGCAGTTTCGCCATAAAAAAAGCCGCGATACACTCGCGGCTTACTTCAACATCTCAGGCTATTACCGTTGCAGGCGGTAGTACGCGTCGTTCCAGCGCAGCGCATCTTTAAAGGCCGGCAGGCGCGTCTCGTCATCAATCACCAGCACTTCGATGCCGTGCAGTTCACCGTACAGGTACATATCCTCAACATCCAGCGCCTGGCTGAACACCGTATGGTGTGCGCCACCCGCCAGGATCCACGCTTCAGAAGCGGTGGCCAGCGACGGCTGTGCGCGCCACAGCGCACGTGCCACCGGCAGCTTCGGCAGCGCCTGCGGCTGTTCAATGGTATCGACCACGTTGACCAGCAGACGGAAGCGGTCGCCCATGTCGATGACGCTGGCGTTCACCGCGCGACCCGCCGGCGTCGAGAAAATCAGACGCGCCGGATCGGCTTTGCCGCCAATGCCGAGGAACTGCACATCAATCAGCGGTTTCTCCTCTTTGGCGATCGACGGGCACACTTCCAGCATGTGCGAGCCCAGTACCAGCTCGTTGCCCGGCGCGAAGTGGTAGGTGTAATCCTCCATAAACGAGGTGCCGCCGGCGCGCGTGCCGGCCTGCACTTTCAGGATGTGCAGCAGCGCGGCGGTTTTCCAGTCGCCTTCACCAGCGAAACCGTAGCCCTGAGCCATCAGGCGCTGAACCGCCAGACCGGGCAGTTGGGTCATACCGTGCAGCGTCTGGAAATTGGTGGTAAAGGCTTTACAGCCTTCGCTATCGAGGAAGCGCTTCAGGCCCAGTTCGATGCGTGCGGCATCCAGCACATTCTGCCGCTTGTCGCCGTTTACAGACGCCACTGCGCTGAACAGATACTGGCTCTCGTACTCGTCGACCAGCGCGTTGACATCGCCGTCGCTGACGCTGTTCACCACCTCAACCAGATCGCCGACGCCCCAGCCGTTAACCGCATAGCCAAACTGAATCTGCGCTGCCACTTTATCGCCTTCGGTGACCGCCACTTCGCGCATATTGTCACCGAAGCGCGCCACTTTCAGCTGCTGGCTGGCCTGCTTCGCCAGCGCGGCATTGATCCAGCGCGCGATACGCTGCTGGCTGGTTTTATCCTGCCAGTGACCGGTCACTACGCTGTGCTGCAGACCCATGCGCGCGCCAATGAAGCCGAACTCACGGCCGCCGTGCGCGGTCTGGTTCAGGTTCATGAAGTCCATGTCCATGCTGTCCCACGGAATTTCCGCATTGAACTGGGTGTGAAACTGCAGCAGCGGCTTATGCAAAATACTCAGTCCGCCAATCCACATTTTTGCCGGCGAAAAGGTATGCAGCCAGGTAATGATACCGACGCACTGGCTGTCGTGATTGGCCTCGCGGCACAGTGCCAGCGCTTCATCCGGTGATTTCACCAGCGGCTTCAGCTCAAGCGGCACCGGCAGCGTACCGGCCTGGTTCAGGCCGTCCATCACCTGGCGCGCATGCTGCTCAACCTGGCGCAGGGTTTCCGCTCCGTAGAGATGCTGTGTACCAATCACAAACCAGACTTTCTGTTCCATTCATCGCTCCTTTACTTAGCGGATGCGGCGCGCGCGGCGTACTGCGGTTCAGCCGCCTGGCACCAGTGTTGATAACGTTGATAAAGCTGCTGATAAGTCGCCACGCGCTGGCTGTCCGGCTGCAGGGTGACGGCAATCGGACTGGCCATCACCTGCTGCGCCGCCGGCACATCGGGGTAAACGCCGGCGGCAACGGCGGCAAAAATCGCCGCGCCCAGCGCACAGCACTCATCGGAAGCGACAATGTCCAGCGGCCGGTTCATCACATCGCAGCAGGCCTGCATGATGGCAGGGGATTTGCGCGCAATGCCGCCGAGCGTCAGGATGTTCTGCACCGGAATCTGCTGCTGCTCGAAGCACTCCATGATGGCGCGTGCGCCAAAGGCGGTGGCGGCAATCAGGCCGCCGAACAGCGCCGGCGCATCGGTGCCGAGGTTGAGGTCGGCAATCACGCCTTTCAGGCGCTGGTTGGCGTCCGGCGTGCGGCGACCGTTAAACCAGTCCAGCACCACCGGCAGGTGATCGAGTTGCGGATTTGCCGCCCAGGCGTCGGTCAGCTGGCGGATCAGATCCTGCTGCAGCGCGGCCAGCTGCGGCTGTAATTCAGGATGGCGCTGCGCCGCCTGCTGCAAAGGCCAGCCGAGCAGGCGACTGAACCAGGCATAGATGTCGCCGAACGCCGATTGTCCGGCTTCACAGCCGATGGCGCCCGGCATTACGCTGCCGTCGACCTGACCGCAGATGCCTTTGATCGCGCGATCGCCCACCTGTTCGCTGTCGGCGATCAGGATGTCGCAGGTCGAGGTGCCGATGACTTTCACCAGCGTGTACGGCTGTGCGCCCGCGCCAACCGCGCCCATGTGGCAGTCAAAGGCGCCACCGGACAGCACCACCTGTTCTGACAGACCGAGGCGCTGCGCCCATTCGCCCGACAGCGTGCCGACCGGCACATCGGCGGTAAAGGTATCGCTGAACAGCGGCGAATCGAGCTGTTCCACCAGCATGGGATCGAGCGCGCGAAAGAACGCCGCCGGCGGTAAACCCTGCCACTCCGGATGCCACAATGATTTGTGCCCGGCGGCGCAGCGTCCGCGCCGCAGTTCGGCCGGTGCGGTGGTGCCGCTCAGCAGCGCGGGCACCCAGTCGCACAGCTCTACCCACGAAACCGCCGCCTCTCGCACCGCGGCATCGGCACGCGACACGTGCAAAATTTTGGCCCAGAACCATTCGGAGGAGTAAACGCCGCCGATGTAGCGGGTATAGTCGGTGAACTGGCCGCTGCGGCACAGGCGGTTGATCTCTTCGGCTTCTTCTATGGCGGTATGATCTTTCCACAGCACAAACATGGCGTTGGGATTGCTGGCGAATTCCGGACGCAGCGCGAGGACGTTGCCGTCGCGATCGATGGGGGCCGGCGTCGAGCCGGTAGAATCGACGCCAATACCCACCACCGCGGCGCGCTGCGCCGGACTTAACGCCTGCACCACGCTGACGATGGCTTGTTCCAGCGCATCAATATAATCCTGAGGATGATGACGAAAGCGGTTTGCGTGTGCATCGCAGAATTCACCCTTTGCCCAGCGCGGATAGTTGACCACCGCCTTTTCCAGCTCTTTACCGCTGTGGCACTCCACGGCCAGCGCCCGTACCGAGTCACTGCCGAAATCCAGCCCAATTGTTATGGCACCCGCGCTCATCGGGATTCTCCTGTGTGAGTTGTCTCGCTCTATCCTGGAATGGGGCGCGGGCGGCGGTTAGTCACCAGCGGCTGAGAATATGCACTTTTCTGTCATCGGCGGGGTTGTGTGATCGACAGCAAAAGTTAATGTCCGGTTAATTTTGCTGAATATATGGAGAATTTAGTCATCGTTTTGGGATGTGATACCGCTCTACATTTTTCCGCGCTTTTCCCGCTACAACTAGCCCAGCGTTTGCACAGCCTTTGTACAACCTTTGAGCTAACGCGCTGATTTTGCGCTGTACCCGAACGTGAAATCTGATTGGTAGCGTTTACACCGATTCGTTGATAACAGCGATAAAACACCATTGTGCCGGAGAGCATCATGCATAAATTCACTAAAGCACTGGCGGCCGCAGGCCTCGCCGCGCTTATGTCACAATCCGCTATCGCCGAGACCATGAAGCTCGGTTTTCTCGTCAAACAGCCGGAGGAACCCTGGTTCCAGACCGAGTGGAAATTCGCCGATAAGGCCGGCAAAGATCTCGGCTTTGAAGTGATCAAAATTGCCGTGCCGGACGGTGAAAAAACCCTGAACGCTATCGATAGCCTGGCGGCGAGCGGCGCCAAAGGCTTTGTCATCTGTACCCCGGATCCCAAGCTGGGCTCGGCCATCGTCGCCAAAGCACGCAGCTATGACCTGAAAGTGATTGCCGTGGACGACCAGTTTGTCACCGCCAAAGGCAAGCCAATGGATACCGTACCGCTGGTGATGATGGCGGCGACCAAAATCGGCGAGCGTCAGGGCCAGGAGCTGTACAAAGAGATGCAGAAGCGCGGCTGGGATGTGAAGCAAACCGCCGTGATGGCGATTACCGCGAACGAACTGGACACCGCGCGCCGCCGCACCGGTGGCTCAATGGCCGCGCTGAAAGCGGCCGGCTTCCCGGAGAAACAGATTTATCAGGTGCCGACCAAATCCAACGATATCCCGGGCGCGTTTGACGCCGGTAACTCGCTGCTGGTGCAGCATCCGGAAGTGAAGCACTGGCTGATTGTCGGCATGAACGATAACACCGTGCTGGGCGGCGTGCGCGCCACCGAAGGCCAGGGCTTCAAGGCGCCGGACGTGATCGGCATCGGTATCAACGGCGTGGACGCGGTAAGCGAGCTGTCGAAGGGCGCGCCAACCGGCTTCTACGGTTCCCTGCTGCCGAGCCCGGACGTGCACGGCTATAAGAGCAGCGAAATGCTCTACAACTGGGTGACCAAAGGCCAGGAGCCAGCGAAATTCACCGAAGTGACCGACGTGGTGCTGATCACCCGCGACAACTTCAAAACCGAGCTGGCGAAGAAAGGGCTGATGTAAGTCGGTTTTAAGCCGTCCTCAATGTGATGTTAATTAACAGGCAGCCGGCATAGTTCGTGCTGTAGCAAGGCGGCAGGCACGTTTATCCCCGGGAGCTTACTGAGGTCAGTGACCGGGGTAAATGTGCGCAGCCAACGCGGCTACGGTGCGAAATATGGAGGCTCAGGAGTTCCCATGAACACGGATCCAGCATTTCTGTCATTTCATGGCATCAGCAAAACCTTCCCTGGCGTGAAAGCGCTGCAGGATATCTCTTTTCAGTGCCGCGCCGGTGAAGTGCACGCGCTGATGGGAGAAAACGGCGCGGGCAAATCCACGCTGCTGAAAATCCTCAGCGGCAGCTATCAGCCCAGCGGCGGCGAAATCCGCATCAAAGGCACAGCGAAAAGCTTCAGCAATACCGTTGAGGCGCTGGATGCCGGCGTAGCGATCATTTACCAGGAGCTGCATCTGGTACCGGAAATGAGCGTGGCGGAGAACATCTATCTTGGCCAGCTGCCGCACAAGCGCGGGCTGGTTAACCGCAAGCTGCTGCGCTACGAAGCCGGTCTGCAGCTGAAAAATCTTGGCATGGATATCGATCCCGACATGCCGCTGAAATACCTGTCGCTCGGTCAGTGGCAGATGGTCGAAATCGCCAAAGCGCTGGCGCGCAACGCGCGCATCATCGCCTTTGATGAGCCGACCAGTTCGCTGTCGGCGCGCGAAATTGAGCATCTGTTCCGCGTGATTCGCCAGCTGCGCGAACAGGGCCGGGTGGTGCTGTACGTGTCGCATCGCATGGAAGAAATTTTCGCGCTGAGCGATGCCATCACCGTGTTTAAGGATGGGCGCTACGTGCGCACCTTCACGGATATGGCCAATACCCACCATGACGATCTGGTGGAGGCGATGGTCGGACGCAACCTCGGAGATATCTATGGCTACGCGCCACGTGAGCTGGGCCCCGTGCGTCTGCAGCTGGACAAGGTGGAAGCGAAAGGCGTGCGGATGCCGATATCGCTGACAGTGCGCGCCGGAGAAATTGTCGGTCTGTTTGGACTGGTCGGTGCCGGCCGCAGCGAACTGATGAAAGGACTGTTTGGTGCCACCCGGCTGCGCGCGGGCACGGTCACGCTGGACGGTAAGCAGCTCAACATCCGCGAACCGATTGATGCCATCCGCGCCGGCATCATGCTGTGCCCGGAAGATCGCAAAGCCGAAGGCATCATCCCGGTGCACTCGGTGCGCGAGAACATCAATATCAGCGCGCGCCGCCACAACCTGAGTGCCGGCTGTCTGATCAAGCCGGGCTGGGAAGCGAAAAACGCGGACCACCACATTCGCTCGCTGAACATTAAAACGCCGGGCGCGCATCAGCTGATCATGAATCTGTCCGGTGGCAACCAGCAGAAGGCAATTCTGGGCCGCTGGCTGTCGGAGGAGATGAACGTGATCCTGCTCGACGAACCGACGCGCGGCATTGATGTCGGCGCCAAACATGAAATCTATAACCTGATTTATCAGCTGGCGAACAAAGGGATCGCGGTGCTGTTTGCCTCCAGCGATCTGCCCGAAGTGATGGGACTGGCCGACCGCATCGTAGTGATGCGCGAAGGTGAGATTGCCGGTGAACTGCCCCACGACGCCGCCACGGAGCAGCTGACGCTGAGCCTGGCCATGCCGAAAACCACTCAAGCGGCCGCCGTGGCCTGAGGTAAAGGAGAGTAAAAATGGCTTCATCTACCACGTCCAATACGCCACCGGTGCAGCGCAGTGGCCTGCAGCTCGGGCGCATCTGGGACAACTTCGGCATGCTGGTGGTGTTTGCGCTGCTGTTTATCGTCTGCGCCATCTTCGTGCCTAATTTTGGCACCTTTATCAACATGAAAGGGCTGGGCCTGGCGATGTCGATGTCCGGCATGGTGGCGTGCGGCATGCTGTTTTGCCTCGCCTCCGGCGATTTCGACCTGTCGGTGGCGTCGGTGATTGCCTGCGCTGGCGTCGTCACCGCCGTGGTGATTAACATGACCGAAAGCCTGTGGATCGGCGTCGCCGCCGGCCTGCTGCTCGGTATGGCCACTGGCTTCGTTAACGGCTTCGTGATTGCGCGTCTGAAGATTAACGCGCTGATCACCACGCTGGCGACCATGCAGATTGTGCGCGGCCTGGCCTATATCTTCTCCGACGGTAAAGCGGTGGGGATTGAGGATGAGCGCTTTTTCACCCTCGGCTACGCCAACTGGCTGGGCGTGCCGGCACCGATCTGGCTGACCATCGCCACCATGATCGTGTTCGGTTTCCTGCTGAACAAAACCACCTTTGGCCGCAACACGCTGGCGATTGGTGGCAACGAGGAAGCGGCGCGGCTGGCCGGGGTGCCGGTGGTGCGCACGCGCATCATCATCTTTATCCTTTCCGGGCTGGTATCAGCGGCGGCCGGCATTATCCTGGCTTCGCGCATGACCAGCGGTCAGCCGATGACCTCGCTCGGCTATGAGCTGATCGTTATCTCCGCCTGCGTGCTGGGCGGCGTGTCGCTGAAGGGCGGTATTGGCAAGATCTCCTACGTGGTCGCCGGGGTATTGATTCTGGGTACCGTCGAGAATGCCATGAATTTATTGAATATCTCGCCATTCTCACAGTATGTGGTGCGCGGTTTGATACTGTTAGCGGCGGTGATCTTTGACCGCTACAAACAAAAAAGCAGAACCGCCTGATCCCGCGGGCGCAGTCGCAACGCTGCGCCCCAACGTCACGCGAACCGGGAGATCCTTATGTACCACCGCGAAGCGCCGAGTGAACAGCAAAATCCTTTACTGCCGGGCTATCCGTTTAACGCCTGGCTGGTGGCCGGACTGACGCCGATCAACGCCGGCGATCAGCTCGATTTTTTTATCGATCGCCCGCACGGCATGAAAGGTTACATCCTCAATCTGACCATTAAGGGACAGGGACGCGTCTTTGACGGTGAGTCAGCGTTTGACTGCCAGCCGGGCGACCTGCTGCTGTTCCAGCCGAAAACGCCGCACTATTATGGCCGCGCGCCGGACAGTCTGTGCTGGCATCATCGCTGGGTCTATTTCCGTCCACGCGCCTACTGGACCGACTGGCTGCAGTGGCAGGATCAGAACCAGGGCGTTGGCCGGCTGCGGTTGCCGGAAGCGCTGCGCGCCGAATTTGACCGCCTGTTTGCCAGCATCGAACAGACGCACAACTCCGGGCGTCGCTTTGCCGAAGAGCTGGCGATGAACCTGCTGGAGCGCCTGCTGCTGCGCGCGGTGGAAGAGGATCCGCGCAGCCATCAGCAAATTCGTGACCCGCGCGTCATCGAAGCCTGCCAGTACGTCACCAATCATCTCGCCAGCGAGGTGAAAATCGAGGAAGTGGCGCGCCATGTCTGCCTGTCGCCGTCGCGCCTGGCGCACCTGTTTCGTGAACAGATGGGCATTAATCTGCTGCGCTGGCGTGAAGACCAGCGGGTGATTCGCGCCAAGCTGCTGCTGCAAACTACCCAGGAACCGATTGCCTCGGTGGGGCGCGAAGTCGGTTATGACGATCAGCTCTACTTCTCGCGCGTGTTCCGCAAGCGGGTGGGCGTCAGCCCGAGCGATTTTCGCCGCCGCAGTCAGGATGCGCATGACGCGCTGGTGGCGCAGGAGAGCTGGCAACCGGCACGGAGTGCGATCTCCTGAGCTTTCAGGTGATTCCACCTTGTTCTTACTGACTGATTCGTCTTAAATCAGTCAGGTCACGAACAAGAGGAATGAGAATGAGCGATAAACTACGTGTCGGCCTGATCGGCTACGGATTTGCCAGCAAAACCTTCCATGCGCCGCTGATCGCCGGAACGCCAGACGTTGAGCTGGCGGCGATCTCCAGCAGCGATGCCAGTAAAGTGCACGCTGACTGGCCGTCGGTAAAGGTGGTGGCCGATCCGCAGGCGCTGCTGGATGACCCGACGCTGCACCTGATTGTAATTCCTACCCCGAACGACACCCATTTCCCGCTCGCCAAAGCGGCACTCAATGCCGGCAAGCATGTGGTGGTCGATAAACCGTTTACCGTGACACTGTCACAGGCGCGCGAACTCGACCAACTGGCGAAAGCCAAAGGGCTGCTGCTGTCGGTGTTCCATAACCGCCGCTGGGACAGCGATTTCCTGACGCTGAAAACGCTGCTCAACGACGGTACGCTGGGCGAGGTACGCTATCTGGAATCGCACTTCGATCGCTTCCGTCCGGAAGTGCGTCAGCGCTGGCGCGAAATGAAAGGCCCGGGCAGCGGGATCTGGTTCGATCTCGGACCGCACGTGCTGGACCAGGCGTTGCAGCTGTTTGGACCGCCGGTGGCGATCAACGTCGACATGGCTGAACTGCGTCCGGGCGCGCAAACCACCGATTACTTCCACGCGGTGCTGACTTATCCCACCCGGCGCGTAGTGCTGCACGCCAGCATGCTGGTGGCCGCGGAATCGGCGCGTTTTGTGGTGCACGGCACGCGCGGCAGCTACGTTAAGTACGGGCTCGATCCGCAGGAGGACCGTCTGAAAGCCGGTGAACGTCCGCCGCGTGAAGAGTGGGGCTACGACATGCGCAACGGCACGCTGACGCTGGCCGAGGGCGACGTGATGGTGGAGAAAGAGCTGCTGACGCTGCCGGGGAACTATCCGGCCTATTATGCGGCGATCCGCGACGCCATTGCCGGTAACGGTGCCAACCCGGTTACGGCGGAAGAGGCGATTCAGGTGATGGAGCTGATTGAGCTTGGCCTGCAGTCGGCGGAGAAACGCCAGACACTGTCCCTGAAGTAAACCGGACGGCGTTATCGCCAGCCGATCAACAAGGAGCGCAATCTGCGCTCCTTTTTTATGGCTCAGGCTGCAACGCGCTGGCGCAGCGCGGCTTTCTCCGCCTCGGTTAAAAAGGCGATAGCGATGCCGTTCTCTTGTGCCTGGCGAATCTCGGCGGCGCTCAGGCCCGCCTGTGGCGCAGCCACCTCATATTCATGCGCCAGCTCAATGCCTTGTACTGCCGGATCGTCAGTGTTGATGGTTGCCAGAATGCCGTGCTGCAGGAACGCCTTCAGCGGATGGCTGGCCAGCGAGGCCACGGTGCTGGTCTGAATGTTCGACGTCAGGCAGGATTCAACGCCAATGCGCTGTTCGGCGAGGAAATCCATCAGCGCGCGGTCTTCAATCGCTTTGACACCATGACCGATGCGCTCAGCGCCCAGCTCGCGGATCGCCTGCCAGATGCTCTCCGGTCCGGCGGCTTCACCGGCATGCACGGTAATGCGGAATCCGGCGTCGCGGGCGCGGTTAAAGTGGCTGAGAAACTCGCTGCCCGGGAAGCCCAGTTCGTCACCGGCCAGATCGACGGCAGTGATGCCGTCGCGGTGCGCCAGCAGACCTTCCAGCTCGCGCAGGCAGGCTTCTTCGCCGAAGGTGCGGCTCATGATGCCAATCAGCTTCACATCAACGCCGTACTGCTGCACGCCCGCGCGCACACCATCAATCACCGCTTCCACCACGCCAGCAATCGGCAGCTGATGGTTCATCGCCATGTAGCCCGGTGAGAAGCGCAGCTCAGCGTAATGGATACCGGCCTGCGCTGCGTCAGCGACGTTTTCCAGCGCTATGCGGCGGCAGGCGTCGAGATCGCCCAGCACTTTGACGCCCCAGTCAAGCTTCTGCAGGAAGCTCACCAGGTCCGGCTGGTTGGCGGTCACCTGCACGTGTGGACGCAGCGTATCCAGCGTATCGGCGGGCAGCGCAAGATTGAACTGGCGACCTAAATCAAGGATGGTCTGGGCGCGGATATTGCCATCGAGGTGGCGGTGAAGGTCGGTGAGGGGAAGTTTCGCATCAATCATGTCGCACTCGCTGAATTAACGTAAAGTGCAGACCATTATAAAAACATCTTGCGCAACCGCGCCAGTGATTTGCGCAAAGCGGGCAGCGGATGCTGAATTAATCAGCATCCGCTGCAGGTCAGAACGATTGCAGTGCGGCAATCAGCCGGTCCAGCCCGTCATCCAGCTTGCTGCGCGGGCAGCCGGCGTTGAGACGCAGATAGCTGCGGCTGGCGCTGCCGTAGGTGCTGCCTGGCATAATCGCCACCTTATGCTGCTGGATCAGTCGCTGCTGCAGCGCGACGTCATCAATGGCCAGCGGCGCGGTGTCAATCCATGCCAGATAAGTAGCCTGCGGCGGTTGCCAGTTGAGCCCGGCAAACGCCGCGTTGAGCCGTTGCGCAATGTGCTGCATATTGGCACGCAGATAATCGCGCAGCGCGTCGAGCCAGGGTGCGCCGTGACGGTAGGCGGCAATGGTGGCAGCCAGCGCCATCACCGCCGGTGACGACAGCCCGTCCTGCTGCTTCAGCGCGTGAAACCACGCCCGGCGGTCGTCCGCGTGCGGAATAATGCCCCAGGCACCGGTCAGCGCCGGAATATTGAAGCTCTTCGAGGCCGAGGTAAACAGCGCCCAGCGGCCTTGTGCCACCTCGCACCACGGCGTGTGGCGCGCCTCGCTCAGCACCATATCCATATGGATTTCGTCGCTGATCACGCTCACGCCATGCCGTTCGCACAGTGCCGCCATCTGCTGCAGCTCTGCGCGCTGCCACACTTTGCCGGTGGGATTGTGCGGGCTGCACAGTAACATCACCTTACAGCGCGGCCGCGCCAGCAGGATTTCCAGCTGAGCCATATCACAGCGCCATGTGTCGCCAGCACGCTGCAACGGTAACTCCAGCACCCTGCGCTGATTACCGATGATTGTCTGGTAAAACGCATCATAGGCGGGCGTGTGAATCAGCACTTCATCCTCCGCCTGCGTCCAGTGGCGCAGCAGCTGCGCCACCATATAAATCACCGATGGGCCGTACACCAGCGACTCTGCCGCGACCTCGCTGGCAAAGCGGCTGCGCATCCAGTGCTGCAGGGCGGAGAGGAAATCCTCGTGCTGCCAGCGGCTGTAGCCCAGCACGCCGTGATTCAGCCGCTGCTGCAACGCGTCAATGATGCAGGGAGCCGTGGCGAAATCCATATCAGAGATGGTGAAAGGCAGCAGATCTGGTACGCCGAAGCGGTCGGCGACAAAGTCCCACTGCGTGCACCAGCTGCCGTGGCGATCCACTACCCGATCAAAATTAAACGCCTGCATGTTTACACCGTCGCGCTCATCAGATGGGCCATTTCATCTTTGACTGACTGCACCTGCGGGCCAATGACTACCTGCAGATTGGTCTGATTGAGGTGCACCACGCCGATGGCGCCGTTGGCTTTCAGCGCGGCATCGTCGACCTTGCTCATGTCGGCCACCGACAGGCGCAGGCGCGTCAGACAGTTATCCAGCGAGGTGATGTTGTCAACGCCACCCAGCGCCGCGAGAATCGCTGGCGTGTTGTAGCCGGATTTGCCCACGCCGGCGCGGCTGACCTGCTGCTCAACGCGGCTGGTTTCTGCTTCGCGGCCTGGTGTTTTGATGTTGAAGCGGGTGATGGCGAAACGGAAGATGGCGTAGTAACCCACAAACCACACGGCAGCAATCACCGGCACCCAGTACCATTTGGTAGAAAGGCCGTGCAGCACGCCAAACACGAAGAAGTCGATCACGTTACCGTCGGTATTACCGATGGTCACGCCAAGCATTGCCATCACGGTGAAGCCGAGACCGGTCAGCAGCGCGTGGATCAGATACAGTACCGGTGCGACAAACAGGAACAGGAATTCGATCGGTTCGGTGGTGCCGCCGACCACGCAGGCAACCACGCCCGAAATCAGCAGGCCTTTAATTTTGTGACGGTTTTCCGGGCGCGCGCAGTGGTAAATCGCCAGCGCTGCCCCCGGCAGGCCGCCAAGGAATGCCGGCATTTTACCCTGCGACAGGAAGCGGGTAGCGCTTTCCGCGAAGCCGTGAGTTTCCGGACACGCCAGCTGCGCCTGGAAGATGGTCAGCGCGCCGCTGACGCTGTGACCACACACCTCCATGGTGCCACCGGCATCGGTAAAGCGAATAATCGCCACCAGAATATGCTGCAGGCCAAACGGCAGCAGCAGACGTTCACCGGTGCCGAAGATCATCGGGCCGAATTCGCCCGCGCTGTTGATCATCCAGCCAAGGCCGGTGATCGCGCGCGCAAAGAAAGGCCAGATCAGCGGTACTACCAGCCCCAGCAAGCCCATCACCACGGTAGTGATAATCGGCACAAAGCGCGTGCCGCCGAAGAATGCCAGCGCATCCGGCAGGCGAATATTGTGAAAACGCTCGTGCAGCCAGAACACCACAATGCCGACAATCACCGCGCCGAGAATACCGGTGTCGATGGACTGAATGCCGAGAATGTTCTGCACGTTATTGGCTTTCAGCACCGCCGCATCGGTAGTCGGCAGAATCCCGTTGATGTTCAGCCAGAAGTTAACGCTGAGATTGAGCACCGCAAAGCCGACGAAGCCGGCAAACGCCGCCACGCCTTTGTTTTCCCGCGCCATGCCCAGCGGGATGGCGATGGCAAACATCACCGGCAAATAGCTAAAGGCAAAAGAGCCGATTTTTGCCATCCAGATAAACAGGTATTGCAGGAACGGCTGGTCGAGCAGCGGAATCAGCGTCAGCACATCATGGCTGCTGAGTGAACTGCCGATCCCTAGCATGATGCCGCAAAACGACAGCAGCGCCACGGGTAGCATGAAGGTTTTCCCCAGGCTCTGGAAAAATTCCCAGAGCGACATTTTGGGTTGGCTGTGAGGCATAGTCTCTCCTGGCTAAAAAGTAACAAGCGGGTAAAGTGGTGGAGGATGATAAAACGTTTTATCAGAGCTTTTTGTGGTGATAATCACAAAGCGTGACGAGCATCAGGCTTTATTTTTATGCGAATCAGTGTAACGTTTTACCTCTTTGAATTTTCCGGCAACGAAAAGCGTCACACTATGTCCCAGCAGAAAATCACCATCCATGATGTCGCGCAGGCCGCTGGCGTATCGGTCAGCACGGTATCGCTGGTGCTGTCCGGCAAAGGGCGCATTTCACCCGCCACCGCCGCGCGGGTGAATCAGGCGATTGAGCAACTCGGCTATGTGCGTAATCGCTCGGCCTCCATGCTGCGCGGTGGTGAGAGCGGGGTGATTGGCCTGATCGTGCGCGATCTCAGCCAGCCCTTTTATGCAGCAATGACGGCGGGACTGAGTGAGGTGCTGGAGCAGCAGGGCAAAGTGCTGGTGCTGACGCAGAGTGGTCAGCACGGCCAGCATCTGCAGCGCTGTTTTGATTCACTGGCGGCGCAGGGTGCCGATGGCATTGTGCTGGGCGGCGCGGTGGCGCAGGCGGAATCGCTGCGGCTGCAGGCGCAGGAGCAAAATATTGCGCTGATCTGCGCCGCGCGCGCCAGCAGTCTGGAGAAAGTCGATTCGCTGCGTCCGGATAACAGCCAGGCGGCGCGGATGGCCACCGAGTATCTGATCAAACAGGGACATCAGCGCATTGCCTGGGTCGGCGGTCTGGGTTCGTCACTGACGCGCGCCGAACGTATCGGCGGCTATTGCGCCACGCTGCTGCAGTACGGTTTGCCGTTTCGCCCGGACTGGATTATTGAATGTGACGATCGCCAGCAGAGCGTCTCTGCGCTGACGCAGGCGCTGCTGCATCAGCATCCGCGTATTACCGCTATCCTGGCCCACAATGCCAGCACCACGCTCGGCTGCTATTTCGGCGCGCTGCGCAGCGGCCGCACCCTCGGGGAAGATGCCGTGGACAGTTACTACACCCAGCAGCTGGCGCTGGTCGGCTTCAACGACGATCCGCAGCCTGAGCTGAACGATCCGGCATTGACGTTTGTCAGCAGTGAAGCGCGCATCGTCGGGCGGCGCGCGGCAGAACGCATATTACAGCGCCTGGCGCAGCCACAGGCCGATGTGCAGACGTTAATCGTGCCGCCGCAGCTGGTGCAGGGCCGCTAGGCCTGTCGCCCGCCCGGCGTCAGGTCATCCCTTGCCACGTTTCTGTTACCGCTGCTTACCGATTGTCAGCCGGCCAGTGATCATCGTTCTGCTTATGCATTGCGGGCCAGCAGAAAATAAAGATTAAACTTCGGCATCAAATCCTGACACGAAATTGTCATAATATGGCCAGCGTTAAATAAAAATCAACGCGTTAGCCATTTTTATAAATTACGCGAATTTTGTATTGATTAATATTCTTTACCGGCCGCGCCTGAATTTTATTCAGGCTGGCTGATGTTATTACCTGTCACAAAATGTGTATTTTCTTATTGTTTAGCGCGGGTTTACTTGCTCGCTGGATTTGTGACTGGCGAGGAATATACTGCCAGCTATGCTTATTTTTCCTGTGCCGGGGCACGTATGAAAATAATCGTAAATGGGAAAGGTTATCCGGAAAAGAGAAATATCATCGTCAATGATTCACACCATTATCTCAATCTGAAATATAAAAATATCTGGTTTTATCGTAACGCCGTCAGGCAGAAAATTAGCAAAGCCAATAAGTTGTTTATTTTCGCGCCGCTACCGTTCTCGGTGCCGGACGATGCGCAAATCATTCATCTTTTTAATGAAGTGGCCTGCACAAAAAAACGCTGGATGGCGACATTTGAAACCGAAATTCCGCGCGTGCTGCCGGTGCCGGGCATGGCCAAACTGCATAATCCACAATTGCAGAAACAACTCAAACTGATCGCGGCACCGCAGTGTACGGCGCTGCTGGCTATCTCCGACGCGACGAAAAAAATTCAAATCAAGCTGTTACAGGCGTTTCCGCAGCAGGCTGCAGCCATTTTGCCCAAACTGCACACCCTGCATCCGCCACAGGCAATTATCTGTGATCGGGTCAGGCCGGTGAATCAGGCGAAGCTGACGTTCAGCTTTGTCGGCAATGAGTTTTATCGTAAAGGTGGGGCGGAAGTGGTGCTGGCGTTTAGCGAGCTGCTGGCAGAAGGCATCATTCACCCCGACAGCGTGCAGGTGAATTTAACGGGCAACCTGAAGCATCGCTATAATATCGCGCACGGCGCACAGCAGGATGACGCGCAATTTCATCAGCGGATTGAAGACCTGATTAATCAGCAGGCAATCTTCAGGCATGAAACATTTTTGCAAAATGATCGGCTGATGAAAATGCTCGAACAGACCGATGTGGGATTATTACCGACCTGGCAGGATACCTACGGCTTTTCAGTGCTGGAAATGCAGGCGTGCGGCTGTCCGGTCATTACCACTAATGTGCGCGCACTGCCGGAAATAAACCCGGCTTCGGCCGGCTGGCTTATTGATTGTCCGCTGAATGATATGTTTGAAATCACCATCGCTTCAGCGCAGGAGAAACTGGCGATCAGGGACAGGATTATTGCGCAGCTCAAACAGATCATCACGCAGATAATGGCGCAGCGCGAGGCGATCAGCACCCGCTCGGCGCGGGCGCTGCAAAGAATTAAAGACCAGCACGATCCGGCGCGCTTTCGCGCCAGCCTGGACGCTTTTTATCAGTTAGCTGGCGAGGCCGATCGGGCCTCAGGCGTGAACGCACCAAAGCGAGTGGATATATGACCGGCCGGTTTAGCCGCTTCTCATCAACCCTGGGGGCAGAGCGGCGCTGGCCTGACGGCCAGCGCCAGGTGAGTTAACGTGCTTTCGTCGTCAGATCAAGAAAGGGATGTTTGCCCGCCAGCAGCAGCAAAAACTCATATTCTCCCTGACTGAGCGGGGAGGGTTTTGCGGTGGACTCCTTCATCTGCCAGACGCGCAGGCTGAGGTCGAAGCGCTCCGCGGCAAGCAATTGTGTCATGCCTGCGGCAATACGCAAGTCGCGGACATCGGTTTGAACCGGTACAAGGTGCTGCAATAATTGATGACTCATAAATTTTTCTCTTATTGTGGCCTTTCCCTGGCGGTGTTGTTATGTGCTGCACGCAGCGTCGGTCAGAGGCTGGCAAGGCTGGCCGCAACAGCAGCGGTGCCGGTGCCGGATGTTGTTAACCCGGATTGAGCCCCGGGCGGTGGGCTGTCAGAAAAACGAAAATGGCTGATGACCGCAGCCAGCGTTCCGGTACGGCCATTCAGGCTGCCGGCCGAGGTGGCGATCTCTTTCACCAGAGCGGCATTCTGCTGGGTAACGCGATCCAGATCGGTCACGGCCAGCGTAACCTGGGCAATGCCTTTGCTCTGTTCGTCTGACGCCAGCGCAATCTGGCCAATCAGCGACGTGACGGCGGAAACGCTTTGCGTGGCGCTGTCCATGATGGCGCCGGCGCGCTGCGCGGTCTGCGCTCCCTCGCCAACGCGCGTCACGGTGCCATTAATCAGCCCTTCGATCTCCTTCGCGGCGCTGGCGCTGCGTTGTGCCAGCGTGCGCACTTCAGCTGCCACCACGGCAAAGCCGCGTCCCTGCTCACCGGCGCGAGCGGCTTCAACAGCCGCGTTCAGTGCCAGAATATTGGTCTGAAATGCGATGCTGTTAACCGTGGCGGTGAACTGACGGATTTTATCGGCCTCGGCGGCGATATCGGCCATCATCGCTGACACGCTTTTCACCAGCGCTTCGCCGTCGCGCGTGGTGCGCGCCGCATCCTCAGCCAGCTCGCGCGCTTCGCCCGCGCTGTGGGCATTTTTCTCTACGGTGGCGCTAAGCTGCTCCATGCTGGCCGAGGTCTGCTCGAGCGCAGCCGCCTGGCGGGTGGTGCGGTCGGACAGATCGGCATTGCCGCTGGCGATATCCGCAGACTCCTTGCGTAGCACGTCGGTGTTGTCATGCACGGCACGCACCGTGGTCAGCAGGCTCTGCTGCATCAGCCTGACCAGCGGAATCAGCTGACCCACACAGTTGCGGCCAAAATCCTGCGGTTCCCGCGTAAGATCGCCAGCGGCGATGCCGCGGAAATGTTCCCGCAGCGCCCCCAGCGGCCGTACCAGATGCGTGACCAGAAAACGGTCACAGAACAGCAGCAGCGCGAGCATCAGCAGTGCAGCAATGCCAAAGGCCATTTGCAGACGCTGGCGATCGGACTGGTCGGCATGGTTATTCGCTGCGATGTCGCGCTGCAGGAAATGCAGGCGCTCAGCCGCAGGCACCGCAAAGTCAGCCGGCGATGCGGTGAGGGCGGTACGCAGCGGCGCCCAGTCGCTATCGGCCGGGGCATCGGTCGCTACAGCCGCTTTCGCCGCCGTGGTTCCCGATGCCATCACTAAACTTGCGCGATTGAGAAACAGCAGCTGGCTGGTCAGGGTGGCGTTATGCAGTTCGCGCTGATGCATGTCGCGCAGCACCGTGCTGCCATAGATCCCGGCCAGCGCCACAATCAGTAGCGCCGCGACCAGGATGCACTGCACAACCCGGCGAATGGTGAAGTTTTTAAGAAATTGCATGGTGAGTTTCCCCGGTGTCGTTTAAGACACAATGGTGTCGAGCGTTATTATTTATTGTTCGCGATAATATCGCGTACTATGGTTTAGCGTTTTAAGCATGGCAGGGAATTCTGAAAAAGAAAATGAATCGTCGATAAAATATTTCTTTCCCAAAGATATGCCAGATTAATTTACAAGAGGGTTATTTCGCCTGGCCGCGGCAGTCAGGCTCGCCGGCGGATAAATAAACTTTCATTGTTTTTGCCGTTTGCTGAAATTGAGCGTTCAGTGCCCGTTAATTTAGCTTAAGTCACGCCGCAATGATTAACAGCACTCCGCCTGCAACACGCTGGGCGTCAACAAATAATAAACGCTGCCGTGTTAACGCTAATTTCACCCGTGACCATCACCGATTATAAATTCACACTGTAAAGCACCGGGCCCGTTGGACGTCCGGTTGGCGAACCGCCGTGCGGCTCGAGACTGATCGCCAGCGTCGCCTTAACCAGCGACTGCTGTTTCTCAATCGGATACTGCTGCGGCGCACTTCCGGTGACCAGACCAAGTGAAACGGGTGCCCGGCCCGGCGGAATCAGCCACAGTTCCAGACTCTGATCCGCCCTGACCGCGCTGACCTGCAGCGGCGCCAGACTGATCACGTCCTGCCGGCGGCTGGCGCTCACAACCCATTGCTGACTGTGTTGCGCATCGGTCAGCACCGCCAGCGGTGTCATAACCGGCTCGCGTAGCCAGTAAGCCGACAGCGCGAAGCCCAGCGCGACGCAGGCGGCAGCCAGCCACGGCAGCGTCCGGCGTGCGGGGGCGACGCGCTTGTCGGGCGGCAGAGAAAGGGCAATTTTTTTCCATAGCGTTTCCGGCGGCGTGACGGGCGGCTGAGCCTGATCGAGACCCGCCAGCAGCGTCTGCCAGCGGGCGACCTGCGCCGCCAGCACCGGCTCGGCCTGCAGTCTGCGCTGAAAGCGCAATCGCGCGCTGCCGCGCAGCGTGCCGAGGGCGTACTCCGCCGCCAGGGCGTCATCCCGCTGCACCTTGTCACTCATCGTCCAACACACTCCCGCAGATGGTCCAGGCCACGTCGAATCCAGCTTTTAACCGAGCCGACCGGCTGCTGCAGCCACCCGGCAATGTCGCTATGTGATAAGCCCTGATAATAGGCCAGCGCAATCGACTGGCGCTGTTCACTGCTCAAATGCTGCAGACAGTGGTGCAGGCGGGCAACCTCGCGATCGTGCTGCTCATCCAGACTGACGTCACCCGGCGTGCTGCTTAAATCGTCGAGCCAGGCTTCATCGGCATGGAATTGTCTGGCATAGCCGCTGCGCAGCCAGTCAATACAGCGGTTGCGTACAATGTGCATCATCCAGGTCAGGGGAGAACTGAGCGCGCTATTAAATGACGCGGCGTTGTGCCAGACCGTGATGTAGCATTCATGCAGAATCTCTTCCGCCCACGCCCGCTGGCGTAACATGCGCAGCGCTACCGCAAACAGATGCGGGGAAGTCAGCCGGTACAGCTGTTCAAAAGCCAGGCGATCGCGCTTCGCGACCGCCTGTATTAAGGCTATTTGTTGCTCAGCCTGAGAGGCGTCCATAATACTCCTGGCCGGTTTGTTTAACCTTACCGAGTATAGACAGTTATTCAGGCATTAAGACGGTATCAATAACGTCAATGACGCCATTTTTCTGGTTTACATCATAAGTGCTGATATTTGCCACATTACCCTGACCATCTTTCAGCTGAATATTGTGTGGCCCGTTGCTCATAATCCACAGCGGCTGACCATTCACCGTTTTCAATTCGGCTTTACCGCCACCCTGTTTAATTTTTTGCTCCAGCGCTTTCATATCATATTTACCGGCGACCACATGGTAGGTCAGCACGCTGGTGAGTTTGGCTTTGTTTTCTGGTTTGAGTAGTGCATCAACGGTGCCGGCAGGCAGTTTGGCAAAGGCGGCGTTAGTCGGCGCAAACACCGTAAACGGGCCTTTGCCCTGTAAGGTATCGACCAGACCCGCGGCTTTAACGGCAGCGACCAGCGTAGTGTGATCCTTCGAGTTCAGGGCGTTTTCAATAATGTTTTTTTGTGGATACATTGCCGCGCCGCCTACCATCACCGAATCGGCGTGCATGGCCGCCATCGCAGCGTTCGCGCCAAGCAGGGCGGCAGACAGGACGGCATAACTGATTAACTTTTTCATCATATATCCTCATTGAAAGAGCAGAAGGGTGCTCACAAAGGGATATACGTACGGTGCGGCTGAACGGATGCAGAAAAGGGTGAAATTTTTTTGCCGGGGGAAAACGGCAGCCCGGAGCGGGCTGCCGCGGGGATTACTCTGGCATGCCTTCGCTGGTTGGCGCGCCTAACATGTAGCGCGACAGGAACTGCTCCAGCGTCATTTTGTCGCCATTCATGGTGACCTGACCGTTAGCGTATTGCAGGCTGGTGGTGATGTTATCGTCCTGCTGCTGCGTCAGACGGAACATCTGGCCCATTGCCGCCAGACCTTTCACCTGCTGATCGGCCAGCTTCTGCGCATCATCACCCTGATAACCTTCCGCCAGCCCGACGTGACGCATCACTTCGGTCGCCATCGGCATATTGATGCTCAGCTTGCCATCGAGCGTTTTCAGCACGCGATCCACGGCGGCACCCAGACTCTGCGGTTCACCGGTGACGGTCGCCGGATCGTTAAAACCGACGTTAAGGTTGAACGTGCTCTCGCCCTTGTCATTTTTCCAGCTCAGCGGCGCCACGCTTACGGTCGGCGAACCTTTCAGCAGGGTCGGCAGGTTATTTCTCAGAATGGTCTGCACGCTGGCCTGGTAGCGGATAGGATCGTCCACCACGCCAGGCTGGTTCAGCAGATCCTGCATCTGCGCATTGTACTGGTCAGAGAAGGTTTTCACCGCCTGAGCATCAAACTGCGCAAATTTCATCGCCAGTTTGGCTTCGCCGAACGGCTGTTTCTGCAGGCTGATGCTATCGACCTGATAATCAATCTGGCCGCCAATCTTACCGTCTTTGTTGTCGAACGAGGACTTCCCGTCCAGCTTCTCCAGCGTCAGGCCTTCCTGACCGTTGATGCTGGCGTCGAGCTTATCCAGCGTGATGGTCTGGTCGCCGACGCGCACGCCTTCCGGACTCAGGTGGGTGTCACCGCCCAGCTTCAGACCATTAAGGGTAAACAGCACCGGCTGCTGCAGCTGGTTTTTGCTGGTGACGGCGATACTCGAGAAGTCGCCCTGCAGACTCACTTTGTCGCCTTTGCTGTCCGCGCTGACGTTGAGCGTGCCGCCGTTAGTGGCGAGGCGATCACCGGTCTGCGCATTGCTGTAATCCACCGGCAGCAGGTGCAGCGCGGTATCGGTCGCGCCGCTGTAACCAACGCGGGTATCGGCATTAACCAGCGATTTGCCCTGAGTCAGTTCAAACAGTTTCTTCACCGCATCGGTGTTTTCCAGTTCGGTGTGCACCGAGGCCATGCTGGGGATCAGGTTGCCGCGCTTCAGCTGAGCAAACGGGAAAGGACCGTGGTCGATGGTTTCGTTGAGCACGATGCTTTGACCCGGCTTCAGCAGCGGATTGTCTTCGGTCTGCGAACTGGCCTGAATCACCAGTTTGGTTTTGCTGCTGAATACGCCACGCTGGTAATCCTGATAGCTGAGCGTCAGACGGCTATTCGGCGCGTACGCGTTGATCTGGCTGTTGGCATTTTGCAGCATCTCATCCATGTGGCTTTCCAGCTGTTTACCGGTAAACCACGCTGCGCCAGTCCAGATTACGCCGAGCGCCACAATCACACCTACGGCAACCTTGGTCTTTTTCATCGCTGAGTCGTCCTTATCCTTGCGTGCGCATACCGTTGGGCCGCGCGACGGGTGAAGAAAAACGCCCGCAGGCGTTTTTTAATTAATAGTTTGAAATAATAGCAGTTAATGCTGCAGGCGTCAGCCGCCTCACGTCAGCGCGTTGTACACCCGCGCCAGACGCCCGGTCCCCGCCGCGCTCACCGGCGACTCGCTGGCTGCGACAAAGCAGGATTCGCCCGGTTGCAGGACCAGCTGCTGCCCGGCCTTTTCAATCACCGCCTGGCCTTCGATGCAGAACAGCAGGGCGGCACTGTGCTGTGCCAGCGTTTGCGGCGTGGCCGAAAGCGTATGGATGGCGAAGGCAAAATCCTCTACCGGAATTGGGAAGTTGAGGCTGTCGCCCTGCGTCTGCGGCTGCGTGAGCAGCGTTGCCGCCGGTTTGGCCTCGAACTTCAGGTTGGCCAGCAGTTCCGGAATATCAATGAATTTTGGCGTCAGGCCGGCGCGCAGCACGTTATCCGAATTGGCCATCACTTCCAGCGCCACGCCTTTCAGATAGGCATGCGGCGTTTCGGCGAACAGGAACATCGCCTCACCCGGTTGCAGGGTGATGACATTCAGCAGCAGCGGTGAGAACAGGCCATTATCGTCCGGATAGTCGCTGGCGATGGTTTTGATGGTCTGCCACGGTTCGCCTTCGCGCGCGTTCAGCGCGGATTTCAGTACGCCGAGCGCACGGGTTTTGCTCTCGTCTTTCAGCGACAGCAGGGTAGCGAACAGTTTAGCCAGCGCGGCTTCGCTGGCGTTTTCGAGGAAATGGGCGATCTGCGGATGCGCGCCCGCGACCGGCTCCAGCAGCGAGACAATCTCAGGCAGTTCGCGAAAGCCGTTCATCGCCTGGAACGGCGTCAGGGCATACACCAGCTCGGGCTTGTGATTAGCATCTTTATAGTTGCGCTCGGCGGCGCTGAGCGGAATGCCCGCCGCGTTTTCACGCGCGAAACCGGCTTCTGCGGCGGTTTTACTGGGATGCACCTGAATCGATAACGGCTGATCGGCGCACAGCACTTTAAACAGAAACGGTAGCTCACCAAAACGCTGCGCTACCGCTGCGCCCAGCGTCGCGAGCGGATCGTCGTTGATCACGTCACGCAGCGAACGGGTGACGCCATTCACTTCAACGGTAGAGGGGCTTTTGGGGTGCGCGCCCATCCATAATTCCGCCATCGGCAATCCCTGCGGGTTTTCGATGCCGTAGAGTTCGGTCAGCGCGGTTTTGCTGCCCCATGCATAATTTTGCAGCGAATTGTTCAATTTTTGCATCGTTTACCCTTAATAACGGTAAGTAAATAAGCGTATTAAAGCAGAAAGTGCCATAGAAAATACACGAACAAGTGCAATAAACGCGATGGGCTCGCATAATGTTAATTTCTTGTATGTGACAATCTTGCTCGCTCTAAGGCGTCGCGGGAAGACGACTTAGGCGGAAACCTCAAAATCTGAGCTAAGGAGACGTAGTCATGGCAGCCAACCGCATTGAAAAAGATTCAATGGGTCCGATCGAAGTTCCGGCAGATAAGTTGTGGGGCGCACAAACGCAGCGTTCGCTGGAGCACTTCCGTATCTCCACCGAGAAGATGCCCGTGGCGCTGGTGCACGCGCTGGCGCTGACCAAGCGCGCCGCCGCCCAGGTGAACCGCGATCTGGGGCTGCTGCCGGCTGAACGGGCCGGGGCGATTATCGACGCCGCTGATGAGGTGCTGGCCGACCAGCACAGCGACGAGTTCCCGCTGGCCATCTGGCAGACCGGCTCCGGCACCCAGACCAACATGAACATGAATGAAGTGCTGGCGAACCGCGCCAGCGAACTGCTGGGCGGCGAGCGCGGCATGTCACGCAAAGTGCATCCGAATGATGATGTTAACAAGAGCCAGAGCTCCAACGATGTGTTCCCGACGGCGATGCACGTTGCTGCGGTGATTGCGCTGCGCGAACAGCTGATCCCGCAAATTGAGGTGCTGAAAAACACCCTGAGCGAGAAGTCCGCCGCGTTTAAAGACATCGTTAAAATTGGTCGTACCCACCTGCAGGACGCCACACCGCTGACGCTCGGCCAGGAGATTTCCGGCTGGGTTGCCATGCTGGAGCACAATCTGAAGCACATCGAACACAGTATTCCGCACGTCGCCGAGCTGGCGCTGGGCGGCACGGCGGTCGGTACCGGCCTGAATACCCATCCGGAATATGCGGTGCGCGTGGCGAAAGCGCTGGCCGACCTGACGCAGCAACCTTTTGTCACCGCGCCCAACAAGTTTGAAGCGCTGGCGACCTGCGACGCGCTGGTGCATGCGCACGGCGCGCTGAAAGGCCTGGCCGCCTCGCTGATGAAAATCGCTAACGACGTGCGCTGGCTGTCGTCCGGTCCGCGTTGCGGCATCGGTGAAATCAGCATCCCGGAAAATGAGCCCGGCAGCTCGATCATGCCAGGCAAAGTCAATCCTACCCAGTGTGAAGCGCTGACCATGCTGTGCTGCCAGGTGATGGGCAATGACGTGGCGGTGAACATGGGCGGTGCGTCCGGTAACTTCGAACTCAACGTCTACCGGCCAATGGTGATCCACAACTTCCTGCAGTCGGTACGGCTGCTGGCCGACGGCATGGACAGCTTCAATCACCATTGCGCGGTGGGCATTGAGCCCAACCGCGAGCGCATCGATCAACTGCTCAACGAGTCGCTGATGCTGGTTACCGCGCTGAATACTCATATCGGCTATGACAAAGCGGCGGAAATTGCCAAGCAGGCGCACAAACAGGGGCTGACGCTGAAAGCCTCGGCGCTGCAGCTCGGCTACCTGACCGAAGCGCAGTTTGACGAATGGGTGCGGCCGGAAGAGATGGTTGGCAGCATGAAGCAATAGCTTTGCTTTACTGCCGGACACTACAGCGCGACCTGTCGCGCTGTTTTTTTGCCTTACAGACGGTCACTCCATAAATGCAGCCGCGGGATGATCAGGTGCAGCGGCTGCGCCAGCGGCTTGTAGCGGTGCGCGATGTTTTCAGCATCGTAATCCAGCAGTTCACCCAGCGTCGGCACCTGCGTACGATCGCGGCACAACACCAGCAGCGGCGAAGGGCAGGCCAGCTGCAGCTGTTTTTTCTCGCTGGCGCGCCACAGCCGCGCGATAGGTTGCACTTTGACCGGTCGCTTGATCTTCAGCTGCGCGCCGTCCGGCAATGACCGCACCCGCTCCAGCTCCTGCTGCACTTTCTCTGCCCACTGTTCGCGCGTCCACGGTGCCTGCGCGCGGTTCGCCTTCAGGCTGCGCTCCAGCTGCCCGACGATGGCCTCGCGCGTCACCTTCTTGATGATGTTTTTATTCGCCCAGCCAAAACGCAGCGTATCCGGCGCCTGCAGTAGCGTGACGCTGCGGTAGGCATTGAGCGTGATCAGGCCACGCAGATGCTGGTGCACAAACTCAAAACGCGCCTCGCTCGGCAGGCCGGAGTCGACGGTGATCAATTGCTCCAGCCGCTGTTTGAGGGTGTTGATGGTCGTGACCTGCTGCTCCAGTCGCTGGCTGGCTGCCTCATCCGCCTCAATGCAGAGGGCGCCAGGCAGACGCACCGCCGCTTTGGTGCTGAGTTTTTCTGACTGATGCTGCATAAACAGGCGACAGTAGTGGGCGAGGGCCAGTTCGCGCGCGCGTTTACCGAGATGCTGGGTCACCGCGATGCGGTTGATTTCATCATGCTCTTTGCCTTTCTCGATCTCCGGCAGGCTAAACACGCGCGCCAGCAACAGCGGCTGCTGTTCAACCGACGCCCGCAGTGCAGTGAGTTCGCGCTCCAGCGTATTCACGCATTCGTGTAAATCAGCCACCAAATCGTAGCGAGCCATTACAATTCTCCATAGTTACAACATACCAAAGGGTGGCACTGAATGACGCGGCGAGCAAGCAGGCATACTAGTTACAACATACTAAAATAAGATTTATCCATCCAGTCGCTGAAACCCCGGCGTGGAATTCGGCTCAACAGGGCGCGCGGGCATTTTTCCTGCCGGATGAACATGTTATAACCGTGATTTACCTGTTAACGGATATTAGCTGTGGAGTATCAGCCAAAACCGGGCGCGCCCGCTATCGTTACGCTCGGCGCCGTGCAGATCCTGTCGTGGGGCGGATCGTTTTATCTGATGGCCGTGATGGCTAACCCGATCATCGCGGAAACCGGCTGGTCGCAGCAGTGGGTGTATGGCGCACTTTCGCTCGGCATTCTGGTCTCCGGCCTGCTGGCACCGCTGTGCGGCCGGCTGATTGCCCGCGCACAGGGTCGCCGACTGCTGGCGGCGAGCGGGGCGGTGATGGCGCTCGGGCTGGTGATCATGGCGCTGAGCCACAATTTGCCGCTGTTTCTGTTCGCCTGGCTGATTATCGGCGCGGGCATGGCGATGGGCCTGTATGACGCGCTGTTCGCCACGCTGGGCACCTTATATGGCGGCCAGGCGCGTGGCGCGATTACCGGTATTACGCTGATTTCAGGATTCTGCACCTCGCTGGTGTGGCCCGGCATCGCGCTGCTGATCCACTGGCTGGAGTGGCGCGGTGCCTGTCTGGCCATTGCCGCGCTGCTGTGTCTGGCGGTGCTGCCGGCTTACCTGTATGCGCTGCCGGCGCCGCGCACACCATCGATGCCAAAAACCAGGCAACAGCATACCGCACAGAATTCACTGGCTCCCACGCTGTTCTGGCTGCTGTGCAGCATTTTTACCCTTGCGTCGGTGATCATGACGGCGATATCGGTGCAGCTGATTACTCTGCTGCAGGCGAGCGGGCATTCGCTGAGCGCCGCGCTGGCGATCAGCACGCTGCTGGGGCCGTGCCAGGTGGCGTCGCGCATTGTCGATATGGCGTTTAAGCGCGGCCATCCCATCTGGACCACTTTCTTCTCAGTCGGGCTGGTGGCGCTGGGATTACTGCTGCTGGCCTGTTATCCCGCGTGGGCGCTGGTAAGTATGGTGCTGTACGGTGCAGGAAATGGCTTGCGGGCTATCGTGCGCGGTACGTTGCCGCTGGCGATGGTAAAACCGGAAGAGTACGCCATTGTGGTTGGCCGCATGGCGCGACCGGCGCTGATTGGTCAGGCGCTCACGCCGCTGATTGGCGGCTATATTTTCCAGCATTCCGGCGCGCAGGCTACGCTGTGGCTGTTATGCGGGCTGGCGCTCATCAACGTGCTTTTGGTGGTGGTGCTGAAGCGGAAATTGCCGGCAGGCGCTCCGGAATCCGCAGGTTGAAACCGCCACTGACGGCTAACGGGCAGAGATGGCCGCTGCTGCGCTTTAGTGGCGATCCGTCAGATATTGCAGCAGGCAACACAACGCGCTTAACAGCAGAGTGCAGCCAGCCGAGACAATGAAAGGCAGCGGTGCCATCCGTACGCATTGCCATAAGGTTGGCGCGTTCAGGCAGCTGGTTGCCGCCGTGATGATGCCTACCATCAGCGGGAGAACGGTCAGCAATAACGCGCCGACGACCGGGGATAATACAGACATTATTTCGCGCCTCGAAAATAGTAACGGCGCGCATTTTGTGCAAAAAATAGCAAGGGAATCCTGACACGGATCAATATTATTCCTTTCAGAAGCCGGTTAATCGACCCTGACGCCGCCCCCTTCGCCGGGGTGTTTTTGTTTCTTACACAGAAACAATGGCTTGTCTGAAGGTCGGTTGCGCACACGGCGCGACACCCGTGCAGAAATAATCATCCCTTTGTCACAACGTCCTTTGCCAGCCCGCAGCTACAGCGGTGGGGGCAAAAAGTGACACGTCGCGCATATTGTTGCGCAAGGCTCAGAGTGCTAAAGCGGTCAGCGGCATGTCATGTTGAAATATTTTTATCTAAATTCAATAGTTTAAATCGATATCAAAGCGGGTAATAGCGCAGGTTAGTCACAGGCGGAAAGCATTTTCGGTATTCTAAAAAGCAACAGTGTTTGTTATATTTATTGCTCATTGATTATTCACTGCCGCGGTATGAAAACAAGAAGATAGGCCGCAACTCAGGAAACAGAAATGCTAGATTACCGCTTCCCGACAGCTTTGCAGATGGTTTTGAGCGTAGCGATGGCGGAGCAATTGGGTAAACGCTCGACCAGTGCCATTCTGGCGTACGGTCTTGAAGCGAACCCCAGTTTCATTCGGAAACTCATGGTTCCGTTAACGCGCGATGGCATCATTGTCTCGACGCTTGGCCGTACCGGCTCGATCCATCTGGGTCGTCCGGCCGCTGAGATCACGCTGCGCGATATCTACACCTCAGTGATTGAAGACAAAAAACTGTGGGCGTCGCGCCCCGATGTCGCACCGCGCTGCCTGGTCAGCGCCAACCTGTGCTGGTACTTCAAATCGATCGCGGAGCAAGCGGAAGAGGCGTCGCTTAAAGTGCTGGAAACCCGCACCGTCGCCGATGCCCTTAACGAGCTGAAAAAGCACGATACCAGCAACTGTGAACCGCTGCCTGACCTCGAAATCGCCGAACTCTGCAAAAAAGACCGCTAACCTCCCGTGCGCATCGCTGATGCGCACCTTTCCATTCCGCTTCTGCATGCGCAATCTACCCCTGTAAATCCTGTGAAATCACGCTGCTGTGCTCTGGCGCAGAGGCGCGCTGTTGCTGTGTAACATCGTCATGCTGCGCCGGGCAAAAAAAATCCGGGCACGGTGGCCCGGATGGGTTTTACTCCTTAGCGTTTACACCGTCTGCGTTTCCACCGCTGGCTGCTGTTTGCGCGTCACCAGCTTACGCAGCGTCACGTAGAACACTGGCGTCAGGAACAGGCCAAACAGCGTAACCCCCAGCATGCCCGAGAACACGGTGATGCCGGTGACGCCACGCACTTCGGCGCCCGCACCTTCGCCCAGAATCAGCGGCACGGTGCCGGCGATAAAGGCGATGGAGGTCATGACGATGGGGCGCAGACGCAGGCGACAGGCTTCCAGCGCTGACTCCACAATCCCTTTGCCCTGCATCTCCAGTTCACGGGCGAACTCGACGATCAGGATGGCGTTCTTACATGCCAGCCCCATCAGCACCACCAGACCGACCTGGACAAACACGTTGTTATCGCCGCCGGTCAGCCACACGCCGACCAGTGCGGACAGCATCGTCACCGGTACGATCAGGATCACCGCCAGCGGCAGCGTCCAGCTCTCATACAGCGCCGCCAGTACCAGGAACGCCAGCAGCACCGCCACCGGGAACACGATAAACGCGGTGTTGCCCTGGGTTGCCTGCTGATAGCTCAGGTCGGTCCATTCGATATTCATGCCGTTCGGCAGCACCTGGCTGGACATCGCCTCAAGTTTCTCCATCGCCTGCGCAGAAGAGAGCACGCGCGGATCGGCATCGCCAATCAGGTCGGCCGCCGGATAGCCGTTATAGCGAATCACCGGGTCCGGACCGTAGGTGGTGGTGATGTTCACCATGCTGCCAATCGGCACCATTTCACCGCGATCGTTACGGGTGCGCAGGTTCGCGATATCCTGCACGCTGTCGCGGAAATCCCCGTCGGCCTGCGCCATCACGCGCCAGGTACGACCAAACTTATTGAAGTCGTTGACGTAAGAGGAACCCAGATACACCTGCAGCGTCGTGAACAGATCGGTCAGCGATACGCCCTGCGCTTTGGCTTTGTCGCGATCAACCTGCACATCCAGCTGCGGCACGTTGGCCTGATAGGAGGAGATCGGGAACATCATGCCAGACGTCTGCATCACCGCACCGGACAGCGTATTAATCGCGGTTTGCAGCGCACCATAGCCCAGGCCCGCACGGTCCTGCACATACAGCGAATAGCCCGATCCCTGGCCCAGACCGAGGATCGGCGGTGGCATGATGGAGAAACCGAAGCCCTGCTGGATTTTGGAAATTTTCGCGTTGATCTCAGCATTGATTTCCGCCGCAGTGCGGCTGCGCTCGCTGAACGGCTTCAGACCGAAGAACACCGTGCCGGTATTCGGCGTATTGGTGAACTGCAGCGCATTCAGGCCGGGGAAGGCGACGGAGTAGGCCACGCCTTCGGTGTTCATGCCGATTTCGCTCATCTTGCGAATCACTTCATCGGTACGCGCCAGCGATGAGCCTTCCGGCATCTTCACGCCACCAATCAGGTACAGCTTATCCTGCGTCGGAATAAAGCCGCCTGGCACGGTGTGGAACATGAAGCCGGCACCGGCCAGCAGCAGCACGTACACGCCAAACACTGCACCGCGCCGGCGCAGGGTTTTGCCGACCATCGATTCATAGCCGTCCGAGCTGCGCTGGAAGAAGCGGTTAAACGGCCGGAACACCCAGCCCAGCAGGCGATCGATCAGGCGCGTCGGCAGGTCCTTCGGCGCACCGTGCGCCTTCAGCAGTTTCGCCGCCAGCGCCGGAGAGAGCGTCAGCGAGTTAATCGCCGAAATCACCGTCGAAATGGCAATGGTCACGGCAAACTGCTTATAGAACTGGCCGGTTACGCCCGAGAGGAAGGCCATCGGCACAAATACTGCACACAGCACCAGCGCGATGGCGATAATCGGCCCGGAGACCTCGCGCATCGCCTGGTGAGCTGCCGCCACCGGTGTTAAGCCCTGCTCAATGTTACGCTCGACGTTCTCCACCACCACGATGGCGTCATCGACCACGATACCAATCGCCAGCACCAGCCCGAACAGACTCAGGGTATTGAGCGAAAAGCCCAGCAGATAGAGCACGCTGAAGGTACCGACCACCGACACCGGCACGGCCAGCAGCGGGATGATCGAGGCGCGCCACGTCTGCAGGAACAGAATCACCACCAGTACCACCAGCACGATGGCTTCGAACAGCGTCTGAACCACGGCGCGGATTGAGTCACGCACAAACACCGTTGGGTCGTACGGCGCGGCCCACTGCACGTCATCCGGGAAGCGCGTTGCCAGCTCGGCCATCTTGGCGCGTACCGCATTCGACAGGTCGATGGCGTTTGCGCCCGGCGACTGGAAGATACCGATACCGACCGCATCCTTGTTGTTCAACTGCGAACGCAGGGCATAGCTGCCGGAGCCCATCTCGATGCGCGCTACGTCACGCAGGCGCACCAGCGTGCCGTCGTCGGCGGTTTTCAGGATGATGTTGCCAAACTGCGCCTCATCTTCCAGCCGCCCCTGGGTGTTGATCGACAGCAGGAAATCGCTCTCTTTCTTCGTCGGCTCAGCGCCCAGCTGGCCGGCAGAAACCTGCACGTTCTGCTCCTGCATGGCGCTGACCACGTCGCCGGCGGTCATGCCGCGCGCCGCCACTTTGTTCGGGTCGAGCCAGACGCGCATCGCGTAGTCACCGGCACCGAAGATCTGAATCTGGCCGACGCCCGGCAGGCGCGCCAGTTCATCTTTCACCTTCAGCGTGGCGTAGTTACGCAGATAGAGCGAATCGTACTTGCCGTGGGGCGAGAACAGATGCACCACCAGCGTCAGAGTAGGTGACTGCTTCTGGGTGGTCAGGCCGAGCTGACGCACCTCTTCCGGCAGACGCGCTTCAGCCTGTGCCACGCGGTTTTGCACCTGGACCTGCGCCTGATCGGGATCGGTCCCCGGACGGAAGGTCACGGTGGTAACCAGCACGCCATCTGAGCCGGCCACCGACTTCATGTACATCATGTTTTCCACCCCGTTGATCGCTTCTTCCAGCGGCGTTGCCACCGAATCAGCAATCACTTTGGGGTTGGCACCGGGATATTCTGCGCGCACCTGCACGCTGGGTGGCACCACGTTGGGGTATTCACTGATCGGCAACAGCGGAATGGCGATCAGTCCGGTGGTAAATATCAAAATCGACAGCACCGCGGCGAAAATCGGTCGGTCGATAAAAAAGCGGGAGAAATCCATAACGGGCAGTCTCGATTATTATTGAGCGGAGCGCATGGCCACCGGCTGCGCTTTTACCGGCATACCGGGCATGAACACTTTCTGCAGACCGTTGACAATTACCTTGTCACCTGGCTTCAGACCCTGCTGCACAATACGCAGTCCGTTAGCCAGATCGCCCAGCTGAACATCGCGGCGTTCGGCTTTGCCCTGCGCATCAACCACGTAAACGTATTTACGATCCTGGTCGGTCAGCACCGCGCGGTCGTCGACCAGCAGCGCGTTAAATTCTGCGCTGCCCGGCAGCCGCACGCGGGCAAACAGGCCTGGGGTAAACTGACGCTGCTGATTGTCGAGCGTGGCGCGCATGCGAATGGTGCCGGTACTGGCGGTCAGCTGGTTATCGAGAAAATCAACGGTGCCGCGGTGCGGATAGCCCTGTTCGCCGGTCAGCGCAATCTCTACCGGCAGCGAACCGCGGTTCTGGCCCTGACGCGCCATCGCCTGGTACTGCAGATAAATCGCTTCGTCGACGTCAAAGTAGACGTACATGCGGTCCTGCGAAACCAGCGTGGTGAGAACGCTGGCGCTGTCGCCGGCGGTCACCAGGTTACCGGTGGTGATCATCGCCCGGCTGGCGCGACCATCAATCGGCGCGGTGACGCGGGTAAAGTCGAGGTTCAGCTGCGCCATATCGACTGCCGCCTGGGCGGCCAGCACGCTGGCCTGCGCCTGACTGGCGGTCGAACGCCGCTGTTCCCACTCTTCGCGCGACACCACCTGGGTGCCGATCAGCTTGTCGGTACGGGCCGACTCGCTGCGGGCCAGCGCCGCCTGGCTACGCGCGCTGGCCAGTTCGGCCTGCGCCTGCTCCAGCGTGGCGCGGTAGGTGCGGTCATCAATGGTAAACAGCACCTGACCTTTCTTCACCTCATCGCCTTCGCGATAGTTAACCTGATCGATGTAGCCCGAGACGCGCGGACGCAGCTGCACGCTCTGCACCGCTTCAATGCGGCCATTGAAGCTATCCCACTGGCTGACTTTTTGTTGCACCACCTGCGCGACACTCACTTCGGGCGGAGGCGGCGGCGCGTTTTGCGCCACACCGCGATCACAACCGGCCAGCAGGCTTCCCAGCAACATCACTCCTGACAGGCTTACGGCCCGACGAACCCCATATGTTTGCAGATGCATTGTTGTTATTCCGCGTTGGTGAAAAAGAAAGGAGACGTACGAAAAATCTGCAACTTTTAAGATTGCATTAAAACCACAGGAGTGTAGGCTTGGGCGAACTGCATCTGCAAGAATATCTGATACACTTTATGTGCGGTTTTGATCAATTCGTAACAGGTAGCGAAAGCCCCTACGGCGAGTGCGGCATTTAATGCAATAATAAAACTTGCATTAAGTGCGATAGTCAGTCACCCTTAAAGTGTAATTGCAACTGATACTGATACTGTTCGCCATGGCGACGGGAGAGAATGGGATGATGAGCGACGCTTTTATTCACGATCTGATCGACTGGATTGATAACAACATTGAAGCACGTCTGGATCTGGACACCGTAGCGGGGCGCGCCGGCTATTCGAAGTGGCACCTGCAGCGTATGTTCAAAGAGCACACCGGCTATCCGCTGGGTGAGTACATCCGGGCTAAGAAGCTGAAAAAATCGGCCGACCGCCTGACCACCACCAACGAACCGATCCTCAACGTGGCCATTTCGCTGGGCTTCGATTCACAGCAGTCGTTTAACCGCAGCTTCAAGCGCCAGTATGGCGTGGCACCGGGCGCATGGCGTCGTCACGCCGCGCACACCCCGAGCGCGATGCAGCAGTAAACCTCCGCCAGGGCCAGCCATGCTGGCCCGCGTTTTTCCCCGCCTGAAACCTGCTATTATCGGCGTCCTGCTTTTCAGGATGTCACTATGTCGAAAAAACTCTGGATTGGATTACTGTTTGCGCTGGTGGTTTGCTGGATCGGGCTGAAGCCCCATCTGAGCGGTACTGCGCCAGAAAAACAGACGGATATTGCGCAACTGACCGATGCACATCGCGTGGCGCGCTGGCTGCAGCAGCATCACCGTTTGCCTGATTTTTATCTCACCAAAAGCGCGGCACGTCGTCAGGGCTGGAACCCGGCGCAGGGCAACCTGTGTGAGGTGTTGCCGGGGCGCGCGATTGGCGGCGATCGCTTCAGTAACCGCGAACGGCGGCTGCCGATGCAGGCGGGGCGCCAGTGGTATGAGGCGGACGTCAATTATAACTGCGGCCACCGCGATGCCGATCGTCTGCTTTACTCTTCTGATGGGCTGATCTTTCTCACCACCGATCACTATCGCAGCTTCACGCCGGTACCCTGACTATGCTGACACTCCATTTTGATTTTCGCACGCTGGGCACGCGCCAGGCCTTTTATCAGGCGCTGGTCGATCAGAGCGGCTGCGGTGAATGCTTTGGCTACAATCTGGATGCGCTGTGGGACTGGCTGACCGGCGGTATGGCGCTGCCGGCAACGCTGCATCTGGAGCATGTCGCCGAGGTCAGCACCAGCGCGGAGTTTGCCCCGGTGCTGGCGCTGCTGGAAGAGGCGGCGCAGCAGCTGGCAGGCGAGCTGCGCCTGATTACACACTGACTACGCGTGCAGCGGCAGCAGCATAATCGCCAGCGTCTGGCGTGCGCTGGCCGGCAAATCGCCGCCGCCGGTGTAGCCGTTATTTTCGACGATCAGCGAATTTAATCCCACCAGCCAGTCATAAATGTAATAGGCGGTGTGGTTAGCCGGCGCGGCAGACAGCCGCGTCAGACGCTGGCCTGACGAAAAGCTGACGCTGGGCGCCGGTGGGCGGGCGAAAATCGGGCTGCCGCGATTGACGCGACTTTGCGGCCGTTCACGTTCATCCCGCTGCAGGAACCCGAGCCAGGCGACAAAGTCACCCAGCACTGTCATGGCACGCGACACCTGGCGATCGGTGCGCGCTTCATGGGCACTGGCCTGCGTCTCTGTTTCGTTCAGCGCGCTTTGCAGTTTGCTCAGCACCTGCAGACGGAAGCTGGCGGTGATGAGCTCCTCCACCAGCAGTTCCAGCGTCGGCTTATCAACGTTGAGCAGCGCCAGCAGGCTCTGGCTCTCCGGCAGCTGACGCAGGTGCGCCAGCCACAGCGCGAACACCTGCTGAGGAAACTGCTGATCGCGCTGGCCGCTGCTGCTGCGCGGTTCGGCGGTGGTTACCGGCTCATCGTTAAACAGGTCAAACTCAAAACCAATACCAAAATAGCTCTGCTCCACCGCGGCCGGCTGACCGCCGGTGGACGGCGTGCTGCCGTGGCTCTGACTCAGCCACAGCTGGCGCACCGCTTCGCGCGACGGCTGCAGACGCTCAAGCAGCTCGCCGTGCAGGCCGGTGCGATGCTGTAAACACTTCAGCAGCGTATCGGCGATGGCCTGTTTCCGCGCGGCCTGTTCCGGCGTGGCGCTGGCTTCGGTCCACGGCTGCAGACGCTCCACCAGTTTCTGCTGCAGCGTGCTGAGCTGCAGCGCCAGCCGGTCGCGCCGTGCCTCCGGCTGCATCTCATCCTGCAGCCAGCTGCTCATACGGTCGACGCCAGCGCGATCGCGCGCCAGCATGGAGCCCCAGCTCTGGCCAGGCTGACCAATCTGCCGCTGTACCGCTTCATCGACGTTGATTTGCGACTGCTGATAGCGCGCATCGTGCGGCGTAATCGCCCAAATCAGGCGCGGCTTGTCTGCGCTGGCCGTCGCGCTCTGTTGCAGTTGCCACTCGCGCAGCGCGCTGGCGGCGAGATCCGCATCCTGACGCTGGCTGGCGGCGGTACAAATCAGCATTAAATCGATGCCCTGACGGGCGGCATAGAAGCCCGGCAGCAGGGCACGTTTGTGTTCCAGCAGACTGGCGCGCAGCGCATCACGCGCCTGCAGCCTTGCGCGCTCATCCTGCTGATCGCGGTCGGCGGGCGTGCCCGGCGCGGGCAGTTCCAGCATATCGGCTTCGTCATACAGCGCCTGACGCGGCGTCGAACTGAGCGGCAGGGTGATTTCCAGCGTCAGCAGCGCCAGCCAGCCGAGCGGTACCGACTGCGGTTTGCCCACGCGGTTGGCGACAACCGGACACACTTCAATCAATTCGTTCAGGTCGGCGTCATGGCCGATGAGCTTTTCAGCGGGCAGCGAGGCGTCATCCACCAGCAGGCTGAGCGGCGCCAGCACGCGCGGCGCGTGCCGCAGCTGATGGCGCAGATGCAGCAGGCTGCGCAGGGTTTCATTCAGCGCCGGACGCTGCGGCCACAGCAGCGCAAACAGCTGCACGCGGTCGTCCACGTTGAGCCACGGTGCCAGCTCAATCGCCTGCGGCCAGAAATGGCGGTCCAGCACCTCGGCGTGGTCGGGCTGGCGGCGATGCCACGCCCACAGCGTCACCAGCGCGTCGCTGTTGAGGCCGGGCTGCATCTCGCTCTGGCGATGGCGCTGCAGGCGCTGCAGCGCGGCATCAATCGCCGCGCTGTCCGGCTGGGTGCCCGCGCTGGCGCCGGCCAGCATCAGACGAATCAGCTCGGCTTCGCTCAGCAGCGTCATCTCCAGCGGCCACGCACCAGACTGCGCTTCACGCTGATGGCTGAAACGGGTGGCGATGGCAAAATCGAGATTGCCGGGATTGATGTGCTGAAAATAGTTCAGGGTTTTGTCGCCGAGACGGGCGATCAGCTGGCCCTGCGCGTCGCCGACCATTTCACTCAGCAGCCAGGCTTTACCCGCCTGCGACTGACCAAACAGCGCCAGGGTGACCGGCCGCGCCAGCTGTCGCGCCAGCGCGTGGCTTTCAACGCGGGCGCGCCGCAGCTGGAGCCGCAGCGTATCGGCTTCCAGCGCCAGACGCGGCGAGTGCGCCTGGTGGCTCTCCACCCAGTTCAGCGCGCCGTCAACCGTCTCCTGCAGCAGACCCAGGCGTTTAGCAGGTGTCGCCGGCGTGGCTTTTTTGGCAGTTCTCATCGTTTACACACGCTCCCGCTGTCGATCCAGTATTGCGCATTGGCGTTGCCGGTGGCCGACAGCGTATTCAGTTTCAGACTCAGTTGCTCCAGCGGCACGCGCGTGCCATCGTCCATGCGCGCCTCGCTCAGTACCAGCCGCTCCGGGCCGAGGTTATCCGGGCCCGGTTGTACCGCCAGCCTGATGCGCAGCACGCTTTCGCCCGCTACCTGGCGCGCCAGCTGCGGATCGGTAATGCTCAGGCTGTAGAGCGGTGTCGCCGGCCAGCGGTCGTTCTCCAGCTGGCGGAAACCTAGGCAGACATTACCGCGAATGCGGAAGCTGCTTTTACGGTCCAGCGCGAAGCTGTGGCTGTCGAGATCAATCTCGCTGTAGCACAGATTGTCATCGCTCAGCGTGGCGTTTTCATCCAGCACGCCAAGGTAGCGAATGGTCGAGTAGGGTTCAAAATCGCCGGCGCGGAACCAGAAGCTGCTGAGACGCAGATCGAGTGCCAGCAGACACAGCATGGCACCGACCGCCGCGGTCGATTTCGGGTTATCAATGCGTCCCTGTTTGTTGAACGGATACCAGTCGCTGGTGTGATACCCCTCCAGCGACAAAATGCGGCTGCCCGGCAGCGGCTGCAAATGACGCACCAGCGCCTGAATGCCCGGGAAGCGCGACGGGCGACCGGTCAGCAGCAGCACATCGCACTGATAGAGGGAAACCACTTCGCACATGGCGCGCAGCGCCGGGATAATCGCCATCCGGTGCTGCAGGAACTCAGCATGCAACTGCGCCATGCTCACCACCAGCGGCACGTCAAGCAGATCGAAACGGCTATCGCCGCCGAGCGTGCGCTGAATCTCACCGTTGACAAACGCCAGCACGCTGCTGGCTGGCTTCTGCGGCACCAGCTCGCCAAACAGCGCGTTAATTTCGCTGTGGCTGTCGAGCGGATTCCAGTTTTCATAACGCTCCAGCACCGCCTGCGCCAGCGGAATAAACAGCTGCAGGGTGACCTGCTGGCGCAGCGTGGCCTGGCCGTCCATGCGGCTGTCATGTCCAAACAGCTTGTTCATCAGCGGTTCCGCCAGCGCCAGGCCGGCTTTTTGCAGACTCTGCTGTAGCGCGGGCAGGACCCACAGCTGAATCACGTCCAGCAGAATGTCATCGCCGGCCACTTTAAACCCTTCCCTGAACAGCAGGCGCGGGGTGATTTTCACGTTGTTGCCCTGACCATCATCCAGACGATACTGGGTGATGGCGAGGTCGGTGGTGCCGCCGCCGATATCAATCGAGGCGATGCGCAGGCTTTTGCCCGGCAGCTCATCCGCTTCGCGCGGGCGATCCGGGCGCGCCATGCTGCTGAAGAAATCTTCCGCGCGACCGGCAAAGTTCACCTGGGTTTCGTTGAACAGCCACACCATCTGACCGCAGGTGGCTTCATCCCACTCCATCTGCACATCCGGCACCGGCCGCAGGCTGTGTGCCTGGCTGGCGGCGTCAAACGCGGCGTCGGCCGGATGCCAGCCTTCGGCTTTCCACACCAGCGCGATGGCTTCCTGCATGCGGCGACGGAAAATTTCCCGCTCCGGCTTCGGCATGGCTGATGGCAGCGTCAGGATCACATGACGCAGCTGGCGCGGCGCCTGGCTTTGCGGCATACGCTGGCGCTGGGCCACGCTGTTCATCTGCATCATGGCCTGCGCCAGCAGCTCACACAGCATAAAGGTCATCAGCGAGCTGCGGCTGTAGCTGGCAGAAAACACCGGCAGGCGGTCATCTTCCGGCAGGGCATGCAGCGGCTGCCCCTCATCGTTGAGCAACAGGGTAAACGGCAGCGCGGTGGCCAGCGGCTCGTCGCTGCCGCCGCTGGCGTTGAAGCGCCAGCCTGGCTGATAACGCGCTTCGTCCCATAAGTAGCGGCGCGGGCTGGAGAGGCCGGTGCTGCCCTCGGTGCCGGCGCGCTGCAGCGCCAGACGACTGGCTTCGCGACCGACGCGGGTCAGCGAGGGCCACATAAACGCGTTTTCGCGGCCGCTCTCCAGCGAGAAGTTGGCTTTGCCAAAGTGCGTTTCGGCAAACTCCAGTCGGCTATCGAACAGCTCGTTGTAGACCTGGTGCGGCTGCGACAGATCGCGCAGCTGCAGCTCATAAGTCTGGCGCAGGCCGTTGCTCTCTTCGGGGTGATCTTCCACCAGAATGCCGCAGGTGTGCGAGTTGCCGACGTCGAGAATGATATCCACGTTGACCGCCGGCGTTTGCGGTGAGGCCGCCTGAATGGTGATTTCTGCCAGATCGAGCTGTTCGCCCAGCAGTTCCAGCACGTTGAGATAGTGCGCCTGATATTCAAATTCGCGCAGCGCCTGGTTCACTTCCTGCTCGCGGCGTGATTCCAGCGCATACACCTGCTGGCTGAACGTCTCGCGCAGCCAGCCGTCAACCCAGGTGAGATCGAGGAACTCGCCCAGCTCATAGTTGTGCCACGCCAGCGCAAAGCTGACGCCGTTCTGCGCATCGGCTTTGCTCAACCCCAGCTGCTCACCGCCGTCCGCGTCGGCCACCAGGCGCGTATCGAAGGCGAGGGTGATGCGATGGGTATTTCCCGCCGCGTCGGGCTGGCTGAGCGGCGCAAGGCGCAGACGCGCCCAGTTATCCGGGCCACCGATAAAACGACGGCCGCTGGAACAGCGCAGCACCGGCAGCGGCAGCCACTGCCCGGCCAGCAGCGTCAGGGAATCGGCCAGCGCGATATCGGTCTCCGGGCGCACTACCTCAGCGGCACCGCCATCCTGCGGATAGAGCAGAAACTTGCCGCTGTTGCCATCAACGTTGAGGCGCAGCAGCGGACCATTGGCGGTCTGGCGCACAAACTGCCGCCGCGCCTGAAGCGCGGGCAGGCGCAAACCAAAATCAAGAAACTGCACACCGCTGTCTTCGATCAGCGTGATTTTCTGTTTGTCATCAATCAGGGGAGCCAACATGGTTACTTACTCTCACGCTTAATCGTCAACGGGAACACCTGATCGGCGCCATACTGCGCCGTACAGCTGGCAATGCCATCACCGGCTTTGCACACCAGCTCCGGCATGCGATAGCGTGATTTATCGCTGCAGCTGGCAGTATAGCGGCTGCGCACTACCATGGTGCCGGCGCTGGTCATGGCGGCGGTGACATCGGCTTTACAGCGAATATTGTCGCCCTGGGTAATCACTGCGCTGCCTTTACCGTTGCGGATCTGGTAGCGCAGGCTCGGCGGCTTGCCGGTCGGCAGATTGGTCTGACGCAGCGTCACGCGCCAGGTACCATTGATAAATTTCACCGAGCCGAGGCGCGCGTCATCGGCCGTCATCACCAGATCGTCCGCCTTGGCCGGTTCGGTATGTTCCGCTACGACCTCCGGCGGTGCCGGTGGGGCAGCCGGTGCCGGCGCAGGCGTTACCGTCGCACTGCCGTGCGGCAGCGTGGCGGCCAGCGTCTGTGCTTTCGCCAGCATCGCCGGGGCCAGCGCGGGCGCGGCGCTGACCACAGGCGCGGTTTCGGTTTCTGCCGGCTGGACCGGCGCGTTGTGTAACCAGAAGGCCACACCCGCTGCGGCGGCAGCGGCCAGAGGCAGCACCAGCAGCAGCGGGCGCAGTGCGGATTTCTTCCGCGCGGGCGCGTCGGCGACAACGCTCAGCGGTGCGGGTTCGGGCTGTGGTTCGGGTTCCGCCAGCCGTTCCGGCTCGGGCTCCGCCACAACGGGGGCCGCAACCGGTTCAGGCGCAGCAGCCCTTTCTGGCTCCGGCGCGGGCACCACCAGCGGCGGCAGTTCTTCATCAAGGCTGTCGCGCAGGCAGGCCAGCGCATCATCACGCGTGCGCGCCTGCGGGTCGACAAAGCCCCAGAAGGTGATCACCGGCTTGCCATCCACCAGATAGACGTATTGCTGATCGGGAAACTGCAGCGTCTTTGCCAGCAGCGCCCCAAACAGGCGCATCGCCGGATTGTCGGCATCCCGGGCGCGCAGGCTGAGCGCCTGCAAATCCTGCTGATTAAGGGTGAGCTGATCCAGCGCCTGACGCTTTTCGCGATCGCTGGCCGCCAGCCAGGATTTCACTTTGCCGCTGAATGGCGCGTACCAGTCAAGGCGGTCACCGCGCTCGTTGGCCTGCGGGATCGCGAGGCAGTTGGCCAGAGTCGTCTGGCGGCGCAAACGTAACGTTTCGCGAATTTGCAGGGCAGAAGCCCAGACCGGCTGGCCGTTCTCCCCCAGTGCCAGTAACGCGTCGAGATTACCGCTGCGCAGAAAAGTTTTTGCCACTCGTTGGGCCCTTATCGGTGGTTATCTGAAGCCAAACATCGGGTGTGATGGGCGATGGTAGTGATCTTAAGCCAAATGCGCCGCAATCAAACGGGGGAAAAAGGGGGGAAAACAGGGCGTTATTCCCCCCACGGTACGCGGGGTGGTGAAATGTTAACCGTTCCGGCGTGGGCTGAGCAGCAAATGGGTGAGGACGCCCCCGATCAGGCCCCAGAACGCCGAGCCGACGCCGAGCAGGGAGATGCCGCTGGCGGTGATCAGAAATGCCACGATGGCGCTGTCGCGCTGCGCGGGTTCCGCCAGCGCGCGCTGCAGGCTGCCCGCCAGCGTGGCCAGCAGTGCCAGACCGGCCAGCGTGGCGATCAGCACCGGCGGCAATGCGCTGAGCATCACGGCGATCAGCGCGCCGGTAAAGCCGGTCAGCAGATAGAACACGCCCGCCAGCGCGGAAGCCACCCAGCGGCGCGCCGGGTCCGGATCGACATCATCGCCCATGCAGATCGCGGCGGTGATGGCGGCAATACACACCGAAAAGCCGCCGAACGGCGACAGCAGCAGCGCGATCAGGCCGGTCCAGCCGGTGAGCGCGGAGACCGGCGGCCGGTAGCCATGCGCCTGCAGCGTGGCAATACCGGGCGCATTCTGCGACGCCATGGTCACCAGGAAGTAGGGCAAGCCGACGCCAATCAGCGCGGCAGGATTAAAGTGCGGCATGATAAATTCCGGCACGCTCAGCGTTAGCGCATGAGGCGGAAAGTGGATGGCGCGCTGACCCAGCGCCACCAGTACGCCTGTCACCAGCGCCAGCAGAATGGCATAACGCGGCAGCCAGCGGCGGCCCAGCAGCCATACCAGACACATGCTGCCGCACAGGGCAAAATGATCCTGTAAGCCGCTGAAGGTGCCGATGCCAAAACGCAGCAGAATCCCCGCCAGCATCGCGGCCGCCAGCGACTGGGGAATATGGTTCATCAGCCGGGCAAACAGGCCGGTCACGCCGCTCAGCACAATCAGCAGATTGGTCGCGACAAACACCCCGACCACTTCATTCAGCGTCAGGCCGTGCACGCTGGTGGCCAGCAGCGCGGCACCCGGCGTCGACCAGGCGGCGAGCACCGGCATCCGCGTCCACAGCGACAGGCCGAGTGACGCCAGTCCCATGCCCACGCCCAGCATCGACAGCCAGCCGCCAATCTGCGCCGGTGAGGCGCCTGCAGCCTGCGCCGCCTGAAAGATCAGCGCCGCGGTGCTGCTGTAGCCGACCAGCACGGCGATCAGGCCGGAAATCAACATTGGAAAGGAAAAAGCCGGACGAACAGTCGCAGTGGTCATGGAATCACATCCTGTTGTGCGTTATAACGCACATTGTGGCACGCACGATATGGCGCGCACAAGTGGTACACTGCGCGCCCGCTTTTCAGGAGAATTCATGGAAAATCTGCATCAACATCTCAGCCAGGCGCTGAAGCAGCTGCGTCAGGCCAATGGCTGGAGCCTGACGCTGGCGGCGGCGCGCACCGGCGTGAGTAAAGCCATGCTCGGTCAGATTGAGCGCGGCGAGTCGAGTCCAACGATCGCCACGCTATGGAAAATCGCCACCGGCTTTAATGTGCCGTTCTCTTTTTTTGTGCAGAGCGGGGCGCAGCCGTCGGGCGATGTGGCGACCTTCAGCCAGCCCAATGCACAAATGCAGGTGAAGCCGCTGCTGCCGTATGACGCGCGTTTGCGCTTCGATCTGCTGGAAGTGACGCTGGCGGCGGGCGCGCAAAGCGATTCGTCAGCGCACGAAAGCGGAGTGATTGAGCAGGTGGTGGTGCTGGAAGGTGAGCTGTTACTGGGCATGGCGGGCAGCTGGCGTCGCCTGCAGGCCGGAGAAGCCAGCCAGTTCGCCGCCGATCAGCCGCACAGCTACCGCAATCCGCTGGCCAGCCCGTTGCGCTTTCATAGCCTGATTCACTATGTGCAGCGCAGCTGAGCGGCGGGATGCACAATTACAAATTGATACGAAGGCAAACTACACAGTTTACCTGCGTATTTATATACTGCGGTCTCATCAGTAAAGGAGAAGGGCGATGAGCGAGCTGATTAGCGCCGCTGCCGCGTTACGCAGCATCAATGGCAAACTGATGCGCCGCCTGCGTGAATCGGCCCCGCCGGGCGATCTCACCTGGCCGCAGGTTTCCGTGCTGGGGTATCTGGTGCGCGACGGCGCAATGACGGTAACCGAGCTGGCCGCACGCGAAGGGGTGCGCAGCCAGTCGATGAGTGCCACGGTCGCCAGCCTGCAGACGCTGGGCCTGGTACAGGGCGTGGCCGATGCGCAGGATGGCCGCAAAACCCGTTATCAGCCTACCGCTGCCTGCCTGCAGCTTATCGCCAGCAATCGCGCCCAGCGTGACGACTGGCTGCTGCACAGTATCAGCAGCCTGCTCAGTCCGCAGGAGCAGCAAACGCTGCTGGCCGCCATTCCCTTACTGCAACGACTCGCTGACCACTAATTTGAGAGGACTCACCATGGCTGTCACCACGTTAGATGCCCAAACCGCCCTGATTGTCATCGACCTGCAGCACGGCATCGTCCGCCTGCCGGTTACGCCGCGCCATCCGGATGAAGTGATTGCACGTGCCACGCAACTGACGCAGGCGTTTCGCGCGAAACAGCTACCGGTGGTGCTGGTGAACGTGGCAGGCGGCTCGCCGGGCCGCAATCAGCAGCCGCGCCACGATGCTGCTCTGCCGGCAGACTGGGCGGTGCTGGTGCCGGAAATGACACCGCAGCCGGGCGATATCAGCGTAACGAAAAAAACCTGGGGCGCGTTCCACAATACCGATCTGCACCAGCAGTTGCAGCAGCGTGGCGTAACGCAGGTGGTGGTGTGCGGGATTGCCACCAGTATTGGCGTGGAATCCACGGCGCGTCAGGCATACGAGCTGGGCTACAACGTTACGCTGGCGACTGATGCGATGAGCTGCCTGAACGCCGAAACCCACCACAACAGCATTGAGCGCATCTTCCCGCGCCTCGGCGAAACCGGCACCACTGACGAAATCCTCGCGCTGCTGAACTGATCTTTTCCCTCCAGGGCTGGCGCTGCCGGCCCTTATCTTTGCTGCTCGCTGCCGCGGGTTATTCTGCTTCGCCTCGCTTTCCCTGCCGCCGTTGAGAGTTGGTTGTAACAGCGCTGGTTACTGTCACAGTATGCACAGCAACACGATAACCAATATTTAGCCGGACTTTACGTTTTTATTAACACCAGAGAGCAGCAGGATCGGGTAGAGAAATACAGCGATATTCTGCTGCAGGGAGGTAGGGATGCTAAAAAAATTAAACGTGCTTTATCTCATCGCCAGCCTGTTTTTTCTGGGCACCGGTATTACCTTAGGTCTGGTGCTGTCACCGTTAATTACCGCGGAAGTGAATGCCACGCAAAAGGAGGTTGATCTGGCGAAACAGCAGGCGCTATATAGCGGTGAGTTTGATCGCCATCAGCCGGGCAGTGATGCGCTATACTGGGCCAGCGGTAAGGTTTATCTCAATGAAAACGTCATCGCCTTTGAGGGGGAGATTGCTCCCGGGCCACACTATAAAATTTACCTCACCAAAACTCAGGCGTTTGATCAGCACTCATTTCTGCAAATAAAGCATCAGTCGGCGTTAATTGGTGATTTAAATAACTTTGGTGATTTTATTAAATCGCTGCCGGAAGGCATCGATCCGCAGGAATATTGCGCCGTGCAAATCTGGAGTGAGCAATTTTCGAAATTTGTCGGCTCAGCGCGTTATCGCACCTGAATAAGGCACCGACGTGTGCCGGTGCCCGCATTAGATTACTGGAAAGCGTAGCTTAGCGTCAGGCCGACGCTGTAATTACGCCCCGGTGCAGGTTCGTAATACCGGCCATTGCTCTCATTAACGATGACCGAGCCGATATAGTGGCGATCGAGCAGATTATCCACGCGGCCAAACAGATCCAGCGTCCAGTTCTGCACCAGCCATTTATAGCCGCTGTTCAGTCCCACCACCGTATACGCCGGCGCTTTGACATCATTCTGGTCGTTGGCCGCAATGTCGCTCAGGTAGCGCAGGTCGCCGCCGGCATACCAGCCTTGCTCCGGCGCGTAGGCCAGTCCGGCGTAGGCCATATTGCGTGCAATACCAGGGATGCGCTTGCCGTCACAGCTGTCGCTGCCGCAGGCGTTACTGCGGTAGCGCGCGTGGAGCAGCGTCCACGCGGCTTTCAGGTGCCAGTCATAGCCAAACTGCTGATCGAGCCCGAGTTCCAGGCCACGGCGGCGCGTCTCACCAGCATTTTTGTAGCTGGTGCGGCCTTCGTAACTGCTGTCTGACACGATCTCGTTTTTGGTATCGGTCTGAAACAGCGCAGCGGTCAGCAGGCCGTTGCCGAGGCGTTTTTTGCTGCCGAGCTCCACGGTATTGCTGGTGGCCGGCTGCAGGTTGAGATTGAGCCCGGCCTGATCCGCCGCGCGGTAGGAGAGTTCATTGAGCGTCGGCGTTTCAAAGCCGCGACCGGCGGAAACATAGGCGTTCCAGCCATCATCAATCGCGTATTTGAGCGAGGCCGCAGGCAGCCAGCGGTGGTAGCGGCGATTGCCGCTGTCATCCGGGTCGCTGGCGGTCACGTAATAGTCGTTAGCATCGAAATTGACCGTGCTGAAGCGCACGCCGGCGTCCAGCGACCAGCGATCGCTCAGCTGCCACGCGGTCTGCAGATAGGGATCGAGGTTCCACATCAGGTTGCGCTCGTTGCGGCGCAGATCACCCTGCACGCCGTAGTCGGTGGCGCCGTCACTGCGGGTGAAGTTCTGATAGCCTTTGCGCTTCTCGCTCATGGTTTCATAGTCGAGGCCGCCGGTCAGGGTCACCGGCAGCGTCAACAGCGTCGCGCGGTGCGTCCAGCGGGTATCAATGCCCTGGTAGTGGCGCGCCAGTGAAATGACACCACCGGGATAGCCGGCTTTCAGCTGGGTCGCCAGCGGGATGGACTGATACTGGGTGGTTTCGCGCTCACCGGCATAGAGCATCACGCTGAGATCGTCGTTGTCGCTCATCTGGCGCTGGTAGTGCAGGCCCGCCTGGGTCTGGTCGACGGTTTTACGCGCGTTGTACAGCGCGACGTTGCTGGCCACCTGGCGCGAATTATCACGCCACTGATCCGGCGTCAGGCCGCCCGGATCCTGCGCCTCAACGTGAACGCTGTTGAACAGCAGCGTCAGGGTGCTGACATCGTCAATGCGCACGCCAAGCCTGGCATTGCCGAGGTTTTTCTGCGCGGCGCTGTGGTCACGATAGCCGTGCGTAGTGAAGCGCGAAGCCGACACCGTATAGTTAACATCACCGGCGTGGCTGCCATCACCGGTGGCACCGCTCGCTTTCACGCTGTTGCGCCAGCTGCCGTAGCTGCCGTACCAGCTGCTGGCTTCCAGCGTAGTCGGCTGCTGGCCGCGTTGGGTTTCCACATTGATCACGCCGCCCGATGCGTTGCCGTACAGCGCGGAGAACGGGCCGCGCAGCACTTCCACGCGTTCGATGGAACCGATATCGATATTCGAGGTTTGCCCCTGGCCATCCGGCATGCTGGCCGGAATGCCGTCAACGTACAGGCGAATGCCGCGCAGGCCGAAGGTGGAACGTGAACCAAAGCCGCGCACCGAAATCTGCAGATCCTGCGCATAATTTTGTCTGTTTTGAATTTGCAGACCGGGCACGCTGGTGAGGTTTTCAGACAGGTTAACGCGCGGTGCGGCGTGGCGCATATCGTCGCCGCTGACAACGCTGACCGCCGCCGGGGTATCCAGCTCAGAGAGTCCACTGGCCGCGGGCGCGGCGCTCACCACCAGGGTATTGCTGGCGTTGTCCGCAGCCAATAGCGGCAGCGGCAGGAGTGCAGGCAGCATCAGCAACGGCGCCTGTCGCAAAAGAGCAATTTTCATTTTAATAACCGTAAAAGACGTGAAATGAACCAATCGGCACATTTATCGCGCGTATGTTAATCGTTTTAGCGCGGGTTTGAAAAGCGTTAATAGTAGGGCAGAACCCTGTTAAGGGTGGCGTGAAAAATGTCCTTTCACCGCACCTCTGGCCTGGCTGTCAGCCCCAATTTCTGTCAGTGTGATCGTTTTGCCTGCGGTAAGAAGAAGGAGAAAACATGAGTCAGCAACCTGTAGTGGCGGTACTGGGATTAGGCGCGATGGGACACGCATTTGCCGCCAATCTGTTGAAGAAGGGCTTTACCGTGCGCGGCTGGAACCGCACGCGTGCCAAAGGTGAAGATCTGGTGGCCGCAGGCCTGACGCTGAGCGACAGCGCCGCGCAGGCTGTGGAAGGCGCAGACGTGGTGATTGCCATGCTGGCGGACGGCGCTACCACGCGCGCCACGCTTAACCAGGTGCAGAACGCACTGCAGCAGGGGGCTACCGTGGCGCAGATGGGCACCATCGGTGTTGAAGCGACCGACGCGCTGATCGCCGGGCTGGCGGCCGCACGGCCAGACGTGGTGTTTATTGATGCGCCGGTCTCCGGTACCAAAGCGCCGGCTGAAAACGCGCAGATTCTGGTGATGGCCAGCGGCGACCGGCAGCGCGCCCAGGCGGCGGAGCAGGTGTTCGCCGCGATTGGTAAAGGGACGCAGTGGCTGGGTGCCGCCGGCGCCAGCTCGCGCATGAAGCTGGTGGTGAACAGCTGGTTGATTGGCCTGATGCAGAGTCTTGCCGAAAGCACCCGGCTGGCAGAGCAGTTCGGTTTCACTACCGACGATCTCTGGCAGGTGCTGGAAGGCGGTCCGCTGGCAGCGCCGTACGCCAAAATGAAACTCGGCATGATTGCCAGCGGCGACTTTACCCCGCAGATGCATCTGATCTGGGCGCTGAAGGATGCGCGGCTGGCGCTGGACGCCGCCGGCGACGCTTCTCTGCCGGCGCTGGAAAACATCGTTGATGTCTGGCAGCAGGCGGTCGATGCCGGTTATGGCGAGCAGGATCTGGCGGCGGTTTATCAGTACCTGAAACGCTAAATGAGTCAGCGGCTCGACTTTGACTTCTCGCAGCGTCCGCTGGTGCCGTATGCGCACGATTACGCGCACGGCGATGCGGAGCCGTGGCACTATCACCACTGCGCGCAGCTGATACATACTTTGAGCGGCGTGGTGAAAGTGGAAACGCAACACGGCAGCTGGATTGTGCCGCCCAGCCGTGGCGTGTGGCTGCCGGCCGGCACGCGTCATGCGCTGCACATCGTTGGCAGCGTGGCGGCGCGCACGCTGTTTGTCGATCCGCTGGCGCGCGCCGATCTGCCCGCCAGCTGTCAGGTGGTGCAGATATCGCCGCTGCTGCGGGAGCTGATTGTCAGCGCGCTCACGCTGCCGGAGCATTACGCGTCTGGCAGTCGCGCCGAGCGCATTTACGAGCTGATTCTCGATGAAATTCGCGTGATGGACGTGCTGCCGTTTGGCCTGCCACTGCCGCACAGCGACCGGCTGCTGGCGCTGTGCCAGCAGATTCAGCAGGCGCCGGGCGAGAGCTGGACGCTGGCGCGCGCGGCGGCGCAGCTGTGTGTGGCGGAGCGGACACTGGCGCGCCATTTCAGTCGCGAAACCGGTTTGCAGTTTAGCGACTGGCTGCGGCGTGCCCGGCTGAGCGTGGCGCTGACCCGGCTGGCACAGGGCGATACGGTGCTGGCCGTGGCGCTCGATCTCGGTTATGACAGCCCGAGCGCCTTCAGCGCCATGTTTCGTCGCGTGCTGGGCGTTACGCCAGCGAACTACTTTCCGGCGGCAGAAAAGCGCCCGCCGCGTTGAGCAACGCCTGCAGCGAGGCGCGCGTCACGTCATTATCAATACCCACGCCCCACGCACGCTCGCCACGCGGCGTGATGCAGCTGATATAGCACACCGAACGACTGTCGCTGCGTTTGCCCAGCGTGTGTTCATGGTAATCCTCAATGGTTACGGCCAGATCGAAGCGCTGACGCAGCGCGGCCACCGCCGCTGACAGCAGACCGTTGCCGCGCCCTTCCAGGGTCAGCTGCTGCGGACCCTGCTGCAGGCGCGCTTTAATCCGCGTCTCGCCCTGATCATCGCTATGGCTCTCCGCCTGCAGCAGGCGACACCGCGGCTGTTGCAGGCCGTACTGCTGACAGAACAGCTGCCACAGCGCGTGGTGCGTCATCTCCTGGCCGTGAGCATCGGTCTGCTGTTGCACGCAGCGGCTGAAATCCTGCTGCAGGCCGCGCGGCAGTTGCAGGCCGTGATTTTGTTCCAGCAGCCAGGCGGCACCGCCTTTACCGGACTGGCTATTCACGCGGATCACCGCTTCATAGCTGCAGCCGATGTCCAGCGGATCGAGCGGCAGGTAGGGCATTTGCCATACCACTTCATGACGCGCGCTGCGTTCGGCAAAGCCTTTGCGAATGGCATCCTGATGCGAGCCGGAGAAGGCGGTAAACACCAGTTCGCCGGCGTAAGGATGGCGCGGATGGACCGGCAGCTGGTTACAGCGCGTCACCACTTCCAGCACCTCGCGCATATCGCTAAAGTCCAGCTCAGGCGTCACGCCCTGGGTATAGAGATTCAGCGCCAGCGTCACCAGATCGACGTTGCCGGTGCGCTCGCCGTTACCAAACAGACAGCCTTCAACGCGATCGGCGCCGGCCAGCAGCGCCAGCTCGGCGCAGGCGATGCCGGTGCCGCGATCGTTATGCGGATGGACGCTGATGGCCACCTGCGAGCGCTGGCTGAAGTGGCGACAGAAATACTCGATCTGGTCGGCATACACGTTAGGCGTATTGACTTCCACCGTGGCGGGCAGGTTGATGATCATCGGCCGCTGCGGTCCCGGCTGCCAGATGGCGGCGACCGCTTCACAGATTTCCAGCGCAAACACCGGCTCGGTAAAGCAGAAGGTTTCCGGCGAGTACTGAAAGGTCCAGCGCGTGGCGGGCTGCGCCGCACAGCGTGCGCGGATTTGCCGCGCGGCGGCGCAGGCCAGCTCGACGATCTCAGCTTTGCTCTGACGAAATACGCGCTCACGGAACAGCGGGGCGGTGGCGTTATACAGATGGATAATCGCCTGCGGCGCATCACGCAGCGCTGCAAAGGTGCGATCGATTAAATCGCCGCGCGCCTGGGTTAATACCTGAATAGTGACGTCGTGAGGGATGTGCTGCTGTTCAATCAGCAGGCGCACAAAGTCAAAGTCGGTTTGCGAGGCGGCGGGAAACGCCACTTCAATCTCTTTAAAGCCGCAGCGCAGCAGCAGTTGCCAGAATGCTAATTTGCGCGCGCTGTCCATCGGCGTAGCCAGCGCCTGATTGCCATCACGCAAATCGGTTGAGAGCCAGCGCGGCGTGCGGGTGATCTGGCGTGACGGCCACTGGCGATCCGCCAGATTGATGACGGGCCACGGGCGATATTTTTCAGCAGGTTGAGTCAGCATGCGGGTCTCCTTGAGGTCTGCCTGTAGTCTGCAGTAACCTGCCGGACGCGGCTCACGCATAGCTGACAACCCGGCGTGCAAAACTGACAGCTGCCGCAGCGCGACGCCTTCAGCAATACCCGTCAGTTAAACCCTACTGTGCTTCGATCCCGTGTTTTTTCATCATCGCGCGCAGCTGATGATAAGTGACGCGCAACAGTTCAGCGGCGCGGCGCTGGTTGTATCGCGCCTGTTGCAGACTGGCTTCGACCAGGGCGCACTCCTGCTGGTTTTGCCATTGGCGTAAATCCAGCGGCAGCGCCGGCAGGGCATTTTCACGCTGTTCTGCTTCCGCTTCGGTTACCGCAGGAGCACTGCGTGGCGCAAACGGATTGATGATGATGGTGTCGAGCGTCTGTTCGGTGCTGTGATGACGGTACACCGAGCGCTCCACCACGTTTTTCAGTTCACGCACGTTGCCCGGCCAGCTGTGCTGCAACAGGGTGAGCTGAGCGCGCTCGCTAAAGCCGGGAAACAGCGGCAGGCCCAGCTCGCGGCACATCTGAATGGCAAAATGCTCGGCCATCACCAGGATATCGCTGCGGCGCTCGCGCAGCGGCGGCAGCTGGACAACATCGAACGCCAGGCGATCGAGCAGGTCGGCGCGAAAACGGCCGGCGGCGGCCAATGCTGGCAGATCCTCGTTGGTGGCGCACACCAGCCGCACGTTAACCTGCAGCGACTGATTGCCGCCAACGCGTTCCAGCTGGCCATACTCAATCACGCGCAGCAGTTTCTCCTGCACCAGCATCGGCGCAGTGGCAAGCTCATCCAGAAACAGCGTGCCGCCATCGGCGCGCTCAAAGCGGCCAAGGTGGCGCTTCTGGGCGCCGGTAAAGGCACCGGCTTCATGGCCGAACAGCTCGGAATCCAGCAGATTTTCATTCAGCGCGGCGCAGTTGAGCGAAATAAACGGCCCCTGCCAGCGGTCGGAGAGGTAGTGCAGGCGGCTGGCAATCAGCTCTTTACCGGTACCGCGTTCGCCAGTCACCAGCACCGGTTTCTCCAGCGGTGCCAGTTTCGATACCTGTTCCAGCACCTCTAAAAAGTTATTCGACTCGCCCAGCAGATTGTCTTTACCGTTTGCCATGATGAAATTCACCACTGATTAATTAATTTCACTACCTTAACGGATTGCGCGGCGCGTGTAAAATACTCAAATTCATTAAAATCAATACGTTAAAAACTGGCACGCATCTTGTATTAGTTATGGGCGTAAAGACATGACAACCAGAGGAACATCATTATGGGTATTTTTTCTCGTTTCGCCGATATCGTGAACGCTAACATCAACTCGCTGCTGGAGCGTGCCGAAGATCCGCAGAAACTGGTACGCCTGATGATTCAGGAAATGGAAGACACGCTGGTGGAAGTGCGTTCCACCTCGGCCCGCGCGCTGGCAGAAAAGAAACAGCTGCTGCGCCGTATTGAGCAGGCCGAAATTCAGCAGGCGGAATGGCAGGAAAAAGCTGAGCTGGCGCTGAGTAAAGAGAAAGAAGACTTAGCCCGTTCGGCGCTGATTGAGAAACAGAAGCTGACCGACCTGATCGCTGCGCTGCAGCAGGAAGCCAGCCACGTTGAAGAGACGCTGGATCGCATGAAAGGCGAGATTGGCGAGCTGGAGAAAAAACTGAGCGAAACCCGCGCCCGCCAGCAGGCCCTGACGCTGCGTCACCAGGCGGCTTCATCATCACGCGATGTGCGTCGTCAGCTCGACAGCGGCAAGCTGGATGAGGCGATGGCACGCTTCGAATCGTTTGAGCGCCGCATCGATCACATGGAAGCAGAAGCGGAAAGCCAGCGCTTCGGTAAAAGCAAAACGCTGGACCAGCAGTTTGCCGATCTGAAAGCTGATGACGAAATCAGCCAGCAGCTGGCTGCGCTGAAAGCCAAAATGAACCGCAGCGAGTGATCGCCCCGGGCCTGCTAACGGGCCCGGATTGCCGGGTGTACTGAAAAAGGAGAGTCAATGAGCGCACTATTTCTGGCCATACCGTTAACGATCTTCGTGCTGTTTGTGGCACCGATCTGGTTATGGCTGCACTACAGCAACAAACGCAACGGCGGGACGCTTTCGTCCGGTGACCTGCAGCGCCTGCAGCAGCTGACGCAGGAAGCGCGCCGCATGCGTGATCGGGTCGAGGCGCTGGAAGCGATCCTCGATGCCGAACACCCGAACTGGAGGCAGCCATGATGAACGGACGCAAACTGTGGCGTATTCCGCAGCAGGGCAAAGTGCGCGGCGTGTGTGCCGGGCTGGCCGAGTACCTGGATATTCCGGTGCGGCTGCTGCGTGTGATTGTAGTGCTGTCACTGTTTTTCGGTCTGTTTATGATCACCGTGACCGCCTATTTTATCCTTGGCTACGTGCTGGATGAAAAACCGCTGGACGCACCCTCTGAGCGCACACCAACGGCGCGCGAACTGCTGGATGAGCTGGAGAACACGCTCACCGCCGATGAGCGTAACGTACGCGATATCGAGCGTTACGTGACCTCAGAAACCTTCAGCGTACGCAGCCGTTTCCGCCAGATTTAATCCCTGTTGCGGGCCCGTCAGCGGGTCCGCTGCTCTAAGAGAGGCGCTATGCATACGCAACGTTTAACTGCTCTGCGCCGCCGCGCAACGCCTGCGTTGAAGTCGGCGGGAAAATTCATCATCATCAGTGCAGTAACCTATGCGCCCGGCGGCCTGGCCGGCTGGGCAGTGAAATCGGTGGCGCGCCGTCCGCTGCGCCTGTTGCTGGCGGCCGCCCTGGAACCGTTGCTGAGCAAGGCGTTTAACCGCCTGTCAGCACGTTTCATCAGGGAGAGCGATGAAAAGACTGCAAAATGAGTTGATGGGGCTGATGAACCGCGGCGTGGATCGTCATCTGCGCCTCGCCGTCACCGGCCTGAGCCGCAGCGGCAAAACCGCCTTTATCACCTCGCTGGTTAACCAGCTGCTCAATGTCCACAGCGGCGCGCGTCTGCCGCTGTTTTCCGTGGTACGCGAAGAGCGGCTGCTGGGCGTGAAGCGCGTGCCCCAGCGTGAGCTGGGTACGCCGCGCTTTACCTATGACGAAGGGCTGGCCCAGCTGTACGGCACGCCGCCGATGTGGCCGACCCCGACGCGCGGCGTCAGCGAGATGCGCCTTGCGCTGCGCTACCGGCCGGATCAGTCTCTGCTGCGTCATTTCAAAGATACCGCCACCCTTTACCTCGAAATTGTCGATTATCCCGGCGAGTGGCTGCTCGATCTGCCGATGCTGGCGCAGGATTATCTCAGCTGGTCACGCCAGATGGTCGGCCTGCTGCAGGGCGATCGTCAGCAGTGGGCCGCGCGCTGGCACAGCCTGAGCGCCGATCTCGACCCGTTCGCGCCCGCCGATGAAAACCGTTTGGCTGAGATCGCCGCGGCCTGGACCGACTACCTGCATCAGTGCAAAACCGAAGGATTGCACTTCATCCAGCCGGGACGTTTTGTGTTGCCGGGTGACATGGCTGGCGCGCCGGCACTGCAGTTTTTCCCGTGGCCCAACGTCGATGATCAGCAGGCCGGTAAGCTGCTGCAGGCACCGGCCGGCAGCAATTTCGCCATGCTGCAGCAGCGTTTTCACTACTACTGTCAGCATGTGGTGAAAGGGTTTTATAAAAATCACTTCCTGCGCTTCGATCGTCAGATCGTGCTGGTCGATTGCCTGCAGCCGCTCAACAGTGGACCGCAGGCGTTCAATGATATGCGGCTGGCGCTGACCCAGCTGATGCAAAGTTTTCACTATGGCCAGCGCACGCTGTTCCGCCGTCTATTCTCGCCGGTCATCGATAAGTTGCTGTTTGCCGCCACCAAGGCCGATCACATCACCGCCGATCAGCACGCCAATATGGTGTCGCTGCTGCAGCAGCTGGTGCAGGACGCGTGGCAGAACGCCGCGTTTGAAGGCATCAGCATGGATTGCCTGGGGCTGGCGTCGGTGCAGGCGACCGAGAGCGGGCTGGTGGATCATCGCGGAGAAAAATTACCGGCGCTGCGCGGTCATCGCCTCGCCGACGGTGAACCGCTGACTTTTTACCCGGGCGAAGTACCGCCGCGCCTGCCGGGCAACAGCTTCTGGCAGCAGCAGGGGTTTCAGTTTGAACAGTTCCGGCCGCAGCAGCTGGATGTCGATCGGCCATTGCCGCATATCCGCATGGATGCTGCGCTGGAATTTTTACTGGGAGATAAATTGCGATGAGCAATGAAACGCCACTCAAACCACGGATAGATTTTGCCCGCCCGTTGCAGGAGCCTGTAGAGCCGGCCCTGCGCGCGGCGCACACCTTTAGCAGCGACGCGCAACAGGGGTTTCTGGTGACGCCTGACGCGGAGCCGCTGGAAGAGGGCGCCGGCGAGAAAGTGGTGGAAGCCGCGCTGCGGCCAAAGCGCAGCCTGTGGCGCAAAATGGTGGGCGTCGGGCTGGGCATCTTTGGCATCAGCGTGGTGGCGCAGGGCGCCCAGTGGCTGCACGATGCCTGGCTGACGCGCGACTGGTTTGCACTGGGCAGCGGCGTGGCTGGTGGGCTGATTGTCGCCGCTGGCGCGGGCGCGCTGATTGGCGAATGGCGTCGGCTGTATCGTCTGCGTCAGCGGGCGGAAGAGCGGGACGTTGGCCGTGAGCTGTTGGCCAGCCACGGCATCGGCAAAGGCCGGGCGTTCTGCGAAAAGCTGGCGCGCCAGGCGCAGCTGGATCAGGCGCATCCGGCACTGCAGCGCTGGCATGCGGCACTGCACGAAACTCATAACGATCGCGAAATTGTCACGCTGTATGCGCAGCTGGTGCAGCCGGTGCTGGACCGGCAGGCGCGGCGCGAAATCAGCCGCCACGCGGCGGAATCGACGCTGATGATTGCCGTCAGCCCGCTGGCGCTGGTGGACATGGCGTTTATCGCCTGGCGCAACCTGCGGCTGGTGAACCGCATCGCGGCCATCTACGGTATTGAACTCGGCTACTTCAGTCGCATCCGGCTGTTCCGGCTGGTATTACTGAATATGGCGTTTGCCGGGGCGTCAGAGCTGGTGCGCGAAGTCGGTATGGACTGGATGTCGCAGGATATCGCCGCCCGTCTCTCGGCGCGTGCGGCGCAGGGCATCGGTGCCGGGCTGCTCACCGCCCGGCTGGGTATCAAAGCGATGGAATTATGCCGTCCGCTGCCGTGGCTGGCGGAGGACAAACCGCGGCTCGGCGATTTCCGCCGTGAACTGGTGGGTCAGCTTAAAGAATCGCTGGCCAAAAGTGGTGATAAAGCAGGTCAGGCTGCTAAATAATCTCACCTTGTCTGCCTTTCACGCTGCCGATGGCGTGAAAGGTGAAATTATCTGTGCTCAGAGTGATTTCTGGCGGGATTATTGTTGGCTGTTCCGCTACACTTCTCTTCGTCACCTGCCTCAGAGTGTCAACTTTTCATGACAGAACCCTTCTGAGGCGCTGCAAGTTAGCGTATTATCTCTAAAATCAAAACCTGACTAAGGCTCATCGCAATGCGTTTGGAAGTTTTCTGCCAGGACCGTATCGGTCTGGCGCGCGAGCTACTCGACCTGCTGGTTGCCCGTAATATTGACCTGCGCGGCATTGAAATTGCCTCGCTGGGCCGCATCTATCTCAACTTTTCTGCGCTGGAATTTGACGCATTCAGTAACCTGATGGCGGAGATTCGCCGTACACCGGGCGTGACAGATGTCCGCACCGTGTCATTCATGCCGTCTGAGCGTGAACATCGCGCGCTGAGCGCGCTGCTGGTGGCGATGCCCGAGCCGGTGTTCTCCCTCGACCTGAAAGGTAAAGTCGAACTGGCGAATCCGGCGGCGCAGAACCTGTTTAACCTCGATGAACAGAAGATCCGTAATCAGAACGCCGGCACGCTGATTGCCGGTTTCAATTTCCAGCGCTGGCTGGAGAGTGAACGTGTTGACGCGCAGGCGCAGCATGTGGTGATCCAGGGGCGTGATTTCCTCATGGAAGCGCGCCCGATCTATCTGGCGCAGGAAGATGAGCAGAACGACCAGCCGGTAGGCGCGATGATCACCCTGAAATCCACTGCGCGCATGGGGCGGCAGTTGCAGAATCTCAGCGTCACCGATGACTCCGAATTCGATCACATCGTGGCGGTAACGCCGAAAATGCGTCAGGTGATCGACCAGGCGCGCAAACTGGCGATGCACGATGCGCCGCTGCTGATTGTCGGCGACACCGGCACCGGTAAAGATATGCTGGCGCGCGCCTGCCACCTGCGCAGCGCTCGCGGCAAAAAACCGTTCCTGGCGCTCAACTGCGGCTCGATCCCGGATGACGTCGCTGAGAGCGAGCTGTTTGGTCACGCGGCGGGCGCGTATCCCAACGCGCTGGAAGGGAAGAAGGGCTTCTTTGAGCAGGCGAACGGCGGCTCGGTGCTGCTGGATGAAATTGGCGAGATGTCGCCGCGCATGCAGACCAAACTGCTGCGCTTCCTGAACGATGGCACCTTCCGCCGCGTCGGCGAGGATCATGAAGTGCATGTGGATGTGCGCGTGATCTGCGCCACGCAAAAGAACCTGATTGAGCTGGTGCAGCGTGGTGAGTTCCGCGAAGACCTGTTCTATCGTCTGAACGTGCTGACGCTGAATCTGCCGCCGCTGCGCGAACGTCCGCTGGATATTCTGCCGCTCACCGAAATGTTTGTGGCGCGCTTTGCGGATGAGCAGGGGCTGCCGCGCCCACGTTTGTCACCGCAGCTGACGCCGTTCCTGACGCGCTATAACTGGCCGGGCAACGTGCGCCAGTTGAAAAATGCGCTGTATCGCGCGCTTACGCAGCTGGAAGGTTATGAACTGCGTCCGCAGGATATCGTGCTGCCGGAGCAGGCGCTGGATGTGTCGCTGGGCGAAGAGGCAATGGAAGGGTCGCTGGATGAAATCACCAGCCGTTTCGAGCGTTCAGTACTGACTCGTCTCTATCTGTCGTATCCCAGCACGCGTAAACTGGCGAAACGCCTTGGGGTGTCACACACCGCGATTGCCAACAAGCTGCGCGAATATGGCCTCGGTCAGAAACGCAGCGAAGGCGAATAATCCGCGTTCTGCATCAACAAGCCGTCTGTGACAGACGGCTTTTTTATCAGCAATAGCCTTACTTCAGCGCTGCCAGTGCCGCTTCATAGTTCGGCTCTTCGGTGATTTCATTCACCAGCTCGCTGTACAGCACCTTGTCGTTCTCATCCAGCACCACCACGGCGCGGGCGGTCAGGCCTTTCAGCGGGCCATCGGCGATCGCGACGCCGTAACTTTCAATAAATTCTGCACCGCGCAGCGTAGACAGCGTCACTATGTTGTTGACGTTTTCGGCTCCGCAGAAGCGCGACTGCGCAAACGGCAGATCGGCAGAGATGCACAGCACCACGGTGTTGTCAGCTTCGCCAGAACGCTCGTTGAATTTGCGCACCGACGCGGCACACACGCCGGTATCAATGCTTGGGAAAATGTTCAGAACTTTGCGTTTGCCTGCATACTGAGAAAGGGACACATCACTGAGATCTTTCGCTACCAGGTTGAACGGTTTTGCCTGCTCGCCAGCCTGCGGGAAGTGGCCGGCAACCGGCACCGGATTGCCCTGAAAGTGAACATTCTGCGACATACAATTTCCTTTTAACGATGAAATATCTGGCGTAAACCCCACCAGAACAGGTATAGCGTTTGTTTATGACATAAATTTTAAGGGTTTACGAGCCTAATTCAACGTGGAACTGCACCAGCACGTTATGACGTCATGGATTTGAGGAGTCAGTATGAGAACAGTGAAAAGTTATCCGGAAGCCTGGCCGCTGCACTCGCCGTTTGTGATTTCGCGCGGCAGCCGCACCGAGGCGCACGTGGTGGTGGTGGAGATTGAGCAGGATGGCCTCAAAGGGATTGGCGAGGCCACGCCCTATGCGCGCTATGGCGAAAGTGAGGCTTCGGTGCTGCAGCAGATTGCTTCACAGCTCGGTGCGTTACAAAACGGCATGACGCGGGCGGCGCTGCAACAGGCGTTGCCGGCCGGTGCCGCGCGCAACGCGATTGATTGCGCGCTGTGGGATCTGGAGCGCCAGCAGCAGCGCACCAGCCTGGCGGCGCTGTGTGAGGCGGTGCCGGCACAGGAGATCGTTACGGCGCATACCGTCAGCATCGATACGCCAGAAGCGATGGCCAGCAGCGCGCTGGCGCTATGGCAGCACGGCGCGCGCCTGCTGAAAATTAAGCTGGATAACCATCTGATCAGCGAACGGCTGGTGGCGATCCGCAGTGCGGTGCCAGACGCCACGCTGATCGTCGATGCCAATGAATCCTGGCAGGCAGAAGGGCTGGCGGCGCGTTGCCAGTTGCTGGCGGATTTGCAGGTGGCGATGCTGGAGCAGCCGCTGCCTGCCGCGCAGGATGCGGCGCTGGCCCATTTTATCCATCCGCTACCGATCTGTGCGGATGAGAGCTGCCACACGCGCGACAGTCTGGCAGCCCTGCACGGGCGCTACGACATGGTGAATATCAAACTGGATAAAACCGGTGGGCTGACCGAAGCGCTGGCGCTGGCCACGGCCGCGCGCGCGCAGGGATTTGCCATCATGCTGGGCTGTATGTTGTGTACCTCGCGCGCCATTCGCGCCGCGCTACCGTTAACGCCGCAGGCCACGTTTGCTGACCTCGACGGTCCGACGTGGCTGGCGGCCGATGTGGAACCGTCGCTGCACTTCTCGCACGGCGTGCTTAAGACGACGGCTGCCAGCGCAGCAGGTTGATCATCGCATCAAGATACACCTCGGTGGCTTCGTCCACCGAGATGGCGGGCATTTCGGCGGTGATGCAGGGCAGACTGAGATCGGCGCACCAGCTGCCAAACGAGCCCGGCGTGGCGTAGCCGACGCTGCTCACCACCGGCAGACCGGTTTGTTCCGCCAGCCAGCTGGCCAGCGGGCTATGGTGCGGATCGTCAATACAGGCCAGCGGTTCGTGCCAGGAGACGACCCAGCGCGGCCCGATGCGATGAATCAGCTGGCACAGTGCGGCGGTTTCCGGCTCTGACGCTGGTGCGTTTCCGGTTGAGAGCAGCACATCGCGCGCGTCGGCCACGCTGTTCCAGCGATAGACAGTATCGCCCGCTTGCCAGTTGGCGGCAGGGAAGTTGCGGTTGAGATCGACACCGTTGACATTGGCGCGCAGCCCGAGCTGGCAGCCATCCGGATTGACCGCCAGAATCACATGATGACGCCGCAGCGTGTCCGGCAGCGTGCGCATGGCGGCAGAGAGCGTGGCCACCGCCGCGTTTTCATCGCCGTGGGTGCCGGCAATAATCAGTCCGCTGTCCTCGTCGGCCGCTGGTGCCGGAAACCACAGCAGCGGCGCACCCAGCACCGAATGTCCATATTGTTGCCAGACGGCGTCCAGCTTACCGCGCAGCGGGCGCGGGTGGTGTGTCGACATAACCTTCCTCTCTGTCATGCATCGCGTTCAGCCGCAAAAATTGTGAGCTGCAATCCAGCCTCAACATAACGGTAAACAGCAGACGGGGAAATAGCTATTTATCAATCAGCGATTTGCGATAAAGTGCGAAAAGTTGCTGGCGACGCATTGGTTTGGCCGTCGCCCTTTTTTCGGGTCAAGGAGTCGTGATGAAACTAACTTTCCGCACCACGCTGGCCGCGCTCATCATCAGCAGCGCTCTCTCATCCGCCTATGCCGCCAGTGTGCCAGCCGGGGCGCAACTGGCCAGCAGTCAGGAAATCGTCCGCCATATCAAAGATGAACCGGCCTCGCTTGATCCGCTCAAAGCAGTCGGTCTGCCGGAGATTCAGGTGCTGCGCGATCTGTTTGAAGGACTGACCAACCAGGATGCACAGGGCAAAATCGTGCCGGGCGTTGCGCAGAGCTGGAGCAGCAATGACAACAAAACCTGGCTGTTTACGCTGCGCAAAGATGCGCGCTGGTCCAGCGGTGAACCGGTGACCGCACAGGATTTTGTCTATAGCTGGCAACGTCTGGTGGATCCGAAAAATAGCTCGCCTTTCGCCTGGTTTGCCGCGCTGAGCGGCATTGAGAATGCTGAAGCCATCACCAAAGGGCAGATGAGCCCGGACAAGCTGGGCGTAGTAGCGACCGATGAGACGCACCTCAAAGTGACGTTGTCACGTCCGCTACCGTGGTTCCCCAGCATGGTGGCTAACGTGGCGATGTTCCCGGTGCCGCAAAAGGTCATCGCGCAAAACGGCGATGGCTGGACTGCGCCGGGTAAACTGGTGGGCAACGGCGCTTATCAATTGCAGGAGCGCGTAGTTAACGAAAAGATTGTGCTGGTGCGCAACCCGCACTACTGGGATAACGTCCATTCGGTGCTGACGAAAGTGACCTTTATTCCCATCAATGAAGAATCCAGCGCCACCAAGCGTTACCGCGCCGGGGACATCGATATCACGGAATCCTTCCCGAAAAATATGTACGGCCTGCTGAAAAAAGAGCTGCCGGGGCAGGTGTATACGCCGGATCAGCTTGGCACCTACTATTACGCGTTTAATACCCAGAAAGGGCCGACGGCGGATGTGCGGGTGCGTAAGGCGCTGTCATGGAGCATTGACCGCCGCATTATCGCGGAAAAAGTGCTGGGCACCGGCGAGAAACCGGCATGGCACTTCACACCGGACGTCACCGCCGGCTTCACGCCGCAGCAGAGCTATCTGCAGCAGCACAGCCAGCAGGAACTGAATGCGCAGGCCAAAGCCCTGCTGACCGCCGCCGGTTACGGCCCGGCTAAACCGCTGCACCTGACGCTGCTGTATAACACCTCTGAAAGTCACCAGAAGATTGCGATTGCGGTGGCCTCGATGTGGAAAAAGAATCTCGGCGTTGACGTGACATTGCAGAACCAGGAGTGGAAAACCTATATCGACAGCCGCAACAGCGGTAATTTCGATGTGATTCGCGCTTCGTGGGTGGGCGATTACAATGAGCCGTCGACCTTCCTCAGCCTGCTGACCGCCAGCCACAGCGGCAATATTTCCCGCTTCAGTAACGCGGAATATGATGCGGTGTTGAGTAAGGCCAGCAATGAAACCAGCGTGGCGGCGCGTAATGCCGATTACAACAAAGCCGAGCAGATCATCGCTGACCAGGCGCCGATTGCGCCGATCTACCAGTACACCAACGGGCGGCTGATCAAGCCGTGGGTTAAGGGCTATCCCATCACTAATCCGGAAGACGTTGCCTACAGCCGGGAATTGTGGATTGAGAAGCACTGACGCTGAACCGCCAGGGAGGGCGGTAAACGGCCCGGTTGCGCTGTCATTTTTACTCACACCCTGGTAATTGCAACTGTCCCGCGCCGCGCTAGACTGTATCGTATTGTTTTTGCTAGTGAGGCGAGTACGTGAACGTCATTGAAGGAAAAGCGCTGCAGGTGTCGGATGCGATTGTCGCCTGCCAGTTCGACGGCAAGGGTGGCGTTATCGCCATTGAAGATAAAGATGTCATCAACTGCGAGCGTCACTGCTGGCTGCACCTGAACTATACCCAGCGGCAAAGCGCCGACTGGTTGCAGCACACGCCGCTGATCCCCGATGCGGTGCGGGATGCGCTGGCCGGTGACAGCATGCGACCGCGCGTGACGCGCCTCGGTGACGGCTTTATGATCGTACTGCGCAGCGTGAATCATAACGCCGATTCGCGCCCGGACCAGCTGGTGGCGATGCGGGTATTTATCAATGACAAGCTGATTGTCTCTACCCGCCGTCGCAAAGTGTATGCCATCGATGAAGTGCTGACCGATCTGCAAAACGGCAACGGGCCGGTGGACGGCGGCAGCTGGCTGGTGGACGTCTGCGATGCGCTCACCGATCACGCCAGCGAATTCATTGAAGAGATGCACGATAAAATTATCGCGCTGGAAGATGCGCTGATGGACCAGCAGGTCCCGGCGCGCGGTGAACTGGCGCTGCTGCGCAAACAGCTGATCGTGATGCGCCGCTATATGGCGCCGCAGCGTGATGTCTATGCGCGGCTGGCAAGCGAGAAACTGCCGTGGATGAGCGATGACGATCGCCGCCGCATGCAGGATGTCGCGGACCGGCTGGGGCGCGGGCTGGATGATCTCAATGCGGGTGTGGCGCGTACCGGTATTCTGGCGGATGAAGTGGCGTCGCTGCTGGCGGAATCCATGAACCGCCGCACTTACACCATGTCGCTGATGGCGATGATTTTCCTGCCTGCCACGTTTCTCACCGGGCTGTTTGGCGTCAATCTCGGTGGCATTCCCGGTGGCAGCTGGCCGCACGGCTTTACCATGTTCTGCGGGTTGTTACTGGTGATGGTGCTGGGGGTCGCGCTGTGGCTGAAACGCCGCAACTGGCTGTGATGTTACTACGGGGTTATCAGCAGGTCATGAACGGGTAATTGTGGCGGTGCAGGGGAGAAAAGCGGAAAAAACCTGATCGACATCAATAAGCGCATAGCCCAACCGGGGCAAACTCTCTCCCGCAGGTGAATGCAACGTCAAGCGATGGGCGTTGCGCTCCATATTGTCTTACTTCCTTTTTTTGAATTACTGCATAGCACATTTGATTCGTACGACGCCGGCTTATCCGCCGGCTTTTTTTTTGCCGTTTGGCTTGCTGCCGCATCCTTTCCTATGCTTAACAGACATTCAGCGAACAGGAGAACGGCATGCGCATGATTCACGCCAGCGAACCTATCCCGACCGATCCGCCACCGATTCCCGAACCCGTGCCGCAACCGCAGCCGATTCCCGAGCCTGAGCCGCCGCACGATCCTGAATTTCCGCCGATTAGCGATCCTCCGCCGCACCGCTAATAAAAAAGGCGCGTTGCCGGAGCGACGCGCCTTTATGCTGCAAAGTCACCGCGTTATTTAATTTCCAGCACGTCGAGGCGAGCGCTCAGGTCCGGCTGATCGTCCTCGTCAGCCTGCCAGCCGACGGGCTGCGCTGGCAGCGATTCGCGATCAAAACCAATGTCCCCGCCGTCAACCACCGCATCACCATGCTTAATGCCTTTAAAATCAAACAGATTAATATCAGCCATATGTGATGGCACGATGTTCTGCATGGCGCTGAACATGGTTTCAATGCGGCCCGGATAGCGCTTGTCCCAGTCACGCAGCATATCGGCAACCACCTGGCGCTGCAGGTTCGGCTGTGAACCACACAGGTTGCACGGAATGATAGGGTACTGGCGCGCTTCGGCAAACCGTACGATATCTTTTTCGCGGCAGTAGGCCAGCGGGCGAATCACGATATGTTTACCGTCGTCGCTCATCAGTTTTGGCGGCATGCCTTTCATCTTGCCGCCGTAAAACATATTGAGGAACAGCGTTTGCAGGATGTCATCGCGATGGTGACCTAAGGCAATCTTAGTGCAGCCCAGTTCAGTGGCGGTGCGATAAAGAATACCGCGACGCAGGCGCGAACAGAGCGAGCAGGTGGTTTTGCCTTCCGGGATCTTCTCTTTAACGATGGAGTAAGTGTCTTCGTTGACGATCTGATACTCCACGCCCAGCGTGTCGAGGTAAGCCGGCAGCACGTGTGCCGGGAATCCCGGCTGTTTCTGGTCAAGATTCACCGCTACCAGCGAAAAGTTGACCGGCGCGCTCTGCTGCAGGTTACGCAGAATTTCCAGCATGGTGTAGCTGTCTTTACCGCCGGACAGGCACACCATGATGCGATCGCCTTCCTCAATCATGTTGAAATCCGCAATCGCTTCACCGACGTTACGACGCAGGCGCTTCTGCAGTTTGTTCAGGTTGTACTGCTCTTTTTTATTAACTTCTTGATGTTCAGACATGAATTTCGGTCTCGGTGATCGCTGGTCAGCTGCGGATGTCGCGTTGATGCGGCCCTGGTCAGGCCTGCATTAACCGTGTCCGCGCACGCTGCGGGTCGCTGCGCTGGCCTTTATGGGTGCCGGCTGACCGCAGTCAGCAGGAAAAGTCTGTGGCGTATGGTACGGATTACAGCGCCAAATTCCAGCACGATTTATGGGTTTGCCAGTGATGCGCTCTGTGCGCCGCGCGATCGCGGTCAGAGACCTGTTGCGCTATTCACAATTTTTAGTTTGTCGCGGATTTGGCAAGCGGTACACTGCCTGCTTCCCCAGGGAGGAATAAGCGATGAAAAATGTTGTGTTAAGCATGCTGGCGAAGATTTCACAAATTGATGCCACCACCAAGCAGTTGACCGCGCGCGTTGAGGCTCAGTCGCTGCTGATCGGTGCGCTGGTACTGGCCGTCAGTAAGAAAGGCGGCGTCACTGAAGTTATTGAAAGCGCCAACAAAGCCATCAACATGGTGATTGAGTCAGCCGAGGCTGACGATATGCTTAAGTCGGACGCCGCTATTTTGCTGAGCGAGTTTCAGGATCTGTTGACGATTTCGCGTGCGGTTGACAGCGCCGATGATGTCATCAACCAGCAGGCGCTGGAAGGTATTACTGGTGTGAGCAGCGCCAGCGATGACGACAAAAAGGATCCGTCCTAATCGCGCAGCGCCGCAGTCGGCTACCATTGCGCACATTTTGCCAGCGGTAACTGCATATTTATTGATCTGGGTAAAGATTTCTTCTCACTGCGCTGACAGGATGGATTCAGCGCTTTTTTTAGTTTTTAAAGGTGAGGAGAGGAACAATGCAAACGTACGACATGGTATTTGAGGAGGCGTGCCGGCTGGTGGGGCAATGCTATCTGGAACTGGCGCAGCGCGGTGCCGCTACCGAAAAAGAGGTGCTGGCCAGCGAGTTGCGTAACCTGCAACTGCGTTATCGGGAATTAACCGGCGCGCCTAACCGCGCCGTTGAAATGGCGATTGGACAACTCAAACCCTGCTAACCCAGCCGCCCGGCCTTCAGCGCCGGGCTTTTTATCTTCCATCGACCGCAGCGATTAACCCGCCAGCGCCAGCGCAGTCAAACCATTTCCAGCGACTGCACTCCTTTGATTTCCATCACTTTGTCATAAATGCTGTGCATAGGAAATCTGCGTGACAATGTCACCTCAACGCTCAGCTCGCACAGCCCGCTCTCTTCGTTACGATTGACTACAGCGATGTGGCCATAGCGCAAATTTTCGCGCTGCAGTACCAGCAACACCAGCGGTACGCTTTTGGCTTTGAGATGGACGATAAGGGTGTGATGGCGGCCAATCAGCCAGTGGCTGATACGGCGGAACGTTTCCAGCACCACCAGCGCCAGCACCGTGCCGTAAATACCGATTTCATACATGCCGCTACCGATCACCAGGCCAATCGCGGCGGTCACCCACAGGCCGGCGGCGGTCGTCAGGCCTTTCACAATCTGCTTTTGTATGATGATGGTGCCAGCGCCAAGGAAGCCCATGCCGCTGACCACCTGCGCCGCAATACGGCTGGGATCCAGCGCCACATGGTCGTTAGTCAGCATATCGGCAAAGCCATATTTTGACACCAGCATGAACATGGCGCTGCCAATACCGACCAGAATGTGGGTACGCAGGCCCGCTTCTTTAGCGCGCATCTGGCGCTCCAGGCCAATCAGTCCGCCCAGTATTCCGGCTAATGCGATGCGGATGAGCATGTCGGCTAACATCCTTCCTCCTTATTGATTGATGTTTCGTATGAACTGGCAGAGAAAGAGGGAAAACGCTGCAATCAGGATAATTCTGCTTGCCAACGACGATATTAAATTTTGTAAAAAGCTGTGTCGCCTATCGATCGCGCACCGTTGCTGACATATGCTGGTGCGACTTTTCCGCTCACACTCCCGGAGCCCGACCGATGAAAGCCGCAACTTTACTGCTGGCCGGCGCAGCGCTGTTACTCTCTGCCTGCAGCAGCAACAGCGACAATGAACCGCCGCAACAGGCCACCGCCGCGCACGTGCAGCCGCACGTCGTGATGTCGTCCATGGCAGAAGCCAACTGCAACAGCGCAGGCGGCACGCTGGCGTTCTCGCGTCAGTTAGACGGTTCACGCATCGGGATGTGTCAGCTGGCTAACGGTCGTCGCTGCGACGAACAGGCGCTGATCGGCGGTGCCTGCGCCCGCTAACGCAGGCGCAGAACGTTACGCCTTAACCTGGTTTGAACAGGTTTCCCCGCGCGCCAGCTGCTGTAAATTGCTGAGCGTGGTTTCTGAAATCGCCGTCAGCGCTTCGGCGGTGAGAAAGGCCTGATGGCCGGTAAACAACACGTTGTGACAGGCCGACAGGCGGCGGAACACGTCGTCCTGAATCACGTCATTCGACTTGTCTTCAAAAAACAGGTCGCGTTCGTTCTCATACACGTCCATGCCGAGCGAGCCGATTTTCTGCTGTTTCAGCGCTTCAATCGCCGCCTGTGAATCAATCAGCCCACCGCGGCTGGTATTGATAATCATCACCCCATCCTTCATCTGGCTAAACGCCTGCGCGTTGAGCAGATGGTGGTTTTCCGGCGTCAGCGGACAGTGCAGGGTGATGACATCGGACTCCGCCAGCAGCGTTTTCAAATCAACATATTCCGCCCCGAGCGCCAGCGCGGCGTCACTGGGGTACGGATCGTACGCCAGCAGACGCATGCCAAAACCTTTCAGGATGCGCATCGTCGCCACACCAATCTTGCCGGTGCCGACCACGCCAGCGGTTTTGTTATGCATGTTGAAACCGGTCAGGCCGTCCAGCGAGAAGTTGGCATCGCGCGTGCGCTGGTAAGCGCGGTGAATACGGCGGTTGAGCGTCATCATCAGACCTACCGCGTGTTCCGCTACCGCTTCCGGCGAGTAAGCGGGCACGCGCACCACCTGCAGTCCCAGCGCGGCTGCGGCGTCGAGGTCGACGTTATTGAAACCAGCACAGCGCAGCGCGATATATTTCACGCCCAGCGCCGCCAGCTCCGCCAGCACCGCTTTGCTCCCGTCATCGTTAACGAAGATACAGACCGCGTCACAGCCAGCGGCGTTTTTCGCCGTGGTTTCGCTCAGCAGGAAGTCAAAAAACCGCAGCTCAAATCCGTAGCCTTCGTTAACGTGCTCGAGGTATTTCTGGTCGTAATGCTTGGTGCTGTAAACCGCAACTTTCATTGTTTCGCTCCTGAAAAATGTTACGTCGGTATCACATCAGGATAACGTTTTCCGCGTCATTTTGCTGTTCTTCAGCCAGACTAAAGCGGTAACGCCTTCATTTGCCGGGCGTAACATGCCATCATCTCTGTCAGGATTGGGTAAAGAACAGGAACGTTAACAGCCATGACGCGGGGCCTCCGTCGACTACTTGCTGCGCTACTGGCGCTAATACTGCTGCTGCTGGGATTGCTGCTGACGCTGACGCACTGGCTGCCGCGGCTGGCAGGTATCTGGCTGCCGGAAAATACCCGCGTCGAGCTACACGGCGCGCCGCACTGGCAGCAGGGCCGGCTGGTATTTCCTGATGTGCGCTATCTGGCCGGTGACTGCCTGCTGGCGCAGGTCGCGGACGTGGGGCTTGGCCGGACGCAACAGCGCTGGCAGCTTGATGCGCGCGAGGTGGCGCTAAACAGCGATTGCCTGCAGGCGCTGCCGCACAGTGCCACGCGCGATGCGCCGCGCAGCCTCGCAGAGTGGCAGCAGATGCTGCCCGGCGCGGATATCCATCTGCAACAGCTCAGTATTTTGCCATGGCAGCAATATGCGGGCCGCTTCGATCTGACCTTAGACAAAGACCTTCAGCAGCTGCGTTATCAGGGCGACAACCTGCGCGTCGCCGCGCGCCTGCAGGGGCAGCAGTTGCACATTGATCAGCTCCAGCTCAGCCATCCTTTACTGCCGCAACCGGTCGAACTGCATGGCAATCTGACGCTGCCGACTTTTGCCGATGGCCTGCCGGTGGCGGGTGAGCTCAGCGGTGCGCTTAACCTGACGCAGTGGCCGCAGCCGCTGGCGCTGACGCTTAACTGGCAGCAGCAGCAGGGCGAACTGGTGGTGCGCCAGCAACAGGAACCACAGCCGTTGTTACAGCTGCCGTGGCAGGTCGATGCGCAGCAAATCCGCATCACTGCCGGTCACTGGCGCTGGCCGTTCGGGTCGCAACCGCTGTCGGGCGGCGTGGCGCTGACGTTGGATGACTGGCAGCAGGGGCTGGAACAGACGCAGATCCGCGGCCGCTTCAATTTACTGACCGCCGGACGCGGCGGGAAAGGCAACCTGGTACTGAGCGTTGGGCCGGGCAAGCTGAGCCTGACTGACAGCGCACTGCCGTTCCAGTTAACCGGCGAAAGCAAATTTGCCGACCTGCAGCTGTACGGCACCATCCCCGGACAAGTACATGGCATGCTCAGCGATCCGCAGCTCAGCCTGCAGCCGGGCGCACTGCTGCGCCTGCGCGGACGCTTACTCTCGACGCTGGAAGTGGATGAAGCGCGCTGGCCGCTGGCCGGCGTCAGCGTGGCTTCGCGCGGCATCAACGGCCGGTTACAGGCGATTCTCAACGCGCACGACCCCAGTTTCGGCCGCTTCAGGCTGCATCTCGACGGGCGCGCCAGCGACTTCTGGCCAGACAGCGGACGCTGGAACTGGCGTTACTGGGGCGAAGGCGTGATGGCGCCGCTTAGCGCCAAATGGGATGTGAAGGGCACCGGCAGCTGGCACGACACCCTGATCAGCCTCGATACGCTGAACACCGGGTTTGATCAGCTGGCGTACGGCATGGTGCAGGTGGATAAGCCGCGCCTGACGCTGACCGCGCCGGTGCGCTGGCAGCGCGATGTGGCACAGCCGGCGTTTAACGGCGGGTTTGCGCTGCGTTCCGGCCAGACGCGCTTCAGCTACGGTGGCTGGCTGCCGCCGTCCGAACTGCGTTTCGATGCCAAAGGGCGCGATCCAGGACATTTTCTGTGGCGCGGTCAGCTCACCGCGGAAGACATCGGACCGCTGCGCGTGCATGGCCGCTGGGACGGCGAGCGGCTGCGCGGCGAAGCCTGGTGGCCGGCGCAGTCGCTCAGCGTCTTTCAGCCGCTGCTGAGCAGCGATCTGAAGATGCGTATCCAGTCTGGCGAGCTGCGCGCGCAGATGGCCTTTTCCGCCGCCAGCGGCCAGGGGTTTGAGGCGGGCGGTTTCTGGGCGGTGAAACAGGGCAGCGTATGGATGCCGGACAGTGAAATCAACGGCATCGATTTTATCCTGCCGTTCCGCCTGAAAGATCATCAGTGGCAGCTGGGGCGCCGCGGGCCGGTGTCGCTGCGCATCGCCGAAGTGAAAAACCAGTTTGCGCTGCAGAACATTACCGCGGATCTGCAGGGCCACTATCCGTGGCAGGAGCGCCAGCCGCTGACGCTCAGCAACGTCAATCTCGATCTGCTCGGCGGGCACGTCAGCATGCCAGCATTGCGTTTACCGCAGCATCAGCCGGCGCGGATTTCGCTGCGTGACATTGATCTCAGCCGGCTGGTGACGGCGCTCAAGCCGAAGCAATTTGCCATGTCCGGTAAAGTGAATGGCGAATTGCCGCTGTGGGTGAACAATCCACACTGGCTGATTGAAAAGGGCTGGATCGCTAACAGTGGCCCGCTGACGTTCCGCATGGACAAAGACATGGCGGATGCGATTGTCAGCAATAACGTGGCCGCCGGGGCGGTGATGGACTGGCTGCGCTACATGGAGATTGCCCGTTCGTGGGCGACGCTGGATCTGGATAACTTCGGTAACCTGATTCTGCAAAGCGAGGTGAAAGGCACCAGCCAGTTCAGTAACCGCCGCCAGTCCGTCAATCTTAATTACCGTCATCAGGAAAACCTGTTCCAGCTGTGGCGCAGCCTGCGCTTTGGCGATAATTTGCAATCCTGGGTGGAGCAAAACGCCACCCTGCCATCCAACAAGGACCCGAAACCATGAGCCTGAGGGCATTACTGGTGCTGACAGCGGGACTGCCGCTGCTGGGCTGTGTGCCGCGCATCGAAGTCGCCGCACCCAAAGAGCCAATCACCATCAACATGAACGTAAAAATCGAACATGAAATCCACATCAAGGTGGATAAAGATGTCGAAGCGCTGCTGAAGAATCAGAGCGGACTGTTTTGAGGAGATGCTCGATGAAACGCAAGGGGATAGCGCTGTTGCTGGCGTTTTTGCTGGTGCCGTCGGCCTGGGCGCTGACGCTGGATCAGGCGCGCCAGCAGGGGCGCGTGGGCGAAACGCTAAGCGGTTACATCGCCGCTCGTCAGCAGGATGACGAGACGCTGGCGCTGGTTAAGCGCATCAATGACGGCCGCAGCCAGCAGTATCAGCGCGTGGCGCAGCAGAACAATCTCACCACCGCCGAGGTGGCGCGCATCGCCGGCGAGAAGCTGGTTAACCGTGCCGGAAGCGGCGAATATGTGCGCGGGATAAATGGTCAGTGGGTGCAGAAATAACTGCTTCCACGATAGCGCAGGCATAAAAAAGCCGGGCACTCAGGCCCGGCAAGACAGATAGCATTGTTTTAATGATGATTACGCAGCAACAATCTGTTTGATGGCGTCTTTGGCATCGCTGGCGGCTTTGGTTGCCACTTCCGGACCGTAAGCAATGCCTTCGGCGAACACGAAGTCAACGTCGGTGATGCCGATGAAGCCGAGGAACAGTTTCACGTACGGGGTCAGCAGATCAGTCGGGGTGTCTTTGTGAATGCCGCCACGGCTTGAAAGGATCACCGCACGTTTGCCTTTCACCAGACCTTCCGGGCCTGCTTCGGTGTAGCGGAAGGTGACGCCGGCACGGGCAATCAGGTCAAAGTAGTTTTTCAGCTGAGTAGGAATGTTGAAGTTGTACATCGGTGCAGCGATAACCACGGTATCGTGCGCCTGCAGTTCAGCAATCAGTTCATCGGACAGGGCCAGCGCGTCCTGCTGACGTGGCGACAGCGGCGCGTCTGAAGGACGCAGGGCGCCAACCAGTTCACCGTCCAGTACCGGAATCGGCTGGGCAGCCAGATCGCGTACCGTGACTTCGTCGCCTTTGGCGCGGGCTTCATCAGCGTAGAAGTCTGCCAGCTGGTTAGACTGTGAGTAACCGGCAAGGATGCTTGATTTCAGAACTAAAACTTTGCTCATGGTATTTTCCTGTACGTTACGCGGTTGGCTTACCGCTCAATGCGTTACACTCTACGGAGTTCGTCCGGCAGGTAAAAGCGCAATATTTCGAGGCCTATGTTCGAAATTATTGAATAAGGTGGCACGTCCGGTCAGGTGAGATGTTCCAATCTGTGCTAAGATGGCGGGCATTAATCGATTGAATCCGCCGGAAAATTCTGCCCGGCGCCGAGCCGCAAGTGCCGGCTCACTGCAACAACAGGTAATTCATCACTATGTCATCATCCGTTACGTCACCTCTGGCCCCACTCTGGTCGCGGCTCGATAACCTGATGCTGCGCGACCGCAAAGCGCTGCAGCGTCGTCTGCACGGTGCGGCAAAGGTGAAAAATCCCGCTGCGCAGCAGGAAATTATGGCTGAGCTGGAGCCGGTGTTCGCCGCGGCAGAACAGCGCGTGGCGCAGCGCGCCGCCGCGACGCCGCGCATTACGTTTCCGGAAAATCTGCCGGTCAGCCAGAAGCAGCAGGACATCGCCGACGCGATTCGCGATCATCAGGTAGTGATTGTCGCCGGTGAGACCGGCTCAGGTAAAACCACCCAGCTGCCAAAGATCTGTCTGTCGCTCGGGCGCGGTGTGAAAGGGCTGATTGGGCATACGCAGCCGCGTCGTCTGGCGGCACGCACCGTGGCGAACCGCATTGCCGAAGAGCTGGAAACCACGCCCGGCGGCACCGTCGGTTATAAGGTGCGGTTTAACGATCAGGTCAGCGAAACCACTCAGGTCAAACTGATGACCGACGGTATTCTGCTGGCGGAAATTCAGCAGGATCGTCTGCTGCTGCAGTATGACACCATCATCATCGATGAAGCGCACGAACGCAGTCTGAACATCGATTTCCTGCTGGGTTACCTGCGCGAACTGCTGCCGCGTCGTCCCGATCTGAAAGTGATCATCACCTCCGCGACCATCGATCCGCAGCGCTTTTCGCGCCACTTCAATAATGCCCCGGTAATCGAGGTTTCGGGCCGCACGTATCCGGTCGATGTACGCTATCGTCCAGTGGTAGAAGATGCCGAAGACACTGAGCGCGATCAGCTGCAGGCAATTTTCGATGCGGTTGACGAACTGAGTAGCGAAGGGCGCGGCGATATCCTGATCTTCATGAGCGGTGAGCGCGAAATTCGCGATACCGCAGATGCACTGATGAAGCGCGATTTACCGCACACCGAGATTCTGCCGCTCTATGCGCGCCTGTCCAACGCCGAACAGAACCGGGTGTTCCAGGCGCACAGCGGCCGCCGCATTGTGCTGGCGACCAACGTCGCTGAGACCTCGCTCACCGTGCCGGGCATTAAATATGTCATCGATCCCGGCACTGCGCGCATCAGCCGTTACAGCTACCGCACCAAAGTGCAGCGTCTGCCGATCGAGCCGATCTCGCAGGCGTCGGCTAACCAGCGCAAAGGGCGCTGCGGCCGCGTGTCGGAAGGGATCTGTATTCGCCTCTATTCGGAGGATGATTTCCTCAGCCGCCCGGCGTTTACTGACCCGGAAATTCTGCGTACCAACCTGGCGTCGGTGATTTTGCAGATGACGGCGCTTGGACTGGGCGACATCGCCGCATTCCCGTTTGTCGAAGCGCCGGATAAGCGCAACATTCAGGACGGCGTGCGCCTGCTGGAGGAGCTCGGCGCGATTACCCTGAGCGAGGAAGGAGCGTACAAACTTACGCCGTCCGGGCGCAGTCTGGCGCAGCTGCCGGTCGATCCGCGGCTGGCGCGCATGGTGCTGGAAGCGCAGAAATTTGGCTGCGTGCGCGAAGTGATGATTATTGCCGCTGCGCTGTCGATTCAGGATCCGCGCGAGCGTCCGGTGGAGAAACAGCAGGCATCTGACGAGAAACACCGGCGTTTTGCCGACAAAGAGTCAGACTTTCTCGCTTTCGTTAATCTGTGGAACTACCTGCAGGAACAGCAGAAAGCGCTGTCCGGTAACCAGTTCCGCCGCCAGTGTAAAAGCGATTATCTCAATTACCTGCGCGTGCGCGAATGGCAGGACATCTACACCCAGCTGCGTCAGGTGGTGCGGGAACTGGGCATGCCGCTCAACAGCGAGCCGGCACCGTACCGTGAAGTACACTGCGCGCTGCTCACCTGTTTACTGTCACACATCGGTCAGAAAGATGCGGAAAAGCAGGAGTTTACCGGCGCACGCAACGCGCGTTTCGCTATTTTCCCCGGTTCCGGGCTGTTTAGGAAGCCGCCTAAATGGACCGTGGTGGCGGAACTGGTGGAAACCAGCCGCCTGTGGGGCCGCGTTGCGGCGCGCATCGATCCGGAGTGGATCGAACCGCTGGCCCAGCATCTGCTGAAGCGCAGCTACAGTGAACCGCACTGGGAGAAAGCGCAGGGCGCAGTCATGGCCACCGAGAAAGTTACGCTGTACGGGCTGCCGATTGTGCAGGCGCGTAAGGTCAATTACAGCCGCATCGATCCGCAGCTCAGCCGGGAGTTGTTTATTCGCCATGCGCTGGTGGAGGGCGACTGGCAGACGCGTCACGCTTTCTTCCGCAACAACCTGAAACTGCGCAGTGAAATCGAGGATCTTGAGCACAAATCGCGGCGGCGCGACATTTTAGTCGATGACGAGACGCTGTTTGCGTTTTACGATCGCCGCATTGGCAGCGAGGTGGTCTCAGCGCGGCATTTTGACAGCTGGTGGAAACAGGCCAGTAAGGACAATCCGGATCTGCTGAGCTTTGATAAGCAAATGCTGATCAAAGACGGCGCGGAGAAGGTCAGCCAGCTGGATTACCCGAACTTCTGGTATCAGGGCAACCTGAAACTGAAGCTCAGCTACCAGTTCGAACCGGGGGCCGATGCGGATGGTGTGACGGTGCACATCCCGCTGCCGCTGCTCAACCAGGTCGACGAAGCCGGCTTCGAGTGGCAGATCCCCGGCGTGCGCCGCGAGCTGATCATCGCACTAATTAAGTCGCTGCCCAAGCCGGTGCGACGCAACTTTGTGCCGGCACCCAACTACGCTGAAGCCTTTCTTGGCCGCGTGACGGCGCTGGAGCAGCCGCTGCTGGATGCGCTGGAGCGTGAGTTCCGCCGCATGTCTGGCGTCACCATTGAGCGCGACGCCTGGCAGTGGGATCAGGTGCCCGATCACCTGAAAATGACCTTCCGCGTGGTGGATGAGCACAACCGTAAGCTGCAGGAAGGCAAAGACCTGCATCAGCTGAAGCAGGTGCTGAAAGGCAAGGTGCAGGAGACGCTGTCCAACGTGGCGGATGACGGGCTGGAACAGCGCGGGCTGCATCTGTGGAGCTTCGGTGATTTGCCGCAAAGCTACGAGCAGAAGCGCGGCAATTATCAGGTCAAAGCCTGGCCGGCGCTGGTGGATGAAAAAGACAGCGTCGCGATTCGCCTGTTTGACAGTGAACGCGAGCAGCAGAAGATGATGTGGCGCGGCCAGCGGCGGTTATTGCTGCTGAACATCCCTTCGCCGATCAAGTATCTGCACGAGAAGCTGCCAAACAAAGCCAAGCTCGGACTCTATTTCAATCCGTACGGCAAAGTGCTGGAGCTGATTGATGACTGTATCGCCTGCGGCGTGGACAAGCTGATGGCGGACGCCGGTGGCCCGGCGTGGCAGCAGGAAAACTTCGAGCAGCTGCGCGATAAAGTACGCGCCGAACTGAACGACACGGTGGTGACCATCGCCAGCCGGGTCGAGCAGATTCTTACCAGCGTGTTCAACATCAACAAGTTCCTCAAGGGACGGGTGGACATGACGCTGGCACTGGCGCTGGCGGATATCAAAACGCAGCTGAGCGGCCTGGTGTATCGCGGTTTTGTCACCGGCAACGGCTATCAGCGGCTGGGTGACACACTGCGCTATCTGCACGGTATTGAGCGCCGGCTGGAGAAGCTGCCGGTCGATCCACACAGCGATCGGGCGCGGATGCTGAAAGTGCAGGCGGTAGAGCAGGCGTGGCAAAGCTGGCGCAACAAGCTGCCGCCGCAGCGTCAGGACGATGAAGAGGTACAGGCGATCCGCTGGATGCTGGAGGAGCTGCGCATCAGTTATTTTGCGCAGCAGCTGGGCACGCCGTATCCCATCTCCGACAAACGTATTCTGCAGGCGATGGAGCAGCTGGGCTGACCTATTGCGCCAGCGCTTCCAGCTTGTCTTTAAAGGATGTAACGGCAATGGCGCGGTTATCGGCGCGATAGCGATCGGCCGGTGCCGGTGCCGAGCTCTGTACCGCAATCAGCTGCCACTCGCCGTCGCGCTTCAGCAGCAGCGGTGAACCGCTGTCGCCGGGCAGGGTGTCGCACTGGTGCGACAGCACGGCACGCTGCGCCCAGCCGGTGATCAGGCAATCGCTGTGCGAGTAGAGTGTATCCAGATGGTCAGCGGGATAACCGGCCTGTGTCACTTTGCGGTCGGTGGTTTTCAGCGCAGCGGTTAAATCGCTGCGCGAACCGTCAAACAACGGAATCGGCACGATACCGGACGGCGGATTGTGCAGAATCACCAGGCCGTAATCGTAAGGTGCCGCGTCTGGCGGCACGATCCAGCCTTCACCATCCGCCTGCAGACGCCGCGCCAGCGAAGGCTCCACGCGCGCGTCAATATCATGAATTTCGTAACGCCAGCCTTTGGCTCCCGCCATAAAGCGCAGCGCGACCGGCTTGTCGAATTTGCCCGGGGGCGTCAGTAAGCAGTGTCCGGCCGTCAGCGCCAGATGGGCCGAAATCAACGTGGCACTGCACAGATTGCCGCTTTCCGTCTCTAACTGACCAATGGCATCCCACGGCGCCGCACTGACGTCGGTAATGGCTTTACGATGATCTTTGCCGAAGAACAGGGTCTTAATCTCTTCCGGGCTGGGGCCGTCTTCATCATCGGCATGGGCTGTGAGGTTAAAGCTAAAAAGACCTACAAATAACAGGATAGCCAGGCGCATAGTTCTCTCAATGGCGAGAATAAATAGAGGTTATGGTCATCACGCTTGAGCGATAACTATAGTCGGTGAGCGGTAAAAAAGGGAGAAATATTGGAGTAATCAGCACGCTACAACGACTAGATAAAAAAGCTGGCCGCAATAATGCCGCACAGAATCATGACAATCAGGATAATTTCGAAGCGATAGCGACGCACCATTTTTCGCTACTCCAGTAAATAAACACCCGGCAGAACCGGGTGTTTTCAATCATTAATGCGGTGTTGGCGCGCAAGGCAACCTTATTTAGCAGCTTTTTTCGCTTTGTGGTGCTTTTTAGCAGCCTGAGCTTTCTGAGCAGCAGGTTTGGTTACTTTTTTGTGGTGCTTTTTAGCCGCCTGAGCTTTCTGTGCAGCTGGCTTGGTGGCTTTGTGGTGTTTTTTAGCAGCCTGGGCTTTCTGAGCCGCTGGCTTGGTGGCTTTCTTGTGGTGCTTTTTAGCGGCCTGGGCTTTCTGAGCAGCTGGTTTGGTGGCTTTCTTGTGGTGCTTTTTAGCCGCCTGCGCTTTCTGAGCCGCTGGTGCTTTCTTCTCTACTTTCTTGTGCTTTTTGGCAGCCTGCGCTTTCTGAGCAGCGGCTTTTTTGTGGTGAACAGCTTTGTGCTTAGCCGGTGCAGCGGTAGTTGCAGCAGCAGCAGGAGCAGCAGTTGTTGTCTCAGCAGCGAAGGCTACAGAAGACAGACCCATAGCAGCGGCGATCACCAGCGCAAATAATTTTTTCATTGCAAAACCCTCGAACTATTTTTTCATGTGTAGCCCACTGCGGGGCCGGTGAATGCACTATATGTAAAACAATTCGTGCCTTCAGTGAGGGAATGGTATCGGCGTGTAACGGATTGTACAAAGCAGGAAAACCGGTCAGGGCGGGGATAGTTGCGGACCACTCTCCGAGGAAAAAACGGCGGCCGGGCAGGCCGCCGCACGAATCAGGCAGAGAGATAACGCTGTTCCAGATGCTGACGGAAATAGTGTGGATTAAGCGCTTCGCCAGTGGCATTGATCAGCAGCTGCTGCGTCGGGAAGCGGCTGCCGTGCTGCCAGATGTTCTGCTGCAGCCAGTCAAACACCGGTTGCAGTTCACCCTGCTGAATCAATTCGTCCACCTGCGGAATGGCGCGCTTTACCGCCTGGAACAGCTGAGCGGCGTACATCGCGCCCAGCGTGTAGGTCGGGAAGTAGCCGAAGGCACCGTCGGTCCAGTGAATATCCTGCATACAGCCGTCGCGATAGTTGCCGCGCGTATCAATACCCAGCGACTGCTGCATTTTTTCATCCCACAGCGCCGGAATATCCTCGACTTCAATCTCGCCTTCAATCAGCGCCCGCTCGATTTCGTAACGTAAAATCACGTGGGCCGGATAGCTCAGCTCGTCGGCATCAACGCGAATGAAGCCCGGCTTCACGCGTTGGGTCAGCCGAATAAAGTTGTTGCGCTCCAGCGCCGGCTGGTCGCCCATCAGCGCCACCACCTGGGGATGAATATGCTGCAGGAAGGCGTGACTGCGCCCCAGCTGCATCTCCATAAACAGGCTTTGCGATTCATGCATCGCGGTCGAGCGCGCCAGCGCCACCGGCTGTCCGCGCCACTGCTGTGGCAGATTCTGCTCATAGCGCGCATGGCCGGTTTCGTGGATCACGCCCATCAGCGCGCTGAGAAAATCGTTTTCGTTGTAGCGTGTGGTGATACGCACATCTTCCGGTACGCCGCCGCAGAACGGGTGGGCGCTCACGTCCAGCCGGCCGTGATTAAAATCAAACCCTAACGTAGCCATCACGCTCAGGCCGAGCTGTTTCTGCGATTCAATGGCGAAGGGGCCGACCGGCTGGGCAATCGGCGTTGCCTGCTGGCGGGCTACCGCTTTTTGCAGCAGATCCGGCAGCCAGCTTTTCAGATCGCCAAAGGTGCTGTCGAGCTGCGCGCTGGTCATGCCGGGCTCAAACACATCCAGCAGCGCATCGTAGCGTGATACGCCGAGCGCATCGGCGCGCAGCTGTGCCTCTTCGCGGCTCAGCTTCACCACTTCTTTCAGGTTAGCGCTGAAGCCCTGCCAGTCATTGGCCGGACGCTGACTGCGCCACGCGTGTTCACAGCGCGAGCCGGCCAGCGATTTGGCTTCCACCAGCGAGGCCGGCAGCAGCGTTGCCTGGCGCCACGCGCGCTGCATTTCGCCCAGATTGGCCTGTTCCACATCGTTCAGCGACTCCTGCGCGGCGGCGTCAAACAGCCCGCCGAGGCGCTTGTCGGTCAGCAGCTCGTGCATAAATACGCTCAGCTCTGCCATCGCTTCTCCACGCGCCTGGCTGCCGCCCGGCGGCATGGTGGTTTGCATATCCACGCCGGCAATCGCGCCCAGATGGCCAAAACGCGCCAGGCGCTGAAAAGTGCGGCTAAGTTCCTGATAAGCTGCAGTCATGTAACAAGCTCCTTATGAAGGTAAGCGCGGCGTCACGTCGCGCAGGGGGAGATCAACTGGCCAGCAGAAGCGCACGCAGGCGCCGCCCAGCGGACTGCTCTCAATCGAGACCTGGCCCTGCAGCGCCTGCGCAATAGAGTGCACAATCGCCAGACCGAGGCCGCAGCCGCCGGTGGCGCGATCGCGGCTGGGATCGAGCCGTACGAAAGGTTCGAATACCCGCTGGCGTTCATCCGGCGGAATGCCCGGACCATCATCTTCAACCTGCAGATTGCCGATGGCGCCGTCAAACCACAGGCTGACACGCAGCCGCTGCTGCGCATAGCGCAGGGCGTTATTCACGAGGTTATCCAGCACGCGCTCCATCAGGCGCGTATCTGCCGCGCCAATGTTTTCCAGCTGCGGAATATCCAGCGTAATGTGCGTCTGCGGATTCATGGTCTGCACGTCAGCGATGTGCACGCGCAGCCATTGGGCCAGATCGAAAGATTGCAGATTGAGGTCAACGCGCGGCCGGTCGAGGCGCGCATAGGTCAGCAGCTCCTCAATCAGGCTCTCCAGCTGGCCGACGTCACGGTTCAGCGCCGCCGACTCTGCCGCACTGAGGTTTTCACTCATCTCCAGCCGGTAACGCAGCCGGACCAGCGGCGTGCGCAGCTCGTGCGCGATACCGTCAATCAGCTGTTTTTTACTCGCCACCAGCGTATTGATGTTGTCCGCCATCTGGTTGAACGCCACGCCAAGGCTGTGCAGGCTGGAGGTGTTTTCAAAATGGGTGCGCACGTCAAGCTCGCCGCGACCAAAGCGCTGAGCCGCTTTCTCCAGCCGCTGCATCTCCTGCCAGTGCGGGCGCAGCCAGATGAACACCGGCAGCGCCAGCGACATGCCAATAAACGCCAGCAGGGCGATATCAAGGATGCGCATCTGGTGCAGATAAAACAGGTAAGGAATCGGTCCGACCGACAGCACATAGTGGCTGCGCGGGATGTGCTGCAGGAAGGTGTACTGATCGTCAAGGGCGACGATCTCACCGGCGCGCAGCCGCTTCATGTCGGCTTCGTCCAGCTGATATTTGCTCATCGGTTCGATGTGCAGCTCAAAGGATAAATCGAGATCGAGGTTGCGGATGGTTTTATTCCAGTCGCGCGGCGGGATCTCACGCAGTTCGCTGCGCATCAGAAACAGCGAGCTGGCCATCAGGTCGTTCATCGACTGGCGTCCGGCGCGCTCGGCGGTGAATTTGTACACCAGACCCACCAGCAGCGTCATCACCAGGAAGCAGACGAACAGCAGCAGATAGAACTGAATGAAGAGCTTTCTCATCAGGAGCGGGTATCCCAGGCCTGCGGCGCGAACAGATAGCCTTTGTTACGGATGGTTTTGATGCGGAACGGCTCGGTGGCGCTGTCGTACAGTTTCTTGCGCAGGCGTGAAATGGCGACGTCGATGCTGCGATCCATGCCGTCATAGCTCACGCCGCGCAGGGTTTTCAGCAACGCGTCACGGTCGAGAATTTCTCCGGCGTGGCTCGCCAGCTCCCACAGCAGGTCAAAATCGGCGGTCGAAAGGGTGATCGGTTCGTCGAACAGGATCACCTGGCGGTTGAGCGCATCAATGGTGAGTGAACCAAACCGCAGCACCTTTTGCGAGCTCTGCACGGCGGGTGCGGCTTCCGGTTTGGCCACGTGCGCCTGGCGCAGATGCAGGCGCAGACGCGCCAGCAGCACCGCCGGCGGCGTGGTTTTCAGAATATAGTCATTGGCGCCCATCTCCAGCGCCAGAATGTGGTTCATGTCGCTGTCGAGCGAGGTCAGCAGCACAATCGGTCCCTGCCAGTGCGCACGCAAATCGCGGCACAGCGTCATGCCATCTTTGCCCGGCAGCATGATATCCAGTAATACCAGATCCGGATCGGCGGCGAGAATGGTCGCTTCCGCGCGATCGCCGCGCGTCTCAACCAGCACCTCAATATCGTGGCGGCCAAGATAAGCCGCAATCAGTTCGCCGACTTCCGGCTCATCTTCCACATAGACAATTTTGTTCATAATGCTCTGTCATGGCTGAGAATGTCAGCAGCATAGCTTTTCCTGGTCCTGAGCTCTACGCTACCGCACGAATTATCCTTGTCTTACTGGTATGTACACCGTGAAATGTGCCATTATTACCGGCGCGTTCTGGCGCAAGGTTCGGAATCGTACTGAAAACAGGAGGAGTGCGAGGGTGTCTGATAAAGAGCTGGCTTCAGCCGGATACAGTGACCGCATCTGCTTCAACTACAGTGACTTCCTTTCCGCTTCCTGCAAAAAACGCTGGAGCTTTGTCGATGCCATTTACGGCGTGATGCCAATTTTTGGCATGGTGACGCGCAAGTCCGGGCACAGTTTACAGGCCAGCGACGACCATCTGAAAGAATTAGCATTACAAATCATTTCAACCCAGGTCAGTGACGAAATTAACATCGCCCGACTGATCACCCTGGCCGAACAGCAGCACATCAGCCGCTTCGATATTCAGCTGCCTTATCCGCTGTCCGCTGAGCAGCTTGACGCCATCCATCTGGAATACCGCAAGCCGCTCAATCTGACACAGCAGAATGATCTGCTGTGCGTTTCCATTCCTTTACAACCGCATTGATTAGCGCGTCAGCTGCCACAGCGCGGGCAGTGAGGCGGCAATTAACAGCACGATGGCGATGCGCTCCAGCGCAAACAGCGGTTGATCGCCGCGGCCACCGCGTCGTGCATACAGGAACAGCAGCAGACCCGGCGCGTAAAGCACCACCGACAACAGCAGATGCAGCGGCCCCGAGGCGTACAGCAGCCAGAGTCCATAGGCGCTGGCACCGAGACCGGTCAACAGGGCCAGCGGTTTGTGCTGACCGCGTACCACTTTGACCAGATACAGACCCACCAGCAGATAGGGCACGAGGATCATTTCTGAGGCTATAGTCAGCAGCGTGTTGTAATCCGCGCCGGTAACCGCAATCAGAATCAGGCACACCTGCACGCTGCCGTTAGTCAGCCACAGCGACGCCGCCGGCGCGTTATGGCGGTTCTGCCGGGCAATGCTGCGCGGAAACGCGCCCTGCTGCGCGGCGAGGAACGGGACTTCTGCCGCCATAATGGTCCAGCTGAGATAGGCGCCGCACACCGAGATAATCAGGCCAACCGCAATCACCGCATCGCCCCAATGACCCAGCAGGCGTTCCATCAGACCGGCCATCGACGGATTGCGCATCTGCGCCAGTTCCGCACGCGGCACCACGCCAAGCGACAGCAACGTCACCAGCAGATAGACCAGCAGCGCGGCCAGCACCGCCAGCAGCGTGGCGCGCCCGACATCTTTCTTGTGGCGCGCGCGGGCAGAGACTACCACCGCGCCTTCCACGCCAATAAATACCCACAGGGTAATCAGCATGGTCTGTTTGACCTGCTGCCACAGCGGCTGGCCGAGCGCTGCGCCGTCAAAGTCAAAACGGAAGCGATCGTAATTAAACGCCAGCAGCGCCAGCACCACGAACAGCAGCAGCGGCACCAGTTTGCCCAGCGTCGCCAGCAGGTTGATGCTGGCCGCCGTCTGTACGCCGCGCAGTACCAGCCAGTGCACCAGCCACAGCAGCACGGAAGCGCCAAGCATCGCCTGCCAGGTGTTGCCATCGCCAAACACGATGCGATCCGGCGTATCGGTAAAGAAGCTCAGCGCTGAAAACACAATTACCAGATACGAGACGTTGGCAATCACCGCGCACAGCCAGTAACCCCATGCCGAGCAGAAGCCGGTCAGCTCGCCGAAGCCGGCGCGCGCGTAGGTGAAGATGCCGCCATCCAGTTCCGGGCGCAAACGCGTCAGCAGCAACATCGCCAGCGACAGAAAGAGGATACCGACACCGGTGATCAGCCAGCCGATCAGCAGCGCGGCCGGACCGGCAACCGCCGCCATATTTTGTGGCAGGCTAAAGACGCCCGCGCCGAGCATCGAGCTGAGCACCAGCGCAGTGAGCGCGCTAAGACCTAATTTTTTATCCAAAACGCCATTCCTGAGCAGCAGAGTGTGCTGGGTAGTAGTTGTTCAGCCAGAGTGTAACGTGGCAATCAGTCCCGTTTAAAACGGAATACCCTGAAAACAGGCGGCAGATTTTACGGAGAGCGAACGGTGAAGGCAATGCAAGACTATGCAGATTTGCACACGGATTATGCAAACGGCAGGGCGACGGGCGCCGCCCTGCGCGGGGATTATTTAAACAGGTCAGCGGTGACGGTCAGGTTGCCGCCGCTCTGGTTCTGCCACTGGCGCGTAATGTGATAATACTTCGCGCCTTTGGCGATGGCGCGTTTGCCCACGGCTTCTGAGATCTCGGTTGGCGTGCCGAAGTGATCGGAGAAGGAGATGGTGTCAAACGGCTGCATCTGTGCGGCCGTGATCGCATTGACTTCCTGCACGCTGCGGCCATCCGGCTGCGTCACCGTATAACGCTGACCGGTAGAGCTTTGGGTTTCAAAGAAACGACCCACGCTGGTGCTTGGCGTATCTGAGGAAGCAACGCCAGGGATCGCCACTTTCTTCGCCGCTGCGCCGCCCGCAGCCAGGGCTGCTTTACCGGCTTCTGAATCAGCCGGAATGGAGTCAGACGTATCCTGCACCACGCGCGCTTTGGCATCGGCTTTATACACGTAGGCGGTCACGTACTGGTTGCCACCGTTGTTAGCATCCACCTGACGCACAATAAAGAAGGAGGCCGCGCCTTTGTTTTTCGCCGCTTTGGCGATGGCTTCGTTCACGTCCGGCTGGCTGGAGAAGAAGCCGCTGACGGAGACGGTGTCAAACGGCTCAAGGCGATATGCTTCCGCCTTCGGCAGCTCTTTCACGCCGTTGAACATCCGGTATTGCGTGCTTTGTTCAACTTTCGCTGCATTGGCTTTGTACAGATCGGCGGTAACGCGCCAGTTGCCACCGTTACCGTTGCTGTCGTTGATGCCCTGCACGTAGAAAGAGTCCGCGCCTTTGGCGTCGGCGGCTTTAGACACGGCGTCTGTTGCATCGCCAATTGCATTAAAACGGCCGCTAATATTGATGCGTTCGAATGGTTTTAACGCGGCCGCTTGTTCTGGCGTTAACTCTTTGGCAGCAAACGCATTGGCTGCCAGCAGTGATAACAGGGTCGACGCCAGAATGGTGTTCTTCAGCTTCATAAAAATGATCCTTCGCCTTACGCAAATTGAGTACGAAAACGTGCTGGACTCTTGATGTATAACAGATTAGCCGCTGATTATTGCATGTAATAATCGGCCTGTCTCAGCCAATTTATGCGCATAACATTGACAATCCCAGCATTTTATTCATCGGCCTGTCATCTTTCGCTGTTATGGCTTTTTTTTGGTCAGCTTACCGCTTTAACCGGTATCGCTTAGTACCATAATAGTTAAAGCATTGTTAAATATAGGTTTTTAAAAACAGTTAATTCGTCATGACACGATTAGGCACAGCAGATTATTTTCCATAATGCCGCAAACCTGGTCGCATCCCACGGTATTCATCGCTGGCATCTGAATATCTGTGTGAATGTCATAAGTGTGCGTTATGGCGCTAGATCGTCCTGCGCATTTTCAGTAGGTTATAAAGACTTTGTTACATAGTGCATTTCGCTCATAAAAAGCTGAAACAGCGTTTCGGCTTTTAAGCATGTGCCCCTTACAGAACCTCATCCTTTAATCATGGAAAGGAAACAGTATGTTAATTGGGATACCCAAAGAGCGGTTAGCCAATGAGTTCCGCGTCGCAGCGACGCCAAAGACCGTTGAGCAGCTCATCAAGCTGGGATTCAGCGTCACCGTTGAGCAGGGCGCCGGTTTACGCGCCAGCTTTGATGATGACAGTTTTATCGCCGCCGGTGCCAGCATCAGTCATCCGCAGGATGTCTGGCAGTCCGACATCGTGCTGAAGGTGAACGCGCCAGACGACAGCGAGATTGCACTGACGCGCGCGGGCAGCACGCTGGTGAGCTTTATCTGGCCAGCGCAGAACCCGGCACTGCTGGAGAAATTAGCCGCACGCAACATCACCGTAATGGCGATGGATTCCGTACCGCGTATTTCGCGCGCGCAGTCGCTGGATGCGCTCAGCTCGATGGCGAACATCGCCGGTTACCGTGCCATTGTCGAAGCAGCCCATGAGTTTGGCCGCTTCTTCACCGGGCAAATCACCGCCGCCGGTAAAGTGCCACCGGCCAAAGTGATGGTCATCGGGGCTGGCGTGGCCGGTCTGGCGGCGATTGGCGCGGCGGGCAGCCTCGGTGCCATCGTGCGCGCCTTCGATACCCGTCCGGAAGTGAAGGAACAGGTGCAGAGTATGGGTGCCGAATTCCTTGAACTCGACTTTGAAGAGGACGCGGGCAGCGGCGACGGTTACGCCAAAGTGATGTCCGAAGCCTTTATCAAGGCGGAGATGGCGCTGTTCGCAGCGCAGGCGCAGGAAGTGGACATTATCGTCACCACCGCGCTGATCCCGGGCAAGCCGGCACCGAAGCTGATCACCGCAGAGATGGTGGCCAGCATGAAGCCGGGCAGCGTGATTGTTGATCTGGCGGCAGCCACCGGCGGTAACTGCGATCTGACCGTCGCCGACCGCGTCACGCTGAGCGACAACGGCGTCAAAATCATCGGCTACACCGATCTGCCGAGCCGGCTGCCAACGCAGTCCTCGCAGCTGTACGGCACCAACCTGGTGAACCTGCTGAAGCTGCTGTGTAAAGAGAAAAACGGCGAGATCGTGGTTGATTTTGACGATGTCGTGGTGCGCGGCGTCACAGTGATTCGTGACGGAGAAGTGACCTGGCCTGCGCCACCAATTCAGGTTTCTGCTGCGCCACAGGCCGCAAAACCTGCCGCACAGCCGCAGGTGAAAGCGGCAGAGAAGCCCGCTGCGCCGTGGCGCAAGTATCTGCTGCTGGCGCTCGCGGTAGTGCTGTTCGGCTGCCTGGCCAACGTCGCGCCGGCGGAATTCCTGTCGCACTTTACCGTGTTCGCGCTTGCCTGCGTCGTCGGGTATTACGTGGTGTGGAACGTCAGTCACGCGCTGCATACGCCGTTAATGTCCGTCACCAACGCCATCTCCGGCATTATTGTGGTGGGCGCGGTGCTGCAGATGGGCCATGGCGGCTGGGTCACCTTCCTGGCGTTTATCGCCGTCCTGATTGCCAGCATCAATATCTTCGGTGGTTTCACCGTCACCCAGCGCATGCTGAAAATGTTTCGTAAGAATTAAGGGGTAACAACATGTCTGGCGGATTAGTGACTGCAGCATACATTGTTGCCGCAATTCTGTTTATTTTCAGCCTGGCCGGGCTCTCGAAGCATGAGACCTCAAAGCAGGGCAATATCTTTGGTATCAGCGGCATGGCGCTGGCGCTGCTCGCCACCATTTTTGGTCCGCACAGCAGCAACGTGGCGTGGATTCTGCTGGCGATGGTGATCGGCGGTGCGATTGGCGTGCGTCTGGCGAAGAAAGTCGAAATGACCGAAATGCCGGAGCTGGTGGCGATTTTGCACAGCTTTGTCGGTCTGGCGGCGGTGCTGGTCGGGTTCAACAGCTACCTTGACCACGCGCCAGGACTGTCAGCGGTGATGGAAAATATCCATCTGACCGAAGTGTTCCTCGGCATCTTTATCGGCGCGGTGACCTTCACCGGTTCGGTGGTGGCGTTTGGCAAACTGCGCGGCAAGATCTCCTCAAAAGCGCTGATGCTGCCGCATCGCCATAAAATGAATCTGGCGGCGCTGGTGGTCTCATTCCTGCTGATGCTGTGGTTTGTGCGTACCGACAGCACCGCCGCACAGGGCGTTGCGCTGCTCCTTATGACGGTGATTGCGCTGGTGTTCGGCTGGCATCTGGTGGCGTCGATTGGCGGTGCGGATATGCCGGTGGTGGTCTCGATGCTCAACTCTTACTCGGGCTGGGCGGCGGCGGCGGCAGGCTTTATGCTGAGCAACGACCTGCTGATCGTCACCGGTGCGCTGGTGGGCTCTTCCGGTGCCATCCTGTCGTACATTATGTGTAAAGCGATGAACCGTTCCTTTATCAGCGTGATTGCCGGCGGGTTCGGCACTGACGTGAGCGGTGCAGACGCGGGCGAAGAAGCGGGTGAACACCGTGAAATCAGCGCGGAAGAGACGGCAGAACTGCTGAAAAACTCGACCTCAGTGATCATCACGCCGGGCTACGGTATGGCGGTCGCCCAGGCGCAGTATCCGGTGGCAGAGATCACCGAGAAGCTGCGCGCGCGCGGTATTAAGGTGCGTTTCGGTATTCACCCGGTAGCCGGTCGTTTGCCGGGGCACATGAACGTGCTGCTGGCGGAAGCCAAAGTGCCGTACGATGTGGTGCTGGAGATGGATGAGATCAACGATGATTTCAGCGATACCGACACCGTGCTGGTTATCGGCGCCAACGACACCGTCAACCCGGCGGCCCAGGACGATCCGCGCAGCCCGATTGCCGGTATGCCGGTGCTGGAAGTGTGGAAAGCGCAAAACGTCATCGTGTTCAAACGCTCGATGAACACCGGCTATGCCGGGGTGCAGAACCCGCTGTTCTTTAAAGAGAACACCCAAATGCTGTTTGGCGATGCCAAAGCCAGCGTCGAAGGCATTCTGCGCGCGCTGTAGGAAACGAAAAGGGCGGTGATGTCACCGCCCTGACAAGCTCAAACCGGGGCGGCACAGGATGGCCGCCCTGTGTTATTTAATCCTCTTCATCTTCCTCATCGTCGAGGTCAATCGGCGATTTGAAATCATCCGGCTTAATCGCCAGCAAATCACAGCGCAGGTGATCGATCACCTGTTCAGCGGTATTGCCGAGAAACGCAGCTGACAGACCGGTACGACCAATGGTGCCCAGCACCACAATCCCGGCGTCAAGATGCGACGCGATATCCGGGATGACTTCTTCCGGCAGGCCCTTCGCCACGTGGGTAAACTCCTCGCCGATGGAGAATTTCTGGCGCAGCGCTTTCATCGCCACCAGATGCTGGCCGCGAATGGCATCGTTATAGACGCTGGGATCAAAATCCGGCAGTTCGATAGCAATGTTGATCGGCGTGACGGGATAGGCGCCCACCAGATGCACCTCGGTGTGATTCACCATTTCGGCCAGCCGTGTGGTCTCGCGGATCAGTTTTTGATTGAGCTCATCATGATGCGGTTCCTCGCTGGCGAGGTTTACTGCCACCACCGCTTTGCCGCCTTCCGGCCACGGCTGGTCTTTGACCATCCATACCGGGCACGGGCACTTACGCAGCAGGTGCCAGTCGGTGGGGGTAAAAATCACTGCTTCCAGACGATCGTGCTGGTGCGCCATCTTCAGGACCAAATCATGCTGATGCGCCAGCACTTCCTGAATGATGGCTTCGTACGGCCGGTTATGCCACACCACTTTGATCTCGATATCCACGCCGGCTTCCAGATAGGCCTGGGCCTGTTCGCGGATCCATTCGGTACGCTGGCTAATCACCCCTTTGCGCATGTTGACGCGCTCGTCGGGCGACAGCAGGGTGGTCATTTCGTAGGAGAAGTCGTAGATAGGCAGGAAGGCTTTGATTTTTCCGCCGATACGTTGATTGAGATACACCGCACGCCGCAGCGCCGGCTGGTCGTCCTGCTGAGCATCAATCGCCACCAGAATATGCTGATACCGGGACATAAGGCACTCTCCTCAAACCAAAGCGAAGTTGGATTAAAGATAGCCTAAGATGGCGCAGGGCAGAAGCGGAAAAGTTGTTGCCGGATCAATAAAATAACATTTATCGACCCGGCAGGCGGTTACGCTGCCTGATCGGTCTGGCCGGCCAGTTCAGCCAGCAGCGCATGGTTTTCGATGGTGATATATTTGCCTTTCACCGCCAGCATGCCGCTTTTCTGGAAACGTCCCAGCAGACGGCTGATGGTTTCGACGGTGAGTCCCAGATAGTTACCGATGTCGCCGCGCGTCATGGTCAGGCGGAATTCACGCTGTGAGAAACCGCGCTGGCCGAAGCGGCGCGACAGGTTCCAGATAAACGCCGCCAGACGCTCTTCCGCGTTCTTTTTCGATAACAGCAGGATCATATCCTGATCGCCTTTGATCTCGCCGCTCATCAGACGCATCATCTGCTGACGCAGCGCCGGCATTTTACCGGACAGATCGTCGAGGGTTTCAAAAGGGATTTCACACACCATGGCCGTTTCCAGCGCCTGAGCGAAGCTCGGATGATGCGCACTGACGATGGCATCAAAGCCCACCAGATCGCCCGCCAGATGGAAACCGGTGATCTGTTCATCACCCTGTTCGGTAATGGTGTAACTTTTAATGGTGCCGGAGCGGATAGCATAAAGGGATTTCAGTTCATCACCGGCTTTGAACAGCGTCTGGCCTTTCTGAATCGGCTTTTTGCGTTCAATAATATTGTCCAGCTGATCCAGTTCATGTTCGTTCAGCGTGAAGGGAATACACAACTGGCTGATACTGCAATCCTGACAGTGGATGGCACAACCGCCAGACTGAATACGTCGAATGCTGCGTTTTTCCGGGATCATATAGGTACGCTCGATGATTATTGACTGTCGTCAATTTTAACATTTTTCTTTGTCATGTGAACTCATCCGAGCAGTAATAATGATCAAAACCGCACAAATGCTGGGTATTCGCGGCTTTGATGTCTGCAAATGACCAGCCGTTTTTTGATCTGGAACGTTTTCTTTCCATATTTACATCCGGACACAACCTGATCCGCGCAGAAAGTGACGGATGTGATAGCCGATAACCTTTGCTACTATTTTGCTTTCGGGTGGCATGTTGCGCCCGATTCACCACCAGGCGTGAGGAAAACACCATGAACCTTGATGATGAAGACCTTTTCCGCGATGCCATGGGTGATGTAACCCCGTTAAAAGATTGCGCCAACACCCAGTGGCTGCGCGCGCCGTCTACCAAAGCGCCGCGCCAGCAGCCGCATGACGACGCACCGGAAAACTTCCTGACGCGCGGCTTCCTTGAGATTATCCCGCGCGACACGCCGCTGGAATATAAAGCCGATGGCATTCAGCAGGGCGTGCTCGACAAGCTGCGGCTGGGCAAATATACGCTGGACGCCAGTCTTAATCTGTTACGCCAGCCGGTGGAGACCTGCCGGCAATCGCTGTTCAGCTTTATGCTGGAAGCGCGTAAACAGGGCCTGCGCAATCTGCTGATTATTCATGGCAAAGGGCGGGATGATGAAGCGCACGCCAATATTGTCCGCAGCTACGTGGCACGCTGGCTGCGACAATTTGACGACGTTCAAACTTTCTGCAGTGCGCAACCGCAACACGGCGGCAGCGGCGCAGTCTATGTCGGGCTGCGCAAAACCGATCGCGCGCGCCTCGATAATCGCGAACGCCACGCCAAACGCAGCCGTTAACTGTGAAATTTGCGGATGGTGGCCATCAGCACTTCCGCGCTTAGCGAGAGCGAGTGGCCGCTGCGGGTAATAATGCCCACCGGCTCGCCGGGGCCGGGCGATGCGATGGGTAGCGCGCTGAGCGCATTGTGACTTAAATCTTCCTTCACCGCGCCGGATGGCACAAACCACACATAGTCATAACGCAGCGCCAGCTGGCGGGCCAGCGAGGTGGACGAGGTTTCGACACAGTTGCCCGGCAGCGAGCAGCCTTGTTCATCCAGCATGTGCTGGGCAATACGCCGCGGCGCGGTGCCTTCAGGCGAAATCACCACTGGCCACTGCATGGCGCGGGAAAGTGTGACGTTGTCACTTAAGAGCGGATGCTCCGGTCGCACCACCAGCTTGAGCGATTCGAGAAACAGCAATTCGTAGGTCAGGCCGGTCATCATTTCGCTGTCCGCCATACGGCCAATGCCAATATCAAACTCCCCGGCGCGCAGGCCAGCCAGCAGCACATTATTGTGCAGCGTGGCCACCTGTACCGTGGTGTTCGGCTGCTGTTCGTGGAAGCGATCCAGGATCTGCGGCAGCATCCCCATGGCGGCGGTGGTGAGGGCGCCAAGGCGGATCACGATCGGGCGTCCGGAAACCGGCGAGTTGAAACTTTGTCCGGCGTGGTTAAGCGCATCCAGTACTTTCACCGCGTGGGTCAGGAACTGTTCTCCCAGTGTCGTCAGCTGAGCACCGAGGCGACCGCGCTCAAACAGACGGGCGCCCGCCAGTTCCTCCAGCTCATTGAGCGTCTTAGACAGCGCCGGCTGACTCAGATTCAGGGTTTCCGCCGCGCGGCCCAGCGTGCCCTGTTGCGCGACTGCCACAAAGGTGTGTAAATGGCGCAGACGAATGCGCTGATTAAAGAGATGATTTTTGTCCATAAACGCCAGCGTAATGAGTCAGAGTGGTCAGCGGCAAGTGGCTGACCGAGATTCTGTTAACTTACCTGCAAAATTATATTAACAAAAACAGTCAGCGTGAGAAGTTTTAGTAAGTGGCTGTATTGGTTGGCTTTATAAATAACCGGGTATCCAGGCGCGTTTCTGTACTCAGCGTTATCAGTAGCTTAGCGGGTAAAATGTTGAATAATTCTCAATTTCACTTAAAAATCCTGCCCGTTATTGTTAACGATGCGCTATCATAAGCGCCGTTTTTTTTACCAAAACTGATGACCTATTCGTGATAATCCTGCAGGAGTGGTACCGTGACCAGCGCTGAAGCCATTGACGTCCGCCAGCTCATCAACCAGAGCGCGTTAAGCAGCTGGCAGAAGCGTTTAATTGCGCTGTGCTTTGTCGTGGTAGCGCTGGATGGCATGGATATCGCGCTGATGGGCTTTATCGCGCCGACGCTGAAAGCCAGCTGGGGCGTGACCAATCATCAGTTGGGGATGGTGATCAGCGCGGCGCTGATTGGCCTGGCGCTGGGTGCCATGGTGGCTGGACCGCTGGCCGATCGCTACGGCCGCCGCGTGATGATTCTGCTCAGCGTGCTGTTTTTTGGCCTCTGGACGCTGGCGACCGCCATGGCGCAAAACATCGAACAGATGATGCTGTTCCGCTTCCTCACCGGTCTGGGGCTGGGAGCGGCGATGCCCAACGTCGGCACGCTGGTGGCCGAATACGCGCCCGAGCGGCGCCGCTCGTTTATTATCACCGTGGTGTTCTGCGGCTTCACCTTTGGCGCGGCCTCCGGCGGTTTTGCCGCCTCGTGGCTGCTGCCGCGCTATGACTGGCATTCCGTGATGCTGATGGGCGGCGTGCTGCCGCTGCTGGTGCTGCCGTTTCTGCTGCGCGGCCTGCCGGAGTCGGTGCGCTTTCTCATCAGCCAGCGCGCGCCCGCTGCACGCATTCACGCTATTCTGGCGCGCATGCTGCCGGGCAGCGTCCGGCCTGACAGCCATTTTCAAAGCAGTGAACCGCTGGCCGCGCGCCACGGTGCAGTGGCCACCGTCGTCTCACCCCGCTATCTGTTTGGCAGCCTGATGCTGTGGGGCGGCTACTTTATGGGGCTGTTTCTGGTCTACCTGATTGGCAGCTGGCTGCCATCGCTGATCAACACGCTGGGCATGTCTGTCACCGAAGCGGCTATCGTCACCGCCATGTATCAGGCGGGCGGCACCGTTGGCTCACTGTTTGCCGGCTGGCTGATGGACCGCATCAACGCCAATCTGGCGCTGGCCATTATTTACTTTTGCGGCGGCATCGCCATTGTGGCGCTCGGGTTTTCCCCGGCGCAGGTCGGGTTGATGAGCGCCATCGCCTTCTGCAGCGGCTTCTGTTTTAACGGTGCCAACACCGGCATGAATGCACTCTCGGCCAGTTACTATCCCACCCATGCCCGCGCGACCGGCTCCAGCTGGATGCACGGCGTCGGCCGCATCGGCGCGATCATCAGCGCCTTCGTCGGCGCTGAGCTGCTGTCCCTCGGCTGGTCGTTTAGCCAGATCTTTCTGCTGCTGGCGCTGCCGGCGGCGCTGACCACGCTGATGCTGGTACTGAAATGCCGCTTTGGTGACCGGCCGCGCGCCACCGAGTGACAGGGCGATCACAGTTCCGCGAAAATGTTACCCGCCGCTAAAGGGTTGATCTACAGTAGCAGCAACCCTTTAGCCCAAGGTGATGACCATGGATAACTTTCTCACCCGCGATGCCATCCGCACGCTGTTTTCTCAGGCCATGTCGGCCATGTACCAGCAGGAGGTGCCGCAATATGGCACCCTGACGCAGCTGGTTACCGCCGTTAACGAACGCACCTTAGAAGCGCAGCCGGCGCTGAAAAACCGTCTGGCCGCCGCCGATGAGCTGAGCCGCCTCGGCGTGGAGCGTCACGGTGCCATTCGCGTTGGCACTGCCGCAGAGCTCAGCACGCTGCGGCAGATGTTTGCCGTGATGGGGATGGAGCCGGTGGGCTATTACGATCTGTCACAGGCGGGCGTGCCGGTGCACTCTACTGCCTTTCGCCCGGTCAGCGACAGCGCGCTGCGGCGCAATCCCTTCCGCGTTTTCACCTCGCTGCTGCGGCTGGAGCTGATCGACGATGCCGCACTGCGCGACAAAGCCGCGGCTATCCTGGCGGCGCGCGACATCTTCACGCCTGACTGCCGGGCACTGATCGCGCAGCATCAGCAGCAGGGCGGTCTCAATGCTGCCGATGCCGCCCGCTTTGTTCAGGAGGCGCTGGAAACTTTTCGCTGGCATGCGCACACCACGGTGGACAGCGCCACCTACCGCGCGCTGAGCCAGCAGCATCGCCTGATTGCCGACGTCGTGTGCTTCCGCGGCTGCCACATCAATCACCTGACGCCACGCACGCTGGACATCGATCGCGTGCAGGCGCTGATGCCTTCGCGCGGCATCGAACCGAAAATCCTGATTGAAGGGCCGCCGCCGCGCGCGGTGCCGATTCTGCTGCGCCAGACCAGCTTCAAAGCGCTGGAAGAGGCGGTGCATTTTAATGATGGCACGCCGGGCACCCATACCGCGCGCTTCGGTGAAATCGAGCAGCGCGGCGCGGCGCTCACGCCTAAAGGCCGCGCGCTGTACGACCGGCTGCTGGCGCAGGCCGGTACCGGCAGCGATAACCAGCAGCATCAGCAGCACCTCAGCGCGGTGTTTCGTGATTTTCCTGATGATGAACAGACGCTGCGCGAGCAGGAGCTGGCGTGGTTCCGTTACCGTCTGACGCCGCAGGGTGAGCATCAGCCGCCGCGCGCCGGGGAAAACGTGGCGCAGCTGCTGGCCGCCGGCCGTTTACAGGCGGAACCGATTGTCTACGAAGATTTTCTGCCGGTGAGCGCGGCCGGCATCTTCCAGTCTAATCTGGGCAACCAGACTCAGGCCCGCAGCGCCGGCAATGCCAGTCGTGCTGATTTTGAAGCCGCGCTCGGTGCCGCCGTGCAGGATGAGATGGTGCTGTATCAGCAGACGCAACAGCGCAGTCTGGCACGCTGCGGCGTGCAGGAGTAGGGCGTAAAAAAGCGGCCTGAAAAGTGACAGGTTCACTTTTACAGGCCGGCTGGTTTTCTTTCTAATGATTATTGCAGGCGTGCGTCGCGCACCAGCGTGTATTTTCCGGCACCCAGGAACAGGATGGCCAGCGCGCCCAGCAGGTAAAGCGCTTCCGTTTCCAGCGACCAGGCGCCGACATCGGTGCGATGCCAGAGTGCGCCCATTTTCACCAGCAGCGTTGCGACTACCATGTTAACGGCAATGATAAAGGCCGCCGGGCGCGTCAGCAGGCCAACGATGACCATGATGGGTGCCACAATTTCCCCGATGTAAGCACCGTAAGCGATGAAACCTGGCATGCCTTTGACGCTGAGCAGATGGGCGATCCAGCCGACGCCATGAATCGCCTTAAACTCGCCATGAAACAGCAACAGCCCGCCGAAGGTTAAGCGTAACAGCAATTTACCGAAATCCGGGTGATCGCTCATCCGGGTGAACAGCTGATTGATGCCAGCAAACATCACGTCTCTCCGTCACGCCAGGTTAACTTGCAACCATAAAACAGAATGCACCGCTGCAGTTAACCAAAAAATTTGATGAAGTTGTTCAATGAATCGGTCGCTTATTCGGCTTAATCTGCAAATGCCTGCAGAACATAGACATTCCACTGAGGCCTGCAAATAATGGAATCAGGCTTTACCAGGAACCCGCAATGAAAAATGAACGACGTCTGAGGATCATGACGGCAGAAGGTGAACTCAGAGGCCTGATGGATGATGAACTGTTTACCTTTAAAGGAATACCTTATGCAGCGCCGCCGGTTGGCGCATTGCGCTGGCGTCCGCCGCAGCCGGTGGCACCGTGGCAAACGCTGCGCGATGCCACCGCGTGGGGCGATGCCAGCTGGCAAAATCGTGACTACTGCGTGGCGGCCGGCGGCGGCGATCCGGGCCGCTTCAGCGAAGATTGCCTCTATCTGAATGTCTGGACGCCCGATGTCGAACCCGTTACGCCGTTACCGGTGATGGTATGGCTGCACGGCGGCGGCTTCAGCATCGGCGCCGGCAGCCTTGATCCCTATCGCGGCAAAGCGCTGGCAGCGCAGGGCGTGGTGGTGGTGACACTCAATTACCGCCTTGGCCATTTCGGCTTTTTCGCGCATCCGGCGCTCGACGCCCAGTATCCACCGGGCAAGGTGGTCAATAATTTTGCGCTGCTGGATCAAATTGCCGCGCTGCAGTGGATTCAGCGCAACATCCCGGCGTTTGGCGGCGATCGCCATAACGTCACGCTGTTTGGCGAATCGTCCGGCGCGCGCAGCGTATTGTCGCTGTGCTGCTCGCCGCTGGCCGAAGGGCTGTTTCATAAGGGCATCGTGCAAAGTGCCTACAGCCTGCCGGACGTGCCGCATAAGCAGGCGCAGCAAACAGGCCTGCAGGTGGCAGCGCATTTCAATCTGGCCGCGGATGCCAGTGCGGAACAGTTGCGCGCACTGCCGGCCGATAGTTTCTGGCCGCTGGAGCGACCGCTGGCGCTGGGGCCGGTGGCCATCAGCGGCGATGCGGTGCTACCCAGACCGATGCTCGACACCTTTATGGCGGGTAAACAGCATCGCGTGCCGTTGATGATTGGCAGCAACAGCGATGAAGCCAGCGTGCTGGACTACTTCGGCGTGGATGCCCGCAGCGTGTTACAGCAGCTGCGCAGCAAAAGTCGCCTGAGTTATCGCCTGCTGAAGTGGCTGTACGATATCCATGATGACAGCCTGCTGGGACGCGCGGTGGCGCGCGACATGGCGTTTACCGTCATGCCGCTGCTGGTGGCGCAGTCGCAGCACAGCATCGGCATGCCTGCGTGGCGTTACTGGTTTGATTATGTGTCAGAAAACGCGCGTCATCTCTACCCGCACGGCACCTGGCACGGCAACGAAATTCCTTATGTCTTTAATACGCTCGCGACGCTGCCGCCGCCGGGTGACTGGCATTACAGCGCCAGCGATATCGCCTTTGCCGGCCGCGTCAGCGCCTGGTGGGTGGCCTTTGCGCGGGATGCCAGTGAGTTCAGCCATCGGCTGCGGCTCGACGGGGAGCCTGACTGGCCGGTATGGCGGCCAGGTGAAGATTTGACTCTCGCTTTTGGCCACGACGGTAAAGCGGAATCGGTGCTGAAGGCGCGATTTATGCGCGGCCGTCTGCGTCTGTTTCGCCTGATGATGCGCAGCCACGTTAAACTTTAATAAGCCTGCTAATCATGTAAAAACATCAATGTTTTTTTAAGGCAAATTGGCCGCTATCTGCCTGATTTTACGACCGCTCAGCCGCCCCGCGCGGCACCCCATCCTGCAATTAATTAGCTTACAAAACATTTATCTTTTCCCGGTTCGCTGCCGATAAATACCCTAAGCCCTGTTTTATCCGGGCTGCCAGCGTTCACACCAGGGGATTATGTATGGGTATGTTAAAAAACTTCACGATTCGCGCCGTTATGCTGACCATTCTCGGGCTCTTCTGCCTGTTATGGTGTGGCGTAGGGCTGTTCAGCGTCCACTCGCTGAATGCGCTTGGCGAGGGTAACGAGATTGATCGTCAGCTGGTAAACCAGATGACGGCGCTCAGCAAAGGCAACGATCAATATTTCCGCGTGGTCACGCGTCTGTCGCGGGTAATGGAAGGCCGCACCGCCGGTAACGCGCCGACCGCGGAAGCGTTCGCGCCGGTGCAGCAGGCACTGGATAACATGAAACAGCAGTTAACCCAGTTCAAAGCCATGGCGCCGGGTCCGATGGACAGCGAGACGGTGAACAATGTGATCAGCAGCTGGCAGAAACTGCTGGATGAGGGGATCGCACCACAGGTGGCGCTGGCGCAGCAGGCTTCACTGGATGCATGGCGCGCGCAGGCCAACAATGTCACGCCGCCGCTGAGCCGGGCGTTTGGTGCCAGCGCAGAAGCGTTTAATCAGGCCGCCAGCAGCAAGCTGGATGAGACCCGCGTGACCGTGGATACGCTTACCAGCATGACCAAAGTGATTATTGTGTCGGCGGTGGTGTTCGGCTTATTGATTCTGCTGTTCACTGACCGTTACCTGGTGACGATGCTGGTGAAACCACTGGATCGCATTCGTAACCATTTTACCGTGATTGCGCAGGGCGATCTCAGCCAGCCGGTGGAAGAATTTGGCCGCAACTGCGTCGGCAAACTGGTGCCACTGCTGCGGGCGATGCAGGACAGCCTGCGTGAAGCGGTCAGCGCTATTCGCAGCGGCACGGAGAACATCTACCGCGGCGCGGCAGAAATTTCAGCCGGCAATAACGATCTTTCATCGCGCACCGAAGAGCAGGCGGCGGCGCTGGAACAGACCGCGGCCAGCATGGAGCAACTGACTGCCACGGTGAAGTTCAACGCCGACAACGCACGTCAGGCCAGCGCGCTGGCGGAGACCGCCACCGGCACCGCACAGCAGGGCGGCCGTCTGGTTGGCGAAGTGGTGACCACCATGCAGGGCATTTCCGGCAGTTCGAAAAAGATTGCCGAAATCACCAGCGTGATCAACGGCATCGCCTTCCAGACCAACATCCTGGCGCTCAACGCGGCAGTCGAAGCGGCGCGTGCCGGTGAGCAGGGGCGCGGCTTTGCCGTGGTGGCCAGCGAAGTGCGCAACCTGGCGCAACGCAGCGCCGGCGCCGCAAAAGAGATCGCCACGCTGATTGAAGATTCGGTGTCACGCGTTGAGAAAGGCTCGGAGCTGGTCAGCAGCGCTGGCAGCACCATGCATGACATTCTGAAGTCGGTGCAGGATGTGAATGAGATCATGAAGCACATCGCTGCCGCGTCGGAAGAGCAGAGCAAAGGGATTTCGCAGGTCGGCACTGCCGTCACCGAAATGGACAGCGTCACCCAGCAGAACGCATCGCTGGTGGAGCAGGTGTCGGCGGCGGCCAGCGCGCTGGAGCGTCAGACCGAAGAGCTGCAGGCGTCGGTGGCGAAGTTCCGTCTGTCTGACAGCGCGCCGCGCGCGCAGACCGTGGTATCCACTGCTGCGCCTGCGCTGCGCCGGCCGGTGTTATCTGCCGCCGCAGGCGCTCAGGGTAAACCCGCCAGCAGTGAAGAGTGGGTTTCATTCTGAGGCTGACACAACCACGCCACCAGCTGCGGCAAAAACGGTGGCGCATCTTTTTCCGCCCGCTGTAACAGGCTGTAGCTCGCCCCGGTTGCCACACTCGCGGCAAACGGGGCAATTAACCGCCCATTCTCCAAATCATTCTCCACCAGCGTAATATCCGCCACCGTCACGCCAAATCCCTGAATCGCCGCGCTGATCGCCAAATCCATGGTGGCGAAGTGCTGATTGCGCGCCATCGGCAGCTGCTCCGCCTGGCCGGACAGCCATAGCTGCCAGTCGCGCGTATCGCCGGTCGGGTGCAGGAAGGTGAATTTGGCCAGTTCGCTGACATGGCGCGGTGCCGGCACGCTGCTGGCCAGCACCGGCGTCAGGCGCTCGGCAAACAGCGGAATGGCACCGGCAGGCGGCGTGCCGAATACAATCGCCGCATCAAAGTTTTCCAGCTGCGACGCATGATCGAGCGTGGTAGTGAGCGCCACGTGAATGTCTGGCCGCTGCTGCTCCAGCGCCACCAGGCGCGGCACCAGCCAGCGCATAGCGCAGGTCGGGGCTTTCAGCCGAATCGAGGCGTTGCTGCGGCTGGCTTTCTCAGTGGCATTGACCAGCAGATTGAATCCCTGTTGCAGCTCCGGCAGTAGCGCCGCGCCCTGATCGGTGAGATGCAGACCGCGCGCGTGGCGTTCAAACAGGGCAAACCCCAGCCAGCTCTCCAGCGCCGCAATTTTGCGGCTCACCGCGCCCTGAGTGATGCACAGTTCGCTGGCGGCGCGCGTCAGGTTGAGATGACGGGCGGTGACCAGAAAGGCATGAATGGCGTTGAGTGGCAGAGCAGAGCGGGACATAACGGCCTCGAGCTATGATTTTTTATCATGGCTATTATGACAACAATTCGCTTGTCGACTCAAGCGTCGCGCCGTTGAATAGAAATCTACTTCCGATACGTGGTTATGCAACCTGTGGAGCAATGATGACCCTGAACAGCAGCGTGAAGCTCTCCTCCAAACAGCCGGACGTCGGCACCACCATTTTTAGCGTGATCGGCCAGCTGTCCGCACAGCACCAGGCCGTTAATCTCTCTCAGGGCGCACCCAATTTCCCGTGTGACCCGCAGCTGGTTGAGCTGGTCAGCCAGGCGATGCGCGACGGCCATAATCAGTACGCCGCCATGACCGGTTTACCGGCGCTGCGTGAAGCGCTGGCGGAGAAGGTGCACCGCCTGTATGGCCAGCAGTACGATGCCGCCAGCGAAGTCCTGATCACCGGCAGTGCCAGTCAGGGCATCTACATGGCGATTTCGGCGCTGGTGCATCCGGGTGATGAAGTGATCTTCTTTGAGCCAGCCTTTGACAGCTACGCGCCGGTGGTGCGGTTACAGGGCGCGACGCCGATCGGCCTCAAGCTGCAGGTGCCGGATTTTGCGATTGACTGGGACGAACTGCGTGCCGCGATCACGCCGCGTACGCGCATGATTATCATCAATACGCCACATAACCCGAGCGGACAGGTGCTGAATGCCGCCGATCTCGAACAGCTGGCGGCCCTGACGCGTAACACCGACATCGTGGTGTTGTCTGATGAAGTCTACGAACACATCGTGTTTGACGGCCAGACGCACTGCGGCATGGCCACGCACGCGGAACTGGCACAGCGCAGCGTGGTGGTGTCCTCCTTCGGTAAAACCTTCCACGTCACCGGCTGGCGCGTCGGCTATGCGCTGGCGCCTGCTGCGCTGATGGCGGAGATCGTCAAGGTGCATCAGTTCATGATGTACGCCGCCGATACGCCAATGCAGGTTGGCTTCGCGCAGTATCTGCAGAACCCGCAAAACTATCTGCAGCTGTCGTCGTTTTATCAGGCGAAGCGCGATCGGCTGCAGACGCTGCTGCAGGATTCACCGTTCAGGCTGTTACCGAGCGCCGGTTCGTTCTTTATGTTGGCCAGCTACGGACATTTCAGTGACGAAAGCGACAGTGAAATGGTAAAACGTCTCATCGTCGATCACGGTGTGGCTACCATTCCGCTGTCGGCGTTTTATATGGATGGCACTGACAATAAATTAATCCGCCTTTCTTTTGCTAAAGACGACGCAACGCTCGAAGCCGGCGCGCAGGCGCTGTGCCGGGTTAAAGGGTAATTAGGGGAAAATAATGAAAAAACTGAACGCACTGTTTATCGCACTGGGCATGATCACCTCCGTGCAGGCGCTGGCGCAGGAGAGCCTGCGCTACGGTCTGGAGTCACAATATCCGCCGTTTGAAAGCCGCAACGCGCAGGGCGAGCTGGAGGGTTTTGACATCGAACTGGGCAAAGCCATCTGCCAGGTCGGCCATTTTGACTGCAAATGGGTTGAGAGCAGCTTTGATGCGCTGATCCCGGCGCTGCAGGCGAAAAAATTCGATGCGATTAACTCGGCGATGAACATCACCGAGGCGCGGGCGAAAAGTATCGACTTCACCAACCCGATCTACCGCATTCCCACCATGCTGATTGTGAAGCAGGGCGAGAAACTCGAGCCGACGGCGGCGTCGCTGAAAGGAAAAAATATCGGCGTGCTGCAGGGCTCGATTCAGGAAACCTACGCTAAAAAGCACTGGGAATCCCAGGGCGTGACGGTGACGTCGTATCAGGATCAGAACCAGGTGTACAACGACATGGTCGCTGGCCGTCTTGACGGTACGCTGGTGATGTCCGCCGCCGGTCAGTCTGGTTTCCTCGATAAGCCGCAGGGCAAAGGTTTCGCCTTCGCCGGTAAGCCGGTGGAAGACGACACCATTCTCGGTTCCGGCATTGGTTTCGGTCTGCGCAAAGGCGATAGCAAGCTGAAAGGGGAACTGGATGCGGCCATCGCCAAAGTCCAGGCCGACGGCACCGTGACTAAACTGGCGGCGAAATTCTTCCCGGGCATTGACGTCAGCGTCAGCAAGTAAGCGGGTGTCAGCCTGATCGGCAATCGCCGGTCAGGCTGTCTCAACATTTCTCTGCAACCGCGCTTATCGGGCTGCCAGATAACACAGCGCTTCCGCCACCTGATACGACTTCACAAATGACGGGATCGGCAGGAATTCAAAACGCGAATGGAAATTGTGCGCGCCGGTGAAGAAATTCGGCGTCAGTAACCCTTTGGCCGACAGCGCAGACCCATCGGTGCCGCCGCGCATCGGAATCACTTTAGGTTCCACCCCCACCTGCTGCAGCGCAGCAAAAATCAGATCGATTGCCCGCCGGTCCTCACCTATCGCGTTACTGATGTTGCTATAGATATCATTGATCTTCAGCGCGACGTGACCAGTCGGATAGTGCGCGGCGATCTGATCGGCGACTTCCACCAGCTGCTGCTTCTTCGCATCAAAACCCTTTAAATCGAAATCGCGAATCGACGCTTTCAATACCGCCTGGCTGGCATTGGCCTGCATATCATTGAACCAGATATAGCCTTCGCGCCCGGCGGTATGCTCGGGCGTGGCAAGCCGGTCGAAGCGGGCGATGAAGTCGTGCGCCATCAGCAGGGGATTCACCAGCACGCCTTTGCCCGACATGGGATGCGCCGGCACGCCGGTGAAGGTAATTTCAGCGGAGGCGCCGTTGAAGCACTCATACACCACTTCGCCCAGCTCGCAGCAGTCAATGGTCCAGGCGAAATCGACGTTAAAGCGCGTCTCCAGGTCCAGCGCCTTGGCGCCGCGCAGGCCGATCTCTTCATCCGGCACAAACGCCACCACCACATCACCGTGCTCGCCACGCAGGTTCTCCACCAGCGTCATCACCACGCTGACTGCCGCTTTGTTGTCGGCCCCCAGCACGCTGGTGCCGTCGCTGAACACAATCTCCTGACCGACATACGGCAGGATTTCCGGATGCTCCGCCACCCGCAGCCAGATGTCCTGCTGCGCATTCAGACACAGATCCGCGCCCTCAAAGCGCAGGGTTTGCGGATGGATATCCGGTGATAGCCCGACATCGACGGTATCAATATGGGTGATAAAGCCCACGCGCGGCGCGCCAGGCCGGTTGCCCGGTTTCACGGCGGTCACCGTGGCATGCTGATCAATCACCACATCCTGCAGACCGAGATCGCGCAGCTCCTGCGCCAGCAGTTCCGCCATGGCGTGTTGCGACGGCGTACTGGGCAGCGTGCTGGATTTGGCATCGCTCTGGCTGGAGACCGCCAGATAACGGTAAAAACGCTGGGTCAGCTGACGGGCAAGTTGGTCTGTCATCACAATTCCTTATTAGCTTTGCGCCACTGGAGATACGCCAGACGGCTAAATCATGTTATTTATGAAATAAATACCGATGCTGGCTCATGGAAGTCAATAAAAAGCGAGAAGACGATGAAAAAGATGATAGGAAAACTGGCGCTTAGCGCACTGGGGTTAGCGGTTGCAGGCGGCGTCTCGGCGAAGACGCTGGTTTACTGTTCTGAAGGCTCGCCGGAGAACTTCAACCCGCAGCTCTACACCTCCGGTACCAGCGTGGACGCCAGCGCCGTGCCGATTTTTAACCGCCTTGTGGATTTCAAACCGGGCACCACCGAGCTGGTGCCCAGCCTGGCGGAGCGCTGGGAGATCAGCCCGGACGGCAAGGTGTATACCTTCCATCTGCGCAAAGGGGTTAAGTTCCAGAGCAATAAACTGTTTACGCCGTCGCGCGATCTCAACGCCGATGACGTGATCTTCTCGTTTATGCGCCAGCTCGATACGAAAAACCCGTATCACACCGTTTCGGGCGGTAACTATGCCAACTTTGAAAGCCTCGAGCTGGCAAAACTGATCACCCGTATCGATAAGGTGGATGATCTGACGGTGCGGATTACGCTGGCCCATGCCGAAGCGCCGTTTCTCGCCGATCTGGCGTGGTATTTCGCCTCGATTCACTCGGCGGAATATGCCGACCAGATGCTGAAAGCCGGTACGCCGGAAAAGGTCGACATGCAGCCGATTGGCACCGGACCGTTTGAGCTGGTGCAGTATCAAAAAGATTCCCGCATTCTCTACAAAGCCTTCCCGCAGTACTGGCAGGGCAAGGCTAAAATCGATCGTCTGGTGTTTTCCATCACCCCGGACGCCTCGGTGCGCTATGCCAAACTGGAGAAAAACGAGTGCCAGGTGATGCCGTTCCCTAATCCGGCCGATCTCGACAACATGCGCCACAACCCGAACATCACGCTGGAACAGAAATCTGGCCTCAACACCGGTTTCCTGTCGTTCAACACCACCAAAGCCCCGCTGGATAACGTGAAAGTGCGCCAGGCGCTGGCGATGGCCATCAATAAGCAGGCGATCATTGATGCCATCTTCAAAGGTACCGGCACGGTGGCGAAGAATATTCTGCCGCCGGATGTGTGGAGTGCTGATAAAGATCTGCAGGATTACGCCTACGATCCGCAACAGGCCAAAGCGCTGCTGCAGCAGGCCGGCATTCAGCCGGGCACCGAAATTTCGCTGTGGGCGATGCCGGTCCAGCGGCCGTATAATCCCAACGCCCGCCGCATGGCTGAGATGATTCAGGCCGACTGGGCAAAAGTGGGCATCAAAGCCAACATCGTCAGCTATGAGTGGGGCGAATACCTCAAGCGCGTTAAGGGCGGTGAGCATCAGGCAGCGCTGATGGGCTGGACCACCGCCACCGGCGATCCGGATAACTTCTTCGGGCCATTGTACAGCTGCACCTCGGCGAACGGCGGCTCCAACTCGTCCAAATGGTGCTATGCGCCGTTTGAGAAAATCATCACCAAGGCGCGCGCCGAACAAAATCACGACAAGCGCGTGGCGTTATACCGCGAGGCGCAGCAGATGATGCATGACCAGATGCCGGCGGTCATGATTGCGCACTCAACGATTTTTGAGCCGGTGCGTAAATCGGTCAGCGGCTACCAGGTGGATCCGTTCGGCAAGCATATCTTCTATCCGGTGGATATCACGCCTTAATCGCAGCGGACAGCGCGCTGAGCTGCTGTTGCAGAAAGGTCAGAAACAGAGTCAGGGCGGCGCTACGGGGTCGCCCTGACTGCGTCTGCAGCTGCAGCGTACGCTGGCTCAGCTGATCGATATTGACCGCGCGCATCACCAGACCCTGCTGCTGCGCTTCCTCCGCCAGGGTAAAACTGCTGCAAATGGTCACCGCCAGCGGCGTGCGCAGTAAAAAATGGAACAGGGTGGAGAAGTTGTCGCAGGTCAGCACCGGTTCAATCAGGTGGCCACTCATGTGGCTGGCCAGCTCAAACAGCTGGCGTACCGTGGTGTTTTGCTGCGGCAGCGCCAGCGGATAGTGGCTGAGATCGGCCAGCGCCACCTGCGGCACGCCCGCCAGCGGATGGCTGTCATGCATCACCAGCAACACCGGCGCCGGCCATGAGCCCACCACCTCAACCGCACGTTCCGCGTGCAGGCTAAACTGCAATGCCACGTCGCACTCGCCGCTGCGCAGCAGTTCAGCCACGCCCTGCGCGCTAGCCACCCGGACGTCAAACAGCACGCCGGGATGATCGCGGCGAAAGGCGGCAATCAGCCGGGGCAGCAGGGTAAACGCCAGCCCGTCGGTACAGGCGACACGAATCAGCGTGCGCCGCACCGCCTTCAGGCCTTTGATCTCCGCCAGCGCATACTCCATATCCAGCAGATTTTTGCGCACGTGATGGGCAAAAATCTCGCCGGCCTCGGTCAGCACCATGCCGCGCGCATGACGGGCAAACAGCGTCACGCCCAGCTGCTGCTCCAGCCGCTGAATCTGGCGGCTAATGGCAGAGACCGCCACAAACAGCTGGGCGCTGGCCGCGCTGAGCGAACCGCAATCGGCTACCGCGAGAAAATAACGCATTTCCGTGCTTAACATGCCATGGCCTCCGTCTGTGCCTGCCTCGAAATCGGGCAATGCAGCTTTGCTTTAAAGGCAAATCTTACTCGATAAATTGATAATTGTGGCAAAGCTGCCTTTCCGCAAAGATGAAAAAACAGCAGACCTATAACAGGCAGGGCAAACATGTCAGCACAACAGGCGGTTCAGCAGGCCACCGCATATTTCGACAGCGGGGAATTTCAACGTATCCTGGCGCGCCGCGTGGCGTGGCAGACCGAGAGCCAGCGCGACGATCGCGATGTGGCGTTACAGGACTATTTGCAACAGGAGATTGCACCGCAACTGCAGGCGCTGGGCTTCACGCTACAGCTCATCGATAACCCGCACGCTGCCGGCCGGCCATTCCTCGTGGCGGTGCGCATGGAAGATCCCGCCTTACCGACCTTGCTGAGCTACGGGCACGGTGATGTGGTATTCGGCGATGACGAAAACTGGCGCAGCGGGCTGTCGCCGTGGCAGCTGACCGAAGAGGGCGATCGCTGGTACGGACGCGGCAGCGCCGACAACAAAGGTCAGCACTGCGTCAATCTTGCGGCGCTGGAGCAGGTGTACCAGGCGCGCGGCGGCCGTCTCGGCTTTAACTGCAAATGGCTGTTTGAGATGGGCGAAGAGATCAGCTCGCCGGGGCTGGCGCAGCTGTGTCAGCAGCAGGCGGAACTGTTGCAGGCTGACCTGTTCATTGCCTCAGACGGTCCGCGGCTCAACGCCGTGCGGCCGACGCTGTTCCTCGGTTCGCGCGGTGCGGTAAATTTCCGCCTGACCATCAACGCGCGTGACAATGCTTATCACTCCGGCAACTGGGGCGGACTGCTGAGCAATCCCGGCACCCGGCTGGCCAGCGCCATCGCCACGCTGGTGGACGCGCAGGGCGTGCTGCAGGTGGAGGCGCTGCGGCCCGACTCGCTGACGCCGCAGGTGCGCGCCATTCTCAGCGATATCGAGGTGGGTGGCATGCCAGGCGATCCCGCGATTGACACCAACTGGGGCGAGCCAGGCCTGACGCCTGCCGAACGCCTGTACGGCTGGAACACGCTGGAAGTGCTGTCGTTTCTCACCGGTAATCCGGCGCGCCCGATGAATGCCATTCCCGGCAGCGCGACGGCGGTGTGCCAGCTGCGTTTTGTGGTCGGTACCGACTGGCAGCGGCTGGCGCAGCACGTCAGCGCGCATCTGGCGCAGCACGGCTTCCATGATGTTGAGGTTGAGTTTTTGCGTGGTTCACCCGCCACGCGTCTTGATCCTGACGATCCGCTGGTGCACTGGGTGCTGAACAGCATGGCGGCAACCAGCGGCAAAAAACCGGCGCTGCTGCCCAACCTTGGTGGATCGCTGCCAAATGAGGTGTTCGCGGAGATTCTGGGCCTGCCAACGCTGTGGGTGCCACATTCGTATCCCGCCTGCGGTCAACATGGCGTGAATGAGCACATGCTGAAATCGATTGCCCGCGAAGGGCTGCAGATCATGACGCAGCTGCTGTGGGAGCTGGGCGAGCAGGGCACGGAATGGCTGGCGCAACACCGCGCCTATGCCGGAGGTGGCGCATGAGCAGCCTCAGCCATAGCGCGCCGCTGAGCGGCGTGAAGCCAAACCTGCACAAAACGCTGTTTGCGACCTGCATTGGTAATGCGCTGGAGTGGTTCGACATTGCGGTATATGGCTTCTTCGCCAGCTATATCGCCCACGCCTTCTTTCCCACCAGCGATGCGTCGGTCTCGCTGCTGCTGACCTTTGGCAGCTTCGGCGTCTCCTTTCTGATTCGCCCGCTGGGTGCGGTGGTGCTGGGCAACTATGCCGATCGCCACGGGCGTAAAAAAGCGCTGCTGCTCTCCATCAACCTGATGATGCTTGGCGGAGCCATCATCACGTTTATGCCGGGCTACGACAGCATCGGCCTGCTCGCACCGCTGCTGATCCTGCTGGCGCGCCTGGTGCAGGGCTTTTCTGCCGGTGGCGAGTTTGGCAGCTCCACGGCGTTTCTGGTCGAGCATTTTCCCGAGCGCAAAGCCTTTATCGCCAGCTGGCAGTTCGCCACCCAGGGCGCCAGCACGCTAATGGCTTCGGCGTTTGGTCTCGGTCTGACGCAGATCCTGAGCGAAAGCCAGATTCAGGCGTGGGGCTGGCGTATTCCGTTTGCCTTCGGCCTGCTGATTGGCCCGCTCGGGCTGTATATCCGCCGCCACGTGCATGAGCCCGCCAGCTTTGCCGCACAGACGCCGGAAGCGGCCCCGCTGAAACGGCTGTTTGGCCGGCAAAAAGCGCTGATGCTGCTGGCGATTGGCCTGATGGTGATCTCCACGGCGGTCAACTACATGCTCAACTACGTGCCGACCTACGCAACCAAAAACCTGCATCTGCCGGGCTCGGTGGCCTTTACTGCCACGCTGCTGGCCGGGGTGATTCTGACGGTAGTGACGCCGCTGATGGGATTGTGGGCGGAGCGCATTGGCCGCCTGCCGCTGATGTGGGGATCGCTCATACTGCTGATGGTCACCATCTATCCGGCCTTTCGGCTGGTGGTCAATCACACTACGCCGACCACGCTGATTGTGCTGGTATGCTGGATGGCGCTGCTGAAATCGATCTATTTTTCTACCGTACCCTCGGTGATGGCGGATCTGTTCCCGATTGGTACGCGCGCCAGCGGCATGGCCATCAGCTATAACATTGCGGTTACGGTGTTTGGCGGTTTTGCACCGCTGATTTGCACGCTGCTGATCAGTGCCACCGGCACCAGTCTGGCGCCGGGCTACTACCTGATGGCGATGTCGCTCTTTAGCGGGGTAGCGCTGCTGCGCAGTCAGAAACGGATACGCTAAGTGGCAACCGGTGCGCGCTGCGCACCGGTGTTTACGCATCAGGCAAACTGCAGATAGGCGACGTGCGTTTGCAGATACTCCTCCAGCCCGTGGCGGCCATCGGCACCGCCGATGCCGGATTTGCGCCAGCCGGCATGGAATCCCTGCATCGCTTCAAAATTTTCGCGATTAATGTAGGTTTCCCCGAATTTCAGCCGGCGCAGCGCGATCATCGCGGTGTTCAGATCGCGGGTATACAGCGATGAGGTCAGGCCATAGTCGCAGTCGTTAGCCAGCGCGATGGCTTCATCCAGCGTGTTAAAGCGCATCACCGGCAGCACCGGGCCAAAGATTTCCTCACGCATGATCGCCATCTCCTGACGTACCCCGGTGATGATGGTCGGTTCAAAATAAAAGCCGCGTTCACCGGCGCGTTTGCCGCCCAGCACCACCTTGCCGCCCTGCGCAACGGCGCTGGCGACCTTTTGCCCGACGCGGTCGCACGCGGCTGCGCTAATCAGCGGCCCCATATCCACATCGGCCTGCTGCGCCGGATCGCCAAATTTCACCTGCTGCATCGCCCCGGTCAGGGCGCTGATAAAGCGATCGTAAATGCCGTCTTGCACATACACGCGCTCGGCGCAGTTACACACCTGACCGCTGTTAATAATGCGCGAACTGACGATAGCCCTGACGGCCAGATCGAGGTCGGCGTCGTCCATGACAATTGCCGGCGCTTTACCGCCCAACTCCAGCGACACTTTTGTCACATTCGGCGCCGCGGCGGCCATGGTGGCGATGCCGGCGTTGACGCTGCCGGTCAGGCTCACTAACCCGACTTTAGGATTGGCGGCCAGTTCCTGTCCCACCTCCGGGCCATAGCCGTAAACGATGTTAATTACCCCGGGCGGCAGGCCGATGTCGTCGATAATGGCGGCGAACAGGGCGGCGTTGTTCGGGGTGATCTCACTCGGCTTCAGCACGATAGTGTTGCCGGTGATCAGCGCCGGTGCCGCTTTGCGCGCAATCAGGAAGAAGGGAAAATTCCACGGCAGAATACCGGTGGTCACACCAATCGCTTTCTTAAACACAAAGATATTTTCGTTTGGGCGATCGCTGTTGACGATTTCCCCTTCGTAGCGTCGCGCCCATTCCGCCATGTAGTCTAGGTAGTCAGCGGTAAACAGCACTTCAGTTTGCGCCAGCGCCTGGGTTTTGCCGCCCTCCGCGACGAGGGTGGCGCTCAGCTCAGGCTCGCGCTGGCGAATTGCCGTGGCGATGCGGTGCAGCCAGTCGCCGCGCGCCACCGCCGGTAACGCTTCCCAGCCGGGCTGAGCGGCTTCTGCGGCGGCAATGGCTGCCGCTGCCTGCTGTTTGCTGCCCTGGGGCACACGTGATAGCAGGGTCTCCGTCGCCGGGTTAATCACTTCAATCCAGCTATCGTTATGCGCCTCGACAAACGCGCCATTAATGTAGTGTTGATGATGAAGGGTCATGTGCAGGGGCTCCACGCTCGGTTTTGTTAAACTGATGTGAAGGAAGAGTGAAGCAGATGAACGCTGGCGACCTTTTTATCACTGCCAGCACCGGCAGGGCGCTGGCAATAGCGGCAAGAATCACGCGACCGACGCAGCATTCTGCGTCAGTGGACCGTTTCAGGAACCGGGCATCATGGCGCCGCTGGCAATAAACCAGACCAGAAAACTGACACCGGCAACAATAATGGCGATGGGGAACAGCAGACCGATTTTCATATGCATCCTGAGCGTTAAGCGAGCTGGATTAGCGCGCGGTGGGTTTTCATCATACTGAATAGCTGAAATTGTGTCGCGTCATCGACCTGACGCAGATGTTCGCCTTTCTGATACTGAATCTGATGCACATGGCCGAGCTGACGCCACACCACAATGGCTGACGCCAGCAGCGCGCAGTTCTCTTCGCTCTGCACGCAGTCCAGCGTGGCGTAGTGGCAACTATCTAAGCCATTAATGAACACATTCAGCGCCTCGGGCGGCACGATGGCGCGGATGTCATCCAGCATCACGCGGCTCACCGCCTGCGACAGCACCAGCGTTAACCGTTTGCTCTTCATCTCAATCCCTGGTTCCGATGATTTTTCCCACGTTATACGGATTTAACCCCGTCGGGGGAAGTGATTCGCGCAGCTTTGTGTGAGTGCCATGTTAAGCGGCGCGCTGGCAACAGATGAAAAACTGTGCTGATCAACACAACATAAATCAAAAATATGCCGAATAATAAGCAACTTAAAGAGTTTCCCCGGCATAACAGCGGCAAATGCGAATTTGTGATCCTTATGTTGCATACCCACCCGATTTTGCCAGTCAGCCTGGCTTTACGGCAACCATCCAAAGGCTGAGTCCACGCAGTGCGCCATAGACTGCCACTAATCGGAAACCGCAGGTGTTTCCGTCTGGCCTCAACCTTACGAAGGAATAACAATGAACAGTGCCATTCTTGCAGGTATCTTCTGGCATCTGGTGGGTGCCGCCAGCGCCGCCTGTTTTTATGCTCCGTTTAAACAGGTTAAAAAGTGGTCATGGGAAACCATGTGGTCGGTCGGCGGCGTGATGTCGTGGCTGATTCTGCCCTGGGCAGTCAGTGCTGCGCTGTTACCGAACTTCTGGGCGTACTACAGCAGTTTCAGTTTATCGCAGCTGCTGCCGGTGTTTCTGTTCGGTGCCATGTGGGGCATCGGCAACATCAACTATGGCCTCACCATGCGCTATCTGGGGATGTCGATGGGGATTGGCATCGCCATTGGCATTACGCTGGTGGTGGGGACGCTGATGACGCCGCTGTTGCAGGGCCGATTCGTTGAACTGTTCAGCTCCGCCGGCGGCCGGATGACGCTGCTGGGCGTACTGGTTGCGCTGCTGGGTGTGGCGATTGTGTCGCGCGCCGGGCTGCTAAAGGAACGGGCGCTGGGGATTAACGCCGAAGATTTCAACCTGAAGAAAGGCCTGGTGCTGGCGGTGCTGTGCGGCATCTTCTCGGCTGGCATGTCATTTGCCATGGATGCGGCGAAGCCGATGCATGAAGCCGCTGCCAGTCTGGGCATCAATCCGCTGTATGTGGCGTTGCCGAGTTACGTGGTGATCATGGGCGGTGGCGCGCTGATCAACCTCGCGTACTGCTTTATCCGCCTGGCGGTGAAGCCGGAGCTTTCGCTGCACCGCGACTTTTCCGTGGCAAAACCGCTGCTGATCGCCAACATCGCCTTCGCCGTGCTGGGGGGAACCATGTGGTATCTGCAGTTCTTCTTTTATGCCTGGGGCCACGCAAAAATTCCCCCGCAGTACGACTTCGTTAGCTGGATGCTGCACATGAGCCTGTACGTGCTGTGCGGCGGCCTGGTGGGACTGGTGCTGAAGGAGTGGAAATCGGTGGGGCGTCGACCGGTGAGTGTGTTATCGATTGGCTGCGTGGTGATCATTATCGCGGCAAACATTGTCGGTCTCGGTATGGCCGCCTGATAACGCTTAACATCGCACCGCCTGACGCGTCTCTGCACGCGTCAGGCTTTTTCTTTGTCTGCCATCGGTTCGCGCGGCGACAAAAAACGCTGACGCCACGCGCTGGGTGTTAATCCGGTTTCGCGCGTAAACACCACGGAAAAGTAGTTGCTGTCATCAAACCCGCAGCGCGCCGCCACTTCGCTAATCAGACATGCCTGCGTGCGCAACAGATATTTTGCCTGACACAGCTGCAGCTGACGCAGATAGTGGCCAATGGTCATGCCGGTTTGCTGACGGAACAACTGTTTCAGCGACCGTTCGCTGAGCTGGTTTTGCTGGCAGAAATGGGGCAGATCGAAGGGGCGGCTGATATCGCCGAGCAGCGCCGACATCAGCAGATCGAGCTGTTCGCCCTCCGGCAGCACCCACGGCCGATCGGCGGCGTAGCCGTGACGGCGCAATATCAGTGCCAGCTGCAAAAACAGCGCTTCCGACAGCTGAATCGATAGCGAATCGCTTTTGCGACTTTCGCGCTCCAGCTGGCTGATGACGCCGCGCGCCAGCGCCATGCCGCGCGTGGTCAGACGCCAGCTGGCGGGTGTCTCTTCATCCTGTGGCGGCAGCAGCTGCTGCCAGTCGAGCGCCAGGCTGAAGCGATCGCGGCAGTAGAGAATATTGTCGAGCGCCAGATCGTTGACGCTATCAAAGCTGTGGCAATCACTGTCGCGAATGTAAAACACATCGCCACAGGTGATCAGCCACGGCCGATCGTTGAGGATATGCAGGCCATTACCGCGCCAGACAATCACGATCTCGCTGAACTCATGCCGGTGCGGTGGGAAAGAGGGCTGCGGCATGCGTTCTGCCACGGCAATAGGCAAATTGCTGGCCGGGAAGTAATCCTCGCGCGTCAGTAACAGCGGCATGTCAGCCCTCCGGTTACCCCATCTGCTGGCGCGCCATGCGCGGCGCGCAGCCAAATTCCCGCCGGAACAGGGTGGAGAAGTGATTACTGTCACCAAACCCACACTGATAGGCGATGTCCGTGATGCGCATCTCGCTGTGGCGCAACAGGTGCCGCGCCTGCAATAAACGTAACCGATTGAGATAGCGCTGCGGCGTGCTGCCGGTCTGCTGCTTCATCTGGCGATGCAGGGTACGCAGCGACAAACAGAAGCGATCGGCCAGCGCTTCCCACGCAATTTCCTCACTGTAGTGCGCATTCAGCCAGTCCAGCAAGCGGTGCAGGCGGGCATCCTGGTCCTGCGCCTGATCGTTTTGCGCCGCCTCGCGCAGCAGCACCAGCAGCTGCAAAAAGTGCTGTTCCTGCTGCGCCTGACGTTCCAGCGACCAGCTGGCCGGCTGCTTCATCTGCGTCACCAGGTGCAGCGCCTGCGCCATCACTTTATGGTTGATCCGCCAGTGTGAAACGTACTGGCCGTCCTGTTCGCGCGGCAGCAGCGCCTGCAGGCCGGACAGAAAGCGGAACGCCGCCGGACTGCGATACAGCACATTCGTCAGGCACAGATTGTCGGTTTGCTCGTACAGATGGCGATCGTGATCGCGCACAAAACAGACGCAGCCGGCGCTGAGCGCCTGCGGCTGACCATTAAATACGTGGATGCCCGAGCCCTGTTCCACCAGCACAATTTCATGAAAATCATGGTGATGCTCCGGAAACGCCGACTGCGGCACACGTGGCTCAATGGCTATCGTGTAATCGCCGGCCGGAAAGAAATCAGCACTGTGTAATACCGTCATCATGCGTCCTCAGTTAACAAAACCGTAACCGAGTCTACGCAGCCGCCTGCCACCTTACCTTGAATTTTGCACCGGGCAGCGCAGGAAAATCGCCAATTATTCAAGATCGCCTAAGTGATTGATGGAATTGCGGCAAGGCTCACAACTCTGCCGTTATGCAGTTCTGTGAGCTCACTCACGAACACCTTTGCAAACCTGCCAGCGGTGATGACCCGCTGGCACTCGCGGGAAGGTGTCTGCGGCGCAGGATTTCTACTCTGTCGCCATGTCTTCACAGGGAGTACTCGCCATGAGTCTGCGTAATATTGTTGCCATCGATTTAGGCGCATCCAGTGGCCGCGTCATGCTGGCCAGCTGGCAGGCTGACCGTCAGCAGCTCAGCCTGCGCGAAGTGCGTCGTTTCGCCAACCCGCGCGTGCAGCGCGGCGATTATGACTGCTGGGATTTGGACCGGCTGGAACAGGAGATTCGCGCCGGGCTGCAGCAGCTGGATGAGGAGGGCATTGTGCCGGACAGCCTTGGTATTGATACCTGGGGCGTGGATCTGGTGTTGCTGGACGCGCACGGCGAGCGGGTGGGCGAAGCGGTCAGCTATCGTGATAAACGCACCGACGGCCTGATGGCCCAGGCGATGCGTGAACTCGGGAAACCGGCGCTTTATCAGCGCACCGGCATTCAGTTTCTGCCGTTCAACACGCTGTATCAGCTGCGCGCGCTGCATCTGCAGCAACCGGACTGGCAGGCGCAGGTGAAGCACGCGCTGATGATTCCGGATTATCTTCACTATCGCCTGAGCGGTGAACTCAACTGGGAATACACCAACGCCACCACCACCCAGCTGCTCAACATCCACAGCGGCGAATGGGATCGCGAGCTGCTGGCCTGGGCGGGCGCAGACGCCAGCTGGTTCGGCACGCCGCGTGCGCCGGGCAACACCGTCGGTTACTGGCGCAACGCCAGCGGCCAGCGCATTCCGGTGATCGCCGTCGCCACCCATGATACCGCCAGCGCGGTGCTGGCCACGCCGCTGGAGCAGGACGATACTGCCTACCTCAGCTCCGGCACCTGGTCGCTGATCGGCATCGAAAGCCTGCAACCCTGTGTCAGCGAGGCGGCGCTGCAGGCTAATCTGACCAATGAAGGCGGTGCGGAAGGCTATCGGGTGCTGAAAAACATCATGGGCCTGTGGCTGTTGCAGCGGGTGTGCAGCGAACTGCACATCAGCGATCTCTCTGCGCTAATTGCCGACGCCGCGCGGGAACCGGCCTGCCGCGCCCTGATTCACCCTAATCATCACCGTTTCATCAATCCGGCCAGTATGGTGGAGGAGATTCAGAACGCCTGCGCCGAACAGGCGATGCCCGTGCCGCACAGCCCGGCGGCACTGGCGCGCACCATCTTTGACAGCCTGGCGCTGCTCTATTCGCAGACGCTGCAGGAGCTTAGCCACCTGCGCGGCACTGCGCTGCGTCAGTTACATATCGTCGGTGGTGGCTGCCAGAATCCGCTGCTTAACCAGCTGTGCGCCGATGCCTGCCAGCTGCCGGTGTTTGCCGGCCCGGTGGAAGCCTCGACGCTGGGCAACATCGGCTGCCAGCTGATCGCGCTGGGTGAGTTGCGCGACGTGGCCGATTTACGCCGCTGCATTCGCCACAATTTCCCGTTAGAAAAATTTATCCCGCTGAATCACAGCGTCTTTGCGGCCCATCAGGCTCGCTTTGCGGCGCTGAGCCTACCTGCTAAGGAACTTGCATATGACAAAGCTGATTGAACAGGCCTTTGAACTGGCCAGACAACGCTACGCCGCCATCGGGGTGGATGTGGAACAGGTGATGGCACAACTGGATACCATTCCGGTGTCGATGCACTGCTGGCAGGGCGACGATGTACGTGGGTTTGAGAATCCGCAGGGGGCGCTCACCGGCGGCATTCAGGCGACCGGCAACTATCCGGGGCGGGCGCGCAACGCGGTTGAACTGCGTGCCGATCTCGACAAAGCGATGTCGCTGATCCCCGGTGCGAAACGCCTCAACCTGCATGCCATCTACCTTGAGAGCGACCGCCCGGTAGAACGAGATGCGATTGAGCCGCAGCACTTCAGCAACTGGCTGGAGTGGGCGAAAAGCAAAAAGCTGGGGCTGGATTTTAACCCAACCTGCTTTTCTCATGCGCTCAGCGCAGACGGGTTTACGCTGTCGCATGCCGATCCGGGCATTCGCCAGTTCTGGATCGACCACTGCACCGCCAGCCGCCGTATCTCCGCCTGGTTTGGCGAGCAGCTGGGCACGCCGTCAGTCATGAATATCTGGGTGCCGGACGGCATGAAAGATCTCACCGTCGATCGCCTCGCGCCGCGCCAGCGTCTCGCCAGTGCGCTGGATGAGATCATCCGTGAACCGCTGAATCCGCAGCACCACATTGATGCGGTGGAAAGCAAACTGTTTGGCATTGGCGCGGAGAGTTACACCGTGGGTTCCAGTGAGTTCTGCCTCGGTTACGCCACCAGCCGCCAGACCGCGCTGACGCTGGATGCCGGCCACTTCCATCCTACCGAAGTGATCTCCGACAAAATCTCCAGCGCCATGCTGTTTGTGCCGCGCCTGCTGTTGCACGTCAGCCGTCCGGTCCGCTGGGACAGCGATCACGTGGTGCTGCTGGATGATGAAACCCAGGCGATTGCCAGTGAGATCGCCCGACAAAAATTGTTCGACAGGGTGCACATCGGTCTCGACTTCTTCGATGCCTCGATCAACCGCATTGCCGCCTGGGTGATCGGCACGCGCAATACCCAAAAAGCCCTGTTGCGGGCGCTGCTGGAGCCGGGCGAACAGCTGCGTCAGCGGGAGCGTGATGGGGATTTCACCGCCCGTCTGGCGCTGCTTGAAGAGCAGAAGTCGCTGCCGTGGCAGGCGGTATGGGAAGCGTGGTGCCTGCGCCACGATGTGCCAGCCGATGCCAGCTGGCTAAGCGAAGTCCGTCACTACGAACAACACGTGCTGCGTCAACGTTAAGGAATCGATTCATGCAAACAATTCTCTCCGCGTGGTTTGTGCGCGACATGGTTAAAGCCACCAGTGACATGTGGCTGAAAGGCTGGGATGAACGTAACGGCGGCAACGTCAGTCTGCGTCTGTTGCCGGAAGAGGTCAGCGCGTATGCCAGCGATTTTTATCCGGCACCGCGCTGTATTGAACTGAGCAAGCCGGCGCCCGCGCTGGCCAACGACTGGTTCCTGGTGACCGGCTCCGGTAAGTTCTTTCGCAACGTGCAGCTCGATCCGTCAGACAGTCTGGTGCTGCTGCAGGTGGATGACAAAGGGCTGTCGTACAAAATTCACTGGGGGCTCAGCAACGGAGGGCTGCCAACGTCCGAGCTGGCGGCGCACTTTCAGTCACACAGCGTACGCAAGGCACTGAGCCACGGCGCGGACCGGGTGATTATGCACTGTCACGCCACCCACTTCATGGCGCTCAGCTATGTGGTGGATCTGGATGCGGCGCGCTTTACCCGCCTGCTGTGGGAGGGCAGCACCGAGTGCCTGGTGGTGTTCCCCGATGGCGTCGGCATTTTGCCCTGGATGGTACCGGGTACCGATGGCATTGGTCAGGCGACGGCAGAAGCGATGGCCAGCCATAGCCTGGTGATGTGGCCTTTCCACGGAATCTTTGGCGCCGGACCGACGCTCGACGAAACCTTTGGTCTGATTGATACCGCTGAGAAGTCATCGCAGGTGGTGGTCATGGCGCTGTCGATGGGCGGCATTCGTCAGAGCATCACCACTGAACAGCTGATTGCGCTGGGCGAGCGCTTTAACGTGAAGCCGTGGCCGGCGGCGCTGCAGGCGGAGCGCAGTGATGTTGCGTAAAGCGTTCGTCATGCATGTCTATGCGCACTGCCATGCAGAGTATCAGCGCCGTCACACGCCAATCTGGCCGGAGCTGGAACGGACGCTGAAAGCGCATGGCGCGCACAACTACGCGATCTGGCTGGATGCTGAACGCAACCTGCTGTTTGCCAGCGTCGAGGTTGAATCCGAAGCGCGCTGGCAGGCCGTGGCGCAAACTGAGGTGTGTCAGCGCTGGTGGGCGTCGATGCGTGATCTGATGCCATCAAATCCCGACAACAGCCCGGTGAGCAAAACACTGCAGCCGATGTTTTTCCTGCCTTAGCCGGCCATGTCAGCAGCGGTGCCGCCAGGGGCGCCGCTGCCTGTGAAACGCACTAGCCGTTGGAGCGCAGTTGCGGATAACGGCGGAAAATGGCGATGCACCAGAACAGTCCCGCCAGGCCAATGATTGCGCCCACGTTGCCCACGTCTGCCATCTGCAGATGCAGACTGACCTGGTTACCGAGTAGCGCGCCTGCGCCAATACCGATGTTATAAATACCGGAAAACAGCGACATGGCGACGTCGGTGGCGTCCGGTGCCAGCGATAGCACGCGCACCTGCATCGCCAGGCCGATCATCATCATTGCCATTCCCCAGATAATACACAGCACGGTAATCGCTGCCGGGCGTACCGCAGCAAACACCAGCAGACCCATACACAGGGTAATCAGCGCAATGGCGGCGATCAGCAGCGCGGACGGGAATTTATTGCCCAGCGTGCTGAACAGAATGCTGCCCAGAATGCCGGCTGAGCCGAACAGCAGCAGTAACAGGGTGGTGAAGTTCTCATCGGCGCTGGCCACTACCTGCATAAACGGCTCGATATAGCTGTAAGCGGTGTAGTGCGCGGTCACCACGACGGTGACCAGAATGTACATCGCCACCAGCGCGGGACGGCGAAACAGCATCGGCACGCTGCTGAGTGAACCGGTGTGCTCACTCGGCAGGCGCGGCAGTATCCGCACCAGCATAATCAGCAGTACCAGTGCTGACAGGCCGATCATACCAAAGGTGGTACGCCAGCCCAGATACTGACCCACAATACGACCAATCGGCACGCCCAGCACCATCGCCAGCGCCGTGCCCGTGGCCAGCATACTTAACGCCTGGGTTTTCTTGCCGGCCGGCGCAACGCGAATCGCCAGCGAGGCGGTGATCGACCAGAACACCGCGTGCGCCAGTGCAATGCCAATGCGCGACAGCACCAGCGACGTGAAATCCCACGCTACGGCCGATAACAGGTGGCTGGCAACAAACAGAATAAACAGGATGGCCAGCAGCAGGCGGCGCTCGACGTTGCGCGTCAGCAGCATTAACGGCAGCGATAACAGCGCCACGACCCAGGCGTAGATGGTCAGCATGATACCGACATCAGCGGTTTTCATTGCAAAGCTGCTGGCGATGTCCGAAAGCAAGCCAACCGGCACAAATTCGGTGGTATTGAAGACAAAAGCAGCGATAGCCAGCAGCACCACGCGCAGCCAGGCTGTTTTACGGGAAACGGTTGTTGATTGCATTGAATTCAAATCGGCTAAACGACGAGTGAGGGGGCAGGAACGCGCCCGGTAAAGTGACCTCGATCACAAATTTCCGCTATTGTGGAGCATTAGTCAGCCGATGAAAACCGTTAACCCGGGTTTTATCACTGAATATTTCTTATCGCGCTGAGCGTGGTAAATAGCCTGCGGTTATGGAGAGTTGTTGCGGCTGCGTGCTGCCGGCCCGCGAGTCTGCCGTACCAGCACAGGCTAAGTCAGGGGTTTCTGTAACAGAAAAATCGCTTAGCCGTGCTGAGGGCGAGTACCGTGCGGGCGGGTGCGGTTCAGACCAGGATTATCAGAGTCACGCCATATGCTTTAGTGCCACGCTAAAGTTGTGGGTCGGATTTTTTTTTACGCCCACCGGGCAGCAGTGTTCGCAGCCCAACGCAGTGGCGTAAAATTTACGCGCCTGCTGGATTGCAGCCCCGGGCGTGTAAAAAGTCCCGAGAAAACGGCGACCGCCGTCGGATGGCAGGAACGGACAGCCCTTCGCATGCACCACATGATTGTCGTTATAACCGGCATGCTTATCGACATAATAGTAAAGCTCCATCTGACTACCTCATTGCTGTGTAAAAAATAAGTCTATGTATTATTGGAATAGAACGAATTATAGCGATGAATTGCTATTTTGTTTTAAGTGGTACGGCGCGAATGCCTGATTATTCGAATCCAGCGGAGCAGGCGGGACGCTGAGGTCCCGCGCTAACGATGAAGGGTATTACAGTTTGCGGCCCTGTAAACGCAGGCCAACCAGCAGTGCCAGCACCAGCAGGGCGCTGATAAACAGGGTTACGCCCGGCCAGCCGTAGCGGTGCCAGAACACGCCGCCCAGGGTGCCGGCCACGCTGGAGCCCACGTAGTAGCTGAACAGGTAAAGTGATGATGCCTGGCCTTTCGCCCGGCGCGCGCGCGGTCCAATCCAGCCGCTGGCCACCGAATGGGCGGCAAAGAAGCCGGCAGTAAACAGCATCATGCCCGGCAAAATCAGCCACAGCGAACTAAAGGCGGTCAGCAGCAGACCGGCCAGCATGATCGCCGTGGCGCCCGTCATCACCGGACCGCGACCAAAGCGGCTGGTCATCGCGCCGGCTTTCGGCGAGCTCCACGAACCGGTGAGATACACCACGGACAGCAGCCCGACCACCGCCTGGCTCAGTGACCACGGCGCGCTCAGTAAACGGTAGCCGATGTAGTTAAACAGCGTGACAAACGCGCCCATCAGCAGAAAGCCTTCGGCAAACAGCAGCGGCAATCCTTTGTCGCGCCAGTGAAGGCGGAAGTTGATCAGCAGACTGCGTGGCCGCAGCGAGGCAGGGCGAAAATGGCGCGACGCAGGCAGAATTTTCCAGAACATCAGCGCGCCGGCCAGCGCGCAGCAGCCAATGACGCCAATGGCAATACGCCACGAGAAAAAGTCGGTCAGCACACCGGAGAGTAAACGACCACTCATGCCGCCAATCGAGTTACCGCTGATGTACAGCCCCATGGAGAAGGCGATGACCCGCGGATGCATCTCTTCGCTCAGGTAAGTCATGCCCACCGCCGCGACGCCACTGAGCGACAGACCGGTCAGCGCGCGCATCAGCAGAATCCCCTGCCAGCTGCTCATGGTGGCGGAGATCAGCGTACAAATCGCCGCCAGCATCAGCGCGGTCACCATCACCGATTTACGCCCAATCGCATCTGACAGCGGGCCGGTGAACAGCAGGCCCAGCGCCATCAGCCCGGTGGAGAGCGACAGCGAAATACTGCTTTCGGCAGGCGTCACGCAAAACTGCTGTGACAGCACCGGCAGAATCGGTTGTACGCAATAGAGCAGGGCGAAAGTGGCAAGACCGGCAGAGAACAGCGCCAGCGTCACGCGCATAAACTGCGGCGATCCACGTTCAATCCATTCAGTAGCGGTATCGGCGGTAACAGGCTTCGTGGACAAGCTGTCCTCATCAAGCGTCACAGCCTGGGAAGAGCGACTCACAGTACATCCTCAATTCAGCAAATGTCTGAATACTGTAGGAAAGGCTAAATAGGTTGTACAATATATTAATAATCTCAAATGAGACGTTTAAGATATGATGATTGAGCTGCGCCATCTGCGCTACTTTATTGCCGTTGCGGAAGAGCTGCACTTTGGCCGCGCCGCGCAGCGGCTGCACATTTCTCAGCCGCCGCTCAGTCAGCAGATTCTGCAACTGGAACAGGCGCTGGATGCGCAGCTGTTCACCCGCACTAATCGCAGCGTACAGCTCACGCCGGCTGGCCAGTCGTTTTTACAGGATGCGCGCGCGGTTTTATTGCAGGTGGAACAGGCGGCCGGGCGCGCGGCGCGCATTCATCACGGTCAGCAGGGAGAGTTGCGTATTGGCTTTACCTCCTCGGCGCCGTTTACCGGACTGGTGTCGGATGCGCTGTATCACTATCGGCAGCGCTGGCCGGACGTGCATATTCAGATGCAGGAGTACAACACGCGGCAGCAGCTGGCGCCGCTGCACGAGGGGCGACTCGATCTGGGCGTCATGCGCAATACGCCGCTGCCGGAGGATCTTCAGCACCGCCTGTTGCTGCGTGAACCGCTGTGCGCGGTGGTGCACCACGCGCATCCGCTGGCACAGGCCACGTCAATTAGCATCCGGGCGTTAGCCAGCGAACCTTTTGTTTTCTTTGATGCGCAGGGCGGCACGGCCCTGTACGGTGAAATTCTGGCGCTGCTGCATCGCTACCAAATCAAACCTTACATTACCCAGGAAGTGGGTGAAGCCATGACGATTCTCGGCCTGGTGGCAACCGGGCTGGGCGTGTCGATTTTACCCGCCTCGTTTGCCCGCGCGCGACTGGCGGAAGTCGCCTGGATTCCGCTACAGGAAAGCGATGCCATTTCTGAGGTGTGGCTGGTGTGGTCAGCGCTGCGCCAGCCGAGTGCGCAGATGAGCAATATGATGGCGCTGCTGCTGCACAATGCCGAGGAATGAACCCGCGGGTACAGAAAACCGCGTTCTTTGTGTGCGATAAATCACATTTCTAATCAAATATTTGACGCTGCGCGCCAATCTGCATCACCATAGCTGCTGTTTATTTAGAAGCGCGAAAATATCCGGGAGCAGGGCGTGAATCTGGACAGTCAGCCTGGCCATATTGACCAAATAAAACAGACCAATGCCGGTGCAGTGTATCGTCTGATTGACCATTACGGTCCGATTTCGCGGATTGAGCTGTCGAAACGTGCCCAGCTGGCCCCGGCCAGCATCACCAAAATTGTGCGCGAAATGCTGGATGCGCATCTGGTGCAGGAGACCGAGTTTCAGGAGCCGGGCAGTCGCGGACGGCCGGCGATAGGGTTGATCCTCGATACCCTGGCCTGGCACTATCTGGCTGTTCGCCTTCAGCCGGGGTTCATCACCCTGACGCTGCGCGATCTCAGCAGCCGCGCGCTACAGGAAGATCGCCTGCCGCTGCCCGCCAGCGCCGACACGCCGCTGCTGCAGACGCTGCAGGAGCTGGTCAACGCCTTTTTCATTCGCCATCAGCAAAAACTTGAACGTCTCACCGCTATCGCCATTACCCTGCCGGGACTGATCAACGCCGCCTCCGGCGTGGTGCACCGTATGCCGGGCTATGACGTACAGGATATGCCGCTGGGCGAAACCCTGGCGCAGCGCACCGGGCTGCCGGTATTTGTCCAGCACGATATCTCCGCATGGACGCTGGCAGAGGCGCTGTTTGGTGCTTCACGGGGTGCGCAGGACGTGATTCAGATTGTCATTGACGAAACGGTGGGCGCCGGGGTGATCAGCGGTGGTCAGCTGCTGCACAAAAGCGGACGCGCGCTGGTGGAGATCGGTCATACGCAGATCGATCCTTACGGCCAGCAGTGTTACTGCGGCAACCATGGCTGTCTGGAAACGGTGGCCAGCACCGGCAGCCTGCTGCAGCTGGCGGCACAGCGTTTATCGTCGCAGCCGGACAGCCAGCTGCACCAGCAGCCGCTGACGCTGGCCTCGCTGTGTGCCGCTGCGCAGCAGGGCGACCGGCTGGCGCGGGACGTTATTGCCGGCGTCGGTCATCATATCGGGCGCATGCTGGCGATGATGGTCAACATCTTTAATCCTCAACAAATTCTTATCGGTTCACCGCTTAACCAGGCGGCGGACGTGCTGTTCCCGGCAGTCAGCAGCACCATTCGCCAGCAGGCCCTGCCGGCGTACAGTCACGCTATTCAGCTCACGCCTGCGGCTTTTAACGATCCCGGCACGCTGGGCGGCGCGGCGCTGATCAAAGACGCGCTCTATAGCGGCCATTTACTGATAAAACTGTTGCAGGGCTAACGCCAGCCCGCCTTAAGTTTGCGCTAACGCAAGCTCTCGCCTGGGACAAATCCTTAAACTGCCTCCTTTGCAGGTTACACATCGCTTTAATGAAGGAGGAGAAAGGTGAAAACGATTTTTGTCACCGGTACCGACACCGCGGTGGGTAAGACCGTGGTTTCCCGCGCACTGTTACAGTGCTTTGCCAAAGCGAATCTGTGTGCCGCTGGCTACAAGCCGGTTGCCAAAAGCGCGCAGCACACGCCGGAAGGGCTCCGTAATAAAGATGCCGTACTGCTGCAGCAGGCATCCGGCCTCACGCTGAACTACAGCGACGTCAATCCCGTGACGCTGGAAGAGGATGAAATCAGCACCAGCCCGGCGCAGCGCATCGATTATCCGTTACTCAATCGCGGGCTGGCTGGCTTACAGGATCGCGCTGCACGCGTGGTGGTGGAAGGCACGGGCGGCTGGCGCAGCCTGATGAACGACTTACGGCCGCTGTCGCAGTGGGTGCAGCAGGCGCAACTGCCGGTGGTGCTGGTGGTGGGCATTAAAGAGGGTTGCATTAGCCACGCTTTACTGACCGCCGAAGCGATTGCCGCCGATGGCCTGACGCTGGCGGGCTGGGTCGCCAATCGTATCAATCCCGGTCTGGCGCACTATGCTGAAATCATTGATGTTCTGCGCGATAAGCTGAACGCGCCGCTGTTGGGTGAATTGCCTTATCTGCCGCGCGCCGAACAGCGTGATTTGAGTGGTTATCTGGATATTACGTTACTCGGGGGTGATGCGCTGCACAGCTAGAGTGCAAAGCCCGCCGCCTGATGAAACAAAATGCGGCATATCGCACGCAGCTGAATCCGGAGTTTCAGGAGCGGCTGCTTTTTTTTTATGCAATAAACCTGTTTATATTCAATCATCTGTCCTGAATTTTTCCTGTCCGTTGTCGCCCTGGCGCGTTTCATGCATCAGGCAAACTGATAAATCGTTTGCCGGAGCCCTGCTATGTCGCACCCAGAAGAAGATAAAGGTTTGTTGTACGGGCTGGATGCCCGCATCGGTCCTGCACCGGCGTTCTTTGCCGCCCTGCAGCACGTGCTGGCCAGCGTGGTCGGTATCATCACGCCGCCGCTGATTATCGGTTCCGTGCTGGGGTTACAGGCCTGGATTCCGTATCTCATCAGCATGTCGCTGCTGGTTTCCGGACTCGGTACCTTTCTGCAGGCGCGCCGTTTCTGCGGCATTGGCGCAGGCATGATCTGTCTGCAGGGCACCAGCTTCGCCTTTCTCGGCGTCATTCTCTCTGCGGGGATGACGGTGAAAGCGCAGGGCGGTTCACCGCAGGCGATCCTCGCCATGATTTTTGGCTGCAACCTGATGGCGGCGCTGATCCCGATGCTGATTAGCCGCTGCATCACACCACTGCGTAAAGTACTGACCCCGGTGGTGACCGGTACGGTGATCACCCTGATTGGTATCAGCCTGATAAAAGTCAGTATCACCGACTGGGCGGGCGGGCATAACGCCCGCGATTTTGGTGCGCCGGGTAATCTGGCGCTGGGGGCGCTGACCCTGCTGGTGATTATCGTGCTTAACCGTTCCCACTCGCGCTGGGCGCGGCTGGTGGCGGTGGTCGCCGGCATTGGTGCGGGCTGCATCGCGGCGGCGCTGAGCGGTCATCTGCCGCTGAAGCCGATGGCGGAGACGCACTGGCTGGTGCTGCCTTCGCTGCTGCATTTTGGCTTTGATTTTAGCTGGACGCTGTTTGTGCCAATCGCGCTGGTCTCGGTGATCTGCGTGATTGAGGCGGTGGGCGACCTGACCGCCAACTGTCTGATTTCACGCCAGCCGCTGGAAGGCGACGGGTTTCAGCGCCGGCTGCAGGGCGGGATTCTGGCCGATGGCCTCAGCTGTCTGCTGGCGGCATTGTTCTCGGCATTTCCCAATACCACCTTTGCGCAGAACAACGGGGTGATTCAGATGACCGGCGTCGCCAGTCGCTACGTGGGGATGGTGATTGGCCTGATGCTGGTGCTGCTGGGCATCTTCCCGCTGGTCGGCAACCTGCTACAGCAGATTCCGCCGCCGGTGCTGGGCGGGGCAACGCTGGTGATGTTTGGCAGCGTGGTCGCCGCCGGTATTCGCGTGATGACGCAGGCCCCACTGGGGCGGCGTGAGATGCTGATTGTGGCGGTGTCGTTTGGCATCGGCCTCGGGGTGGAAGCGGTTCCGGACGTGCTGAAACAGTTCCCGCCGCTGGTCAGCAACCTGTTTGGTCATGCAGTCACCACCGGTGGAATTCTCGCTATGCTGCTGAACGTGGTGCTGCCGAATGAAGCTAAAACGGTTGCGGCGGTCGGCGCGGTCGAAGAGAGCAACTGACGCACAGTTTACCTTCAGAATCGCGCCCTCCGTGGCGCGGTTCGGTCGGGGTTACGGGTTAAGACGACGGCGCGTGCGGCCGGAGCTGAGGTAATCCGCGATGTAATCCTGCGAAATTTCGCCGCTGTAGCGACCTTCCTCGTCAACAATCGGCATCCATACCGTGTTGTGTTCATACAGCTTCGACAGCACCACGCGCAGGTTCTCCTCCGCTTTGCCGGTGACCTTAAAGGTGTGCAGCATCTCCTCGCAGCGGCCGGTGGCGCCGCGCGCTTCACGACGTTTGACAAAGCCCAGCGGTTTGCCATCTTCGTCGACCACCGTGACCGAACGCATGTCGTTGTCGTCCATGGTCGCGAACGCCTCCTGCAGCGGGGTACTGCGCTGCACGGTGATGGTCGGCTGCTGATCGGTGACGTCGCCCGCCTGCACCAGCAGCAGGCGTTTCAGCGTTCGGTCCTGACCGACGAACGAGCCGACAAATTCGTTGGCCGGCTGCGCCAGCAGTTCGTCCGGGCTGGCACACTGCACGATTTTGCCCTGGCCAAACACCGCGATGCGGTCACCGAGCTTCAGCGCCTCATCAATATCATGGCTCACCAGCATCACGGTTTTCTTCAGCTGGCGCTGCATATCGAGGAACTCGTTCTGAATCACCTCGCGGTTGATCGGGTCGACGGCACCGAACGGTTCATCCATCAGCAGTACCGGTGGATCCGCCGCCAGCGCGCGGATCACGCCGATGCGCTGCTGCTGGCCGCCCGACATCTCACGCGGGTAGCGATGCAGAAACTTCGTCGGGTCAAGCGCCACCATGCTCATCAGCTCTGTCGCCCGTTCCCGACAGCGTTTTTTGTCCCAGCCCAGCATGCGCGGCACCACGGTAATGTTCTCTTCAATGGTCATGTTCGGGAACAGACCAATCTGCTGAATCACATAGCCGATGTTACGGCGCAGCGTGACGGTATCCTGGCCGCTGGTGTCTTCGCCATTAATTAAAATCCGCCCGCTGCTGGCAGGGATCAGACGGTTAATCATCTTCAGCGTGGTGGTTTTGCCGCAGCCGGACGGGCCCAGCAGCACACACATCTCCCCGGCAGGCACTTCCAGGCTGACGTTGTCAACGGCATTGAACGTGGTGCCGTTTTTTTGCGTAAAGGTTTTCGTCAGGTTTTCCAGTTTTATCATTATCGAATCCCCTTAGGAGTCAGCGCCGACTGCAGACGGTGCAGCAGCCAGTCAAGAATAATCGCCAGTAAACAGATCATCAGTGCGCCGGCTATCAGCATACGCACATCGCTGCCGCTGATGCCGTCCAGCAGTTGCAGGCCCAGGCCGCCGGCACCGATCACCGCCGCAATCGCCATCACGCCGACGTTCATCACCACGGCGGTACGGATACCGCCAAAAATCACCGGCAGCGCCATCGGAATTTCCACCCAGCGCAGGCGCTGCCAGAAGGTCATGCCGATACCGCGACCGGCTTCGCGCAGCCCGGGCGGCAGATTTTCCAGCGCGGTATGGGTATTACGCACAATCGGCAGCAGTGAATAGAGAAACACCGCGGTAATCGCCGGCAGGGCACCAATCCCCTGACCGATCAGTGAAAACAGCGGAATCATCAGGCCAAACAGCGCAATGGTCGGGATGGTCAGCACGATGGTGGCGATGCCCAGCACCGGTGTTGCCAGCCATTTGAAGCGGACAATCAGAATGCCCAGCGGCACGCCGACGAGGATGGCAAAACCCACCGCCACCAGCACCAGCCAGGTGTGCTGCCAGGTCAGCGCCAGCAGCGTGTTCCAGTTATCCATGATGTAATGCAGGGTATCCATTGCGCCTCCTTACAGCATGTTTTTGGATTTGAGGAAATCACGCGCCACCTGCTGCGGCGACTGGTGATCGATATCGACACGCTTGTTCATCTCGGTGATGGCTTCATCGGTGATCAGCGGCGACAGCGCATTCAGCGCGGCCTCAAGGCCAGGATGGCTTTCCAGCACATCCTGACGCACTACCGGCGTGACGTTGTAACTTGGGAAGAAGTGCTTATCATCCTCCAGTACTTTCAAATCAAAGCCTTTTACCCGGCCATCGGTGGTGTAGATCAGTCCGGCATCGACAAAGCCGTCGCGTACCGCGTTGTACACCAGACCGGGGTCCATCTGACGAATCTGCGGGCGATCCAGCGGCATGTTGTAGGCTTTTTGCAGCGGTTTCAGACCATCCGAGCGGCCGGCAAATTCCAGATCGAGACCGAGTTTCCAGTTGTGATCCGGATCGGTGTTGCGTACCTGTTCCAGCTTCGCCACCAGCTGCGACATGGTGCTGATGCCTTCGGCGTCAGCGCGCTGGCGCTGCATGGCAAACGCGTAGGTATTATTCATCGGGGCAGGATTGAGCCAAACCAGTCCCAGCTTCGCGTCCAGCTGTTTAACGGTTTTGTACGCCTCTTCAGACGACATCGGCTTGTTGATATGGTTGAAAATAATCAGCGAGGTGCCGGTATATTCCCACGTCATATCAATCTGCTTGTTGATCATCGCGTTGCGCCCGATGGTGGTGGCGATGTTGGTTTTCGGGATGACCTGAAAACCTTTCTTTTGCAGCCACATTACCGTCATGGCAGACAAAATATGCTGCTCGGTAAAGCTTTTGGTCGCCATCACGATGGGCGCGGCGGCGAGCGCGCCGTGACTGAGAGTTAAGGTGGCGGTCAGGGCCAGCGCGGTGCGTTTGACCCAGCGCGCCAGCAGATTAGCAGTGGCCATGATTACATGCTCCGGGTTAAGCCGCAGAGTGCGGGCTGAGGACGCGTCCCAATGCTGCCAGCAGCATGTCGAGGATCAGGGCAAACAGGGCGGTGGCCACTGCGCCGAGGATCAACGTCGGGAAGTCGTTGAGATAAATACCAGGGAAAATCAGCTCGCCGTAGCTGCTGGCACCAATTAAAAAGGCCAGCGGCGCGGTGCCGACGTTAATCGCGGTCGCGATGCGTACCCCGGCCAGGATCACCGGCAGCGCATTCGGCAGCTCGACGCGACGCAGCCGCTGCAGTTTGGTCATACCGATACCGTTGGCCGCTTCAATCAGCGACGGCGGTACCGCGCTCAAACCGGCGTAGGTATTGCGCACAATCGGCAGCAGGGAGGCGAGGAACAGCGCGATCAGCGCCGGACGGTCGCCAATGCCGACAATCACCATCGCCAGCGCCAGCACAGCCAGCGGTGGCAGCGTGTTACCGACGTTGAAGATTTGCATCACATATTCAGCCCAGCGACGGGCGAAGGGACGGCTGAGCAAAATCCCGCTCGGGATGCCAACCAGTAAAGCGCATAACATCGACCAGAACACTAAGTACAGGTGTTGCTGCCCAAGGTAAAGTAAATCCACCTTGCGGTCGCGCAGCGTATCCAGCCCTAATCCCCACACCAGCAGGGCTATCACCACCACGATGGCGAGCAGTGCCAGCCCGGCACGTCGGGCGAGCGATGCATTGTGCATAGCGTGCGTCTCCCTGATTGAAAAAATCGATTGATTTTATGACGTTATTTTCAGCGTACCGGCGTTATGCGGTGCAATACACAGACGAAAATCCAGCACGCTGTCAAATTGCAGTTAAAATGACTGTTTCCCGGCTTTTTCACAGTGAAAAACCAGAAACTGCCTTTAGAGCTATAGCAACGCTTGATGATCATTGCCAGTTTTCACGGCAAAATCAGGTAGATACAAAAGCGGTAAAACTAAGCGAAACCCGCATGAAATAAGGTGTCGTTCGACAATAAAAAATTTTCATCAAGATAGGTGACATTGTCACAAGCAGGCGCACACAGAGGAAACTGAGTCGGTGAAATTTCGACTAGCCTTGTAAGAAAAAGGGAGATGTATGACTGAAAGCGCACAAATACAAACGGAACATCGCCACTGGATTCTGATTGCCTGCATGCTGGCGATGTTTATGGCTGCCATTGAGGTCACCATTGTGGCCACGGCCATGCCAACCATCATTGCCGATCTTGGCGGTTTCGCGCAGTTTGGCTGGGTGTTTTCTATTTATCTGCTGACGCAGGCGGTAAGCGTCCCGTTGTACGGCAGACTGGCGGATATCTGGGGCCGCAAACGATTATTTTTCATCGGCGTAACGCTGTTTTTGCTGGGCTCGGTGCTGTGCGGTTTTGCCCATACTATGACGTGGCTGATTGTATTTCGTGCCTTTCAGGGCCTGGGTGCCGGGGCGATCATGCCGCTGACCACCACCATCGTGGCGGACATTTACTCGCCGCGCGAGCGCGCCAGCGTGCAGGGCTGGCTCTCCAGCGTCTGGGGTGTCGCGGCCGTCATCGGTCCGCTGAGCGGTGCCTGGCTGGTTCAGCACTTTAACTGGTCGGTGATTTTCTGGGTAAACGTGCCGATTGGTCTGCTCTCAATGCTGCTGCTGGCGCGTTTTCTGCCGGCGCGCGAACAGCATCAGGGCGCAACGCTGAATCTGACCGGCAGCTGCTGGTTGATGATCAGCGTCACCGCACTGCTGGTGGCGCTGCTACAGGCGGAAGCGCTGGGTTTCTGGCTGGTGCCGTTCCTGGCGCTGGCGCTGCTGGCCGGCTGGCGGCTGAAACACCACGAGCAGCGCGCCGATGCGCCGCTGTTCCCGCTGGCGCTGTGGCGCAGCCGCCTGATTGTGGCCGGTAATGCCGGGAACCTGATTATCGGGGCCACCATGATGGGCATCAGCGCGTTTCTGCCGACGTGGATTCAGGGCATTACTGGCGGCACGCCGCTGCAGGCGGGCAGCGCGCTGGCGATGATGTCGATTGGCTGGCCGCTGGCCAGTACGCTCAGCGGTCGCCTGATGCTGATCACCTCGTATCGCTTTACCGCGCAGCTCGGCGCGTTTTTATTGATTGCCGGCAGCGCGCTGTTACTGCTACTGCGCGCCGACAGCAGCATCATGCAGGCCGGGCTGACGGCGTTTGTTATTGGCACCGGGATGGGCATGACCAGCACCACCTTTCTGGTGTCGGTACAAAATCATGCGCACTATGAAATTCGCGGCATCTGCACCGCCTCGATCATGTTCAGCCGCATGCTGGGTTCAGCCATCGGCACCGCGATAATGGGCGCGGTGCTCAACCTTAACCTGTCGCTGCGGCTGCCGCAGGCCAGCGATCCGATGCAGAAAATTATGGCACCGGAGAGCCGTCAGGCGCTGCCGCAGGAACAGTTACACTTCTGGACCGGACAGATTGCCAGTTCGCTGCACTGGGTATTTGTGGTGGCATTGCTGATTGCGCTGCTGACGTTGTGGATTGCGTGGCTGATGCCGCGTCAGCGGCCGGAAGCGGAATAAAGCAGGGCGGCCGACCAGCCGCCCGAAGGGATTACTGTGCGGGAGCATCCTGCGAGCTGCCCGCGCTGTCCGGCACGCTGCTATCCGCATCGCGACCGTTTTTCTTGTAAACGATTTTCTGCGTGTCGTTTTCACAGTGGCCAACGACCTGACCGCCTGCCTGATCAACCTGATCGTTCGGCACGATATCCAGCGTAAAATCCGATTCCGCCACGCCATTGTTGATGATCTTTTTGCTGATGTCGGCGCGCACGCTTTCGCAGGACGCCTGCACCGCCAGCGGTAACGCCAGCGCCATTAGCAACACAACTGCATTACGTTTTTTCATCACTCACTCCTTGTTGCGTCATTCCCGTGAAAACTATAGCAGCTGGCGCGCATTACGGCGCCAGCGGACGGCCGGTGCGGCGATCGAGGCAGCGCAGGGTGTTCGGTTCCCAGTACGCATTAACGTTGTAGCTTTTTTCGCAGGCGTCGCGGGTATCAAAGGCCCGGTCTGCCTTGTCGAACTCTTTCTCCACGCGGGTATTCACCTTGTTACGCAGGTTGCGCGTATCGTTCCACTGCTCTTTGCTCTGACGCGCCGCCTCGTTGCTGGCCGCGTTGTTGCCATCTTCAATAATCAGCCGATCCGTCTTAGCGACAGCCAGCGGCGCAGTCAGCATTACGCTGGCGGTCAGCGTGGTAGCCAGCAGGGCGGAAAACAGTTTTTTCATCGTCATTTCCTTTCGTTAACTCCAGCACAGCGCGCAGGGCGGCTGTCACAACACTGTCTGTCAGTATATCATCGCTGCTTCTTTGCTCACCAGCGGTGAGCGGTTTGTTTAACGATCAGAGAGACTTTGTATGCTGGTGAAAACCGCGCTGCTGTTTTTTATCACTGCGATTGCCGAGATCACCGGCTGTTTTCTGCCGTGGCTGTGGCTGAAGCGCGGCATGAGCGCCTGGCTATTGTTACCGGCCGCAGCCAGCCTGGCGCTGTTTGTCTGGCTGCTGACCCTGCATCCGGCAGCCAGCGGCCGGGTGTATGCGGCTTATGGCGGCGTGTATGTGTTAACGGCGCTGATCTGGCTGCGACTGGTCGATGGCGTCAAACTGAGTGCGTGGGATTGGGTCGGTGCGCTGGTGGCGTTCAGCGGCATGCTGATTATCGTTATCGGCTGGGGCAAGGCCTGAACCGGGCGCGCAGGGCGACCCGACGGGCCGCCACGCGCAGCTTGCTTATCCTTTAAACACTTTCAGTCCGGCGGTGGTTTGCGTCACCGGCATGATTTCCAGCGTGTTGATGTTGACGTGCTTCGGCAGCGTGGTCACCCAATAGACCGCTTCCGTCACGTCTTCCGCCGTCAGCGCGGTGGTGCCTTCATACACCGCATCCGCGCGGCCATCGTCACCTTTGAAGCGCACGTTCGAAAACTCGGTACCGCCCACCAGGCCAGGCTCGATATCGGTGACGCGCAGCGCGGTGCCGTGCAGGTCGGTGCGCAGGTTGAGGCTGAACTGGCGCACAAACGCCTTGGTTGCCCCGTACACGTTGCCGCCGGCGTACGGCCAGCTGCCGGCTATCGAGCCAATGTTGACGATGTGACCGACGTTGCGCTCTACCATGGCAGGCAGCACGGCGCGCGTCATATACACCAGCCCTTTGTTGTTGGTGTCGATCATATTTTCCCAGTCTTCAACACTGGCTTTATGCGCCGGTTCGACGCCCAGCGCCAGCCCGGCATTGTTAACCAGCACATCGATATCACGCCATTCGGCGGGCAGGGCAGCGATGGCTTCTTCGATAGCCGCGCGATTACGCACATCCAGCTGCACGGTGTACAAGTTGTCGCCCAGTTCCTGTTTTAATTCCTGTAAACGCTCAGCACGGCGTCCGCTGGCGATCACTTTGTGACCTGTAGCAATGAAGCGGCGGGTGATACTTTGACCAAAACCGGCGGTCGCACCGGTAACAAAAATAATCATCTCACTGTTCCTTATACGATTTCAGGTTCTCTGCCACACCTTAGCATTAACCCCGCAGCGGCGCTCATGAAAAGCGTGAGCGGCGTGTTGCAGAATCTTTCCTGCACGTTTGCGGTGCAGCCCTGCACCATGAGCGTGCCCGATCAGGCTCATTTTCCCGGCGTAAAACGCCAGCGCAATGCGCAAGGGCAATACCACGAACAGGCAATCGGTTACGCATACGATTGCCTGCAATTTTTGCGACGATAATCGCGCTGAAATTGTGTATTTATCTGAATTTAAAGTGATTGTTGGGTGGGTTTGCCTGGCATGCGGTTTGCAATATCTTTGCTATATCTATCTGAAACCTGCATTACACCCTGAAGGAAGCGTCATGTCTGACTCCGTTGTAACCCGTCTGCGCGCCAGTTTTTTTGATTTCCCCGCGCTGGCTGACCAGCCCGATGGCCTCGCCGACCAGGCGCGCTATATTGAAGATGGTCTGCTGACGCTGCGCGACGGTAAAGTGGTGAGTCTGGAGCGCTGGCAGCCGGCACATCAACACCTGGAATCAACGCAGGTGATCGATCTGCGCGGCAAGCTGATCCTGCCGGGGTTTGTGGATACCCATATTCACTATCCGCAGACCGAAATGATCGGCGCGTTCGGTGAACAGCTGCTGGAGTGGCTCAATCAGTACACTTTTCCTGTCGAGAGCCAGTACCACTGTGCGGCGCACGCGGCGCGCATGTCAGCGTTTTTCCTGCAACAGCTGCTGGCCAATGGCACCACGACTGCGCTGGTGTTTGGTACGGTGCATCCGCAATCGGTAGACGCGCTGTTCAGCGCCGCCGAACAGCTGGAGATGCGGCTGATCGCCGGCAAGGTAATGATGGATCGCCACGCACCGCCGGAACTGACCGAAACGCCGGCGCAAAGTTATCAGCAGACGCGTGAGCTGATTCAGCGCTGGCACCAGCGCGGGCGTCTCGGTTATGCGCTGACGCCGCGCTTTGCGCCGACCTCATCGCCGCAGCTGCTGGAAAAAGTGCAGCAGCTGAAAAACGAGTTTCCCGACACCTGGCTGCATACCCATCTCAGCGAAAATCAGCAGGAGATCGCCTGGGTAAAAACGCTGTTTCCCGCCCATGACGGTTATCTTGATGTGTATCACCAGCATCAGCTCACCGGCAAACGCAGCGTATTTGCCCACTGCCTGCATCTGGAGGATCGCGAATGGCAGTGCCTGCACGACACCGACTCGGCGATGGCCTTCTGTCCGACCTCCAACCTGTTCCTCGGCAGCGGACTGTTCAATCTTAAACGCCGCTGGCAGCAGCGCGTGCGCATGGGCATGGGCACCGATGTCGGCGCCGGCACCACCTTCAATATGCTGCAGACGCTGGGTGAAGCCTATAAGGTGGGGCAGCTGCAGCAGTACAAACTCAGTGCCGCAGAAGCGATTTACCACGCCACGCTGGGCGGCGCCCATGCGCTGGATCTTGATGACAAAATCGGCAACTTCAACCCCGGTAAAGAGGCGGATTTTGTGGTGATCGATCCTGCCGTATCACCGCTGCAGCAGCTGCGCATGGCCAACAGCGACGATATCCATCAGCGTTTGTTTGTCCTGATGACGCTGGGTGATGACCGTAACATCGCGCAAACCTGGATCAACGGTAAGTGCGTGTGGCAGCGGGAAAGCCATGCGCACGCGCAAGGTTGTTGCCAGGCGACGAAACTGCCAGGATAAAAGCATCCCGCCGCAGGTGGCTGCGGCGTTGCTGATTATCAGGAGCGATAATGACTTCACGTGCCAATCCGTTTTTTAACGTCAGCCCGTTGCCGTACCAGACACCGCCGTTTGATCTGATCGACGAAGCGCATTTCCTGCCGGCGCTGGAAGCCGGAATCGCCGAAAAGCGCCAGGAAGTGGCGGCCATTGCCAGCAACCCCAAGCCGGCAACCTTTGCCAATACCTATGAAGCGCTGGAGCGCAGCGGTAGCCTGCTAAACCGGGTGTACCCCGTTTTTGCCGCGATGACCTCAGCCAATACCAGCGAGCGGCTCCAGCAGGTTGATGAGCTGATCACGCCGCAGCTGACGGCGCTCAATGACGAAATCTACCTTAACCCGGCGCTGTTTGCGCGGCTCGACAGCGTGTATCGGCAGCGCGGCTCGCAGTGCCCGGATGCCGAAGCGATGCGGCTGGTGGAAGTCACCTGGCAGCGCTTTCAGCTGGCCGGCGCCAGCCTGAGTGAGAGCGATAAAGCGCAACTGCGCGCCTGTAACCAGGAGCTGGCCAGTCTGGGCACGCGTTTCGGTAACCGGCTGCTGGCGGCAACTAACGCCGCGGCTTATACCGTCAGCAGCGCGGCGGCGCTGGACGGCCTGTCGCCGGCGGCGCTGGCACAGGCGAAGGATGCCGCCGAGGCGCGCGGGCTGCACGACGCATGGCTAATCCCTCTGCAAAATACCACCCAGCAGCCGGTGCTGCAGTCGCTGACGGTGCGCGCCACGCGCGAAGCGCTGTTTCAGCAGGCGCTGACGCGCAGCGAGCAGGGTGACGACAACGACACGCGCGCCATCGTATCGCGCATGGCGCAACTGCGTGCGCAGCAGGCCAGTCTGCTGGGCTTCGACAGCTTCGCAGCATGGAGCCTGCAGGATCAGATGGCGAAAACGCCGGAAGCCGCCCAGTCCTTCATGCGCAACATCGTGCCCGCCGCGACGGCGCGCGCCGGGCGTGAAGCGGCGGATATTCAGCAGCTGATCGCCGATCAAAACCACAGCTTCACGCTGCGCGCCTGGGACTGGAATTACTACGCGGAGCAGGTACGCACCGCGCAATACGCGCTGGACGAAGGGCAAATCCGCCCCTATTTTGAGCTCAACACTGTACTGGAAAAGGGCGTGTTCTGGTGTGCCAGCCAGCTGTATGGCATTCGATTTGAACAGCGCCACGATCTGCCGGTCTACCATCCGGACGTCAACGTTTATGAGATTTTCGATGCCGACGGTGCACCGTTAGCGCTGTTCTACACCGATTTCTTCACGCGGGATAACAAGAGCGGTGGCGCATGGATGGGCAATTTCGTCGACCAGTCGACGCTGCTGGAAAGCCGGCCGGTGATTTACAACGTCTGCAATTACAGCAAGCCGCAGCCCGGTCAGCCGGCACTGCTCAGCTGGGATGAGGTGATCACGCTGTTCCATGAGTTTGGCCACACGCTGCACGGCCTGTTCGCCACCCAGCGCTATGCCAGCCTGTCCGGCACCGCCACGCCGCGTGATTTTGTCGAGTTTCCGTCGCAAATCAACGAACACTGGGCCAGTCAGGATCAGGTTTTTGCCCACTATGCACGCCATTATCAGACCGGTGAAGCGATGCCCGCAGTGCTGCGCGACAAAATGGTGCGCGCCGCGAAATTCAACAAAGGCTATGACATGACCGAACTGCTGGCGGCGGCACTGCTTGATTTGCAGTGGTACTCGCTGTCACCGCACGATAATCCGCAGGATGTCAGCCATTTTGAGCAGCAGGCGCTGGCGGCGGAGAATATTGCCCTGAGTGCCGTGCCGCCGCGCTATCGTTCCAGCTACTTCCGTCATATCTGGGGTGGCGGCTATGCGGCCGGGTATTACGCCTATATCTGGACGCAGATGCTGGCCGACGATGGTTATCAGGCGTTTGTCGAGCGGGGCGGTATGACGCGCGAAAATGGTCAGCGCTTCCGTGAGCAGATTCTGTCGCGCGGTAACAGCAGCGATCTGCAGCATCTGTGGCTGGCCTGGCGCGGTAAAGCGCCGGACATCGGGCCGATGCTGAAACACCGCGGCCTCGACGAGGCGTAACGCGCCGTAACCGAAGGGCCAGCCAGCGGTGCAGCTGGCTGGCCTGCACGCTTATCCCAGCGGACCGCCTTCAATGGTGTCACACATGCCGGCCAGCACGCGCTCGCCGGTTTCCTCTTTCAGTCCGGCATACCATTCCGCGGTGACCGCCGCATCTTTGGCGTGGGTGACATCACAACGCTTGCGCGCTTTCAGCACCAAATCACGGGTGCGCTCGACGCGCCGCGCCTCATAGCGCAGCAGGCCGTCCTCAATGCCCAGCGAATGTGCAGTCAGGGTTTGCGCCAGTACCACCGCATCTTCCATGGCCGCACAGCCGCCCTGACCGATATCCGGCGTGGTGCTGTGTGCCGCATCCCCCAGCAGCGCCACACGCCCTCTGACAAAGCGGCTGAAGGGTTCGATATCATGAATCTCCACGCGATTGGTGTTTTGTGCGTCAATGCTGGCGATCAGCCGCTGGACCGGTTCGGCCCAGCCGGCAAAATAGCCGCGCAGATCGTCTTTCACCGTTGCGCGATCCTGCGCCAGCCCTTTCGGCAGCGGGACATCAAAGAAAAAGTAGAAGCGGTTACCGCTCACCGGCATCAGCGAGACGCGCTTGCCCTCGCCGACAAACGTGGTCCACTGATCGGCGGGCGCGATGCTCTCATCGATGGTGACCAGGCCATTCCAGTTAACGTAGCCTGCGTAGCGACGCTCGACGTGTTCGCCCAGCACATGATGGCGAATCACCGAGTGGGTGCCGTCGGCGGCCACCATAAAATCCCCTTCAGCCTGGCTGCCGTCATCAAACCAGGCGGTCACGCCGCTGGCATGCTGCTCCACCCGCACAATGCGTTTGCCAAAGCGGATGCGTTCGCGGCCGTAGCTGTCGATCAGCAGCGCCTGTAACTCTGCGCGTGCGACCGGATAAGGATACTCGCCGACCTGCTGCACCAGCGGTGACAAACTGAAGCGGGTCAGGGTGCTGCCGCTGTGGCCATCGTTGTAAGCCATAAACGCCATATTGCCGCCGAGCGCGCGCAGCTGTGCCTTGAGACCCAGCGCATTGAGGCACTTCACGCCGTTAGGCCAGATAGAGATGGCCGCGCCGACCGGTTTCATCTCTTTCACCGCTTCATACACTGCGGTGCTGAAACCCGCTTTTTCCAGCGCCAGCGCCGCGCTCATGCCGCCGATGCCCGCTCCAATCACAATCGCTTTCATTACCGTCTCCTTTACTGTGCACCCTAAGCCCTGCAACTTTTGTACCATCTTGCAGGGCCAGGATGATGATGAGTTAAAGCATTGAAAATAATGATTTCTATTCTGGCTGGGTTAGACGCTGCTTCAGCAATGGGCGCAGATGCTGCACCTTAACAGGGCATCATCAGGCGGAAGGTGAACCAAAGGTTTCACGCTGGCAATCATCCGGCCAGCGTTCATACTCTCTACATCCATCCTGCGAGGACTGAATGATGAAGTGGATAATGATGTTATTGCTGCTGAGCAGCCTGAGCGCAGCGGCGCAAACACTGTGGCAGCCGGAGAGAAAAGGGGATGTGCCGCAGCTCACGCCGGTAGCAGCGAAGTGTGATGTCTCTTCCTGTCAGCAGAACTGTTACGTGCAGCAATCGCAGTGCAAGAATGACAACGGCGGCGGCTGTGGCTCGCTGGCGCAGATTTGCGTACAAAACTGTGCCAGCCAGTGCCGCTAGACCGTTTACGGATCGTCTTTGATACGGCGATCGATGGCGAAGGGAGCGGAGGTCGCTGTGGCAATCAGCGCGGCCGCGGCCGGGTGATCGGGGTTAAACAGCGCATTATCTTCGCCGGTGAGGATGCTGGGTACCGTCATCAGCAGGGGAAAGCCGTTGTGCGGATCGAGAAACGCCGCGCCGATGGCCTGCGTCTCCTCCTGCTGCTGATATTTTTCCCAGCCGGCTGGCAGCTTACTGCTGTCGAGGGCGATGATGTCGGACTCCGGTACCGCCACGGTAAACACCACAAAGCGGCTTTGCTCCAGCAGCGTTTTTCCGGCGTGCACCACCAGTTCCAGCGTCGCCAGCGCTTTTGAGCTGCTGAGGTAAACCGCTTTCATCCCGGGCGGATTCCAGCGGCCACCCCATTTTTCTGCGCCAGCACCGTTAAACGCCTGGCTGGCGTACTCCGCTTTGACAATTCGATAGAACACCCTGACGGGTGCGGCCGGATCCTTCCGTCGTGTCATCAGACAATCACTCCGTGCTCCAGGCGGCCAATCAGCGTCAGCACCGCATCGCAGCCGGCGGGCGTACTGAGCATGTTAATCGGCTGCGCGTTGTCGAGCGCCAGTGCAGGCTGATACATCCAGTGCATCGCCACTTCCGGATCGCCAGCGAACAGCTGGATCACCGCATCCAGCACTTCAAACACCTGATAGATGCGCGCACCCTGTTCGACCGAGAGCTGCGATCCGGACTTCTCGCGGCGCCGGTAGGTGTTGCGGTCAATCGAGACCATTTGCGCGATGTCGATCGGCGTCGCTTTCAGAATCGTGGCGGCGCGTTCGACAATGCCGACATCCATGCCGTCGGTGATCAACTTATGCGCCTTAAGCCGGTTACGCGGCAGCCCCATCTGATCCATAAAAGAGGGGCGGGCGTGCTGAATCAGCGACGGATCAAAGATGCGCGATCCGCTGGTGGGATTAAAAGCCGATGCGGTGGACATCACAACCTCCTGATAATGTTCATGTGAACATTTTTATGCATCAAGTGTACAGCATTTGCCCGCCGGTGTCATGGTTTGTTCACGCCGCACCGCCATTAACTGGCGGTGCGCCAGATGTCGCTCATCGCCAGCTCAAGTTTTTTAAACAGCCGGTAGCGTGTGTCATGGAACGCGAAGCGCGCCGCGCGGGGCTGCAGCGCCTCCGGCGCAAGGGTGACCGCCTGCTGCACGGCGGCAGCCAGATTCGGCCACTGACCCACGCCCACGCCCGCACACAGGGCCGCGCCCAGCGCCCCGGTTTCGTGGCAGGTTGCGACGCGAATCGGCATCCCCAGCACATCGGCAAACATTTGCGGCCAGACACTGCTGCGCGTCGCGCCGCCGGAGAGCGTGGCCTGGTTGACCGTAATGCCGGCCGCGCGCAGCCGGTCAATGTGCGCCCGGTGGGCAAAGGTCACGCCTTCAAACAGGGCAAACAGCATGTCAGCGCGCGTATGCCAGCCGCCGAGGCCGTAAAAGCCGGCTTTGGCGGGTTCGGCTTTCCGCCCTGAATAGAGGTAAGGGTGATACAGCGGCAGCTGCGCGTCAGGCCTGACCTGTGCCACGCTGTCGCTGCTGCGCGCCGCGCCCTGGCCGGCGCGGCCATCATCAAATTCACGCAGGAACCAGTCAAGATTGGCGGCAGAAGTGGCGCTGGCCTCGATCGCCATGTAGCGATCGCGTTCGATGATCGAATTCATAAACACCGGGCGCAGATAATCAGGTTTGTCGACCACCACCTGATTGATGCTCCAGGTACCGGCGACAATGGAGGCCTCACCGCAGTTCACTACGCCCGAGCCGACCGCGCTGGCAACCACGTCAAACATGCCGGCCACCACCGGGATGCCAGCGGGTAAACCGGTGAGCTGCGCTGCGCGGGCCGAGACCACGCCGGTAACCTCGCAGGATTCACGCAGCGGTGGTAGCAGGGCGAGCGCCTCTTCAATGCCATATAACGCCAGCAATTCACCACTGTAGCTGCGCTGGCGATAATCAATCAGCCCGGCACCGGCGGCATCCGAATAGTCCGCGCTGACGTTGCCGCACAGAAAATGGGCGATGACATCTTTGGCACACAGCAGATGGCCGATCTGCGCCCAGCGTTCCGGCTGATGCTGACGTATCCAGCTGATCAGCACCGGCGTGGCGGCGGGCCACGGTTTTTGCAACGACAGCGCGTAAATCTGCTGCGCCGCACCGTTGGATTCCAGCGCCTGTACCGTGGCGCTGGCGCGATGATCAATCGACTGGATGCCAAACAGCGGGCGCTGCTGACGATCCAGCGCATACAACCCGTTGCCGTGTCCGGCGGCTCCGACGGCAATCACTTCGCTGCCGCGCGTGCCGGCTTGCTGCAGGCAGCGACTTACCGCGTTGCTGACGCCGCGCCAGATATCTTCAACTGGCCGTTCAGCATAGCCTTCCTGCGGCTGATGCGTTTCGCCGGCGCACTCCGCTACCGACAGCACGCGGCCGCTCAGGTCAAACAGTACCGCTTTGATCATGGTATTTCCGGCATCGATGCCGAGAATCTGGCTCATATCCGACTCCGTTTCAGGCGAAGACGGCGCACCGCTTAAGCGCCGGTGCAGGTCACGCTTAACCCTGCTGGTAGATGTCCAGCGCATCCGCGCCGCTGACACCCTGATGAATAATCGCCATCAGCGCGCTGACCACGCGTGACGGATTATCATGTTGATAAACGTTGCGGCCATACACCATGCCGCTGGCACCCTGCGCCATCAGCGCGGCGCTTTTCGCCAGCACCGCGCCCAGTTCCCCTTTGCCGCCGCCGCGCACCAGCGTCGGACAGCGCGCCGCCTCCACCACACGATGGAAATCCTCTACGTTATCCGTGGGGTCGGCTTTAATGATGTCGGCGCCCAGCTCCCGCGCCAGCCGCACCAGCGGCACGATTTGTCTGACGTCACCGAGCGAGCCGTACGCCGCGCCCTGGCCGGCGGGGGCCATCACCAGCGGCTCCACCATCAGCGGCATGGCATAGCGATCGCAGGCCTGGCGCAGGCGGCCAATGTTCTCCACGCACATGCGAAAAATGCCCGGTTCATCCGGGATCTGGTAGAGATTGACCACCACCGCGGCGGCATCCATCTGCAGCGCGGCAAGAATCGGTGCCTCCGGATTATGCAGCACCGCCCACATCTCGCGGTGGCGCGCCGCGTTATAGGCATTTCCGACGTCGGTGCGCATCACCAGCGCCGGTTTGCGTCCGGCAACGCGCTGCAGCAGATCGGCCTGACCATAATTGACCTGGATCGCATCCGGCTGTGCGGCAATCAGGTTACGCATCACGCTTTCAATATCTTCCAGCCCCAGCAGAAAATCGGGCTCGTTGGCGATGCCGTGATCGATCGCCACATCCAGGCACTTGCCGTGGTGAAATAACCGGTTGAGGCGAACTTTAGGGGTGAGTGACATCCTGAACTTCCTCCTGTGAAAACGCGGATGCGAGCGCGTGCAGCCCATGGCGCTGCGCCAGGCTGATTGCGGTGTGCTGCAAATGTTCAGCGCGCTGACTGTCCTGCCAGCCGAGCGAGTCGGCCAGCAGCTGCGAAATTTCCTGCATGAGCGGCGGCGTTAATTCACCGCAGATAGCCAGCGACGTGCGGCGCACCAGCACATCTTCCAGCTGGCACACCTGTTCATGCTCGATCAGATAGCGCAGTTCGGTGGCGCTGTAACCGGCATGATGCTGCAGCGGCTGTTCGCCGTGCTGCTGAATCTGCTGCAGCAGCGGCAGGGCCCGGCTGCCGTAGCGTTTCGCCAGTTGCGTCACGCGTGCCAGCGGAAGGTCATAGTGCTGCGCCAGCGCACTGAGCCAGGCGGGCTGGGCGGACGGCGCCGGAAAATCCCGGCCGCCGCCAATCGGCAGGTCGCTGCTGGAGACGCGACGCTTTTCTCCCAGCAGGCGCAACACGCGGTCGGCGGCCTCCTCCCCGAAGCGGCGGAAGGTAGTCCATTTACCGCCGACCAGACATAGCGTGCTCCAGGCACGCGCGTGGTCAGGCGGCAGCAGCACCAGCGAATGGTTACGCGAAATCTGGCCATTCACTTTGGCCTCGCTGGCCGGCAGCGGGCGCACGCCGCAGAAGGTGTACACCACCGCAGACGCTGGCACCACGATGTCAGGAAACACAAAGCGCAGCGACTCAAGAATGTAAGCCTGCTCTTCGGCTTCGCACACCACGCTATCGGGGTCATCAACGCGGATATCGGTTGAGCCCACCAGCACTTTGCCGAACCAGGGAAACATGATGCACACCCGGCCTTCCTGGTTTTCGAAATAGACCATTTCACCGTCCAGCATCTGTAACAGCTGTGGGTGATCGAGGATCAGATGCGATCCTTTGGTGCCGCCTATCAGTCTGGTGGGTGGTGAATGCACGGCCAGCTGCTGATTCAGCTGGTCGATCCACGCGCCGCCAGCATTGACCAGCACGTGCGGCTGCAGGCTAAAGCGCTCACCGCTCAGCGTATCTTCCAGCAGCACCGTCTCGTCGCTGGCGCTGACCACCCGCAGATAATTGAGCGCCAGCGCCTCCGGGCAGGCGCGTTCCGCATCTTCAATCAGCTCAAACCCGAGTCGCTCCGGCGCGCTGATCCACGCATCGTAGTAGCTGGCGCTGTATTTCACCCAGGGCGCGAAGCCAGGCCAGCGATCGCGCGTGGCGGCTTCGTTACGCAGCTGGTGGCGCGGCATAGCGCCGTACTGTCGCGTGTAGAGGTCGTACAGGCTCAGACCGGTTTTGATCAGCAGCGCGCCGCGCCGGGTGGGCTTATCACTCAGGCGCAGGAAACGTCGCGTGGCGTTAACCAGTCCACCGCCGAGATTATCGATCGGTACGGTGGTGCGCAGCGGAAACACATAGTGCGCGGCGTTTTTCAGCAGGCGATCGCGCTCCATCACCGACTCCTTCACCAGGCCAAACTCGCCGGTCTCCAGATAGCGCAGGCCGCCGTGGATCATGCGCGACAGCGCGCCGCTGGCCGCCTGGCACCAGTCACCTTTCTCCACCAGCACCGCAGGAATGCCCTGTAATGCCAGCTCACGAAAAGTACTGATGCCGTTGATGCCGCCGCCGACAATCAGCACCGGCAGCGAACTGCGCGCGCGCAGGCGGCTAAGCCGTTGTTCGCGGGTCAAAACCTGTTCCATTGTCAGCTCCTTGCGATGAACGCTTACTTGTCAAAGGTATAGGAGCGGGCGCAGCAAACGGCAAATCAGGTCATACAGGATGTGATTTTGTTCACTACCAATGAGATTTGTCGGGAAGCCTGGCAGGGGTAACGATATACTGCCGGTCAGACATCATGGTTAACCTGCAGGAAAAGGAATTTTCATGTTTTCATGGGCCCGATTAAGCGCACTTGCGCTGCTGGTCAGCGGCAGTGCGCTGGCAACGACATCACCAGACAGCATCATCAAACCGCTGATGCAGCAGTATCAGATCCCCGGTATGGCGGTGGCGATTCTGCACGACGGCAAAACCGAATTTTATAACTACGGCGTGGCATCGAAAGAGAGCGGACAGCCGATCAACGAGCAGACGCTGTTTGAAATCGGTTCGCTGAGTAAAACGTTTACCGCCACCTTAGCCAGCTATGCGGCGCAGCATAACAAACTGAATTTCAGCGACGCGGCCAGCCAGTGGCTGCCGGAACTGAAAGGCAGCGCTTTTGATCGCGTCTCGCTGCTGAATCTGGCGACGCACACCAGCGGCACGCCGCTGTTCGTACCGGATGACGTGACCAATACCCGCGAGCTGATGCGCTGGTACAAACAGTGGCAGCCAGAGGCCCAGCCGGGCACGGTGCGCGTTTATTCCAACCTCGGTATCGGTATGCTCGGCATGATTGCGGCTAAAAGTCTGCATCAGCCGTTCATCAGCGCGATGGAAAAGCAGCTGCTGCCGGCGATGGGCATGACGCACAGCTATGTGCAGGTGCCTGCATCGCAGATGGGGCGCTACGCCCAGGGTTATAACAAGCAGGATCGCCCGGTGCGGGTCACGCCAGGCCCGCTGGATGCGGAATCCTATGGCCTGAAATCCACCTCTGCCGATCTGATTCGCTGGCTGGCCATTCAGCTGCAGCAACAGCCGGTCGCGTCCGCATGGCAACAGGCGGTGGCCGCGACGCATCAGGGCTATTATCACACCGAGGCCGCTTTTACTCAGGCGATGATGTGGGAATATTACCCGCTGCCGGTCACTACGCAGCAGCTGGTGGACGGCAACAGCGGCGCGCGCATCATGAAGGGCATGAAAGCCACGCGGATTACGCCGCCGCAGGCTGCGCCGCAGCAGGCGTGGTACAACAAAACCGGCTCCACCAACGGATTCGCCACCTATGCGGTCTTTATTCCGTCGCAGCGGGTTGCGCTGATTATGCTGGCAAATAAGTGGTTCCCGAATGACGATCGGGTGGTGGCTGCGGAAAAAATCATCAGCAACATCGGGAAGGACGAATGATCACCATCAGAGCGCTGCGCGCCGAAGATTTCATGCCGTGGCTGGCGCTGTGGCAGGGCTATCAGCGCTTTTATCAGACCACCATTGACGATAACACCACCGGCGAGAGCTTTCGCCGCTTGCTGTCCCGCGCGGAACCCATGCACTGTCTGGTGGCCGAGCAGGACGGCGCGATGGTCGGGCTGGTGCATTTTCTTACCCATCGCTCAACCTGGACTCAGGGCGACTACTGCTATTTACAGGACCTCTACGTCAGCGAAGCCGCGCGCGGTCTGGGTGCCGGCAAGGCGCTGATTCTGGCGGTCTATGAACAGGCGGAGAAGCTCGGCTGTTCGCGCGTTTACTGGCTGACGCAGGCGTCTAATAGCCACGCGCGGGCGCTGTATGATCGGCTGGCGCAACAAACCGACTTTGTGCAGTACCGTCATTTATTCGATCAGCCGTAATTTTCCCGGGCTGCCATGGAGGGCGGCCCCCGCGTGCCTGATCAAGGCGCGCTTGCGTTATTCATCTCATCATTTCGCTCCCTGAACCCTTTCAAACGAAAATCCCTCAGATAAATAACTGTGACCATGCTCGCTATTTTCTGCCTGAGTGCTGTCTTTTTGTTCGCTGGATGTTATGAATGAATATGTAATTTGTTTCGAGTGAAACTAAAGCGTAAACAGAAGGAGTGCGAGATGATCACGACTTTTACCTCAGAACAACAACCCGACGATTTTAAACAGCATGTGCGCCTGATGAAGCAGGCGCTCAGAGCACAGATTGGCGATGTCGAAGGCCTGTTTGATCAGGTCAGAAGTAAGATTGTCAGTGAAATCGCGGCCGCGCGTGCCGAAGAGAAGCAGCACGGTACGGCGTGGCCGCAGGTCAGCTTCGCGGATCTGGCCGCTGGCCGCATCAGCGAACAGACCAAAAATCACATCCGCCGCCGTGGCTGCGTGGTGGTGAAGCAAACCTTCAGCCGTGAGCAGGCGCTGGCATGGGATGCTGACATGCTTAACTACCTCGACGACAATGACTTCGACCGTGTCTATCAGGGGCCGGGTGACAACTTCTTTGGCAACCTCGACGCCTCGCGGCCGGAGATCTATCCCATTTACTGGAGCGATGCGCAGATGTCGGCCCGCCAGAGCGAGGCCATGGCGCAAACCCAGGCGTTCCTCAATCGCCTGTGGAAATTTGAATCCGCCGGTACGCGCTGGTTTGATCCGGACGTGAGCATCATCTATCCGGATCGCATCCGTCGCCGGCTGCCGGGCACCACCTCCAGAGGGCTGGGCGCGCACACCGATTCCGGCGCGCTGGAGCGCTGGCTGTTGCCGGCCTATCAGCAGGTGTTCAGCAAGATCTTTTCTAACCAGTTCGATCAGTACGATCCATGGGACGCGGCGCACCGCACGGCCGTGCAGGAGTATCAGTCTGGCACCACCACCAAATGTTCGGTGTTCCGCACTTTCCAGGGCTGGACCGCACTCTCCGACATGCAGCCTGGGCAGGGACTGCTGCACGTGGTGCCGGTGCCGGAAGCCATGGCCTATCTGCTGCTGCGTCCGTTACTGAAGGATGTGCCGGAAGAGGAGTTGTGCGGCGTGGCGCCGGGCAAAGTGCTGCCGGTATCGGAGCGCTGGCATCCGGAATTAATTGCCGGCCTGTGTTCGATCCCGGCGCTGCAGGCGGGCGATTCAGTGTGGTGGCACTGCGACGTGATTCATGCGGTGGCGCCGGTAGAAAATCAGCAGGGCTGGGGCAACGTGATGTACATTCCCGCCGCGCCGATGTGCGATAAAAACGCCGACTATGCGCAGCAGGTGGCGCAGGCGCTGGCGACCGGTGTCTCGCCGGGCGATTTCCCCAAAGAGGATTACGAAGCCAGCTGGCGCGGCCGTTTTACGCCGCAGGATCTGAATGAAAGCGGCCGGCGCAGTCTGGGATTAGCGTGATTTCTGCTAAGCTGGGCAAAAACTTTTTTACAGCAGGCTCTATGAACGCACGTCATCAGCACATTATTCAACTGGTCAGCGAGCGCGGCAGCGTCAGCGTCAATGAACTGGCGCAAACCACCGGCGTTTCGGAGGTGACGGTGCGTCAGGATCTGAACCTGCTGGAGAAGGGTGGCTTTCTGCGCCGCGTGCACGGTTCCGCCGTGGCACCGGAAAGTGATGACGTAGGCGCGCGCATGCAAACCCGTTTTGCGGTGAAAAAACGCCTGGCGGAGTACGCCGCCGGGCTGGTTAACCCCGGCGAAACGGTGTTTATTGAAGGCGGCAGCACCAATGCGCTGCTGGCGCGAGAGCTCAGCCATCGGCAGGACATCACCATCATCACCGTCAGCCATTACATCGCCGGACTGCTGCGTGAGCAGGGCGGCGATGTGATTATTCTCGGCGGACTGTTTCAGAAAAGCAGTGAGTCGGTGGTCGGGCCGTTAACGCGGCTGTGCATTCAGCACCTCAACTTTCATAAGGCGTTTATTGGCATTGACGGCTGGGATGAGGCGACCGGTTTCACCAGTCGCGACATGCTGCGCTGCGATGTGGTGAACGCCATCATGGAAAAGCCCACCCACACCGTCGCGCTCACCGACTCCTCCAAATTTGGTCAGATTCATCCCTATGCGCTGGCGCCGCTACAGCCGTTTAAGCAGGTGATCACCGACACGGAACTCGCCGCAGGCTGGCAGCAGCAGCTGCGTGCGCAGTCGCTGCAGCTCAGTCTGGTTTAACCTTTATTGCGTTCAATCTATCCCTCAGGCTTAGCGTGATCAGCCATAGATTGCATCGGCGCACTATTCATGTAATAAATAAAGTTACATGATGGCAACCGATCGGGACAATGATGACGCAAAATACCAACGATATCTTCAACGAGGAGTTTGCGCGGCAGTACGACGCGTATAACGGCAAACATCAGCCAATCGCCGATAACCTGCATCTGCTGATTTCACTGGTGCTGGACAACACGCCGCCGCAGGCGCGGGTGCTATGTGTGGGCGTCGGGACCGGCAGCGAAATTATCCGGCTGGCGCAGCAGCACCCGGAATGGCAGTTTACCGGTGTCGATCCTTCACCGGACATGCTGGCGGTCTGCACAGAAAAACTCACCGCCGCCGGGATACGGGCGCGCTGCCAGCTGCATCAGGGCTACCTTAACGACGTGCCGGTTACCGCCGATTACGATGTGGTGCTTTGCCTGCTGGTGACGCATTTTATCCAGCATCCGCAGCGGGCGGGTATTTATCAGCAGATGCAGCAGCAGCTCAAACCGGGCGGACGCTTAGTGACGGCAGAAATTGCCGGCGATGTGCAGGATACCGGCTTTGATGAACAACTGCTGTTCTGGAAAACCATGCATGAGAGCGCCAGCGGCAGGGCGCAAAATCTGGATGAGATGAAGCAGATGCTGACGCAGCGGCTGCTGTTGCTGCCTGCTGCCCAGACCGAAGCGCTGATGGCGCAGGCCGGTTTCACGCCGCCGCAGCGCTTCTTTCAGTCGCTGCTGATACATGGCTGGACGGCGCGCAAGCGCTAAACCGCTGAACAAGGTTGAGTGAGCTGACGATTCATGAAGTTAGCAGCGCCTGCGCCGTCAGCTCGTCGGTGATCAAACCGGTGACGAGTCCGCTGGCCAGCACCGCGCGGATCGCCGCCACTTTGCTCGGTCCGCCGGTCAGCGCCACGATCTCTGCGCGCTGCGCCAGATCCAGCGGTATCGACAGCGTGCGTGCCGTCAGCGAATTGTGAATCATCTGCCCGTCGGCGGCAAAAAAGTGCCCCAGCAGTTCGCCCACCGCGCCGGCTTCCGACAGGGCGCGGATCTCGGCTGCATCGATCATCCCGGCTTCCACCAGCTGGGCGGCAGGTTCCACGGTGCCAATGCCCACCAGCTTCACTTCACTGTGCGCGGCCATGCTGAACACTTCGCTGACACCACGCTGCGCCAGCAGCACATCGCGATCCTCTTCGGTGTTGGCAAAAAACGGTACCGGCATCATGTAGGCCTGCGCACCGGTTTTTTCGGCGATGCGATGCATCACGTCATGCGGATTGAGCGCGTAGTTGCGCGTCAGGCAGCCGAGCAGGGAGACAAAGCGCAGGTGCGGCGCGTCGATGCGTGCCAGCTGGTGAATTGCTGCCGACAGCGTCCGGCCGTGGCCGAGACCCAGCGTGATCGCCGGCGTGGAGGCCAGCAGATTACGTAAATAGTCGGCACCGGCCATGCCCAGCGCGCGCACCGGCAGGCCTTCTTCACCGAGATCGGGTGCCACCTGACAAAAGTTCAGGCCGTAGCGGCTGCGCAACTGCTCTTCCAGCGTCACGCAGGCGACAATCGCGCCGTCGATGGTGACTTTCACCGCGCCTTCGGCCACCATGCGCGCAATCAGCCGATGGGTTTTCACCGACGGCAGGCCGAGCCGTTTGGCCACTTCAGCCTGCGTCAGGCCGCCGACATAGTGCAGCCAGGCCGCCCGCAGGGCCAGAGAGTCATCGCGTTCAGCGGAAGTCGGTGCGGATTTCATCGGGTTGTCCCTGTCTGGTTGAGGAGTGCTGCGGGCTGACGAAAGCCCTCAGCACGGCATGCTCACGCGAGATGCAAATCCTGCACCCCGGTATCAATATGGTCGGCCCAGAACGCCACGCTTTCGGCAATCTCCGCCACCACATTGCTGTCGGTGGGTTCGCGCTCTTTAAAGCTCAGCTCGAGGCAAATCTCGTTATCCTGCGCGCCGCCGCGCGCCAGCGCCTCGAGCAGCGGTTGCGGCTGAATGCGACCGCCGGCATTGTACTGCAATGTAAAGGGCCTGTGCCCGCCTTTATCCATCATGCTCTGCTTTATATGGATGATGGGCGAAAAGCGCGGCACCGCTTCAGCCCACGCGTAAGGGTCGTAGTCACGCGGATCGGCAGAGGTGACATCGCCATGATCGATATCCGCCATCATCCACATCGGCAGGGCAAACTGTGCCGCGCTCAGCCGCTGCTGCAGTGCCATACAGGCGGGAATGGTTTCGCCAAATTCGCGCCCGACGCTCATCGGTTCCCAGAACAGGTAACGCAGACCGGCCGCTTTGGCGTGTTCCGCCACTTCCGCCCAGCAGTCAATGGCGATGGCAATCAGCGCTTCACGCCGCGCCGCATCGTTAAAATCCCGCTGGGTGAAGATGGCAAACTGCGAGCCCACCGCGACGCCGCCCAGTTCCGCGGTGATGTCGGCAAAGGTCTTGAACCAGTCAATGTAGTAGCGACGTACCGCCGCATCCGGATGACCAAAATGGTTGAGGCGGCCATACGGGCCGGTCATGCCGGAGGTGACGCGCACGCCGGTGGCACGCAGCGCCTGCTGCATGCGGCGCGTCATGTGGCTGAGCGTGGCAGCAGGCCAGCCGGGATTGATAAATTCATGTGTTAGCTGCAGATCGCGGATGCGGATCTGCTGCGCCACGGTGTGAATTAAATCGCCGGGATCGGCGAAGCGGTTCACCAGCGGATTGGTATTCAGCGAAAGCGTTAATGGCATGCGGCACCTCTTCAGCCAGCGTGGGCGCGCAGCGGCGCGGCAGGGTGGAAAGTCTGTTCGAACCACTGGCTGAACGCGGTGCGCTGTGCAGCGCTCAGGTGCAGCTGATGTTTGGTGCGACGCCAGAGAATGTCTTCCGGCTGCTGCGCCCATTCGTACTGCACCAGATAACGTACCTCGGCCTCGTACAGCTGGCCGCCAAAATGCTCACCGAGATCGCTCAGCGAACCGGCGGTGCCCAGCAGCGTGCTCATACGCGCACCGTACAGTCGCGCATAGTGCTTGCGCAGCGGCTGCGGCAGCCACGGCCAGCGCGTTTTGATCTCCTCCAGGAAGCTGTCAAAATCGGCATGGGCGATCTCGCCGCCCGGCAGCGTGGCGCTGCGCGTCCAGTCCGCGCCCATGTTGGGGAAAAACGGCGTCAGCTGTTGCAGCGCATGCTCGGCCAGCTTGCGGAACGTGGTAATTTTGCCGCCGAACACGTGCAGCAGCGGTGCATCCTGTTGATTATCGAGGTCGAACACATAATCCCGCGTCACCGCCGAGGGATTACCTTTGCCGTCGTCAAACAGCGGCCGTACGCCGGAGAAGCGGGTAATCACATCGCTGGCGCGCAGCTTAACCTTGAAGTAGCGATTCACCACGTCGATCAGGTACTGCTGCTCGCTATCATCCGCACTGACATCTTCCGCTTTGCCCTGCCAGGGAATGTCGGTGGTGCCGATTAACGCTTTATCACCCTCATAGGGATTGATAAAAATCACCCGCTTGTCGGTGTTTTGCACCAGATAGGCCTGCTGGCCCTCCCAGAATTTCGGCACGATGAGGTGCGAGCCTTTCACCAGCCGCACGCTGCGCTGGCTTTGCGTGTGGCTAACCTGATTGACGATATCCAGCACCCACGGCCCGGCGGCATTCACCAGCGCACGGGCGAACACCGTGCGCTGCGCGCCGCTGGCCTGATCCTGCAGGGTAATCTGCCATTTGCCCGGCAGACGCTGCGCTGCCACGCAGCGGGTGCGCGGCAGAATGGTGGCGCCGCGCTCGGCGGCATCCAGCGCATTGAGCGTCACCAGCCGGGCATCGTCCACCCAGCAATCGGAGTACTCAAAGCCTTTCTGGTAGCTGTCCAGCAGCGGCGCGCCTTCAGGATCGCGCGTCAGATCGAGCACGCGCGTGCCCGGCAGTTTTTTGCGTCCGCCAAGGTGGTCATACAGAAACAGCCCCAGCCGCACCAGCCACGCCGGGCGATCGGACGGGCTGTGCGGCAGCACAAAGCGCATCGGCCAGATAATGTGCGGCGCCGCGTTCAGCAGCACCTCGCGTTCAATCAGCGCCTCGCGCACCAGGCGGAATTCGTAGTACTCCAGATAGCGCAGGCCGCCGTGCACCAGTTTACCGGAGCGCGAGGAGGTGCCTGCGGCAAGATCGTCTTTTTCACACATCATCACCGACAGCCCGCGCCCGGCGGCATCGCGCGCGATACCGGCACCGTTAATGCCACCGCCGATCACAAACAGATCCAACGTGTTGTCACTCATGCGTTACTCCTTAAAACTGTTTAATGCCTGCCAGGCGGCAGGAAGATCGCGGCGGATCTGCTGATACTGGGGGAACAGCTGCTGGTAGCGCTGCATCAGCGCAGGCGACGGCGCTTCGGCGTCGTCCAGCAGCGGGCGCACCCAGCGTTCAACGCAGTGCGCCATGTCCGGATACGCGCCAATCGCCACCGCCGCCATCATGGCCGCACCCGCTGCGCCGGCCTCCTCGCGCTGGCTGATGCGCACCGGCGCGCCGATGCAGGCGGCAAGGATTTGCCTGAGCGGCTGCGATCGCACCGCACCGCCGGTGAGGCGAATTTCTCCCGGCAGCGTGGCGCCCATCGCCTGATAACAGTCGCGTGCCGCCATGCCGATGCCTTCAATCACGCCGCGCACCAGGTCGCCAAAGTTGTGCTGGTAGTTGAGGCCGGTGAAACTGGCGCGCGCGTCGGCGTTAACAAACGGTCCGCGTTCACCGGCCAGCGAAATGTAAGGATGGAACAGCAGGGTGCCCGGCTGTGCGTCGTTGAGCCAGCGATCGATCTGCTGCACCAGCCGCGCATGATCGGTTTCACAGCCAAAGCTGCTCAGCAGATCGCTGGCCACGTTCAGCAACCAGTCGAGATTGAGCGTGGAGGCCATGTTGGTTTGCACCTGAGTGACATAGCCTGGCCACGGCAGCGGGATCACGTAGCCGGTTTGCGCCGGGTTGAGCCATACCTCGTCAATAGTGACGCTGCGCAGATGCACGCCGGTTGAGCCGACAATCGAACAGGCGGTATTGGCTTCACCGGTGTGCACCCCGGCACCGAGTGCGGTCATCGCCATATCGACATAGCCGAGACACACCGGCGTGCCAGCCAGCAGGCCGGTTTGCCGGGCGGCGTCAGCGGTGAGGCCATGGGTGATTTGCGTGCCGTCGATGATCTCCGGCAGCAGGTGGCGCCGGTGGTTAAGCCCCAGCGCGTCAATCACCGTATCGTCGTAGCGCTGGTGGCGATAGTTGCCAAAGGTAAAGCTGGCTTCAGACGGGTCGGTGGCGCGCACACCGGTCAGATTGAGATAGAGCCAGTCCTTACAGTGCAGTGCCACTTCGGCGCGCGCCAGCAGTTCGGGATAGTGCTGGTCCATGTGCGCCAGCTGCGCACCCTGCTGGCAGGTGTTAAGACCGGTGCCGGTGGCCTGAAAGCGTGCGGCGGCCAGCGGCTGCTGATTGAGTTTTTCCACCGTGGCGGCGGCGCGGGCATCCAGCCAGATCCACGCATCATCCACCGGCTGATTATCAGCACCGACCAGCCAGCTGCCATCGCCCTGGGCGGTCACCGCTACGGCCACCACGCGCGCCGCCAGATTCTCCACCCGATCGCCGAGCTTGTGAATCGCACTGACCGCATCCTGCCAGGTTTGCGTCATTGACTGCTGGGCGGCACCGCCTGCGCTGCGGTAATAGCGATTGCGCGCCGACGCGCACGCCAGCTGGTTACCTTCCAGATCAAACGCCACCGCTTTCACCACCGAGGTGCCGGAATCCAGACCCAGAATGATATCGCCACTCTCCACATACACCTCCGTTCGCTGCTCCCGGTGCGGGAACCCCTGTTTGGTTTATCCGCAGCCTTGTTAATGAGCTGTGATGATTTTGCTAAATACTGTCTTACACCACTTCTCATGGAGATAACATATCTGATGTATTATTTTTCTCAAAAAAGAATAAATTTCACTCCGGATGGCGAGTTCGATCACAAAATCACCGGGGGTTGCGGATGGGACTGAACACTGTGAAAGGTTTTTAATGATTGTATTAAAGGGGTTTTTAAACGCATTGGGGGTGATTGCAGGCAAATAAGCGATCCAGATCGCGCTGTGCGAAAAATTGCGCGCCACCTGTTGACAATTTAGTCACAACAGCACAATTCTCATCACACAAGTTATCACATTTATAACATTGCACGGCGATGAATATCGTCGCTGTTCACCCTGAGAGGTCACGTTATGTCCGAGGTCTCAATCTTAACGCAGCAGCTGGCACGCAAACGTCGGCGGCGCTACACGCTCAGCGGTGTGGTGATCGTGGCGCTGGTGGCTGCCATGGCGCTGGATACCAAAGTAGTGCGCATCGGTTCGGCGGACGACGCGCGTCAGCAGGGCTTCTCCGCAGACAGCTACGGGCAGAAAACCTTTCCCGGCATCCAGCAGGATGTCGAAGCGCGCGCGGTGGATGCCGCCACGCTGGCGGCCGCACTGAACAGCGATCGGCAGCAGGCGGTGGCCAGATACGGTGTCGGCTCGCCGCTGCCGGTGCTGCCGGTCAAACTGCAGGGCGTGGTGCAGCCGGGGCAAATGGGTGTCTTCCCGTTACAGGTCGCCGGTCTGCCAGCGGGCACGCAGCTGCGGTTGCAAACCGGCCCGGCGATCACCGGCACCGATCTGCGTGATGCCAGCGGCAAAATTCAGTTTGGTGATTTTACTAATCAGATCGAATACCAGAACGCCGGGGCGGCGATTAACCGCGCCATGAAAGTGGCGGTGCTGGAGAAACTGGACCGCGACGCGCTGCCGGGCAAAACCGTGCAGGTGGTCGGCGTGTTCCGTCTGCTCAGTCCGACCAACTGGCTGATTACGCCGGTGCGCGTGGAGGTGCAATGAAACCGTTCAACGTCAACCCGGCGCTGCTGAAAGGAGAAGTGATTCTGCAGGCGCGCAACGTCAGCAAAGTTTATGGCTCCACCCATGCACTGAAAGGCGTCAATTTTGAAATCCGCCGCGGCGAAGTCACCACGCTGTTTGGTGAAAACGGCGCCGGTAAATCGACGCTGATGAAAATTCTTTCTGGCGTAATTACGCCAACATCCGGGGAAATTCTGTTAAACGGCGAAGCAAAGGTGTTCCGTTCGGCCACCGAGGCGCGCGACTGTGGTATCTCGATTATTCATCAGGAGCTGAATCTCGCGCCCAACATGAACGTGCGCGACAACATTTTTATGGGGCGCGAAATCATGCGGTCCGGCGGGGTGGATTACGCCGAAGAGGCGCGGCTGACCCGCCATCTGATGGCGGCGCTGGAGGAGGAGATTGATCCGCTGACGCCGGTGGAGAACCTGCGTCTCGGGCAGCAGCAGATTGTGGAAATCGCCCGCGCGCTGTCGGTGAATTCACAAATCCTGATCATGGATGAACCGACCTCGGCGCTCAGCGCGGCGGAAGTGGCGGTGCTGTTTCAGGTCATCCGCGATCTGACCAGTCAGGGCGTGGCGATTGTGTATATCTCACACCATCTGGAGGAAGCACTGGAGATCACCGATCGCGCTGTGGTGCTGCGTGACGGCGTGATGACCGCTTATGCCCGGCGCGACGAGATCGACCTTGAATGGATCGTGCGCAACATGGTGGGAGAGCACTTCGACCTCGGTTCACCGCCCGGCGGCTATGCCTTCGGTGGCGACGCGCTGACGGTGCAGGCGTTAACCGTGAAAAGCAAAACCGGTATCCGGCTGGTGGATCAGCTGTCGCTGACGGTGCAGGCCGGCGAGATTGTCTGCATTTATGGCCTGATGGGCGCGGGGCGCACCGAGCTGCTGGAGTGTCTCGCCGGACGGCTGAAGCAGAGCAGCGGGCACATCCTGCTGCAGGATACCGAGATCTCCGCGTTGTCGCTGTCGCAGCGCATCAAAATGGGGCTGGCGCTGGTCCCGGAGGATCGTCAGCGCGACGGTCTGGTGCAGACCATGACGGTGGGCGAAAACCTGTCGCTGGCCAGTATCAGCGAGTTTGTGCGCGGGCTGGTGCTGTCAACGCGACGGGAGAAACAGCTGATCAGTGACAGCATTCGTAACGTGACGGTCAAGACTGCCGGCGGTGAGGCGGCCATCGGTTCCCTGTCCGGCGGCAATCAGCAAAAGGTGGTGATCGGCAAAATGCTCGCCACCCGACCCAAAGTGATTCTGCTGGATGAACCGAGCCGCGGCATCGATATCGGTGCCAAAGCCGAAGTGTTTCGTCTGCTGGCGGAGAATGCCAGCAAAGGGCTGGCGGTGGTTTATACCACCTCAGAAGTGGGCGAGTGCCTGAGTATCGCGCACCGCATCGTGGTGATGAGCAAAGGGCGCATCTCGGCCATCTTCGACGCCAGCGTGAGTAAAGAACGCATTATGGCCGCTTCGGGCGAGTCTCTGGTGGCATGACATGAAAAACGGAGCAAACGGTATGACTGACAGAACCCAAACGCTGGATAGCGCACCGCGGGTGGCGAAACCGGCCAGCGGCAAGCGCCTCAATCTGGCGCGGCTGCTGCTGGAAGGGCGTGCCTTTATCGCGCTGCTGGTGATTATCGCCACTTTCTCCCTGCTATCGCCCAATTACTTTACCGGCGCGAACTTCCTCACCATGGCGTCGCATGTGGCCATCTTCGGTTTGCCGGCGATCGGTATGCTGCTGGTGATCCTCAACGGCGGGATTGATTTGTCAGTCGGCTCGACGCTGGGACTGGCTGGGGTGATGGCCGGCTTTATGATGCAGGGCATCAACCTTGAAGCGCTCGGCGTGGTGCTCTATCTGCCGGTGTGGGCGGTGGCAATTCTGACGCTGGTGCTGGGCGCGCTGGTGGGGCTGGTCAACGGCGTGCTGATAGCGATTTTTCGCGTCCCGGCGTTTGTCGCCACGCTCGGCACCATGTATGTGGCGCGCGGTATCGCGCTGCTGATCACCAACGGTCTGACCTACAACAAACTCTCCGGCAGCGAAGCGCTGGGCAATACCGGTTTCGACTGGCTCGGTTTTAACCGCCTGTTCAACATCCCGGTCGGCGTGCTGGTGCTCGGCGCAGTGGCGCTGGCCTGCGGTTTCCTGTTGAGTCGCTCGGCGTTTGGCCGCTGGTTGTATGCCTCGGGCGGTAACGAGCGCGCCGCCGATCTCTCCGGCGTGCCGGTGAAACGCATCAAAATCAGCGTCTACGTGCTGTCGGGTATCTGTGCGGCGATGGCCGGGCTGGTGCTCTCTTCGCAGCTGACCTCCGCCGGTCCGACCGCGGGAACCACCTACGAGCTGACCGCCATTGCTGCGGTGGTGATTGGCGGTGCGGCGCTGACCGGAGGACGCGGTAACGTGCGCGGCACGCTGCTGGGCGCGTTCGTGATTGGCTTTCTCTCTGATGGCTTAGTGATTATCGGCGTTTCTGCCTACTGGCAGACGGTGTTCACTGGCGCCGTGATTGTGCTGGCGGTATTGCTCAACACCCTGCAATACGGCCGGCGCGGTCGCTAACCCTGTGCGCGCTGGCCGGCTGGCGCGCGAGTAACCGTAAAACAAACCTGTACCCTAATAATAACGGAGCACCTATGTTCACTAAACGTCTGTTTATCGCCGCCGCCGCGATGGCCATCTCCACCTTTGCCTTACCCAGCTGGGCCAACAACGGCCTGATGACCATCATCGTCAACGATCCCTCCAACCCTTACTGGCTGACTGAGGGCCAGGTCGCGCAGAAGGCGGCGGAGAAGCTGGGCTACAGTGCCAAAGTCAGCGCGCACAAAGGGGATACCAACACCGAAAGCCAGCTGATTGATACGGCGATCACCAATAAATCGAAGGCGATCATTCTCGATCCGGCGAATGCCGACGGCTCGATTGGCTCGGTAAAGAAAGCGATTGCCGCCAATATTCCGGTGTTCGTGATCAATGCCGAACTGAACCAGAGCGGGCTGGCTAAAGCGCAGCTGGTGTCGAATAACGCACAGGGCGCGGCAGTAGGCGCGATGGAGTGGGTGAAGCAGGTGGGTGACAGCGCCAGCTATGTCGAGCTGGTGGGACCGCCGTCAGATAACAACGCCGCCACGCGCGCCAACGGTTTCGATACCGTGCTGTCTCAGTACCCGACGCTGAAGAAAGTCGGCCAGGAAGTGGCGAACTGGGATCGCACCCAGGGCTTCAATAAAATGCAGTCGCTGCTGCAGGCTAATCCGAACATCAAAGGGGTGATCAGCGGTAACGATGAGATGGCGCTGGGTGCTATCGCCGCCCTGAAGGAAGCCGGCAAACTCAGTCAGGTCAAAGTGGGTGGGTTCGACGGTTCACCGGATGCGGTCGACGCGGTTAAAGCCGGTACGCTGGCCTATACCGTGATGCAGCCGGTAGCGCAGTTTGCGCAGAAGGCGGTAGAGCAGGCGGACACCTTCCTCAAAACCGGCAAAACCGGTGTTGCACAGGAGAAGCAGCTGTTTGACTGTATCCTGATCACCAAAGACAACGCCGGTGATTTCGTTTCGCCGTTTGTCCTGAAGCAGTAAGTCAGATTACCGATGGCGGCATTTTAGCCGTCATCGGTTGCCTGCTGCGCGCCTGATTTGCAAAAGAAACGTTTACGCGCTGTAATCAAAGCCGAAACTGCATTTCCGCTTCACTTTCCGGACGAAACATGGCGCATAACCCGCAAGAGACCTCCGCTGGTCACTTCCTGAATGAAACCTTACCGGGCGACAGCCGTCAGGCGCGTCAGCTGGCACGACGCCAGCTCATAGCCGAAGCCGTGATGGCCGAAGGCGCGGTGCGTATCGAAGATATTACTGAGCGCTTCGGGATCAGCCTGATGACCGCCCATCGCGATATTGATGAGATGGTCGAGCGCGGGCTGCTGCATAAATCACGCGGCGTGGTCTCCGCCACACCAACCAGCCTGGTGGAATCCAGCGATCTCTACCGTGCCACGCGCCAGCTGGAAGAGAAGCAGGCAATTGCCGAAGTGGCCGCTGGCTACCTTGAACCCGGCCAGGCGCTGTTTCTTGATGATTCTACTACCGTGCTGCAGATGGCGCGGCTGCTGCCGGCCAAAGCGCCGCTCACGGTGATCACCAACTCGCTGACGTTAATGAATGAATTACGTAACGGACGCGATATTACTCTGATGGGTCTCGGCGGCCAGTTTCATCACTGGTGTAACGCCTTTATGGGGCGCATGACGCGAGACGAAATCGCCAGCCTGCGCGCCGATGTGTTTTTTGTCAGCATGTCGGCGATTATTGATGATGCGGTGTTTCACCAGTCGGCCGAGACGGTGGAGACCAAGCGCGCGATGTTCGAGGCGGCGCAGAAGCGCATCCTGATGATGGATAACACCAAGTTTGAGCGGCGCGCGCTGCATCGCTTTGCCCACCTGAGTGAGTTTGATGTGGTGATCGTTAATCAGGGCACGCCGGTGCCGGTGCTGCGTCGCCTGCAGGAGCTCGGGGTGAATGTGGTGGTGGCACCGATGAAAACCGGGCAGGGACGCACTGAGGCGTAATGCCCGGTTTGCGCGTTAGCCAAGGCCGATGAAGAAGCCGGCAATGGTGGCGCTCATCAGATTGGAGAGCGTTGCGGCGATCAGCGCGCGCAGGCCCAGCCGCGCGATTTCCGGGGTGCGCTCTGGTGCGACGGCAGAAAAGGCCCCGACCACCACGCCAATCGAACCAAAGTTAGCAAAGCCGCACAGGGCGAACGAGACGATGGCGATGGTTTTGCCGTCGAGCGCGCCTGCCTGATGCAGATAAGGTGAAAAGCTGATGTAGGCGACAAACTCGTTCACCACCAGTTTCTGCCCTATCAGGCTGCCCGCCAGCGCCGCATCGTGCCACGCCACGCCCATCAGCCACGCCAGCGGGGCCAGCGCGAAGCCGAGTATTCCCTGCAGACTGATGTCGCCGTGACCCAACCAGCCGCCGATGCCGCCAAGTATGCCGTTGAGCATCGCGATGATACCGACAAACGCCATCACCACCGTCGCCAGACCGGCGGCTATTTTCATCCCGGTAATCGCTCCGCTGGCGGCGGCTTCAATCAGGCTGCGTGCCGGCGTGTCGCTAAACGACAGGTGGGTAAAAGTCACCTGCGACGCTTCCGTTGCCGGACTGAGCAGCCGGGCGAACAGAATGCCGCCAGGAATGGCCATCAGCGAGGCGGCCAGCAGATATTCAATCGGTACCCCCAGCCCGGCATAGCCGAGCATAGTGGAACCGGCTATTGAAGCCATGCCGCTGCAGATGGCGGTGAACAGTTCGTTGCGATTGAGACGGTTGACGAAGGGTTTGACGATGGCCGGGATCTCATTCTGGCCGAGGAAAATGGTGGTGACCGCCACGAAGGATTCGATCTTACTGATGTTGAGCGCGCGCTGAAAGATGCCGCCCAGCAGGCGAATGATGGCGCCCATCACGCCAATGTAGTAGAGCACGCTAACCAGCGCGGTGATAAAGATGATGGCCGGCAGAACGTGAAAAGCGAATACAAAGCCGGCGCCGTTAAACACCTTGTCCATTTGCGGTCCGGCCAGCGCGCCAAACAGAAACGCGCTGCCCGCATCACTGTAAGCCAGCGCCTGATGCACGCCGCTGGCGACTTTTTCCGCCAGCCATTTGCCCGGCGGCAAATAGAGGATCGCGCCGCCGAGGGCAATCTGAATCAGTAACGCGGCACCGGTGGTGCGCAGACTGATGTGCTTTTTATTTACTGACAGCAGAAACGCGATCGCCAGTAATACCACCATACCCAGAACACTTCTCATTATATCCATCATGATATTTCCTGATGTCAGCCTGGTGAGGTTGCATAGCGGTATGGGCGACCACTTTCTGCCCATATTGTGGGGTTAAATGATTAGCGGTACCTGCGCACGCAGTCTTCGACTAAATCCCAGAACCAGGCGGTATCCAGCGTGATGCCTACTTTGGTGTTTGCCGGTTTCCCCAGCACGCCCAGCGCATCACACACCGTGCGGCCATAGCAGGGACCGCTGTTGACATCGATTTCGACAAACATCGGCTGAACGTTGAAGGCATCCGGATTGATCAGATAGGCGACACAGGTGGCGTCATGCACCGGGCCGCCCGCCAGACCGTAATTGTCGTGCTGGGTTTTCAGCGTAAAATTCATCATGTCGCTGAACAGCTTTCCGGCCGGGCCGCCGGCCTTTTCCATGCGGGTAATGATGTCCGGCGTGCACACCGTCTGGTGCGTTAAGTCGAGGCCCATCATCACCAGCGGGGCGCCGGCGGTAAATACCACGCGCGCGGCTTCCGGGTCGGCAAAAATATTAAACTCCGCCGACGGGGTAAAATTACCGGTGCCGTAAGCGCCGCCCATCAGCACAATTTCACGGATTTTAGGAATGATTTTCGGCTGCATGCGCATCGCTACTGCAATATTAGTGAGCGGGCCGACCGGCACCAGCGTGATATCCCCGTCGCTGTTCATCAGCGTATCGATAATAAAGTTCACCGCGTGCTTTGTTTCCGCCTTACGCGTCAGCGGGCCGAACACCGGGCCGTCAAGACCGGTTTCGCCGTGAATATTATCGGCGACGATCTGCTGGCGCATAATCGGCTGCGGCATGCCGGCATAAACTGGCGTGTCGATATTCAGCGTCTGGCAAACGTTCAGGCCATTAACCAGCGTTTTGTCCAGAATTTGATTGCCCGCCACGATACTGATGCCGAGTAATTCAATCGCCGGATGTTTTGCGGCCAGCATGATGGCGATGGCATCATCATGACCGGGATCACAGTCCAGAATAATTTTACGTGCTGTCATGGTTTACTCCTCAGCTTCTTTATTTATCACCTTAATTTCATTGCAGAAATTTTCCGGTGCGGTAGGGTAGAGGCCTTCACCTTAGCAGCGGCGTGACACGCCAGCGTATGAGAAATCTCATAGTGGACATCGAATGATGAAAGAAATAAATAATGACGCGCTGAAGCAACAGTTAATAATGGCGTCCGGCTATTGCGATAAATTTTCAGCCGATGTGATCCCGCACACACATTTATTTCATATTCTTGCCGGGGACTATATTGTGCGTGAGGGGGCTCTGCCGTCGTATATGTTTTATCTGGCGCGCGGTCGCACCAAACTGTATGTCACGCTGGCCAATGGCCGTATTTCGCTGGTGGATTTCTTTAATGCGCCCTGTTTTATTGGCGAGATTGAAGTGCTGGATGAAACGCATACTTCACGCGCGGTGCAGGCGATTGAAGCCTGCTGGTGCCTGGCGCTGCCGGTGAAAACCTGCCGCACGCTATTGTTAAATGATGCGCAGTTCCTGCGCCACGCCTGTCTCGGTTTAGTGAAAAAGAATTTCCGCAATATTGTCACCTCAACGCGCAATCAGGCGTTTCCGCTGGTTAACCGGCTGGCGGCCTTTATCCTGCTGACCCAGCATGATGGTGTGTATAAAGAGAAGCATACGCAGGTGGCGGAGTACCTTGGCGTGACCTATCGCCACCTGCTGTATGTGTTTGCGCAGTTCAGCGCAGAAGGGGTGCTGCGTAAGCAGCAGGGGGGTTATGCTATCGGTAACCGCGCGGCGCTGATGGCCTTAGCCGAAGAGATGGAGCCCGGCGCAGCGCTGCCGGGTCACTGAGGTTTATGCGCCCTGGCGGGTGGCCGCCAGCACGATTTCCCGCACGCAGACCGACTGCGGCTGCGAATAGGCGTAATCGATGGCGCTGGCCACGTCGTATGCGCTGAGCACCTTGCCGCCCATTTCGGCTTTCCACGCGTGATAACCTTCCTTAATTGCTTCGCTGGTGGTGTGACTCAACAGCTCGGTTTCAACTGCGCCCGGCGCGATAACGATCACGCGTACATTGTGCGGCGACAGCTCTTCGCGCAGATTCTCTGACATGCCATGCACAGCGAATTTAGTGCCAACATACACTGCGTGATTAGGAAACGTCTTCCGTCCGGCCACTGAGCTGATATTAATGATCGTGCCGCTTTTACGGTCAATCATGCCTGCGGTGACCGCCTGCACGCCATTGAGCAGGCCTTTCACGTTGACGTCGAACATCTTATCCCATTCGCCGGCATCCTGTTGTTCAATCGCGCCGAGCAGCATCACGCCCGCATTGTTAATCAGCGCATCGACCGGGCCAAACTGCTGCTCAGCATCCTGCACTGCGGCGGCAAATGCGTGGCGATCGGTCACATCAACCGCGCGGCACAGGGTATTGGGCAGGTTCAGTGCCGTCATACGATCGATACGGCGAGCCAGCAGCAGCAGGGCATGTCCACGCGCCGAAAGCAGCTTTGCCGTGGCAAGACCGATACCGGAGCTGGCACCGGTGATGACGATTAAAGGTTTAACATTCTGCGTCATAATGACTTCCTCATAGATAAAATTAATGGCGAAGCTGAGGCGTGCACTTTAAATCGCGCAGCGATTGGTGAAAAATGGTTTATTTCTTTCGCCGATATAATGATTTTCTATGGATAAGCGACAGCTAAAAGCCTTTATCTGCGTGTTTGAAGAGCGCAACATCACGCGCGCCGCACAGTTACTCAATCTGACGCAGCCTGCGCTCTCAGCCACGATCAAACTACTGGAAGAGGAGCTGGCCACCACGCTTTTTATCCGCAGGCCGCGCGGCGTGGAGGTCACGGAGGAAGCACGCGTCCTTTATCCCCAGGCGCGCAAGATGCTCAGCGATATGCAGGCGCTGGTCACACGCTTTCGGCAGCCGTCGGATTGCCTGCCGTTGAAGATTGGCGTCGAAGGGGATGTCGCGCCCGCCCAGCTGGCGCAACTGCTGACGGCCATCCGGCAACATTTTCCCACGGTGCTGCTTAACGTCGAGCCCGGTTGCGTGGGCGATATCCGGCTGGCGTGTGAAAGCCTGCGCTGCGAAGACGAGCTGTTTATGCCGCTGTTTGAAGAGCACTACGTGCTGGCGTATCCCGCCAGTCATGCGCTAAGTCAGCTGGAGACGCTGACCCATGCCCAGTTGCATCCGCTGCCGTGGGTGATGGTGCCGACTGATGAGTCGCATCAGCGGCTGCTGCCGTTTTACGGTGCGGGTGCGGCCGCGGCCAACGCCGGCAGCTACGCGCTGGCGCTGGATCTGGCGGAAGCCGGCTTTGGCGTCACCATTGCGCCGGCGCCGCTGGTTGCCGCGCGGCATCGCCTGGCCTGGCGCGCTTTACCCGGTCAGCCGCTGATGCGGCGTGTCGGCATTTGCTATGCGGTTCAGGCGCAGGCCAATCCGGCGGTAGAACGGCTGCTGGCGCACTTCAGCCACGGCGCGCCTTTGCGTACTTCGTGATAGATCCGGTACGCTGCCGGGCGCACCGGTTCAAAGCAGATTAGCGCGGGTTCATCATGTCAAATATGGCGTCAAAATTGCCGTCGCGTTCGGCCCAGCGCCGCGTATAGTCGCGCTCCAGCAGCAGTTCGCCGCGCGCGACCGGACCATTTTCCAGCATCTGCAGAATCTGCGCGATATAGTCTTCCAGCGGCATGGCACGGGGATCGCTGAGCTGGTGATCACCGGTCAGCGCCGTCTGTAGATATGGCGGCAGCATTTCCAGCACCTCGACCGGGGTATTACGCAGCTGATGACGCAGCGAAACCAGCCAGGAATGCAGAAAGGCTTTGCTGGCGCAGTAGGTGGGAAAACTGGCCAGCGGCAGGAAGGCCAGCGCGGAACTGGTTGCCATCAGCGTGGCCTGCGGCTGACGGCGCAGCAGCGGCAAAAACGCGGCGGTGACGCGAATCACACCGAGGATGTTGGTCATCACGATTTGCTCAGCAATATCACTGGTCCATTCGTCTGCCGTCACCGTTTCCGGCTGCGAGATACCGGCGTTGGCGATCAGCACGTTGATATGCGGGAACTGCGCGTGAATCGCCGCAGAACAGCGGGCGAGGGCGGTGGTGTCATTAACGTCCAGAGCAAAACCGGTAATGGCCGGGCGCTGGGCGGTGATCTCATCGAGCAGCGCCTGACGTCTGCCGGTGATAATGACGCGGTTACCGCGATCGTGGAAAACCTCGGCCAGGCGGCGGCCAATGCCGCTGGTTGCGCCGGTGATGAGCAGGGTGTTGTTGGTCAGCTTCATAATGTGCCTTGTCAGTCAGAGAATGAAAGGCCACGTGCGGTGATGCACTGCTAGCGATCCCGAGAGACAGGATGCGTAGAAAGCGTGAACGATGCCGTGGCGCTGTTCCGGTTTTCCTCTGCGCAGAGGCCCATTCCGGTTCAGGGCGCGTTGGATGACGGTAACGCCTACGGCAAGTCAGAAGTGAGATGCGCGCTTACTATATAGCGAGCCGGGGAGGGATGTCTATCCTGTCGTCCTGTTCCTGCAGACTGTGGCGTTTCGTTTTCTGACCATGATCAGTTATGCTGATTTACATTAAAAATCATAAAGGAATTATAAAGTGCGCACCCGGGATTCGGCTCGTTTGCTTATTATAAATCCTCTTAATCAGGTTTTATTATTCTGGTTTAAGCATAAAAATAATGCCCTGTCAGGCAGAGAATACTGGGCCACCCCCGGTGGAGGCGTTGAACCGGGAGAGACTTTTGAACAGGCAGCCATCAGAGAACTCAGAGAAGAAACAGGCTTTTATGTCGATGATGTGGGTCAGCCGTTAACTAAGCGCATTTTTGAAATGACGCTTCCCAGCGGTGAGGTGGTTTTGGCAAATGAACGATTTTATTTAATTAAAGTTGGAGATGAAGATATCCGTACCAGTGGTTGGACTGAAAATGAAAAGTTAGTCATTGATAGTTATCACTGGTGGGATCTTACTGAGCTGCGAAACACTCGCGACGTCGTTTATCCAACAAATATTGCTGATCTCTGCGTATTGCCGGATTAATCACGCGACGTGTCATAGCGTTGAGCGTATGAATCTATCATTGCCGCTTTCAAATGGAATCTTATTGCAGGTGATCAGAGTATGTTCAGTGGAGCCGACACACGCTCAGGAAAGCAAAGTTTGAAGCATGAACTCACGGAAATGCTTGCAGAATTTATACAGGTATCTGAGGATTTTCAGCAGGTAGCCTAAAGCGGCCTGGTCAGCTTAGCTCACAGCGATCAGATCAGCTTTGCCCCTGTGATCAAATGGCGCATAATGTATATTATGTTAAATAAGATATCCCGTCAGATAGCGCAATCCTTCAGTTTCGCCCTTCACGCCTCTTACCAGGCCTACAACGCATTCCACCTATCCCACCGGTCTGTTTGATGGACACCACGGCGATATCCTGGTGCGCATCAATGCGCACCCTACAACTGAATACCCGGTTAGCTTCGCCCGGTGGCTTTCCATGTCTTTAGCTCATCCAGCATGACAACGCTACGCGAAAACTTCCCGGTTATCCCTCAGCGCTTTTGTCAGATTTCACGTAGCGCGATCGGTCTGTTTGCTGGATACCACTCACGAGTAACTCTGGTGCGCATCAATGCGCACCCTGCAATGCCTCGCCGCACTGCACAATCGCAGGGTCGCCATTCATGGCGACCGAACCCAGCGCCGTCAGCGGATTGCCAGCCTCATTTATCTTTAAAATAATCTTCCGGCATTTGTCCCGGCGGCATGTTGATTACGGCATCATTATCCGGACCTTCATTCTTCATGTAGGTCACTTTGGCAAACTCAGGAATCACCACGTACGGATACGCTGGCCCTTCATCACGGAAACGATGCATATCTTCAATAAATTCATTCTGATAGCAGATGGTTTTTTCCGGATGCTGTCCTTCGCCGGCAATCCACTGCGGGAAAAAGATGGTGCCGTGAATCACCTTGCGGTTGATATCAAACAGCAGACTAACGCAGGTGCCTGTCGGCTCGTGCCAGTCGACTTTATAAATGCCCGGTGCGAACTGCACCGCATTCATGCTTTGATTGGTCACCCAACGGCCACCAACCAATCCCTGATGGATACGATAATCACAGGTCGTCGCGTTGCGCGCGTACCACTCATATTTCCAGCCATTATCATAGGTATAAACGAAATGCGTCCCGACAAACGCAGACAAATCTTTGAAAAATTCATCCGTTATCATGGTGTTATCCATTGTTTTACCTCATCAGCAGTTTGTTGAAGCAGGAATAGTAAGTTATAGCGCCTGTGAGAAAACCAGACGGCAAATTAACAAAAAAAATCCGCTTCCTGAGCGTGCTGCCGGCTTGACAGCGCCCGTCCCCTGCTCTTTTATCTCCTCTGTACGCCGGGCCAGCGTCGCTGTTACATTCTGAAGGCGTCGTCTGGCCGTTTTCCTGCTAAATCTCGCTGCAATCTTTGCAACAGCGAGGTCAAACGTTCGGCGATGTAATCGGTAAATTCTGCACGCCCCAGCGTTCTGGCAAATACCTGCTGGGGTATAAAACGGCGCATTTCGTTGTAAAAACGTCCGTCTTTGACGATGTTTTCGATACCAGCCAGCCGCTGTTTTAATAACTTTTCATAGTCAGGAATCCGGTAATCCTCGATTTTTTGCCGAATCCAGCCCACATCATACGCAGCGCCTTGCTGCATCAGCCAGGGTAAATCCCAGACATCGCGGTAACGAAGATATTTGGTGGTCGCAACCAGGGAAATAAGCTTATCACTCATGATTTCGTCGAGACTTTCACACATCACCAGCGTATCGCTGTAGCCATCCGGCAACACCGGATAATTGCGGCTCAGCGGCAACGGTTTGCGACTGTAAGCGGGAATATTAGCAACTTCGACTTTGATGGGTTGTTTAGGCATATCGCGTTTTTCGGGTGCCGTCGTCACGGAGACCTGCCATTTATCGACTCTGATCTCTTCATAGCCCGGCTGGCGGCGAAGTTCTGCCGGCTCTTTGACCGTAACTTCTAAACCGTAACGCGTGCCGAGATAGTCTTCGATACAGACCTTCATGTTTTTTAAATCTGCACCGGAAAAGTTGATGCCGCCGGCGAAATCCAGTTCCTCGCTAAATCGATTGCCGTCATAACATAGCCGCAAAGAGGTACCGCCCTGAAACGTCAGATTTTGCAGCAGACCCGCTTTATCCAGACAGTAAAGGATATCGTAGTGTAAAAGCTCTTTTTCCACTACGTTACGCATACCCTCGAGTTGCGCTGAAGCCATGGCCTTAGCGACCAGTTCAGTGAAACTGACTTTCTGATTCATCGTTCGTTTCCGCCTCATCAATCAGATGCGTATTACGCCCCACCCGACGTAAATCGCGCAGTGCGGCTTTTTTAGTTGCCAGGCGCAAAGGTGACTCGCCCAAAATGGTGTCCTGCAAAATTTGTTCAGGCGATCGTTTGGTATGCGTGAATTCGATCACGCCATAAGGCGTAATGTGTTCTTCAGAACGGCCCGTGGTCATAACGGTAAGACGCCCCATCGGGATTTGTGAAATTACCCCGTAAGCCGATAACGCCGATTCCAGGCTCAGGTAGCTGTATTCTCCTCTGCGCAACGTCTGTACGATTCTTTCCAGCGTGTAAGCGTCTTTACTTCTCGCATAGGCGTAAACATAGACGCCACGGCTGGCGCGCTGCAGGATGCCGTCCTTCACCAGACGGTTCAGGCCAGCATTGAAAGCTTTGTCACTGTCGTCATAAAAGACTTTGGCTAAATCACGCACAGCAAAGACATAGCGCCCCTGCCTGTCAAACGCATTAAGCCGCTCGATTGCCGTCATTTTGTTCATATAAGTCTACGGGAAAATCACATTTATAGAGTATTCATGTGTACATGATTTGCCCTGCACTTTCAAGTGCACATGAATACCAGCAATAAGTAGTGTTCATGTGCACTTACTCCATCGGCTTCAAATCGGATAACTTTCGGTCGGTGTTACCAAAATCGCATGCCGGTTAAATGCAGGGTTCTGGCGATGCCACCGACGGCGATCAGCGCCAGCACAATGCCTAACCCCGCCATCGCTTCAAATCCAAGGTGCCTGAACAGCAGATAACCGACAACGCAGCCGGAAAGAAACGAGAAGATAGTGACCAAATGAGTAAAAAGCACGGTTCGGTGGCCATCGCGATCGGCGGCCTCGCTTTGACTGAAGGATGCGCGCAGCCAGGATCCCAGCGCGATGCCGGCGTCGGTCAGTGTGCCGGTCACGTGCGTGGAGCGAACGCGACCGGAGGAAAGCTGAGTCGAGGTTGAGTTATGGATGCCCATCAGCAAACTCAGCGTAACCAGAATTTCGCCGTTGTTTCGTTCGGAATACCACAGGATTTCTACCAGGGAGGTCAGCAGCAGGAAAATACCCTCGGCCAGCAGCACCAGACAGTAAATGGTGCGCAGATTCCGCTTCAGGCCGTAAGCTACCGTCAAACGCGCCAGCATGGCACCGCAGACAAAAGCAAAAATCAGCACGGCCAGAAACAGCAGATCGTGCAGGTCAGAACCATTTACCTCTGCCGAAATTTGCGAGGTGTTGCCGGTCATATGGGAAGGGAAAAAACCAAATGCGCCAAACGCCATGGCGTTGAGGATACCGGCCGTGGTGGCCAGCGTTAACGCCAGCAGGCGGTCTTCGCTGTGAGAGCGGATTTTCTTCTTGCGCAACAGCATAATCTATTCAGCACTCCTTTGAGAGATTCTCGGGTTGGTCGGGTCTCATCCTTATCAAGCATAGCGGCTATGCTCCGACTCACGGCTAATCCTCTGCTTTTATTACTTTTAAATCCTCCGCTGCCACATCGTGTCGCTGTCATTTTTTTGTCATTTCCACGTCAGCGGAATGTTGGTCCCCGGCGCTTACAGTGGTGCATGAACCCCGATTAATTATGAGGACCGATCATGACATTACGCAAAATCACGGCGCTGACGGCGCTGGTAATCTCTGCCCTGAGTGCCGGACTGGCGCATGCCGACAGCGCTGCCGCGCCGCAGGAAGTAAAAAATATTGTGCTGGTCCATGGCCTGTACGCTGATGGATCCAGCTGGGGCAAAGTCATCCCACTGTTGCAGGCGAAAGGTCTGCACGTCACCGCGGTACAAAACCCAACAACGTCGCTGAATGATGACGTGGCGGCGGTGAAACGCGCGCTGGCACAGCAGAACGGACCGGTGATTCTGGTTGCGCACTCCTACGGCGGCATGGTTATCAGCCAGGCGGGCGATGAACCTGAAGTGAAGGGGCTGGTGTACATCGCGGCGCGCGCGCCTGAGGCCGGTGAAGATTATCCGGCGCTCACCAAAAAGTTCCCTGCAGCACCGGTTGCCGCTGGCCTGAAGTGGCGTGACGACGGTTTTGGCGCGCTCAGTGAACAGGCGTTTATCCACGACTTTGCCGGCGATCTGCCGGAAAGCGAAGCGCGGGCTTATTACGCCGTTCAGCAGCCGATGGGTAAAGCCATTACCCAGGCGAAAACCAGCGTGGCGGCCTGGCATAGCAAACCAAGCTGGTATGCGGTGTCGACGGAGGATCGCACTATCAATCCGGATCTGCAGCGCTTTATGGCGAAACGCATGCATGCGCAGACCATCGAACTCAAGGCCAGCCATGTGTCGCTGATTTCCCAGCCGCAGGCGGTGGCAAATCTGATCATGAAAGCCGCGCACGTACCAGGGTATTGAGCGCACCCTTACCGGGTGCATGTTTGATAGCGGCGCAATTTATTGCGTGATAAGTCGCGCCGCTACCAGAGGTGCGCGCCCTGCCTCACGAATGCGCTGGGGCACTCTTCATATCCAGTTCATAAACCACACAGGGCTGGTCGTAATGCTGCTCGATACCGCGATAGCGCATACCCAGCCGCTGCATCACCCGATGGGATGCAAGGTTTTCCGGATGTGCCACCGCCACCAGATAATCCACGCCAATCTGCCCGGTAGCAAACTGCACAATCGCCGTGGCGGCTTCGGTGGCATACCCTTTCCCCTGACTGCTGCGCAACAGTCGCCAGCCAATTTCCAGCGGCGCCTGTTCCTGATGAGCCAGATGCTGCAGACAAGCCGCTCCGACGATGTCATCGCTGCTCTTCTCGCGCAGTGCCCACCAGGAAAAACCATAGCGCTGCCAGCGTTGCTGCACGCGCTCAATGGTCGCCAGCGTCTCGTCCTCGCTCTTCACCTGTCCCTCATTGATATAACGCATGATTTCCGGGTCATCATCCATCGCGCGCAAGCCGGCGAGGTGGCTTAGCGCAAAGGGTTCCAGTCGTAAGCGTTCTGTTTCAATCACTGCCTGCATGATTCCCTCCCCGGGTTGTCCTGATCGCCACAGTTAGTGGGTCTGTAGTTAGCGCATCATCGCCTTTGTGCGCGTCCGTTACCGGACAATCTCCTGACATTAACGGACAACATTGCCAGCGTCATCACAATTTCCAATGACCGGTCAGCTTGTAACCTCATCAACCTCGTGACAATATCGCTACATGTATATACATGTATGTTTCGTGACATTTACTACTGACTAACAAGAAAAATCAATGACTAACCACCTTTAGCCGTTCCAGCGAGGAAACTATGTCCGCTCAGATACCTGCCGCAGATTATTCAGGTGCAGAGAAACAGCGCCTGTCAGAAACACGTTCCATTGATTACATCCCGCTCAGCGAGCGTCACGGGCATCCGTTTAGCCAGTTCACGTTGTGGTTTGGCGGCAATTTGCAGATCACCGCCATTGTTACCGGTGCGCTGGCGGTGGTGCTGGGCGGCGATGTGGTGTGGTCGATTGTCGGTTTACTGGTGGGACAGATCGTCGGCGCGGCCATCATGTCGCTGCACGCGATTCAGGGCCCGCGCCTTGGCCTGCCGCAGATGATCACCAGCCGTATGCAGTTTGGCGTGTTTGGCGCGGTGATCCCGCTGGTGCTGGTGTGCATTATGTATGTGGGCTTCTCGGCCAGCGGCACGGTACTGGCCGGCCAGGCGCTGGCGAAGCTGGTCAACGTCAGCAATGCAGCCGGCATGATCATCTTCAGCGCCATCATCATCGTGATTGCGGTGCTCGGCTATCGGGTGATTCATAAACTCGGCAAAGTGGCCAGCGTCATCGGCGTGCTGGCGTTTGTTTACCTGTTCATCACCCTACTCTCCAGCCACGATTTAGCGGCCGTCTGGCAAAATCAGCACTTCAGCGTTGCCAGTTTTCTGCTGGCGGTATCGCTCTCCTCGTCATGGCAGATTGCGTTTTGCCCTTATGTGTCGGACTACTCGCGCTATCTGCCGGTGGATGTCTCCGCGAAAAAGCTGTTCAGTTCGGTGTTTTTTGGCACCGTGCTGGGCACGCAGGCATCCATGACGCTGGGCGTCATTGTGGCTGCAATTGCGGGTAAAGCGTTCTCCGGTAATGAAGTGGGCTACATCGTCGGGCTGGGCAGCAGCGCCACCATGGCGATGGTTATCTACTTCGCCATCTGCTTTGGCAAAATCACCTTCACTACGCTCAATGCCTACGGCAGCTTTATGTCGCTGACCACCATTGTCTCCGGTTTTCGCCAGCAAACCGCGATCAGCCGTGGCGGACGTATCCTGTTTGTGGTGCTGATGGTGACGCTCTCCTGCATCATTGCGCTGCTCAGCGAACCGGCGTTTCTCAAATCATTTACCCCCTTCCTGCTGTTCCTGCTGGCCTTTTTTGTGCCGTGGAGCGCCATCAGCCTGACGGATTTTTATCTGATTACCAAAGGGAAAGTCGATGTGCCCGCGCTGTCGCAACCGGATGGCCGCTACGGTCGCTGGAACTGGGCCGGCATTATCATTTACTTCCTCGGGGTGCTGGTACAGCTGCCGTTCATTGATAACCCGCTGCATCATGGTTCCCTGACGTGGATTTTTGCCGGCAACGATGTGTCATGGATCATCGGCTGGTTTGTTACCGCATTGCTGTGGCTGGCCGCACGTCGCTTTGATCGACGCGGGAAACTGGCCGACTCTGTTTATCCTCAGTGACGTTGTCACATATTGGTGCTGCGGCGCGTGTTTTCGCGCCGCCCTCATCGGCAATATCCTGATAATGCCGTAAACGCTGCGGCACGCTACACTGCTGATCGCCCTTTCGAGAATGCAGGAGTCATGGATGCCAGCCTCAGCGCTTTCACTGTTCACCCCGGCCACGCAACAGTGGTTTCGCCGCACTTTCCCGGCGGCGACTCCCGTACAACAGGAAGCCTGGCGCGCCATCGCCAGCGGACAACACTGCCTGGTGATTGCCCCAACCGGCTCCGGCAAAACGCTGGCGGCATTTCTGCATGCGATCGACGCGCTGTATCGCGAGCGCAGCCGTGACGAACCCGTAGCGCGCAGTCACAAGACGCGCATTCTGTATATTTCACCGGTTAAAGCGCTTGCGGCTGACGTGCAGCGTAACCTGGCGCTACCGCTGGCGGGCGTTGCTGCTCAGCGCGCGGAATTGGGTGAGGCGGAAATCACGCTGGAGGTCGGCATGCGCTCCGGCGACACGCTCAGCGCCGAACGGGCAAAGCTGCAGCGCCGGCCGCCGGACATCCTGATTACTACCCCGGAATCGCTTTTCCTGCTGCTGACGTCAAAAGCCCGCGAAACGCTGCGCGGCATCTCAACCGTGATTATTGACGAAGTACACGCGGTGGCCGGAAGTAAACGCGGTGCCCATCTGGCGCTCAGCCTGGAACGGCTCGATGTATTGCTGGCGCAGCCTGCTCAGCGCATTGGACTGTCGGCCACCGTGCGACCGCCAGAAGCGGTGGCGGCTTTCCTCGGTGGCGCGGGCACTACGCGCATCGTCAACCCGCCGGCGCAGCGGCCGCTGCAGCTGACAATTACCGTGCCGGTAGAGGACATGACGGACATCCAGCAACGTCCCGATGCGCGCGCCGCGCAGGAGAGCAGCCTCGCCGCCGGTTCCATCTGGCCGCATATTGAAGCCGGCATTCTGGATGAGGTATTACGCCATCGCGCGACTCTGGTGTTTACAAATTCGCGTGGGCTGGCGGAGAAACTCACCGCACGGCTCAACGAACTGTATGCGCGACGCTCCGCGCCGGAACAGGGCGTAACGGAGCCCGCCCTCGCCTATGGCTCTTTTAGCGGCGGAACCGAAAAACGCGCCACGCTTGCTGAAGCATATATTGCCCGTTCGCATCATGGCTCGGTGTCGAAAGAGCAGCGGCTGGAGATTGAGAACGCCCTGAAAGCCGGCGAACTGCGCTGCGTGGTGGCGACATCCAGTCTTGAACTGGGAATCGACATGGGCGATATCGATCTGGTGATTCAGGTCGGGGCACCGCCTTCGGTGGCCAGCGCGCTGCAGCGTATTGGCCGGGCCGGTCACCAGGTCGGCGGTACGCCGAAAGGCATTATCTGGCCGCGCACGCGCCGCGATCTGGTTGATGCGGCCGTGACGGTGGACGCAATGCTGGCAGGTGAACTGGATGCTATCGCTTTGCCACACAATCCGCTCGATATTCTCGCCCAGCATACGGTGGCGGCGGCGGCCATGGACACCCTGTCAGTCGAGGCGTGGTATCAACAGGTACGCCGTGCCGATCCGTTTAAAACGTTACCACGTAACGCCTTCGATGCGGTGCTGGATATGCTGTCTGGCCGCTACCCCTCGGACGAGTTTGCTAACCTGCGCCCGCGCATCATCTGGGATCGACAACAGCAAACCTTAAGCGGTCGCCCGGGCGCGCAGCATCTGGCCGTCACCAGCGGTGGCACCATTCCAGACCGCGGGATGTTCAGCGTGATGCTGCCGGAGGGCGAAGAACAGTCCGGTGCGCGCCGGGTCGGCGAACTGGATGAGGAGATGGTGTATGAGTCGCGAATTAACGACATCATCACGCTTGGCGCCACCTCGTGGCGCATCCAGCAAATTACGCACGATCAGGTGGTGGTGGTGCCGGCCCCCGGTCGCTCGGCGCGCCTGCCCTTCTGGCACGGCGACAGTCTCGGGCGTTCGGCGACACTCGGCGAAGCCATTGGCCGCTATTTGCGACATGCCGCCAGCGGGGTGTTGCCCGGCAGCGACAACCTTGACGCCAGTGCCCGACACAACATTCGTGCGCTCATCGACGAACAGATTGCCGCCACAGGCCTGGTGCCTGACGATCGCAATTTGCTGATTGAGCGCTGTCGCGATGAAACCGGCGACTGGCGCGTGATTTTGCATTCCCCTTATGGTCAGCGCGTGCATGCGCCATGGGCGCTGGCCATCGCTGAGCGGATTGGCCGCCAGATGGGGCTCGATCCGGCCGTGGTCGCCAGCGATGATGGGATTGTCGCGCGCTTCCCTGACAGCGAAGGCCGGGTGCCAGGCGCTGAACTGTTTTTGTTTGCGCCGGACGAACTCCAGCGACAGGTGACGGCTGCGGTGGGACATTCTGCGCTTTTTGCCGCCCGCTTCCGCGAATGCGCCGCGCGCGCCCTGCTGCTGCCGCGCCGCAATCCCGGTAAACGTTCTCCGCTGTGGCAGCAGCGGCTGCGCGCCGGGCAACTGCTGGAGGTGGCGCGGCAGTTCGACGATTTCCCGATTTTGATCGAAACCGCGCGTGAATGTCTGCAGGACGTGTATGACCTGCCGGCGCTGCATCAGCTGATGGCGCGGATACAACAGGGCGAGGTTAAGCTGACTGAAGTTACTACCGATACGCCCTCGCCGTTTGCTGCGCCGCTGCTGTTTGGCTATGTCGCCGAATTCATGTATGCCAGCGATGCACCGCAGGCGGAGCGGCGCGCGTCAATGCTGGCGCTCGACAGCACGCTGCTGAGCGATCTGCTGGGCCAGGTTGAGATGCACGAACTGCTGGCACCCGAGGTGGTGGCACGCGTTGAGCTGGAGCTTCAGCGCACCGTCCCCGATTATCAGGCCAGCACTCAGGAAGCTGTGGTTGATCTGCTGCGCGAGCTGGGGCCGCTCACTGTGCCGGAAATCACGGCGCGCTACAACGGCGAGGCGGCGCTGATGCCGCTGCTAACCGCGCTGAAACAGGCGCAGCGCATCATTCAGGTTACGATTGCGGCAGAAGCGCGCTGGGCTGTCGCCGAAGATGGCGTGCGGCTGCGCGACGCGCTGGGCACGGCGCTGCCAGCTGATCTGCCCGCCGGGCTGCTCGCGCCGGTGGCCCGTCCGCTGCATGACTTACTTAATCGCTATCTGCGCACCCACGCTGTCGCCACCAGTCTGCAAATCGCCGCCCGCTTTGGTCTGGGCCGCGCCGTGGTCGACGACACGCTGGAAGAGCTGCGTCAGCAGCAACGCGTACTGAAAGGCGATTTCCTCTCGCCTGCGGTCGATGCGTCAACGCAGTGGGTAGCGGAAAGCGTATTTCGTCGTCTGCGCGTGCGCTCGCTGCAGGCGGCGCGAGAGGCCACCCGACCGGTCGAAGCGCCGGCGTACGTGGCTTTTCTGCTTGAGCGTCAGGGATTACTGAGCGACGTCGCAGCATCCGCGGCACAGGGCGCCTTTGCCGGTATCAACGGCGTGGTGCGGGTGATCGAACAGCTGGCTGGCGTGGCGCTGCCGGTTTCGCTGTGGGAAAGCCAGATTTTGCCGGTGCGTGTGCGTGACTATCAGCCTGCGATGCTGGATGAGCTGCTCTCTTCCGGTGAAGTCATCTGGAGTGGCCAGCGGGCACCTGGCGCGCAGGACGGACTGGTCTCACTGCACCTGAGCGAGTTTGCCAGTGAAACGTTAACGGTGCCTGATGAAGGTAATAATGTGACATTGTCACCTTTACAGCAGGCGATTGTGGCGCAGTTACAGGATGGCGGCGGCTGGTTCGCCCGCGAGCTGCTGCCGCGCGTGATGGCGCAGCCTGAACATGCTGTCGACCCCAGCGAAGTCTTTGCCGCGATGTGGGAGCTGGTATGGCGCGGCTATCTGACTATGGATACCTGGGCCGCGCTGCGCCAGCTCAGCACCACCAGCCACACGCCGCGTCCACGCCCGGCCCGTCCTGCGCGCAGTCGCCACAGTCGGGCCAGTTTCGCAGCCAGCCGCAGTGCTGCGACGCAGCCCTCGATCAACAGCATGGCCGGACGCTGGTCGCTGATTGTGCGGCAGCCGCTGGCCGATACCGAACGCGCCCTGGCGCTGACAGAAAATATGCTCGACCGCTTTGGCGTGATCACGCGCGGTGCCGCCGTGGCAGAGCAGATTCCCGGCGGCTTTCCGGCGCTGCAGCCGCTATTGCGCGGTATGGAGGATGCCGGACGGCTGCTGCGCGGCCGCTTTGTTGCTGGTATGGGCGGCGCGCAGTTTGCTGAAAATCCGGCCATCGACCGGCTGCGCCAGCTCGGCAGCGCGCAGGCCACGCACCCGCCGGTGGCGCTGGCGGTGCTGGATCCCGCCAATCCCTTTGGCGTGCAGCTGGCGTGGCCGCTCAGCGTCGGTGGCGTGCGGCCTACCCGCCGCAGCGGCGCACTGGTGGTGATTGGCAATGGGCGCGTTATGTTGTGGCTGCCGCCGGGTGGTAAAGAGCTGTTAACTTTTGGCGACATTAGTGAGGAGCAACGCCAGGCCGCGATCGTGGCGCTGGGCCAGGCCTTACGCCGGGAGAAAACCCACAGCTTCATCCTCGAACGGGTGGACGATCAGCCGGCCAGCCAGTCATCGCTGCTACCGGCCCTGAAAGCCATCGGCTTTTCCCGCGTGCCGAAAGGTTACAGCTGGTATGGCTAAGCCTGCAGGCGGTAACGATGCTGCTGCAGGCGTTCGGCCTGACGCGGCGTGGCCACCGGCCAGCTAAGTTGCGGAAACAGGTATAGCCGGATGCTGAACAGATGAAACAGCGGCAGCAACAGCGCCTCGTCACGTTGCGCCAGCTGTTCCAGCTGCATCAGCAGCACATCGAGCTCCTCCTGCAAATCCTCATGCGGCGGCGTCTGCAGCGACTTCAGCCTGCGCTTAAGAAACAGTCCCAGCTCGTGAAACATCTGCCCGCTGTCCAGCTGATAACGGCTCAGCAGCGCCTGATGGCGCGCGTAGTAGTCAAAGCTATTGACCCCCAGCCACACTTCGGTCAGCAGCATTCCCGCCGGCGCCATATCGGACTGCGGATCAAGGTGCAGGCGTGGCAGCACCACGTTGACCTTATCCAGCATCAGGCCAATAAAACGCTGGCGTACCAGCAGCGATGAGCCGTTGCGCTCAATCTCCTTAATAAAGCGCAGCAGTTCACGCAGGCCGTGACGCACGGCGCGGCGCGCAGTCCACGATGGCCGCTTATTGCGCATCAGCGCGGTCAGGATCACCGCAAACAGCACGCCGGCCATCGAAGCAATCGCGTTATTCACCAGCAGCACCAGATCGGGTTTCAGATGATGTCCGAGCCCGATAAAGCCGGGGATCTGAATCGCCACGCTCAGACCGATCATGTTGCTGGCCGGTCGCGCAATCATTAGCCCGAGCAGCAGCAAACCTGGAGCCAGGCAGAGGATCAGCGCCTCGAACGAGGTTGCCTGCGGCAGCAGCAGCGCGACATAAATCACGCTGATAAAAATCGCCACGATCACCCCACGGATAAACAGCTTCATTGAGGTCAGCGGCGTATCGAGGCTGGCGAAGAAGGAGCTGAGAATCGCGGCCATCACTGGCGCTGATGCCCCGTCGCGCCAGCCGGTCGCCATCCACAACAGACAGGAGCCAAAGGTGGCGCAAAATGCCGTCAGCGCCGACAGCCGAATCAGCCCTTTGTCGAAAAAGCGATGCGTGCGTTTGCCGCGCGCCAGCGTGGTGTCGCCTGACAGATCGCTTACCAGCCCGCCCACGCTCTGGTAAGCCCCGGCGATACGCACAAAATCCACCAGCCGCTCCAGCAGGCCGGTAAACAGCAGACAGTGTTCGGTAGACAATTCGCCGTTGCGCCACGCCGCATTCAGCCGATCCTGACAAAGGCTCAGTTCCAGCTGAATGCCAATGACATCGCCCACCGCTTCGCCATCATTCAGCCACAGCAGGAACTGCTGCAGGGTCTGCTCAACCCAGGCAGGAAAGGCAATCTGGCGCGCCGCCAGCCGCTGCAACCGCATCTCAATCGCCGTCAGCGTGGGGATTAAATATGAAAGATGTTGGTACTGCGTGCTGACCAGGCGAATCAGACGCCGGGCCGCGTCGCCCTCGTACACGCAATGGGTAATCAGGATCTCGACCTGCTGCGGATTAGTGGCCATGCGGGTAAGGATTTCGTCGCGTTCTGGCGATCGGTCAGCGGAAATGCCAGAGAGTAAATCGCGGCACAGCTTGCGCCCGTTGAGATACCACTGGCTGACGCTCTGCTCCAGCAGACTGCGCATTGAGACCGGAAACAACAACGCGTGCACCAGGCTGCTACACACAATGCCCAGGGTGATTTCCTCAATGCGCGACAGCACGGTGCTGGTGATACCGAGCGGCGTCGTCACTTCCGGGAAACCCATAATCGCGGCGCTGTAGCCCGCCAGCATAAAAACATAGCTTTTCGGTGTGCGGTCGTGCAGCGACAGATAGAGACACAGGCTCACCCACAGTGAGATACACAGGCTGAACAGCAGCGGATGCGCCACGGTGAGCGGAAAGATAAAAAAGATGAAGACGCCACCGAGCAGCGTGCCGAGCAGGCGGAACAGCGATTTGGAAATGGTGGAGGCCGAATAAAGCTGCGATGCCACAAACACCGTGGTCAGCGCCCAGGCGGGACGATCAACATTCAGTTCAAGAGCCAGATACAATGCCAGAAAGGCGGCCAGACAGGTTTTTACAGCAAAAAAAACGGCGTTTTTCGAAAACCACTGCATGTCACGGAGACCAGAAGGCGCTAAGTGCGGCGTATCCTGCCAGAATCTGGCGGGCGCTCATCCCGATAACTACGACAAATTGTTTCGTAATCGAAAACGGTGTTCATACGCGCCTGACATCAGGCACAGAATGCTTTAAGGAAACTAATCGAACGCAGCGATCAGCGGGTCGCCGGCGGGATATCTGCGCTGTCACTGCCGCAGAAAGCAGCAATCTGCCTTCAGCGGCAGAAATGTGTCGCAGATCACACTTTGCTGCCGGGCGATGCTATCCATAAAATAATTTCGCGCAATAAGGCGCAGTTTCCTGCGCCCGATCATTTTAATAGCTGACGATGGTCACCCAGTTCGCGTCCCGGCCGGCTGGCGCCTCGCCCACCCGCTGCAACGCCCCGCTGCGCGCCTCAATCGCGTAGCTGCCAATAACCGCACTCTTCTCACCGCTCACCACCAGCCAGCGGCCATCGGCGCTAATCGCCATGCCGCGTGGCTGTTTCTCCACCGGCCAGCTGCCGATCAGCGTCAGTTTGCCATCCTGCTGGTTAACACGATAACCGCTCACGGTACTGCTGGTGCGTTCGCTGACATACAGAAAACGCCCGTCCGGCGTCAGCTGGATATCCGCTGACCAGATGCGCGGCGTGCTGTCGCTGTAACCCGGCGGCCGTTCACGGCCATGTTGCAGATGATACTGCGTCGCCACCGCGTTGGGCGTTTCCGCCACTTTCACCAGCTCGCCGCTGGCTTCGCGCCGGAACTGGGTAATGATGCCGCCCATTTCACCAATGTTGTACAGATAGCGATTATCCGGCGATAACACTGAGTGGCGCGGACCGTTATCGGCGGCGGTTGCTACCTCCCCCTTGCCGAGGGCGCTCAACGTGCCGTCTGCGCCCAGGCTGAGCTGCAGCACGCGATCGGTGCCAAGATTACCCACATAAGCGTGACGACCGCTGGCATCGACAATCACCGAATGTGCCGCATGACCGGTTTTATAGCTGCCGACCGGCGGCGTAGCGATGGTGCCGCTGGCTGTCAGGCGGTAAACCTGCACCACGTCGCCGTCATATGAGGCCCCCAGCAGAAAGCGTCCCTGACGGTCAGTGCTGATGTAGGGGTAACTGGCCGCAGCCGGCACGGTGTGCCGGTTGTTCAGCTCGCCGCTTTGCGAGTCAATCTGCCAGCTCGCCAGCTGCAGCGGTTTACTGCGAATCGCCGCGTACAGCGTTTTGTGATCCGCACTGAGCGCCATCGGCATCACTTTGCCCCCGGCCTCAGTGTGGCCAAGCAGCTGCAAAGCGCCGCTGCGTGCGTCCAGCGTATAGCGCGCGATGGTGCCGTCGTCGGCGGCGGATACGTAAACAAAGGTCTGCGCAAGCAGTGGCGCGCTCACCGTCATTGCCGCCAGCAGCGTAACGGTGCGCAGGCTGTTTATCATGGTGTTCTCCTTGATGAGGGGTAATCAGACCCGGTTATACGCAGTAAAGCATGCGCCTGTTATGTGAGATTGCCCGACGTCACCTGGGCACTTCTCCAGCAAGCCATGCTAATCAGGCAATTAGCGCGCCGGCGAACCTGATGTTTTGTCCGGGTTTGTGCGCGGGCTCACCTGGCGTGGCCGCGATGTGGTGCAGGATTTTGCGGTGATGATTCTGGCTACGGTGGGTATACCACACAACTGGCTGAACACCTGACAGCGCGTCAGGTATTCAGCCGTGTCACCGGTTTTAGCGTACCGATTGCGCGACAGGCGCACAGCTTACTGCAACTTCACGCCTTTGGTTTCTGGCGCTAACCAGACCACCACCATCGCGGCAAGAAAGGCGATCACTGTGGTGGCCAGCCCGGCGGTGAATCCTCCAACGCTGGCCACAAAGCCAATCAGCAGCGGAGCGATAAAGCCGCCCAGGCGCCCGCCGTTATACGCCAGCCCCATTAAAAAGCCGCGTGACTGCGTGTCGCCAATGATCTCAGCGAGGAAAGGACCGGAGCCGGCAAAAATTCCGTTTACGCCAAACCCTGCCATGAAGATGGCGACCATCAGAATCAGCGGCTGAGTGGTCGCCAGATACATGCCGACCGCCACCGCACCGATAAACAGGTAGAGCAGAAACATCGGCCTGCGCCCCCACTTATCGGCCAGCAGTGAGAACACCAGGAAGCCTGCAATGGCACCGGTTTGCAGGGCCAGCACAAATTTCAGGCTGTGAAGAAAATCAAGATGCTTAACTTCACGAAGATAGGTTGGCGTCCAGGTGAATACGCCCCAGAACAGGTACTGAATGAAAAAGATAAAGGTAAATGCCAGCAGCAATCCTTTGAGGTTGATTTTGCGGGTACCTGCTGTTTTGCTCTGGCGGTGAGCGCGTTCCTGCTGGCGTGCCAGCCAGACAGGTGATTCAGGCGTGATATAAGCAATAACCATCATGATAAACACCGGCAGTGCGCCAATCATGAAAAGGTAGCGCCAGCCGCCGTTTTCCAGCCCGCCGGTCAGGGCCGTCACCAGCGCCGTCAGGCCAATCGCCAGGATCGCCCCCACCGGTAACCCCATCTGCATCAGCGCGCCACCGCGTGCACGACGTTCCGGACGCCATGTTTCGGCGATCAGTGCCGCTCCTGACGTCCACATGCCGCCCATACCCAGCGCACCGCAGAATCGCAGCGCAGCAAACGCCTGAGGATGGTGGGAGAACGCCAGCAGTCCGGAGAAAAGTGAATAGATGGCGATACAGATAAAGGCCGTTCTGACGCGTCCGATCTTATCGGCAACCAGCCCAAACAGAATGCCACCAATAATCTGCCCGCCTGCCGTGGTGCTGATAAACACGCCAAGTTCCGTTTTGCTGACATCAAATACCACGCCCAGTACCGGTAGTAACAGCGAGAGCAAAAACGAGTCATAGCTTTCAAACGTCCACCCTAACCCGCCCAGCGCCAGCGTCCTTTTTTCTGCCGATGTATACGAGATCGCTGCAGCGGACTCATCCTGCGCCAGGGGAGGCGCTTCATGCAGTCTTGATTTGATATTCATCCATATTCTCCAGGGAGGATAAGCGATAGCGTGCAGCCGCGGTGCGCCAGAACAGCTGTTCTCTTTCGGTCGGCGAAGCGTGCTCAGCCAGCCTTTTACAGGCATTCCAGAATACGCCGTAGCTGAACATCCCTTTGTCGACAGGGAAGTTGCTGGCGAACATACAGCGCCCGACGCCAAACGCGTCAACCAGGGTTTCAAACTGCGGCCGCCAGGCCTGCGAGAGCGTCAGGGAGTCCGGTGGCGTGGCGTGCTGGGCGAAGGAGTAGCCCATGACGGTCATGCCGAAACCGCTGATTTTGATGCTCACGTTTGGCAACGCCGCCAGCGCAATGATGGCCTTTTTCCATTCCTGGAAGGTGGCATCCCGTTTGTCGGCATACGGCCCGCTACCGATCGGCCCGCCGCAATGGTCCACAATAATGTGCAGTTCGGGTAGCGCTCGTGCCAGCTCAGCGATTTCATCGAGTTGGGTGTGATAAACCCAGACATCCAGCGACAGTCCTTTGCGGGCCAGACATGCGGCACCGCGCCGGAATGCGGCACTGGCCGCCAGACCGGCGGGCGGCGTCGCGGGACTGGATACCACGCGCGGGTCATCGTGCCAGGCCAGCGGATTACGCATCCCGCGTAACCGTCCGCCTGAACGTTCCGTCATGCTTTCAATCACCGGCAGCAGGTCATCGCCAGCCAACAGGCTGGCACCGCCGACAATCGCTTCACAGCCTGCCGCCGCGCCGTAATGGCCGCTGTCAAACATTGCCGCGACGCCGCTGGCAAACTCCACCTCACCGACGGGTTTGAAGGCCACCGGTCCGTTGCGGCGCAGCATTGAACGGCATTGAATGTAGACGGTGGAGAGTATCCGGTGGCCGGATGCTTCGATATCGTGGCTGAATTCAGGCGCCAGATAACGCCCTGACTGGCGATCCCATAAGTGATGATGCGCATCGACCATCGGCAGGTCGGGCATCAAAGCGGGTTCACGATGCAGTGCCAGCCAGTGCTCTCTGACTGGCAGATGCGGTGCGTTAACGATCTCCATAGTATCCCCTCTTAACTGCCTGATTTAAATCAGGTCTGAAACGCTGCTGGCGTGCCTCATCGCCAAAGTCATGAGTTGCACCAGATAAAACACAGTTTTACATAGTAAATTGACTATAGATTCACCGCATAACTGATAGCCAGCAAAAAAGGGATGTTAATGATGTAAGTAAGATGTTAATCACAAATGTCCTGCTACACCGTCAGGTTTCAATCTTTGGCAGCAGCGTCAACCTCAATGTGTGTCGCCTCGACCTGACGAACAAGACTACGCCTCTCGGGTTTTAAGCGCTTTCAGGCGCGCCGGAAGCGCCCGCTCTGTCGCTTTGCGATGGTAAGGCGAAAGCTTGCGCCAGCTTTGGGTTTCACCACGGGTGCGTCCGCATCCTTCGCACCAGCCGGTTTTCGTATCAAACACACAGAGATCGATGCACGGCGATTTTGCGACCATATCCAGCCTCCTGGGATTTGGATGTCAATGTCGGGGTAATCAGTTGCAGGCGGCCCGAAAGCGCCGTAAAGTGAGTTATATACTATACCCCAGTATAGGACATGATCAAACGGAGGCAGTTATGGCCCATACCCTGAGAAATCAGAAAAGCTTGCTCACCCGCATTCGACGCATAAAAGGTCAGGCGGCGTCGCTGGAAACCGCCGTCGAATCGGGTGAAGAGTGCCTCAAGGTACTGCAGCAGGTCGCGGCAGTGCGCGGCGCTATTAATGGCCTGATGAGCGAATTGCTCGAAGGCCATATACGCGAACATTTGATGAACGCAGAGGCTACGCCGCAGGCGCGAAGTGAGGATCTGGAAGAGATCGTGGCGGTCATTCGTTCTTACCTAAAGTAGAAAATCAGGCACGCAGCCGGCTTAATGATAATTATCGGGAATAACGATGCTCTGGCTAATCTCAAAATACGCGTTAACCGCCTTCATGGTGGTACTGATCTCAGAAGCCGCGAAACGCAGCTATCGTCTGGGCGGCCTGCTCGCCGCTTTACCGCTGGTCACCCTGCTGGTGCTTATCTGGATGAAAATAGAAGGACAAACGCAGGAAAAAATTGCCGCTCACGCATGGTATACGTTCTGGTATGTGGTGCCGACACTGCCGATGTTTATCCTGTTTCCGTTTTTTTACCAGCGCGTCGGCTTCTGGCTCACGCTGTTACTCTCCTGCGTGATTACCGTGGTGCTGTTCGCCCTTTGGGCGCTGTTGCTGAAGCGGTTTGGTATCATTCTGATGTAAACGCAAGCCGCATCAATCATCCATTCCATGCCCGATCATTGGCTACACTTGCTGTTTTACCCGCGCAGAAACAAGGAAATGCTATGACTCAACACGCTTCACTCAATCACGCCTGGCTGCTGGCGTCACGCCCGGACGGCGAGCCGGTGAAAGAGAACTTCCGCTTTGTCGAACAACCGCTGCCGCAGGTGCAGGCGGGACAGATGCTGCTGCGCACCCACTATCTGTCGCTCGACCCATATATGCGTGGCCGCATGGATGACAGCAAATCCTACGCGCCGCCGGCGCAACTCGACCAGCCGATGGTCGGCGGCACCGTATGCCAGGTGGCGGAATCGCAGCATCCGGACTTCAGCGCCGGCGACTGGGTGCTGGCGGCCAGCGGCTGGCAGAGCTATGCCCTGTCCGATGGCACTGGCGTGACTAAAATCGGTCATCTGCCCCATCCGTCCTGGGCGCTGGGTATTCTGGGTATGCCGGGCTTTACCGCCTACATGGGCTTGATGGATATCGGTCAGCCCAAAGCCGGTGAAACGCTGGTTGTCGCCGCTGCCACCGGACCGGTGGGTGCCACGGTCGGTCAGCTCGGTAAGCTGAATGGCTGCCGCGTCGTCGGCGTGGCCGGCGGCGAGGAGAAGTGCCGCTACGCGATTGACACCCTCGGTTTTTCCGCCTGTATCGATCATCATCGTGACGATTTCGCAGAACAGCTGGCGGCCGCCTGCCCGGACGGTATCGACATCTATTTTGAAAACGTCGGCGGCAAAGTATTCGATGCCGTCTTCCCGCTACTCAACACCGCCGCGCGCGTGCCGGTGTGTGGCCTGGTGTCGGGCTACAGCAGTCGCGAACTGCCACCCGGCCCCGATCGCACGCCGCTGATCATGGGCGGGATTCTGAAACGCCGCATCCGTATGCAGGGCTTCATCATCTTCCAGGATTATGGCGATCGCTATCCGGAATTCCTGCAGGCGATGACGCCGCTGGTCGAGCAACAAAAAGTGTTGTACCGCGAACACATGGTAGAAGGGCTGGAGCATGCGCCTCAGGCGTTTATTGACATGCTGAAAGGCAAAAACTTCGGCAAAACCGTGGTGAAAGTGGCGTAGCCAGCGGTTCTCTCCCCGACTGTAAATCCGGCCTTAGTGTGCGAGCACTAAGGCTTTTTTGCGCTTTGCTTAACCGCTATTGAGATATAAGCCCTCCGCGTGCGCATGCGATGATGCCCTCCTCTATCCTCTTCTACCGGAGAAGTCTTTATGTCGCTGACCTTAGCCGACTCCGCGGCGCTGCCGCGTAAAGTCAATACGCAACAGGCGGAAGCACCGGTGCCATTACCGGCTGGCGCCGCGCATATCATTCGCGACGATGCGGAAGCTATCGCCGTAGCCCATCAGCTGGCGGCCAGCTTCGCGCGCGAGGCGGCACTGCGCGATCGTGAGGGCATTCTGCCCCTCAAAGAGCTGGATGCGTTCTCGCAAAGCGGCCTGTGGGCAATGGCCATCCCCAAAGCCTGGGGCGGAGCGGGCGTGTCGTGGACCACCGTGGCCAGGGTGATCGCCATCATTTCAGCTGCCGATCCGGCGCTCGGTCAGCTGCCGCAAAACCATCTGGCCGGTGTGGCCCATCTGCTGGAAGACGGTAGCGAAGCACAAAAACAGGTACTGCTGAGCGAGGTACTGGCCGGGCTGCGCTGGGGTAACGCCTTTTCGGAGAAGCATGGCCGCACGGTCGCCGATTTTCAGACGCGCTTTCGGCGTGACGGTGATGAGGTGGTGATTAACGGGGAAAAATTTTATGCCACTGGCGCGCTGCTGGCGCATCGAATCCATGCCGTGGCGCTGGACGAGCAGGACCGGGCGCATCTGATTGTGCTCGATCGCGACACGCCGGGCATCAGCGTCATTAATAACTGGTCGGCCTTTGGTCAGCGCACGACGGCTTCCGGTACCGTACTGCTGGAGAATGTCCGCGCCCCGCTGTCGCGCGTTATTCCAACCTGGCAGGCGTTTGAGCGGCCAACCGCTGCCGGGCCGATTTCACAGATTATTCAGGCGGCGGTGGATGTCGGTATTGCGCGCGGCACCATTGAAGACACCCTGCAATTTGTTCGCGAACGCTCGCGGCCGTGGATTGACAGTGGCCAGGCGCGCGCTGCCGATGACCACTTCACGCTGGCGGCAGTCGGTGATTTGAAAATCCGCCTGCACGCTGCCGAAGCGCTGCTGTGGCAGGCCGGAGCAGTGATTGACGCCGCGCTGGCGCAGCCCGATGAAACCAGCGTGGCACGCGCGACCGTGGCCACCGCCGAGGCCAAAGTGCTGACGACGGAGATCGCTCTGCTTGCCGGTAACAAACTATTTGAGCTGGCTGGCACCCGCGCCACGCTGCAGGAGTTTAATCTGGACCGCCACTGGCGCAACGCGCGCACCCATACGCTGCACGATCCGGTGCGCTGGAAGTATTACCACGTGGGTAATTATTATCTCAACGGCACGCCGCCGCCGCGCCATGCGTGGAGCTAAGGGCGGCGGAAGCGCGTTGCCGGATGGTCAGCTGCCAGGCGCGGCTGACCCGTCAGACGTTCACGCAAGGTTAACGGCTGTGCTGGCTGAGGACGCACCCGCCCGCGCTGGCGCAGTACCGGCATGACCCAGGCAATGAAATCGTTGAAGCTGCCCGGGCTGATAGCCCAGCCCAGATTAAAGCCGTCCACGCCCGATTCTGCCGCAAACTGATCCAGCCGATCGGCAATGGTTTCGCCGCCGCCCACCAGCAACGGATGCAGACCACCGATACCGATGTAGCGTGCTGCCTCACGCAGCGTCCAGCGTTTTTGATCGTCAATTCGCGTCAGGCTGGCCAGCGCCGAACGGCAGGCGTCGGTTTCGCGAAAGGCCAGCGGCATGTCCGGATCCTCCTGCGACCAGTCGATACCGGTCCACGCCGAGAAGAGCGCCAGCGCAGCCTCTTCACTGATGTATTGCTGATAATCCTCAAGTTTGGCCCGGGCGGCGGCATCATCCTCGGCCGTGATCACCGTGATGGCTGTGACAAAACGCAGCGACGCCGGATCGCGCCCTTCTGCCACGGCCAGCTGACGAATGCGCTGAATATCGCTGGCAATCGCCTGCGCGGTGACGCCACCGAGGAAAATGACTTCTGCGTTACGGGCAGCAAACTGCGCACCGCGTGCCGAAGTGCCAGCCTGAAACAGCACCGGGGTGCGCTGTGGGCTGGGCTCACTGAGATGTGCATCCGGCACCTGATACCAGCGACCATAATGCTGAATAGCGTGCACTTTTTGCGGATCGCTATACAGGCTGTTGGCTTTATCGCGGCTAACCGCATCTTCCTCCCATGAGCCTTCCCACAGCTTCGCGGTCACATCCAGAAACTCCTGTGCGCGATCGTAACGCTCATCATGCGGCAGCTGCCGGGTCAAACCCAGATTGCGCGCCGCGGAATCAAGCATGGAAGTCACCACGTTCCAGGCGATACGCCCGCGGGTGAGATGATCAAGCGTCGTGAACTTGCGCGCCAGCAAATAAGGATGTTCGTAGGTGGCAGAGACCGTAATACCGAAACCGAGGTGCTGCGTGACGGCTGCCATGGCTGAGACCAGCAGCAGCGGATCGTTCACCGGCATCTGAGCGGCCAGGCGCAACGCCGCGTCCGGCTTGCCCTGCCATACATCCAGTTGTCCCAGCGCATCAGCAATAAACAGCGCATCAAAACCTGCGGTATCAAGCTGCCGCGCGAGGGTCGTCCAGTAATCCAGCTCGGTATAGCGATGCGCCTGATCCTGGGGATGTCGCCACAATCCGGCAGAGAGATGACCAGGGACATTCATCATGAACGCAAACAGCAAAAACGGTGAAGGCATCCGTTACCCTCCTCAGACAGGGCGACGCGCACGCAGCGCACCCACGGCCAGTACCACAAAGATCAGTGCGCCGGTTGCCACCTGCTGCCAGTAAAAGTTCCAGCCGACCAGCAACAGTCCGTTGGCGATGAAACTCAGCAGCACGACCCCCAGCAGCGTACCCGGCACATTCGGGCGGCGCGAAGGCGCGAAGGTCGCGCCAATAAAGCTGGCACCGATGGCATTCAGCAGATAGGCATTGCCCGATAACGGTACCCAGGCTTTGACATTGGCGGCGAGAATTAACCCGACGATACCGGCGACCAGTGCACTGAATATGAATGCCAGCGCGGTGAGACGTTTGACCGCCACGCCAGAATGATGCGCTACGCTGAGCTGTTCACCCATCATGCGCAGTGCGCGACCGCTGGCGCTGCGGTGCAACAGTTGATACAGCACCAGCACCACGCCCAGCAACAGCCAGAGCGGTAGTGGAACGCCAAGTAGCGTGCCGTGACCAATAGCGGTAAAACCCGCCGGCAGCGTCTGGCTTAGCAGATAGACCGGCTGCCCACCGTTGGACGACAGTTGCTGTACGCTCTGACCAATAAACAGCGTGCCAAGCGTGGCGAGAAACGGTTCAACGCCGAGTTGTGTCACCAGAAAAGCGTTGAACACGCCTACCAGCAGTGCCGCCGTCAGCGCACCCAACAGCGCCAGCGGCAGCGCGACCTGATGCAGTACCAGCGTCACCAGCACCAGGCAGGCGACATCAATCGCCGTACCGACGGACAGATCGATCGCGCCGATACGCGTGACCAGCGTCATGGCCAGCGCCACAATCGCCAGCGGTGCGACATTATTCAGCAGCACGCTACGAATGTTGGCGACAGTGGCAAACGCGGGCGCGGCGATGATGAAAAACAGCAGCAGCGCAACAAAGGTCAGCACCATCAGGCTGCGCAACAGCCCCGGCACTTTTTTACCGCTCAGGCTCAGTTCAGACATGAGATGCCCTCCCCGCCTGACGGCGCCGCAGTAGCGCGGTCAGCGCCACAACCAGCAGGATGAGCACACCCTCGACGCCGTTAATCCAGTAACTTGAGACGTTAACCAACTGAAAGCCGTTGGCTATCAGACTCAGAAACAGCGCGCTGATCAGTGCACCGCCCAGGGTCGGCACCAGGCGACGCGAAAACACCACGCCGAGCAGCGCGGCGGCAATCACCATCAGCAGATTGTCGTTAGCGCCCGGCGAACTGCCGCTGAGCAGCGCCACCGAGGCAATGGCTGCCAGTGCAGCGCTGAAGCCGCACAGCACATAACTCAGACTTTGATAGCGCGCCACGCTAATGCCCGCCGCGTTGGCGGCCTGCGGATGGCTACCCACCGCCTGCAGGCGCAGGCCAAACGCGGTGAAACGACTGAGCCCGAGTGCACTCAACGCCAGCAGCAGAAATCCCCAGCCGAGCCAGGAAACGCCCAGCGGTCCGCTGGCTATCAGCAGGTTTTGCAGCGCGCTGCTGGCGGAAATCGACGCGTTTCCGCTCAGTACCATCTCCAGTCCCATGGCGATGTTCATGCTGGTCAGCGTCGCCAGCAGGGGCAAAATACCAAGCCAGACAATCGCCAGGGCATTGAATATCCCCACGGCGATGCCGGTGAGCAGCGTGAGCAGCAGCGCATAAGTGACAGAGTGTTGCTCAGCAATCTGCGCCGCGAATACCGCGGCACACAACCCCATATTAGCGGCAATGGATAAATCAATGCCGCCGCTAATCCCCTGAACACCGCCACCGCTTAGCACCAGCGTCAGACCCAGCGCCAGCGTTCCCACCACCGCCGTTTGCTGCAATACGTTACCGAGGTTGATCACGCTGAGGAAAATAGGCGACAGCCAGGCAAATACCGCCAGCACCAGTACAATAATCAGCAGCGCGACGTGCTGCAGCCACGGCTGCCCCTGCGGTTTGCCTGCCGCCGTCACCACCGCCGGTTGGCTCAGTTCACTCATAGGATTTGCTCCGTCAATGCGCCCGTGCCGGAAGCCAGGGACAGAATCTCCTGATGACTGGTGTGCCGGGCGGACAGCGTGGCGACCTGCTCGCCGCGCGCCAGCACAATAATGCGGTCGGCGAGCGTTTTCAGTTCCAGCAGATCGGTGGAAAAAAGGATAATCACCGCCCCGGCAGCCGCCAGCTGCTGCAGGGTTTGATAAATGGCGGCCTTGGCGGCAATGTCGACGCCAACCGTGGGCTCATCCAGCAGATAGAGCGTGGCGTGGGTGTTGAGCCATTTCGCCAGCACCGCTTTTTGCTGATTTCCGCCGGATAGCTGACGCAGCGGTGCCAGCTGGCCCGGTGTGCGGATCGCCAGCTGGCAGATGTTGTCCGCCACCAGCGCGGTCTCGGCGGTTGCAGAGACGCCGCCCCAGCGCAGCAGGCGCTGCACGGTCGTCAGGGTGATATTGTCGCGCAGGCTCACATCGAGCGCGATGCCGTTGGCGCGGCGATCTTCCGGCACCAGCGCGATGCCACGTTTCACCGCGGCATGTGGCGAAGCCGGTACGCCGTGCGTCTCACCTACGCGCAGCGTCCCGCTCACGCCACGTTCCAGACCAAACAGTGCGCTGATTAACGCCTTCCCTCCGGAGCCCAGCAGGCCGGTAATGCCAACGATCTCGCCACGTCGTGCGCTGAAACAAACATTGTGAAAGCGACCCGGCGCGCTCAGGGCGTCTACGGTCAGCACCGGCTCGCCGTCAGGTGGCAGACCGCGCGGTGCAATCGCCTGCTGCGTCTCACCGATCATGGCATTAATCAGCGCCTGCGGAGAAAGGGCGTCGCCGGTAAAATGCGCGACGTCTTTACCATCGCGCAGCACCGTAACCCGCTGGCACAGCGCCTGTATTTCATCGAGATAGTGAGAAACGTAGATCAGTGCGATCCCCTGCTGACGCATACGTTCGATAACGCGAAACAGCGCCTGCACCTCGTGGCGCGCCAGCGCGGCGGTCGGTTCATCCAGCACCACCACGCGCGGCGCGCGCTGTAATACGCGACAGATCTGCACCAGTTGCTGTTCCGCCACGCTTAACCCGGCGATCAGCGCATCGGGATCGATCTGCAGATCGAAGTGCTGTTGCAGTAGCTGCCGCGCCTGCTGCCGCATACGCCGGCGATCGATAAACGGTGTGCTGCCAATCCGTGGCTCATTACCGAGCAGCAGCGCTTCCGCCACCGTCAGCGTGCCGGGCAATAGCCGCTCCTGATGAACAATGGCGATGCCCTGCTGTTGTGCCTGAGCCGGACTGGTCAACACCAGTAGCCGGCCTTCCAGCGTCACGCTGCCCTCATCGGCGGCGTGGATGCCGCCCAGCACTTTGATCAGCGTCGATTTTCCGGCTCCGTTATGCCCAATCAGCCCATGCACTTCGCCGGCGTGGACATCAAGCGATACCGCCTGCAGCGCGGGAATGCCGTCAAAGGCTTTACTGATCTGGCGCAGTTGCAGTCTCACTGTTTTATTTACCATCGCTCTGGCCCAGCGTTTGCTGCGCCTGCGCCGCATTCTCTTTGGTGACCAGAATGGCCGGAACATAGGTGGCAGGCGGAAGTGAGCGATCGCCGGCAAGGTATTTCGCCACATTTTGTACCGCAGTCTGTCCGATCAGATAGGGTTGCTGCGCCACCACCGCCGCCGCGCTGGATTTCGGATCTTTCACCAGCGAGACCACGTCCGGGCTGCCGTCCACGGCGTAAGTTTTGATTTCACTGCGACCGGCAGCATCAACCGCCTGAGTGGCACCAATCTGCGGTACGTCCCATGCCGCCCAAATAGCCTGTACTGACCCTTGCGGATACTTGTTAAGCAGCTGACTAATCTGCGCATAGGCATCCTGCACGGTATTGGGAATTACGTCGCGCAGTTCGGGCTGAATGATTTTAATTTTCGGATACCATTTCAGCACGGCTTTTAACTGGTCATAGCGCATCGCCACCACCGGCACGCCATAAAAACCATTAAACACCAGAATATTGCCTTCGCCGCGCAGATCATTGACCAGTTTTAATGCCAGCTGCTCGCCAATATAAAAGTTATCGGAGGTCGTGACGTTAATACTGGATGGGCTGGCGGTATCCACGGTAAATAAGGGAATGCCGGCGTCGCGAATTTTTTTCAGCCAGGGTTCCAGCACTGAGGCGGTGCCCAGCGTTTCAATAATGGCATCCGGTTTTTGTGCAATCAGCGTTTGAATTTGCGCGATCTGCTGTGACTCTTTGCGTCCGCCATCCAGCGCGATAGGCGTGCCACCCAGCCGCTTTACTTCATCAATTTGTCCCTGATAGGCTTTCAGATCCCAGTAGTGATCGGTACCGGCCACGGTAATACCGATACGTTTACCGGCCAGTGAGGGAATGGATGCATCAGCGGCGCGAGCGTGCAGCGACAAGCCGGCGAGCAGCGATGCAGAGGCCAGTAATAGTCCGGCCAGACGGTGTTTATGCATTGTTTATATCCCTGGAAAAGGTTCAGCTAAATAAGGTGAGTGACGCCTGCTATTCGGCGTATAGCTGAAAATTATCACAGTCACTATTTATCCCTAATGCCATTTTCTCCTTTGGATATGCAGCGGATTTGCATATTGATTGCGTGAAAAAGCATGACCGGGCGCAGATATTCTGACGCCCGGTTATAAATAATAAAAATGTGGCTGGAATGAAGGCGTGCGGCGCTAAAGATACGTGATGGTCGCGGGCGCCGCGGGTGTGATTTTAACGCCCTTTTTTCTTGCGTCCCGGCTGGGTAAAGCGCTTGCGGTTCGCGCCCTGACCCGCTTTGTCACTCTGTTTCGGTGCGCTGACGGCCGGTTTTTTCGCGGCGGGCATCGCCGCTTTCTTCTTCGCCTGTGCCCGCTGCGTTTTTTGATCTTCTGACGACGAATCCTCAATCAGCTTAAACAGGTCGATCAGTTCATCGTCCGTCAGATCGCGCCACTCACCGAGCGGGATACCTTTCAGGCTCACGTTCATGATCCGCGTGCGCTCCAGCTTCGTCACTTCATAGCCAAAGTGTTTGGCCATGCGGCGAATCTGCCGGTTCAGTCCCTGCACCAGGATAATACGAAATACAAAGGTCGACTCCCGCTTCACTTTGCATTTTTTCGTCACTGTGCCGAGCATCGGTACGCCCGCCGCCATGCCGGCAATAAACTCATCGGTGATCGGCTTATCCACCGTGACCACGTACTCTTTTTCGTGATTGTTACCGGCGCGCAGGATTTTATTCACCAGATCGCCGTGATTGGTGAGGAAAATCAGCCCCTGCGAGTCTTTATCCAGCCGGCCAATCGGGAACACGCGCTTGCTGTGGTTAACGAAGTCACCAATGTTGTCACGCTCGCCCTCTTCCATGGTGGTGACAATGCCCACCGGCTTGTTGAGGGCGATTAATACCAGATCGTCTTCGTTGCGCGGTTCAATCAGCCGCCCGTTGACTTTGACCTCATCCCCGGCGAACACCTGCGCACCGACGCTGGCGCGTTTGCCGTTAATGAAAACGTTGCCTTGTTCGATGTAACGATCGGCGTCACGGCGCGAGCAGATTCCGCTCTCGCTGATGTATTTATTCAGGCGCGTGGATGAGTTGGGCAGCATGGTTCCTCCGAAAAAAAACGGACTATACAGCATGTGCGCGCGTTGCGTAAGGCTGGGTTAAGCGTCCGGTGGCGGTTGTTCTTTGCGGTGTGATATGGCGAAAAAGCGGTGCCGGGTGTCATAGCGATTTATGGCACATAAAAATCCCTCCTGTCGGTTAAAATAGCCCGCACGCCCCGATTAAACTCCGGGTATTGTGAACATCTCACCGTTAACCAGGCATGAAAATGTACAACGTAAATCATCTTTTCGTCAGCCGGGAAATGAATGTGAAAAAGCTGCTGGCTTACGGTTTTCGCAAGGATGGGCAGGATTACGGCTACCGCTGTGATGTGATGAATAAGCAGTTCACCCTGCAGGTAAACATCACTACTCAGGGTGACATTGCCGCCACCATTATCGATAAAGTCACAGGAGAAGATTACATTCTTCACCGTATTACTTCTGCCACCGGTGCCTTTGTAGGGCAGGTTCGTGAAGAACATGACGCTATCTTGCTGGATATCGCAGAAAAATGTTTCCCGCAGAAGCATTTCAAAACAGCGCAGGCCGATGCGATCGTGCAGCACTTAAAACAGCAGTATCAGACTGAGCTGGAATTCTTATGGCCGCGCTTTCCTGAAAACGCCATCTTTCGCCGCAAAGATAATCAAAAGTGGTTCGGCGCGCTGTTGACGATTCACAGCAGCAAGCTGGGCCGACCGGATGATAGTCTGATTGAAATCGTCAACATTAAAGTCTCGCCGCAGGCGATCGCTTCGCTGGTCGATGGCGAGGTTTATTTCCCGGGCTACCATATGAACAAAAAGCATTGGGTCACCCTGTGTCTGGATGGATCAGTCCCGACGGCCGAGGTTTTGTTGCGCATTGACAACAGTTTTAACCTGGCCGGCTAGCAATCGGCGCGGCACCGTATACCTCTTCGCGGCTGATTTCGCCGCCCCATCCCCGCAGCCGCAACGTCTCGCCCGTCAGTTCCACCACCGCAAAGGGCACGCGCGACGGGCCATCCAGCATCCCCTGCAGGGTTATAAACACGGTATCCGCGCGGCGATGATAGCCGCCACGGTGATCGTGGCCGGCAAAACAGGCGCGCACGCCATAGCGGCAGAACAGCGCTGCCAGCTGCGCACCGTTGAGCAGACTGTGGCTGTAGCCCGGTGCCAGCGGATAATGGCCGAACACCACCACCTGCTGGCCGCAGGCGCGGGCCTCAACAAGCTGCGTTTCCAGCCACGCCAGCTGCGTCGCGCCGACCGCGCCATTCCACGGCTGCGCCTGCGGTTGCTGGCGCGCCTGTAAATCAGCCAGCAGTGCGGCCGCGCGCTGGCGATCGTCGCCGTTGTGTTGATTGCAGTACAGGCTGATATCGTTGCCGTCGTAGACAATAAAGCGCCAGCCCGGCAGCTGAAAGGCATAGTAACTTTTTGGCAGCGGCAGCGCGTCATCGAGGTGCTGCGCGATGGTCTGGGCGTCGTGATTCCCCAGCACCACGGCATGCGGATGGAGTAGCCGATCGTAGAGCGGCAGCAGCGTGGCATAGCTGGCCCAGTGGCGATCCACCAGATCGCCGAGCGTAACGACAAAATCCAGCGGCTGCTGATTGAGCGCGGTTATCGCCTGCGGCAGCTTATGCAGCGCATGACGATAGTAGAGATTCGCCGGGACATCCGCCTCAACGTCAGCATATTGCGGATCGGCCAGCAGCCCGAAGCGCAGCGCGCCGTCGAGCGGTGCCGCGCGTAAATCCGGTAACTGATACAGCTCAGCGACATCACCCAGCCGCTGGCGTTGCGCTGCGGTTAGCGCATGGGCATATCCCATCTCTGGCTCTCCTTAGCGAATACCGGCACGCATGAATGACTGAATAAACTGCCGCTGGAACAGCAAAAACAGCAGCAGCAACGGCAAGGTGGTCATCAGCGTTGCCGCCCCAATCAGCGCCCACTGCACGCCCTGCTCCGGTGCGGAAAACAGCTGCAGCCCGACGGTTAACGGACGCACCTGAACCGAGTCGGTGATCACCAGCGGCCAGAGAAAATCGTTCCAGTGGAAGCTGATCGAGACCAGCGCGAACGCCACATAGATTGGCTTCGCCAGCGGAATGTAGATGTGGCGCAGAATGTAAAACCGGCTGGCCCCTTCAACGGTTGCCGCCTCTTCCAGCACCAGCGGAATGCTTTTGAACGTCTGCCGCAGCAGAAAGATGGCGAACGCCGAGGCAAAGTACGGCAGCGCAATGCCGGTCAGGGTATCGCGTAGCCCGAGCGCGCTGATGGTGCGGTAATTATTCAGAATCAGCACATCCGGGCTGATCATCAGCTGCAGCAGAATCAGCGCGAAGAGGAAACCGGAAAATTTCAGGCGGAACCGCACCAGGGCATAAGCGGCCAGCGTGGCCAGCACCAGCTGGACCACCACAATCATCAGCACCAGCAGCGTGGTATTGAGGAAGTAGCGGGCAAACGGTGCCGCGTGCCAGGCATTGATGAAGTTCTCCAGCGTCAGCGGTGCCAGCAGCGAAAAGTGCCCCTGTCCGGCGGCCGGATGAATGGCAATCCACAGCGCCACCAGCATCGGCAAGCTCCACAGCAGCGCGGCCAGCCAAATCAGCAGGTTGAGCGCAAAACCGCCCGGAGAGGATGCAGCTTTCATTGATAATGGGCTCGCTTGTCCAGCAGATGAAATTTGATCAACGCAATCGATCCGAGGATCACCAGCAGCACCACCGTCATGGCCGACGCGGCTGGCATGTCCCAGAAACTGAATGCGGTACGATAGATATAAAACAGCAGCAGGCTACTGCTGTTGTTCGGGCCGCCGTTGGTCATGGCAATCACCTGATCGACAATGCGGAAGGCGTTCATCGAGGCGTTGATCAGCACAAACAGCGTGGTTGGCAGCAGTAGCGGCCACTGCACGCGGCGGAAAAAGTAACGGCGCGATGCGCCTTCAATGGCGGCGGCTTCGCTGAGGCGCGGATCGATCTGCTGCAGGGCGGCGAGATAAAAGATCATGAAAAAGCCCGCCTCGCGCCATACCGAAACCGCCATCAGGCAGTACAGCGTGGTATCCGGCTCGCCGAGCCAGTTGACCGCCGGTAGCGAAAACCATGCCAGCAGGCTATTCAGGATGCCAAGCTGCGGCGTGTAGAAAAACAGCCACAGATTGGCGATGGCGATCATCGGCAGCAGCGACGGAATGAAGAAGGCCGCACGCACCAGTGCGTTGCCGCGCAGCCGACGATTGACCGCCAGCGCCATCAGCAGCGCCAGCGTCACCGCCAGCGGAATGGTGATCAGCGCATACAGCAGGTTATTCCACAGCGACTGCATAAAAATGTCGTCATCCAGCAGCGCGCGATAGTTATCCAGCCCGACAAAATGGGCCGGATGCGAAGCGCGCGCGGCGCTGAACAGGCTCTGCCACAGCGTGGCCAGCGCCGGATAATGGGTAAACAGCAGCAGGAAGCTGAGCGCGGGCAGCAGCAGCAAATAGCCGCTGAGCTGCAGTGACCACCCTCGCGGGCGCAGCGTGGCGGCGCTGCCAGAGAATGAGCTCATCACGCGGCCGTCACTGATAGTTTTTCAGCAGGCGGTCAGCCTGTTTCTGCGCATCGGCCAGCGCCTGGGCCGGGGTTTTGCTCTGCGTCACCGCTGCTTCAATGGCGTGATTGAGCGCGTCCTGAATCTGCACGCTGTTGTAGGTCGAGAGCTCCGGCTGAGCATATTTTAGCTGCTCACGCGCCACCAGTGCCTGAGGCACCTGCTGCACATAGGCTTTCATTGCCGCCGTGTCCCACGCTGCCGGCGAGGTGGCGACATAGCCGGTAGCGATACTCCAGCGCGCGGCCTGTTCCGGTGCGGTGACCCAGCGGATGAAGCGCATCGCCGCCTGCTGCTGCGCCGGTGAGGCGCTTTTGAACACGTACAGGTTACCGCCACCGGTCGGGCTGCCGCGCTGGGTTTTCTCCGGCAGCATGGCGACGCCAAACGGGAAGGTCGCGTTGTCGTGCACGTTGGTCAGGTTGCCGGTGGTGGTGACCATCATGGCCGTTTTGCCGCTGATGAAATCCTGCGGCGTGGTGCCCCAGGCAATCGCACCCTTCGGCGAGACTTCCTCTTTCTGGCCGAGATCGGTCAGCCATTGCAGGGTTTCCACGTTGCCCGGCGTGTTGAAATACACGGCGTTGCCCTTGCCGTTATCCAGCCGTCCGCCATTGGTGGCTGCCAGCCCCTGGAAATTCCAGTAGCCGTTCGGCGTGGAAGGGATTTCAATGCCCCACTGGCTGACGCCGCTGGCCTGTTTCAGCGTCAGTTTTTTGCTGAATGCCACCACCTGCTGCCAGGTGGCGGGTGGTGTATTCGGATCGAGACCGGCTTTCTCAAATGCCTGTTTGTTCCAGTACATCACCACGGTTGAGCGCTGAAAAGGCACGCCCCACACTTTGCCCTCAATGCGACGCAAAAAGGCCGGATAGAAGCTGTCGATCCACTGTTTGCCCTCTTCACCCGTGGCTAAATCGCTGGCGGCGACGATGGCACCGGCATCCATCAGCGACCAGGCTTCAATATCGCCCATCACCGCCAGTTGCGGTGCGTTACCGCCGCGAAACGCCGTCAGCGCTTTGGTCACGGTGGTGGCGTAATCGCCGGTGTAGACCGGCTGAATGCTGATCTCAGGGTGCTGTTTTTCAAAATCCGCCACCAGGGCTTCCACGGTGTGGCTGACTTTACCGCCGACCGCAATCGGATAGTACATCTGTAACTTCACCGGCTCAGCAGCAAACACCGACGCGGAGGCACACAGCATAACGACACAAGCCAGAGGCGAGAAACGGATCGCAGACATGATTTTCCCTTGAATAAACGACAACGGTTAAACAGCGTATTTTTTCTCAGCGAGCAACATCGGGTGTTCAGCAGCGACACAGCGCTGGCCGCTGGTGGTGGAAAACAGGTATTGCCGGCTGGTGGACCACTGCAGGCCGACCAGGCTGTCATCCGTGAAGCGCTGCAGGCCGGGCACTTTGACGGTCAGTGATTCCGTGATGCCGGGCAACCGACATACCAGCAGCGTATCCGCGCCCATGTATTCGTAGCTCACTACCCGCGCACTCAGCGCGGCCTGCTGCGGGGCGACCAGCTGGATATCCTCCGCGCGCAGGCCCAGACTCAGCGCCGTTTCGCCGGCATAGCTCAGCAGCGGTGTGCTGAGATGGCTGAGGTAGTGATGCGCGCCTTTGCTGTGCAGTGGCAGGATATTCATTGGCGGTGCGCCAATAAACTGCGCGGCAAAACAGCTCGCCGGCTGGTTGTAGAGCTGGTCTGGCGTGCCGTGCTGCTCAATGCGGCCATCGTTAAGCAGAATGATGTGATCGGCCATGCTCATCGCTTCGGTCTGATCGTGGGTGACGTACAACATGGTCAGCCCGAGCTGCTTTTGCAGCGCGCGGATTTCGCGCCGCATGCTCTGACGCAGTTTGGCATCCAGGTTGGATAACGGCTCATCCATCAGACACAGAGTATTGTTGGCGATCACCGCCCTGCCCAGCGCCACGCGCTGCTGCTGCCCGCCGGAGAGCTGTGAAGGCAGGCGCGCCAGCAGCGGTTCCAGTTCAAGCAGTGCGCTGACCTGCGCCAGCCGGGCGGCAAACTGTTGCTTATCTTCACCGCGCGCCTTCAGGCCAAACAGCAGATTCTCCCGCACGCTCAGGTGAGGAAACAGCGCGTAAGACTGAAACACCATCGACAGATTGCGCTGCGCCGGTGGCAGAGGCGTGACGTCGGTGTGATTGAAATAAATGCGGCCGCTGTCGGCCGTTTCCAGCCCGGCGAGGGTGCGCAACAGCGTCGATTTACCGCAGCCGGAAGGCCCCAGCAGTGCGACGAAACTGCCTTGCGCCACGTCGAAGCTGATATCCTGCAGCGCGATTTTATCGCCCCAGGTTTTGGTGATGTGTTGCAGCGAGAGATGGCTCATGCATCCGCAGTCCTGAAATCAGAATGGCGGTAAGCTAGCTGAGGCGGATGAAAGATTTATGGCGCTGACGTGACGGTTGGGTGATGGATGGCGACCTGCCGCAGAATCCCCCTCACCCGGCACGCCCGCAGGCCGCGCCGGGCAGGCGTTGATGCGTTACTGCGACATGCTCAGAATGGTGCGGATGTTCTGCGCCGTGGTGGCAATGATGTCGATAGCGCCGGTGCGCAGCGCGCCGAGGATCGCCATGGCTTTAGTGTTTTCTGCGGCAATGGCAATCACGCAGGGAATTTTACGCAGCTCGTCGATACTCAGGCCAATTACCCGGTCGTTCATCACCGTATCCACGTGCTGGCCCTGGGCATTAAAAAAATCATAGCCGGCCACGTCACCGGTCACGCCCTGATTGACGCTGGCATCAATGATCTCATGTGGTGTGAACCAGCCGAGCTTCACCATATAGCTGTTTTCGTTCATGTCGCCGATGCCCACCAGTGCCACATCCGCTTTCCGCGCGCGGTCGAGCGTCTCTTTGATGGTGCCGTTTTGCATGAAGGCGTCGCGCAGCGCCCGGTTTTCGACGTAAGCCGGGGCGTACAGGGTTTCGCTGATGCCGCCAAACTTTTTGGCCAGCCGGCGGCTGATGTGGTCCGCGTTGATGGCATCCCCCGGACGATGGGTGCCGCCGATGCCGCTGATAAACAGGCAGTTGCGCGTCGGCACCTGACCGGGATAATCGGCGACGGCCGCCACGTTGCGCCCCTGGCCCACGGCGACAATGGCGTTGTCTTTCAGCGACTGCGCGAGATGCGCCGACACCAGCGCCGCCACCTGACGCCGCTGCTCGTCGCTGTCTGGCGAATCGAGGGCAATCAGCGCGCGCTGCAGATGGGGAAAACGCGTCTGCAACTGCTGTTCCAGCCGCGTACTGAACACCGGATGGTAGCGCACATTGATCTCGACGATGCCCTCTTCACGCGCGCGTTTCAGCAGTCGCCCCACCTTAATACGGGAAATCCCAAACTTACGCGCAATCTCCTCCTGGGTGATTTCGTCCTGATAGTAGGCGACGGCAATTTCCGTCAGCAGCTCGGAGTCCTGAGAAAGCGTGTTTTTTTCCATCCGTTACCTGTCTTGTATCGTCGTGCGGAGTGCTCAGCAGGGAGTTATATCATTGATGCGACTCGCTTCGCCAGCCAGCAACGCCGCGAGTCGCCGCTGCTGTCACGCTTAACGCTGAATGGCGTCAATTTTCAGCATGCGGGCAATAACCTTATCCAGCTCTTGCTGATCGAAGATCTGTTTCCAGTCCGGTTTGATGATCTTCTCGCGGCCATACTCCATGGCGATCATGCAGGCATCCGAGAACGGGTTGGTGGCGCGGAAAGCCACCGCCAGCGCAATCTGAATATGGCCGTACAGCATGGCCTTCGCTGCCTCTTCCGGGACGCCGCTGTGTTTCACCGTTTCATCCAGCGCCTCTTTCATGAAGGCACCGACCATGCAGGCGACGGTTTCCACCAGCGTCGGCTCCAGATACGCCAGTTGCGTCACCGTGACCCAGTGCACCTGATCAACCGGGCCGTACATCACGCTAATCACCTTACTCAGCTCTGCCTTCTGTTCAGCGCTGCCGCTTTCCCAGGCTGCCGCGACGTGCTGAACGGCAGCGACGCCACCAAACGCATCGGCGTGCTCCTCTTTGGTGTAGCGGGCCAGAAATACCGACGGATGGCACGGGTGCGCGACTGCGTATTCGATGCCGTCACGTTGGGCGATCAGGTTGGCGTAGGCCGCGGCCGGATCGAGCGTCAGCAGCACCGCACCGCTTTGCATCTGTGGCACCACGCTTTGCGAGACTTTGCCCAGTACGATATCCGGCACGGCGAGGATCACCACGTCACTCAGCGGCACCACCGACGCGGCATCCGACAGCTCGCGTCCCTGTGCAATCACCTGCTGCTGCGCCTGCGGTGAATTCTCGCAGTAAAACACCTGATAAGCGCTGTGCTGCAAATTAGCGGAAATACGCATGCCCATTTTGCCGCCTGCGCCGATCACGGTGATGGTTTTCAATGCCTTGCTCATGTTAACGACTCCTGATCTTGTTTACTGCGTAGGAATTCAACGGCGCGGCGGGTCCATTCGGCTTCCCGCGCGCAGGTCTGCGCGGCATCGTCCTGCCACGGCAACCAGTGTTCGATGATTTGGTTGATGTCGCGATCGGCCGGCCGCACGCTGGCGATCAGCCGGTCATAATCCAGCTTCCCTTCGCCCATCGGACAGCCGGCCAGGGTAAAACCGACCCAGCCGGCACGGCGGGTAAAGGCGAAATCTTTGATGTGCAGATTGCCGACGCGCGCAGCGGTATTGGCGATCACCTGCTCCTGCAGTTCCAGTCCGGCGACGCAGTTGGCCGGATCGAGACAGACGCACAGCCACGGCGAGAGAAAGCGGTTGATCACTGACATCATCGCCGCGCTGCTGACCTGCTCGTAGGTTTCCAGGCACAGCCGCACCTGCTGGCGGGCAAAATCCGGCAGCACGGCAGCAATCAGATTGGCCGCTTCATCCAGCGATGGCCGGTGATCGGCGGTGTTGAACATTGAGCGCACCACGCGCGCGTCGAGAATGGCGGCGATGTGCAGATAGCGGCGCAGGTGCGCGCTGCCCAGACCGCGCGTACCCAGCTCCAGCGTGATGCCAAGCGCATCCGCCTGCTGACGCAGCGCCAGCAGCTGTTCATCTGACCACTGCTCAATCGCCGGGTAGTCGCAAATCTGAAATACCGACACGTCGAGATCGGCGGTGTGCTGCAACATCTGCGCCAGCGTGAGCGGCTGTGGCACCTGGGGCGACATACGCCAGAAAAAGGCGTAGGTGCTGAGTCCGATGCGGCTCATGACGGCAGCTCCCCGGCCAGCTCACTGGCTTCTTGGATAATCTGCGCCAGCGCCTGCGGATCGTGAGCAAAGCGCCCCAAGAACAAGCCGTTGACGTCGCCGCCGAGGCGCTGAATCAGTCCTGGCCCGGCGCTGCCGCCGTAAATCACCCGCAGCGTGATGCCGTCGGGCGTCGTCAGCTGCTGTAGCCCGTTGCACACCGCGCGGATGTAGCTGTCCGGCGCCGGCTGCGGTGCGCCAATGGCCCACTGCGGTTCGTAAGCAAACAATACCTCACCGCTGAGCGCGTGTTGCGCGGCCTCCGACAGCGCCTCCTGCAGCTGCTGCTGGCACAGCGCAATCGCCTGCTCAGGCGTGCCCTGCTGCGGTTCACCGATGCACAGCACCGGGGTCAGGCGATAACGCAGCGCCATCGCCACTTTGGCGGCAATCTGCGTTTTATCTTCATGAAAATGGCGACGGCGTTCGGCGTGACCGATCTCCGCCAGTGAGCACCCCAGCTCCTGCAGCATGCTGGCGCTGACCTCACCGGTCCAGGCGCCGTTTTCCGCCTGACACACGTCCTGCGCGCCGACGCGCACCGGCGTGCCGGCAAAGATTTCCGTCACCGCCGGGATGGCCGGATAAGCGGGCAGCACAAACAGCCCGACATCACCGCGCTGCACTGCCGGATGCTGCGCCAGCGTCGCAACCTCGCGACACCACGCCAGCGTTTGCTGATAGCCGAAATACATTTTCAGGCTGACGCCAAGCCAGATTTTAGGCTGAGCCATAATTACGCTCCCTGTTCAGATGCACTGTGTTCTTTTAACAGATTGCCAACGGTGTTGACGATCATCGCCAGTGAAACCGCACCGGCGTCCGGCGTGCCAACGCTTTTTTCAGCCAGCGGCCGCGCACGCCCCACTTTCGGTACCAGCTGTGCGGTGGCCTGCGCGGCCTGCTCCGCCACCGCTGCCGCACGTAACCAGGCTTCGGTGAGTGATGCGCCCTGCGCGACCGCAGCGCTCAGCGTGTCGCTAAACGGAACCAGCACGTCAACCATGGTTTTATCACCGACGCGCGCTTTGCCGAAGTGCATAATGCCCTCTTTGGCATCCCGGACGCCGGCAGCGACGCGTGGTGCATCCGCTGCCGCGCTGTCGCCCAGCGCGGTGCCGAGCGCGGTCAGTGCCACGCCCCACAGTGCCCCGGACGTGCCGCCCGCTTTATCCGCCCAGGCATCGGCGGCGCGACACAGCAGACTGCCAGCGCCGGCGCCACGCGCGGCCACCTTACGCGCCTTTTCTACCGCGCCGAGTACGCCGCGCTCCATACCAATGCCGTGATCGCCGTCGCCCGCTACCGCATCAATGTCGCCCAGCTGGCCGGCATGACGCTGAATCATCACCGCCACCGCTTCCAGCAGTTCAAGAACGCGCCGGGCGCTGTGTTGTGATGTGGTGCTGGCCTGCGGTAACGCCTCTTCACGGATCTCTTCGCACTCGGCGGCGCTGAGCGGTTCGGCAATCAGGACGCTGCCTTTGCGGTAGGCCGGCGTATTGGCCGGCGCGCGCCACAGCGTTTCCAGTTCATCATCGAGCCACATCAGCGTCAGCGAGACGCCTGCCATGTTAAAACTGGTGACGAATTCGCCGACATCCGGCTCCACCACCTGCAACTGCGCCGCCGACAGCAGCTGGGCGATGCGGCGATACACCACAAACAGCTCTTCATACTTGACTGAACCGAGACCGTTGAGGATTACCGCCACGCGCTGTCCCGCCACCTGCGCCACATCCGCTGGCCGCTCACTCAGCAGCCGGTCGACAAAGATTTCTGCCAGCTCGTCGGCGCGCGGCACCGCCGTTTCGCTGATGCCCGGCTCACCGTGGATGCCCAGCCCGAGCGCCATGCGCCCTTTCTCTACCTCAAACAGCGGATGCGCAGCGCCCGGCAGCGTACAGCCGGAAAATGCCACGCCGAAGGTGCGGGTGCGATCGTTGGCGTGCTGCGCTTTTTTCAGCACCGTAGCCAGATCGTCTCCCGCTTCTGCCGCGGCCGCAGCCACTTTAAACACACACAGATCGCCGGCGACGCCGCGTCGCTTCATACGCTCATCGTGGCTGGCGCTGGACACATCATCCGTTACCGCCAGCACCTCACAGGCAATACCTTCAGCGCGCAGCCGCTCGCACGCCTGACCAAAATGCAGCACGTCACCGGCATAGTTTCCAAACAGCAACAGCACACCCGCGCCGTTATGCGCCGCGCGCGCGACGTTATAGATTTGCTGCGCCGACGGCGAAGCGAACAGATTGCCCATTGCCGCCCCGTGCGCCAGGCCCTGGCCGACCAATCCGGCAAAGGCGGGATAGTGACCGGAACCGCCACCGACAATCACCGCCACGGTATCCGGCTGGCTGCGCGTGCTGCGCACCACACCACCGCTCACCTGGCGTACTTTATCGGCGTTGGCGGCCACAAAGCCTTCGATCAGTTCCGCGGCAAACGCGGATGGCTGGTTAAACAGGTACGTCATGTTATTGCTCCTGTACAAATGAGGCTGGCAGAGGCTGCGCGCGACGGCGATTGAGAAACAGCATCAATACAGCGGAGAGCAGCATAAAACCGCCGACCACGAACATCGGTAACACATAACTGTGAGTGGCATCATGCAGTGCGCCGGTGATATAACCGGCGGAAAAACCCGCCACGTTGCCCAGGGTGTTAATCAGCGCAATCGCCGCCGCTGCCGATGCGCCGGTCAGGAACTGCGTTGGCAGCGTCCAGAAATTGGGCAATGCGGCGAAGATGGCGCTGGCCGTTACGGCGATCACCAGGATGGTGGTAAACGGTGAATCCATGTAGAGCGCCAGCGGTACGCTGACGCCACCCGCGACCGCAGGAATCGCGATGTGCCAGGTTTTACAGCCACGCCGCGCGGCATCCCGCGACCAGAAAAACATCACGACGGCGGCGATCAGGTACGGCACGCCGGTGATCAGCCCTTTCTGCATCACGTTGAAGGTGGTGCCAAACTGCTGCTGGAAGCCGGCGATAATGGTTGGCAGGAAGAACGCCAGCGCGTACAGGCCGTAAATAAAGCCGAAGTAGATCAGGCACAGCATCCACACGCGGCTGTTGCCCATCACCGAACGCACGCTGTGCGGGTGCTGTCCCTGCTTGTGCTGATGTTCCGCTTCCAGTTCGGCTATCAACCAGTTTTTCTCGTCGTCATTCAGCCACTTCGCCTGACGCGGCGAGTCCACCAGCCAGAACAGCGCCACAATCCCGATGAGGATCGCCGGCAGCGATACGCCCATAAACATTACGCGCCAGCCCTCCAGGCCAAACAGGCCGTGCTGCTCAATCAGCGAGGCAGCCAGCGGTGCGCCAAATACCACCGTCAGCGGTTGTGCCAGGTAGAACAGCGAGAGAATTTTGCTGCGGTGGCGCGCCGGCACCCACAGGCTGAGATAAAGGATGGCGCCCGGGAAGAAACCGGCCTCGGCAATCCCCAGCAGCAGGCGCAGCGTGTACAGCCCTTCGACACTGCTGACCCAGGTAAACAGCAGCGAGACGATGCCCCAGCTGATCATGATGCGCGCCAGCCAGCGCCGCGCGCCGAACTTATGCAGCGCCAGGTTGCTGGGCACTTCCAGCAGGATGTAACCAATAAAGAAGATGCCGGAGGCGAGACCAAACTGCAGCGCACTGAGGCCGAGGTCCTGCGTCATGCCGTTTGGGCCGGCAAAGGAAATGGCGGTGCGATCGAGGAAGTTGATAAAGAACATCAGCGCCACAAACGGTACCAGGCGCCAGGAGATTTTGCGGATTGCGGTCTGCTCAACCGCGCTGACAGCAGACTGATTCATAACGCACCTCCGAAACGTGCGCAGTGAGACGGTGTTGGCCAGGCGCAAAACCGGCGCTGGCGACAGACAAAATGCGAGGTAAGAAGCAAATGACACATGTTCGAGTCCTCAATGGGTCTTCTTGTACATGGATAGGGTCATGCGAACAAATGAACACTACACGGATATTTGCTCACTCCTCAAGCGCAGTTGGCGAAAGTGTGACAGTGCGCATGAGATTTGATTTCAGCGACATTTTCAGGATTTTTCGCAGCAGAGCGGCGCTGCGCGATCATACTGGCAGGGGTTGGCACGAGATTTTGCGCAATCGATCGCTAAATCATATGAACATGTATTGAACATGTGTTTGTTTTTGTGGCAGGCTGTCAGTGAACATCTAATCACCTGACGAACATATGTGCAGGTGTCAGACCCTGTATCACTGGAGAGACGTGATGAAAACTATCGCTATTGGTGCCGATGATGCGGCTATCGATTTGAAAAACATCATTAAAAAGCTGCTGGAAGAGCAGGATTATCAGGTAACTGATTACAGTAACGACGCGCAAAATGACCGCCCGATGTATCCGGACGTGGCGTTTGCGCTCGCTACGGCGGTGCAGCAAAAGCAGTTTGAGCGCGGCATTTTGCTGTGTGGCACCGGCATTGGCGTCGCGATTGTTGCCAATAAAGTGGAAGGCGTGCGCGCCGCGCAGTGCCATGACACCTTCTCCGCCGAGCGCGCGCGCAAAAGTAACAATGCGCAGATCATGACCATGGGCTCACGCGTAATTGGGCCGGAGCTGGCGAAAAACATCGTTAACGCCTGGCTGGCATCCGAGTTTGAAGGTGGCGGTTCGACCGCCAAAGTGGAGAAGATCGGTTACTACGAACAGGTGTCACACGCGAAATAATGGGTCATCGGGCGCTGAGTTGCAGAGCCGGCAGCGCCTGAGTGCGTGACATCGCCAGCGGCACGCTGACACGACTGGCCACTTTGGTGCGTGCCAGCCGTGTCATAGCCGGTGTTTTAACTGCCGCTTAGCGTACCGCTCAGCACCGCAGGCGCATCCTGCTGCACCAGAAAGGCGACCAGCAGGGCGTCGCGTTCACCGTGGATAGCCGGCAAGGCAGCGCTATCGCTCACCGCATCGCCTTTTTGCAGCCGCACATCCCCGGTGCGTGCAATGCCCTCCAGCACCGTGACCCAGCTGGCATAACCCGGCAAATGCGGCACCTCGATCTGTGCGCCACGATCCAGCCTGACGTCATAGATGTAAACGGCCTGACGCAGCGTCAAAGGTGCCGCGCTGTGCTGCGGACCGGCCAGCAGCGTCCACTGGTTAAGTGCCGCCCCTTCTGCCCGGTACACACTCTGCACCTGCCCTTCACCGCCGCCGGATGCCGGGCGGATGTACGCCTGCAGCATTTCGCTTTCAATCAGCGGTGCTGACTCTTCATGACGTACCCCACTGCCCGCGTTCACCAGCAGTGCACGTTTGCCGTTGAGGGCGAGAGTCTCTCCCTCCTCACGCCGGTACTGCACCGAGCCGCGCCAGACATAGCTGAAAATCTCATCATCCTGATGGCGGCGCATCGGTACTACCGCGCCGGGCTTCAGCGTCATCTGGTCGACAATCGCCAGCGTGCCCAGTGGTTCTCCCGGCCGCTGCCGGCGAATGGTAAAGGGACCGTATTCAAACAGCTGGTCACGCTGCGCTTTAATCACGTTCATCAGTGGCTTCCTCAAAAATCAGGTTCTGATGACCATCATAAAGGCTGCAAAATTGCGTAACAGTAGGGCTTTTTGTTGGCTTAAATCAGTGGTTTTGAATGACCTACGTTCGCGCCTTTAGCCTGCTGCAGTACGAAGCTGAGCGCCAGGTGCGGGCTGGTAAGTGGCCGCTGTGGCACAGGAAAACGCGACGCGGCGCCGGCCATTGACACCTGCGCTAACGCCACCTGAACCGCGCCCTGCTGCTGTCCCTGAGCGACGGCATCGGCGATCAGCGTGTAATAGTCGTCCAGCCGGCCAGCTTTGAATGCGGCCCAGGCATCAGGGATAAGCCTGACTTGCGGACGCTGGTCAGGTGCCAGACGCTCCGGGCAAAACAGCTGGCGCGTACTGTGCATCGTAGACTCCGCGGCACACAGCACCAGCGCGGGTGCGCCACGGCGATGCACTTCGTCCGCCAGCATACGGTCAGTGCGATAAACCGCACAGCGCTGTTGTGGATCGCGCAGGCTGTCTGCGGCGGCACCTAAGGTAGAGCAGGTAATCAGTATCGCGTCGAACCACGGCGTCAGGCTGAGTAACAGCTGCTGCAGACGCTGCTGCTGGGCCGGCGTCATGCCACCGCTGAGCTCTGCTTCTGCCAGCAGATGTGGCATCACCAGATGGCTGATTTGCTGAGGCGGAATGCCGAGCGACTGCGCGGCGTCATCAAAAATAGCAATATTACTGGCGGCGGTATGCAGGCAGGCAATGGTCACAACGATTCCTTATCGCTTCAGGTTCAGTAGGTTGCACTATAGCCGCAATCGGTGACGGAATGCAGCTTTACCGCTGCCTGGCAGGTTTCGCCGGATGCGGTGCGAGGCCGTTTCAACGCCTCACACCGTGCAACCTTCCTTCAGCCGGTCAGCGTGAAGTGCGATCTCAGAACCACACTTCTGCCTGTACGCCAAAGTTCCAGCTACCGCCAGCGGTAAAGCCCGCGCTGCCGAAATCATCGTTCAGCGCATAGTTGTCCAGCGCTTTAGACCAGTTCATCCAGGTCGCGAACAGGCGAATCTCCGGCCGCACCAGCATATCGTTGATGTTGCCGACTTTAAACGTTGGCGCAAAGGTCAGCTTATACACATCGCCCTTCACCGCGTTGTACGTCGCGATGCTGCCGCCATCCTGATAGCTGCGGCCATTGGGTTTGAGGTCCATATACAGCCACGACGCTTCATACTGCAGCGCAAAGTTTTCCGTAATCGCCTGGGAGGCGCGCAGGTTGATGGTTGCCCAGTCATAGCGATCGCCTTTGCGGTAGCGATCCTCGCTGTGCTGCGCCAGCAGCGACGGAGCGACTGACCAGCGATCGCTCAGTGGCATCACGCCAAAGGTGGCCAGTCGCAGCGCGCTGGCGTTGCGCGTTAAGTCGCCGTCGCCACCGATCTGCCGGGTTTCTGCGCCCAGCCCTTTCCCCCACTGAATGGCGTGAGTGCTGCTGCCCGGTGCCAGCCCGTAGAAGCGGTTTTTATCGTGCCAGGCCAGCATGGTAAACACGCCGTGCTTTGCCGTATCGTCACTGCGCAGCGCATAGCTGCCGGTGGTCGATGCGCGCCCTTTCAGCTCGTCGTTGCCGTTTGCGCTCATGCCGGTCAGCATCCACTGCCAGTTACCGTAAAACTGGTTAGAGGTCAGCAGCAGGTTTTGCACGTTGTTATCGTCGTAGCGGCTGCTGCCCAGGTCGCCAAAACTGCGGCCATAAATGGAGAAATCGCTGCGCCATTGCTCGTTCCATTGCAGGTTGCTGATGCCGCCGCCGGTGCCGCCAAGAAAGACGATATCGGTATCGGTGAAGTGCAGATCAAAATTGTCGCCGTCAAAGCGTTTGCCCGCCCACAGCGAGGCATGTTGCGCGGCGCCCCCAAAGCTGGGCAGATCCCCCATTTCGACATATACCTGGCGGATATTCAGGTTGTTGTCATTATTCTGCACCCACGGGTCCGGACTGGATGAGCCATCTGCCAGCAGCGCTTTGAAATTGGCCCACGAACCATTACTGAACCGGGTTTGATTATGAAAGCCCAGCTCGATGTAGTGATCTTTTTCATTACCTAACCGGCCAATATGCGCATCGCCGCCGATCGAACTGGCAGGCGAAATAGCAGGCCCGGCACGTCCGCCGCGCCCTTTATCATTAACCAGCAGGCCGGAACGGGCGTAGCCGGAAAAGCGGAACATGTTGGTTGTTCCGGCGCTCGCCTCCTTTTGCTGCTGCTCATCGCGCGCGATTTTCTCTTCCAGCTGGGCCAGACGCTGCTCCAGCGTTAATGACTGTGCCGCTGCACTGCCACCCACCATCATCCCCGCGATAGCCAGCGCCAGGCGCGCGGTTTTAGCCTTATGCATCACCATATTTATCTCTCTTATTATGTCCATTCATTAATTACAACGGGATTGCCTTTGACGCAGCGAGAGCATAAATAAGCGGATTGTGGTTCTTTTTGATCAATATCATTAAATTAAAAAGTGATACTTTACATGAAGTTATAAAATGATTGATTAATTCGAGGTCTGTTTTTACTTAAACGGGAAAATCCTTTGCGACCTGTCTTAAAAGACGGGTGAATTAATTTTTCTTTTCCGATCCCATTCGCAGAATGGCGCTTTTTCCGGCACGGAAAATCTGCTTAGCCTGCAGCAGAAATAAAAAACAAATTTGCGAGCTGTGCCGCATCGCTTAATGCGGCAACCAGATGAGACAGCGCAATTATTCGGGCAAGCCTGCGCCTCGCTGCTACGCTTAGTGGTTGGATTATCCTTACAAAAGCTGGAGATATTATGAGCAATGACGATCGCAAGCCGACCACCACGGATGCTGGCATTCCGGTAGCCAGCGACGAACATTCTTTGTCCGTCGGTCCTGACGGCCCGCTGATGCTGCACGATCACTACCTGATTGAGCAGATGGCTAACTTCAACCGCGAACGTATTCCAGAGCGTCAACCGCACGCCAAAGGCAGCGGTGCGTTTGGCTATTTTCAGGTGACAGAAGATGTCAGCCGTTACACCAAAGCGGCGGTTTTTCAGCCCGGCACCAAAACCGATGTGGTAATGCGCTTCTCCACCGTGGCCGGCGAGCGTGGCAGCCCGGACACCTGGCGCGATCCGCGCGGCTTCGCGATCAAGTTTTACACCAGCGAAGGCAACTACGACATGGTGGGCAATAACACGCCGGTGTTCTTTATTCGTGACCCGATGAAGTTCCAGCACTTTATCCGTTCGCAGAAGCGCCGTGCCGACAACAATCTGCGCGATAACGATATGCAGTGGGATTTCTGGACGCTGTCGCCAGAGTCGGCGCACCAGGTCACCTGGCTGATGGGCGACCGCGGCATTCCGAAAAGCTGGCGCCACATGAACGGTTACTCGAGCCATACCTATATGTGGGTTAACGCCTCCGGGGAAAAGTTCTGGGTTAAATACCACTTCAAAACCGATCAGGGTGTGGAGTTCCTGACGCAGGATAACGCCGATCTGCTGGCCGGCCAGGACGGTGATTACCACACGCGCGATCTGTTTACCGCCATCAAAAATGGTGATTTCCCCAGCTGGACGCTGTACATGCAGATCATGCCGTTTGCCGAGGCGGAAACCTACCGCTTCAACCCGTTTGATCTGACTAAAGTTTGGCCACACAGCGATTATCCACTGATTAAAGTCGGCAAACTGATGCTGAACCGCAACCCGACCGACAACCACGCGCAGATTGAACAGGCGGCGTTTGAACCAAACAACCTGGTACCCGGCATCGGGCTGAGCCCGGATAAGATGCTGATTGGCCGGGTGTTTGCCTATGCTGACGCCCACCGCGCTCGTCTGGGCGTTAACTACAAGCAGATTCCGGTCAACGCCCCGCAGGCACCGGTGCACAGCTACAGCAAGGATGGCGCGATGCGCATCAATCCGGTCAGCGATCCGGTCTACGCGCCGAACTCGAAAGGCGGTCCGGCGGCGGACGGCGAGCGCTACCCGACGGATTCCACCTGGGAAGCGCACGGCAACATGGTGCGCGCGCCCTACACGCTGCGTCAGGATGATGATGACTTTGGCCAGGCCAATACGCTGGTCAATAAAGTACTGGATGAGGCGGCACGTGATCGCCTGGTAAATAACGTCAGCGGTCATCTGCTCAACGGCGTGGAGGAGCCGGTGCTGTCGCGCGCGTTTGAGTACTGGCGCAACATCGACCAGACGATTGGCGATCGCATTGCCCAGCGGGTACAAACCGAGCGCGCCAAGCGTTAATCAGCTGATTTATAAATATAAAAAGGCGCCCGCGGGCGCCTTTATTGCATCGACAGGATTATTTCAGACGGAACGCCACCACGCTGTCGCCGGCTTTGGTGCCGAGCGAACCGTGACCGCCTGCGGCAATCACCACGTACTGCTTACCGTCGCTGCCCATGTAAGTGGATGGCGTCGCCTGCGCGCCGGCGCTAAGCTCCTGCTGCCACAGCAGTTCGCCGGTGCTGCTGTCATAGGCGCGAATGAAGTTATCTGCGGTCGCACCGTGGAACACCAGATCGCCGGCCGTCAGCAGTGGCCCGCCGTGCGCCACCATGCCCATCGGGAAGCCAATCGGGAAGCGGCCCGGCAGGAAGCTGGTTTTCAGGTTTTTCGTGGTGCCAACGCGACGCAGCCATTCGGTTTTGCCGGTTTTCAAATCTACGCCGACCATGCGGCCCCACGGCGGTGCAATGCACGGAATGCCGAGACCGGAGGCCAGCTGCTGGATGTGGATGGCGTAATCACCGTGGAAGTTTTCGTTCCAGTAAGGCTGGCCATCTTTGGTGAACAGGCGCTCCGTCGCCGTGGCGGGCGTACGCTTGATCAGGTTGTATTTGTAGGCGAGGCGCACCGGTGCGGCAATCAGCATCTGACGCTGCGGATCAACCGCCACCGATCCCCAGTTAAACACCCCGATATTGCCCGGGAACACCAGCGAGCCGCCTTCTGTGGCTGGCGTCCACGGATTGCCGTCATAGCGCAGGCTGCGGAAATCCATACGGCAGGCCATTTGATCAAACGGTGTGATGCCCCACATTGACTTCTCAGTCAGCGGCTGCGGAATAAAGTTCAGGCTGGATACCGGCTGGGTGGCGGCGAATTTCTCGCCCGGCACGCCGCCTTCCGTCGAAACCTTCACGTCGTTAACCGGATAAACCGGCTGGCCGGTCAGGCGATTGAGCACAAACAGGTTGCCGGTTTTGGTCGGCAGGATCACCACCGGCTGTTTCTGGCCCTGATAATCGATATCGACCAGCGACGGCTGTGACGGGTTATCGCGGTCCCACAGATCGTGATGGGAGCTCTGATAGCGCCATTTGAACGCACCGGTCTGCAGATCGAGCGCCACTAAAGCATCACGGAATTTCTCTGTATTGCTATTGGCATCGCGCTCGATGCCCAGTTCATCCGGCGAGGCGTTGCCAAACGGCACATACACCAGGCCGTTTTTCAGGTCAGCGCTCAACGTACCCCAGGCCACCGGCGTATCCTGCGTATAGGTCTGGCCAGCAGCTATCGGCGCGGTATTTTGCGGATTAGCCGGATCAAAGTTCCACACCAGACGACCACTCTGCACATCATAGGCGCGAATTACGCCAGAGGGGTTACCGCTGTTGAAGCCGTTATCCATAACCGAGCCGCCGACAATCACCAGATTGCCCGCGACCAGCGGCGCGGCGGTCTGCATCAACGCGTGTGGACGAACCTCACCCATATTGGCATGCAGATCCACCACACCGTTGTTGCCAAAATCGGCGCACGGTTTGCCGCTGTCGGCATCCAGCGCAATCAGCCGGGCATCGGTGGTGGCGTTAAAGATGCGCTTGCGGCACATCGCCGGCGTCGCCGCCGTGTCCTGTGCGGCAACCGGTGCGCCCGCGTAATAGCTGACGCCACGGCAGGTCTGATGCTGCTGCAGATAAGAACGATCTTTCGCCGGCGTGTATTTCCACTTCACCGCACCACTCTGCGGATCGAGCGCGTGGACCTCATTGTGCGGCGTACAGAAATAGAGCATGCCGTTGGCTTTCAGCGGCGTGGCTTCGAAGGTGTATTCGGTGGCATCGTTATCCTGACGCAGATCGCCGGTGTGATAGGTCCAGGCCACTTCGAGATTGCGCACGTTCTCTTTGGTGATCTGATTCAGGGCGGAGAAACGCAGGCCGTCGGCGGTGCCGCCGTAGGCGGTCCAGTCAGCGCTCGCGCCCTGCTCGCTGTTTTGTTCACGCGCATTGGTGATGGTGCCGGCCTGCGGCAGCGGATCGTAAAAGCACAATCCAATTACCAGCACAATCATGATGGCCACCGTGCTGCCGAGCAGGCCGTGGAAGCGACGCTGTCCCTGATACAGCGGTTTGACCACCCACGGCATCGCCAGCCACAGGCCGATCACGCCAAACAGATCGCCGCGCGGGATCCACTGCCACTTGTCGAAGCCGACTTCCCAGATCATCCATGCCAGCGTAATCCACATCAGCACCGCATACAGGCTTAACGCGCTGCGCTGATTGCGGAACAGTAAAATGGCGGTGATCAGTAATCCCACCGCCATCAATGCGTAAAATGCGCTGCCGCCCATCATCAGCAGCTTGCCGCCCATATAGAGCAGCGCAACACCCAGAATCGCCAGCACGAGACTGGTCAGTTTGTTTATCATGCGAATCCCTCAACGCTCATCATTATTAACCACCCCAAACTAAAGACACATAAACTCAACAAAATCTTAACTTACGTAACCGTTAGTTAAAAATCTGCCTGGCGGCGTGTCGTTAGTGCCGCTTATCAATGTAGCTCTGCTCCTTCATGCTGCGCCCCGCTTCGCTCGTAGTGTGAGTGAAATCACGTTTCAATTTTGTTGGAGGAAATTAATCAATCATCAGGAAAATCCGCATTTTTTGATAACGCAGCGTGCGATATGACTCAAGGCGCGACAGGCGTGCTGCCCGGCAGCCTGCAATTTGTCGGCGTACGTATTTCTGGTGAAATTATTTAATTGATTAGTGGCGTACAAATGCGATTTGTCCTGGTCATGTCAGAACCGGATGCAAAAAAAGCAGGCAACGCTGCGCTTTGCTCCAAAAATAACGCCTGTCCGGCGCGGTGACATTGATAAATGAAATAGCGTATTTATTATTTTGAGAGTTTCCTTAGCCTGTCTGCCAAATTAATCGGTGATATATATTATCTGACTGCTCTGCGGCAAAGCCGCTTATAAAAAGAAGGTTATTATGATCAGCGCAGACGCTTTTTATCGCAAATTACGTTTTCCATTTAAACTCACACATGCTGCCATTAAATTTCCCGTGGCCAATGCGCACGCCCGGCAATATCAGGTCCTGTCAGCAGAACAGACCATCGATCTGCTGCTCAGCGATGACCGGCTCTCAGTGTGCCGCTATGGGGATGGGGAACTGGAAATGACGCTATTTAAGAATATTGGCTTTCAGTCTTTTGATGAGCGCCTTTCCATTCGCCTGAAAGAGATCATGCGCCGTGGCACGCAGAGCGATAATCGCTGTCTGTTGTGTATGCCTGATGCCTTTCGCGGCACCGGGAATATGCGTTTTGGCTCAGCGCTATTCTGGTTTTTTCATAAAGCGTTTTTCTTTCGCCACTATGAGCATTTATTAAAGAAAGGCTATCGCTATGGTAATACGTCGGTAACGCGACCTTATCATGATTATAAAGATAAACAGCCGGCGGCACGTATTTTTGCCAAATTTAAACAGCTGTTTCATGATAAAAAAATTCTGATTGTTGAGGGTAGCGGCACGCGCCTTGGTCTCGGTAACGATCTGCTGGATGGCGCACGGCAGATCCGGCGCATTACCACCCTCAACCGTAACGCGTTTTCGGTTTATAACGAGCTATACAGTAATGTGCTGGCGCACGCGCGCGATTTCGACATGGTATTGATCTCCCTTGGACCGACGGCAACCGTGCTGGCTTACGACCTCAGTCAGCACGGCATTCGCTGCATTGATACCGGCCATATCGATATTGAGTATGAGTGGATGCGCAGCGCGGCACGCACTAAGGTGCAGGTCGCGGGGAAAAATGTGAATGAGGTCGGTTTATTACAGAGTGACGAACAGCAGGAAGCGGATGCGCATTACCGCAGCCAGATTCTGCTGCACGTCGGTTTAGGTCAGGAGCCACTGCGCAGTGCCGCGGTGGTCACGCAGCCGATAGTGTGATGCAGCGCACCGTAACCGATCGTGCCCGCGATCGGTTTGGTGCAGCACGCTCAGATAGCGGCTATTTATTAGCCAGCGCGATGGTTCCGACTGCGGCGGCGCGGGCACTATGCCATGGCGGACACTAATTAGTTAGCAGCCTTAGCAATCTGGCATTACCTTTGCTTAATGATTCCTGTGTTCATTTTCAGGAGTCGCATGATGAAAGCGTCCTCAACCCGCTACACCATTTTCTCGCTGCTGTTTCTCATCGCACTGATTAACTACATCGACCGCGGTGCGCTGTCGTTCGCCGCCAACGCCATCTCGCAGGAATTTCACTTCAGTAAAGTGCAACTCGGTGCTGTGCTGGGCTACTTTGGCTTTGGCTATCTGTTCGGGTCGCTGTGCGGCGGTTTCCTTGCCGATCGGCTGGGCACCAAAAAGGTCTGGCTGATGGCCGGCATTCTGTGGTCGCTGCTGGAGATCGCCACCGCCTGGGCCGGAGAGCTGGGCATGGCGCTGTTTGGCGGCTCGGCGATCATGGGGTTTGCTGCACTGCGCGTGCTGTTTGGCTTCAGCGAAGGGCCGGCCTATGCGTTGATGAACAAAACCATCGCCCACTGGGCACCGGATAACGAACGCGGTTTCGCGCTGGGAATTGGCCTGCTGAGCACCCAGGTGGGCTCGCTGCTGACCGCACCGATTGCCGTCGGACTGCTGCTGCTCACCAACGACTGGCGCATGATGTTTATGCTGCTCGGCGCGTTTTCACTGCTGGCGATGCTGCTGTTTGCCCGCCACTTTACTGATACGCCACAGCAGCATCCGCGTGCCAATGCCGTCGAGCGTCAGCTGATCATTGCCGGGCAACGCCAGCAGCCGCAGGACGAAGGCGCGCTGCCCTGGTGGCGCTTCTTCACCAGCCGCACGCTGGTGTGCAACGCGCTGGGCTATTTCAGTTTCCTCTACATCACCTTTACCCTGGTGACCTGGCTGCCGAAATATCTGCAGGATAATTTCCACTATGACCTGCACTCGCTGTGGTATGTGGCGATGATCCCCTGGAGCGGTGCCTGCCTGACGGTGCTGCTGGGCGGGCGCATCGCCGATCGCCTGCTGGCGCGCTTTAACAATCTGCGGCTGGCACGCAACCTGTTTGCCGCGGTGACGCTGTGCGCCACCGCCTGCTGCTTTATGGCCATTCCCTGGGTCGGATCTGCTGCCGGCATTATCGCACTGATGACGCTCGGCAACGCGCTCAATGCGCTGGTGAATAACGTCTACTGGTCGGTCGTGATTGACGTGACGCCGAAGGCATCGGTCGGCACCTTCAGCGGCATGACGCTGGCCATCGCCAACCTCGCGTCGATCATTTCACCGATGCTGTGCGGCTGGCTGGCGCAGTACTACGGTTATAACGCCATGTTTACCGTCACCGCCTGTATCGCCTTTGGCAGCATGCTGGCCATGACGCTGCTGCAGCCGGAGAAACGCCTGCAAGCCGATGCGCCGCCAGCCGCCGCGCAGCAGGCTGTGTAAGGGTTATCGCCCGTGCCGCTGGCAGAAGGCGGCGATATCCGGCGACTGAAAATCCGCCAGGTGTGCCATCAGCTTCTCCAGCGGCCAGTTCCACCAGGCAATCGCCTGCAGCTGCGCCGCGATGTCGGCACTGAAACGGGCGCGAATCGGTTTCGCCGGCACACCTCCGACGATGGTATAAGGCGGCACATCTTTACTCACCACCGCCCCGGCCGCCAGCACGGCGCCGTTACCGACCGTCACGCCAGGCAGGACAATCACGCCGTGACCGATCCACACATCGTGACCAATGATCACCCGATCGGCGCGGCGTCCGGTGAAGAAACCGGCATCGCGCTGCGCGCGGCTGTCGTAATACTCCGGGCAGTAGGTGAAGCGATGCTGTGAGGCGCGATCCATCGGATGATTCGGTGCCCCGATACGCACCTGATTGGCGATGGCCGTGAAGCGGCCAATCTGCGCATCCGCCACGCAGCAGTGTTCCCCAAGGTAGGAAAAATCACCCAGTTCGCTGTATTCCAGATAACTGTGCGCCAGAATTTCACACTGCTGACCAATCTGCGTGTCGCGCAGACGGACGCTGGGATCGATCGCGGTGTGTTGCAGTTTAGCGGGAGGCTGTGTGGCAGAAATCATAAAGCAGGTGCTCCGTTGTGGTCAGATGTCTGGATAAGTGGTTGCCTCAACGCAACCGCGAGCCACAACACTAGAGCGGGAAGATGACAGGAATGCTATCGTGTTGCTCCACCGGGAGATCTTCAGGAGAAAATGGAATGAATGCGTCCCTGCCGTTATTAGCCTTGCTATTCAGTACCGTCCCCGCCTTTGCCGCCCTGCCGCCCGACATCAAAGCCGGAGAAATTGTGCAGGTCGAACTGGCGCAGCTGCATCCCACTCAGGCCGCCATTGGTTATCGCCAGCTGGATTACAAGCAGCATCGTTATCAGGCCGATCCGGAAAAGCTGTTCGATGACTATTGCGAAAGCATGGGACAAAAAGGGGTGAAAAGTTTCACGCCGCGCTCCACCCTGCGCGATCCGGCCAGTTTCAGCTGTAAGGCGCCGGTCGGCAGCGAGCCCGGCCCGATGAAAACCGCGGTGATCGGCCCGGATAATCAACTGTACCTGACTGATGGCCACCATACGTTCAGCAACTTTGCTGACATAGCCGGCCTGTCAACGCCGGTGCAGGTGCGCATTACCGATGATTTCCGCCCGCTGAAAAGCCAGGCTGCTTTCTGGCAGAAAATGGCGGCGGCACATCTGGTGTGGCTGGAGACGCCAAACGGTAAAATCGCCCCTGAAGCGCTGCCGCAGGAGCTGGGTCGCCAGCATATGCAGGATGATGAGTATCGTTCGCTGATCTACTTTGTGCGCGATATCGGCTTCGATAAGCCAGACAACCCGCCGCCGTTCCTGGAATTCTTCTGGGGACAGTGGCTGAGCCGGGAACTGCCGCTGAAAGCGTTCAACCTGCGCGACCGCGACGGCTACGCCGCAGCGGTGAAAAAGGTGGCGGAGAAGATGGTGAGCGTGCCGAAGGACACGGTGATTGCGCAGAGTGATAGCGGTCCGCTGACGGCGCAGGCGCTCGGTGCCAGAGACGCGGTGAACCAGAAGGCGCTGAACAAGTTAAGCGCTGATAACGGTAAGCTGAGCTGGGCGTTTAAACGTTAAGCGGGCTGGGTAGAGTGTTGGGTTTATCCAGGTGCGCAGCAATGCGCACCCGACAAAACCCCACACCATTGTTGCTGGTGCGCGGGCATGCGTTTTACACCGTTGTGGCAGGGTCGCCATGGATGGCGACCGAAAACGGCGGTTATGCCAGCTCGCTGTTTTTAACATCCGCGGACGGTGCCAGCAGGTTTTGATCGAAGGCGCGCAGCGGCTGGCCGTGGCGAACGCGCTGTGGCCAGTCCGGATTGGCCAGCGCGCTTTTGCCCAGCGCCACATAATCTGCGCCCTGATACAACGCCATGCCGGCGCGTTCGGCATCTGACAGCGATCCGTTGATCACCACCGGCAACTGTGGCGCAGCCTGGCGCGCCAGCTGTAGCAGCGACTCCGTCGCGTCCGCGAACGCCGGCTGCAGCGCATCGTGCTCGGTCAGGTGCAGATAATCGATACCTGAGTCGGCCAGCAGCGCAAATACCTGGCGCGCTCCGGCAGTGCCCTCCTGCCATTTATGCGTAAAATCATTCACTTTCCCCTGGGAAATCCGCACGCCCAGCGTGACGTTGGCACCGATGCGCTGTCGCACCGCGGCAATCACCTCCCGCGTCAGCGTCAGTCTTGCGATAATATCGCCGCCCCAGCGGTCGCTGCGCTGGTTGGTGTAATCGGTAAAGAACTGATCGAGCAGATAACCGTTGGCCGCGTGAATTTCAATGCCGTCAAAACCGGCTGCCTCAATGGCGCGCGCCGCGCTGTCAGCAAAGGCGTCAATCACCTGCTCAATCTGTTCATTACTCATGGCGCGCGGCAACGGATAAGCGCCGTGGCCATGGTAAAACCGCAGCTGTTCGCCACGTGGCGGGATCGCCGAAGGCGCCAGCGTATCGCGCCGGTAAATATTGCCCTGCGATATCGCACCGGCGTGCATCAGCTGTGCAATGATTTTGCTGCCGTGCTGGTGCACACTGTTGGTGATGGCCCGCCAGCCGGCGATCTGCTGGCGATTGACCAGCCCGGCCTGAAAAGCGTAAGTCTGTGACCAGGCTTCATCGATGTAGAGACCTTCGGTGATTACTGCGCCAAAGCCACCGCGGGCGAAACGCGTGTAGTACTGCTGCATACGCTCGCCCGGGACACCGTCCACACTGGCGGAGATGCGCGTCATCGGTGCCACCATCAGGCGATTGGTTAAATCGAGGTGGTTAAGCGTACTGCTCTGAAACAGGTGTTTGTCGGTCATTCGGCGCTCTGAAATAAATTATCATCAGGAGCCATTATAGTGAGTCGCCATTGTGGCAAAAATGACCGATTATGATACGTCTGCTTAACGGAAACCGTTACAATGAACTCCCGGGATATTGATGTTTTTCTGATGGTGTCACAAACCCGCAGCCTGACGCAGGCGGCGCGGCGGCTCGGCACCACCACTATGACCGTGTCGCGCCGGCTGGCCTCACTGGAGGAAGATCTCGGCGTACGGCTGCTGCATCGCACCACGCGCGCCATTGCCCTTACCGATGAAGGCGAAGAGTTTCTTCCCTATGCCAGAACGCTGGCCGAGACCGAACAGAGCGCACGCAACCTGTTCGCGCCCGATAAACAGGGGGCCACCGGCCAGCTGCGCATCACCGCGCCTACCGGGTTTGGCCGGCGCACCATCATTCCGCTGCTGCCGTCACTTATGGAGCAAAACCCCGGGCTGCGCGTTGAGTTTCAGCTCAGCGACGATGTTACGGACATTGTCGGGCTGGGCTTTGATGTCGCGATTCGCATCGCCCCGCTGCGCGATTCCCGCCTGGTGGCACACCGTCTGGCCGACAACCCGCGCCGGCTGTGTGCGGCTCCGGGCTATCTGCAACGCTTCGGCACGCCGCGTCATCTGGCGGAGCTGCATCAACACCACTGTCTGCGCCTGTCGAATGTGGTGCAGTGGAGTTTTATGGTGGACGGCCATCTCTCCAGCCTGAGCGTTGACGGACGCTTCAGCGGCAGCAATGTCGAAGGGGTGCGTGCGCTGTGCGTGGCCGGCAGCGGCATCGCGCAGCTTTCTGAGTGGGACGTGCGGGAAGAGCTGGCATCCGGCGAACTGGTGGCGCTGGAGCTGGAGGACGCGCAGCCGCAGATGCTGGGCGTGTGGGCGCTGTTTCCCACCACCCGCCACCTGCCGGCGCGCGTCAGCGTGTTTGTTGCGGCGCTCAGACAGACGATGCAACAGCAAAGCCGGCCCGGCGAGTAACGCGGGCGTACGAAAAAAGGCGGAGGGGTGAGCTCCGCCTTGTTTCAAGTTCCGGTCAGTGCGCCTGACCGGTCAGTTGCAAAAGGGCAACGATGATTTGCAGGATCACCCGGACCAGGTCCAGGAGTAATCGAACAAGTTCCATCACTTTCCTTCTCCTCTGACAGGAGCGCGCTGTTCAGCTTTCGGGGCCCTGACTCTACCCGCCGACCGCCTAAGCACATCTGTGAGGAGCGCTGAGCGGCACTCATTGTGAAAGCCACAGGCCAGCACCACCTGAAACCTGCCGGGGTTTGACTATCCGCGCCCCTGGAGTCATCAGAAAACAATAAGCATCCGCCGCGCCCAGCACCTGTATAACCATACAGTATTTTAGCGAAACTTGAAATCTTTCGCTGCACATTTTATCATTCCTTTTGTGAGGAGTGCTGAGCACCCCGTTCCGAGCGCGGTTACCAGCCGGGTGACGAACATAAAAAAAGGATTTGGCGACCTGGCCAAATCCTTTTTTATTGCCTGCGATTATCCTACTGCGCGGCGCTGATACGCCAGATCGCGTTGCCGGCATCGTCGGCAATCAACACCCCGCCCTGATTATCCGTCGCCAGTCCTACCGGCAAACCGCGTACCTGCTTCTGATCGTCGGTGAGGAATCCTGACACCACCGTCTGCGGTTGCCCGACCGGTTTGCCGTTTTCAAATTTCACCCAAATCACTTTATAGCCGTTGAGCGGCGTGCGGTTCCAGCTGCCGTGTTCACTGATGAACGCGCCGCCGCGGTACTGCGGCATATTATCCGCGCCATAGAACAGCAGGCCGAGCGGTGCCACGTGTGAGCTCAGCGCATAGTCCGGCTTGATGGCTTTCGCGACCAGATCCGGCCGCTGCGGCTGTGCGCGCTCGTCGACGTGCTGACCAAAGTAGCTGTACGGCCAGCCGTAGAAACCTTTGTCCTGCACGGAGGTCAGGTAATCCGGCACCAGATCCGAACCGATTTCGTCACGCTCGTTGGCGATGGCCCACAGCTTGCCACTTTGCGGCTCCCACTGCAGACCGGTAGGATTGCGGATGCCGCTGGCATAGATGCGGCTGGCACCGGTTGCGGCGTCCACTTCCCACACCGCCGCGCGGCCATACTCTGCGCCGATGCCGTTCTCGGTGATGTTACTGTTGGAGCCGACACCGACGTACAGTTTGCTGCCGTCCGGACTGGCGAGCAGCGCTTTGGTCCAGTGGTGATTCAGCTCACCGCCCGGCAGCGACGTCACCTCTTCCGGCGGCGTACGGATTTCGGTTTCGCCGGTCTGGTAAGGGAATTTCACCAGGCTGTCGGCGTTAGCCACATACAGCGTATTGCCAATCAGCTGCATGCCAAACGGCGCATTGAGGTTTTCGATAAACCGGTGCTGTTCCCACTTGCCGTTAACGTTGCGTAGCAGCGTGATGCGGTTGCCGCCCGGGCCACCTTTGCCGGAAGATTTCTGCACCAGGCTCATGATCAATTCTTTCGGTGCCGTGACCGGGTTTTTAACCCCGTTGGCTTCTGCCACCAGCACGTCGCCATTCGGCAGCACATACAGCTGGCGCGGGTGCATCAGGCTGGCCGGGATTTTCTCGATCTTCAGGCCGTCGGCCACTTTTGGTGTCTCGCCCTCTTTCCACGCGGTGCCTTCCGGCACCTGCATCGGCGGCATAAAGAAGTTTTTAGCCTGCGGCAGCTGCGGATCAGGGCCGATTTGCCGTTGCGGATCGAGGTCCGATCCGCTGTCGCAGGCGCTCAGCAGTACCGCAATCCCCAGCGCACTCATTACACGAAATTTCATGAGCGACCTCCCTGTAAACGACGCTCGCGCAGCGCCAGCTGCAGATTCGCTATCAGCAACACCACCACCACCAGGGTGGAGAGCGTTACGCCCATCGGCACCACCGCATAGGCATCGCGGCTGTGAATGAATGCGTTGACGATGGCCAGCACGATCGCCAGCAGCGACAGCCAGAAATGAGTTTTCTCTGCGGCAGGTGCGCCACGGAATAAATGAATCAGGCTGATTAGTCGCGGCACAATCGCCAGCACCAGCCCGATGGCTATCAGCCAGCTGGCGGCTTTGGTCCACATGACGATGAAGGTTTGCAGATAGATAATATCAAACAGCCAGGCAGCAAAGAAAAAGCCCAGCGGCAACGGCTCAAGCAGGGTAAACAGCGTCACGCCAACAACCGAGCGTCCCGAGGTATGGTACATCGCACTCTCCCTATCACAGTTTTTCCAGGCGAGAGCGATCCGGCCAGGCATCGCTTCGCACGCCTGAGAAATATTAGTAAAGATAAAGAGTCATGCGCACAGCCCGCACAAAAAGTTAACCGTGCCGACGGAACTGGTTCAGTTCCTGTGCGTCGTGGCTGCAGAACAGTTGCACCTCTTGCGCGTGCTGCAGTGACAGTTCACGCAGCCGCTGCTGATTGCTGTGCCATGCGGCGCGGTCACTGCACATCAGGCGCTGATAGGCGCGCAGGCCCGGCGTACAGTGGCGCTGGCTGTGGTACATTTCACCGCGATAAAACCAGGCGTCGCCGCCATGCAGCAGCCAGCCGCCCTGGTGACGAATCGCCACGCCCGCATGGCCCAGCGTATGTCCCGGCAGCGGCACCAGCAGAATTTCATCGCTGAGATCGTCGACCGCCTTCACCGCATCAAAGCCATACCAGCGCTCGCCGCCGCTGGCATAACCGCGCCAGCCATCGTGCGCAGTCCACTGCTGCGGGCGAAACCGCTGACGCGCCAGCCAGCTGCTGTCACCCGCTTGGGTTACGGTATCCAGTTCACGCTGCAGCAGATGAATGCGGGCGGCCGGAAAATCACTGATGCCGCCGGCGTGGTCAAAATCGAGGTGGGTCAGAATAATGTGGCGCACATCTTCCGGACGAAAACCCAGCAGCTGAATCTGTGCCAGCGCGCTGAGCTGCTCGTTATAGCGAATATTATTCAGCGTGCGGAAAAAGCCCGACAGGCGGCGGTCAGGATGGCGCATGTCCTGCGTGCCCAGACCGGTATCCACGAGGATTAAACCGTGACGGTCAGTTTCCAGCAATAAGCAGTGGCACACCAGTTTAGCGAACGGACCTTTGCTGAAACCGTCGAATAGTGCGCCACCGAGCGGGCACATGCAGCCACAGTTGAGGTGATGAATTCGCATTGTTCTCCCCCAAAATAAAATGGCGCGAGCGCGCCGTTATTAAATGAATAAATAAAAAGTGATTAAACATATATGTGCCATGATGATGGTAATTGCAAATAATCCAGAATTATTCATTTATCGATTTATTTATTACTCATTTAATTTCAATGCATTGAAATATTGTGTGCGGATTTTTAATCAGCAAAAAAATAACCGCAGCGCAAGGTTATTCACGCTACGGTTATTTAACGCGGTCGGTTACCGTTATTGATTAATCAGGCAACGCGTGCCGCCCACCACAGGCGCAGCTTCAGCCCCCAGCTGCTGGTCCAGCCGCTGCTGGTGCTGACCACCTTGCCCTGATGCAGCACGATGAACGTCGGCGTGGCGCTGATTTGCCAGCGCTGTCCCAGCGCCCCGCTTTCATCATTGACGGCGAATCCCCGTACTCCTTTTTTATCCAGCCAGGTGGCAACGCGCGAATCGCTGCCGGATCGCAGAGCCACACTGACCACCTGCGTGCCGTGCTGACTGAGCGCGGCCACCGTCGGTGTGGTGAGTTTGCACACGCCACACCAGCTGGCCCAGACGTAAACCAGCACCGGCCGCTGCTGGCTCAGCGTCGCCAGGTTCACCTCGCCCTGCAGCGCGCTGAGCGGCTGCCGGGCCACATCCGCGGGCAGCTGCGGTGCACGCAGCCAGTCCATGGCCAGCAGCAGCGCCGCTGCCATCAGCACCAACAGCACGCCTTCGCGCAGCCAGCGCGTTACCCGGCTCATGGCTGAGCCTGTAGCGCACCTTTTACCGCGGCTTCCAGCTGTGCATAAGGCACTGCCCCGCTGATCAGCTGATTGCCCACCAGCGTGGCGGGCGTACCCTGCACACCGAGCTGCTGCGCCAGCGTCAGGTTGAGGTTGATGGTGTCGAGGCTGGCGGTGCTCGGCGCCGATAAGCTGATGCCACTTTTGTCCAGCGCGGCGGCGATGCTGGCTTCATCATGGTTGCCTTTCTTTGCCATCAGCCGTTCATGCAGCTTAAGAAAGTTATTCGGCTGCTGCTCCCACACCGTCAGCGCCAGACGCGCCGAACTGAGCGAGCTTTCAGCGCGGTACGGCAGCGGCTTCAGTACCACCCCCACCTGCGGATAGTTGTGCAGCAGTTTTTCGATATCCGCCTCAAACTTTTTGCAAAAGACGCAGTTGTAATCGGTGAAATAGACCAGCGTCAGTGCCGGTTTTTTGGCACCGATGCGCGGTGAGCCGGCATCGTCAAACAGCGCCGCGCGGTTTTTCTCTACCATCTGCGCGACCACGTTTTGCTGCTGGCGCGCGGCTTCTTTATCAAATGCGTCGGCGGCTTCCGCCAGAATCGCCGGATTTTGCACCAGGGTTTCGCGAATCAGTTGTTTGATGCGCGCCTCCTGCTCGGGGGTAAATGGCGCGGCGGCCAGGGCGGGTGCCGCCAGTAACATCAGCGAAAGTAACAGGGATTTTTTCATCATTTTTTTGCCTCAGAGAGTGTTGAAATCACCGCATCACGACTTAATAACGGCGATAAAATCTGGCCGTGCGGCAGTGCCGGGCCATAAATCTGGTTAAAGGGGATCGCTACGCGATCGCGGCGGCGCAGGAACTCGCCGATGGCCGGATCCGGTTGAGTCCAGTCACCGCGCAGCAGCACCACATCCTCTGCGCCGAGGGCGGCACGCACGTCAGGCTGATTCAGCACCCGCGATTTATTCACTTTGCAGGTGATGCACCAGTCAGCGGTGACATCGACGAATACGCGCTTATCCTGCTCCAGCGCCTGATTGATGGCGGCTTCGGTCAGCGGTTGCCACACCAGCGATTCCTCTTCCGGTGAGAGACGCGTCAGCAGTAACAGCGCGCCCGCCAGCGTCACGGTAATGAACACCAGACCTGCCTGCGGCAGCGCGCGGCGTGCGATTAGCCAGCCCGTCAGCGCCAGCATAAGGATGGCCGCCAGCAGAATGGCGACGGTGCTGCCCCAGTGGGGAATCAGCAGCGTCACCAGCCACAGCGTTGCCAGCAGCATCAGCAGCCCCAGCAGCGTGCGCAGATGCAGCATCCAGCGCCCCGGACGTGGCAGGCAGCGCGCCATACCCGGCAGCGCCGCAACCAGCAGCCACGGCAGACTCATGCCGACACCGAGCGCGACAAACAGCAGCCACAGCTGCGGCAGCGGCGCGGTCAGCGCATAGGCGACGGCGGTGCCAAGAAACGGTGCGCTGCACGGCGTCGCCAGCAGCGTAGCAAAGGCCCCCTGGCCAAAATGCCCTGCCAGACCGGCACCGCCGTGCGTCGCCAGCCGGGTAGTCAGGCCGGAAGGCAGGCGGAAATGCAGCAGATCGAACAGACTGGCGCTGAACAGGAACATCACCAGCACCATCACCAGCAGAAAGCCGCTGCTCTGGAACTGAATGCCCCAGCCCAGCGCCTGACCGCTGAGCCGTAGCACGGTCATCAGCAGCGCCAGCAGCAGGAAAGAGAACAGAATGCCGGCGCTGGACGCGAGAAACTGCTGACGCGTCTGGCGTTGCGTCTGTCCCTGCTGCTGCACCAGACTGCTCAGTTTGATCGCCAGCACCGGCAGCACACATGGCATCAGGTTGAGAATCAGCCCGCCGAGCAGCGCCAGCAGCACTACCGACCACAGCGTGGCGTTTCCGGCAGAGGGAGAAAACAGCGGCTGATGGCCAAGGGTCAGCTGGCTTTGCTGAGCGATACCGGCGTCAGCGATAACCAGCGACAGCGCTTTACCGCGCAGGTCCGGCGCGGCCTCGCCCCATTCATCGGTTACTGCCACGCGGGCGGTCAGCATCTCGCCCTGCACGCTGATTTGCGGCGCCGCCAGCATGCTGCCCTGCGGATAATCAAAGAATAGTTCCGGCTGCTGCCAGCCCTGCTGACGCTGCGCCCGGATTTGCAGCGTGCCATCAACGAAGCTGGCATCAAGCTGATCGGTCAGCCCGCTGTCAGCCGGGATCTGCCCCATCGCCTGGGCGAAATCACGTGCAAAATCCGGACTGGCGGGCTGCGAGAGATCGAGCTGGAACGGAAAATCCGTCAGGATGCAGACGTCGCTACAGGTGGACAGCGTCAGCGTGCCGGCCAGCGTGCCCTGCGGGGCAGATTCGAGCACGATGGGCAGCGTAACGTTGCCTTTGTAGCCCTGCGTAGTGAGGCCGCTGACGTCAAAGCGCGCTGGCACTGGCCACGACCAGCGGGCGTTGACATCCGGCGTTTGCCAGCAGATTTCCGGCGCGACGCCGCCTTCGCCCGGCGAGCGCCAGTAGGTTTTCCAGCCCGGCTGCAGGCGAATATCCAGCAGCAGTTGCAGGTGATCGCCCTGCGGCGCGGCGCGCAGGCGCACTTCGGCGTGACTGTTTTGCGCATTGCGCAGCCAGCCCGTATCGGCGGCTTGCACGGTCAGCGCGCAGCTCGCCACGAGGAGCAGCAGGCTCCTGATCAGGAATGTCATAATCGTTTCTCCGGTGAATAACAGGGTTTACGCGGTGGATCGCGTAGTGTTATTCCCGGAAGACGCAGAGCGTGAGATGGCGCCGTCGCAGCGGCACAAACAGCGGTTCACGCCGCCAGACAGTGGCAGACGAGGTCTGGAAGAGCGTGGCGATCAACGCCAGCAGCAGTACGAGGAACGGCAGCGCGGTATCGAGCAGCGGCGCGCTGCCGCTGAGTGACTTAGCGCCCAGCGCACAGGGTTTATCACTGCTGGCACCGTCATCAACGGCGGCGCTGTGAACAGTAATGCTAACGACAGGCTGGGTCGGGAGATTGAAGCTGCGCTGGACGAGACAAAATGCCAGCACCAGACAAACCAGTGCCAGAATCCATTTTGCGCGTTGGGGCGATATCGTCATGCCACAGCCTCAGAGAAAAGTGCGGCCAGTTTATGCAAAAGCAGCAGAAACACCAACCCCTGCTGTGTAAACTTTTGTCTTTATGCCAGCGGGATCGTGCTGACTACTGTAGAGAGGGAGAAATTATTCACGGTGATTAATCAGTAAGCGCCAGCGGCGGCGTTCGCGCAGCAGGCGCTGATGCAGCCGCTGCAGCTGGGGTAACGTGAGCGCGGCGATCGCTTCTGGCGTAAGCACCGGCAGTCCCTGCTGTTTCCGCAGTGCCTCACTGGCGGCGTCGGCGTTCTGGTGTGGCTGGCACTGCGCCAGTAACGTCGCCTGCCAGCCCTGCAGCGTTTCATCGTTGATGGCGGCGAGTTCACTCACCATGTCGCGCAAAAATGCTTTGCAGTGTTGCAGCAGCGTGCGCCAGCCAATGGACGGGGATTGCAGCGCCAGCTGGAGTCCATCCACATCCGCCACGCGCTGGTAGCGCGCTGACACCACGTAGCCAATCTGTTGCCCGACCCGCAGGCGCTGAAAGAAGCGTGGTTCAAACATCAGCGCCAGCGCACGCAGCGCCGCGAGGCTGGCATCATCAGCAGCGGGCAGCGGAATAAACAGCAACAAGGCCTGATCGTTCGCCGCACAACGCAGCGCGCTGACGCCGTGCTGTAGCGCAGCCGCGCGCGCCGGCGCAGGCTGAGGCTGCACCACCTCGCTCAACCCGTGCGCGGCATGCTGACTGACGCTTTCGCTGTGGCCGCACCAGGCGGCCTGCCATGCAGGATGCGCAGCCGGGGCCAGCAACTGCTGCGGTAGCGCTTCCAGCAACTGACGAATCACAATACTTTGTGCAGCACGGTGCGGTTGCGGCAGCACCGGCGCATTCAGCGCCGCCAGCACGCCAGGCAGCTGCTGCAGCGCGGGCATTGCATCGTCAGGCAGATTAATCACCAGTTGCCAGACGCCCTGGTGCTGTTGCCAGCGTCCGCTGCCACCGGCATGGCGCAGTGCGGCCAGCCGTGGGCGCAGCTGCTGCTGCCAGCTTAGCGCCGCCTCGTCACTCAGGGTGTGATAAAACGCCGGGCGCACCAGCAGCGTTTCCCTCGGCTGCACCGGGCTTGCGCGCAGCAACGGCGGGCAATTTGCCGGGAGTTCCGGCGAATGCCGGACGTCAGCGCAAGGATAAAATGACCAGTTAACCGGCGCGACCGGGCCAGCCGCGGTCGGTGGCCATGGCGCGCGCTGCAGACAGAATCCCTGCGTGGTATAAGGCACGGCGGACAGCTGTCGCTGCGTCAGCAGCCGCGTGCAAGAGGCCTGTGGCAGCGCGGCGATGAAACCGGTGAAATCTGCGGGAATGTCAGCTGACGGCGCCGATCCCAGCGCCCGTCCGCGCAGCTGCGTCAGCGGCGACAGCGCAGCGAAATCCTGCTGTGCCAGTTGCAAATAGTGGCGATGCTGCGCTGGCGTGGCGGCGCGCACCGCACGCAGATGCTGCCAGAAGAGCTGTTCAATGCGTCTTGCCGCCGACGCTGACAGCGCTGGCGCACTGAAGCGCAACGCCAGCCAGCTATGATCGGCACTCTGCCACAGCCATTCACACTGCAGCGAAGCGCACAGTTGCTCGCTGCGCAGCTGCGCCATCAGGCTGCCAGGGGCTTCATCCTGCCAGAAAGCCTCCAGCAATGTGACGTTGTCACGCAAAGCGTTTTCTTCGCCGGTGATAAACAGGCTAAGCCAGAATGACTCTTCACCGGCAAGCTGGATGAGCGTTTCAACTGGCTCCGGCGCGGAAATGGCTGGCAATAAGGAGTGCGCCGCACCGCCTGACTGGCGAACAGCAAACGCCTCAGCCAGCTGCTGTAATTCACCCAGCGATTGCGGTCCGCTCAGCCACAGCTGCTGGTTGGCGGCGACAAAATGCTGCTGATGAAACAACCGTAGCGCCTGCTGCAGCTCCGTTACGTTGTCACCAAAAGTCGCCGCACTCCCGACGCGAAAGCGGCGCAGTGCGCCACCGGCCGCGTCGAGCAGCGCTGCTTCACTCAGCGTTTCGGCATGATGCCGCAGCAGCTGATATTCTGCCTCAATGACCGCCGCTTCCCGTGTAATCGCCGTACCGGTCAGCAGTGGCGCAGCCAGCATATCTGCCAGCCTTGCCACGCCCGCCGCCAGCGCCTGCGCCGGCAGCTGGAAGAACCAGGCACTGCGGCTGAGTTGCGTGGTGGCATTCACCTGACCACCCTGTTGCTGCAGCCACGGCATCAGGCGCTCATCGCCGGTAAAGCCCGCGCTGCCGCAAAACAGCAGATGTTCCAGCAGATGCGCCAGGCCGGGCCAGCGATCGGGTTCGTGCAGGCTGCCCGCGCCGACGCGCACCAGCGCCGCGCTTTCCCGCGCGTCGGGCTGGTGCGACAGATGACAGCGCAGACCGTTAGCCAGCGTCAGGCTGCGTTCGCACATCAGGTGACCCGCTGTTTGAAAATCAGCTCAGAGTTGCTGCGGTTGCGGAACTGCAGCTGGGCGATTTTGATATCGCTGCAGCTGGCTTCGCGGCGAGCCTCAAGAATTTTTCCGTGATGCGGCGACTTGCTGCACACCGGGTCGGTGTTGTCGGCATCGCCGGTCAGCATGTATGCCTGGCAGCGGCAACCGCCGAAATCTTTCTCTTTCTCATCGCATGAGCGGCACGGTTCCGGCATCCAGTCGAAGCCGCGATAGCGATTGAAGCCAAACGAGTTGTACCAGATATCCTCCAGGCTCTGCTCCAGCACTGAGGGGAACTGCACCGGCAACTGGCGCGCGCTGTGACAGGGTAACGCCGTACCTTCCGGCGTCACGCTGAGAAATATCGATCCCCAGCCGCCCATACAGGGTTTGGGCCGCTCTTCGTAGTAATCCGGCGTGACGAACAGCAGATTGGTGAGATTGCCGCTGCTGCCCATGCGCTCACGGTAGCGCGCAACCACCGCTTCGGCGCGGGCAATCTGCTCGCGCGTTGGCAGTAATCCCTGACGGTTAAGATGCGCCCAGCCGTAGAACTGACAGGTGGCCAGTTCGACATCATCCGCCTCCAGTTCAATACACAGATCGATGATTTTATCGATCTGGTCGATGTTATGACGATGCAGCACGAAGTTCAGCACCATCGGGTAGCCGTGCTTTTTCACCGCTTTTGCCATCGCCAGCTTCTGCTGAAACGCCTTCTGCGAACCGGCCAGTGCGGCGTTCAGCGTTTCATCACTCGCCTGGAAACTGATCTGGATGTGATCCAGCCCGGCGTCGGCGAAGGCATCGAGCTTTTTCTCCGTCAGGCCAATGCCGGAGGTGATCAGGTTGGTGTAAAAACCCAGATCGCGCGCGGCGCGAATCAGCTCCGGCAGATCTTTGCGCGTCAGCGGTTCACCACCGGAAAAGCCCAGCTGCACGCTGCCCATGGCGCGAGCCTGACGGAAGACCTCGATCCACTGTTCGGTGCTCAGCTCTTGTTCCTGCTGCGAAAAATCCAGCGGGTTCGAGCAGTAAGGACACTGCAGCGGGCAGCGATAAGTCAGCTCCGCCAGCAGCCACAGCGGCGCATTCACGCCAGGTTTATTCGGGTTCACGACACTGGATCCACTTCTGTTCAATGGCCGATTGCAGGAAGTCTTTGACGTCATCATCGACGCCGCCCGCCTCCGGAAAACGCGCATTGAGCGTGGCGATAATGGCCGCCACATCCTGCTTGCCGGTCACCAGTTCCAGAATGGCGGCAGCGGTTTCATTCAGCTTCGCCATCCCCTCCGGGTAAAGCACCACGTGGCTGTCCTGCGCGGCTTCCCACTGCAGACGATAGCCGCGGCGAAACGCCGGAATCAGAGTCTCTTTCATGTGATTACACCAGTCTTGTACTGTGCCAGGCGACCTGATCGGTCACCGTGTGGTACGGCGGACGCTGCAGCGCGTATGCCATGGTCATGGCATCCAGCATGGTCCAGAGAATGTCGAGTTTAAACTGCAGGATCTCCAGCATACGGTTCTGCTGCTCAGCGCTGGTAAAGACTTCCAGCGCCAGCGCCAGGCCATGTTCGACATCGCGGTTCGCCTGGCTCAGGCGGCTGCGGAAGTAGAAATAGCCTTCCTCTTTGATCCACGGATAGTGCTGTGGCCAGCTGTCGAGGCGTGACTGATGAATCTGTGGGGCAAACAGCTCAGTGAGTGAGCTGCACGCCGCTTCCTGCCAGTTGGCGCGACGCGCAAAGTTGACATAGGCATCAACGGCAAACCGTACGCCCGGCAACACCAGCTTCTCTGACAGCAAGACTTTGCGATCGAGACCCACCGCTTCTCCCAGCTGCAGCCAGGCTTCAATGCCGCCTTCCTCGCCGTTACGGCCGTCGTGATCGAGGATACGCTGTACCCATTTACGGCGCGTTGCCGGATCCGGACAGTTGGCCATGATCGCCGCATCTTTCAGCGGAATATTGGTCTGATAGTAAAAACGGTTCGCCACCCAGCCCTGAATCTGCTCGCGCGTCGCGGCACCGTTGTGCATCGCGATATGGTAAGGATGGTGAATATGGTAATACGCGCCTTTGGCACGCAGCGCCTGTTCAAAGGCTTCGGGTGACAACGCCTCGGTAATGATCACGATGCGGACTCCTGCAAATGAATCGCCATGCCGTCCCAGCTCACTTCAATGCCCTGCTGCGTCAGGAACTGGCGCTGCGGCGAATGCTCGTTGAGGATCGGATTGGTGTTGTTAATGTGAATCAGAATTTTGCGTCTGGCCGGCAGCGCGGCCAGCAGCGCCATCAGCCCCTGCTCTTCCGCCAGCGCCAGATGGCCCATGGCTTTGCCGGTATTTTTGCCGACGCCGGTGGTCAGCAGCTCATCATCCTGCCACACCGTGCCGTCGATCAGCAGGCAGTCGGCTTTTTGCAGCCACGGCATAATCACCGCATCCGGTTCGCCGAGGCCCGGCGCATACAGCAGCGTCTGCCCGCTGGCGGTGTTTTCGATAAACAGCGCCACGTTATGTCCCGGCAGCGGACGATCGCGATACGGCGAATACGGTGGCGCATTGCTGAGAATTGGAATGGCGGTGAATTGCAGACTGGCGCAGACGTCAACGCGAAACGGCTCAAGCGGCGTGAGCGCCCGATGCTGCAGGCCGCCGTTCCAGTGCTGCAGCATGGTAAAAATCGGGAAACCGCTGGTGAGGTCGGCATGCACTTCCGGCGTGCACCATACCTGATGCGGGCAGCCCTCACGCAGGCTCAGCAGACCGGTGGTGTGATCAATCTGGCTGTCGGTCAAAATAATGCTGCCAATCGCCGTTCCGCGCAGCACGCCGTGTTTCACCAGTTCCGGCGTGCGGGCGATTTGCTGGCTGATGTCCGGCGAAGCGTTGCACAACACCCAGTCGGTACCGTTATCGCTGACAATGATTGAGGATTGGGTGCGCGCCTGCGCCTGGAGCGTGCCGTTACGCAGCCCGCTGCAGTTGGCGCAGTTACAGTTCCACTGCGGAAAGCCACCGCCAGCCGCCGAACCGAGGACTTTAATAAACATGTGAAGGACCGAAGCAGGAAAAGAAAATGCCCGCACGAACGGCGGGCAGGACGTCTTAGCGGTTGGAGATGTACAGCGTTACTTCCAGGCCCAGACGCAGGTCAACAAACTCAGGTTTTTTCCACATAATATTCTTCCTCATAGTCTTAAAACGCAGAGCAGGCTCTGCTAAAAACATTGCGACAGAAACAAAGCTTCCGCCAGCAATGGATAACGCGGGGCGATGTTGCGCCAATGTAGCGAGCAGATCAACCCTGATTGCGTAAGGAAATACACTTAAGCCTGCCAGATTTGGTGCAATACCCGCTGCCAGTTGCCCCAGGCAAGTTGTTCCAGCAATGCCTGATCATAGTTGAGACTGCGCATCAGCGCATACAGCCGCGGCAAACCGGTGACATCTTTAAGCTCTGCGGGCACGCTGATGCCGTCAAAATCCGAGCCCAGCGCGACGTGATCGCTTCCCATAATAGTCATCAGATGCTCACAGTGTTTAACAATTTCGATCAAGCCGCCATCATCGTCGCGCTTACCGTCGGCGCGCAGAAAGGCGTTGCCGAAATTAATGCCGACCACGCCACCGCTATCGCGAATCGCCCGCAGTTGGTCGTCGGTGAGGTTGCGCGGCTGCGCGCACAGCGCGTGCGCATTCGAGTGGCTGGCGACCAGCGGCGCGGATGAGAGCCGGGCCGTGTCCCAGAACGCTTTTTCATTCATGTGCGACACGTCGATCATCATGCGCTGCTGATTTGCCAGCGTGATCAGCCGCTCGCCGTCGGCGGTCAGTCCCGGACCGCTATCCGGCGAACCGGGAAACGCGCCAGTGACGCCAGCGCCAAAGCGATTTTCCAGATTCCAGAACGGACCGATGCTGCGCACGCCCGCCTGCCAGAAGGCGGCAAGGTCGGCGCCGTCGCCGTCAAAACCGTCCGCGCCCTCAATGTGCGCCACCATCGCCAGCACGCCGTCGCGCCGGCAGGCGGCGATATCGGCGGTGCTGAGGCACAGGCGCGCCCGGCCGTCAGAACGGGCAACCAGCGTTTTCAGAATCTCCAGCTGCTGCCACAGGATCTCCAGCGGCTGCCACGCTTCACCGGCCAGCTGAGGTGCTACTTCGCTGACGTAGCGCTGCGGCGGCACAAACAGCGCAAACAATCCGCCGGAAAAGCCGCCCTGCTGCATGCGCGGAAAATCGAGGTGTCCTTTTTCGATACCGGTAAAGAAGGCAGTGGCCGGATCGTCGCGATGATGCAACCACAGGTTGAGCAACAGGTCATTATGACCATCAAAGGTTTTGATTAACATTGGGTTATCCGCCACGGATTTGATGCCGCCATGCTACGCGCATCCCGCCTGTTCGCCAAATACCGGCGCACAAAGGGTTACTGTTGTGCCACCTGCAGACCGCGATAAAAGGTCGGCTTGACATCGAGTGGCTGAGTAATCAGGCCGTACTTTTGATAAAAGTCGGCGGTTTCCTGCTGCTGTTGTACGGTGTGGTCGTCAATGCTCTGCCAGTGTGACTGACGTCGGGCAAAAGATTTGGCGGCAGCCTCCTGAGGAAAACCGATGATTTTCGCCAGCCTGGCGGAATACGCCTCAACGTGGCGATTGGCCCAGCGGTCAGCGGCCGCCAGCCGGTTAATATAATCCTGCAGCGCCGCACGTTTACTGGCGTCACTCAGTGCCGCATCGGTGGCGGCGAGAAAGCTGTTGCCGCTGGAGAGCCCCACGCCGTTGATTAGCACGCGCCCGGTATGCGTCACTTCTGCCAGCGCGGTGTAAGGATCCCAGGTTGCCCACGCATCGACGGAACCACTCGCCAGCGCAATGCGCGCATCGGCAGGCGTGAGAAAGCGCCAGCTGACGGCTTTATCGCTCAGCCCGGCACTTTCCAGCGCTTTCAGCGCGATAAAATGACCGATCGACCCGCGCCCGGTGGCGATGCGTTTACCGCGCAGATCCCGCGGCGTTTTGATGGGTGAGTCCGGCGCAACCAGTACCGCCAGCCCGGCCGGGGTGGATTTGCTGACGGCCACCGCTTTGACCTGCGAACCCGCGGCCAGTGAGAACAGCAGCGGCGCATCACCAATAATTCCGGCATCAACCGCCCCGGCATTCAGGGCTTCGGCCAGCGGAGCGGCGGCCGGAAATTCCGCCCATTCGATACGGTAGGAGAGATCGTTGAGCTGCTGCGCTGCCTCCAGCTCGGCGCGCATGTTGCCCTTTTGATCGGCAATGCGCAGGGTAACGCCGTGCGCCGCGACGCTGCCGCTGGCCAGTAACAGCATCGTTAAAGTCACTCTTTTCATTATCATTTCTCTGCAGATGAAAAGCCCAGACTACCCTGCGCGTAACAAATGACCGATGCCGATTTCGCATGAGGATTGCCGGAAGGAACATAACGATGCGCGGCTGATGAGGGCGCAAAAAAAAGCCCGCAACACGAGGTGCGGGCAACGTAATACTGGAAGCAATGTGAGCAATGTCGTGCTCTTCTTCGGTAGAGCCACCGTCGAAGCGCAGAAGAATAATAATCATTCCTATTATCATCTGTAAAGCTCTAATTGAGAATTTTTCTCATTTCCACACTAATGTTGTGCTTACCACCGTTGCCCGCTGGGTAAAAAAAGCGCAGATACGCGGCGGATTTGGGGAGTACGCTTGCTTTGCGATACACTCTCGCTATTGCCCGAGAATCGTTGAGTTCTATGCCAAAATTATTCCCCGCGCTGCTGCTTGGTCTCAGCGTCCTGAGTGCCTCTGCGCTCGCCGCGCCCGCGGACTCTATCCGCCACAGCGGCTTTGTTTATTGCGTCAACGGCACGGTTAACACCTTCAACCCGCAGATGGTCAGCAGCGGGCTGGTGGTCGATACGCTGGCGGCACAGTTGTATGACCGCCTGCTCGACGTCGACCCTTATACCTATCGCCTGATCCCCGATCTGGCGCAGAGCTGGGAAGTGCGCGATAACGGCGCGACTTACCGCTTCCACTTGCGCAAAGATGTTTCGTTCCAGCATACCAACTGGTTTACGCCGACGCGCAAAATGAACGCCGACGACGTGGTCTTTAGCTTTGCCCGCATGTTCGATCGCCAGCATCCGTGGCATAACGTCAACGGCGGCAGCTATCCCTACTTCGACAGCCTGCAGTTTGCCGACTCGGTGCAGAGCGTGAAGAAGCTGGATAACGACACGGTAGAGATCCGCCTCAACAGCCCGGACGCCTCGTTCCTGTGGCATATCGCCACCCATTACGCGCCGGTGTTGTCGCAGGAGTACGCCAGCCAGCTGAGCGCGGCAGGCCAGCAGGAACAGCTGGATCGCCAGCCGGTGGGCACCGGCCCGTTCCAGCTGAGTGAGTACCGCACCGGGCAATATCTGCGTCTGGCGCGCAATCCGCACTACTGGAAAGGCGTGCCGCGTCTGCAACAGGTGGTGATCGACCTCGGCGTGGGCGGCACTGGCCGCCTGTCGAAATTGCTGACCGGCGAGTGTGACGTACTGGCCTACCCGGCCGCCAGCCAGCTGTCGATTCTGCGCGACGATCCGCGCCTGCGCATGACGCTGCGTCCCGGCATGAACATCGCCTATCTGGCGTTTAACACCCGCAAACCGCCGCTCGACCGTCCGGAAGTGCGCCACGCGCTGGCGCTGGCAATCAACAACGAGCGGCTGATGGAGTCGATTTATTACGGCACGGCGGAAACCGCAGCCTCGATTCTGCCGCGCGCCTCGTGGGCTTACGATAATGATGCGCGCGTGACGGAATACAATCCGGCAAAAGCGCGTGAGGCACTAAAAGCGCTGGGCATTGAAGATTTGCATCTGCGCCTGGTGGTGCCGACCACCTCGATGTCGTGGAACCCCAGCCCGCTCAAAACCGCCGAGCTGTTGCAGGCGGATCTGGCGCAGGTGGGCGTGCGCGTCACCATCGCCCCGGTTGAGGGACGTTTTCAGGAAGCACAGCTGATGGCCATGAACCACGATTTAACCCTGACCGGCTGGGCCACCGACAGTAACGATCCGGACAGTTTCTTCCGCCCGTTACTGAGCTGCGCGGCGATTCGTTCGCAGACCAACTACGCGCACTGGTGTTCGCCGGCGTTTGATGAGGCGCTACAGCGCGCGCTGCTGTCGCAGCAGCTGTCGGCGCGTATCGACAGCTACGATCGCGCCCAGCAGATGCTGGCGCAGGCGCTGCCGGTGCTGCCGCTGGCGTCGTCGCTGCGCCTGCAGGCTTACCGGCACGATATTAAAGGCCTGGTGCTGAGTCCCTTCGGTAACGCCTCGTTCGCCGGGGTTTACCGCGATGAGCACGGCGAGGAGTAAGCATGATCATCTATCTGTTGCGTCGCATGCTGTTGCTGATCATCACCCTGTTCTTACTCTCGCTGGTGAGTTTCAGCCTGAGCTATTTCACCCCTAACGCGCCGCTGGAAGGCGCCTCGCTGTTCGATGCCTGGTGGTTCTGGTTTAAGGGGCTGCTGCAGTTTGATTTCGGTGTCTCCAGCACCAACGGTCAGGCAATTGATATACAGCTGCGCGAGGTGTTTCCCGCCACGCTGGAACTGTGCGTGCTGGCGTTTATGCTGGCGCTGCTGGTTGGTATTCCGCTCGGCATCTGCGCCGGCGTAATGCGCAATAAATGGCAGGATAAAGCCATCAGCGCGCTGGCGCTGCTCGGCTTCTCAATGCCGGTGTTCTGGCTGGCGCTGCTGTTTACCCTGCTGTTCTCGCTGACGCTGGGCTGGCTGCCGGTTTCCGGCCGTTTCGACCTGCTCTATCCGGTGCAGAACATTACTGGGTTTGCCCTGATTGACGCCTGGCTTAGCCCTTCACCGTGGCGGCATGAGATGCTGGTCAGCGCGCTGACGCACCTGATTCTGCCGGTGATCGTGCTGGCTGTGGCACCGACTACCGAAGTGATTCGCCTGCTGCGCAACAGCACCAGCGACGTGATGGATAAAAATTACGTCAAGGCAGCGGCAACGCGCGGCTTGTCGCGCTTCACCGTGATTCGCCGTCACGTGTTGCACAACGCACTGCCGCCGGTGATCCCGCGTCTTGGCCTGCAATTCTCGACCATGCTGACGCTGGCGATGATCACCGAAGTGGTGTTCAACTGGCCCGGACTGGGGCGCTGGCTGATTAACGCCATCCGTCAGCAGGATTACGCGGCGATCTCCGCGGGCGTGATGGTGGTTGGCGGGCTGGTGATTCTGGTCAGCGTACTGTCGGATATTATCGGTGCGGCGCTCAATCCGCTGAAACACAAGGAGTGGTATGCCCTCAGATAACATCTACGCCGAGAAGCGGCTGCCGAGTGCGTTTCGCCTCAGCTGGCAGCGCTTTTATCGCGATACCAGCGCCATGATTGGCCTGTACGGCTTCGGCATCCTGCTGTTTCTCTGCCTGTTCGGCGGGCTGCTGTCCCCTTACGGTATCGACCAGCAGTTTCTCGGCTATCAGCTGTTGCCGCCGTCGTGGTCGCGCTACGGCGATGTCTCCTTCTTTCTCGGCACTGACGATCTCGGGCGCGATGTGCTAAGCCGTTTACTGAGCGGCGTGGCGCCGACGGTTGGCTCTGCGCTGCTGGTTACGGTGCTGGCAGCAATCTGCGCGCTGCTGCTGGGCGTGCTGGCGGGGATAACCCACGGTTTGCGCTCGGCGGTGATGAATCACGTGCTGGATACGCTGCTGTCGATTCCCTCTCTGCTGCTGGCGATTATCGTGGTGGCCTTTCTTGGCCCGCGGCTGGAGCATGCAATGCTGGCGGTACTGCTGGCGCTGATCCCGCGTCTGGTGCGCGAAATCTACACGGCAGTGCATGATGAGATGGAAAAAGAGTATGTGGTGGCGCTGCGGCTGGATGGCGCGCGCAACCTGAATATTTTGTGGAATGCGGTGCTGCCAAACGTCCTGCCGCTTCTGGTCAGTGAATTTACCCGCTCGCTGTCGATGGCGATCCTCGACATCGCCGCGCTCGGCTTTCTTGACCTCGGCGCGCAGCTGCCCTCGCCCGAATGGGGTGCGATGCTGGGTGACGCGCTGGAGCTGATTTACGTGGCGCCGTGGACGGTGATGCTGCCGGGTGCCGCGCTGATGATAAGCGTATTGATTGTTAACCTGCTGGGCGATGGCATCCGTCGCGCCGTCGCTGCGGGAGTGGAATAATGCCGTTACTGGACATCCGAAATCTGACCATTGAATTCATGACCGCTGAAGGTCCGGTGAAAGCGGTCGATCGCATCAATCTGACGCTAAACGAGGGCGAAGTGCGTGGCCTGGTGGGCGAATCCGGCTCGGGGAAAAGTCTGGTGGCGAAAGCCATCTGCGGCGTGACCAAAGATAACTGGCGCGTCACCGCCGACCGCATGGTGTTCGATGATATCGATCTGCTGCGCCTGTCGCCGCGCGAACGGCGGCGTATCGTTGGCCATAACGTGTCGATGATTTTTCAGGAGCCGCAATCCTGTCTCGATCCTTCTGAAAGTGTCGGCCGCCAGCTGATGCAGGCCATTCCACGCTGGACCTTTAAAGGCCGCTGGTATCAGCGCCTGTGGTTCTGGCGCAAAGAGCGCGCCATTGAGCTGCTGCACCGCGTCGGCATTAAAGATCACAAAGACATTATGCGCAGCTTCCCGTATGAGCTGACCGAAGGCGAATGTCAGAAGGTGATGATCGCCATCGCGCTGGCCAATCAGCCGCGCCTGCTGATTGCCGATGAGCCGACCAATGCCATGGAACCCACCACGCAGGCGCAGATTTTCCGTCTGCTGAGCCGCCTCAATCAGAATAACAACACCACGATTTTGCTGATCAGCCATGACCTGCGCACCATGAGTCAGTGGGCGGACCGCATCAACGTGATGTATTGCGGACAAACGGTGGAAACGGCGCAGAGTGACGATCTGATGGAAACGCCGCACCATCCGTATACGCAGGCGCTGATCCGCGCTATGCCCGACTTTGGCCGCGCGCTGCCGCATAAAAGCCGCCTGAATACGCTGTCCGGCGCGATACCGTCGCTGGAACATCTGCCGATTGGCTGCCGTCTCGGTCCGCGCTGCCCTTACGCGCAGCGTAAATGCATCGAAACGCCGCGCCTGAGCGGCACTAAAGCGCATCTTTATGCCTGCCACTTCCCGCTGAATATGGAGAGCCAATAATGGAAACCCTGCTGGAAGTGCGCAACCTGAGCAAAACCTACCGCTACCGCACCGGGCTGTTCCGACGCCAGCATGTTGAAGCGGTGAAAAACGTCAGTTTTACCCTGCGCGAAAAGCAGACGCTGGCCATTATCGGCGAGAACGGTTCGGGCAAATCCACGCTGGCGAAGATGCTGAGCGGCATGGTGGCGCCAAGCGAAGGTGAGATGCTGATCGACGATCACCCGCTCTCTTATGGCGATTACGGCTACCGCAGCCAGCGGATTCGCATGATTTTTCAGGATCCGTCGACGTCGCTCAATCCGCGCCAGCGCGTCAGCCAGATCCTTGATTTTCCGCTGCGGCTGAATACCGGGCTTGATGATGAAGCACGCGAAAAGCGCATTATTGCCACGCTGCGTCAGGTCGGGCTGCTGCGCGACCACGCCGGCTACTATCCGCACATGCTGGCCCCCGGCCAGAAGCAGCGTCTGGCGCTGGCGCGCGCGTTGATTCTGCAGCCAAAGGTGATTGTCGCTGATGAAGCCCTCGCCTCGCTGGACATGACCATGCGTTCGCAGCTGGTGAACCTGATGCTGGAGCTGCAGGAGAAACACGGCATCGCCTATATTTATGTTACTCAGCATCTTGGCATGATGAAGCACATCAGCGACCAGGTGCTGGTGATGCATCAGGGCGAAGTGGTGGAGCGAGGCGGCACCGCTGACGTGCTGGCCTCGCCGCTGCACGACTTAACCAAACGGCTGATTGCCAGCCATTTTGGCGAAGCGTTAACCGCCGAGGCGTGGCGGCGCGAGCGTTGAGTGCTACGGCCGTAGCGGAAAACGCGGCGCGATTTACCCCATTTGATACAGACGTGCTAGAATCCGCACGTCGATTAACGTCGGTCGCACAATTTTTAATCATCGCGACCGCCAACAACAATGACCATAAGGATTACAGCTATGGGTTTTCTTTCCGGTAAGCGCATTCTGATTACTGGCGTTGCCAGTAAACTTTCCATCGCCTACGGTATTGCGCAGGCGATGCACAAACAGGGCGCAGAACTGGCTTTCACCTACCAGAACGACAAACTGAAAGGTCGCGTGGAAGAGTTCGCTAAAGAACTGGGTTCAGACATTGTTCTGCCGTGCGATGTGGCAGAAGACGAGAGCATCACTGCCCTGTTCACTGAACTGGCAAAAACCTGGCCGAAATTTGACGGCTTTGTTCACTCCATCGGCTTCGCCCCGGGCGACCAGCTGGATGGCGACTATGTGAACGCCGTTACCCGTGAAGGCTTCAAAATCGCGCACGACATCAGCGCCTACAGCTTTGTGGCGATGGCCAAAGAGTGCCGCGCGATGCTGAACCCGAACGCAGCACTGCTGACCCTCTCTTACCTGGGTGCAGAGCGCGCTATCCCGAACTACAACGTGATGGGTCTGGCGAAAGCGTCGCTGGAAGCCAACGTGCGTTACATGGCGAATGCGATGGGTCCGGAAGGCGTGCGTGTTAACGCCGTGTCTGCTGGTCCAATCCGTACCCTGGCCGCATCAGGCATCAAAGATTTCCGTAAGATGCTGGCACACTGCGAAGCGGTTACCCCGATTCGCCGCACCGTCACCATCGAAGACGTGGGTAACTCTGCGGCCTTCCTGTGTTCAGACCTGGCGGGTGGTATCACCGGTGAAGTGGTGCACGTGGATGGCGGCTTCAGCATTGCCGCGATGAACGAGCTGGAACTGAAATAAGTTCTGCGGGCGAGCCAGGTGCTCGCCCTTTTTCTTTTCTCTCCCCGCCTTATAGCCACACGCTATTAATTATTCCCCATCATTCTTTTGCCGTGGACAGCCGTTCAGCGACGATAAGCTAGCCCTTGAGTGGCGATGCGCTTTTCAGATTTGCCCGTTGTGCACTCAGTCCGTTTTTTGCGAAAGGAATGACCATGGAACACCGCCGTTCTCCCGGCCATGACCACTGGTTTTATGAAAGCCAGACTCGCCCGCATACGTCCGCTACTGCTCCCCTGGTTCCCGAAGCCGCTCATATTGATGACCGTTTTCTGCTCGGCCTGCAGCAGGAAGCCAGCGCCCTGCAGCCGCTGCTGCAGCACTTTCAGCCAGTGCTACAGGCGGCACGTGACCTGAGCCATACCCTGCTGCCCGATGCGGTCAGCACTTCGCTGACCCATACACTAACGCTTTACGATCGTCTCAGCACCGCACTCACGGTGGCGCAGGTGGCTGGCGTGCAGCGGCTGTGCAATCACTACTCGGCGCGGCTTAATCCGCTGCCGGGACCGGATTCTTCGCGCGAAAGCAATAATCGCCTGACGCAAATCACGCAGTATGCGCGCCAGCTGGCGATGCAGCCGGAGCTGATTACCGCCAGCAGCATCAGCGCGCTGGATGCGGTAGGCCTGACTGAACCCGATATCGTTACGCTCAACCAGCTAGTAGGCTACGTCAGCTATCAGGCGCGCGTGGTCGCCGCGCTTCAGGCGATGATGGGCCTGCCGGTGCGCTGGATCCCTGGCGTCACGCCGCCCGCAGACGCCGATGCGGCGCTGTTCAGTCAGGCTGCTGCCTGGCAGCACGCCATCAAGCCGGTTGAGCTGCGCTATGCCAGCGCTGACCAGCTGGCGGCGGTGACCTTTTGTCAGGGTATGGCCGGACTCGACGACGCCGTCTGGCTGCTGGTGCACGATGCCCAGGCGCTGTATGGCTGGGCGACGCTGCGTCAGCGGCTTGAGGCTTATGGTGGGGAAGAGGAACAGCTGGCGCAGGCAGTCAGCGCGCGCGTGCTGGGCTGCCGACGCCAGTTCGCGCAGCTGGCGAACGGCTGGCGCACGCATTTGCTGCACGGTGTGGATCAGGCCAGCGATGACAGCCTGACGCAGCAGGTAATCGCGCTGAGCGCCCAGCTTACCCGGCTGCCGGAGCGCTTCAGTGCTGCCCATCTGCAGCCGCTGTTAAACGCGGGCTGGGGCAGCGAGCGCCTGTTCACGCTGATGCAGGCGGTGGCATTTGCCAGCTGGCAGGATCGACTGCTGATGGCGCTGGGCGAAGCGCGCTAATCCGCCAGGTGGCGTCGTGCTTCGTCAAAGAAGTGCTGCGACAGCGGCGACGCCCTGCCCGGCTCGGCAATCACCAGCGCCGCCTGACGTCCCATCGGCGCGATATCAATCGGCCGGCGCGCCAGATGGTGCAGCATTTCCGGTAGCAGATGGCCGCAGGGCGACACCATGACGCCCAGGCCAACCTGCGCACTCTGAATCAGCTGCATCACCGAGGCGCTTTCCACAATCACTCGCGGCAGCACGCCGGTTTCACGCAGCTGTCCGTCGAGGTAACGCCGGAAATAGCGCGTGGGCTCGGCCAGGCACAGCGGCTGGCTCGCCAGCGTGTGCAGCGACAGCCGCTCATGCTGCAGCAGCGCCGGGAAATGATCGGGATGGAAAATGGCTTCGACGCCGCGATCGTTGAGCAGCGCGGTCTGGAAATGCAGTTCCCGCAGTGACGTCAGCTCAAAAAAGCCGATACCGCCGTCCACGGTGTGGCTGTTAAGCGCTTCCAGCAGTTGATCGGCGCTCATGGCGGAAACGCGATAGTCGAGTTGCGGATAGCGCGCTTCCACCGCTTTCAATAACGCCGGCAGCGCCACGCTGCACTGCGGCATCACGCCCAGCCGCAGCGTGCCGTTGACGCCGTATTTGAGCGACTCCACTTCCAGCTTCAGTCCCTGATACACCGAAACAATTTCGCGCGCCCACGTCAGCACGCGTTCCCCTTCCGGCGTGAAGCCGTCAAAGTTGTTGCTGCGATTGATCAGCGACAGCCCAAGCTCACGCTCAAGGTTTTTAAGCCGCATCGAGAGCGTGGGCTGGCTGACGAAGCTGGCCTCCGCCGCGCGGCCAAAATGGCGCTCGCGCTCCAAATTGCACAAATAAATCAATTGCTTGATGTCGATTTTCTTATCCACCGTCGAATTTTTATCGCGTTATGGTAGCAAAACTCGTCGCGCCCCAACGCGCACTCAGCGAAGAAATTTCTGCGTTGTCAGGCGGATTGCTCAGGCGGATAGCGGGTGATGTATACGCGGAGACGCGGCGGGTCGCCACCGACCGCGCCCCACATGATTAACGGTACCGCCCGGCATCAGGCGACGCCGAGCGCACTTTTCACCTCGTTAGCGATTTTCTCGACCTGCGGCCCGTAAATCACCTGCACATCGTGCTCACTGACGCGGTTGACGCCGTTGGCACCGGTCGACAGCAGCGTTTGATCCACCACTTCTTTCATCTCTTTGACCCGCACGCGCAGGCGAGTGAAGCAGCAATCGACGTCCTCTATATTGGCCTCTCCGCCCAGCCCGCTGATGATCACGCGGGTGCGTTCATCCGCCGCCACCTGCAGCGGTTTGGCTTCCTCTTCGGATTCGCGCCCCGGCGTTTCCACCTGCATCCGGGTAATCACCAGGCGAAAGCCCCAGTAATAAACCGGCGCATAGATGGCGCCCAGCACCAGCGTCCACCACCAGTGGGTTTTGCTGCCGCCGAGAATGCCAAACACCAGCAGATCAATCGCGCCGCCCTGCACGTTACCGATCATCAGGTGCAGCATCGACATCAGCATAAATGACAGGCCGGTCAGCAGCGCGTGCATCACGTACAACACCGGTGAGACGAAGATGAAGCAGAACTCCAGCGGTTCGGTGATGCCGGTGGTAAACGAGGTCAGCGCGCCGGCCAGCACCAGCGCTTTGACCCGCTGCTTATGTTCAGGTTTGGCAGTGTGATAGATGGCCAGCGCGGCGGCGGGCAGACCGAACATCATTACCGGGATTTTGCCCTGGGCGAGAAACTGCGTGGCGGTACGCACGGTGTCGTCCGGAATCGCGCCGGGATGGGTCAGCGAGGTGTTGAAAATATTCAGCGCGCCGACGATGGTCTGGCCGTCCACCGTCGCCATGCCGCCAATCGGCGTAAAGCGCACGGTTTCATTGAGGATGTGATGCAGGCCGGTCGGGATCAGCAGGCGCTCGCAGGCGCCGAGCAAAAAGGCACCGTACTGACCGCTTTTACCGATCATCTGACCGACCCACGCGATGCCCTGACCGATGGTTGGCCAGATAAGCGCCAGCAGCACGCCCGTCAGCGGCAGCACCACCACCGTCACGATGGGCACAAAGCGACGCCCGCCAAAAAAGCTGATCGCCGTGGGCAACTGCTGGGTATAGAAGCGGTTGTGCAGCATCACAGTGAGCAGGCCGGCAATCACCCCGCCCAGCACGCTCATGTTGTAGGTAAAAATGCCGAGCATGTCGATGTACTCGGCTGACGTCATCATGGCGCTGGTCTGGTCCATGCCCGCCTGCTGCAGCGCTTCGGGCGTAGTGGTGGCTGCCGTCAGCCCTTTCGCCGCCAGCGTGGCGCTGATCCCCACATTCATGGCGATATAGCCAATCACTGCCGCAAACGCGGCGGTGGGTTTCTCCGCTTTGGCCAGCCCAATTGCGCTGGCGACGGCAAAAAATACCGGCAGGTTGGCAAACAGCGCGCCCGCCACTTTACGAATAAAACCGATGATCAGCTGCGGCACCTGCAAACTGGCAAATGCTTCACCGGTGATCGCCGGATTCTGCAACGCGGCGGCCAGACCGAGAAAAATACCGGCGGCAGCAATGACGGAGATCGGCATCATTAAGGCTTTGCCGAATGCGTGAACCTGACTGGCAAGTTGCTTCATGGAGCGCGCCCTTTTGCTAACGGAAAGAGCAATTATTAGCCAGCATTTGGCCACACACTTACCCGCCGGCACACGGCAGCGGATAATTTATGATGGCGATCACGCTTTTACCCCTGCCGCGCGATAAACGTTAACTATCGCACCATTAAGTCAATCAATTAGACAACTTTTGCCGTCAGTCGCACACTTCTCACCAACAGAAGTCATATTCTGATAACAATTCATAAACAATAAGCCTGCGACTATCATGAAATTTAAACGTAAGATTCAGCCCTATCGCGCCGCTGCGGGCGGCTGGGGCTCGCTGGAAGCCACCACCCGTTTTGTCCTTGACAGTAAAGCCGCCCTGAAAAACATGCGTAACCTGATGCGCATGAACAAAGCGCGCGGCTTTGACTGCCCGGGCTGTGCCTGGGGCGATGATAACAAGAGCACCTTCAGCTTCTGCGAAAACGGCGCGAAAGCCGTGACCTGGGAAGCGACACGCCGCGTCGTCGAGCCAGAATTTTTTGCCCAGCACAGCGTCAGCACTCTGTATCAGCAAAGCGACTATTTCCTTGAGTATCAGGGCCGTCTGACCCACCCGATGCGCTACAACAGCGCGACCGATCACTATGAACCGATTAGCTGGGATGACGCCTTTGCGCTGATCGCGCAGCATTTGCAGGCGATGGATCATCCGGATCAGCTGGAGCTTTACACCTCCGGTCGCGCCAGCAATGAAGCCTCGTGGCTGTACCAGCTGTTTGGCCGCGTGCTGGGCACCAACAATTTCCCTGACTGCTCCAACATGTGCCACGAAGCCAGCGGCACCGGACTGAAACGTAGCATTGGCGTCGGTAAAGGCACCATTCGCCTGGACGATTTCGACCACGCTGATGCGATTTTTGTCTTTGGCCAGAACCCCGGCACCAACCATCCGCGCATGCTGCACAGCCTGCGTCACGCCGCCGATCACGGCGCCAGAATCGTCACCTTTAATACCCTGCGTGAGCGCGGCCTGGAACGTTTTGCCGATCCGCAGAAGCCGCTGGAAGTGGTGACGTCGATGGCCGGCAACATCAGCTCCGCCTATTATCAGCCCAACCTCGGCGGCGATATGGCGGCGGTGCGCGGCATGGTTAAAGCGCTACTGGAAGAGCAGCGTAAACGGCTGGCCGCCGGTGAAAAAGGCATTTTCGATCAGGCCTTTATTGACGCCAACACCCAGGGCGTTGAGCAGTATCTGGCGGCTGTCGACGAGACCCGCTGGGAGCAGATCGTGCAGCAGTCGGGCCTGAGCGAAGCCCAGATTCGCGAAGCCGCCGCCATTTACCAGAGCGCCGAACGGGTGATCATCACCTGGGCGATGGGCATCACTCAGCACAAACACTCGGTCGATACGGTACGGGAAATCGTTAACCTGCAGCTGCTGTTTGGCCAGCTCGGCAAACAGGGCGCGGGCCTGTGTCCGGTACGCGGCCACAGTAACGTGCAGGGCAACCGCACCATGGGCATCGACGAGAAACCGTCGAAAGCGTTCCTCGATGCACTGGGCGCACATTTTGCTTTTGAACCGCCGCGCGAGCACGGTCATAACACGGTTGAAGCGCTCAACGCCATGCTGCGTGATGAAGTCAAAGTGCTGATTGCGCTGGGCGGTAACCTCGCCGCGGCGGCGCCGGACTCACCGGTTACAGAAGAAGCGCTGCAGCATTGTGGTCTGACGGTACACATCAGCACCAAGCTGAACCGCAGCCATCTGGTACCGGGCCACGAAGGCCTGATTCTGCCGACGCTGGGCCGTACCGAGCGCGATCGCCAGGCCAGCGGCAACCAGTTCATCACCGTGGAAGATTCGTTCAGCATGGTGCATGCCTCTGAAGGTGTCGGCATTCCGCTGGCGGAAACGCAGCGCTCAGAAACAGCCATTGTGGCCGGTATCGCGCATGCGACGCTGGGCAGCGACCACATCGACTGGCTCGGCATGGCCGCTGATTACAACGTCATTCGCGATCACATTGCGGCGACCATCCCCGGCTTCGCTGATTTTAACCGTCAGTGTGATATTCCCGGCGGCTTTTACCTCGGTAACGCTGCCGCAGAACTGCGCTTCAATACGCCATCGCGTCAGGCAGAATTCAGCGCGACGGCACTGCCGACCTCGCTGTTCCCACAGCTGGGCAATGACGTTGAAGTGCCGTTCACGTTGCAGACGCTGCGCTCGCATGACCAGTACAACACCACCATTTATGGCCTGGATGACCGCTATCGCGGCGTGTACGGTCAGCGTGAAGTGGTGTTTATCCACCCGGACGACATGGTGTCCCTCGGTTTCAGCGAAGGGCAGCTGGTTGACATTGAAACCCTGTGGAATGACGGTCTGACGCGTCGCGTCAGCGGCTTTAAGCTGGTGCCGTATAATATTCCGCGCGGTAACCTCGCCGCCTACTATCCGGAGACCAATCCGCTGGTACCGCTCTCCAGCTACGGTGACGGCAGCGGTACGCCCACCTCCAAATCGGTACCGGTGAAGCTGGCGCTGACCGCCGCCGCGCCCACCCAGCGTATCGCCTGAGTTCTGTGCGTTACCAGAAAGTAAAAAGCCGCGTAAAGCGGCTTTTTCGCCTGTTTTAGCCTTGCCGCGCGGACCTGATTCGCGTAAAACTGTCCACCGCTCTTAGGCCACGAAACTAAATATATTATGTTCCAGGATAACCCGCTGCTCGCGCAGCTGAAAGAGAAGCTTCACGCGCAGACCCCGCGCGCCGAAGGTGTTGTGAAAGGCACGGAAAAAGGCTTTGGCTTCCTCGAAGTTGACGCTCAGAAAAGCTACTTCATTCCCCCTCCGCAAATGAAGAAAGTGATGCACGGCGACCGCATTTCCGCCGTGATCCACACTGATAAAGACCGCGAGAGCGCGGAGCCGGAAACCCTGATCGAGCCGTTCCTGACGCGCTTTGTCGGCCGCGTGCAGAAAAAAGATGACCGCCTGTCTATCGTGCCGGATCATCCGCTGCTGAAAGACGCGATTCAGTGCCGTGCGGTGCGTGGCCTGACCCACGATTTCCAGAACGGTGACTGGGCCGTGGCAGAGATGCGCCGCCATCCGCTGAAAGGCGATCGCGGGTTCTATGCCGAACTGACCGAGTTTGTTGTCACCGCGGACGATCACCTCGCACCATGGTGGGTCACGCTGTCGCGCCACAATCTGGAGCGCGAAGCGCCGGAAGTGGGCTTTGGCGAGATGCTGGACGAACAGCTGCAGCGTGAAGATCTCACCGCGCTGAACTTTGTCACCATCGACAGCGCCAGCACCGAAGATATGGACGATGCGCTGTATGTTGAAGAGCTGGCAGAAGGCAAGCTGGCGCTGACCATCGCCATTGCCGACCCGACCGCTTACGTTGCCGCCGGCAGCGAACTCGACCAGCTGGCCTCCAGACGCGCCTTCACCAACTATCTGCCGGGCTTTAACATCCCGATGCTGCCGCGCGAACTGTCGGATGATGTCTGCTCGCTGCGCCCTAACGTCAGGCGTCCGGCGCTGGTGTGTCGCGTCACTGTACTGCCGGATGGCAGCCTGGCTGACGATGCCCACTTCTTTGCCGCGTGGATCGAATCCAAAGCCAAGCTGGTGTACGACGAAGTGTCGGACTGGCTGGAGAACAGCGGCAGCTGGCAGCCGGAAAATGACACCATCGCGCAGCAGATTCGCCTGCTGCATCGCCTGTGCCTGGCGCGCGGCGAGTGGCGTCAGACGCACGCGCTGGTGTTCAAAGATCGCCCTGACTACCGCTTCGTGCTGGGTGAGAAAGGCGAAGTGCTGGATATTATTGCGGAACCGCGCCGCATCGCTAACCGCATCGTGGAAGAAGCGATGATCCTCGCCAACGTCTGCGCCGCTAAAGTGCTGCAGGAGAAGCTTGGCTTCGGTATCTACAACCTGCACACCGGTTTCGACCAGGCGAACGCGGAACAGGCGGCTGGCGTACTGGCTGGTCACGGTATCACGGTTGATCCGCAGGCCATTACCACGCTGGAAGGCTTCCGTCAGTTGCGTCGTCAGCTTGATGCGCAGCCAACCCAGTATCTCGACAGCCGCATTCGTCGTTTCCAGAGTTTCGCCGAAATTAGCACCGAACCGGGCCCGCATTTTGGCCTCGGCCTCGACGCCTACGCGACCTGGACGTCACCGATTCGTAAATTCGGCGACATGATCAACCATCGTCTGCTGAAGGCCATCGTGCGCGGCGAAAGCATTGCACGGCCACAGGATGACGTGACCCTGATCATGAGTGAGCGTCGCCGTCTCAACCGCATGGCCGAGCGCGATGTCGGTGACTGGCTGTACGCGCGCTTCCTCGCGCCGTTTGCCGGTACTGACCGTAAATTCAGCGCCGAGATCATCGACGTTTCGCGCGGCGGCATGCGCGTGCGCCTGCTGGAGAACGGTGCGGTCGCCTTTATCCCTGCCCCGTTCATTCACGCCGTGCGTGACGAACTGGTGTGCTCGCAGGAGAGCGGCACCGTGCAGATCAAAGGTGAAGTGGCCTACCGCGTGACCGATGTGATTGATGTGACCATCGCCGAAGTGCGCATGGAAACACGCAGCGTGGTGGCCCGTCCGGCCGCCTGAGCATGAAATCGTGCGGGATAACAGCCGTTATCCCGCATTTTTCCCCGCCCGCCTGAACAGTTGTTAAATTTGTTTCCCGCTTCACACTTCTGATCCGATTCCCTGTCGTTAACAATTCATTACATTACTTTTAACTTGTTGTATTCCGATCGCCTTTTTCCCGGTCCCTACAAGGAGTTAACTCATGAACAACGTCAGAACCGGATTGATCTGGTTAGCGGTGGCGTTAATTGGTGCGGCGGCGTTCGCCATGCTGGCGCTCAGTCGCGGCGAACACGTTAATGCCGTCTGGCTGGTGATCGCCTCCGTCGCCTGCTATAGCATCGCGTATCGCTTCTACAGCCTGTTTATCGCCAGGCGCATTTTTGAGCTGGACGACCGGCGCCGCACGCCGGCAGAGCGATTCAATGACGGGCTGGACTATGTTCCCACCAACAAATGGGTGCTGTTTGGTCATCACTTTGCCGCGATCGCCGGTGCCGGTCCGCTGGTCGGGCCGATCCTGGCGGCGCAGATGGGTTTTCTGCCCGGCACCATCTGGATTCTGGTCGGCGTGATGCTGGCCGGCGCGGTGCAGGATTTTCTGGTGCTGTTTATCTCCACGCGCCGCGACGGTCGTTCGCTGGGTGAGATGGCGCGCCAGGAACTGGGCTCGTTCGCTGGCGTGGTCACCATGCTCGGTGCGCTCGGTGTGATGATCATTATTCTCTCCGCACTGGCGCTGGTGGTGGTGAAAGCGCTGGCTAACAGTCCGTGGGGGCTGTTTACCATCGCCGCCACCATTCCGATTGCCCTGTTCATGGGCGTGTATATGCGCTTTCTGCGTCCGGGTAAAATCGCCGAAGTGTCGATCATCGGCTTTGTGCTGATGATGGCGGCGATCATTTACGGCGGTGACGTGGCGGCCGATCCATACTGGGGACCGATTTTTACCCTGAAAGGCACCGAGCTGACGTGGGTGCTGGTGATCTACGGTTTTGTTGCCTCGTCGCTGCCGGTGTGGCTGCTGCTGGCGCCGCGTGATTACCTCTCCACCTTCCTGAAAATCGGCGTGATCATCGGGCTGGCGGTGGGCATTCTGTTCGCCATGCCAGAACTGAAGATGCCGGCGGTGACGCGCTTTATCGACGGCACGGGGCCGGTGTTCTCCGGCGCGCTGTTCCCGTTCCTGTTTATCACCATTGCCTGCGGCGCGATCTCCGGCTTCCACGCGCTGGTGTCGAGCGGTACGACGCCAAAACTGGTGGAGCGCGAAAGCCATATTCGCTTCATCGGCTATGGCGCCATGCTGATGGAGTCCTTTGTGGCGATCATGGCGCTGATTTGTGCCTCGGTGCTCGATCCGGGCGTCTACTTTGCCATGAACTCACCGGCGGCGCTGATTGGTACCACGGTGGAGAACGCGTCTCAGGTAATTAATGGCTGGGGCTTTGTGGTGACGCCGGAGATGCTGAGCGGTATTGCCGGCGAAGTGGGCGAAAGCACCATTCTCTCCCGCGCCGGTGGCGCACCGACGTTTGCCGTCGGGATGGCGCATATCATCACCGAGGTGTTTAACAGCCGCGCAATGATGGCGTTCTGGTATCACTTCGCCATTCTGTTTGAGGCGCTGTTTATCCTCACCGCCGTGGATGCCGGTACCCGCGCCTGCCGTTTTATGGTGCAGGATCTGGTCGGGACCGTGGTGCCTTCGTTGGCTAACAACCGCTCGTGGCTCGGGAACATGGCCGGTACCACCGTGGCGGTGGCGGGCTGGGGGTTCTTCGTGTATCAGGGCGTGGTCGATCCGCTCGGCGGCATCAATACCCTGTGGCCGCTGTTTGGCATCGGTAACCAGATGCTGGCGTCGATGGCGCTGATCCTCGGTACCGTGGTGCTGTTCAAAATGAAAAAGCAGCGTTACGCCTGGGTGACGATTGTGCCTACCGCCTGGCTGTTTATCACCTCCATGACCGCCGGCTGGCAGAAAATTTTCCATGAGAAACCGTCAATTGGTTTCCTCGCGCAGGCCAGTAAGTTCCGTAAAGGTCTCGATGAGGGCGTGATTATCGCACCGGCGAAAACCGTGGCCGACATGCAAACCATCGTGTTCAGCAACCAGATCAACGCGGCGCTGTGCGGCTTTTTCATGCTGGTCGCGGTTACAATGCTGATTGCGGCGTTCTTCGTGATCCGGCGCGCGCTGCGCAGTTCAGTGCCGACCACCCATGAGTCGGACGTGTCACTGCGTCAGGAGGTGCGCAATGTCTGAGGCCATTTTACGCTGGAAAAAGCCGCATGCGGGCTGGCAAATTCAGCAGTGCTTACCGCTCGCTGCCCGCGCCCCTGCCGCGCCGCGCTCACGCTGGCAGCGTCTGTGGCAGGGATTACAGCAGAGCTTCCGGTTAATGGTGGGCGTGCACGACTATCAAACTTATCTGAAGCATATGCGCGAAAAACATCCGGAACAGACCCCCATGGATGAGCGCGCCTTCCATCGTTACTGCCTGGAGGCGCGTTTTCCCAGCCAGGCGGGCAAACTCGGCAAGTGCCCGTGCTAACCTTTCAGCCCCGGAATCCGGGGCTTTTTCGTGCCATTCTTTAATAAAAACAAAAATATATTCAGTTTGCATCTTGTGCTGGCGCAGGAGGTTGAATACTGTTGCTAAAATAATGAGATACCCCTGCTGCGCATTCCTCCGGAGGAAGTTTCCATGACCGATGAACAAGGGCAAACGTTGCTATATACCTTGTTTGGCACAACCAGCCCTCATTGGCGTTTAACTTCAGATAGCGATGCGCTGCATTTTGCCGAAGATGAAAATGCCAATACCAATATGGCGGTGCCCCTGACGCCGGCTCAGGCCAGTCTGCTGCGTGCCATGACGGTAATTACCTCCAGCATCAACCTGACTCTTTCACTGCACGGCTCGCCGGTGCCGATGCACTTTGTCGGCCGTAAAGTGAATCAGTCCACCTGGGCCGGTACCGCATCCGCCTGGGGCGATACCTCGTCGGTGGCGCGCGATTTAACCCTTGGCCTCTCCTTCGCCGAACAGGTGGTGTCTGAAGCGAATTCAGTGATCGTCATCCTCGATCAGCGCGGCAACATTCAGCGTTTTAACCGCCTGAGCGAAGAGTACACCGGCCTGAAAGAGCAGGAAGTAATTGGCCGCAATGTGTTTCAGCTGTTTATGACCAAACAGGAAGCGCAGGCGTCGCGCCGCAATATCGCCGGCTTCTTTCGCGACGGCAACTCCTACGAAGTGGAGCGCTGGGTTAAAACCCGAAAAGGTCAGCGACTGTTTCTGTTTCGTAATAAGTTCGTCCATAGCGGTAGCGGAAAAAATGAAATTTTCCTCATCTGTTCCGGAACCGACATCACGGAAGAGCGTCGGGCGCAGGAGCGCTTACGCGTTATGGCCAATACCGACACGGTGACGGGCCTGCCGAATCGCAACGCTATCCATCAGCAAATTAGCCTGGCACTGGAGCTGGCTAACGGCAGCCAGACCGGCGTGGTTTACCTCGATCTCGACAATTTTAAAAAGGTAAACGATGCCTATGGCCATATGTTTGGCGACCAGCTACTGCAGGCGGTGTCGCTGGCGATCCTCAGCTGTCTCGGCAAGGACCAGACGCTGGCGCGCCTCGGCGGTGATGAATTTGTGGTACTGGCTGAGCACACCAGTCAGGCGGCGCTGGAGGCGATGGCCTCACGCATTCTGGAGCGGCTGCGTCAGCCGTTCCGTATCGGGCTGATCGAAGTCTACAGCGGCTGCTCGATTGGTATCGCCCTCGCCCCGCTGCATGGTGAAGATCGCGAAAGTCTGATTCGTAACGCCGATACCGCGATGTACCACGCTAAAGAGAACGGGCGCGGCAAATTCTGCGTGTTCGCCAGCGAGATGAACCAGCGCGTATTTGAATATCTGTGGCTGGATACCAATCTGCGCAAAGCGCTGGAGCAGGATCATCTGGTGGTGCACTATCAGCCGAAGATCGATCGCGACGGTGAAGTGCGCAGTGCCGAGGCGCTGGTGCGCTGGAATTCACCTGAACGCGGCCTGGTGCCGCCTGGCGATTTCATCTCTTACGCGGAAGAGTCCGGACTGATTGTGCCGCTCGGGCGCTGGGTGATGCTGAACGTGCTGCAGCAAATCGTTAAATGGCGCAGCGAAGGCATTTACCTGCGCGTCGCAGTGAACGTTTCCGCCAAACAGCTGATCGACCAGAGCATCTACAGCGACCTGAAACAGGCGATGAGCGAAGCGGGCATCAGTGAGTGCCCGATAGACATCGAGCTGACGGAAAGCTGCCTGATCGAGAACGAGGCCGGTGCGCTGAAGCTGATGAAACAGTTTCAGGAGTTAGGCGCACAGGTGCATCTGGATGATTTCGGCACGGGCTACTCCTCGCTCTCCCAGCTGGCGCGCGTGCCGATCGATGCGATTAAGCTGGATCAAAGTTTTGTGCGCAATATCAACAAGCAACCGGTATCGCAGTCGCTGGTGCGCGCGATCGTTGCCGTGGCGAAAGCCCTGGATTTACAGGTCATTGCCGAAGGCATCGAAACCAAAGCCGAAGAGAAGTTTGTGCTGACCAACGGTGTCGATGGGCGTCAGGGTTATTATTATGCGAAACCAATGCCCGCAGAGCAGCTCGGGCATTGGCTGGCTAAGCATCCTGCCCGCGTTTAACGTCTTAGCGTACTGCTAACCGGCTTTACGCAGTGATGCGCTGTGACGATTTTGCAGCTGTACCAGACGTTCCATGTAGGCAATATCTTTCGGTTCCAGCGTGAAAGCATAGTCGACCCAATCCTCAGTAATATCCATCAGTTCTGCCCGTGACAGCTGCAGCACGCGCTGTCGCGCTTTCAGCATGGCACGGACTCCATTCAGTTTTGGCCGCAGCGTATCGATGAAGGTACGCGTGGTGCGGTAGCTGTCACCGGGCTGGAACACTTTGTCGACCAGACCACGGGTTTCATACCACTCTGCGCTGTGCGACTCCCCTTCACAGATCAGCTCTTCGGCCAGCTTCATCCCGGAGCGGCGCGCGACCAGCGAGTAGCCGCCCATGCCGGGGAACAGGTTGAAGGCAATTTCCGGGAAGCCCATACGCGCACTGTTCTGCGCCAGAATGAAGTGGTGCGCCAGCGCTGCTTCAAAACCGCCGCCCAAGGCACTGCCCTCAATCATCGCCAGCGTCACTGCGCCGGTGTCAAACCCGCGGGCCGCCGAATGGATGCAGTCAACACAGGCGCGGGCGTAGGCGCGCAGTGCTTCACGGCGGTTGTTGCGAATGCATTCGACAAAGAAACGCAAATCACCCCCGGCGTTAAACATCTGCGGCACCAGCGATCCGGTCACCCAGAAATCAATCGGCAGACCGGAACGCTGGGCGGCGTAGCTCAGGTTCATAATCTCCTCGATTAATTCGTGGTTGAAACTGGGGCGCGGCTGCGCGCGCAGCATCATCCACATGGTGTGTCGACCTTCTTCATAATAGGCGGCAAGCTGTGTGGTTTGACCGACTTCGGTAAACAGGCGGCAGGTTGGTTGGTTAATTACTGTCATCGTCTCATCCTCTATTTATGTGATGCGTTAAACGCCACATCAGCGTAATGCAGAGTGAGGCCAGACCAAATGAGAGTTTGATTTATAACGTAAAATCCAGAGAGATCCCCGAGCCCCTGCCTGAGGAAAGATTAGCGGGCTTACTTAATGACGGCGCAACAGCCGGCAAGCGCATAAATACGCTTAACGCATAGTGAATAAACGACAGCATCCATAGTCCTCGGCTCGTCCGGGCACGCAATCCCCTTAAATAAAAAAGGCACCCGCCGGTGCCTTGAGACAACATCACGCGCTCAGCCTTGCCCGTACCAGGCGTTCTTCCCATGCTTGCGCAGATAGTGCAGGTCAAGCAGGGTCTGGGCGATAGGCGGCAGCTCCGCGCGCAGCTGCTCAGTGTGCAGCGCCATATAGGCCACCTCTTCCAGCACCACCGCACTGTGCACCGCGCTATGTGCATCTTTACCCCAGGCAAACGGCCCGTGGGAGTTCACCAGCGCAGCAGGAATCGCGCCGGGCTCGATGCCGCGCTGCGCAAAGGTTTCAATGATGACCTGGCCGGTGTGCCATTCATATTCCTGCTCAATCTCTGCCCGTTGCATCGCGCGGGTGCAGGGAATGGTGCCATAGAAATCGTCAGCGTGCGTGGTGCCCCACGCCGGGATGTCCCTGCCCGCCTGCGCCCAGATGGTGGCGTGGCGCGAATGGGTGTGCACGATGCCGCCAATCTCCGGCCACGCCAGATACAGTGCGAGGTGTGTCGCGGTATCCGAGGATGGCCGCAACTGGCCCTCCACGACATTGCCGCTTTCCAGTTCGACCACCACCATGTCGTCGCGCTGCATCTGCTCATATTTAACGCCCGAGGGTTTGATCACCAGCAGCCCGCGCTCGCGGTCTACCGCGCTGACATTGCCCCACGTAAAGGTCACCAGGTTGTAACGCGGCAGGTCAAGATTGGCCTCCAGAACCTGCTGTTTCAGCGCTTCCAGCATTGTGTTTTCTCCGCCATACAGTCATTAGTGAATTGTGCGGAGCCGCCGGTAAAAACGTTATGGAGGGAATGGCTGGATTAGCAGCGGAAAGTGGCTAAAGCGGGCAAAGTGTGGGGTTTGATACGGGATCCGGATGCGGACACCACGTCGGGATTTCAGAGTTTTCTTTCTGCATACACATCCGCTTACGCCTAGAATTATCTCAAGCCTGCGGCGGTACCAAAATGGTTTTTGCCAGCAGCGTGAACAACGCGCGCAAGTGGTTGCGCGCCAGCGTGCAGGCTGAAGGAAAAGCACCGCCTGAGTGCATCGGGCGAACAACTTCAGGGCGTAACATCTATACTTAACGAGTTGCCTCTGAGCAAACCATCAAGGAGATGTCCATGACTACAACAATGAAACGCGTGACGGTTGCCGTGCTGGCAACGACGTTAGTGGTGGCCCTGAGCGGCTGTTCCAACTGGTCAAAACGTGACCGCAACACGGCGATTGGCGCCGGTGCCGGTGCTATTGGTGGATCGGTGCTCACCAACGGCAGCGCGCTGGGTACCGTCGGTGGCGCTGCGGTGGGCGGCATTATTGGCCATCAGGTTGATTAATAATAATATTGTAGCAGGCTACGCAGCGCATCTACGTCACATCGGGCCACCTTGCGTGGCCCGCTTTCATTAACCGCCCGCCAGTTTAACCTTCATGCCTTTGGCTTCCAGCAGCGTTTTAAGCAAATCGCGCTTATCGCCCTGAATCTCAATCACGCCCTCTTTCAGCGCCCCGCCGCAGCCGCACTTCTTCTTAAGCTCGGCCGCCAGCTTTGCCAGCGCGTCATCATCGAGATCGATGCCGGTAATCAGGCACACGCCTTTACCTTTACGCCCGCTGGTCTGGCGCTGAATGCGCACGATGCCATCGCCTTTCGGTCGCTGCGGTTTCTCTTCAGTATGTGTAATACGGCCGGTTTCGGTGGAGTAAACCAGCGGATTGTCCTGAGCCATTAGCCCTCCTGTAAACTGTGCAGGATTTGCTGCAGCGTCTGCGCCGGGTCGGCAGATTGAGTGATAGGTCGCCCAATCACCATGTAATCCACACCGGCCTGTTGTGCCTGCTGCGGCGTCATGATGCGGCGCTGATCGCCGGCCTCGCTACCCGCCGGGCGAATACCCGGCGTGACCAGCGCGAAATCCTGCCCGATAACCTGTTTAAAGTGCGCGGCTTCCTGCGCCGAGCACACCACACCATCAAGGCCACACTCGCGCGTCAGTCGTGCCAGACGCTCAGCCTGCTGCGCCGGCGATAAGGTGATGCCAAGACCTTTGAGATCGTCTTCGTCCATGCTGGTCAGCACCGTTACCGCAATCAGCAAGGGCGCATCACTGGCAAACGGCAGCAGCGCTTCGCGCGCCGCATTCATCATCCGCGCCCCGCCGCTGGCATGCACGTTGACCATCCATACGCCGAGATCCGCTGCCGCCGCGACCGCATGTGCCGTCGTGTTCGGGATGTCATGAAATTTGAGATCGAGAAATACCTCGAAACCGCGCGCCTGCAACGTCTTCACCAGCGACGGTCCAAACAGGGTAAACATCTCTTTACCCACTTTCAGACGGCACTGGCACGGATCGATACGGTCAACGAACTGCAGTGCGCTATTGAGATCATGATAGTCGAGTGCCACCAGAATCGGTGAGTGAGTAACAGGCATAACGTTTCCTCAGAGGCTGGCACCCGCAGGCGCGATGGACAAACGGCAAGCATTCTACCCGTGCAACCCGGCCACGACAACGTTGCGACGGCGATTGCCTTGCTGATTGACGAGCCGGTGCACAGTGCTGATGGTGCGATGATAAAGCTCCTATTAGTATGTTGTAACTACTATGCGTTATGAATAATCACCGAACGCGGCCAGCTTACTGGCCGTCGAGTCCGCGAATCGGTTTAACGGAAGACCAGGCACGGCACGATGGGCAGTGCCAGTAGAGGGCGTGCGCGGTGAAGCCGCACTTCTGGCAGCGGTAGCGTGGTTTAGTGCGAATCTGTTCGCCAACCATGTCGCGCAGCACCATCAGACTCTCTTTGGCGCGGCCATCTTCTGCCTCGTGCAGGTGGAAATCCATCAGACGATGGAACACGCGCATGGTGGGATGGCGTTGCAGCTGACGGTTAATGTAAAGCTGAGCCGCTTCCGGCCCCTGCTGCTGCTCCAGAATGTCCGCCAGATAGAGTTCCGCCGCGGCACCGGTGTTCTCTTCAACGCAGCGTTGCAGGAACTGCGCCCAGCTGTCAGGCTGCTCCAGTCGCTGATAGCAGGTTTCGAGCATCGGCAGCGTTTCGCTCACCAGTTCTTTGTCCTGCTCCAGCACGCGCTGCAGCCGCTGCGCCGCTTTCGCGTATTCGCCCTGCTCCATCAGAATACGTCCCATCATGATGGAAACGCGCGCGCTTTGGTGGTCGGCCGCTTCACCCTTTTTCAACAGGCTCATGGCACGATCGAGGTCGTCACTGCTCAGCGCCTGCAGCGCCAGCTCGCAGTAGAAGTGGGCGATTTCGCCCTTTTGCTTATCTTTGCCGAGTTTTACCAGCCGCTCCGCCACCTCGATCGCTTTCTGCCAGTCACTGGTCGCCTGATGAATCAGCAGCAGTTGCTGCAGCGCGCTGATGCGAAAATCGGTTTCATCGATCAGCTGACTGAACATGTCTTCGGCGCGATCGTACAAGCCGGCAGCCATGTAGTCGCGTCCCAGCTGCTGGATGGCCAGCAAACGCTGATCGTAGGTAAGCGACGCGCTTTCCATTAACGACTGGTGAATGCGGATGGCGCGGTCGACTTCGCCGCGCGAACGGAACAGGTTACCGAGCGTCAGGTGGGCTTCAACGGTGCCGCTGTCCTCTTTAAGCATATCGAGGAACAGATCGACCGCTTTATCCTGCTGATTAGAAAGGAGAAAGTTCACCCCTGCCACGTATTCGCGTGACAGACGGTTAGCTTCCTGTTGCTTATCCTGTTGCGCACTGCGGCGGCCCATATACCAGCCGTACGCCGCCGCGACAGGAAGAAGCAGAAACAGCAATTCAAGCATCGAACATTAATCCCGACGCACTGCAGTGGAGGTGCTATTTACCGCAGCAGATTGTTCATTTTGCGCCTGCATGCGCTTCAGTTTACGCTGTGCATGCGCCAGCGAAACACGAATGCGCAGCCAGAACAGGCCACAGATCGCCCAGCCCAGCAAAAATCCGGCACCAAACAGGCAGGCCAGCAAGGTTGAAATGCGGAATTCGCCCTGCGCCAGCAGATAGTTGAAGGTGACAATCTGGTCATTATGCGCTCCGAGCGTGACGGAGATGATGAAAATGACCAAAACCACGAGAAAAATCAGCAAATATTTCACAATGCGTCCTGTCGTGAGGTTATCCGGTAGAGTATGCCAAAAAAGTGCCGCCGTTGCTGCTTATCCGCGCAGCAGTTAGTGCCCTTTCTGCAAGTACAATCAATCATATGGGGGCAAAGGGAGAAATTACAATCCGTCATCGCGCCCGGCAATCTCACGCTGCTCTTCCGGCGGCACGCTGAGCGGGCCACAAAAGCGCTGCGCCAGCCAGGTTGCCAGCGTCACCAGCAGCCACGAGATCAGCGTCGCGACCACCAGATCGCGCGGCCAGTGCATGCCCAGTACCAGCCGGCTGCCCATGACCAGCGTCGCCCAGACAAACAGCACCACCACCGTAACAACATGCCGGCGCGGCCATAACAGGCCAATCACCAGCAGCGCCCAGCTGGCGGCAAACATGGTGTGGCCAGACGGAAAAGCAAAGCCCGTCTCAAACGCCCAGTGATTTTTTAACCAGGCGGGCAGCTTTGTGTCATTGGCGAGCAAGGCGGATACCATTTCGCCGCGCTGCTGCCGTTTCAGCTGATAAAACTGCTGTTCGTTGACGCCGTGGCTGTGCTCAAGCCAGACCACATACGGCCGCGGCTCCTGCACCTGCTCTTTAATAAAGGTTTTGGTCGACTGACCAGCAAGAATCGCGCCGTTCATGATAATCAACAACAGAATGGCCGGCCGGAGGCGAAAGCGCAGGCACCACAATACCCAGCCGCTCAGAATCAGGCTGGTCAGCGTGCCCCACGGACTGGTGACGGTTTCGGTGATCCAGAACAGCACGCGCAACAGATGCCCGCTCTCCCCCGGTTGCCACTGCCAGCCGGAAAGCCATACGCCCAGCGGCATCAGCAGTAATAAAAACGCACCCAGCGTGGTGCGTTGCACAATTTTTAACATCTCGTCCCTTTATTGTTTCCCGACCTGACAGGCGTATTGCATAACTTTAGTTGAAAAAAGAATAACATACCCGTTGCGGCTTAGATAATTGTGCTTTATCACTACAATCACTCTGACTGATTAGCGGCCCTGGTTCAGGTTGTGGCACAATATCGGCAGTTTCGTCGGGCCAGTCGGGCCCGTGCGTTATCATGATGATAGCGCATCCTCTGAAGGTTCTGGAGAGTCACATGCAGCTGAAACGGGTAGCAGAAGCCAAACTGCCCACGCCATGGGGAGATTTCCTGATGGTTGGTTTTGAAGAACTGGCAACCGGCCACGACCACGTCGCGCTGGTTTATGGTGATATTAGCGATCACAATCCGGTGCTGGCGCGCGTCCACTCCGAATGTCTTACCGGCGATGCGCTGTTCAGCCTGCGCTGCGACTGCGGCTTCCAGCTGGAAGCCGCGCTGACCGCCATTGCGGAAGAAGGACGCGGCGTGCTGCTGTACCATCGTCAGGAAGGGCGCAACATCGGGCTGCTGAACAAAATTCGCGCCTATGCGTTGCAGGACAAAGGCTACGATACGGTGGAAGCGAACCATCAGCTGGGCTTTGCCGCCGATGAGCGTGACTTCACCCTGTGCGCCGACATGTTTAAACTGCTGGGCATTAATGAAGTGCGTTTGCTGACCAACAATCCGCGCAAAGTGGAGATTTTGTCAGAAGCGGGCATCAATATTGTCGAGCGCGTGCCGCTGATCGTCGGCCGTAACCCGAAAAATGCGCACTATCTCGATACGAAAGCTGAGAAGATGGGGCATCTGCTGCCGAAATCGTAATGCGGCGGTGCGCTCTCGCATCATGCACTTTCTGCGTCAATAATAAAGCCGGGCATGCCCGGCTTTGTTTTTTAGTTGAGCATATTGCGTATCACGTAATGCAGGATGCCGTCATTCTGGTAATAGGTCAGCTCATTACCGGTATCGATACGACAACGAGTATCCAGCGTCTGCTGACTGCCGTCAGCCCGCGTCAGCGTTACCGGGACGCTGCAACCGGGCTGCAGCTGCGCCAGATTTGCCACGTCGATACGCTCTTCCCCGGTCAGCTGCAGCGTCTTACGCGTTACGCCCGCCGGGAATTCCAGCGGTAAAATACCCATGCCGATAAGGTTAGAGCGGTGAATACGCTCGAACGATTCGGCAATCACCACGCGCACGCCCTGCAGACGCGGACCTTTCGCCGCCCAGTCGCGGCTGGATCCGGAGCCGTACTCTTTCCCGGCGATCACTGCCAGCGGCACGCCCTCCTCCTGATACTTCATCGCCGCATCGTAGATAGCCAGCTGTTCCTGGCTCGGATAGTGCCGGGTATAACCGCCCTCAACACCAGGCACCATTTCGTTGCGAATACGGATGTTAGCGAAAGTACCGCGCATCATGACTTCGTGGTTGCCGCGTCGTGAGCCATACGAGTTGAAGTCGTTACGCTCAACGCCGTGCGCAAGCAGATAACGCCCCGCCGGACTCTCCGCTTTAATGCTGCCAGCAGGGGAAATATGGTCGGTCGTCACCGAATCACCGAGCATCGCCAGGATGCGCGCGCCACTGATGTCCTGCACCGGCTGCGGCGTTTTTTCCATATCGTCAAAGAACGGAGACAGACGAATATAGGTGGAGCCTTCGTCCCAGTCATAGGTAGCTGCTTCGCTGACTTTGATCTGCTGCCACTCGGGCGTGCCGTCGAACACCTCGGCGTACTCTTTATGGAACATGTCGCTGGTAACTTTCTGCACCGATGCGGCAATCTCTTCCGGCGATGGCCAGATGTCCTTCAGATAGACGTCTTTGCCCTGCTGATCCTGACCGATCGGATCAGTCTGCAGGTTGATCTTCATGTTGCCCGCCAGCGCATACGCCACCACCAGCGGCGGAGACGCCAGCCAGTTGGTTTTTACCAGCGGATGGATACGCCCTTCGAAGTTGCGGTTACCGGACAACACGGCACCCACCGTCAAATCGCCCTCTTTGATCGCGCTTTCGATCTCATCCGGCAGCGGGCCGGAGTTACCGATGCAGGTGGTGCAGCCGTAACCCACCAGGTTAAAGCCCAGCTCATCAAGATACGGGGTCAGCTGCGCCACGGCGAGATAATCAGACACCACTTTTGATCCCGGAGCCAGCGAGGCTTTTACCCAGGGTTTGCGCATCAGCCCGCGCTCGACGGCTTTTTTCGCCAGCAGGCCAGCCGCCATTAAGACGCTGGGGTTCGAGGTGTTGGTACAGGACGTAATCGCGGAGATCACCACGGCACCATCATCCAGCTGGATGCGGTCGCCGGTTTCACTGTCCAGATAGCTGACCGTTTTGTGCGGCTTCTGCGCGTGATTCACTTCCAGCTCGTTACTGGCGTCAAAGGCCGCCGGTACGTCGCCGAGGGAGACGCGATCCTGCGGACGTTTCGGACCGGCGAGGCTCGACTCAACCTCAGCCATATCCAGCGCCAGCGTGCTGGTGAAGATGGGCTCATCGCCCGGTTTACGCCACAGCCCCTGCTGTTTTGCATAGGCTTCCACAAGCTCAACCTGCTGCGCATCGCGCCCGGTGAGCGTCATGTAGCTGAGCGTGACTTCATCAATCGGGAAGAAACCGCAGGTTGCGCCATATTCTGGTGCCATGTTGGCGATGGTTGCGCGATCCGCCAGCGGCAGATCGGCCAGTCCGTCACCGTAGAATTCGACAAACTTACCGACCACCCCGTGCTTGCGCAGCATCTGCGTCACGGTTAATACCAGGTCGGTGGCGGTGATACCGGGGCGCAGTTTGCCGGTCAGCTTGAAACCCACCACATCAGGAATCAGCATCGAAACCGGCTGGCCTAGCATGGCTGCCTCAGCTTCAATGCCGCCCACGCCCCAGCCAAGCACGCCCAGGGCGTTAATCATGGTGGTATGGGAATCGGTGCCGACCAGCGTATCCGGATAAGCCACTTCTTTGCCGTCCAGCGTTTCATGCCAGATGGCTTTACCGAGGTACTCCAGATTGACCTGATGACAGATACCGGTGCCCGGCGGCACGACGCGGAAACGGTTAAAGGCTTTTTGCCCCCAGCGCAGGAAAACGTAGCGTTCGTGGTTGCGTTCCATCTCCAGGCGCACGTTTTCTTCAAACGCATCGTCATCGCCAAAATGGTCAACCGTGACCGAGTGGTCAATCACCAGATCGACCGGTGACAGCGGGTTAACTTTCGCCACATCACCGCCCAGCCGCTTCACGGCTTCACGCATCGCCGCCAGGTCAACCACGGCCGGTACGCCGGTGAAATCCTGCATTAATACGCGCGCCGGACGATAAGCAATTTCGCGATCGGCATGTGCAGTTTGCTGCCACGCCACCAGCGCCTGAATATCTGCTGCCGTTACGGAATCTTCATCCTGCCAGCGCAGCAGGTTTTCCAGCAGAACCTTAAGGGATTTTGGTAAGCGATCGATATCACCGACCTGCTGAGCGGCTTTCGGCAAACTGTAGTAATGATATTTTTTTGCCCCTACTTCCAGCGCATCCTGACTCTGCTCACGTAACGTTAACGACATAACTCCTCCTTTTATGGGCTCTTCTGCTAAACCTCAGAGAGTGCAAGGTTTAGCTTAAAGATAGACCACATTTTCGTTAACGTTTTGATAACAACACGAATTGACACACAAAACCGCAACGAAAAATGCCCTGACAAAAGTCAGGGCATTCAGAAAGCGTTAACTGGCAGGATTAGCGAATTACAGCACGGCCCAGACGGCCGCAGCCCAAAAGGCCATTGAGAAGGCATAAACGCTGAGCCATGAAAAAGTTGTGGTATTCATCTGTCACTCCTCCCGGATCGCGGGCAACAAAAAGCCATCGTCTTCAGCGTTGTACTGATGACACCGTTTTTTTAGATGCTGAGTGTTAAAGGACGGGCTTTTAACGTGCCCACCGGAGAGTCCGGTAAAATGCGCGACAGTATGTCTTAATAAGAATTGGACGCAGACTGCGTTATTTAGACTTCGGATCCATGAATGATTCAATAAAGCTGCGCTGCTGTTCACTCAGTTCCCAGGAAGCCGGGATTGCCACTTGCGGTTCAGCAGGCGCGTCTTTGGCTTTGCACACCGGTGCTTTAGGCTGACGCGCAGCGACCGGATATTTACGACTGAGTGTATTTGCCCACATGGCTTAACCCCACATACGCCAAATCATTAACGCCACCACTACCCAAAACAGTGCTGAAGCAGCGAAGACAGTCAACCAGGCTTTGCGACGGATGTTACCTGAACGCTCTACCTTGGTGCTTTTAGCCCGGAAGTCCGGTTGTACAGTTAATCTCGTAGTCATAGTTTTTGATAATCACTCTCAATAAAACGATTGATAACAACGATGAAGATTTAGGACGAATCCTAAACTTGTTAAGTCCAAAAATCCAGTTATTTTTATTGAGCACAACGATTAACGCTATTTATCAAAACCGCCAAAACTGATGAGATAAATTTAAGCACGCTGCAAACTATTAATTTAATAGTTACATTGTAAATTTGGCTTAAACCAAAATTAGATCCACTCTAAATTTGAGTTTAATTTAACGAGCCAGTTAAAAAGCCCTTTCTCATCAGCTCTTAACTGGAGTATGGGAATATTCCTGGCAGTCCGCAAAGCGGCAAAGTAAAAATTGTGTACTGATTCGCATTTAATAAATAACAATGAAAAAACATGTGACGCATGTTTCATTTACAAAAAAATAATGGAATTTTTTGAGGTTCTGCTGGTGCTAAGCGGCGGGAGGTGTGCGGGAAGTCGCTGGACATCCCGCAAAAATAATGAGTTAGGTGATTACCTGAAAGGAAGCTTGATATCGCGGAACATCGCTTCGATATCTTCGTTTGAGCGCAGCGCCACGGCGGCGTCCACCACGTCTCGCGTCAGATGCGGTGCGAAGCGCTGAATGAAATCATACATATAGCTGCGCAGGAATGTGCTGCGCCGGAAACCAATCTTGGTGGTGCTATTGGTGAAGATTTCTGAAGCTTCAATGCGCACCAGATCCGGATCGGAAACCGGGTCCACCGCCATGCTGGCAATCACCCCAACCCCCAGGCCTAAACGCACATAGGTTTTGATCACGTCGGCATCGGTTGCGGTAAAAACAATACGCGGCGTTAAACCGGCACGGTTAAACGCAGTATCCAGTTCTGAGCGGCCGGTAAAACCGAAGGTGTAAGTCACCAGCGGGAAATCAGCCAGCTCCTCAATCGACACATTGGATTTCCCCGCCAGCGGATGATCCGGCGTGACCACAATGGCACGGTTCCAGTGATAGCACGGCAGCATAATTAAGTCGTCGTACAGATGCAGCGCTTCGGTGGCAATGGCGAAATCGGCATTGCCTTTGGAGACCGCCTCAGCAATTTGTGTGGGCGAGCCCTGATGCATATGCAGGGAAACGCGCGGATAGCGTTCGATAAAGCCTTTGATTACGCCAGGCAGTGCATAACGCGCCTGAGTGTGGGTCGTGGCCACGTACAGCGATCCTTTATCTGGCCAGGTGTGTTCACCGGCAACCGATTTGATCGCATCCACTTTGGACAAAACTTCGCGCGCAATACGGATAATCTCTTCACCCGCTGGCGTCACCTGCGTCAGATGTTTGCCGCTGCGGGCAAAAATCTGCACGCCCAGCTCATCTTCCAGCATGCGCACCTGCTTACTGATGCCCGGTTGCGAGGTATACAGCCCCTCTGCCGTGGAGGAGACATTGAGGTTGTGGTTAACGACTTCAACGATGTAACGCAACTGCTGCAATTTCATAGTTATATCTTCCCGATAGCGACAGAGGTGCATTCCCTGCAGGCGTGTATCCGCCCTGATGGTGTAATAATGAGGGAAAGCGAGTCAGCAAAATGCAATAAGCTATAACTACTATATCAGTTAACGTAAGAATGTAGAACGATTAGCTATAAGGATGGGAAAAAGGCCAGCGAACGCTGGCCTCCAGGGGATTACTTCTTCGCTTCCTGCCACTTACCGTCGATATAGAAAACCGACCAGCCAGTCGCTTTGCCCTCTTTTTCTGAGGCAACATACTGCTGTTTGGTCTTACGGCTAAAACGCACCAGCGTTTTATTGCCTTCCGGATCCACTGCCGGCGCTTCGGCCAGATATTTCAGTTTCTCCGGAAGACGGTCAGCAAAGCGCTGCAGCTCTTCCACCAGCGGCGCACGGGTTTCACGCGATTTCGGGAAGGTGTTAGCGGCCAGGAACACGCCCGCAGCTCCGTCACGCAGCACAAAATACGCATCCGATTTTTCGCACGGCAGCTCCGGCAGCGGTACCGGATCTTCTTTCGGCGGCGCGACTTCGCCGTTACGCAGAATCTTACGGGTATTTTTACACTCGTCGTTGGTACAGGCCATGTACTTACCAAAACGCCCCATCTTCAGGTGCATCTCAGAGCCACATTTTTCGCACTCAACAATCGGACCGTCATAACCTTTAATACGGAATTCACCCTGCTCGATTTCATAACCGTCACACTCCGGGTTATTACCACAGACGTGCAGTTTACGGCCGTTGTCGATCAGGTAGCTGTCCATCGCGGTGCCGCACTTCTGGCAGCGACGACGGGCGCGCAGCGCGTTGGTTTCGGCATCATCGCCTTCCAGCACGTTAAGCACTTCGTTTTCCGGGATCAGGTTAATGGTCTGCTTGCAGCGCTCTTTCGGCGGCAGTGCATAACCGGAACAGCCGAGGAACACGCCGGTGCTGGCGGTGCGAATCCCCATTTTGCGTCCACAGGTTGGGCAGTCGATGGAGGTCAGCACCATCTGGTTCGGCTGCATGCCGCCCTCTTCCGGATCTTTCTCCGCCTGCTCCAGCTGCTGGCTGAAATCACTGAAGAATGAATCCAGCACGGCTTTCCATTGCGCTTCGTTATTCGCAACCTGGTCGAGACTGTCTTCCATGTGCGCGGTGAAATCATAATTCATTAGCTCACGGAAGTTCTCTTCCAAACGATCGGTAACAATCTCACCCATCTTCTCGGCGTAGAAACGGCGGTTTTCCACCCGCACGTAACCGCGATCCTGAATGGTGGAAATGATCGAAGCATAGGTAGACGGGCGGCCAATGCCACGCTTCTCCAGCTCGCGTACCAGCGAAGCTTCGCTGAAGCGCGCCGGCGGCTTGGTAAAGTGCTGGCCCGGCAGCAGGGATTTCAGATCCAGCGTGTCGCCCACGTTCACCGGCGGCAGCGTCAAATCTTCATCATTTTTACGCAGCGCGGGCATCACTTTGGTCCAGCCGTCGAAACGTAGCGTACGCCCTTTCGCTTTCAGTTTGAAATCTGCCGCGCCGACGGTCAGCGTGGTGGAATCATATTGCGCAGGCACCATCTGGCAGGCCACGAACTGGCGCCAGATCAGCTGATACAGCTTCTGCGCATCCGCTTCCATATCCTTCAACTGCTCGGCGGCAACGTTGACATCAGAAGGACGAATCGCTTCGTGCGCTTCCTGTGAATTCTCTTTGCTGGCATAGGTGTTGGGCGCATCCGGCAGGTAGTTCTTGCCGAATTTTTTCTCCACATAGCCACGCGCCATCGCCACCGCATCCTGACTCAGGTTGGTGGAATCGGTACGCATATAGGTGATGTGACCGGCTTCATACAGACGCTGCGCCATCATCATGGTTTTTTTCACGCCAAAACCAAGGCGGGTGCTCGCCGCCTGCTGCAGCGTCGAGGTGATAAACGGCGCCGACGGTTTGCTGCTGGTCGGCTTGTCTTCACGATCCAGAACCGCGTAACGCGCCTTTTCCAGGATGGCCACGGCCGCTTCGGTTTGCTCGCGGTTAACCGGGCGGAACGCTTTATCGCCCTGATGCGTTACCCTGACCGCCAGCGCATCGCCTTTCGGCGTTGACAGATCGGCGTCAATTTCCCAGTACTCTTCCGGTACGAAGGCTTTGATTTCGCGCTCGCGCTCCACCACCAGACGCACGGCAACCGACTGCACGCGTCCGGCCGACAGGCCACGGGCAATTTTTTTCCACAGCAGTGGCGAGACCATATAGCCCACCACGCGGTCCATAAAACGACGCGCCTGCTGCGCATTGACGCGCTCAATATTCAGTTCGCCCGGCTTCTCGAACGCCTGACGAATCGCATTTTTGGTGATTTCGTTAAACACCACGCGGCTGAAGCGTTTGTCATCGCCGCCGATCACTTCCCGCAGGTGCCAGGCAATGGCTTCCCCTTCGCGGTCAAGGTCGGTTGCGAGATAGATGTGGTCGGCATCGGCAGCCAGGTTCTTCAGTTCGGAGACGACTTTTTCCTTGCCGGGCAGAATCTGATAGTCCGCTTCCCAGCCGTGCCACGGGTCAACGCCCATACGATTAACCAGCGCGGCCTTTTCATCTTTCTTTACCTTCTTGCCGGTTTTCGCCTTTTCCCCGTCGGCACTTTTACGGGCCGTTGAACCACTGGTCGGCAAATCACGGATATGACCGACGCTGGATTTCACCACGTAGTCATTACCGAGGTATTTATTGATTGTTTTGGCCTTTGCCGGGGACTCAACGATGACGAGTGCTTTACCCATATGTACCTTTACCTAATTGAAACGTCCTGATAAACGGGAGAGGATTGGCAGCCCCAAAACCCAATGGGTTCAATATTGCTGCTGACTTTTTGCTTTTCAAGCCAGCGGGGACAATCTCTGGTCAGATTGCATCGGCATTTGCAACTTGATGATTAAGAGCGAGTTTTCCGTCTGACGGTATCACACATCCTGGTGTGATCTCCCTGAAAGCTGAATCGCCCACACTCTACCTGATAAAATCTGTTACGCAACTTAATTAGCATTCTGTTTAATTTCTCGCCAGTTTTCTGACCGAACGCTGATTTGCTGAACGCACCGACAGGCAAGTAATATAGAAGGAGAAAATTCGCTGTCAAAAAAGAGGTGAAAAATGTCAGCAGAAACGGAATCCATTTCACACCAGACGCTACTGGAAATCGCTAATCAGCTCATTCAGCAGCACGATGAATATTTTGCCGGGATGGAAGCCACTGAGGTGATTCAGCAGGGCGAGGTTCTGGTGTTTCGCGGCCCGTGGTTCCTCGACGATGAAGGGTTGCCGACCGCCAAAACCACGGCGGTGTTTAACGTGTTTAAGCACCTTGCCGTGGTGCTCTCCGCGCAGTATCACCTGGCATAAAAAAACCCGGCCTGCGCCGGGTTTATTCACAACAGCGGTTTATCACCGCGCTGCCAGATTTTCAGAATCAGCCGCTCGGCTGCCACACTGGCACTGTGGGTCACGCGATCAATCATCTTTTTCTTGCGCGCGAAGTGCACCCCCAGCACGCTAAAACGGTCCATGCGCGCAATGATCAGCGCATCGCTGGTACCAATCTCATCAATCAGCCCCAGATCCAGCGCCTGACGGCCATACCAGTGTTCGCCCGTCGCCACTTTGTCCAGATCCAGCGCCGGACGCATCTGATGCACAAAATCTTTAAACAGCTGATGGGTTTCATTCAGGTCTTCCTGAAATTTCTCCCGCCCTTCCTCGGTATTCTCACCAAACAGCGTCAGCGTACGCTTGTACTGGCCGGCAGTGTGCAGCTCCACATCAATGTCGTTACGCTTCAGTAGCCGGTTAAAGTTAGGGATTTGCGCCACCACGCCGATGGAACCAATGATGGAGAACGGCGCCGCCACGATGCGATCCGCAACGCAGGCCATCATGTAGCCACCGCTGGCGGCAACTTTATCCACTACCGCGGTCAGCTGCAGCCCCGCATCACGCAGACGTTGTAGCTGCGACGCGGCCAGGCCATAACCGTGCACCACGCCACCGGGACTTTCCAGCCGCAGCAGCACTTCATCACCCGGCTGCGCCACCGCCAGCACTGCGGAGATCTCTTCGCGCAGCGAGCTGACTTCGCCGGCGTCCATACTGCCTTTGAACTCCAGCACATAGAGAGTCGGCTTCGCCGCTTCAGTTACACCGGCTTTGGCATTGCGCTTTTCGGCTTTGGCTTTCTGTTTCTCTTCTTTCTTATGCTGCTTCAGCCACACTTTTTGCGCCTGCGGCTTCATCTTCGCCAGCTGCAGGTCCTCTTTCATCTCACGATAGGCTTCGTCGAGATGGGTTAAGCGCAGCTGACCGCCGCTGTGACGTTTACGCAGCGCGGCATTGAGCACAATCAGTACAATAGCTGCGATCGCCACCACGACGGTGACGGCCTTGGCCAGAAATAATCCATAGCTGGAGAGTAAATCCATTCTGCCGCCTTATTAAACAGTGAATTACAGTCAAACCCTGAGTTTACCCGCTTTGATGCCGTTCGTCGCCTGAAATGCCGGCAGGCGGCACAGAATGCGCGTTGCGGCGATTGCACCTTGCGCCAAATTGAGGCATAAAGCCAAAAAACCCTCTGACCTGCAAAGGACATCGCTGTGCATTATCAACCGAAAAGCGACCTGCTGGACAATCGCATCATTCTTGTGACCGGTGCTTCCGACGGCATCGGCCGCGAAGCCGCCCTGACCTATGCGCGCTACGGTGCGCGCGTGATTCTGCTCGGCCGCAATGCCACCACGCTGCAGCAAACCGCTGAGGCGATTAATCAGCTCAATAAACAGCCCGCGGCTACGCTGCTGTTGGATCTGGCGCACGCCACACCGGAAAGCTGCCAGCAACTGGCACAACAGGTTGCCGCGCTGGTGCCGCGGCTGGATGGCGTGCTGCATAACGCCGGCATTCTTGGTGAGATCGTGCCGCTGGCGGAACTCGATCCGGCGGTCTGGCAGCAGGTGATGCAAATCAACCTCGACGCCACCTTCTATTTAACGCAGGCGCTGCTGCCGCTGCTGCTGAAATCCGACGCCGGTTCGCTGGTGTTCACCACCTCCAGCGTGGGCCGCACCGGCCGCGCGGGCTGGGGCGCGTATGCCGTGTCGAAATTCGCCACCGAAGGCATGATGCAGGTGCTGGCCGATGAGTATAAAAACCGCCATCTGCGGGTGAACTGCATCAATCCCGGCGGCACGCGCACCAAAATGCGCGCCAGCGCCTTCCCGGAGGAGAATGCCAGCCTGCTGAAAACTCCGGCCGACCTGATGCCGCTCTACCTCTATCTGATGGGCGATGACAGCCGCCGTAAAACCGGCATCAGCTACGATGCACAACCGGGGCGCAAGCCGGGACCGGCCAGCGCATGAGCGATCGTCACCAGCAACGCCAGCAGCGGCTGAAAGAACAGGTTGACGCTCGCATCGCCGCTGCCACCGAAACGCGCGGCATCCTGATGGTGTTTACCGGCAAAGGCAAAGGTAAAACCACCGCCGCTTTTGGCACCGCGCTGCGCGCCTGCGGCCACGGTAAAAACGTGGCTGCCGTGCAGTTTATTAAGGGCGAATGGCCCAATGGTGAACGTAATCTGCTGGCGCAGCACGGCGTGGAGTTTCAGGTGATGGCCACCGGCTTTACCTGGGAGACGCAAAACCGTGCCAGCGATACGGCCGCCTGCCAGCAGGTGTGGCAACACGCCAGACGCATGCTGCAAGACGCGTCGCTGGATCTGGTGATCCTGGATGAAATCACCTACATGGTGAGTATGGATTATCTCGATCTGGATGAGCTGGTCACTGCACTGCAGCAGCGTCCGCCGCAGCAAAGTGTGATCATTACCGGGCGCGGCTGTCACCGGACGCTACTGGAACTGGCGGATACCGTCAGCGAGATGCGTCCGGTCAAACACGCGTTCGATGCCGGCATTCAGGCACAGCAGGGAATCGACTGGTAAAAACGGACGCCGCAGGCGCGGCGTCGGGGAGCATCAGGCACCGCGTTTGGTGTTGTTGCGACGCGGGCTGTTATTGCTTACCGCGCTATGGCGTTTCACCGCCCGGCGGATTTGGTTTGCTTTGGTGCGGCGACGATCTTTCTCGACCGCTACTTTGGTCACCGTCTCTTCCGGCAGTCCCACCAGCTTACGCAGGTAGTTGACCGCTGGCAGTTCCATCTCCATCCAGCCGCCGCGCGGCAGACCTTTTGGCAGCTGAATATCGCCGTAGCGCACGCGCATCAGACGGCTTACCTGCACGCCAACCGCTTCCCACAGACGACGCACCTCACGGTTACGCCCTTCCGTCAGGGTGACGTTGTACCATTGGTTAATGCCTTCGCCGCCAGCGAATTTGATGGTTTTGAACGCTGCCGGACCGTCTTCCAGCTGCACGCCCTTGCTCAGCTGACGCACTTTTTCGTCATCCACTTCACCGAATACGCGCACTGCGTATTCACGCTCAACTTCGCGGCTTGGGTGCATCAGACGGTTGGCCAGCTCACCGTCGGTGGTGAACAACATCAGACCGCAGGTGTTTACGTCCAGACGGCCTACGGCAATCCAGCGTGAACCGCGCAGGCGCGGCAGGCGATCAAATACCGTTGGGCGCCCTTCAGGATCGTTGCGCGTGCACAGCTCACCTTCCGGTTTGTAATACGCCAGTACGCGACACACCTCGGTGGCCGATTCAGCAATCGATACCAGATGGCCATCAATACGGATTTTCAGGGTTTTGTCATTTTCGATGCGATCGCCCAGCGTCGCCAGTTTGCCATCGACGCTGATGCGTCCGGCTGAAATCATTGCTTCGATTTCACGGCGCGAACCGTGTCCGGCGCGCGCTAATACTTTTTGTAATTTCTCGCTCATGGAGCTGCCTCGTTGTCGCCTTCCCAGGCGTCGTGGTAATGAAGAGGTAAGATACCGGCGTTACCAGGTCCCGTATCAGAATCTGTGACCGCTTCGCGCCAGGTGCCAGCGCGGACGGCCGGAGATTTTACACCAGCTACAGTTCCGTTAACACCTTTTCCTTTTCTGCCGATAATAAAGCGCCTGTGATCCGGAGGCTGAAGCGGGCAGTAAGGTCATTGATTCAGATTTCTGATTGATTTGCGTAACGAGCGTCAGGATGGCCTGCGCAACCCGCTGAAATTACGTCGTTTTGCCTGAGACCGTTTATTTATTTAATGACGCGCCGATTAGTGCCGCGATAGATTAAAGAGGCTCACCAGTCTGTTACCCGCAGCGTTCCCGGCCATGCCGCAGTTGTGCAAACAGAAAATCGGTTCAAAACACCAAAATCAGCACAAAGAACTGAGCAATGGTGTTAGTAAAGCTTATTGCAACCGGCATAACCAGCCATACAGCGGATTGGCGCTGCAGGTTGGATTAAGTCTGTATTTTCGCTTTTATTTGATAAAGATTAAATATGATGAATTGTTCTGCCGCGAAAACTGTGTAAAATTTAATCCTGAATTCGGCTAAGCAGTATCAGAAATTATTTTAATTACTTTTTATAAGCTTTCAAACAACAAGCCATTAACAAATAATGGTACAGCTGGCCTGATAATATAATCCGGCGCGCTCGGGAAATGGCGCGCTAATCGTTTCACGGATTGAATTTAATTTGTCTGTCGAAAGTCTTCACCAGGGATTTTGCTGACGGACATTAAATGAAGACCGCCATCATGAGAACCTCCCTGCTTTGGCCGGCGCTTGCAGCGCTGGCACTGAGCGGCTGTTCCGTGGGCCATACTGAGTACAGTCGTACGGCGCTGCAGCACGTGGATATGAGCGTGACCGGCATCCCGACGGTACTGGGTTTGGGCATCCTCGGTACAACCATTCCGTTAACGCCGGAATACAGTCTGACTGCCGCGCACGTGGCCAAAACCGCCGTGCAGCGCGTGAAGGCTTATCACCCCTATTGCGACGTCGCGATTATTTATCATAAAAACAGCCCGGATACGCTGGCGAAATTCCGCAGCAGCGCGGTGGGCGAGCCAATTAAAATGTATGGCTACAGTTTTATATCCGCGATGCCAGTCGAGTCGAGCGGCGTAAATCTGGCACGCACCGCCATTAATAATCGCTGGAATAAAAAACCCTGTATGGCAATGGCATCCGATGCCGGTGTCGTTCAGGGGATGTCAGGCGGCGCTGTCTATAATTCCGACCAGACAATTAGCGGAGTGATTGTGGGTTACAGCCATGAAATTGCTAACGTACGCAGCAAAAAAGTCATCTTAAAAGATGTCTCGCTGTACATTCCGTACGGCGATTTCAAACGCTGGCTGGAAGCCAATATCGGCCAGACGCCACAAACAGCGCCTGGCCCGGCGTAATCACAGGAATGGGCGGGTATCGCCTGCCCCTTCACGCACGATGACGGGCGCATCGCTGGTGAGATCGATCACGGTGGTTGGCTGCTGGCCCAGCGTGCCGCCATCGATAATTAAATCCACCAGCTTGCCGATGCTGTGCTGGATCTCTTCCGGATCGGATTCAGTGAAATCATTGCCTGGCAGCATCAGGGAGGTCGACATCATCGGCTCATTGAGGCGTTCCAGCAGCGCCAGCGCCACCGGGTTAGACGGTACGCGCAGGCCGATGGTTTTACGTTTATCGTTCATCAGACGACGCGGCACTTCTTTGGTGGCCTTCAAAATGAAGGTGTAATTGCCTGGCGTGTTATTTTTCAGAATGCGAAACGCACTGTTATCCACCTGCGAATAGGTCGACAGCTCAGAGAGATCGCGGCACATCAGGGTAAAGTTATGGTTACCATCAAGCTGACGAATGCGGCAGATGCGTTCCATGGCATTCTTCTCTTCCAGACGGCATCCCAGCGCGTAGCCGGAATCGGTCGGATAGACAATAACGCTGCCTTTATTGAGATAATCCACCGCCTGATTAACCAGACGCGGCTGCGGATTTTCCGGATGAATGTGAAAAAGTTGACTCATAAAAACCTCATATCACCCATCAACGTGCGATCTGACCGGCGCTAAAGCGGGAAAACGCTCCCAGACCGGCTCCACGCCGCCCGGCAGCCATAGCTTGCGCCCCAGTTCAATCCACGGACAGGGTTGGTGAAAATCGGACCCCTGCGAGGCCGCCAGCTGATTATCGCGCGCATAGCTCGCCAGCTGGGTACGTTCATTCGGTGCCTGCTGACACTGTGCCACTTCCATCGCATCGCCGCCTTCTGCGGCAAAATGCGCAATCAGTCGCTTCAGCCATTTGGCCGACAGCCCGTAGCGCGCAGGATGGGCCAGTACCGCCACGCCACCAGAATGATGAATAGCATCAATGGCTTGTTTAATTGTACACCATTGTGGCGGCACGTAGCCGGTTTTGCCGCGCGCCAGATAGTTTTTAAATACCTGCGCCATGTTATCGGCTTTGCCCAGCTCTACCAGATAGCGGGCAAAATGCCCGCGGGTGATCACCCCGCCCTGCGCCAGTCGCTGAGCGCCGGCCAGCGCGTCAGGAATGCGCGCGCGCTCCAGACGTTCGGCAATCAGTTCTGCACGTGCCATACGGCACTGGTGCTGCTGCGCCAGAAAAGTGGTTAACGCCGGATGCTGCGTATCAACGTTGAGCCCGACAATGTGAATTTCGTGGTTTTCCCACAGCGTCGACGCTTCCACACCGGCCAGTACCCGCAGCGGTAGCTGAAGCTGCTGCACCGCCGCCTGCGCTTCAGCAACGCCCGCCACGCTGTCGTGATCGGTAATCGCCAGCACGCCGACGTGCATCTCAACGGCGCGCTGCACCAGCGCGGTCGGCGTCAGCAAACCGTCAGAAGCCTGGGTATGGCTGTGTAAATCATAAAGTGGAAAACGGGCGATATCTGACAAGGTCACTCCAGCGACTGCATTAAACCGGCTGGCATAATAACGATTTTGCCCGTAACTGAAAAAGGGTATTGACTTTTTTCACCCGAACCAGTTAACTAGTACACAAGTTCACACGTAACGGGTATTTAATCATGGCTCTTATCGGTACGCATGTTAATGGTTGGTGGCGCGATGATCCCTTTCACGGGCGACGTCGTCATGCACATTTTGCGTAACCGCAGTGCAGATACCTGAGCCCGCCACCGAGCGGGCTTTTTTTTGAGCGAAATTCAGAGAATCCATTATGGCTAATGCGAAACCTACATTGAAGTTGATTACCGGTACCGCGCCCTACCGCGAAGATCCGGCCGCAGTGTTTCATCAATTATGCGGCGCACGACCGGCAACTCTGCTGCTTGAATCTGCCGATATCGACAGCAAGCAGAACCTGAAAAGCCTGCTGATTGTCGACAGCGCGCTGCGCATCAGCGCCCTGGGCAATGTTGTTACCCTGCAGGCGCTGTCGGAAAACGGCCGCGCGCTGCTGCCGCTGCTGGACGAAGCGCTGCCGCCCGAGGTGCGCATCGCCGTGCGCCCGGACGGACGAGAGCTGCATTTCACGCCGGTTGAGGGTCTGCACGATGAAGACTCCCGCCTGAAGGCGCTGTCGGTGTTTGATGCGCTGCGTCTGATTCCGCATCTGGTAAACAGCCCGGCCGAAGAACGTGAAGCCATGCTGCTGGGCGGCCTGTTTGCCTACGATCTGGTGGCGGGATTTGAAGATCTGCCGCCGCTGCGCAATGACCAAAGCTGCCCGGACTACTGCTTCTACCTCGCCGAAACGTTACTGGTGATCGATCACCAGCAGCGCAGCGCCCGTCTGCAGGCCAGCCTGTTTGCACCGTCCACCAGCGAGTTTCAGCGTCTGCAGAGCCGTATTGAACAGCTGCACGGTCAGATGACGCAGCCAGCGCCTGCGCTGCCGGTGCAGCGCGTCGAGCAGATGACGCTGAGCACCAGCCAGAGCGATGAAGCTTACTGCAACGTGGTAAGCGAACTGCAGCAGGCCATTCGCATCGGCGAAATCTTCCAGGTGGTACCATCGCGCCGCTTCTCGCTGCCGTGCCCGTCACCGCTGGCGGCTTACGATACGCTGAAAAACAGCAACCCCAGCCCGTACATGTTCTTTATGCAGGATCAGGATTTTGCGCTGTTCGGCGCTTCGCCGGAGAGCTCGCTGAAGTATGACGCCAGCTCACGCCAGATCGAAATCTACCCGATTGCCGGTACGCGTCCGCGCGGTCGCCATGCGGATGGCTCGCTAGATCGCGACCTGGACAGCCGTATTGAACTGGAAATGCGCACCGATCATAAAGAGCTGGCTGAGCACCTGATGCTGGTGGATCTGGCGCGCAACGACCTGGCGCGTATCTGTGTGCCCGGCAGCCGTTACGTGGCGGATTTAACCAAAGTGGACCGCTACTCGTTTGTGATGCATCTGGTGTCCCGCGTGGTAGGCACGTTGCGTAATGATCTTGATGTGCTGCACGCCTATCGCGCCTGCATGAACATGGGCACGCTGAGTGGCGCACCGAAAGTGCGTGCGATGCAGCTGATTGCGGAAAAAGAAGGCACGCGGCGCGGCAGCTACGGCGGCGCGGTCGGCTACTTCACCGCCAGCGGCGACCTTGATACCTGCATCGTCATCCGCTCCGCCTGGGTGGAAGGTGGCGTCGCCACCGTGCAGGCCGGTGCCGGCGTTGTGCTGGATTCTCAGCCTCAGGCTGAAGCGGATGAGAGCCGCAACAAAGCCCGCGCGGTATTGCGCGCCATCGCTACTGCCCATCACTGCAAGGAGATTTTCTGATGGCCGATATCCTGCTGCTCGATAATATCGACTCCTTTACCTACAACCTCGTTGATCAGCTGCGTACCTTTGGCCACAACGTGGTGATCTACCGCAACAACGTCCCGGCAGAAGTGCTGATCGACCGCCTGCAGCAGATGGAAAACCCGGTGCTGATGCTCTCACCCGGCCCTGGCGCACCGAAAGATGCGGGCTGCATGCCGCAGCTGTTACAGGCGCTGCGCGGTCAGCTGCCGATCATTGGTATCTGTCTCGGCCATCAGGCCATTGTCGAAGCTTACGGCGGGCACGTCGGCCAGGCGGGCGAAATTCTGCACGGCAAAGCTTCCGCCATTACCCATGATGGCGAGGCGATGTTTACCGGCCTCAGCAACCCGCTGCCGGTGGCGCGTTACCACTCGCTGGTGGGCAGCAATACGCCGGCGGAACTGACGGTTAACGCCAGCTACAACGGCATGGTGATGGCGGTGCGTCACGAAACGGACCGCGTGTGCGGCTTCCAGTTCCATCCCGAGTCGATTCTCACCACGCAGGGCGCACGTCTGCTGGAGCAAACACTGGCCTGGGCGCTGGCGAAATAACAGGGAGATGATGATGCAAACTATTCTGGAAAAACTGTATCAGGCGCAAACGCTGAGCCAGGCCGAGAGCCACCAGCTGTTCAGCGCGATTATTACCGGACAGCTGGAGCCGACGCAGCTGGCAGCGGCGCTGATCGCCATGAAAGTGCGTGGCGAGCGCCCGGAAGAGATCGCCGGTGCCGCCTCCGCGCTGCTGGCCGATGCCAGACCGTTCCCGCGTCCGGACTATACCTTTGCCGACATCGTTGGCACCGGCGGTGATGGCAGCAACAGCATTAATATTTCAACGGCCAGCGCCTTTGTCGCCGCCACCTGCGGGCTGAAAGTCGCTAAGCACGGTAACCGCAGCGTCTCCAGCAAATCCGGATCTTCCGATCTGCTGGCCGCTTTCGGTATCAATCTCGACATGCCGGCGCAGCAGGCACGGCAGGCGCTGGACGATCTCAACGTCTGCTTCCTGTTTGCGCCGCAGTATCACAGCGGTTTCCGCCACGCGATGCCGGTGCGCCAGCAGCTGAAAACCCGCACGCTGTTTAACGTGCTGGGTCCGCTGATCAACCCGGCGCGCCCACCGCTGGCGGTGATTGGCGTTTATAGTCCGGAACTGGTGCTGCCCATCGCCCAGACGCTGAAAGTGCTGGGCTACCAGCGTGCTGCCGTGGTGCACGGTGGCGGCATGGATGAAGTGGCGCTGCACAGTGCGACCCAGGTCGCTGAGCTGCGTGACGGCGAGATCACCAGCTATCAGCTGACGCCGGAAGACTTTGGCTTCAGCTTCCAGCCGAAAGAGGCACTGGCCGGCGGCACACCGGAAGAAAACCGTGACATTCTGACGCGTTTGCTCCAGGGTAAAGGCCAGCCCGCCCACGAGCAGGCCGTTGCGGTAAATGTCGCAATGTTGCTGAAAGTATTCGGAAATGAAGATTTGCGCGATAACGCTGAGCGCGCCATGGCTGCCATTCGCAGCGGTCAGGCGTACGAGCGCGTTGTGGCACTGGCAGCGAGAGGATGAAATGAGTATCAAGGGCACCGTATTAGAGAAAATTGTGCAGGATAAAGCCCTGTGGGTTGAAGCACGTAAATCGCAGCAGCCGCTGGCCTCCTTCCAGAACGATCTGCAGCCGGCGGAGCGTCATTTTTACGAGGCGCTGCGTGGCACGCGCACCGTCTTCATTCTGGAGTGTAAAAAAGCCTCCCCGTCGAAAGGGCTGATTCGCGCCGATTTTGATCCCGCGACTATCGCCGGGATCTACCGCCATTACGCCTCTGCGGTGTCAGTGCTGACCGATGAGAAATATTTCCAGGGCAGCTTTGATTTCCTGCCGGTGGTCAGCGCCGCCATCACGCAGCCGGTGCTGTGCAAAGACTTTATTATTGATCCCTACCAGATTTACCTGGCGCGCCATTATCAGGCCGATGCCATTCTGCTGATGCTGTCCGTACTGGATGATGAGCAGTACCGTCAGCTTGCTGCGGTGGCGCATAGCCTGAAAATGGGCGTGCTGACCGAAGTCAGTAATGAAGAAGAGCTGGAGCGCGCTATCGCGCTGGAAGCTAAAGTGGTTGGCATCAACAACCGCGATCTGCGTGATTTGTCGATTGACCTGAATCGCACGCGTCAGCTAGCCCCGCGTCTCAGCCATGGCGTCACCGTAATCAGCGAGTCCGGCATCCATAATTACGCCCAGGTGCGCGAGCTGAGCCATTTTGCCAACGGCTTTTTAATTGGCTCGGCGCTGATGGAAGAGCACGACCTCGACGCCGGTGTGCGCCGCGTGCTACTGGGCGATAACAAGGTGTGCGGCCTGACCCGCCCGGAAGATGCGCAGGCCGCGCATCAGGCTGGCGCGCTGTATGGCGGCGTGATCTTTGCCGCCGGTTCGCCGCGCCAGGTTAACGAGGCGCAGGCGCAGGCGGTGATCGCCGCTGCGCCACTGAAGTATGTCGGCGTGTTCCGCAATCAGACTACCAGTGACGTTGTCACGTCAGCCTCGCGTTTATCGCTTGCGGCCGTTCAGCTGCACGGCGACGAAGACAAAGCCTACGTCGCGGAACTGCGCCAGGCGCTGCCAGCCAGCGTGCGCATCTGGAAGGCACTGAGCATTAAAGATCGGTTGCCGCCACGCGACTGGCCGCACGTTGATCGCTACGTGCTGGATAATGGCCAGGGTGGCAGCGGTCAGCGCTTTGACTGGTCGCTGCTGCAGGGTGAAGACCTGGCTGATGTGCTGCTGGCCGGTGGCCTGAGCGCCGATAACTGCGTCGAAGCCGCTCAGCTCGGCTGTGCCGGCCTCGACTTCAACTCCGGCGTGGAGTCCGCGCCGGGCATCAAAGATGCCAGCAAAGTCGCGGCGGTATTCCGCACGCTGCGCGCCTATTAATTGCGTCTGCCCGCCTGCGGGCGGGCCGGATAAGGAAGAGGACACGATGACGACATTACTCAATCCCTACTTTGGCGAGTTCGGCGGCCAGTATGTGCCGCAGATTTTGATGCCAGCACTGCGTCAGCTGGAAACGGCCTTTGTTGAAGCACAGCGCGATCCGGCGTTTCAGGCAGAATTTACTGACCTGCTGAAAAACTACGCCGGTCGCCCGACGGCCCTGACGCTGTGCAGCAACCTGACCAAAGGCAGCAAAACCCGCCTGTACCTGAAGCGCGAAGATCTGCTGCACGGCGGCGCTCACAAAACTAACCAGGTGCTGGGCCAGGCGCTGCTGGCAAAACGCATGGGCAAAAACGAGATCATCGCGGAAACCGGCGCCGGTCAGCACGGCGTGGCATCGGCACTGGCGTGTGCCCTGCTCGGCATGAAATGCCGTATTTACATGGGCGCGAAAGACGTTGAGCGTCAGTCACCCAACGTGTTCCGTATGCGGCTGATGGGCGCAGAGGTGATTCCGGTACACAGCGGCTCGGCCACGCTGAAAGATGCCTGTAACGAGGCGCTGCGCGACTGGTCCGGCAGCTACGAAACCGCGCACTACATGCTCGGCACTGCCGCAGGTCCGCACCCGTTCCCGACCATTGTGCGTGAATTCCAGCGCATGATTGGCGAAGAGACCAAAGCGCAGATTCTGGAAAAAGAGGGTCGCCTGCCGGATGCAGTACTGGCGTGCGTCGGCGGCGGTTCTAACGCCATCGGCATGTTTGCGGACTTCATCGAAGAGAGCAGCGTGCGCCTGATCGGCGTGGAGCCTGCGGGTCACGGTATTGACACCGGTGAGCACGGTGCGCCGCTCAAGCACGGTCGCGTCGGCATCTATTTCGGCATGAAGGCGCCGATGATGCAGACCGAAGAGGGACAGATCGAAGAGTCCTACTCCATCTCTGCCGGTCTCGATTTCCCGTCGGTCGGTCCGCAGCATGCGCACCTGAACAGCACCGGCCGCGCTGACTACGTGTCAATCACGGATGATGAAGCGCTGGATGCCTTTAAGACGCTGTGTCGTGCCGAAGGCATCATTCCGGCACTGGAGTCATCACACGCGCTGGCGTATGCGCTGAAGATGATCCGCGAAAATCCGGACAAAGAACAGCTGCTGGTGGTGAACCTTTCCGGCCGCGGTGACAAAGACATCTTTACCGTTCACGATATTCTGAAAGCTAAGGGAGAGATCTGATGGAGCGTTATAATCAGCTGTTTCAACGTCTGTCCGCGAAACAGGAAGGCGCGTTTGTGCCCTTCGTCACCCTTGGCGATCCGTCGCCGGCGCTGTCGCTGAAAATTATTGATGCGCTGGTCGCGGGCGGTGCGGATGCGCTGGAGCTGGGCATTCCGTTCTCCGATCCGCTGGCCGATGGACCGACCATTCAGGGCGCTACGCTGCGCGCCTTTGCCGCCGGCACCACCGTGGCGCAGTGTTTTGAAATGCTGGCCACCGTGCGCCAGAAATACCCCGATCTGCCGATTGGGCTGCTGATGTACGCCAACCTGGTGTTCAGCAGAGGTATCGACAACTTCTACGCGCAGTGCGCTGCGGTGGGCGTTGACTCGGTGCTGGTGGCTGACGTGCCGGTGGAAGAGTCGGCCCCATTCCGCCAGGCGGCGATGCGTCACAACATTGCGCCGATCTTTATCTGTCCGCCCAACGCGGATGACGATCTGCTGCGCGAAATCGCCTCGCACGGCCGGGGCTACACCTATCTGCTGTCACGCGCTGGCGTTACCGGTGCGGAAAATCGCGCCAGCCTGCCGCTGCACCATCTGATCGAGAAGCTGCGCGAATATCATGCTGCGCCGCCGCTGCAGGGCTTCGGCATCTCTGAGCCGGGTCAGGTGAAAGAGGCCGTTGCCGCCGGAGCCGCCGGAGCCATCTCCGGCTCGGCCATCGTAAAAATCATCGAGCGTAATCAGAACGACCCAACGGCGCTGCTTAGCGAACTGCAAACGTTCGTCAGCGATCTCAAAGCGGCTACCCGCTGAGTTGGCACGGCCCTGCACAAGCTGCAGGGCCCTTCTTACTTCCTGCCCCCTTTTTTCTCCCCTGCGACAAACTTTTTCATCGCGCCTGAGTTGCCGAAATGCGAGGCACGGCCCACACTTAAGCGTGCCGTCACGTTACGGTGCACCACCATCTATGACAGGGAGATAACCAATGAAATTGTTCAAAGTCGTTGCGGGTTTTTTAGTGGCTGCAGTGATGGCGCTCACCTTAAGTGCCTGTGCACCAACAGCAACAAAGGAAGGGACCGGCGGTTACATCGATGACACGGTCATTACCACCAAAGTGAAGGCACAGCTGCTGAATGACGAGGCGCTGAAATCGACAGAAATTAACGTTGAGACCTTCAAAGGGAAAGTACAGCTGAGCGGCTTTGTCAGCTCGCCGCAGATGGCCAACCGTGCGGTTGCGGTAACGCGTAACGTGGCGGGGGTAAAATCCGTCGTCAACAATATGCAGATTAAGTAACTAAACGGGCGACCTGCGGGTCGCCCTTTTTCTTTCTGGTGTAAAAATCAGAAACGGTAGCCCGCGCCAAAGAAGAACACCCACGGATCGATGCGGGTATTGATATTCTGCTGTTCGCCCGCCGCTTTGAATTTCACCTCGGTATCGATGTCCATGTACCACAATGACGCGTTGAGCATCCAGTCGCGGTTGATCTGATAATCCAGCCCGACCTGACCCGCCACGCCCCATGAATCTTTCACGCTCAAATCGCTCAGCTGCGCATCCTGCCCGGTCTGGTTGAACTTCGCATCGTAGAAGGTGGTGTAGTTGATCCCGACGCCAACGTAAGGGCGCAGCGCGCTTTGGCTGTCGAAAAAGTAGTACTGCGCCATCAGGGTGGGCGGCAGCTGACGCACGGTAGCGAGGTTGCCGGTCGGGCCAAGTCCCACTTTGTGGCGGAACGGCGTGGCCGCCAGCAGCTCAACGCCGATATTGTCGGTCGCCATCCAGGTAAACGTCAGACCCAGCTGGGTATCATTACTGACGCTGAAGCCGCCCATACCCAGCACATTATCAGAGCCTTCGGTCGGACGAACGGTCGCGCTACCGGCGCGCACAAAAAAATCACCGGCCTGGTGAGCCAGTGCCAGTTGCGGGATCGCCAGCGCCAGCAGCAGCGCGCATTTAGCCAGTTTCATAATCACTCCTTTGCCGGAAAACAGGGTATTGAGGTTAATCGCGGCACAAGATTTACCCCTTTTTTGCGAAAAGATCATCAGCATCAATTCAAATTAATCACTTATAAAACAATGAATTGATTCAGATCAATTTTGCCTTTACAAGCGGACATAAAAATCCTGTTGCCGCCATGACACGGCGTGATTATGTTGCTATTCCCCTTTTGTGATTTTGGTTCGAAGCCTCAGGAGTGGCGGGCGATCAGATGAGCGATTTACTTAACCCCTGTATGACCTGTGGCGCCTGCTGCGCCCATTTTCGCGTTTCTTTTTACTGGGCCGAAGCCGACGACGGCGGTGGCGCGGTGCCGGTTGAACTGACAGAACCCCTGAGCCTGATGATGCGCAACATGCGCGGCACCAACGATCGTGCTCCGCGCTGCGTGGCGCTGCAGGGTGAAATTGGCGGCTGTGTTTCCTGTGGGATTTATGCGCAGCGGCCGTCACCGTGCCGGGAGTTCGCCATGTCCGGCGAAAATGGCGTGCCGAATGACGCCTGCGATCGCGCCCGGGCGCGCTATGGTTTACCCGCGCTTTTTCACCCTTCTTTACCTGAGATGACAGAAAGTTATGGGATTCCGGGTGCCAGCCTGCCTGCAGAACATGTACAATCGCCGGGTTAATTAACCCGGTTCCTTCAAGGAGTGTACATGTCTATCACGGCAAGCTCGTTATACCGTGACACAGGAAATTTTCTGCGCCATCAGCTGGTCACCATCGTGCTGATGGCGTTGCTGACCTCGTTTATTACCGTGATTGTTGGCCACGCCCTGACGCCGGGCGAGGATCAGTTATCCCTGCTCAGCCAGACCGACAGCAGCGCCTCTTCGCTGTTTGAAATCGTCCAGAACATGTCACCGGATCAGCAACGCATTCTGCTGCGCGCCTCTGCCGCCGGCACTTTCGCTGCCCTGATTGGCAACACGCTGCTGCTGGGCGGCATGCTGTGCCTGCTGCCGATGGTATCCAGTGGACAGCGCGTCAGCGCGCTGCGCGCGATTGGCGCCTCTGCGCCGCTGCTGCCGAAACTGCTGGTGCAGACCTTCCTGATCACCCTGCTGGTTCAGCTGGGCTTTATGGTACTGATGGTGCCGGGTGTGATTCTGGCGATTCTGCTGTCGCTGGCGCCGGTGATGCTGGCAAGTGAAAAAATGGGCATTTTCAGTGCGATGCGCGCCAGTATGCGTCTGGCCTGGAAGAACATTAAGGTGATCGCCCCGGCGATTATTTTGTGGCTGCTGGCGAAAATTGCGCTGATGTTCTTCTTCTCCTCGCTGACCGTGCTGCCTGCCAATATCGCTTCGGTGGTGCTCAACGCGCTGGGCAACCTGGTATCAGCCATTCTGATTATCTATTTGTACCGGCTGTATATGCTGTTACGTTAAGCGTTACGGCGCCCGCTGCGGCGCCGTAACTCAACGCTCCTGCCCCTGACTGGAAACGCTATGAAGCAGTTACTCGATTTTCTTCCCCTGGTAGTTTTCTTTATTTTCTACAAGCTGTACGACATTTTCGTCGCCTCCGGCGCGCTGGTGGTGGCGACCGGTATTGCGCTGGTGGTCAGCTGGGTGCTGTACCGCAAGCTGGAAAAGATGACCATTTTCACCTTTGTGCTGGTTGCGGTGTTCGGCACCCTGACCTATGTGTTCCACAACGATGAATTCATCAAATGGAAAGTCACGGTGATTTACTCGCTGTTCGCGCTGGCGCTGCTGTACAGCCAGTGGTTTATGCAGCAACCGCTGATCCAGACCATGCTTGGCAAAGAGCTGCAGCTGCCGGGTGCGGTATGGCGTCGGCTGAATATCGCCTGGGCCCTGTTCTTCCTGGCCTGCGGCCTGGCGAATATTTATGTCGCGTTTTGGTTATCCCAGGCGTTTTGGGTTAACTTTAAAGTGTTCGGTCTTACCGGCCTGACCCTGCTGTTTACGCTATTAAGCGGCCTGTACATCTGGCGACAGATGCCGCAACAAGAACAAAAATAATCGATGCAGCCCGGTCTCCGCCGGGCTTGTCTTCACCTGCAGAAGAACTGAGCAATGGACGAAAAACATAAGTTGCCGCAAGGCGAGATGGTCTCGCGTACCCTGGCGATGCCGGCAGATACCAATGCCAACGGTGATATCTTCGGCGGCTGGCTGATGTCGCAGATGGATATGGGCGGCGCGATACTGGCTAAAGAGATTGCCAAAGGTCGCGTGGTAACGGTGCGCGTGGACGGTATGACCTTCCTCAAGCCCGTCGCCGTCGGCGATGTGGTGAGCTGCTACGCGCGCTGCATCCGCACCGGCAATAGCTCGATGACCATTAACGTGGAAGTGTGGATTAAAAAAGTGTCGTCCGAACCGATCGGCCAGACTTACTGCGCCACCGAAGCGGTGTTTGTTTATGTGGCGGTCGATAACAGCGGGAAATCCCGTCCACTGCCGGAAGGCCAGTCCAATCTGAGCGATTAAGCGTATAAAAAAGCGGCCCGGAATGGCCGCTTTTTCTTTGCCTGTCTGGCTTTACTCGATGTTCGCGCCGCCGTTAATGCGGAACACGATGTTCATCGTCAGCCCCTTGCCCGGCCGCCCTGGCTGATAGCGCCACTTCTTCATCGCCTGCTTCACTTCGCGCTCAAACATGTTGCGCGGCTCGGCGGACAAAATCTCGACGTTATCGACGCGCCCATCGCTGTCCACGTCAAACTTCACCCGCACCCGCCCTTCAACGCGCAGCGCGAACGCACGCGCCGGATACGCCGGCTTGCTGACGCTCATCGCTTTCGGTCCATCCGACACCGTCTGCGTTGGGGACGGGTTACTCTTCGGTGCCGTCGAGGGGCGCGTTTGCGCGGCTGGCGCGTCCGGTTTAAACGGATTCTCCTGCGGCTTCACCTGCTGGCGCGGCTTCGGCTCTGCCTTTTTCTCCACCTTTGGCTTCGGTTTCGGTTTTGGCTTCGGTTTAGGTTCCGGCTTAGGGATCGGCACCGGCTCGGCTTTTGGTGGCTCTGGTGCGACCTCCGGCTCGGGTTCCGGCTTGGGCGGCGGCGGCGGGGTTACGGCTGCCGGCGCCGGTTCAGGCTGCACTTCCGGTGCCACCATGCTAATGCTGATAGGCTGAGACGCTTTAGGTACCTCAATGGTCTGATGAAATGAAGCATAAAGAATGCCGGCGATTACCGAACCGTGAAGGAGCACGGACAAAATCACGGACACAGGCGTTCGGGTTGGAAAAGGCGTAGTCAACGTCGTCATATCAGTCATGTTCATTGAGTGAAGCGCTGATTTTAAATGCAAATAGCAATCAGTTTCAATAAGCACGCTACTGAAGGCCAAAAGAAAGGCGCTTTTTAACCCTGCCTGCGTTGCAGCGCGCGCCCATTATCTTTCGTTTGCACTCTGTTTAGCGATCACTTAACGTGTCTCGCAAATTCGGCAAGTCTAACGGGAGTATCCCATCGTGCTTTACGTCATTTATGCGGAAGATACCGCAGATTCACTGGAAAAACGTAACTCTGTGCGCCCGGCACACCTGGCGCGTCTGCAGCTGCTGCAGGATGAGGGGCGTCTGATTGTCGCCGGTCCTCTGCCTGCCGTCGACAGTAATGAGCCGGGCCCGGCTGGTTTCACCGGTTCTGTGATTGTTGCCGAGTTCTCATCGCTGGAAACGGCCCAGTCGTGGGCCAATGACGATCCGTATATCGCCGCTGGCGTGTACGACAAAGTCACGGTTAAATCGTTTAAACGGGTGTTCTGATGCAGTGGCAGCCCCTTCTGCTGTTAGTGCTGGTGCTGCTGCTGATTGGTCGTGCGCTGTGGCTGTGGCGCCGTCAGGGCTGGCGTCAGGCGCGCCAGCACATCGTCATGCTGGTGGTACTGGCGGCGGCCCTGCAGATAGTGAATGTTTCACTGGTATTACGCGGCCACTGACGACCGCGTTCATTGCTCAGGTATTCTGCGTGATAAACAGGATGGAGCGGCGCTGCTGCTGCGCTACCTGATGACGAATCGCATGGATGCGCTTATAACGACGTGACTGCCCTTCCAGCCAGCGGGCACGACGGCGATGCGCCTGGCGTAACATTCTCCAGCGGGCCACTTCATTTCTGCTGTGTCTCATCACATCCTCTCTGACTGGCTAAACCCGCGACGCATTATAGTGATCTGGCTAAAAATGCCAAATCGAAACCTTCATCGAAACGTCATCAACGATTAAAGGTTTCGCTGGCGCAGATCAACACGTAAACTTTGCCCATCAAAGCGCGAACGGGACGTCCACTTTATGACCACATTTTATACCCTTATCAGCTGGTTGCTGCTGTTTGGCTACTGGCTGCTGATTGCCGGGGTTACGCTGCGCATCCTGATGAAGCGGCGTGCGGTGACCTCAGCGATGGCCTGGCTGCTGATCATCTACATTCTGCCGCTGGTGGGTATTATTGCCTATCTGTCGTTTGGCGAACTGCATTTAGGTAAACGTCGCGCAGAACGCGCCCGCACCATGTGGCCCTCGACCGCCAAATGGCTCAACGACCTGAAACAGTGTCGTCACATTTTCGCGACTGAACACAGCGACGTGGCGCGTTCCCTGTTCGAGCTGTGCCGTCATCGTCAGGGTATTGCCGGCGTTAAAGGCAATCAGCTGCAGCTGCTGACCAGCGCCGATGACGTGATGCAGGCGCTGATCCGCGATATTCAGCTGGCGCGCCATAATATTGAGATGGTGTTCTACATCTGGCAGCCGGGTGGTCTGGCTGATGATGTGGCGGAATCGCTGATGGCTGCCTCACGGCGCGGCGTGCACTGCCGCCTGATGCTGGACTCCGCCGGCAGCGTGGCGTTCTTCCGCAGTCCGTGGGTAGGCATGATGCGCAACGCCGGTATTGATGTGGTCGAGGCATTGCAGGTCAGCCTGTGGCGTGTGTTCCTGCGCCGCATGGATTTGCGTCAGCACCGCAAAGTGGTGCTGATCGATAACTACATTGCCTATACCGGCAGCATGAATCTGGTGGATCCGCGCTTCTTTAAACAGGATGCTGGCGTGGGTCAATGGATTGATCTGATGGCGCGCATGGAGGGCCCGGTGGCCACTACCATGGGCATCGTCTACGCCTGCGACTGGGAAATCGAAACCGGCAAACGCATTCTGCCGCCAGCGCCGGACGGCAATGTGATGCCGTTTGAGCAGGAGAGCGGTCACACCATTCAGGTGATCGCCTCAGGTCCGGGCTTCCCGGAGGACATGATTCATCAGGCGCTGCTGACAGCGGTGTATTCGGCGCGCGAGCAGCTGATCATGACCACGCCCTACTTCGTGCCGAGCGACGACTTACTGCACGCCATCTGTACCGCCGCGCTGCGTGGCGTTGAGGTGAGCATTGTTGTACCGCGCAATAATGACTCGCTGCTGGTCGGCTGGGCCAGCCGCGCCTTCTTCACTGAACTGCTGGAAGCCGGGGTGAAAATCTATCAGTTTGAAGATGGCCTGTTGCACACCAAGAGTGTGCTGGTGGACGGTCAGCTCAGCCTGGTGGGCACGGTGAACCTGGATATGCGCAGCCTGTGGCTTAACTTCGAGATCACGCTGGTGGTGGATGATGATGGCTTTGGTAGCGATCTCGCCACGGTCCAGGATGATTATATCGCCCGTTCGCGTCTGCTGGACGGCGCGCGCTGGGCAAAACGTGCCTGGTGGCAGCGCATCGTCGAACGACTGTTTTACTTCTTTAGCCCTTTACTGTAAAACGAGCGAAAATATTACCGCCTCAGGGCAAGCAGGAATGACCATGGATTTAAATAATCGCCTTACCGAAGATGAAACGCTGGAACAGGCTTACGATATTTTTCTTGAGCTGGCAGGCGATAACCTCGATCCGGCAGACATCATTCTGTTCAATCTGCAATTTGAAGAGCGCGGCGGCGCCGAGCTGTTTGATCCATCAGAAGACTGGCAGGAACATGTGGATTTCGATCTCAACCCTGACTTCTTCTCAGAAGTGGTGATCGGCCTCGGTGAAGCGGACGGCGAACCGATTACCGATGTGTTCGCGCGCATCCTGCTGTGCCGCGAGAAAGATCATAAGCTGTGTCATATTCTGTGGCGTGAATAAGCCGCAGCGCATAAAAAACGCCGGGCACTGCCCGGCGTTGTTGTTTATGGCACCGCTATTAAAGCGGATCAACCTTCAGACAGGACACCGCATGGCGGAAACTGCCTTCGAGTAACGGTCGGGTTTTGGCGCACTCCGGGCCGGCAATCGGGCAGCGGGTGCGGAACACGCAGCCTGATGGCGGATTGATTGGCGACGGCAGTTCCCCTTCCAGCAGCTGAATCTGCTTATTCTTCTCCAGGTCCGGATCAGGAATCGGCACCGCCGACATCAGCGCTTTGGTGTACGGATGCTGTGGATCGTTATACACCGCATCATAGGTACCCAGCTCAACCGCGTGGCCGAGATACATCACCAGTACGCGATCAGAGATGTGCTTCACCACCGCCAGGTCATGCGCGATGAAGATCAGCGACAGGCCCATTTCACGCTGCAGTTTCTGCAGCAGGTTGACCACCTGCGCCTGAATCGACACGTCGAGCGCCGACACCGGCTCATCACAGATAATCAGCTTCGGCTCAAGAATCAGTGCACGGGCGATACCGATACGCTGGCACTGGCCACCGGAGAACTCGTGCGGATAGCGGTTGATGAGGTTCGGCAGCAGACCGACCTTCATCATCATGGTTTTAACCTTATCCTTCACTTCCTGACGCGGCATCTTTGGATAGTAGGTGCGCAGCGGTTCGGCGATGATGTCACCAATGGTCATACGCGGGTTGAGCGAGGCCAGCGGGTCCTGGAAGATCATCTGAATGTCACTGCGCGCCTGACGCCACTCTTCCTGGCTCTGGCCCAGCAGATCGCGCCCCAGCCACGCCACGCGCCCGTCGGTAGCTTTCACCAGACCGATAATGGCGCGCGCCAGCGTGGATTTGCCGCAGCCGGATTCACCCACCACGCCGAGGGTTTCACCTTCATACAAACGCAGACTGACACCATCCACCGCTTTCAGGGTTTTCGGCGGCTGCCAGAACCACTGCTTGCCGTCTTTGATATCGAAATGCACCCTGAGATCGGCGATTTCCAGCAACACTTTTTTTTCTTCGATTACGGTGCTCATACTAACTCCTCCACCGGTTTGAAGCAGGCGCGCAGGCGCCCTTCGGCAAACGGTTCAAGCGGCGGTGATTTGGCACAAATATCCATGGCATATGCGCAGCGCGGCTGGAACGGACAGCCCTGCGGCAGACGCAACAGGTTGGGCGGGTTGCCGGGAATGGTGGTCAGCGACTCTCCCTCCGCGTCAAGACGCGGCACCGCGCTCAGCAAACCGATCGAGTACGGATGCGCCGGCTGGTAGAACACATCGCGCGCACGGCCATATTCCATGGTGCGCCCGGCATACATCACCAGTACCTTGTCACAGATCCCGGCAACAACGCCGAGATCGTGAGTGATCATGATGATGGCGGTGTTAAATTCACGCTTCAGCTCATTCAGCAGCGTCATGATTTGCGCCTGCACGGTGACATCCAGCGCGGTGGTTGGCTCGTCGGCGATCAGCAGCTTTGGTCGGCACAGCAGCGCCATGGCGATCATTACGCGCTGACGCATGCCACCGGAAAACTCGTGCGGGAACATCTTCATGCGCTTGCGCGCTTCCGGCATTTTCACCGCATCCAGCATGCGCACCGACTCTTCAAACGCCTGGGCGCTGCTCATGCCTTTGTGCAGTTTCAGCACCTCCATCAGCTGTTCGCCGACGCGCATGTACGGATTGAGCGATGTCATCGGGTCCTGGAAAATCATCGCAATCTGCTCCGCGCGCAGCTTGTTCAGCTTGCTTTCCGGCAGATTGAGAATTTCGCTGCCGTTGAACTGTGCCGAGCCGCCAATGCGACCATTTTTCGCCAGCAGCCCCATCAGCGCAAACGCAGTTTGCGATTTTCCGGAGCCGGATTCACCGACAATGCCCAGCGTTTCACCGGCACGCAGGGAAAAGTTGAGGTCGTTCACAGCGGTCACGTCGCCGTCGTGAGTACTGAAGGTGACGCGCAGATCTTTAACGTCCAGCAGCAGGTTAGCGTTTCCCGCAGGTGCAGCCGCCAGCGGCTGCTGAGTATCATGATGGGTCATCGGGAAACTCCTTAACGATCTTTCGGGTCGAGGGCGTCACGCAGGCCATCGCCGATAAAGTTGAAACAGAACAACGTCACCACCAGGAAGCCCGCCGGGAACATCAGCAGCCACGGTGATACTTCCATTGAGTTGGCGCCGTCGCTCAACAGCGCGCCCCAGCTGCTCAGTGGCTCCTGGGTGCCGAGGCCAAGGAAACTCAGGAAGGATTCAAACAGGATCATGCTTGGCACCAGCAGCGAGGCATACACCACCACCACACCCAGCACGTTCGGCACGATGTGGCGCAGCACGATATTGCCGGTAGAAACGCCGCCGACCTGCGCCGCTTCGATGAACTCTTTGCGCTTCAGTCCCAGCGTCTGGCCGCGCACGATACGCGCCATATCCAGCCATGAAACCATGCCAATGGCAACGAAGATCAGCAGGATATTACGGCCAAAGAAGGTCACCAGCAGGATGACGAAGAACATAAACGGGAACGAGTTGAGGATTTCCAGGATACGCATCATCACCGAGTCAATCTTGCCGCCGAGGTAGCCGGCCAGCGAACCGTACAGCGTGCCCACCAGCACCGCGATCAGCGCTGAAGCGATGCCAACCATTAGTGAGATACGGCCGCCAATCGCCACGCGCACCAGCAGGTCACGTCCCGAGGAGTCGGTGCCAAACCAGTGCCCTGAGGTGGTGTCCGGCGGTGCAGACATCATCGCCCAGTCGGTATCATCATATTTGAACTGCGCCAGCATCGGGGCGAACACCACGAACAGCGCAATTACCAGCAGCACCAGCAGGCTGATAAGGGCCGCACGGTTATGAATAAAGCGGCGACGTGCGTCCTGCCACAGGCTGCGCCCTTCCACTTCCAGCTTTTCGCTGAACGCGTCCAGAGCTTCGCTATTTTTCTTACTTAACATCATGAGCGAGCTCCACCATCAGTAACGAATTTTCGGATCGATAACGGCGTACAGCACGTCAACGATCGCGTTGAACAGGATGGTCAGCACGCCGACCAGAATGGTCAGGCTCATCACCAGTGAGTAGTCACGGTTTAGTGCGCCGTTGACGAACAGCTGACCGATGCCCGGCAGACCGTAGATTGATTCGATTACCATCGAACCGGTGATGATGCCAACAAACGCCGGCCCCATATAGGAGAGCACCGGCAGCAGCGCCGGCTTCAGCGCGTGGCGCAGCACAATACGGCGCAGCGGCAGACCTTTCGCACGCGCGGTGCGGATGAAGTTGGAGTGCATGACTTCAATCATCGAGCCGCGGGTGATACGGGCGATACTGGCGATGTAAGCCAGTGACAGCGCCACCATCGGCAGCAGCATGTAGTTCCACTGCCCGCCATTCCAGCCGCCGCCCGGCAGCCAGCGCAGGGTGATGGCAAAGATCAGTACCAGCAGCGGTGCCACCACGAAGCTGGGAATGACCACCCCGGTCATCGCCACCCCCATGACCGCGTAATCCCACAAACTGTTTTGCTTCAGCGCGGCGATAACCCCCGCCGTGACGCCCAGCACCACCGCAAGGAAGAAGGCTGCCAGCCCCAGTTTGGCCGATACCGGAAACGCATGACCAACCAGGTAGTTAACCGAGTAGTCTTTATATTTAAACGACGGCCCGAAATCGCCGTGTGCCAGCTGCACCAGGTAGCTGAGATACTGTTTGCCGATCGGGTCGTTGAGATGATATTTGGCCTCAATGTTGGCCATGACTTCCGGCGCCAGCGCACGCTCGCCGGTGAACGGACTGCCGGGTGCCAGTCGCATCATAAAGAAGGAGATGGTGATCAGAATGAATAGCGTCGGGATGGCTTCAAGGAGCCGACGCAGGATGAATTTTAACATTGCCGTACCTACCAGGCTGTTGCTTCACAAAGTCAAAAAGGCGGCACCGCAGCACCGCCACTGTCGATAGCCTGAGTGCTATTAATGCTTAATGATGTACAGATTCTTATCCAGGGTTTTATCCAGCGGATCGTTGCCGGTGTAGCCGCCAACGTACGGTTTCACCAGACGCGCGTTCACGTAGTAGTAAACCGGCACGATGGTGCTGTCTTTATCCAGGATCTGCTCTGCTTTCTGATAATCGGCCACGCGCGCTTTGTCATCCGCCGCTTTCACCGCATCGTGAATCACTTTGTCGAAGTCCGCGCTCTTATAGTGCGAGGTGTTACTGCTGCTGTCCGACAGCATGATGTTCAGGAAGGAGGTCGGTTCGTTATAGTCGGCACACCATGCCGCGCGGGAGACATCGAAGTTGCCCTGATGACGGGTATCCAGGAAGGTTTTCCACTCCTGGTTTTCCAGCTTGATGTTGACGCCGATGTTCTTTTTCCAGATGGACGAGGCGGCAATCGCCAGTTTTTTGTGCAGATCGGAGGTGTTGTACAGCAGGTTGAAGGTCAGCGGTTTGTCAGCGGTATAACCGGCTTCCGCCAGCAGTTTCTTCGCTTCTTCGTTACGCTTGTTCTGATCCCACTTGTACCAGTCCGGCGGCAGCAGTTCCATGCCGTCAGTGGCTGGCGGGGTGAAGCTGTAGGCTGGCTGTTGACCCTGCGCCAGCACTTTGTTCACCATGATGTCGCGATCCAGACCCAGCTTCAGCGCGGTACGCACGCGAACATCGGTAAACGGTGCTTTCTGGTTGTTGATTTCATAGTAGTAGGTGCACAGATACGGTTTCACCATCAGCTCTTTACCGTTATCACGCTGCAGTTTTTTAAACAGCTCGATCGGCATGTTGTTGTAAGTGATGTCGCTGCCGTTCTCAGAGAAATAACGGTTCACATCGCTGACTTCGGAATTGATTGGCAGGAAGGTGACTTTATTCAGTACGGTATGTTCGTTGTCCCAGTATTCCGGGTTACGCACCAGCGTCACGCGTTCGTTGATCACGTGAGATTCCAGTTTAAAGGCACCGTTGCCGACCCAGTTCTGCGGCTGCGTCCACTGGTCGCCAAACTTCTCAATGGCGGGCTTATACACCGGTGACATCACCGCGTTGATCAGCAGCTTATCGAAGTACGGTACCGGCTCGCTCAGCGTCACTTCCAGCGTGTGGTCATCCAGTGCTTTCACGCCAAGATCGGAGGTCGGTTTTTTGCCGGCGATGATGTCATCCACGTTGAGGATGTGGCCATACTGCGGGTAGCTGGCATACGGCGATGCAGTTTTCGGATCGACCAGACGCTGCCAGCTGTAGACGAAGTCCTGCGCGGTGACCGGCTCGCCGTTTGACCATTTGGCATTTTTACGCAGATGGAAGGTCCAGACTTTGTAGTCTTTGTTTTCCCAGCTTTCCGCGACGCCCGGCACCGGCTTGCCGTTGCTGTCGCTCACGATCAGACCTTCATACAGGTCACGGGCGATATTATCTTCCGGCACGCCTTCAATTTTGTGCGGATCCAGCGACTGCACTTCATCGCCATTGCCGCGCACCAGTTCCTGTTTCGCTGCCAATTCGGTACCCGCCGGTACGTTGGCCGCCAGTGCAGCATTCCCTGCCAGCGCGCCGATGGCCGCCAGTACGCCTGCGGCGATCAGGCTTTTTTTCGTGATGTTGTTCATTATTACGCTCCAGTTTTATTATCGTCACCGGGTCGGCTGACCGCCCGGCGTACCCCGTTTCCGGGAGATCTCCGCCTGTCTGCGCGAAGATCACTACCACCCTGCAGGGTTACCACGGCAACGTGACGCCCGACTGTAGCGCCGGATCGTCACATTACTCAATGTTTCTTTATGTAATAGTATTTCAGCGCCAGCATATCCTGCGGATCTTTGCCGCTGAAACCGCCCACCCACGGCTTCACCAGCCGCACGCTAACGCGGTAGTAAACCGGAATGATCGGTGAATCCTGATCCAGCTGTTGTTCCGCCTGCTGATAGAGCTGCGCGCGCTGCGCGTCATCTGCGGTGTTGAGCGTTTGCGCCATCAGCGCATCAAATGCGGCGCTGTGATAAAACGCGGTGTTGATGGAGGAGCCACTCAGCAGCAGATTGAGGAAGCTGGATGGCTCGTTATAATCCGCACACCAGGTGGCGCGCACCACATCAAACTGTGCCTGATGACGGGTCTCCAGTAGCGTTTTCCACTCCTGATTTTGCAGCGTGACCTGCGCACCGAGATTCTTTTGCCACATCGAGGCAGCCGCAATCGCCTGACGCTTGTTCTGTTCTGAGGTGTTATACAGCAGAGTAAAACGCAGCGGATGCTGGGCATTGAAGCCAGCTTCCGCCAGCAGCTGCTTCGCTGCCGCGTTACGTTGCGCCTGCGTCTGCTGCGCCCACGCTGGCTTATTGAGAGCAATACCGTGAATAAAGGGCGGCGTCAGGCCGTAGGCCGGGATCTGTCCCTGCCCCATAATTTTCTGCGCGATGATGTCGCGGTCGAGCGTTAACTTCAGCGCGCTGCGTACGCGGACGTCGTCAAACGGCGCTTTCTTGTTATTGATTTCGTAATAGAAGGTGCACAGTAGCGGGCTGACTCTTACTTCATCTCCCAGCGCCTGCTGCAGTTTTTTGAACATATCGGGCGGCACCACGCTGTTGGTCATGTCGGTGCCGCCACTGCGATAGCGGTTTATATCGCTATTCTCAGAGGTGAGCGCCAGAAACACGCCTTCGTCCAGCGTGGTATGGGCATTGTCCCAGTAGTGCGGATTACGCTTCACCACGATCTGCTCATTCACCACCCAGTCCGCCAGCGTGTAAGCGCCATTCCCCACGTAGTGCTGCGGCTGTGTCCAGGCATCGCCCCACTGCTCTACCGCCGGACGATACACCGGTTTCATCGAAGTATGAGCCAGCATATCAACAAAATACGGGACCGGTTCAGAGAGCGTAACCTGCAAATGATGGTCGTCCAGCGCTTTCACGCCCAGCTGGGAAGGCGCCGCTTTACCGGCGAGGATGGCATCAATGTTGCTGATGTGCGCAGCCTGCAAATAGCTGGCGTACGGCGAGGCGGTGCGCGGATCGGCCAGACGCTGCCAGCTGTAGACAAAATCCTGCGCGGTGACCGGCTCACCATTGCTCCAGCGGGCGTCTTTACGCAGCGTGAACGTCCAGATGCGGCCCTGCTGATTTTGCCACTGCTGCGCCACGCCGGGCACCAGTTGACCGTTGTTGTCGGTCTCAACCAGTCCTTCCAGCAGATTGCGAATCACATTGGATTCCGGCACGCCCTCGACTTTTTGTGGATCAAGCGAGGACACTTCGCTGCCATTGTTAATAACGATGCGTTGCGTATCCGCTAATGACGTCCCGGCTGGGATCTCAGCGGCCTGACTTTGCGCCAGCGCACTGGAGAGGCAAAGCGCCAGAAACGTGCGCGCTGCCGTTTTCGCTACCATGCTTTTCATCAACCAATATCAACCTTCAACATAAACCTGATAGCAGTAAGCAAGAAGCGTACACATTTGTTGCTAGCAGATAAAAAATTTTGCGGTGAGCCGAAAATTATCAGAAGCGTTGCCCGCACGCCAAAGCTAAACCACAAAAATGTTAGCTGATTCTCTTTTATCACGTTGCCGCGCACAGGAAAAGTGTTAATTCTTGAGCAAAATTATCGATTAATCCACTGATAAACAATGAATTTCAGCCTGATTTGCACGTTAATTATTCGTTAATCAACTAACTTTATAATATTTACGAATATTGCTGCTTTCAATGCTGAAGCCCGGATATTTATTCAGATTTACAGCGCAAGCCATAGAATGATACTGCGGATTATTTGCAGAGCAGAGGGATATACTGTGACAATTATCACAGTATTTTGCGGGTCAGGCTATGTGCAGGATGGCATAAGTAGTAAAACTGATGAGGTTAAGCCAATATTAAGCGCGACAAATAAAATCACTATAATGGTGCAATATTTCGTTTAATTGCACCATTCTGGTTCACAAAGCGCTTAGCGATAAAAAATAACCGCCGTTAATTCAGTAATCCTGGAAACAGGGCTTTCATTCCGGTCACGACAAATTCAATGCCCAGCGCCATGAGCAGCAGCCCCATGATACGCGTAATGACGTTGATACCGGTTTGTCCCAATACGCGCACCATCAGCGGTGCGGCCCGGAATAATAACCAGCAGCAGAAGGCAAATATCGCAATCGCCAGGGTAAAGCCCAGCAGATTTGGCCAGCTGTGATAACGCGAGCTCCAGACAATGGTCGAGCTGATCGCGCCCGGCCCCGCCATCAGCGGCAGCGCCAGCGGCACCACGCCGATGCTTTCGCGAATCGCCGTTTCTGACTTCTCCTGCTTGTTCTGTTTGTCTTCACCCAGCTTGCCGCTGATCATCGACATGGCGATGGTGACCACCAGAATGCCACCGGCGATGCGGAAAGAGTCAATCGAGATACCAAACAGATGCAGGATACCGTCGCCAAGGAATAGCGAGGTCCAGAGGATAATCGCCACCGCCAGGTTCGCGGTCAGGTTAGTTTTATTGCGCTCCGCCACCGCCTGGTAGCTGGTCATGCTGATAAATACCGGAATAATGCCGACCGGGTTAACCAGCGCGAACAAACCCACAAAAAATTTAATGTAGCCAGAAAGATCGAGTAGCGCAGGGGTCACGGTGGGCTCCAGGTGATGGCGAAAAAAATCGCGCTTAATGTAGTGCAAAAGCCTGGCGAAACACCAGAGGCTAACGCAGAAATAAATGCTGCACTTAAAGCACTATCCCAGTTTATTCCGCTACTGTTAGCGCGATGTTATCGGCCTGCAGCCGGTCAGATCGGCTTCTGTAGCCGTCGACGCTAACTTTACTTGCAAAAGTGAGCGCTGAAAGGTGTCAGCTGATAGTTAAATTGATCTGCATCATAAATCGCCTACCCCATCAGGGGTAATCTTAGCCCATCGGAACTCAACCCTGTGACACAGGTCATCCTGGCGGAAAAACCTTTTTAGTAAGCAACGGCACGGACATCGCCATCCTAACCCATCCATAAGCGTAACGAGACTATACTTCTGGATTCAGGCTTGTTTACTAAAAAAGTTTAACTTCCTTAGGAGAGTATTATGGCCGTTACTAATGTTGCCGAGCTTAACGCACTGGTAGAACGTGTTAAAAAGGCACAGCGCGAATACGCCAATTTTAGTCAGGAACAAGTTGATACCATTTTCCGTGCAGCCGCCCTCGCCGCTGCCGATGCCCGTATCCCTCTCGCCAAAATGGCCGTTGCCGAATCCGGCATGGGTATCGTTGAAGATAAAGTCATCAAAAACCACTTCGCTTCCGAATATATTTATAACGCTTACAAAGACGAAAAAACCTGTGGCGTGCTGGACACCGATGATACCTTTGGCACCATCACCATCGCTGAGCCGATTGGCCTGATTTGTGGCATCGTGCCCACCACCAACCCGACCTCTACCGCCATCTTCAAGGCCCTGATTAGCCTGAAAACCCGTAACGGTATCATCTTCTCTCCTCATCCACGTGCCAAAGATGCCACCAACAAAGCGGCAGATATCGTACTGCAGGCTGCTATCGCGGCCGGCGCGCCAAAAGACATTATTGGCTGGATTGATGCACCATCGGTTGAGCTCTCTAACCAGCTGATGCATCACCCGGATATCAACCTGATTCTCGCCACCGGTGGTCCGGGCATGGTGAAGGCGGCTTACAGCTCCGGCAAACCAGCGATTGGTGTGGGCGCGGGTAACACTCCGGTGGTGATTGACGAAACGGCCGATATCAAACGCGCGGTTGCCTCGATCCTGATGTCAAAAACCTTCGACAACGGCGTGATTTGCGCGTCTGAACAGTCAGTGATTGTCGTGGATTCTGTCTATGACGCCGTGCGTGAGCGCTTCGCCAGCCACGGTGGCTACCTGCTCCAGGGCAAAGAGCTGAAAGCGGTGCAGGATATCATCCTGAAAAATGGCGCGCTGAACGCGGCGATTGTCGGTCAGCCGGCTTACAAAATTGCTGAACTGGCAGGGATTAGCGTGCCGGTGAGCACCAAAATTCTGATTGGTGAAGTGAAACTGGTGGATGAGTCTGAGCCGTTCGCCCATGAGAAGCTCTCGCCTACGCTGGCCATGTACCGCGCGAAAGACTATTACGATGCGGTGGATAAAGCGGAAAAACTGGTGGCAATGGGCGGTATCGGCCACACCTCCTGTCTTTATACCGACCAGGATAACCAGCGCGAGCGCGTTAACTTCTTCGGCGACAAAATGAAAACCGCGCGCATCCTGATCAACACCCCGGCTTCACAGGGCGGGATCGGTGACCTGTATAACTTCAAGCTGGCCCCTTCACTCACGCTGGGCTGCGGTTCATGGGGTGGTAACTCTATCTCTGAAAACGTGGGTCCAAAACACCTGATCAACAAGAAAACCGTGGCCAAGCGAGCTGAAAATATGTTGTGGCATAAACTTCCGAAGTCTATCTACTTCCGCCGCGGTTCTCTGCCAATTGCGCTGGAAGAAGTGGCGACTGACGGTGCAAAACGCGCCTTTATCGTCACCGACCGCTTCCTGTTCAACAACGGTTATGCTGACCAGGTCACCCGCGTGCTGAAATCACACGGAATCGAAACCGAAGTGTTCTTTGAAGTAGAAGCAGACCCAACGCTGAGCATCGTGCGTAAAGGTGCCGAGCAGATGAACAGCTTCAAACCTGACGTGATCATTGCCCTGGGCGGGGGTTCACCGATGGATGCGGCTAAGATTATGTGGGTGATGTACGAGCATCCGGAAACCCATTTTGAAGAACTGGCGCTGCGCTTTATGGACATCCGTAAACGTATCTACAAGTTCCCGAAAATGGGTGTCAAAGCGCGCATGGTGGCCATCACTACCACTTCCGGTACCGGTTCAGAAGTTACCCCGTTTGCGGTAGTCACCGACGATGCCACCGGCCAGAAATATCCGCTGGCAGACTATGCGCTGACGCCGGATATGGCGATTGTCGATGCCAACCTGGTGATGGAGATGCCGCGTTCACTGTGCGCCTTTGGTGGTCTGGATGCCGTCACCCATGCGCTGGAAGCCTACGTATCGGTACTGGCTAACGAATACTCCGATGGTCAGGCGCTGCAGGCACTGAAGCTGCTGAAAGAGAATCTGCCTGCCAGCTACCGCGACGGCGCGAAAAATCCTGTGGCGCGTGAGCGTGTTCATAATGCGGCGACCATTGCCGGTATCGCTTTCGCCAACGCCTTCCTCGGCGTGTGTCACTCCATGGCGCATAAACTGGGCTCTGAGTTCCACATTCCACACGGTCTGGCCAACGCCCTGCTGATTTGTAACGTGATTCGCTACAACGCGAATGATAATCCAACCAAGCAGACTGCCTTCAGCCAGTACGACCGTCCGCAGGCACGCCGCCGCTATGCTGAGATTGCTGACCATCTCGGTCTGAGCGCTGCCGGTGACCGTACCGCGCAGAAAATTGAAAAACTGCTGGCATGGCTGGAAGAGATGAAAACTCAGCTGGGTATCCCAACCTCTATCCGCGAAGCGGGCGTGCAGGAAGCTGACTTCCTGGCGAAAGTCGACAAGCTGGCGGATGATGCGTTCGATGACCAGTGTACCGGTGCTAACCCACGCTATCCGCTGATTGCTGAACTGAAACAAATCATGCTGGATACCTTCTATGGACGTGAGTTCTCAGAAGCAGATAACAGTGTTGCTGCTGAGGGTGAAGCTAAAGCCGTTAAGAGTGAGAAGAAAACCAAGAAGTCCTGATTGGCCTGATACAAAAAAACCCGCTGCGGCGGGTTTTTTTATGCTGCGGCTATTCAGGCGTGAGGCAGTTGTGAACCGTAAATGGCGTTTAGCGAGCCGTCATTTATCGCCTGTTTATAGTGCTTGCGGCACACAGAGATATAACGCTCATTACCACCGATCACCACCTGCTCCCCTTCGCTGAACGGTTTACCCTTAGCATCCAGTCGTAACACCATGCTGGCTTTGCGTCCACAGTGACACACGGTTTTCAATTCCACCAGCTTATCGGCCCAGGCCAGTAAATACTGACTGCCGGTAAATAACTCACCGCGAAAGTCGGTACGCAGACCATAACACAGCACCGGAATATCCAGATTATCTACCACGTCCGACAGGGCTTTCACCTGCTCCCGCGTCAGAAACTGGCTCTCATCCACCAGTACACAGTGAACCGTCTGCTTCGCGTGCTGTTCCGCTATTTCACTTTCCAGGTTGGTCTGCGCGTTATATAAAAAAGCCGGAGACGAAAGACCAATACGCGAGCTGACTTTTCCGGCGCCGAAGCGGTCGTCAATTTCCGCGGTATACACCAGCGTACGCATGCCGCGCTCATGGTAATTGTAGGAAGACTGCAGCAGTGCGGTGGATTTTCCCGCGTTCATCGCTGAGTAATAAAAATAGAGTTGCGCCATAAAATGTCTCTTGTCACTGCCCGAAACTGTTGCGCGTGAGTCTATCATAAAGCTGCTGCACTGTTGCGATGCATTATTTTTATCAACTGCTCAAATTAACGCCATGATCATAGATCAGCGGCATCGTTATCAACATTTCGCACGTTATGTCAAAGCCGTCATCATGCAGCAATTTTATTCAGCATTAATAGCGCTGATGCCCGGGCGAAAGGCGCACAGCGGTATTTATCCCTGCAAAACCTGTGCTATCAAATCTATAAAAAGAATAATAAATAGCGCCTTAAAAAGCTTAACAACATTAACTTTACGTTTTGCTTTTTAATCTGGCTATTGCAGTTATTTTTCGCCGCCACTATTATGAGGCGGCAGAACAACTCCATTTATTATATTTTGAGATTAGGACAATGAGCGAAGCACTTAAAATTCTTAATAATATCCGTACATTGCGCGCGCAGGCTCGGGAATGCTCTCTGGAAACACTGGAAGAGATGCTGGAAAAACTTGAGGTTGTGGTGAATGAACGTCGTGAAGAAGAATCTCTCGCCCAGGCGGAAAATGCCGAGCGCAGCCGTAAGCTGGAACAATATCGTGAAATGCTGATGGCAGACGGTATTGATCCAAACGAACTGCTGCAGGCATTAGCGGAAACCAAAGCGCCAGGTAAAGCCAAACGTGCGGCACGTCCGGCGAAGTATGGTTACGTCGACGAGAACGGTGAGAACCGTACCTGGACCGGCCAGGGACGTACGCCAGCCGTGATTAAAAAAGCGATTGAAGAACAAGGTAAACAACTGGACGATTTCCTGCTGTAAGGAACCAGTGCTTCGCAGCATGCCAGCCCTGGCGCTGTGCTCTGTTTTACACCGGGTAAGAAAAAAGGAAGCCGCTGGCTTCCTTTTTTTATCGCGATTTACTGCTGATAGAAGTCGCGGTACCAGTCAACAAAACGCTGCACGCCCTGCTCTACGCTGGTCTGCGGGCGGAAATTTATCGCGTCATACAGCGGCTGGGTGTCTGCACTGGTGCCTAATACATCGCCGGGCTGCATCGGCAGCATATTTTTCTTCGCCTCAATCCCCAGCGCTTTTTCCAGCGACTCTATGTAAGTCATCAGGCTGGTAGGCTGACTATTGCCAATATTGTACACACGATACGGCGCCGAACTGGTAGCAGGCGAGCCGTTTTCCACCGTCCAGTTTTCATCTGCCTGCGGAATCACGTCCTGCAAACGCACAATCGCTTCGGCAATATCATCAATATAGGTAAAGTCACGTGTCATCTGGCCGCGGTTATACACATCGATCGCGTCACCGGCCAGCATCGCGCGGGTGAACTTAAACAGCGCCATATCCGGACGGCCCCACGGACCATAAACGGTAAAGAAGCGCAATCCGGTGGTAGGTAATTGGTAAAGGTGTGAATAGGTATGCGACATTAATTCGTTGGCTTTTTTCGTCGCAGCATAAAGTGATACCGGATGATCAACGGAATCATCCGTAGAGAACGGCATTTTACGGTTCAGGCCATAAACCGAACTCGATGAAGCATACAGCAGGTGGCCAATCTTATGATGACGGCAACCTTCCAGAATATTTAAGTGACCAATCAGGTTGGCATCAGCGTAGGCGTGCGGATTCTCAATGGAATAGCGAACACCCGCCTGTGCACCTAAATGGATCACACGCGCAAAAGCATGCTGTTCAAACAGGGAAGAAATGGCCTGGCGATCTGCCAGGTCCATTTTAAGAAAAGTAAACGCGGGATGTGCGGTAATCTGGTCGAGGCGCGCCTGTTTCAGGCTGACATCGTAGTAATCATTCAGGTTATCGATACCAACAACCTGGTGACCGGCAGCCAGCAAACGCTGACTAACGTGAAAACCAATAAATCCTGCCGCGCCGGTGACCAGAAAATTCATACATCCCTCATTTATTACACAATTTGAATAGACGCTCCGCGGCCGATTGCATAATAAACGAAACCGCGTTTGCTGATACGCTCCGGATCATACAGGTTACGACCATCAAAAATCACGGGTTGTTTTAACGAGGATTTAATCACGTCGAAATCCGGAGCACGGAAGTTCTGCCACTCGGTGCAGATCACCAAACCATCGGCGCCCTGCAGCGCAGCTTCTTTAGTGCCGCACAGCTTCAGATCGTCACGATGGCCGTAGATGCGCTGAGCTTCTTCCATCGCTTCCGGATCAAACGCCTGCACCGTTGCGCCCGCCTGCCACAGTGCTTCCATCAGCACGCGGCTTGAGGCTTCACGCATGTCGTCGGTGTTCGGTTTGAACGCCAGCCCCCACAGCGCAAACGTCTTGCCACGCAGATCGTCGCCAAAGTGACGTTTAATAAACGTCGGCAGCTTGTTCTTCTGCGAATCGTTGACGTCTTCTACCGCCTGCAACAGGCGCGGGGTGTAGCCGATTGACTCTGCAGTGCGAATCAGCGCCTGCACGTCTTTCGGGAAGCAGGAACCGCCGTAACCACAGCCCGGATAAATAAAGTGATAACCGATGCGTGAATCAGAACCGATGCCCTGACGTACTTTTTCCACGTCAGCACCCAGGCGTTCCGCAAGGTTGGAAATCTCGTTCATGAAGCTGATTTTGGTCGCCAGCATGCAGTTAGCTGCATATTTGGTCAGCTCTGCACTGCGGATATCCATCAGAATCATGCGATCGTGATTACGGTTAAACGGTTCGTACAGTTCACGCAGCAGTTCGACCACTTCATCATTATCGGTGCCCACCACGATACGTTCCGGACGCATGCAATCGTTAACTGCGGCGCCCTCTTTCAGGAACTCCGGGTTGGAGACCACATCGAACGCGATATTGGCATCACGCTGCTTCAGCGTTTCGCTCATCACCGCGCGCACGCGGTCAGCGGTGCCTACCGGTACGGTAGATTTGTCGATGACGACTTTGTGATCGTTCATGTGCTGCGCAATAGTACGCGCAACCGCAGTCACATATTTCAGGTCGGCAGAGCCATCCTCATCCGGCGGCGTGCCCACAGCAATAAACTGCATTACGCCATGGTTTACGCCCTCTTCTGCGTTGGTGCTGAATTTCAGGCGCCCCGCTTCATAGTTCGACATAACCAGCGGCGTCAGGCCCGGTTCAAAAATTGGGATGATGCCCTTTTTCAGGTTTTCGACTTTCTTTTCGTCGACATCAATACAGAGAACGTCATGTCCGACTTCGGCCAACACCGCAGCCTGAACCAGACCGACATAGCCGATACCAAATACAGTGACTTTCATTGAATTATCCTGTGCTTAATGAATTACTTTTTGTTGCCTGCAACGCCGTCGAGCCACTGAGCGAAATCTTTGCCCAGCACCGGATGACGCACGCCATACTCAACAAAAGCTTGCATATAACCCAGTTTGTTACCGCAGTCGTGGCTCACGCCGGTCAGGTGGTAAGCTTCTACGGTCTCTTTTTCCATCAGCATGGCGATGGAGTCGGTCAGCTGCACTTCGCCGCCTGCACCAGGAGGGGTCTTCGCCAGCAGAGGCCAGATGTCCGCAGACAGCACGTAACGACCGACTACCGCCAGGTTAGATGGCGCTTCCGAGGCTTTTGGCTTCTCAACCACGCCCACCATCGGTGCACTCTGGCCCGGTGCCAGCTCTGCGCCCTGGCAGTCAACCACGCCGTAAGCGGTGACATCGGCAACTGGCTCAACCATGATCTGGCTGCGACCGCTCTCTTCAAAGCGCGTCAGCATTTCTGCCAGGTTATCTTTGGTTGGGTTAGATTCGTACTCATCAATGATCACGTCTGGCAGAATCACCGCGACTGGCTCATCACCGACCAGCGGATGAGCACACATCACGGCGTGACCGAGGCCCTTGGCGATACCCTGACGTACCTGCATGATGGTGACGTGTGGCGGGCAGATTGACTGGATTTCATCCAGCAGCTGACGCTTCACGCGTTTTTCCAGCATCGCTTCCAGTTCGAAACTGGTATCAAAATGGTTTTCGATGGAGTTTTTAGAGGAGTGCGTAACCAGCACGATCTCATTAATACCCGCAGCAATACACTCGTTCACGACATACTGGATCAACGGCTTATCGACCAGCGGTAACATCTCTTTTGGAATAGCTTTGGTGGCAGGCAGCATACGCGTACCCAGACCTGCAACCGGGATTACCGCTTTTTTTACTTTAGACTTATAGGCAGACATCAAATACCTCTCTTAATAGGCCGTTCAAGTTAATACTTGATATGTCGGTTTAAAAACGAAATGAGTATATCAGTTAGTGTCAGACGGATTTATCCTGGATGGAGTTAATCCGCGGAATTTAAGACTATTACCCAAGTGTAAAGCTAAGCTTTGGCCCTGTCTTTAACCCGCGGAAAATATAAATCTGAGTGGCTATTCTTCGGACGATAACATCAGGCGAAGCCGGCCGCCGGCTCCCCAGACGTGACATTGCCAGGCATCGGCGCGCTGGCTGATTTGATTAAGATGGGTGCTGCCCATAGTGCCAAGCGGCACACCGTTACTGAGCTGGATTTGCTGAGTATTGATGTGCAGCGTGGCATTCAGACCGGCTGAGACCAGAATCAGATTTTTCAACTGACGATGGTAGTAGCCCACCAGCAGCGGGAACTGACCGTTCAGGTTGGCCTGACGCAACAGCATATTCACCTGGCGCAGCAGACCATTGAGTTCCGGCAGACGTTGCTTTTGCCCGGACAGTTGCTCCTGCAATAAACCGTTGAACAGTGCTCTGAGCAATAATGCAGCCAGCACGCCGTTGTCGCCGGCACGCGTTACGTCAAGGCAATAAAACGCCAGATCTTTGTCCGACAGCGCGGCAATATCCAGCACCAGCCCCGGCTGTTCCGCCATGGTGAGTTGACGGTAGTTTATGCGGCAGCTGGCGATGGTTTGCTGGACTGGCGGTTGCAGTTGTTTGAGCAGCTTGGCGGCAGCGAGCGGATCGCGCACCAGGGCATCCCAGTCCTGAAACAGCTGTTCATCTTCTTCCACTTTCGAGGTGAACATCGAAGGATGGAGGCACTCAAACACCGCTTCACGGAAACGTTCCAGGTTTTTTAGCGGCTTGAGCAGCACGTCCTGCACGCCAAGGCGCAGCACGTGGGCAATGTCAGCCATGTTCTGCGTGGCGGAGATGATCAGGATGGGCACGCTATTACCGCGTGTACGAATTCGCTCGACAAACTCAATACCGCCCATGCGCGGCATTTCCAGATCGCAAATGACCAGGTCCACTGACTGCGCGGCGAGTAAACTCAGGCCGTCGAGTCCGTCGCCCGCTTCGAACGTGCTGGCTCCGAGGCCAGTTAACAATGTGTCCAGCAATGAACGGAAAACGACCTCATCTTCGACAATGAGTATCTTTTTGCCGATTAGCGGTTTTTCCATTCTCTCCCCCTGCGTACCAGATATTTCAATAGTGGTTCATAAAACGCCGTTGCGCCTTTCAGAATTGGCTGAAGTCACAACCCCCGTGAATGAACAACTGATTATCTGCTACGGACCAGCGGTAATAGTTCATCCATTTTTTTCTCCACGGCGGCCTTGCCTGCCGCAATGGCCTCTTCAGCCCGATGAAAGTCCAGCGTTGAAATCTGCGGACAAAAAGGCTGAATCAGCACATCCGGCGGATCGCCTGCCATACGGTTACGTTTCAGGCGATTTTCCAATACCTGGATTGACGTTGACATAATTTCCATCGCGCCTGGAGACTGGCTGGCGCGCCGATGGGTCAACCCCATCAGACGCTGGCGCAGTTTTTTGCCCCAGCTCAGTGCTTCTGCCGCTGCCGCCTCTTCACCGCTCTGCGGCGTGACCGACAGCAGATCCTGCTGCATCAGGTGCGCATCATGTTGCAGGTCAACGGCAATCACAATGTCAGCGCCCAGCGCGCGGGTTAGCGATATCGGCACCGGATTGACCACCGCACCATCCACCAGCCAATAACCATTGTAGCCAACCGGAGGCAATAAGCCTGGCATACTACACGATGCACGCACCGCCTGGTGCAAATCCCCTTCGGTCAGCCACAGCTCGCGTCCGGTGCTGAGGTTGGTTGCTACCACGCCAAAGCGCTTATCCGCGTCTTCGATGAGCTCGTTAGGGATCAGCTGACGGATATGGCTAAACACCCGGTCGCCGCGCAGCAGGCCGCCACGCTGCCATGAGAGGTCCATCAGACGGATAACATCCCAGTAGCGAAATGCGCTGACCCACTTCTCCATCAACGCCAGACGGCCGTTGACGTAGGCAGAACCCACCAGTGCGCCGACGGAACAGCCGGCGACGACATCCACCTCAATACCGGCGCGCTCCAGCGCGTTGATGACACCAATATGCGCCCAGCCTTTGGCAGCGCCCGATCCCAGGGCCAGCCCAATCCTGACTTTTCTCATCTCACCTCGTGATCAACCTGATGCGTAGCTTCACGCTGGCCAGTCGGCTAACATAGCGCACACTTCCATTAACTTTAATCACTCTCAGGAGATGATGTGTCCGAAAAGTGCCCCTGCTGCAGCGGAGAGCAGTATAGCCTATGTTGTCAGCCCTTTCTGAACGGGCAACAAACGCCACAGCGCGCTGAACAGTTAATGCGCTCGCGTTACAGCGCTTACGTTAAGCAAAACGCCGCCTGGCTGGTAGAAACCTGGCATCCCAGCCAGCGCGTGGCCGGACTGGAGACGCTATTATCCGAAAGTTTCGCCACCACAGAATGGCTTGGCCTGAATGTAACCCGTTGTAATCACGGAAGCCATGAGAATGAAGCCTTCGTGACTTTTTTTGCGCGTTATCTCGAAAAAGGCCGTACCTGCAGCCTGTATGAATGTTCACGCTTTCTTCGCGAGGATCAACGCTGGTACTATGTCGACGGAACAACGCCGGAGTTAGGGCGTAACGATCGCTGTCCTTGTGGCTCCGATAAAAAATACAAAAAATGTTGTGGCTAATCTGGACAGATGCCCAACAGCTTCACCATTCATCGCTTTGACAGGACTCTGATCGAGATGCAAGCGCAAACCATGCAACGAAAAGTTTTACGGACCATTTGCCCCGATGCCAAAGGTCTGATCGCTAAGATCACCAACATTTGCTACAAGCACGAACTGAACATTGTGCAGAACAATGAGTTCGTCGATCACCGTACCGGGCGCTTTTTCATGCGCACAGAGCTGGAAGGCATTTTCAACGACAACACGCTGCTGGCTGACCTCGACAGCGCGCTGCCGACCGGTTCGGTACGTGAGCTGCACAGCGCCGGACGTCGCCGCGTGGTGATTCTGGTCACCAAAGAGGCGCATTGCCTGGGCGATCTGCTGATGAAGAGTGCCTTTGGTGGTCTGGACATGGAAATCGCCGCCGTTATTGGTAACCATGAAACGCTGCGTTCGCTGGTCGAGCGTTTTGACATCCCGTTCGTGCTGGTCAGCCATGAAGGCCTGACGCGCGAAGAGCACGATAACCGCATGGCGGATGAGATCGATCGCTACCAGCCGGATTACGTGGTGCTGGCGAAATATATGCGCGTGCTGACGCCGGCGTTTGTGCAGCGTTATCCCAACCAGATCATCAATATTCACCACTCGTTCCTGCCAGCTTTCATTGGCGCACGCCCTTATCATCAGGCCTATGAGCGCGGCGTGAAGATCATCGGTGCCACAGCGCACTACGTGAACGACAACCTTGATGAAGGCCCGATCATCATGCAGGACGTGATTAACGTCGATCACAGCTATACCGCTGAAGAGATGATGCGTGCCGGACGCGACGTGGAAAAGAATGTACTGAGCCGCGCGCTGTATAAAGTGCTGGGCCAGCGCGTGTTTGTTTACGGCAACCGCACGATCATTCTTTAACCACTGCGGCGCTGATTTGCGCAACTCTTCAGCGCCACGCGTAAAAAGTGGGCAAACGATTGAGTTTTTTACTGCGGGCGCTTTACAGACTGAACGCATTTGGTATGATGCGCCCCGCTTTCAGGCATAAAGATTCAGGCCAGTGGCGGGATTCCCGAGCGGCCAAAGGGAGCAGACTGTAAATCTGCCGTCATCGACTTCGAAGGTTCGAATCCTTCTCCCGCCACCATCTGAATCCATTCTGCGCCTGAATCTTCTGAGCTTCATATCCCTGGCGGGATTCCCGAGCGGCCAAAGGGAGCAGACTGTAAATCTGCCGTCATCGACTTCGAAGGTTCGAATCCTTCTCCCGCCACCATTCTATGCTGCACTCTTCTTCCAGCCAGTCAACAAAGCCAGTTAATAACACCTGGAGAAGGATGAGAAGCTTCGACCGAAGGTTCGGGTCGAACGCAGTGAGACAACGCGCGTCAGCGCGGCCCGCAGGGTGAGCCGCTTGCGGCGAATAATCCTTCTCCCGCCACCATTCTATGCTGCACTCTTCTTCCAGCCAGTCAACAAAGCCAGTTAATAACACCTGGAGAAGGATGAGAAGCTTCGACTGAAGGTTCGGGTCGAACGCAGTGAGACAACGCGCGCAGCGCGGCCCGCAGGGTGAGCCGCTTGCGGCGAATAATCCTTCTCCCGCCACCATTTCATGCTGCACTCCTCTTCCAGTCAGTCAATAAAGCCAGTTAATAACACCTGGAGAAGGATGAGAAGCTTCGACTGAAGGTTCGGGTCGAACGCAGCGAGACAACGCGCGTCAGCGCGGCCCGCAGGGTGAGCCGCTTGCGGCGAATAATCCTTCTCCCGCCACCATCTCATGCTGCACTTCTCCTCCAGTTGTCTTCTGAATTCAGGCAATGCCAGGTCGCCATCAATGGCGCCCCTTATATCCCGATCATTCTCCTCCGGGTATGATGATCCCCGACTGATCATCGGGAAGTTGCTGGTGAGATGGGGGCGCCCCCTGGGCATAAAGCCTGCTTCGTAGATTCATCCCCGG